>NZ_FZOR01000001.1 GCF_900188445.1 Actinomadura meyerae
CATCCGATGCCTCAAACGCTACGTCGCCCGCGAGCTCTACCAGATCATCACCACAAACGATCTTAGACTCGCCGCTTGACATCCATAAGAGCATCCCCGAGCTCGCCCTGCCCACCGGCACGCCTGACCTCGGGCACGGCGCCGCGCCCGCACCCCGCTGGCGCGCGAAGCCGCCCGCGCCCATTACCTTTAGGGGCATGTCCACTCGTCGCAAGGTCTCGCTCATCACGCTCGGCTGCGCCCGCAACGAGGTCGATTCCGAGGAGCTCGCCGCGCGCATCGAGGACGCGGGCTGGGACCTGACCGAGGGCGCCGACGGCGCGGACGTGGTCGTCGTCAACACCTGCGGGTTCATCGAGGCCGCGAAGAAGGACTCCATCGACACGCTGCTCGCCGCGCACGACTCCGGCGCCAAGGTCGTGGCGGCCGGGTGCATGGCCGAGCGCTACGGCAGGGAGCTGGCGGAGGCCCTGCCGGAGGCCGACGCCGTCCTCGGGTTCGACGACTACGCCGACATCGGGGAGCGCCTCGACGACGTCGTGGCGGGCCGCCGGCACGACGCGCACACCCCGCGCGACCGGCGGACGCTGCTGCCGATCAGCCCGGTGGAGCGGCCCGCGTCCGCGGTGGCGGTCCCGGGGCACGGCGCGCCCGCCGACCTGCCGGACGGGGTGGCGCCCGCGTCCGGCCCCCGGGTGCTGCGGCGGCGGCTCGGCGGCGGCCCGGTGGCGCCGCTGAAGCTGGCGTCCGGCTGCGACCGGCGCTGCACGTTCTGCGCGATCCCCGCGTTCCGCGGCGCGTACGTCTCGCGGCCGCCGGCGGAGGTGCTGGAGGAGGCGCGCTGGCTCGCCGGGCACGGCGTCCGCGAGCTGGTCCTCGTCAGCGAGAACTCGACGTCCTACGGCAAGGACCTCGGCGACCTGCGCGCGCTGGAGAAGCTGCTGCCCGGCCTCGTCGCCGTGGACGGCATCGAGCGGGTGCGGGTCAGCTACTTGCAGCCCGCCGAGACCCGTCCCGGGCTCATCGAGGCGATCTGCGGGACGCCCGGCGTCGCGCCCTACTTCGACATGTCGTTCCAGCACGCGAGCGGCCCGGTGCTGCGGTCGATGAAGCGGTTCGGCGACCGGGAGCGGTTCCTCGGGCTGCTCGCCCAGATCCGCGAGCTGGCCCCGGAGGCGGGCGTGCGGTCCAACTTCATCGTCGGCTTCCCCGGCGAGACCGAGGACGACTTCGAGGAGCTCGCCGAGTTCCTGTCCGCCGCGCGCCTGGACGCGGTCGGCGTGTTCGGCTACTCCGACGAGGACGGCACGGAGGCCGCCGGCCTGGACGGCAAGCTCGACGAGGACGAGGTCGCCCGCCGCGTCGAGGAGCTGTCGGAGCTGGCCGACGAGCTGACGGCGCAGCGCGCCGAGGACCGGATCGGCTCGCGGGTCCGCGTCCTGCTGGAGGAGAAGGCCGACGGCGGCGGGTTCGAGGGCCGCGCCGAGCACCAGGCGCCGGAGGTCGACGGGACGGTCCTCGTGCGCGGCGAGGGCCTCGCGCTCGGCGAGATCGTGGAGGCGCGCGTCATCGGCAGCGACGGCGTGGACCTGATCGCGGACATCGCATGATCGCCGGGGCCACGGAACCGGTCGCGGGCGCCCCCGACCCGCCGCAGGCGGGCGTCTGGAACATCGCCAACGCGCTGACGATGGTCCGGATCGCGCTCGTCCCGCTGTTCGTGTGGCTGCTGTTCCTGGACGGCACCGGCTGGCGGCTCGCCGCGTTCGCGGTGTTCGCCGCCGCCTCGGTCACCGACAAGATCGACGGCGACATCGCGCGGGCCCGCGGCCTGGTCACCGACTTCGGCAAGATCGCCGACCCGATCGCCGACAAGGCGCTCACCGGCGCCGCGCTGGTCAGCCTGTCGGCGATGGGGGAGCTGTGGTGGTGGGTGACGGCCGCCATCATGGTCCGCGAGATCGGCATCACGGTGCTGCGCTTCGTCGTGATCCGGTACGGGGTGATCCCCGCCAGCAAGGGCGGGAAGCTGAAGACGATGCTCCAGGTCATCGCCATCGGCTTCTACATCCTGCCCGGCCCGCTCGACTACGTGCGGTGGGTCGCGATGGGCGCCGCCCTCGCGGTCACCGTCGTCACCGGCGCCGACTACCTGGTCCGGGCGTGGCGGCTGCGCCGCGCGCCAGAGGGCTCCGGACCGCAGGGCTCCTGAGCGCGGGGCTCCCGAGCGCAGGGCTCCCGGCCGCTAGGAGACGGCCAGTTCGTCGCCGACCTGCAGGACGCCCATCGCGCGGGGGACGCCGAGCCGCCCGAACATGATCTCGCGGACGCCGCCGAACCGGGCGGTGCGGTAGCGGCCGAGGGCCCGGAGCGGTCCGGGCGCCCGCTCGGCGGTCTCCTGGTCGATGTTGACGATCGCGCAGCGGCCGGTCGGCCGGACCAGCTCGATCTCGGCCGCGCCGCAGCGCAGCCGGGTGGCGGCGTCCTCCCCGTACGGGCCGAGGCCGCGCAGGACGATGTTGGGCCGGAACCGGGACATCGGCAGCGCGTCCCCGGCCCGCCGGTTGAGGTCGTCCAGCGACTCCTCGGACAGCACCGAGACCGGATAGCCGTCGGCGTACGTGAGCGTCCCGCCGCCGAGCTGCGTGGGGCGCGTGCCGGTGAACCGGACGAGGCGGCACGGGGCGCCGAGCGCGGCCGAGAACCAGCGGGCCGCGTCGTCGCCCTGGTCGACGCCCTGGCACGGGCGCCTGTGCACGGTGACGTCGAGCGCGGGGCCGTCCATCACCTCGAACACCAGCGGCGCGTCCGCCATCGGGCCGGAGACGGTGAGCTTGACGCCGTCGAAGCCGGGGCGCAGCAGGGCGAGTCCGGGGAGCTCGCGCTGCGACAGGTGCCGCCCGTCCGGGCGGACCAGCATGAACTCGCGGTCGTGCCGCAGCCCGTCCGGCGTCAGTTCGGCCTCGGCGAGCGCGACGCCGCCCGCGCTCTTGATGGGGAAGACGTTCAGTGCGGCCACGATGGCGGTCATGTGCGGGACGGTACGTCCCCGGCACCCGCGCCGACCAGTGGAAGCGGCGATACTTGACGGCGATTCGTCAGCTTGGGGATGGAGGGCCGTGGCGGCGCAGGACTTCACGTACGCCGAGGTGGGCGCGACGCGGGACGCCGGACGGCCGCCGGGGTACCGGCACATGCGCGAGCGCGTGCCGGTCGGCCACGGCGCGGAGGCGTTCCGGAACGCCTCCGACGCGCTCATGGAGTTCTGGATGCACCGGGCGCTCCCCGCCCGGGTGGACGCCTCCGCGCGGCGCGCGGCGCCCGGGGTGAGCGTCGCCGTCCGGCTCGGCGCCGGCCCGCTGCGGCTCGTCGCGCCGTGCCGGATCGTGTGGACGCGGGAGGAGGAGCGCTACGCCGGCTGGGCGTACGGGACGCTGCCGGGGCATCCGCTGGCAGGGGAGGAGTCGTTCGTCGTGCACCGGGACGAGGAGGACGACGTGTGGCTGACGGTCACCCTGTTCAGCCGTCCCGCGACGGCGCCGGCGCGGCTGGCGGGACCGCTCGTCGCGGCGTTCCAGCGCGGGTACGCCCGCCGCTGCGGCGCCGTGCTGCGCAGCCTGGCGCGGTAGTGGCGCCCGCGCTGATGGGGCCGCGAGGCCACGCCCACCCCGGTCGTGGTCCCGCGGCCCCGTTCGCGCGGGCGCCACGCGATGTGATTATCCCCGTCCGCGCCCGGCGGGACGAATCGATCAAATGAGTTTTGACTCACAATGTGACCTGCGCATCTCCGATTTGTCGGGTTGCCGGGGCTTTGACGTGCGGCGACGATGCGCGCCCAGGTGCCCGCCGCGGCCGCGCGCCGTGACGCGGCGGCTCGCGGAACGGCGGCCAAAGCGCGGCCGTTCCTTTCGCGCCGCGACGGAAAAGGGATGGGCCGGTTGGAACGGTGGAACGGGGACTTGGCGCTCGCGTCCTCATTCGGCCGTTTCCCGCGGTGAACCGGCGGCGCCCCGGGGTCGTCGCGCGGTCCGCGCCGGTAGATTCGACTCGCCCGCGGCCGCAGATCGGGCGGCCGCCGGGAGGGATGGGGGCGCCATGCGAGTCGAACTTCTCACCGTCGGGGACGAGCTGCTCCTCGGCGACACGGTCAACGGCAACGCGGCCTGGCTGGGCCGGCGGCTCGCCGACCACGGCGTCGAGGTGACCCGCAGCGTCGTCGTCGGCGACGACCTCGAGGTGATCGTCGCGGCGGTCGAGGCGGCGCTCGGCCGGGCCGACGCGGTGATCACCACCGGCGGTCTCGGCCCCACCTCCGACGACCTCACCCGGGACGCGCTCGCCGCGGCGGCCGGGGTGCCGCTCGTCCGCGACCCGGAGCTGGAGGCGCGGCTGCGCGCCCGGACCGCCCGCGCCGGCCGCGAGCTGCGTCCGATGGCGCTGCGGATGGCCGACGTCCCGAAGGGCGCGGGCCTGCTCGCCAACTCGGCGGGCTCGGCGCCCGGCCTGCGCGTCGAGCTGCCCGGCGGCGTCGTCTACGCGCTGCCCGGCGTCCCCTTCGAGATGCACACGATCATGGACGAGGTCGTGCTGCCGGAGCTCGCCCGGACCGCGGGCCTGCCCGCCGTCGCGCGCCGCACGCTGCGCACCGCCCGGCTCTGGGAGTCGGTCGTCGCGACGCGGCTCGCCGAGGTCGAGGCGATGGACGGGGTGCGGCTGGCCTACCTGCCGGGCCCGGCGGAGGTGCGGATCCGGATCACCGTGGCGGGCCCGGACGCCGCGGGCCGGCTCGCGGGCGTGGAGGCCCGCGTCCGCGACCTGCTCGGCGACGCGGTCTACGGGGCCGAGGACGAGACGCTCGACCGGGTCGTCCACCGGCTGCTCGCCGAGCGCGGCGCCACCGTCGCCGCCGCGGAGTCGCTGACCGGCGGCCTCCTCGGTGCGGAGCTGACCGAGATGCCCGGCTCGTCCGCCACCTTCGCGGGCGGCATGGTGACCTACGCGACGGAGGCGAAGCACCGGCTGCTCGGCGTCCCCGCGGAGCTGCTCGCCGCGCACGGCGCCGTCCACCCGGACGTGGCCGCCGCGATGGCCGCGGGCGTGCGCGACGCGCTCGGCGCGACCTACGGGCTCGCGGTGACCGGTGTCGCGGGTCCCGAGCCCCAGGACGGCCGCCCGGTGGGAACGGTCTACGCCGCCGTGGCCGGACCCGGCGATTCGCGAACCGTGGCCGGCCCGAGACTCCCCGTACCCGGCCCCGGGCGCGAGACCCGCGGGGTGATCCGGCGGATGACCGTCGTCCATGCCCTTGAGCTGCTGAGACGTGTGCTGCTGGGACTTGACGCCGGGGAGGAGAGCGAGGAGGCTCAGGCAGATCGGGAAGACCGGGACTGATTACAGCGTTACGTTCCGAGCGAACACGAAATCAACGGTCTGCCATGGCCGCCGTCAAGGCGGGTACGGTGGAACCGGCAGATGGTCCGAACTGAGGGAGGGAGCGAGACGATGGTCCTGCTTCGCCAGCTGCTCGGTGACGTACTGCGGCAGCTGCGGCTGCGCCAGGGACGCACCCTCCGTGAGGTGTCCGCGGCGGCGCGGGTGTCACTCGGCTATCTCTCCGAGGTCGAGCGGGGTCAGAAGGAAGCCTCCTCGGAGCTGCTCTCCTCGATCTGCAAGGCACTCGGCGTCCCGCTGTCACACGTGCTCCGCGAGGTCGCGGACCAGCTCGCTCTCGCCGAGCTGCAGCACGAGCCCGTCATGGCGGGCGCGCCGGAGCACGAGCGCATCGCGGCCGAGAGCATTCCGGAGACGCCGGAGGAGATCACCGGGGAGTTCCGCGCCGACATGGTCGCGGCCTGACCCGGCCGGCGGCGTTCATGCCCGACCCGGGGCCGCGGGTGTGCGCGGCCTCACGCATGAACCCGGCATTACAGGGGATCTCTCCGTGTTGTAGCGCATGACCGTAACGACGCGGAAGGAGCCCGATCCATGGCGAGGGTCAAGAGCCCGCTCCCGGACGAGGCCGTCAAGGTCGTGGGGGAGGCCCTGCAGGGTTCTCTCGTCGACCTCATCGATCTGGCTCTGGTGGCCAAGCAGGCGCACTGGAACCTGACCGGGCGAAACTTCAAGGTCGTCCACGAGCACCTGGACGAGGTGGTCGCCCTCGCGCGGACCGGCCAGGACGATCTGGCCGAGCGCGCCGTGGCGGTCGGGGTGAACCCCGACGGCCGCGCCCGGACGGTCGCCGACCGCACCCAGCTGCCCCAGCTGGAGGCCGGGTACCTGGACGACGACAAGGTCGTCGCCGCCATCACCGACACGCTGGCGCAGATCATCGCGCGTTTCCGGGAGCGCATCGCCGCGACCGACGAAGCGGACCAGGTCACCCAGGACCTGCTCATCGGCATCACCGCGGAGCTGGAGAAGCAGCACTGGATGTTCCAGGCCCAGACCTGACGCACCGACACGATCGAACGGCGACATGATGGAACGGCGACCGGTCCGAGGTCGCGCCGCCGCGATCCCGGCGTGAACCGGACCCGGGCGCATCGGCCCCGGCATCCGCCTTCCCGGCGGGTGCCGGGGCCTTTCCATGTCCGGTCCATGTCCGGCCGCGGGCGGGCCCGCGGGACGCTCCGGTCACCTGCCGTCAGTCAGGCGGGCAGTGTCGCTCAGGTGGGACAGGACGGTGTCGGCGAACTCGATCGCGAGCGGGCTCAGGGCGTCCCAGCTCCGCGCGGCCCAGCCGGCGGCGAGCGGCGGCAGGTCCGGGACCGGGATGAGCCGGACGTCCCCGGTGCCCCGCCCCCAGCCCGGCAGCGCGGGCAGGATCGCGTGGCCCAGCCCCAGTTCGGCGAGCAGCAGCGCGGTGTCCCAGTCGGCGACGCTCGTGGTGGAGGCCAGCCGGACGCCGTGCCGTTCGAGGTGCATCTCCAGGTGGACGCGCGAGGTCGAGTGCGCGGGCAGCTCGATGTACCGGATCCCCGCCAGGTCGCCGAGCGCGATCGACGCCCGCTCCGCGAGCGGGTCGCCCGCGTGGACGGCGAGCATCCACGGCAGCTCGCAGGAGGCGCGCTGCTCGACGCCCTTCAGCGCCGGGCCGATCGTCACCCAGGCCAGGTCCGCCGTGTGCGACCGGACCGCCTCCAGGCAGCGGCGGCTGGACCCCGCGGTCTCGAACTGCAGCGCCGCCTCGGGGTGCCGCGCGCGGAACTCCGCCACGCCCGCGGCCATGAAGTGCCGGACGGTCGTGGCGCCCGTCGCGACCCGGACGGTGCCGCCGACGCCGCGGCGCAGGTCGTCGAGGTGCCGCAGCGCGGCGTCCAGCCCCGCCAGGCCGTCGGTCGCCGCCCGGTGCAGGATGCGCCCGGCGCGGGTCGGCACCACGCCGCGCGGCCGCCGCTCCAGCAGGACCAGCCCGGTCTCCCGCTCCAGCCGCTTCACGTGCTGGCTGACGGCCGACTGGCTGCACGACAGGTCGCGCGCCACCGCGCTGAGGTTGCCGGCGGCGCAGACGGCGGTGAACACGCGGAGGTCGTCCAGGGTCATATGCCCAAGTTAGAACTGGGGAGCAGCTAAGAAAACCCGAGAATTGACTTGGAACGATCGCGGACCGAAGATCTTTCCACGGGCGCAGGATCCGGCGACCCGGCCACGCGGCGACCCGCCCGGAGCCCGGGCTCTGGGCGGGCGCCGACGCCCGCCCGTCCCATCGCGCCGGCCGCTAGCGCCGGTCCGCGGCGGGCTGGCAGTGCGGGCACCAGAACGTGACCCGCTCCCCGGCCTGCTCCGCGCGCTCGATCCGCGTCCCGCAGCGCCGGCAGGGGCGCCCGGCGCGCCCGTACACCCAGTGCTCGCGCCCGCGGCCCCGGTCGCCGGTCGTGATGTGGCCGTGCCGCTCCTTGTTGGCGTCCAGGAGCCGGTGAGACAGCTCCACGAGCGCTCCGAGGTCGGGGACGTCCCGTATCGGGGTCCACGGGGCGACGCCCCTGAGGAACAGGACCTCGGCCTTGTAGACGTTGCCGATCCCGGCGAGCCGCGTCTGGTCGAGCAGCGCGTCGCCGACGGGCCGCTCGGGCTGCTCGCCGAGCCGCGCCACGGCCTCCGCGGCGAGTTCCGGGCCCCAGGCCGGGTCGAGCAGATCGGGCCCGAGATGGCCCACGGCGGCGCCTTCCTCGGCGGTGCGCAGCAGCTCCACCAGCCCGAGCGAGTAGCCGACGGCCTGCCACTGCGCGTTCGCCAGCACCAGCCGGACCCGGTGGTCGCGCGGCGGCGGCCCGGCGCGGCGGACCTGCCAGCGCCCGTCCATCAGCAGGTGCGTGTGCACGGTGAGCCCGCCCTCGACGCGGGTGAGCAGGTGCTTGCCCCGCGCGACCGACTCCAGGACCGTCCGGCCGCGCAGGTCGGCCGTGGCGAGCCGGGGGACGCGGAAGTCCGAGCGCGTCAGCACCCGCCCGGCGAGCGCCTCGCGCAACCGCCGGGCCGTCCACCAGACGACGTCGCCCTCCGGCATGGCCTAGATCAGCGAGGGGCTCTCCCAGGCGGACGGGTCCTCGGTGAGCTTCTGGACGGGGGCGGGCAGCTCGCCGGCGGCGATGTGCGCGAGCGTGACCTGCTCCAGGATGGCGCGCTCGCTGGCGCGCAGCGCGATCCACACCTCCTGCAGGGAGCGCGCCGGACCCTCGTACCCGACGTGCTCGGGGCGCTCGCCCCGGACGCCGAGCAGGGGCCCGTCGATGGCGCGGATGATGTCGGCGAGGGAGATCCGCTCGGCGGGCCGCGCCAGCCAGTAGCCGCCCTCGGGGCCGCGCTGGCTCCGGACGAGGCCGGACCGGCGCAGCTGGCCGAGGATGTTCTCGAGGAATTTGGGCGGGATCTGCTGGGCCTCGGCGAGCTGCACCGCGGTCACCGGGTGACTCCCGGCGACCGCCAGCTCGGCGGCGGCACGCAGCGCGTAGTCGACCCGGGCGGACAATCGCATGTACGCATTATCCCTTGTCGTGCGAACCACTCGGGCCCCGGTGCGGGACGGGCGTCCGCGCGGGGCGGGCACGGGGCCGTGCGGAGCGCGGCGCGCCCGCCGGAACCGGGCTCCATGCCCGGCGGGCGCGCCGCGGGTCTCAGCCGGCCCCGGCGAGGCCGAGGAGTTCGGCGGCGGCCTGCGCGTTGGCCGCGGCGGCGCCGTAGGTGGCGACGTAGGCGGCCGATCCGGGGCGCCAGACGGGCAGCCCCATCTCGACGACGACCGTGTCGGGACGGGCGGTCAGCAGCGCCGTGGCGAGGGCGCGCTGCGCGGCGTGCCGGTGCGCGTCGCGCAGGACGACGACCAGGCCCCGGCCCTTGGCACGATCCAGGACGCGGTCCGCCTCCCCGTCCGAGCCGTCGGTGCGGACGGCGCCGGGCGCCCAGGGGTCCAGGCCCCACGGCGTCGGGCCGACGGCGATGTTGCCGGACGACTCCGTCCGCACGACCAGCGGTGGCCCGGCCCAGCCTGGGAGCGCTCCCGTGACCCGCACGGCGCGGCGCGCGGCCGCGAGACCGGCGGCGCGGTCCACCGTCGCCCGGACCGGCTCGGCGAGCCAGTCCCGCAGCCGCGCCGTGCGCTCGGCCGCCGCCGCCAGCCGCGCCACCGGCAGCCGCCCCGCCCGGACCGCCGCGCCGATCGCGGCGAGGGTCGCCTCGACGGTCTCGGCGCCCTCCTTCGGCCCGAGGCACAGCAGGTCGGCGCCCGCGATGAGGGCCCGCACGGACGCCTCCGGGATGCCGATCGCCCCGCTCGCCCCCCGCATGTCGAGCGCGTCGGTGACGATCACGCCCCGGTAGCCGAGGCGCTCGCGGAGCAGCCCGGTGATCGCCGCGTGCGACAGCGTGGCGGGCGCCCCGGCGGTGATCGCCGGCAGGTTGAGGTGGCCGGTCATCACCGCCCGGGTTCCGGCGGCGATCGCCGCCCGGAACGGGAGCAGCTCGCGGCGCTCCAGCAGCTCCAGGTCGGCGTCGACGAGCGGCACCGACAGGTGCGAGTCGTCCACCGTCGCGCCGTGCCCCGGGAAGTGCTTGGCGCAGGCCGCGACGCCCGCCTCCTGCGTACCCGCGACGGACGCGGCGGCGTGCCGGGCGACCAGCTCGGGGTCGGAGCCGAACGAGCGGGTCCCGATCACCGGGTTGTCGTCGGCGGTGTTGACGTCCACCGACGGCGCGAAGTTGACGTTCACGCCGACCTCGGCCAGCTCGGCGGCGAGGGAGCGGTAGACGCGCCGGGTCAGCTCGGGGTCGTCCACGGCGCCGAGCGCGGCGTTGCCCGGGTAGGGGCTGCCGGTCGCGTGGCCGCCCAGCCGGGTGACGTCGCCGCCCTCCTCGTCGATCGTGACGAACGGGTCGCCGGCCTTGCGCATCTGCGCGGTGAGCGCGGCGAGGGACTCCGGGCTCGGCACGTTGCCGGTGAGGGCGAAGAGCGTGACGCCGGCGAGGCCGCCCTCCAGCTCGTCCAGCAGCCAGCGCGGCGCGGTCGCCCCGGGGAACGACGGGAGCAGCGTGCCGCGCGCCAGCCGGGCGATCTCCGCCGTGGTCGCGATGTCGTCGGTCGTCACCCCTTCACCGCCCCGGCGGTGAGGCCGGACACCATGCGGCGCTGGACGAGCAGGAAGAAGGCGATGACGGGAATGGTGAGCAGCGTGGACGCTGCCATGATGGGCCCCCAGGCGTTGCCGCTGCGGCCGAAGAAGAACTGCAGCATGATCGGCAGGGTGTACTTGTCCTGGTCTTCCAGGAACGTGTAGGCGAAGATGAACTCGTTCCAGGCGGTGATGAAGGAGAAGATGCTGGTCGCCACGAGTCCGGGCGCGACCAGCGGGAGCAGGACCGTGAAGAACGTCCGGACCGGGCCGGCGCCGTCGATCGCGGCGGCCTCCTCCAGCTCGCGCGGCACCGCGGCGACGAACCCGCGCAGCATCCAGATGGCGAACGGCACGGCGAAGCCGATGTAGACGAGCGCGAGCCCGCCGAGGCTGTTGAGCAGGTCGAGCTGCTTCAGGTCGAGGAACAGCGGGATGACCAGCGCCTCCAGCGGCACCATCTGCACCACCAGCAGCATGACCAGGAAGGTCGTGCGGAACCGGAAGCGGAACCGGGCGACGGCCGTCGCCGCCATCAGCGCGAGCAGCGCGGACGCGAGGACGGTGACGAGGGCGAGGACCGCGCTGTTGCGGAAGTACTCCCAGAAGGAGACCTCGGCGATGCCGCCGTTCAGCACCAGGTCGAAGTGGTCCAGCGTCGGGTGGGCGGGGAGCGGTTTCGGCGTCGTGCTGAAGATCTCGGTGTTCGGCTTGAACGCGGTGGAGGCCATCCAGAAGACCGGGAACACCGCGATGGCGAAGACCAGGAGCCCCGTCGCGTTCAGCAGGATCCTGCGCGGCAGCGAGGACTTCATCGCGTCTCCCCCTGTCGGACCATGACCCGCACGTACAGGGCGGTGACGATGAGCAGGATGAACGTGAGCACGAGCGCGATCGCCGACCCCATGCCGAGCTTCGGGTTCAGCGAGCCGAACGCCTCGGAGTAGGCGTAGAGCGACAGGTTGAACGCGTCGCGGTTGGCCAGCCCGGACATGATGAACAGCTGGGTGAAGACCTTGAAGTCCCAGATGATCGACATGACGAGCAGCACCATGAAGATGGGCTTGAGCATCGGGTAAGTGATGCTCCAGAACGTCCGCCACGGGCCGGAGCCGTCCACCCGCGCCGCCTCGTACAGCTCGCCGGGCACGCTCTTCAGTCCGGCCAGGACGGACACGGCGACGAACGGGCACGCCTGCCACACGACGCAGACGGTCAGGACGGTGTAGGTCGACAGCGGGGTGGCGAACCAGTTGTGGTCGGCCCAGCCGCCGCCCACCAGGAAGTCGGGCAGCAGGTCCAGGCACCAGTTGACCAGGCCGCCGGTGGTGCCGAACAGCCAGCTGAAGATGATGGCGGCGGTGACCGGCGGGGTCGCCCAGGCGACCATGACGCCGCTGGCGACGAAGCCCGACATCTTCTTGCCCAGCTTGTTGAGCAGCAGGCCCACGAGCGTCCCGGCGAGGAGCGTCAGGCTCACCGCGACGACGGCGAACAGCACCGTGTGCCGCAGGGTCTGCCAGAAGAACGGGTCATTGAGGATCTTGTCGAAGTTCTCGGTCCCGACCCGCTCGGCCGGCTCGCCGCGCAGCTGGCGGTTGCCGACCTTCTGGAACGACATGATCCCGATCTGGATCATCGGCCAGAACATCAGGACGGCGATCACGAGCACGGTCGGCGCGATCAGCAGGTAGGGCCCGAGGCGGGGCCGGCGGCGGGACCGCGCCCGGCCGGAGCTGCTCCGGCCGGGCGCCGCGCCCACCGCGGGGGCGGTGTCGAGCATGGGCGTTCCGATCAGCCTGGACTACGGGTTCAGCAGCGTGTTGGCCTGCTCGTTGGCCTTCTTCATCTCCTCGCCGGCGCTCTTGCCCTGCATGATCGCCTTGATCGTGTTCGGCAGCACCTTCTTGGCCTGCTCGAACTCGGCCCAGCCGGCGCCGATCGGCGGGAACTTGGTGTTGCCGGCGATCTCGGTGAAGACCTCCAGCTTGGGGTCGGAGAACTTCACGTCCGACCGCATGGAGGAGAAGCCGCTGTAGTCGGCCCACGCCTTGGCGTTCTTGGCGTTGTTCAGGACGGTGATGTAGTCGAACGCCGCCTTCTTGGCCTTGCTGTCCTTCCAGACGGCGACGTCGGAGCCGCCCGCCATGACCGGCGCGTTGCCGCCGGCCTTGCTCGGGATGGGGAAGACGCCCCACTTGGCGGCGTCCTTCTCGGAGATCTTCTTCATCTCCTTCAGCGCCCAGCTGCCGTCGATGTACATGCCGAGCTTGCCGAGCGCGAAGTCGCGCTGCGGGCCCTCCAGCTCGTTCTTGCCGATGTACTTTTCGGGCGCGACCTTCTCGGTGGCGACGAGCCCGGAGTAGAACTCGGCGGCCTCGACCGCCGCGGGCTGGTCGAGCTGCCCCTTCCAGCCGCCGTTGCCGTCGCTGACCGCGACCTCGCCGTTGTTGCCCCAGATGAAGCTGAGCAGCGCGTTGGTCTGGTCGCTCGGGATGCCGATGCCGGGCACCTTCTTGGCGTCCTGGACCTTCTTGGCCGCCGCGGTCAGGTCGGCCCAGCTCTTCGGCGGCTGGATGCCGAGCTCCTGGAACCAGTCGGTGCGGTACCAGACGCCGCGGACGCCGCCGTACCACGGCACCGCGTAGATCTTGCCGTCCGAGGTGTCGTTCTCGAGCGCGGTCTTGTTCAGCGTCTTGCCGTCGGCCCAGCCGTTGAACTCGTCGGTGATCTCGGCCAGGCTGCCCTGCTCGACGTGGGACTGGACGTCGGTGTTGCCGAGCTCGGTGACGTCCGGGCCCTCGCCGCCCGCCGCCGCCTTCTGGAAGGTGGTGGCGACCTGCGGCCACGGGACGTACTTGATCTGGACGTCGGTGTCCGGGTGCTTCTGCTTGAACTCGGTCTCGACGGTGTCGAGGAACTTGGTCTGCTCGGGCGTGCCCTCGCCCATCATCCAGACCTTGAGCTGGGCCGGGTCCTTGCCCGCGCCGGCCTCGTCGCCGTCTCCGTCGCCGCCGCAGGCCGTGGCGGCCAGGGCGATCGCGGCCGCCGCGGCCGCAACCTTGATGTACTTCACTGGGGGATCCTTTCCGGCGTCGCCTCGCGCGGCCTTGTGGCCTGCGTGCGGGGGAGGCGGCCCGGACCCTTTAGGGTCCTGGCCATGCCCACCTCGCGTTCGCATCGCTCGCGGGCGCCCTGCTCGCCAGTCCGCGCACTGCGCGCGCCCCCGGCCGGGGTACCGGACCGGTCGGCGCTTGGGCGTAAACTAACAAGAAACTTTCCTAAACAAAACTGCTCGTTAGCGGATTGAGACATCGAGGGGGCCTGCATGGCCAGACGCCCGGGAACGCCGAGGCTGCTGCGTGAGCTCAACGACCGCGCGGCGCTGGACCTGCTCGTCGAGCAGGGCCCGCTGACCCGTGCGCAGATCGGCGAGCACACCGGGCTATCGAAGGTAACCGCATCCCAGCTGTTGTCGAGACTGGAGGAGCGCGGGCTGGTCTCGGTCGTCGGCGAGCAGGCCGGGGGGCGGGGGCCGAACGCCGCCCTGTACGCCGTCGTGCCGTCCAGCGCCTACGTCGCCGGCGTCGAGGTGGGCCCGGACGGCGTCACCGCCGGCGTCGCCGACATCACCGGGCACATCGCCGCCCAGGTCACCGTCGACCCGAACGGCGCCGACGAGCCGGTGAAGGTGGTGCACGACGCCGTCGTCAAGGCGTGCCGCTCCGCCAAGGTCGCGGTGTCGAAGCTGAGCGCCTTCGTCATCGGGACGCCCGGCGTCGTCGACCCGCGCTCGGGCGACGTCCAGTTCTCCTTCGACCTGCCGTCCTGGCACGAGGGCGTCCTCGCCGCGCTGCGCACCGACCTGCGCCGGCCCGTGACCATAGAGAACGACGTCAACCTCGCCGCCATCGCCGAGCGGGCCTACGGCTCGGCGCGGGACGCCGACGACTTCGCGCTGATGTGGTTCGACCGCGGCATGGGCCTGTCGGTCATGCTCGGCGGCCGGCTGCACCGCGGCCGGTGGGGCGGCGCCGGCGAGATCGGCTACCTGCCGGTGCCCGGCGCGCCGCTGCCGCTCGGCGCCGCCCGCCGCGGCCCGCGCGACGAGCAGGGCGTCACCGAGTCGACGACCTGGGGCATCCCCACGCTCGCCGGCGGCTACGGGGCGCTGGTCGGCGCGGACGCCGTCCGCGCCCTCGCCCACGAGCACGGAATCACCGAGGCCACCGCGTTCGACTGCGTCAGCGCGGCCGCCGCCGACGAGTCCCTCGGCGGCGCCTTCCTGGACGCGCTCGCCGACCGCATCTCCTACGGCGTCACCTCGGTCAACATCGTCCTGGACCCGGGGCTCGTCGTGCTGTCGGGCAGCCTCGGCCGGGCCGGCGGGCGGCCCCTCGCCACCCGCATCGAGCGGATCGTCGGCCGGATCAGCCCGACCCGCCCCGAGGTGGCCGTCACCGAGGTCGAGGGCGACCCGGTGCTGCGCGGCGCACTGCACGCGGCGCTCCAGCAGGCCCGCGACGAGGTGTTCTCGGCGGACGGGACGTCCTAGCGAAGCCCGGCGTCCCGGCGAAGCCCGGCGTCCCGGCGAAGCCGGGCGTCCCGTTGAAGCGGAACGCCCCCGCCGTCCGGCCGGACGGCGGGGGCGTTCCTGCGGCCGGGCCTACTTGGCGGACGCCGTCGCGACGGCGGCCTCCTTGTGGCGCCGCGGGTCGTTCAGCGCGCGGTCGATGACGGTCTGACTGATGATCTGGCGCTTGCGCCGCAGCGCGGCGGCCTTGCGAGCCGTAGGTGTCATGGCGAAACCCCGTTCCGCGGTGACGCTTCCCCTCGGCCACCGCAAACCCCGTGATGCCTCCATGGTCCCAGAGGAGAGGGGGCCGGGGGATCCGCCCGAGGAATGAGATCAAGGTCAGACCAACAGCGGAGAACACCCTGGTACGAGGGCGGGATCTCCCTGGGATCATGGAAGGGAACGACCGCCCCCGACCCGCCGTTGGGAGAACCGTGAGCGAACGACCGGAAGCCCGCCGTGGCGCTGCGTGACCGGCTGCGGCGGCTCGTCCAGAAGCCGGGCAGCGTCGACCTGGCGCCCTTCCGCGCCGTGGTGGAGGAGGCGGGGGCCCGCGAGCGGCGGGTCCGGGAGCTGTCCGACGCGGAGCTGACCGCCGCCGCTGCCGCCCTCCGCGACACCGAGGACCTCGCGGAGCTGTGCGCCCTCGGCCGGGAGGCCGCCCGCCGGACGCTCGGGGAGCGGCCCTACGACGTCCAGCTGATCGGGACGCTCGCGCTGCTGTCCGGGCACGTCGCCGAGATGGCCACCGGCGAGGGCAAGACCCTGTCCGGCGCCCTCGCCGCCGCCGGGTACGCGCTGCGCGGCCGGCGGGTCCACGCGATGTCGGTCAACGACTACCTGGCCCGCCGCGACGCCGAGTGGATGGCCCCGCTCTACGCGATGCTGGGCGTCACCGTCGCGTGGGTCGGCCAGGCGTCCACGCCGGACGAGCGCCGCGCCGCGTACCGGGCCGACGTGACGTACGCGCCGGTCAGCGAGGTCGGGTTCGACCTCCTGCGGGACCGGCTCGTCACCGACGCCGCCGACGCCGTGCTCCCCGAGCCGTCCGTCGCGCTGATCGACGAGGCCGACTCGGTGCTCGTGGACGAGGCCATGGTGCCGCTCGTCCTCGCCGGCGCCGCCGACCTCGACGCCGCCGACCCCCGCTACGCCGACCTCGCCCGCCGGCTCCGGCCCGGCCTGCACTACGCCACCGACGACGAGGCCCGCAACGTCCAGCTCACCGCCGCGGGGACGCGCGAGGTCGAGCGCGTCCTCGGCCTCGACCTGTACGCCCCCGAGAACCTGCGCACCCTCACCGCCGTCAACGTCGCCCTGCACGCCGAGGTCCTGCTGCACCGCGACGTCGACTACATCGTCCGGGACGGCGCGGTGAAGCTGATCAGCGAGTCGCGCGGCCGGGTCGCGCTCCTGCAGCGCTGGCCGGACGGCCTGCAGGCCGCGGTCGAGGCGAAGGAGGCCCTCGAAACCTCCCCGAGCGGGGAGATCCTCGACTCGATCACCGTCCAGGAGCTCATCGGGCGCTACCCCGTCCGGTGCGGCATGACCGGCACCGCGATGGCCGTGTCCGGGCAGCTCACCGAGTTCTACGGGCTGCGGATCGCGGTCATCCCGCCGAACCGGCCGTGCGTCCGCGAGGACCGGCCCGACCGCCTCTACGCGACCGCCGTCGACAAGGAGGTCGCGATCGTCGAGGAGATCGCCGCCGCGCACGCCGCCGGGCGGCCGGTGCTGGTCGGCACCGGCGACGTCGCCGAGTCCGAGCGGCTCGCCCGCAGCCTCGTCCGCGCCGGGCTCGACCGGGTCGTGCTGAACGCCAAGAACGACGCCGAGGAGGCCGCGATCATCGCCGAGGCGGGCCGGTACGGCGCGATCACCGTCTCCACCCAGATGGCGGGCCGCGGCACCGACATCCGCCTCGGCGGCAGCCCGACCGCCGCCCCCGGCACCGCGCCCGCCGACGCCGCCGGCACCGACCGCGACCGGGTCGCCGAGGCCGGCGGGCTGCTCGTCATCGGCACCGGCCGCTACCACAGCAGCCGCCTGGACGACCAGCTCCGCGGCCGCGCCGGCCGGCAGGGCGACCCCGGCGCCTCCGTCTTCTTCACCAGCCTCCAGGACGACCTCGTCACCCGCTACGCCCCCGACGAGAAGACCAAGGCCCCGTCCCGCGACGACGGGCTCATCACCGACAAGGGCGCCCACTGGATCGTCGCCCACGCCCAGCGCGTCGCCGAGGGCGTCGACCTCGAACTGCACCGCAACACCTGGCGCTACAACCACCTCATCGGGCTGCAGCGCCGCGAGCTGCTCGCCGAGCGCGACGCCGTCCTGAAGGGGGACGCCGCCGACCGCGCGATGGCCGAGGCCGCGCCCGGTAAGCACGCCGAGCTCACCAAGATCGCCGGCGCCGCCGCGGTGGCCGCCGCCGCCCGCCAGATCGTCCTCTACCAGCTCGACCGCTGCTGGGCCGAGCACCTGGCGTTCCTCGCCGACCTGCGCGAGGGCATCCACCTGCGGTCCCTCGGCCGCGGCCTCGACCCCCTGGTGGAGTTCAACCGGGAGGCCGTCCCGGCGGGCAAGCGGCTGCTCGGCGACGCCCGCACGCGCGCCGTCGCCGCCTTCGAGGCCCTCACCGCCACCGAGGACGGCGTCGACCTCGACTCCGCCGGCCTGAAGCGGCCCTCCGCGACCTGGACCTACCTCGTCCACGACAACCCGTTCGGCTCCCTGGACGAGCGCGCCCTGCGCGGCCTGATCGCGATGTTCAAGCGGCGCCGCTGACCGCCGCGCCCCGGTTCCGGGATCAGGCGCGCAGGCGCAGCCCCCGCGGGGTCGGGTGGAAGCCCGCCGACTCCAGGGCGGCGGCCAGCGGCGAATCGTTGATCGACTCGCCGTCGGCGCGCTCGACGGTCAGCCTGCCGAGGGCGCCCTCGCGGACGGCGAGGGCCAGCGCGTCCACCGCCGGCCGCAGGACGTCCGGGTCGTCGTCCCAGGTGAGCAGGGTGCGGCCGCCGCGCTCGACGTAGAGGACGAGGCGCCCCTCGACCAGCACGACCAGCGCGCCCGCCTTGCGGCCCGGCTTGTGTCCGCTCGCGACCTCCTCGGCGCGCTCCGGCCACGGCAGCGCCGCCCCGTACGGGTTGGCGGGGTCGGCCGCGGCCAGCACGAGGGCGCGGACGTCGGGTTTGCGGGGCGTCTCCCAGAGCGCGGAGATGTCGTCCGGCGGAGCGGACGCGGGACGGAGCGCGCGCAGCCGGTCGACCGCGCCCGGCAGGGCGAACTGGGCGGCGCCGAGGCCCTCGACGAAGTAGCCGCGGCGGCAGCGGCCCGTCTCCTCGAACGCGCGCAGCACCGGGTAGACGGCGGAGAAGCCGCCGGGCGTGCGCTCGGCGGCGACCGCGCCGCGGATGACGATGCCGTACCGCTCCAGGAGCGCCTCGGCGAGGGCGTGCGAGCGCAGCGTCGCGGTGGACTCCCGCCGCGGGAGCGGCCACCAGCGCCCGGCGACCGTCGGCGGGCCCGTCCGCGACGGCAGCACGGGCCGGCCGCGCCGCGACGTCCGGGACCGGTGCGTGGGGCGCCCGGACCCGAGTGCGGCCCGCAGCGGCGCCATCGTGTCGTTGGTGAGGTGCCCGGACCAGACGAGGTCCCACACGGCGGTGACGAGGTCGGCGTCGTTCGCGGTGACCTCCGCGTTCACCCGGTCGGACAGGGTGCGGAAGAAGTGGGCTCCGCCGTCGCCGAGGGCGTCCAGCACCGCCTGGTGGACGGGCGTGAGGGTGATCTCCGCGGGCTCCGGCATGAGCAGCGGCGCGGTGTCGGCGAGGTAGAGCGCCACCCAGCCGTCGCCGCCCGGCAGGCCGCCCTGCCCCGCCCACACGACCTCGCCCGCGGACGTCAGCTCGTCCAGCATGGCCGGGGTGTACCCGGCGACGCGGGACGGCAGGACCAGCGACTCCAGCGCCGACGCCGGGACGGCCGCGCCCTGCAGCTGCTCGACCGCCTGGACGAGCGCGTCGATGCCGCGCAGCCGCGACCCGCCCGCGATGCCGTGCCAGACCGGCAGGAACCGGCCGAGCGACTCCGGCGGGGACGGCTCCACCTCGGCGCGGAGCCGGGCCAGGCTGCGGCGGCGCAGCATGCGCAGCACGCCGGCGTCGCACCACTCGGTCGTCAGCGGCCCCGCCACCGCCTCCACCGGCAGGAACTCGCCCTCGGCGACCCGCCCCGCGGCGGCCAGCCGGCGCAGCGTCTCGGCGACCACGGCGACGCCCAGCCCGAAGCGGGCGGCGGCCGCGGACGCGCGGAACGGCCCGTGCGTGCGCGCGTACCGCGACACCAGGTCGCCGAGCGGGTCGTCCACCGGTTCGAGGAAAGCCTCCGGGACGCCCACCGGCAGCGGCGCGCCGAGCGCGTCGCGCAGCCGCCCGGCGTCCTCGATCGCGGCCCAGTGCTCGGCGCCCGCGATCCGCACCCGGATCGCGCGGCGCGTGCCCTCCAGCTCCACCAGCCATCCGGCCGCCTCCGCCGTGGCGGGCGGCGGCGCCGCGGGATCTCCGGGGAGGCCGGCCGCGTCCGCCGGGAGCGCGCCGTCCGCCGGGTCGGGGCGGCCGGCCGCGGCGGCGGGGAGCGTGCGGTCGGCGACCTCCGCCGTGGTGAGGGGGCCGAGGGTGCGGAGCAGGTCGGCGACGCCCTCCAGGTCGCGGGCGCGGCGGTCGGGCACGAGGCGCTGCAGCTCGCGCTCGGTGTCGGCGACCGCGTCCGGGTCGAGCAGCTCGCGCAGGTCGGCCTGGCCGAGCAGCTCGGCGAGCAGCGCCGAGTCGAGCGCGAGGGCCTGGGCGCGGCGCTCGGCGAGCGGGGAGTCGCCCTCGTACATGAACGCGCCGACGTAGTGGAACAGCAGCGAGCGGGCGAAGGGCGACGGCTCTGGCGTCTCCACCTCGACCATGCGGACCCTGCGCCCCGACAGGTCGCGCATGACCTGCACCAGGCCCGGGACGTCGAACACGTCCTGCAGGCACTCGCGCATCGTCTCCAGCACGATCGGGAACGACGGGTACTTGCTCGCGACGGCGAGCAGCTGCGCGGCCCGCTGGCGCTGCTGCCACAGCGGCATGCGCTTGTCCGGCCGGCGGCGCGGCAGCAGCAGCGACCGCGCGGCGCACTCGCGGAACCGCGCCGCGAACAGGGCCGATCCGCCCAGCTCGTCGACGACGACGCGCTCGACGTCGTCGGCGTCGAAGACGGCGAGGTCGAGGCCGGGCGGCTCGTCCATGTCGGGGATGCGGATGACGATGCCGTCGTCGGCGTGCATGGCCTGGGCGTCGACGCCGTACCGCTCGCGCAGGCGGCCCGCTATGGCGAGCGCCCAGGGCGCGTGCACGCGCGCGCCGAGCGGGGAGTGGACGACCATCCGCCAGTCGCCGAGCTCGTCGCGGAACCGCTCGACGACCATCGTCCGGTCGTCGGGGACGTGCCCGGTGGCCTCGCGCTGCTCGCCCAGGTAGGAGACGAGGTTGGCGGACGCCCACGCGTCCAGCCCGGCGGCGGAGGCGCGCGCCTCCGCCCGCTCGGCGGGCAGGCCGGCCAGCTCGCGGGTGAACGCGCCGAGCGCGCGGCCCAGCTCGGCGGGGCGCCCGAGCGTGTCGCCGTGCCAGAACGGCAGCTTGCCGGGCTGGCCCGGCGCGGGCGAGACGAGCACCCGGTCGGGGGTGATGTCCTCGATGCGCCACGAGCTGGCGCCGAGGACGAACACGTCGCCGACGCGCGACTCGTAGACCATCTCCTCGTCCAGCTCGCCGACGCGGGAGGACTTCTCCCCGACCAGGAACACACCGAACAGGCCGCGGTCGGGGATCGTCCCGCCGCTGGTCACGGCGAGGCGCTGCGCGCCGGGGCGGTCGCGCAGGAGGCCGGTGACGCGGTCCCAGACGAGGCGGGGGCGCAGCTCGCCGAACTCGTCGCTGGGGTAGCGGCCGGCGAGCATGTCGAGGCACGCCTCCAGCGCCGAGCGCGGCAGCGTGGCGTAGGGCGCGGCGCGCCGCACCAGCGATTCGAGGTCGTCGACGGACCACTCGTCCATGGAGACCATCGCGACGATCTGCTGCGCGAGGACGTCCAGGGGGTTGCGCGGGTAGCGCAGCTCCTCGATCTCGCCGCCGCGCATCCGCTCGGCCACCACCGTCGTCTGGACGAGGTCGCCGCGGTACTTGGGGAAGATGACGCCCTTGGACACGGCGCCGACCTGGTGGCCCGCGCGCCCGACCCGCTGGAGCCCGTTGGCCACCGACGGCGGCGACTCCACCTGGACGACCAGGTCGACGGCGCCCATGTCGATGCCCAGCTCCAGGCTGGACGTCGCCACGACCGCCGGGAGGCGCCCCTCCTTCAGGGCGTTCTCGATGCCGGCCCGCTCCTCCTTGGAGACCGAGCCGTGGTGCGCCCTGGCGATCTCCACGGGCGCGCCCCGGGCGGCGCCCGCCTGGGCCATCATCGCGGCGGGGGAGTGGTCCTCGGGCATGGGCTCGCCCGTCGCGCGCTCGTAGGCGAGTTCGTTCAGCCGCCCGCAGAGCCTCTCGGCCAGCCGCCTGGAGTTCGCGAACACGAGCGTCGAGCGGTGCGCCTGGATGAGGTCGAGGAGGCGGTCCTCCACATGGGGCCAGATGCTGCGCCGGCGGGGGTCGGCCGCGCCGGAGTCGTCGACGAACTGGCCGACCTCGCCCATGTCCTCCACGGGGACGACGATGTCGAGGTCGAAGACCTTCTCCGACGGCGGCTGCACGACCGCCGCGGGGCGGGGCCCGCCGAGGAACGCCGCCACCTCGCCCGCGGGGCGGACGGTCGCCGACAGGCCGATCCGCTGCGCGGGCCGGTCGAGCAGGGCGTCGAGGCGTTCGAGGGACAGCGCCAGGTGCGCGCCGCGCTTGGTGCCCGCCACGGCGTGCACCTCGTCGACGATGACGGTCTCGACGCCGCGCAGCGACTCGCGCGCCCGCGAGGTGAGGATCAGGAACAGCGACTCCGGCGTCGTGATCAGGATGTCCGGCGGCCTGGCGGCGAGCCGGCGGCGCTCGTCGGCCGGGGTGTCGCCGGAGCGCATCCCGACCGTGACGGCCGGTTCGGGCAGGTCGAGGCGCCGCGCCGCCTGCCGGATGCCGGCCAGCGGGGCGCGCAGGTTGCGCTCGACGTCGACGGCGAGGGCCTTCAGCGGCGACACGTACAGGACGCGGCAGCGCCGCAGCCGGTCGTCGGGGACGGGCCCGGTGGCGAGCCGGTCGAGCGACCACAGGAAGGCCGCCAGCGTCTTGCCGGACCCCGTCGGCGCCACGACCAGCGTGTTGTCGCCGCCCGCGATCGACGCCCACGCCCCGGCCTGGGCGGGCGTGGGTGCGGCGAACGCCCCGGAGAACCAGGCACGGGTCGCCGGGGAGAAGCGTTCGAGCACGTCACCGCCCATGGCGCCATCCTGCCTCGCGGGTCCGACAGAACGCGGCGGAGTGGCGCGCATCACATTGTAAGCAAGCGCTTGTACGGTGGCGCTCGCACGGGCATGGTCTACCGGTAGGACGCACCCCCCAAGGGAGCCATCCATGCCCTACGTCCTGCTCGCCCTCGGCATCGTCTTCGCGCTGACGGCGGCCAACGCGCACGCGCCCCGGCGCGGCAGCCTGCTCCTCGTGCCGGGCTTCTTCCTCGGCTGGCTGACGATCGAGCTGGCGCCCCATGTGCTCGTCACCTGGGCCGTCGTCACCTCGCTCGTGGCCGCGTTCGGCGGACTGGACGGCTGGGCGGGCTGGACGGGCCTCGTCCTGGCGCTCGCCGGCATGGCGGGCGTCGCGGCCACCGTCCTCGCGTCCCGCCGTACGGTCATCACCCTGCGGGAGTGCGGCCTGCCGCTCGACCTCGACCCGAAGGACGCGCCTCGCATCCCGCTGGCGCAGCTCGTCGTCCCGCCGCTGTGCCTGATCCCGCGCAAGGGCGTGCGGGTCGACCGCAACATCCCGTACCGCGAGGAGGGGCGGCTCCGCCTCAGGCTGGACGTGTACCGCCCCGCGGAAGACGCCGCGGACGGGGAACTGCGTCCCGGCCTCATGCAGATCCACGGCGGCGCCTGGGTCATCGGAGACAAGCGCGAGCAGGGCCTGCCACTGCTCAACCACATGGCCTTGCAGGGATGGGTCGGCTTCAACGTCAACTACCGGCTCAGCCCGCGCGCCACCTGGCCGGAGCACCTGATCGACCTGAAGCACTTCCTCGCCTGGTACAAGGAGCACGCCGAGGAGTACGGGGCCGACCCCGACTTCCTCTGGGTGACCGGTGGCTCGGCCGGCGGGCATCTCACCGCGCTGGTGGCGCTGACCGCGAACAAGCCCGAGTTCCAGCCGGGCTTCGAGGACGCCGACACGAGCGTGCGGGGCGCCGTCCCGTTCTACGGCGTCTACGACCTCCTCGAAGCGGGGCCCTGGCCCGTCCCCATGGGGTCCACGCGCCTCATGGAGAAGATGGTCATCAAGAAGCCGTTCGCCGAGAACCGCGAGGTGTACGCCGCCGCGTCCCCCGTCACGCACATCGGCGAGGACGCGCCGCCCTTCTTCGTCATCCACGGAAGCCGCGACTCGCTCATCCCCGTGGCGGAGGCCCGGCGGTTCGTCGAACGGCTCCGGGAGGTCTCCGCGTCGCCCGTCGTCTACGCCGAGATGAAGGGCGCCCAGCACGGGTTCGACGTCTTCCCCTCCTACCGGACGGCCCGCGTCATCGAGGGCGTCGAGCGCTACCTGACCGGCCTGCACCGGCAGTACAGGCGGGGCTCCGGGCCGGACGTCCCCGACGAGGTCGAGCGGTCCGTGGGGGAGTCCCCGGTCGGATAGCGTGGGGGGCGTGCGGCTCACAGTGTTCTGGGATCGGATGAACCAGCAGTTCGGCGAGAGCTACGCCCAGAGCGTGGCCAAGGACTACGTCCTGGCGGAACTCGGCGGCCGCACCATCGAGCAGGCCCTCGCCGACGGCGAGTCGGCCAAGCGGGTGTGGCAGGCCGTCGTCGCCACCTTCGACGTCCCCTCGACCCTCCGGTAGGAGAGGCCCGCAGGACCCCGGCAGGAGAGGCCGGCGGGGCCGGTGGGGCCGGTGGGGGAGGTCAGTCCGGGACGGGCAGGTGCGCGTAGAGGTCCATCGCGTCCACGGACGACGGCAGGTCGCTGACCTGGCCGTCGCCGACCTCCACGACGCGCCAGACGCCGTCCTTGCGGCGGGCCACGTCGGTGGTGATGAACCGGCAGCCCAGGGCGCGGACGGCCGGCGCCACGGCGGCCAGGTCCGGGTCGGGTTCCACGCCGGGGCTGTCGGGGTGCGGCCCCACCAGCGCGGGCTCGCCGTCCACCCACCACACGCGCGCCTCGCCGCCGCCGTCGTACTCCTCGAACTCGCGGACGACGAGCCCGCCCGCCAGATGGTCGTCCCGCAGCGCGACCATCTTGGAGGCGATGTCGTGCAGCCGGGACGGGTTCTTCACGTCCGGGACGAAGCACGCCTCCTCCCACTCGTGCTTGCACGACTTCACGTAGTCCTTGACGATGCCGGGGCCGCTCCGCAGCGGCTTGACCAGCTCGGCCAGCTCGCCGAGGTCGCCCGGGTCCTGGCCGGTGCCCAGCGGGCGCCACACGCTGTGGGGGGTCAGGCCGGCGAACGTCTCGTGCCAGCCGGGCAGCTCATGGGCGCGCCTATAGTCGTCCGGGTGCGTGAGCATCACCGTGCCGCGCCGCTTCAGGGCGGCGGCCATCGCGGCGTACTCGTCCGCCGACAGCATCCAGCCGCGGTACCAGACCGGGCCGAGGCCGGCGGGCACGGCGCCGATCGCGTCCTCCACGTCCCCGCGCCGCAGGGCGTCGTGGTCGATCAGGGCCGTCTCGCCGTAATGGTCCCGGACGGCCTCGGCCTCGCGGGAGAAATGGGGGTCAACGCGCCGGGGGTGGAGCGGATCGACGCAGAAGAGGACGGTCAGCGTCATGATTGGAACCCTCCGTGGACGGCGCCAGCGTACGGGGTCGGGACCATGAAACGCACGGCGATTCCCATCCGAATCGCCATCCCGGACGATGATCGAACGGATGTTCGGTAGGCTGGGCGCGGCACGCGGCGCCGTCCACAATCGCGCCGGGCGCTCGAAAGTGTCGGTGGCCCGCCGTAACGTCGCCCTCGACATCGCAAGCAGCGGCCGAGAGCCGACAGTCACGACGAGAAGGACATCTCAATGGCAGCGAACGACCGGGAGAAGGCTCTCGAGACCGCACTCGCCCAGATCGAGCGGCAGTTCGGCAAGGGGTCGGTCATGCGGATGGGCGAGGAGGCGCGGGCGCCCGTCGAGGTGATCCCCACCGGCGCGATCTCCCTCGACATCGCGCTCGGCATCGGCGGCCTGCCGCGCGGCCGCGTCGTCGAGGTGTACGGCCCCGAGGGCTCCGGCAAGACCTCCATCGCGCTGCACGCCGTGGCGAGCGTGCAGAAGAAGGGCGGCATCGCCGCGTTCGTCGACGCCGAGCACGCGCTCGACCCCGAGTACGCCGCCAAGCTCGGCGTCGACATCGACGCCCTGCTGGTCTCCCAGCCCGACACCGGCGAGCAGGCCCTGGAGATCACCGACATGCTGATCCGCTCCGGCGCGATCGACATCGTCGTCATCGACTCCGTCGCCGCGCTCGTCCCCCGCGCCGAGATCGAGGGCGAGATGGGCGACAGCCACGTCGGCCTCCAGGCCCGCCTCATGTCGCAGGCGCTGCGCAAGCTCACCGGCGCGATCAACCAGACCAAGACCACCGCCATCTTCATCAACCAGCTCCGCGAGAAGGTCGGCGTCATGTTCGGCTCGCCCGAGACGACCACCGGCGGCCGGGCGCTGAAGTTCTACGCCTCGGTCCGGCTGGACGTGCGCCGCATCGAGACCCTGAAGGACGGCACCGAGGCGGTCGGCAACCGCGTCCGCGTCAAGGTCGTCAAGAACAAGATGGCCCCGCCGTTCCGCGTCGCCGACTTCGACCTCCTCTACGGCCAGGGCATCAGCCGCGAGGGCGGCCTGATCGACCTCGGCGTGGAGCACGGCTTCGTCCGCAAGTCCGGCGCCTGGTACACCTACGACGGCGACCAGCTCGGCCAGGGCAAGGAGAACGCCCGCAACTTCCTCAAGGCCAACCCCGACCTGGCGGACGGCATCGAGAAGAAGATCAAGGAGAAGCTCGGCATCGGGCCCAAGGTCGACAAGGAGGCCGAGCCCGCGGCGGCCCCGGACGCCGCGCCCGCGCCCGCGCCGGCCGCCAAGGCCACCACCGCGAGGAAGACCGCGAAGGCCGCCAAGACGGGTGATTCCTGACAAGGAATCCCCTGATATGGGTGACTCTTGACGACGAGTAAGCGATGATCTCCTATGCAGGGCGGCGGCGCCTTACCGGGCACCGCGCGACAGGGGCCTGGACCTTCCCCGATGGCGCCGCCGCTCCCACGGCGGTCACCGGGCGCGGCGGCCGGTGAGCGCGGCCCCGCGCGGCGCCGAGGGCGGCGACCCGGAGGCCAGGGCGCGCGAGGTGTGCCTGCGCCTGCTGGCGGCGTCGCCGCGCACCCGCGCCCAGCTCGCCGACGCCCTCCGCCGCAAGGACGTCCCGGCCGAGGTCGCCGACCGGGTGCTCGCGCGCTTCACCGATGTCGGCCTGATCGACGACGAGGCGTTCGCGCGGGCCTGGGTCCAGTCCCGGCACAGCGGTCGCGGCCTGGCCAAACGCGCCCTCGCCGCCGAACTGCGCCGGCGCGGCGTGGCCGACGACACCGTCAACGAGGCCGTCGAGACCCTCGACCCGGCCCGCGAGGAGGAGACCGCCCGCGCCCTGGTCGTCCGCAGGCTGCCCGCCACCCGCGGCGCCGACCCCGCCAAGCGCATGCGCCGCCTCGTCGGCATGCTCGCCCGCAAGGGCTACCCGCCCGGCCTCGCCTACCGCGTGGTCAAGGAGGCCCTGGCCGACGAGGGCGCCGACCTCGAGGCCGTCCCCGACACCGTCCCCGACGACTGACCACCGGCCCTCCGTTCTAGCCGCCCCCTCGCCGGCACTCCACGCGGATCCCCTCACTGCTCGCATCCAGACGGAGGCCGCCGACCGCCCCATTCCATGCGGATCCCGTTTCCGCCCGTCCGTTCGCCGCCGGGGGCCGGCGGGCTCCGGTGGGGCGACACGCCGGGTCGGAGAGCGGGGTGTCGGAGGGCGGGTGACTGCGCGGTGACGTTCCCCTGACTCTGACCGGATGCTTTCCGGGCAGGTGGGACGGGGTGCGGGCGGTCAGGAGCGGTGGTAAGGAAGGACTCACGCTGACGTTCGGTTAGTCCGGAATGCCCCTCGTTTGCTTGCTCATTACCTCCATGCCGCTTACCGTTACGGCAGTGAGGAGTTACTCCGCGTCTCGCGGATTGCCATACGACCGAGCACGTTCCAGCAGCTGAGAGGCATACAGGACACGTTCGTCGACCGGATACGGCCGAGTCATCGCGGGCGCGCCGCGTGCCGCCCGGTGACGTCGTGCGTCCGCGCGCGAGTAAATCCTCGCTAGGCAGGGTCCCGAAGTCCGGACGGGCCCGCGGCGAGGAAGGATCTGCCTCATGGAGAGCGTCCTGCTGGGTGCAGCGCTGCTGGTGACCCTGGTCGCTCTCGTCATCGCGATCCTGTGGCGGCCCGGCATGCCCGGCAGAGCCGCGGCCGAGATCGCCCGCGCGCAGAGCGAGGCCGATGAGATCCGGTCCAAGGCCGAGCGGGAAGCGCGGGAGGCGCTGGAGCAGGCCGAGCGCGACACGCAGCGGATCACCGCCGAGGCCCGCGCGGAGGCCGAGGAGGCGGGCCGCGCGCTCAAGGAGGACCTGCGGGTCGTCCGGGAGGATCTGGAGCGCCGGGAGGCCCGGCTCGCGGAGCGCGAGCAGCGGCTCGACGCCGAGATGCGCCGCCTGGAGGAGTGGCAGGGGCGGCTCACCGAGGCCCGGCAGGCGCTGGACGCCCGCAAGGAGGAGCTGGCGGGCGTCGCCGAGGAGCGGCGCAAGGTGCTGGAGCGGGCGGCCGGGCTCACCGCGGCGCAGGCCAAGGCCGAGCTCGTCGCCGCGATCGAGAACCAGGCCAAGCGGGAGTCCATCCCGATCGTCCGCGAGATCGAGAACACGGCGCGGGCCGAGGGCGAGAAGCGCGCCCGCAAGATCGTGACGCTGGCGATCCAGCGGGTCGCGAGCGAGCAGACGGCCGAGTCGGTCGTGTCGGTGCTGCACCTGCCGAGCGACGAGATGAAGGGCCGCATCATCGGCCGCGAGGGCCGCAACATCCGGGCGTTCGAGACGACGACCGGGGTGAACCTCATCATCGACGACACGCCGGAGGCGGTGCTGCTGAGCTGCTTCGACCCGGTGCGCCGCGAGGTCGGGCGGCTGACCCTGGAGAAGCTCGTGCTGGACGGGCGCATCCACCCCCAGCGCATCGAGGAGATCTACGAGCGCAGCCGCAGCGACGTGGAGCAGCTGTGCGTCCGGGCCGGCGAGGACGCCCTGGTGGAGGTCGGCATCGCCGACATGCACCCGGAGCTGATCGCGCTGCTCGGCCAGCTGCGGTACCGCACGTCCTACGGGCAGAACGTGCTGAAGCACCTCATCGAGTCCGCGCACATCGCCGGGGTCATGGCGAGCGAGCTGCGCCTCCCGGTGGAGATCGCCAAACGGTGCACGCTGCTGCACGACATCGGCAAGGCGCTCACGCACGAGGTGGAGGGAAGCCACG
Source organism: Actinomadura meyerae (assembly GCF_900188445.1). Lineage (GTDB taxonomy): Bacteria > Actinomycetota > Actinomycetes > Streptosporangiales > Streptosporangiaceae > Spirillospora > Spirillospora meyerae. Next base: position 28,974 of record NZ_FZOR01000001.1, read on the forward strand.
CCCTGATCGGCGCCGAGATCGCGCGCCGGTACGGCGAGGACGAGGACGTCGTCCACGCGATCGAGGCCCACCACAACGAGGTCGAGGTCCGGACGGTGGAGGCCGTCCTGACCCAGGCCGCGGACGCGGTGAGCGGCAGCCGCCCGGGGGCGCGCAGGGAGTCGCTGGAGGCCTACGTCAAGCGGCTGGAGCGGTTGGAGCAGATCGCCCGCGAGAAGCACGAGGGCGTGGAGAAGGTCTTCGCGATGCAGGCCGGCCGCGAGATCCGGGTGATGGTCAAGCCGGACAGCGTCGACGACATCCAGGCGCAGGTCATCGCCCGCGACATCGCCAAGCAGGTCGAGGACGAGCTGACCTACCCGGGGCAGATCCGCGTCACCGTGGTCCGCGAGTCCCGCGCCATCGAGTTCGCCCGCTGATCCGCCGCGGCCGCGCGAGCGGGCCCGCCGGGCCTCACGGGGGGGCCGAGCAACCGGTGGACGCCGACCGCTCACCGCCCGGCGTCCAGTCCCGTGCCGTCAGCCCGTACCGTCCGGCCCGCCTCATGCCGTGGCGGTCAGCCGACGGTGAGGTTGATGGGCTCCACGCCGCGCGGCTCGAAGCCGAGGGTCTGCCCGTAGAAGGCGAGCTCGGCCTCCAGGCAGCGGATGACCGTGGCGGCCTTCCGGAAGCCGTGGGACTCGCCCTCGAACGTGAGGTAGGCGTGCGGGGTCTTCTTCTCGCGCAGCGCCAGCGCGAACCGCTCGGACTGGTCCGGCGGCACCACCGGGTCGCTGAGGCCCTGCAGGAGCAGGACGGGGCAGGCGGTCTTGTCGGCGTGCCCGAGCGGTGAGCGCTCCTCGTAGGCGCGCTCGAAGCCGGGCAGGGGGCCGATGAGGCCGAACAGGTAGTGCGACTCGAAGTCGTGGGTGGCCTCGGCGAAGCTCTGCAGGTCGCTGATGCCGAAGTAGGACGTCGCCGCCTTGAACACGTCGGTCTGCGTGACCGCCGCCAGCGTCGTCCAGCCGCCCGCGGAGCCGCCCCGGATGGCGAGGCGCGCCGGGTCCGCTATTCCGCCGTCCACGAGCGCCTGGGCCGCGGCCACGGCGTCCTCCACGTCGACGACGCCCCACTGGCGGCGCAGCCGCTCGCGGTAGGCGCGGCCGTAGCCGCTGGAGCCGCCGTAGTTGACGTCGATGACGCCGATGCCGCGGCTGGTGAAGTAGGCCCGCTCCAGGTCGAGCACCTTGGAGACCCGGCCGGTGGGCCCGCCGTGCACGAACACGACGTACGGCGGGAGTTCGCCCTCGGGCGCGGCGGCCTCGGGGTTGGTGGGCGGGAACACGTAGGCGTGGACGGGACGCCCGAAAGGCCCCTCCAGGCGCTCGGCGCGCGGCTTCGACAGGTACGCCACGTCCGGCAGCTCGGCCAGCTCGCGGCGCAGCCCCTCGACGCGCCCGGTCGTGGTGTCGACGCGGACGACGGAGGGCGGCAGGTCGGGGCCGCCGGCGATGCCGACGATCGTCGTCCCGTCCGCGGACAGCTCCGCCGCCCAGTGCTCGTAGGGGACCTCCAGGTCGACGAGGTCGAGCGTGTCCGGGTCGTAGACGCCGAGGCGCATGTCGCCCTCGCCGTGCAGGACCGCGAGGCGCCCGTCGCCGAGCAGCGCGTACGGCATGCCGCCGAGCTGCCACAGCGGGGCGGCGAACTCCTCCTCGGCCGGGTAGAGGGCCTGCGGGGACTCGCCGTGCAGGCCGACCTGGTAGATGTTCCACCAGCCGGGCCAGTCGGAGATGACGTACAGGGACTCGTCGTCGCGCCACAGCGGCGCCAGGGCCGATTCCTTGAGGCCGCCCTTGACGGTGCGGGGGGCGACCGTACGGCCGTCCTCGAGCGCCGCCACGCGCACCTCGGTGCCATCCCAGGGCATGCGGGGGTGGTTCCACTGCACCCATGCCAGGTGACCGCCGCCCGGCGACGGGGCGGGGTTGGCGTAGAACTGCGCCCCGGTGACCAGCTCGCGGATGGCGCCGGCGTCGCCGGCGGCGCGGCCGTCCAGCGGCACCGCGACGATGGCCCGCCTGATGCCCGTGGTGGCGGGCTCCTCCTCCGCCGGCGCCGCGGCCTCCTCCCCTTCGGCGGGCTCGGGCGCGGGCTCCGCCGGCGCCGCGATGTGGCCCTCGCAGACGCACCAGATCTCCGTCCCGTCCGGGGACAGGACGAGGTCGGCGTAGCGCAGCCCCGCCGGGACCGCCGGCTCCGGCGTCAGCGGGTACGGCTTGGGGTCGCCCTCGTCGAGCCGGTGGAGCCGCTGGTCGTCGTAGTTGGCGAAGACGATCGACCACCCCTCCCCGGTGCGGACCGGCAGGTACGAGCGGCCCCCGTACTCGTGGACGCGGGTACGGGCGTTCCACGGCGCCTGGAGCAGCTCCGTGCGGTGCCCGCCCTTGAGATGGATGACCGTGGTCCGTCCGTCCTCCTCGGGGCGGGTCTCCTGCCACCAGACGTCATCGCCCGCGACGGTGGGGAAACTGAGGCGCAGCCGGGCGCGGGCGACATCGGCCGCGGAGATGGGGGAGGGCCAGGAGCCGTAGGGGAGGGTCGCACGAGCGGTCATAACAGGAATCGTCCCGCATACGGGGATCGGTTGGGGCCATGACGCCCTGTTTGACTTCGGAAAGATACAAGCGCGCCACCAGCGGACTCACCGGTAACGTGCGCGGAAACGGCGGCGGGGGCGCGGCCGGTCACCGGCGGCGCCCCCGCGTCGGGCGAGCGTGCGGATCAGACCGTGGGGACGGACTGCTGGGTGACCCCGACTCCGGCGACGGGCGGCGCCCCGCCGGTGCCCATGGTCTTGGCCTCCGTCTTGCGGCTGCGGCGGCTGCGCGCCTCCAGCCACGTCGCCAGCCGGCTCACCGACATGTTGATCGCGATGTAGATGACCGCGACGATGATGCCGGCCTGCAGGACGTTGTTGCTGTAGTTGGCGGGGACCTGGCGGAAGCCCGCGGACAGCAGCTCGGGGTAGGCGATGATGAACCCGAGCGCGGTGTCCTTCAGCAGGACGACGATCTGGCTGACGATCGCGGGCATCATCACGGTGATGGCCTGCGGCAGCAGGATCAGCCGCATGACGCCGTTCTTGCGCAGCCCGATCGAGTAGGCGGCCTCCGCCTGGCCCTTCGGGATCGACAGGACGCCCGCCCGGACGACCTCGGCGAGCACCGAGCCGTTGTACATGGTGAGGCCGAACACGACCGCGGCGAACGCCGGGACGGTGACCACGCCGGCGTTGCTCTCCACCCCGAAGATCGAGAAGAAGTAGTCCACCGAGACGCGCTGCAGCTGCCCGAACTGGGACTCGGCGATCTGCGGGCTGATCTTGTTCGGGACGAAGAACGCCAGGAAGATCAGGATCAGCAGCGGGATGCCGCGGAAGAACTCCACCACCGCGCCCGCCGGGACGCGGATCCACCAGTGGTCGGAGAGCCGGGCCAGGCCGAACACGATGCCGAACAGCAGCGCGAGCACGGTCGCGACGGCGGCGGCCTTCAGCGTGCTCAGCAGGCCGGGGATGATCAGGTGCCGCCACACGGTCCACTCGGTGAACGGAGACCAGAGCTTCCCGGCGAACTGGTCCTTGTCGGCCAGCCGCCAGATCAGCGCGGCGAGGATGGCGGCGAGCACGATCGTCACGACGGCGGTGAGGATCGCGTTCCGCGCGCGCGCCCGCGGCCCGGGGATGTCGAAGAGTACGGTCGCTTCCTTGCTCATCGCGCCACCGCCATCCGCTTGGCCAGCCAGCCGAAGAAGTACCCGGTCGGCAGGGTGAGGATCAGGAAGCCGACGGCCACGCCGAGGAACAGCGGGATGACGCCGTTCGCGAACGTGGGCTTGTCGACGATCGTCTTGGTGACCAGCGCGACCTCGGCGTAGCTCGCCGCCGCGGCGACCGTGGTGTTCTTGATCATCGCGATGAGGACGCTGCCCAGCGGCGCGATGATCGCGCGGAACGCCTGCGGCAGGATGATCATGCGCAGCGACTGGGTGAAGGTCAGCCCGATCGACCGCGCCGCCTCCGCCTGGCCCAGCGGGACCGTGTTGATCCCCGACCGGAGGGTCTCGCAGACGAACGCGCCGGTGTAGGCGGACAGGCCGAGGACGGCCCACCAGTAGTAGGTCACCGACGAGTTCGAGGAGAACTTCAGCGCGAGCATGTCGTTGAGGCCGAGGCTGCACATCAGCAGCACCAGGGTCAGCGGCGTGTTGCGGACGATGCTGACGTAGCCGGTGCCGAAGGCGCGCAGCACCGGGACGGGAGCGACGCGGAAGCTCGCGAGGACCGTGCCGATGATGAGGGAGAGCACCGCCGCGGCGGCCGCCAGGCGGATCGTCGCCCAGAAGCCCTGGAGGATCTCGTCGAAGTTGTCGAAGAACGGGCTGAAGTCAAACATTGCTCAGCTGTTTCATGGAGTTCCAGCGGTATCGGGCCAGCGGTGTGGAGCCCGGCCGGCGGTGTCAGGCCGGACCGGCGCGTCCCCGGGAGCCGCTCCGCGGGGACGCGCCGGCGCGGCGGGCGTCAGGCGCCGCCCCCGGTCAGGAGCAGCCCTCCATCTGCGGGGCGGTCGTGACGAGCTTCAGCCCGGTGCCGGCGAAGTGCTTCTCCAGCAGGGTCTTGGCGGTGCCGTCGGAGTACATCTCGTTGATGGCCTTGTTGACGGCCTCGCAGGTCTCGGTGTCGCCCTTCTTGATGCCGACGCCGTACTTCTCGTCGGTGAAGGGGTCGTTGATGACCTTGAAGGAGCCCTTCTGCTGGTTGGCGAAGCCGGCGAGGATCAGGTCGTCGGTGCTCACCGCGTCCAGCGCGCCGGACTTCAGCTTGCTCACGCACTCGGAGTAGCTGCCGGCGTCCACCAGCGTGACGCCCTTGATGTTGAGCTTGCCGTCCGGCGGGCCCTCGGTGATGCGGCGGAACGAGTTCGAACCGGCCGCCTTGCACAGCTTCTTGCCCTTGAGGTCGGCGGCCTTCTTGATGTCGGTGTTGTCGGCCTTCACCATCGTGTCCTGGTGGGCGACGTAGTAGGGACCGCCGAAGGTCACCTGCTGCTTGCGCGCCTCGGTGATGGAGTAGGTGGCGAAGATCAGGTCGACCTGCCCGCCGCCGATGAACGACTCGCGGTTCGCGGAGGTCGTCTCCTTGAAGGTGATGCCGCTCTCGGGGACGCCGAGCTTCTGCGCGACGTACTTGGCGACGTCCACGTCGAAGCCGTCGTAGGTGCCGTCGGGCTTCTTCAGGCCCAGCGCCGGCTGGTCGAACTTGATGCCGATGGTCAGCTTCTTGTCGTCCTTGGCCTTCTGGACGACCGTCTTGGCCTCGGTCTTCTCGGTGTCGCTGCCACACGCGCTGAGCGCCAGGGACAGCGCCATTCCCGCCCCGATGAGGGCGCCGAAACGACGTACTCGCATTTCTCGTCCTACCTCTGCTCTCTGCCGGAGCCCCGCGGCTCAGTGCGTGAGGATCTTGGAAAGGAAGTCCTTCGCGCGGTCGGTGCGCGCATTGGTGAAGAACTCGTCGGGAGTGTTCTCCTCGACGATCTGGCCGTCCGCCATGAACACGACCTTCTGGGCGGCGCGGCGCGCGAACCCCATCTCGTGCGTGACGACGATCATCGTCATGCCCTCGCGGGCGAGGCCCGTCATGACGTCCAGGACCTCGTTGACCATCTCCGGGTCCAGCGCCGAGGTCGGCTCGTCGAAGAGCATCACCTTGGGCTTCATCGCGAGGGAGCGCGCGATCGCGGCCCGCTGCTGCTGCCCGCCGGACAGCTGCGCGGGGTACTTGCCGGCCTGGTTGGCGATGCCGACCCGGTCGAGCAGCTCCATCGCGTGCTTCTCCGCCTCCTGCTTGCCCTGCTTGCGGACCTTCACCGGCCCGAGCGTGACGTTCTCGAGGATCGTCTTGTGGGCGAACAGGTTGAACGACTGGAACACCATGCCGACGTCGGCGCGGAGCCTCGCCAGCTCCTTGCCCTCCTTGGGAAGCTCCTTGCCGTCCACGAGGATCTTCCCGCCGTCGATGGGCTCCAGCCGGTTGATCGACCGGCAGAGGGTCGACTTGCCGCCCCCGGACGGGCCGATGACGACGACGACCTCGCCGGAGTCGACCGTGAGGTTGATGTCCTTGAGGACGTGCAGCTCGCCGAAGTGCTTGTTGACGTTCTCGACCACGACGAGGGGCCGGTCGCCCGCCGCGGGGGCCGGCTCCGGAACGGAGTCCTCGGGCTCGTCCTTGGTGAGGTCGAGCTCGCCTTCGCTGTCCGTCATGCGGACGGACTTTACGTCATGGCCGGCCGCCTGGAAGTTGCCGAGCGGTACCGATACGATCACGAATCCCCATGTCGGACGGGGTCCGTCGTGGCGGAGAGTGATCATCGGGGCTGGTCGGAGCGGTGTGTCCGGAGATGCGCCCGGACCGGTCCCCGGCCCCCGGAAGTGCGCCGCTCCGCCGGGGCCGCCGCGGCCGGGCGTTCCATCGCGGCGGGACGGGCCCGTACCCTTGGTTACCGTCATGAGTGCGCCAATGGAGACGGCCGCCCGCACGTACGAGATCCGTACCTACGGGTGCCAGATGAACGTCCACGACTCCGAGCGGCTGTCCGGGCTGCTGGAGGCGGCCGGGTACGTCCGCGCCGGGGACGCCGAGCCCGATGTGGTGGTGTTCAACACCTGCGCGGTGCGGGAGAACGCCGACAACCGGCTCTACGGCAACCTCGGCCATCTGCGGCCCGTGAAGGACGGCCATCCGGGCATGCAGATCGCCGTCGGCGGCTGCCTCGCGCAGAAGGACCGCGACACCATCGTCAAGCGCGCCCCCTGGGTGGACGTCGTGTTCGGCACCCACAACATCGGGTCGCTGCCGGCGCTGCTGGAGCGGGCCCGCGTGCAGAGCGAGGCGCAGGTCGAGATCGAAGAGTCGCTGGTGACCTTCCCCTCGACGCTGCCGACGCGCAGGGAGTCGCCGTACGCGGCGTGGGTGTCGATCTCCGTCGGCTGCAACAACACCTGCACCTTCTGCATCGTCCCGTCCCTGCGCGGCAAGGAGAAGGACCGCCGCCCCGGCGAGATCCTCGCCGAGGTGGAGGCGCTCGTCGCCGAGGGCGTGCTGGAGGTCACCCTCCTCGGGCAGAACGTCAACGCCTACGGCTCGGGCTTCGGGGCCCTGTCGGCGGCGCCGGACGAGGTGCGCGCCATGACCGAGGGCGGCCAGTCCGCCTTCGCGGGCCTGCTGCGCGCCTGCGGGGGCGTCGAGGGCCTGGAGCGGGTCCGGTTCACCTCGCCGCACCCCAAGGACTTCACCGACGACGTCATCGCGGCGATGGCCGAGACCCCGAACGTGATGCCGTCGCTGCACATGCCGCTCCAGTCCGGTTCGGACGCGGTGCTGCGCGCGATGCGGCGCTCGTACCGGCAGGAGCGCTACCTCGGTATCATCGGCAAGGTCCGGGCGGCGATCCCGGACGCGGCGATCACCACCGACATCATCGTGGGGTTCCCCGGCGAGACCGAGGCCGACTTCGAGGAGACCCTGCACGTGGTGCGGGAGGCCCGGTTCTCCTCGGCGTTCACCTTCCAGTACTCCAAGCGGCCCGGCACCCCGGCGGCGACCATGGACGGCCAGCTGCCGAAGGAGGTCGTCCAGGAGCGGTACGAGCGGCTCGTCGCCCTCCAGGAGGAGATCTCCTGGGCGGAGAACAGGAAGCAGCTCGGCCGGACGCTGGAGGTCCTGGTCGCGGAGGGCGAGGGGCGCAAGGACGAGGCGACCCGCCGGCTGTCCGGCCGCGCGCCCGACAACCGGCTCGTGCACTTCGGCGCGCCGGAGGAGCCCGTCCGGCCCGGCGACATGGTCACCGTCGAGGTCACCTACGCGGCGCCGCACCACCTGGTCGCCGACAAGCCGGTGCTCGGCGTCCGCCGCACGCGGGCGGGCGACGCCTGGGAGGCCCGGCAGGGGGGCGGCGGCGGTGCCAGGGGCGTGGCGCTGGGCATGCCCTCGATCGGCCGTCCGGCCCCGGCCCAGGCCGCGCCGTCCGGCCACGGCTGCTCCTGAGCGCGGCTCTCGCGGCCGTTCGCGGTCCCACCCGCCCCGAGGGCGGTCCCAGCGCGTCTAAGGAGGCAGTGTGCTCGTAGCGGCGGCGGTGTGCCCGCATCCGCCGGTCCTCGTCCCGGAGATGGCTGGGGAGGCGGCGCCGGAGCTCGACGCGCTGCGCGAAGCCTGCGACCGGGCCGCCGGCCTCCTCGCCGGCGCGGACGTGCTGGCCGTCGTCGGTGGCGGGGCGCGGACGCGGCCCTACGGCCCGGACGCCTACGCGTCGCTCAGGCCGTTCGGTCTCGACTGGACGAGCCCGCCCGAGCCGGGGGACGGAGCTGAGCCGCTCCCGCTGTCCCTGACGATCGGCCGGTGGCTGCTGGAGCGGCAGGGGTTTGCCGCCCGCGCGCGCTACCAGGCGGTCGCCTTCGACGCAGAACCCAAGGAGTGCCTCTCCCTCGGCAGGGAATTGGCCGGGGCGGCCGACCGTGTGGCCCTCCTGGTCATGGGGGACGGGTCGGCGTGCCGGTCAGAGAAGGCGCCCGGATACCTCGATGAGCGCGCGCGCCCTCACGACGAGGCCGTGGCGCGCGCTCTCGGCACCGCCGACGCCACCGCCCTGGCCGCACTCGATCCCGGGCTGTCCCGAGACCTCCAGGCGGCCGGGCGTGCGGCGTGGCAGGTGCTCGCGGGCGCCGCCGAGGGCTCCGCCGGTCTCGGCGGGGAACTGCTGGCCGACGACGCGCCCTATGGGGTCGGCTACTTCGTGGCGGCCTGGTCGAAGCCGGACCGCGGGGCCGTCTAGGAGGGGCCCTGGCCCTGGCCGGGCCGGCCTTCCCGGCCCATCTGCCCTTCCTGCCCCATCTGTCCCTCGTGGCCCATGTGGCCGCCCTGGCCCATCTGGTCGCCTTGGTGCATCTGGTCGCCCTGGGCGGTGCCGCCCTGGCCGCCTTCCCGCTCGAGGTAGTCGCCGGCCTTCTCCTGGACCTTGTCGACCTTGTCGGCGTACTTGCCGCCGGTGCGCTCGTCGAACATGTCCCCGGCGCGCTCGACGCCCTGCTTGGCCTTGTCGGAGTGCTGCCCCAGCATCTGCTTGACCTTGTCGACGATGGACATTCCCGATCCCCCCGGATCCCTCGTCTCGATCGGTGCGGCGGCGATCGCGCGCGACACCCGTACAGTCCGCCCATACCCGTTCTGTTGCCACAATCAATCCCGTGACCTCACCTGATGCTCCCTACGTGATCGCGGTCGTCGGGGCGACGGCCGCGGGAAAGTCCGACCTCGCCGTGGAACTGGCGCTGCGGCTGGACGGCGAGGCGGTCAACGCCGACTCGATGCAGCTCTACCGCGGCATGGACATCGGCACGGCGAAGCTGTCCGCGGCCGAGATGCGCGGGGTCCCGCACCATCTGCTCGACGTCTGGGACGTGACGAAGACGGCCAGCGTCGCCGAGTACCAGGCGCTCAGCGCGGACGCGATCGCGGACGTCCGCGGCCGGGGGCGGCTGCCGGTGCTGGTCGGCGGGTCGGGCCTGTACGTCCGCGCGGCGCTGGACGAGATGGAGTTCCCCGGGACGGACCCGGCCGTCCGGGCGCGCCTGGAGGGGGAGCTGGCGCGGGTCGGCTCCGGTGCGCTGCACGACCGGCTGCGCGGGCTCGACCCGGCCGCCGCGGACGCGATCCTGCCGAGCAACGGGCGCCGGATCGTCCGCGCCCTGGAGGTCGTCGAGATCACCGGCCGCCCGTTCACCGCGACGCTGCCCGAGCACCGGTACCGGTACGGCGCGGCCCTGCAGATCGGGGTGAGCGTCCCGCGCGAGGCCCTGGACGAGCGCATCGCCCTGCGGGTGGAGCGGATGTGGGACGCGGGCCTGGTCGACGAGGTCCGGGCTCTGGAGAAGCGGGGGCTGCGCGACGGCCTGACCGCCGGGCGGGCGCTCGGCTACGCGCAGGTGCTCCGGTTCCTCGCGGGGGAGTGGACCGAGGAGCGGGCCAAGGAGGAGACCGTCCGGACGACGCGGCGCTTCGCCCGCCGGCAGGAGTCCTGGTTCCGCCGCGACCCGCGCGTCCGGTGGCTCCCGCACGACGCCCCCGACCTGGCCGAGCGCGCTCTCGCGCTGGTCGCGGAGGCCGCGGGCGGCGCCGGGCCGGGCACCTGAGCGAGGCAATACGATCGGAGGATGCGGTTCGTCAAAGGCCACGGCACCGAGAACGACTTCGTCATCCTGCCCGACCCCGACGGGGCCCTCGACCTCACCCCGGAGGCCGTCGCGCGGCTGTGCGACCGGCGCGCCGGGATCGGCGCCGACGGCGTGCTGCGGGTCGTCCGGACGAAGGCGGCGGACCTCGGCGCGGACCTCGGCGCGGACCTCGGCTCCGGCGCCGAGTGGTTCATGGACTACCGCAACGCCGACGGCAGCGTCGCCGAGATGTGCGGCAACGGGATGCGGGTGTTCGCCCGCTACCTCGTCGACGCCGGCCTGGCCGCGCCCGGGGAATGGGACGTCGCGACCCGCGCAGGCCTGCGCCGGGTGAGCCTCGGCGCTTCCGGCGACGTGAGCGTGGACATGGGCCCGCCCGAACTCCTCGGCTACGGCGAGGCGTCCCTGGCGGGGACGGCGTTCCAGGGCCGGCGGGTCTCGGTGGGCAACCCGCACCTGGCGTGCCGCGTGGACGGGCCGGTCGACGCGCTGGACCTGTCGCACGCCCCCGGCTTCGACCCGGCCGTGTTCCCGGACGGGGTGAACGTCGAGTTCTTCCGGTCCGTCGGGGAGCGGCACGTGGAGATGCGCGTGTACGAGCGCGGCTCCGGTGAGACGCGCTCGTGCGGCACCGGCACGGTCGCGGTGGCCGCCGCGGCGGCCCAGGGGGCGCCGGGCACGTCCGAATGGACCGTGGACGTCCCCGGCGGCAGGGTGACCGTCACCCTCGACGGGCGGACCAGCCATCTGCGCGGCCCGGCGGTGCTCGTCGCCGAGGGCGAGACGCGCCCGGACTGGATCTAGCGGAACCCGGGCGGATTCCGGCGGAACGCCGCCTCACCAGGGATTGCGGTGGACAGGAGCGGTCCCGGCACGAACGGGACAGGTGTCCCTCTCCAACGGGACCCTCGGCCGCATAACTTCTCTCTTGCACACCCTCTGGTGAATGGCCCGTACGGACCGGGATGGGAGCCCCGGGGCCGTACGGAGCCTGAGGGCCGGTGGCGACCTTCTTGGCGGGGGGCGGTCACCGGCCCTCCCACCAGGGTGAGGCCGGAGAGACCCGGGGTGAGCGCGCCCCCGGGAGACCCCGGGGCCGGCGTCAGGAGTGGGCGCCGTTGACCGGCAGCCGGGCCCGGACGAGGGTGCCGCCGTTGGGGCCGGGGCCGACCGTGCAGGATCCGCCGAGTTCCGTCGCGCGCTCCCGCATCGACGACATGCCGACCCCGGAACGCGGCCGGTCGGGCAGCCCCACGCCGTCGTCGCCGATCGTGACGTGCAGGTCGCCGTTCAGGCACAGCATGACCTCGGCGGAGCCGGCGTTGGCGTGCCGGTGCACGTTGGTCAGCGCCTCCTGGACGATCCGGTACGCGGCGACCTCCGCCGCCGCGGGCAGGCCCTTCAGGTCGCCCTCCACGCGCACGTCGACCGTCGGGCCGTCCCCGGTGGCGACGACGCCGCCGAGCGCCTGGATCGCGCCCTCCAGCCCGAGGTCGTCCAGCGCGGGCGGGCGCAGCCCGTACACCAGGTCGCGGATGTCGCCGATGGTGCGCCCCATGGTGGCGCGCAGGTCCTCCAGGAGCGCGTCCACCGCCTCCGGGTCGGTCTTCAGCGTGATGCGGGCCGCGTCCACCGTCATGGCGAGGCTGGCGAGGGTGGGGCCGAGGCCGTCGTGCAGGTCGCGGCGGAGCCTGCGCCGCTCCTCCTCGCGGGTGCGCAGGATGTGCTCGCGGGAGCGCTGGACGTCGGCGGCGAGCCGGGCCGCGTTGGCCAGCTCGGCGAGGTTGCGGGCGAGGATGCCCGACAGCCGCGCGTCCGGGGTGCGGGTGACGCCGAACAGCAGCCGGCCGACCGGCTCCCCGTGCCACACGAGCGGGATGAGCTGCGGGCGGGGGCCGAGCACGCCGTCCTCGGCGGAGATCGTCCGGCCGTCGCGGTCGAGCACCTCGATCACCACGCCGGTCGCGTGCAGCGCGGACCGCGCCACCTCGGCGGCCGCGGCGAGCGCGGCCCCGGGGTCGGCGGCGGTCTGCAGCCGCCGGTTGAGGGTGTCGGCGATCCGGTACGGGTCGCGCTCGCCGTGGATGACGCGGTCCACCATCCGCTGCAGGCGCCGCCGGACGGGTTCGAACACCGCGCCCGCGACGATCGCCCCGGCGAGGCCGGCGAGGGTGCCGCGCCCGTGCGCGAGCAGGCTCGCCGCGCCGACCAGCGCGAAGTACACGCCGGTGATGACGACCACCAGCCCGGCGTACACCAGCGTCCTGCTGACCACGAGGTCGATGTCGTACAGGCGGTACCGGGTGATGGCGATCGCGATGCAGATCGGCACGGCCACGATGGTGATGTTGCGCAGGGGGTCCCCGATGGGGCTGTTCTCGCCGATGTAGATGACCCCTTCGGCGAGGACGCCGGGGTAGACGACCCAGGCGATCTGCCGCCGCACGTCCGGCGGCGACCGGACGAATCGGACGAGCACCGAGAACAGGCCCGCGGCCAGGGTGCCGAGGATGACGACGCTGATCGGCAGCGGGATCCCGCCGAACGGGTAGACCGACACGCCGTTGTGCCAGCGGCGCACCCCCGGGTCGACGGTCAGGTGGACGCAGACGACGGCGGGCACGAGGCAGGCGAGCGCGAGCACCGGCCGGTAGAGGCGCGACACGAGCCGCCCGTCCGGGAAGATCAGCGGCAGGACCAGCGTCAGGGCGTAGGTGTCGACCGCCCACAGCCAGGTCCCGAGCCACTCGAGGAACCCGGCGGCCGCCCAGTCGTGCGCGTCCGCCCACGGGGCGAGGTTCAGCGTCAGGACGTACACGGCGGCGCTGAAGCCGGCGCCGACCATGAGCCAGGCGACCTTCAGGCCCGGCCGGTGCCGCAGCAGGACGGCGCCGACGGGCGTCCAGGCGAGCGCGACGAGGATCTCGGGGTGCCACCAGACCATCCGGTCGTCCTGCGGCAGCCAGGCGCCGAGCGTCAGCGACGCGGTGACGAACGCGACGGCGGCGAGCGCGAGGAGGACGCCCAGGCGTCCCGCCGCGCGACCGTGCCGTGCCGTCTCCATCATTACTCCCCGCCCAAAAGTAATGGAATGTTAAAGCGTCCAGGTGGCGCAGACCCAGGCCGAGAGCCGCATCCGGCCGAATGATCTACCTACGGGAACCACCGGGGGAGGCCCAACCTACGACGAGGCGCCCTGAGCAGGGAAGATCTGTCCCGTTTTGAGGGGGTCTGGCGGGCGCGGACGGGGCCGTGATGGTTCGTCGCGTGTACCCGCACGGGTGGGCCGCGGTAAGGCGCGCGATCGCAAGCCGGGCGGAAAGCGCAGGTCAGGGAGGGGTTTCGCGGTCTATCTGCGCGTTCCGTGGTCGATGTGTAGCATTCCGTGCTCGTCGGGAGTGGCGCGAGGAGGGGAGCCGGTGGCTGGGTTCGTGGTGCGGCGGGTGCTGAGCCGCGCGGTGCTGGTCGTGCTCGCCGGGAGCCTCGCCTACCTGCTGGCCGCGTCCGTGCTCGACCCGCGGGCCGCGTTCGAGGGGCGGACGCCGCGTCCGCCCGAGGCCGTCGTCGATGCCCGGCTCGACTCGCTGAACCTGAACGACCGGACTCCGCTGGCCGACCGCTACCGGACCTGGGCGCTGGGCGTCCTGCACGGGGACTTCGGCAGGACGCAGGAGGGCGAGCCCGTCGACGCCGAGTTATGGCGGCGGCTGGGTGTCAGCCTCCGGCTGCTGGTTCCGGGCGGGGTCGTGGGAGGCGTCCTGGGGATCCTGGTCGGTGCGTATGCGGCGGCCAAGCGCGGTCGGGTCGCGGACAGAGTCGTCACTGGCGGAGCCTGTCTCCTGCTGGCCGTGCCCGTGTTCGTCCTTGCGGTGCTGCTACAGGCGGCTGCCGCGATGGTGAACGACGCACTGGGCGTGCGGGTGTTCGTGTGGGTGGGGGAGGGTGAGCCCCGCGATTTCGCTGACCAGGTACGGCATCTGCTGCTGCCGATGGCCGTGATCGCGCTGGCGCAGTGCGCGCTGTACAGCCGGTACCAGCGGGGGCTGATGCTGGACGTCCTGCGTGCCGACTTCGTACGGACGGCAAGGGCCAAGGGCCTCTCGCGGCGGGACGCCTTACTGCGGCATGGGCTGCGCACCGCGTTCGTGCCGATGACGACGTACTTCGCCTATGCGTCCGGGCTGCTCATCCTCGGCGGGGTCTTCACCGAGAAGGTGTTCGGGCGGCACGGCCTGGGCGAGTGGCTCGTCGACTCGATGGCGCGCGGCGACGTCAACGCGGTGGCGGCGATCGACTGCGTCGCCGCGTGCTCCGTGCTTCTGGCCGGGCTGGTGTCGGACGTCCTGAACGGTGTCCTCGATCCGCGCGTCCGGTCCGGGGCCGTGCCATGAGCCGGCGGGGTGTCGCCGGGCTCGCGCTGCTCGCGGTGGTGTTCGTCCTGGCGTTCGCGGGGCCGCTCGCGGCGCCGTGGCGCTGGGACGAGACCGACTTCGCGTCGTTCGGCCACGGGCCGTCGGCGCGGCACTGGCTCGGGACGACGCAGAGCGGGCGGGACGTCTTCGCGCTGATGCTGCGCGGCGCGCAGAAATCGCTGGTCATCGGGCTGCTGGCCGCCCTGCTCTCGACGGGCGTCGCCGCCGCCGTCGGTACCGCCGCCGGGTTCGCGGGCGGCGTGCTCGACCGCGTCCTGATGTGCGGCGCCGATCTCCTGCTGGTGCTGCCGTCCTTCCTCGTCGTCGCCGTTCTGGCGCCGGGCATGGGGTGGCCTCTGCTCGCGCCCGTGCTCGCCGCGTTCCTGTGGATGCTCACCGCCAAGGTGGTGCGGGCCATGACGCTGTCGGTGCGCGAGCGCGAGTACGTCCTCGCCGCCCGGTTCACCGGGGCGGGCGCCCCGCGCGTGCTCGTCCGGCACGTCCTGCCGCAGGTCGCGTCGCCGCTGGCCGTGGACGCGAGCCTCACCGCCGGGGCCGCGATCGTCGCCGAGGGCGGGCTCTCCTTCCTCGGCTTCGGCGTCCGTCCGCCGGACGTCTCGCTCGGCACGATGATCGCCGAGGGACGGGGCGCGGCGGCCACCTGGCCGTTCGTGTCGGCCACGGGGCTGCTCGTGCTGATCGTCCTCGCCGTGAACCTGGTCGGCGACGGGGTGCGCGACGTCCTCGATCCGCGGCGGGACGGGCGTTGACGGTGCTGCGCGTCACCGCCCTGACGGTCGGCCTTCCGGGTGGTGTGCGCGCCCTGCGCGACGTCGGCTTCGCGGTGGAGCCGGGGGAGGTTCTCGCGATCGTGGGCGAGTCGGGGGCGGGCAAGACGGCGCTCGCGCTCGCCGTCATGGGCCTTCTTCCGGACGGTGCCGAGGTCACGGGGTCCGTGCGGCTGCGCGATGCGGAGCTGATCGGGCGGCCGGACGCGGAGTTGTGCCGGGTGCGCGGCAAGGACCTGGCGATGGTGTTCCAGGAGGCCGCGCTCACGCCCGTCCGCACCGTCGGTGACCAGGTCGCCGAGGCGGTCCGGGCCCATTCCGAGGTCACGCGCGCGGCAGCGCGTGCGCGGGCGGCCGAACTGCTCGACCTGGTGGGGATCGCCGCCGGACGGGCGGGCGCGTACCCGCACGAGCTCTCCGGCGGGATGCGGCAGCGGGTGATGATCGCCATGGCGGTCGCGAACGGTCCTGGAGTGATCTTGGCGGACGAGCCCACGGCCGGGCTGGACGTGATCGTCCAAGCGCAGATCTTGGACGTCCTGCGGACGGCGAAGGACGCGACCGGGGCCGCGATCGCGCTGATCACGCACGACCTGCGGCTCGTCGAGGGCTTCGCCGACCGCGTGATCGTGATGCGTGAGGGGCGGATCGTCGAGACCGGGCCGGTGGAGCGGATCTACCGGGAACCGAGTGCGGCGTATACGGGTGACTTGCTGGCCGCCATCCCGCGTATCGAGGGCAAGGATGTGCCGCAGCCTCGGCCTGAGCGTCCCGTTGTGCTGCGTGTGGACGGTCTCGTCCGGCACTACCCCGTCTACAAGGGCACGCTGGTACGGCGGCGGGTCGGCAGTGTGCGCGCGGTCGACGGCATCGGCTTCGACGTCCGGGAGGGCGAGACCCTCGCGCTCGTGGGGGAGTCCGGGTGCGGCAAGACCACGACCCTGATGGAGATCCTGCGGCTGGCGCGCCCGCAGCAGGGCCGCGTGGTCGTCTTCGGCCAGGACACGGCGAGGCTGAGCGCGGCCCGGCGCAGGGCACTGCGGCGGGATGTCCAGGTCGTGTTCCAGGACCCGTCCGCGTCGCTCAACCCCCGGATGCGCATCGCCGACATCATCGCCGAGCCGTTGGTCACCCACGGATTCCCGTCATCGCGGATACAAAGCCGTGTGGGGGAGTTACTGGAACTCGTGGGTCTGAAGGCCGATCTAAGGCGGCGCTACCCCCACGCACTCTCGGGTGGGCAGAAGCAGCGCGTGAGCATCGCGCGGGCGCTGGCGCTGGAACCGCGCCTGCTGCTCTTGGACGAGCCCGTGTCGGCCCTGGACGCGTCCGTGCAGGCCGGGGTCATGGCGCTTCTGGAGAGCCTGCGTGCACGCCTCGGCCTCGCTTATCTGCTGGTCACTCATGACTTGGCCGTCGTCCACCGAATCGCCGACCGGATCGCCGTCATGTACATGGGGCGCATCGTCGAACTGGGGCCGACTCGGGACGTGTACGAGGAGCCGGCCCACCCCTATACGCGCGCCCTGCTACGACCCGACCTTCTGCAAGGAGACCTGCCAGACCCGATGTCGCCACCCATTGGATGCCGTTTCCGTTCCCGGTGCCCCCGGTACCTCACGCTCGCCGAACAGGACGCTCGCCTGTGCGAAGTGGAGGATCCGGAGCCTTCGGAGGATGCAGATCGGTCGGTCGCCTGTCACCGTCCCCTAATCGGAGCCGAGGTCGAGCAGTGAATCGGGTACTCGGCGCGATTCTCTTGGGCGCAGTGCTCTTGTCCGGGTGCGGTGACATCGGCGCACAGGACGACGCGTCAGGGCATTTGCCGGCCGCTGACGTCAACCCCGTCCCGCGCGAGCGGGTCATGAAGGGCGGCACGCTCCGCTGGCCGCTGCCGGAGTTTCCGTCCCAATGGAATTTCAACCACGTCAACGGCACCAAGGGCGCGGTGGAGCATGTCGTCCAAGGCGTCCTGCCGTATCTGATGCGTGCTGACGAGAAATCCGTCCCTCATCCCGTTCCGGAGTATCTGGAGTCGGCCACGCTGAAGCGCACCGAGCGGGCCCAGACCGTCACCTACCGGCTCAACCCCCGCGCCAGATGGTCTGACGGCCGCCCCATCGGATACGCGGACTTCGCCGCCCAGGCACGTGCGCTCTCGGGACAAGACCGGCGTTACGAGGTCTCCACCGTCAGCGGCTACCGCCTGATCAAGCGCGTCGAGCAAGGCCCTCGCGAGAACGTCGTGAAAGTGACGTTCGCCCAGCCGTACGCCGACTGGCGCAGCCTGTTCAGCCCGCTCTACCCGGCCGCCGCCTACGCCACCCCACGCGCGTTCAATACCGCCTGGATGAACGCGCTGCCCGTCACCTCAGGTCCTTTCAAAGTGCAGCGGGTCGACCGCACGGGCAAGACCGTCACCCTGGCCCGAGACCCGTCCTGGTGGGGTCCGCCGGCCAAACTCGACCGCATCGTCTACCGCGCCATGGACACCAGCGCGATGCCCGGCGCGTTCGCCAACCACGAGATCGACCTCATGGACATCGGGCTGGACGCGAGCGCGATGCGACGCGTCCAAGCCGCTCCCGGTACCCGCGTACGCCGGGCGGGCGGACCCGACTGGCGGCACTTCACGTTCAACGCCGCGTCACCCGTCCTGTCGGATGTGCGCGTACGGCGGGCGGTCATGATGGGCATCGACCGGGAGGTGATCGCCCGCTCCGACCTGGCCGGTCTCGGCGTACCGGTCCGGACGCTCGGCAACCACTTCTACGTCAACACCCAGAACGGATACCGGGACAACTCGGCCGTCCTCGGCGGATACGATCCCGCGCACGCCGCCCGGCTCCTGGACGAGGCGGGCTGGCGGCGGCACGGCAAGTACCGTGCCAAGGCCGGACGCACGCTCGCATTACGTTTCGTGGTGCCGTCCGGCGTCCCCATCAGCGCGCGTGAAGCGGAACTGGCGGGCGCGCTGCTCGAACGTATCGGTGTCCGGGTGGACATACGGCCCGTCCCCGCCGACGACGCCCTGGACACCCACGTGACACGGGGCGACTTCGACATCGTCGCGTTCTCCTGGCTGGGCACCTCGTTCCCGGTGTCGCCGATGAGGGCCGTGTTCGCCCGGCCGCACGCCGGCCGCGTCCAGCAGAACTACTCCCGCACCGGGACCGCCGCCATCGACGCCGCGATGGACCGGGCGATCGCGGAGACCGACCCTGCGAAGGTCCACGTCCTCGTGAACGAGACAGACCGGCTCATCTGGCGCCAGGCGACGGTGCTGCCGCTGTACCAGCGTCCGCAGCTCGTCGCGGTGCGCGCGGACCTGGCCAACATGGGGGCGTGCGGCTTCCTGGAGCCCGGCTACCAGGACATCGGGTTCACCCGCCGCTGAGAACGCGGCGCTGAGAACGCGGCGCTGTGAACCCGGCGCTGTGAACCCGGCGCTGAGAACAGGAGCGGCAGGCGGTCACGGGAAGGCGAGCTGGATGCCCTTGCGGTCGCTGGTGTAGCGCGCGTTCCACACGTAGAGCCGCAGGTCGTCGGCCGACACCCCGTCGTCGACCGGGAGGTCGGAGGCGATCCGCACGACGTAGGAGGCGCCGCCCGGCATCATCAACGTGCCGCTGTCGTCGACCGGCGGCTTCGACCCGTCCACACGGGCGGTGACCTCGCTGTGGTTCGGCAGCGTGCACATGTCGTCGGGGATGCCGGCCTGCGGCATGCAGCGCTCCTGCGCCGACTTCGGGACCTGCGCCTTCGGCATGAACAGGTCGGCGGGGTAGTCGAGCAGGACGGGCCGCCGCTGCGTGTTGGTCAGCACGTAGTCGGCGTAGGCGTACGTCGTCCCCGACGGCGGCGCCTCGGTGGCGCCCAGGGGCTGCGCGTCGGTCCCCGCGCGCACCGCGGCGAGGCTGTAGCCGTAGCCCTCGGGGGTCGTGAAGTCCACCGCCGGGCCCGCCTTCGGCGCGGGGACGGCCGAGCCCTGCCGCGCGCCGTCGCCCTGGCTCGCCAGCGTCGGCCGGGCGGTCTCCTCGGCGGCGTCGCCGCCGGGCCGCAGGAACACCATCCCCGCGGCGATCGCGGCGATGCCGACGGCGCCGGTGACGGCCCCGGCTAGGCCGAGCCGGCCGGCGGCGGTCTTCTTCCTGCGGCGGTGCGAGCGGTGCGGCTGGTAGCCGCTGGACGGCTGGTGGATGTTGGACATGGTGGTGCGTGCTCCCTCGGGCCTTCTCCAGGCTCAGTAAGCGCGTCCTGTCGAGCTGTCGGTGGCAACGGCGGCAGGTCACGATACCTGACGCCCGGAACGGCGGTGTCCCAGGCCGGCGGGTTACGAAGTGCGCGCGACGAGGGCGTCGCGGCCGAGCCCCCGCAGGGAGGCGTCCAGCACCTGCGCGGTGTGCGCGACCGCGATGCCGGCGCCGCGCCGGCGCAGCGCGGTGGCGATCTGCATCGAGCAGCCGGGGTTGGCGGCGACCAGTAGTTCGGCTCCGGTGGCGTCCACGTTCACCGCCTTGCGGTCGCCGAGTTCGCCGGCGGCCTCTGGCTGGAACAGGTTATAGGTTCCGGCGGAACCGCAGCAGATGTCCGGTTCGGCGATCTCCCGGAGCGTCAGCTCGGGGATCGCGGCGAGCAGCGCCCTCGGCTGGCTGCGCACGCCCTGAGCATGGGCGAGGTGGCAGGCGTCGTGGTAGGCGACGGTGACCGGAAGCGGCCGCCGCTCCGCGCGGGGCCCGAGTTCCGCGAGGTACTCGGCGAGGTCCCTGGTCCGGTCCGACAGCGCCTCGGCCCGCGCGGCCCACGCCGGCTCGTCGGCGAGCAGCGTCCGGTACTCCTTCATCGCCGACCCGCAGCCCGCCGAGTTCACCACGATGACGTCGACGGACTCGAACGTCTCGATGGTGCGGCGGGCGAAGGCGCGGGCCTCCTCGGCCCGGCCGGAGTGCAGCGACAGCGCCCCGCAGCAGCCCTGGCCGCGGGGGATGACGACGTCGCAGCCCTCCATGGCCAGGACCCGGGCCGTCGCGGCGTTGACGCCGGGGAAGAACTCGCTCTGCACGCAGCCGGTCAGCATCCCGACCGTGGCGCGGCGGTCGCCGCGCGCCGCGACCCGCTCCGGCAGCCGGGGCGCCTTCCCGAGCGGCGGCGCGAGCCGCTCCATCGCCGCGAGGGACGGCGACAGGCGCTCCAGGATGCCGGTGCGCCGGACGAGGCGCTCCAGCCCCGACTTCTGGTAGGCGCGCAGGGGGCCGCGCAAGGCGCGGAGCCTCCGCTTGTAGGGGAACAGCTGGAAGACCATCTCCCGGATGGCCCGCTCCTTGAGCGGACGCGGGTGCTCGTCCTCCACCTCGGTGCGGGTGATCTCGATGAGGCGGTCGTACTGGACGCCGGACGGGCAGGCCGTCACGCACGCCATGCAGCCGAGGCACCGGTCGAAATGCTCGGCCATCGGCTCGTTCAGCGGGGCGCCCTCAAGATGCTGCTGCATGAGGTGGATGCGGCCTCTGGGGGAGTCCATCTCCTCGCCCCACAGCACGTAGGTCGGGCATGTGGGGAGGCAGAAACCGCAGTGGACGCAGTCGCTCAGCAGATCGGGGAGATCGTCCTGGGCGCTCATCAGATACCTCCCACGAACCGGCCCGGACACAGCCTGTGGTCCGGGTCGAACTGGTCTTTGACGCGGCGCATCAGGGCGAGCGCCGGAATCGGCCCCCACAGGTCGATCCCGCCGCGCACCTCCTGCGGCGCGTAGCGGACGACGGCATGGCCGCGGTGCCGGGACAGGACGTCCCTCAGCCGCCCCAGGACGTCGGCCACCTCGTCCGGGGCCGTCTCAGGGGGCAGGCCGACGTGGCCGTTCCCGCTGCCGCTCCATGTGACGGCGGCGTCGGCGCCGAGCAGGGTGAGGACGTCGCGGAGCGACGGCGGCGGGGCGCTGATGTCGATGAGGGTGGTGCCGTCGGGGTAGCGTCCCCAGCCGTCCGGCGCGGTTTCGGAGATCTCGGCGTTCTCCCCTAGGAGCTGCTTCGTCTGCTCAGCGCGCGCGGCGACGCCCTCCGGGACGCCCTCCAGGAGCACCGAGACCGTCCCAGGGCCGATGTACTCGACCGCACTAGGCGCCACGGGGGAGTGCAGGACGCTCTGGACGGCGTCATGCGCGTCCTCCGGCCCGTTCGCGGCGCACGTCACGTACGCGGACGCGGCCGGGATCGGATGCAGCCGGAAGGTGGCCTCCACGATCAGGCCCAGGGTGCCGTAAGAGCCGGAGAAGAGCCGGCCCAGGTCGTATCCGGCGACGTTCTTGACGACCTTGCCGCCCGACCGCGCGACCTGGCCGTCCGCCCGGACGACCGTGAGCCCGATGACCAGGTTCCGGGGCGTCCCGTACAGCGTGCGGAGCGGGCCCGCGGCGCCGCTGGCGACCGTCCCGCCGACCGTGGAGCCGGGCAGGGGGACGTCCAGCGCGAGCCGCTGTCCGTGCTCGGCGAGGCTCTCGTTGAGCCGCTCCATGGGGAGCCCCGCCTCGGCCTTGGCGACGAGGTCGCCCGCCGTGTGCTCGACGAGCCGGTCCAGCCGGTGGGTGTCGACCAGCAGGTCGCAGCGTTCCGGCGGCGCCCCCCAGTCGAGCCGGGTCTCGGCGCCGCGCGGGACGACCGCGAGCCCCTGCTCGGCGGCGACCCGCATGACGTCGGCGGCCTCGGCAAGGTTCTCCGGCGCGGCGACGAGCGCGGGCTCGACGCCGAGCACCCCCTCGGCGGGCTCGCCGGGGCGCACGTCGGCGCAGACCTTCGCCAGGGCGTCCAGGGGCCGCATCAGAAGATCTCCGCCTTTCCCTCGAACGGGTGCGGGCCCTTGCGCTTGCCGGGCACCTCACCGCAGAGCCGGGGCGTCGGGAAGACCTTGCCCGGGTTGCACAGCCCCGCCGGGTCGAACCCGCAGCGGACCATCTGCATCGTGTCCAGGTCGGCGTCGGTGAACATGCGAGGCATGTAGCGGGCCTTGTCGACGCCGACGCCGTGCTCGCCGGTGATGGAGCCGCCGTGCCGGATGCACAGGTCGAGGATCGCCCCCGACACCTCCTCGGCGCGCTCCTCGGCGCCCGGTTCGGCGTCGTCGAACAGCACCAGCGGATGCAGGTTGCCGTCGCCCGCGTGGAACACGTTCGCGACCCGCACGCCCGACTTCGCCGACAGCTCGTCGATGCTCGCGAGGACGTCCGGCAGCACCGTCCGCGGGATCACCCCGTCCTGGACGAGGTAGGCCGGGCTGATCCGGCCGACCGCGGCGAACGCGGACTTGCGGCCCTTCCAGATCAGCGCCCGCTCCGCGTCGTCGGCGGCGATCCGGATCTCGAACGCGCCCGCGTCCCGGCACAGCCGCTCCACCTCGGCGAACTGGGCCGCGACCTCGGCGTCCGGGCCGTCCAGCTCCACGATCAGCACCGACCCGGCGCCCGCCGGGTACTCGCAGCGCACCGCCGCCTCCGCCGCCTCGATGGCGAGCGCGTCCATCATCTCGATCGCCGCCGGCAGCACGCCCGCGCCGATGATCGCCGACACCGCGGCGCCGCCCGCCTCGATCGAGTCGAACGCCGCCAGCAGCGTCTGCACGGTCTCCGGTACCCGGGTCAGCCGCACCGTGATCTTGGTGGTGATGCCGAGGGTTCCCTCCGCCCCGACGAACACCCCGAGCAGGTCGTAGCCGGGCGCGTCCGCCGCCAGCTCCACCAGCTCGCCGTCCGGCGTGACGACCTCGCACGCCAGCACGTGGTGCGCGGTGAACCCGTACTTCAGGCAGTGCGCGCCGCCGGAGTTCTCCGCCACGTTCCCGCCGACCGAGCAGATCTGCTGGCTGGACGGGTCGGGCGCGAAGTAGTACCCGTACGGGCGGACGGCCCGCGTGACGTCCAGGTTGATCACGCCGGGCTCCACCACGGCCCGCTGCCCGGGGATGTCGATCTCCAGGATGCGGCGCATCCGGGACGTCACGATCAGCACGCCGTCGGTGCGGGGCAGCGCCCCGCCGGACAGCCCCGTGCCGGATCCGCGCGCCACGTACGGCACGCCCGCCGCCGCGCACTCCCGCACGATCGCCGCGATCTGCTCGGCCGTGTCCGGCAGCACGACGATCCCGGGCGTCGCCCGGTGGTTGGTGAGGCCGTCGCACTCGTAGGTGCGCAGCCGCACCGGGTCGTCGATCACCCGTTCCGCGCCGAGCAGCGCCTCCAGCCTGGACCCGAGCGCCGTGAGCATGGACTCCACCCTCACCACCATCCTCCGCCCCCGACACCGTCGCAAGATCCGGAGCCGGACGGCCCGCGGCCGCCCGGCTCGCCCCGTCCGCCGCCCGCGGTTACGGGAAGCGCTGGTAGGCCGGCGTGGTCAGGAACTCGGAGTACTCGTCCGCCAGCGTGACCTCCTTGAAGAGGGCGACCGCCTGCTCGTAGCGGGGCTCGTTGTACGCCTGGCCCAGCTCCGCGCGGATCTTGCCGAGCTCCTCGTCCAGGAGCTGCTCCACCCACTCCTTGGTGATCTTCCTGCCCTCGGCGGTGGAGACGCCGTTGTAGATCCACTGCCACACCTGGGAGCGGGAGATCTCGGCGGTGGCCGCGTCCTCCATCAGGTTGTGGATGGCGACGGCGCCGGCGCCGTCCAGCCAGGTGGCGAGGTAGCGCAGCGCGACATCGATGTTGTTGCGCAGGCCCGCCTCGGTGATCTCGCCGGGGGTGTCCTTGACGTTGAGCAGGTCCGCGGCGGTGACGGAGACGTCCTCGCGGAGCCGGTCCAGCTGGTTCGGCCGGTCGCCGAGGACGCCGTCGAACACCTCGCGGCAGACGGGGACGAGGTCGGGGTGGGCCACCCAGGAGCCGTCGAAGCCGTCGCCGGACTCGCGGGTCTTGTCGGCGCGGACCTTCTCCAGCGCGACCTTGTTGACCTCCTCGTCCCGGCGGGACGGGATGAACGCCGCCATGCCGCCGATCGCGTGCGCGCCGCGCTTGTGGCACGTCCGGACGAGCAGCTCGGTGTAGGCGCGCATGAACGGCGCGGTCATCGTGATCGCGTTGCGCTCGGGCAGCACGAACTCCGCGCCCCGGTCCCGGAACTTCTTGATCACCGAGAACAGGTAGTCCCAGCGGCCGGCGTTCAGGCCCGCGGAGTGGTCGCGCAGCTCGTAGAGGATCTCCTCCATCTCGAACGCGGCCGGGATCGTCTCGATCAGGACCGTCGCGCGGATCGTGCCGCGCGGGACGCCCAGGTGGTCCTGGGCGAGGTTGAAGGCGTCGTTCCAGAGCCGCGCCTCGAGGTGGCTCTCCATCTTGGGCAGGTAGTAGTACGGCCCCTTGCCCTTGGCGAGCTGCCGCCGCGCCGAGTGGAAGAAGTAGAGGCCGAAGTCGAACAGCGACCCGGACATGGGCTCGCCGTCGACGAGGAGGTGCTTCTCCTCCATGTGCCACCCGCGCGGCCGGACGACGATGGTCGCGAGCTCCTCGTCGGCCTTGAGCGCGTAGCTCTTGCCGGACTTGGGGTCGGTGAAGTCGATGGTGCGGTCGAGGGCGTCCCGCAGGTTGAGCTGGCCCTCGATCATGTTGTTCCACAGCGGCGTGTTGGCGTCCTCGAAGTCGGCCAGCCACACCTTCGCGCCGGAGTTCAGCGCGTTGATCGTCATCTTCCGGTCGGTGGGGCCGGTGATCTCGACGCGGCGGTCCACCAGGCCCGGCGCGGGCTCGGCGACCCGCCAGGAGTCGTCGTCGCGGACACTCGCGGTCTCGGGCAGGAAGTCGAGGGTCCCGCCGGCGGACAGCCTGCGCTGCCGCTCCGCGCGGGCCTCGAGCAGCTCCTTGCGGCGGGTGCCGAGGGCGCGCTGCAGGACGGCGAGGAGGCCGAGCGCCTCGGGGGTCAGGATCTCCTCGTAGCGGTCGCCGAGAGGCCCGGCGACCTCGACGCCTTCCAGTTCGGCCATCTGCCTCGCCTTTCGTCTAGCGAAATTCGACTTCTGTTATGTGGAGAACCGTACTCGGCGGTGCGAGGTGCGGTCAAAGCGGGTACGCCTTGCGAGACCTCCCCGCGCGCGCTTGCGTCAATCCAGCGGGAAACAGGGGATAAGCAGGTGACCTACCGGGACGGTGCGTGAGACCATCGCCGGGAAGATACGGCCGCGAAGCGGCGTTCTACCGAGGACATATGACTCAACCTTTCTCTGCAGACCAGACCCAGAACCAGAACCAGGACGACGTCATCCAGGACGGCGTCATCCAGGACGACGTCGAGTTCGAGCCCATGACGGGCGAACTCGACCTGGAGGACCGCAGGGCCTTGCGCCGCGTCGCGGGCCTGTCCACCGAGCTGACCGACGTCACCGAGGTCGAGTACCGCGCCCTGCGGCTGGAGCGGGTCGTCCTCGTGGGCGTCTGGACGGACGGCACCGCCGCGGAGGCCGAGAACTCCCTGCGCGAGCTGGCGCTGCTCGCCGAGACCGCGGGCTCGCAGGTGCTCGAGGGGCTCGTCCAGCGCCGGTCCCGTCCCGACGCGGCCACCTACATCGGCTCCGGCAAGGCCGCGGAGCTGCGCGACATCGTGATCTCCACCGGCGCCGACACCGTCATCTGCGACGGCGAGCTGGCCCCGAGCCAGCTGCGGCACCTGGAGGAGACCGTCCAGGTCAAGGTCATCGACCGGACCGCGCTGATCCTGGACATCTTCGCCCAGCACGCCAAGAGCCGCGAGGGCAAGGCGCAGGTCGAGCTCGCGCAGCTCAACTACCTGCTGCCGCGGCTGCGCGGCTGGGGCGGCAACCTGTCCCGGCAGGTCGGCGGGCGCGCCGCGGGCGGCGTCGGCATCGGCGGCCGCGGCCCCGGCGAGACCAAGATCGAGCTGGACCGGCGGCGGATCCGCACCCGGATGGCCAAGCTGCGCCGGCAGATCGCCGAGATGGGCAAGGCGCGCGACACCAAGCGCGGCGAGCGGCGCCGCCACCAGGTGCCGGCCGTCGCCATCGCCGGCTACACCAACGCGGGCAAGTCGTCGCTGCTCAACCGGCTCACCGGCGCCGGGGTCCTGGTGGAGGACGCGCTGTTCGCCACCCTCGACCCGACCGTCCGGCGCGCCGAGACGCCCGGCGGCCGCGCCTACACCCTGGCCGACACCGTCGGGTTCGTCCGGCACCTGCCGCACCAGCTCGTCGAGGCGTTCCGGTCGACGCTGGAGGAGGTCACCGACGCCGGGCTCGTCCTGCACGTCGTGGACGGCTCCGACGCCGACCCCGAGGCGCAGATCGACGCCGTCCGCGAGGTGCTGCGCGAGATCGGCGCCGACGCGATCCCCGAGATCATCGTGATCAACAAGGCGGACGCGGCCGACGACCTCGCGATCGCCCGGCTGCGCCGGCGCGAGCCGCACAGCGTCGTCGTCTCCGCCCGCACCGGCTTCGGCATCGAGGAGCTCCGCGCGGCCATCGAGGCCGACCTGCCGGGGCTGGAGAGCGAACTCCACGTCCTCGTGCCGTACGAGCGCGGCGACCTCGTCGCGCAGGTGCACGAGCGCGGCGAGGTGCTCAAGCAGGAGCACGTCGCCGAGGGCACCGTCCTGCACGCCAGGATGCCCGCCGGTCTCGCCGGGGAACTCGCCCAGTACGAGACCGTCTCCCCGACGGCCTGACTCCCGACCCACCGGGCCCCGCGCGGGCCCGGTGGGTTTTCGGGTGCTCTGAGGCCGGGCTTGGATGCCGTCCGGAACCAGCGGAAAGCCCGTTCCCGTCGCTGAACGGTGACAGCTTGTCCAATCCGCTTGACGGTTCGGTTGAAATCCGTACGGTCTTTAGCACTAGGGGCGGGGTGATGGCTGTCGATGCACTACGGCGAGAGGTTGTCGGACGGGCCTTCGGTGCACTACCGTGACGAAACCGATATCTCCGGTCTCGTTGCCAGCGGTGGTCGCCCGGCCACCCGATCCTCCATTGGCGAGTCGCCGGCGCCCGGCCGGTGTTTCGGATCGAGAGCAGGTGGCCATGGCAGGTCCGAACACCGGAACGAGGGCGGGCGGCCCGCCTCGGCGCCATCCCGCGCGGCGGCGCGCACGGCTCGGTCCGGGTCGGTGACGCCATGACGGTACGGCTGTTGACGAACATCGGCAGGCTCTGGACGGGCACCGACGTCTGCAGCAACGCCGCGGTCCTCATCCACGACGACCGCATCGTCTGGGCCGGTCCCGCCTCCGACCTTCCGCAGAGCGTCCCGGGCATCATCGACGACATCGTCGACGTCGACCACGTCGAGAACCTCGGCGGCGGCCTCGTCACGCCGGGCCTCATCGACGCGCACTCCCACCCCGTCTACGCGGGCAACCGGTGGGCCGAGCTCGCCATGCGGACCAGCGGGTCGTCGCACTCCGCCATCGCCGCGGCGGGCGGCGGCGTCAACTCCACCGTCACCGTCACCCGGGGCACCGACCCGTGGACGCTGTGCAACGGCGTCCGCGAGCGGCTCCGCCAGTGGATCCTCGCCGGCACCACCACCGTCGAGGCCAAGACCGGCTACCACCTCACCCGCGACGGCGAGCTCGCCGACATCCGGATGCTGCGGTCGCTGGAGGGCGAGCCGTCCATGCCGCGCATCCACGCGACGTTCCTCGCGGCGCACATCCTGCCGCCCGAGTTCTTCGGCCGCCGCCGCGACTACATCGAGGCCGTCCGGCTGTGGGCCGGCGACGCCGCCGTGGCCGGCGCCGACTCCATCGACGTCTACTGCGACGAGGGCCACTTCACCGCCGAGGAGGCCCGCGCCCTGCTGCTCACCGGCAAGCGCGCCGGGCTGAAGGCCCGCATGCACGCCTGCGCCAACGAGCGCGTCGGCGCCGCGCAGGTCGCCGCCGAGGTCGGCTGCGCGTCCGCCGACCTGCTCACGCAGGCCAGCGACGACGACATCAAGGCGCTCGCCCACGCCGGGGTCACCGCCACCGTCTGCCCCGGCAGCTCCCTCAACAGCAGCCGCGCGCCCGCGCCCGTCCGGCAGATGCTCGACCGCGGCGTCACCGTCGCCCTCGGCACCGACCACAACCCCGGCCAGTGCGGCATCACCTCGATGCCCCTCGTCATCGGGCTGTCGGTCGCCATGTTCGGGCTGAGCGTGACCGAGGCCCTGCGCGCCGCCACGCTCGGCGGGGCCGCCGCCCTGCGCGTCGGCGACCGCGGCTCCCTCGCGCCCGGCATGCTCGCCGACATCGTCCTGTGGGACGCCGACCACGAGGGCGCGTTCGCGTGGGCGTTCGGCCTGCGCGCCCTGCGCATCTGGCGCGGCGGCGTTCCCGTGCAGCCCTGACGCGGCGCGTCCGCCCAGTGTCGCCGCCCAGTGCGGTCGCGGTCGTCACCGACTCCACCGCTTACCTTCCGCCCGGACTCGCCGAACGGCACGGGCTGACCGTCGTCCCGCTCCAGCTCGCCGTCGGCGGCACCGTCCGCGACGAGGCCGAGGTCAGCACCGCCGAAGCCGCGCGGGCGCTGAAGGAGTGGCACCCCATCACCACCTCGCGTCCGGCGCCGGAACGCTTCGCCCGCACCTACGAGACCGCCGCGTCCTCCGGTGCCCGCCACATCGTGTCCGTGCACCTGTCGTCCGCCCTCTCCGGGACGGTGGAGGCCGCCCGCCTCGCGGCCCGCGACGCCCCCGTGCCCGTCACCGTCATCGACAGCGCAACCATCGGCCTGGGGCTCGGCTTCGCCGCCCTCTCCGCGGCGTCCGTCGCCCTGTCCGGCGGCACCCCTGAAGCCGCCGCGGCCGCCGCCACCCGCCGGGCCGAGCTCACCCGCTCCCTCATCTACGTCGACACCCTCGAACACCTGCGGCGGGGTGGGCGCATCGGTGCCGCCGCCACCCTTCTGGGCTCCGCGCTCATGATGAAACCCCTGCTGCACATCGCCGATGGACGGATCGCGCCGCTTGAGAAGGTCCGCACGTCCTCGCGCGCGCTTGCGCGACTCGAAGAACTCGCCGTGGCCGAGGCCGGTGACCGCAAGGTCGACCTGGGCGTCCAGCATCTCTCCGCCGCGTCCCGGGCCGAGAGCCTGGCCGCCCGCCTCCGCGAACGGGTCCCGCACGTCGAGGACGTCTACGTGGGCGAGGTGGGCCCGGTCATAGGCGCGCACGTCGGCCCCGGCATGCTCGGCGTCGTCGTGGCCCCGCAGCTCTGACGCCCCGGCCCTGAGTTATCCACAATCACCGGACCTGCGGCGGCCACCGTCGGGCCGTCCTTAGCGTCGGCTGCCATGAACCCCGACGCGCACGAACGCCTCCAAGCCCTGATGGGCAAGGTGAAACCGCCCGGCACGCCGCCGCCGCGCGCGACCCCCGAACGCTCCCACGTCCGGACGCTGGTCCTCATCGCCGTGATCGCGGTCCTCGTCGCGGGCGGCTACGTGTGGCTCGCGCGCCCGCGCCTCCGGGAGCCCGCGGCCCCGGTGGCGAGCGCTACGCTCACCCGGCCCACCGTGTCCGCCGCCCCGGCGGGTGCCGCCCCGGCGGCGACCGCCTCGGTGGTCGTCCACGTCCTCGGCAAGGTGAAGCGCCCCGGTGTGGTCACGCTGCCGGCCGGCTCCCGCGTCGCCGAGGCCATCAAGGCCGCCGGAGGCGTCCGCTCCGGCGCCAAGACCGGCACGCTCAACCTCGCCCGCCGGCTCGTCGACGGCGAGCAGATCCCGGTGGGCGTCCCTCGCCCGCCGCAGCAGGCCGCGACCTCCGCCGCGTCGCCCGGCCCGTCCCCCGCCGCCTCGGGCGCGCCGCTCGACCTGAACACCGCGACCGCCGACCAGCTGGTCGACCTGCCCGGCGTGGGCCCCGTCCTCGCCCAGCGGATCGTCGCCTACCGCACCGAGCACGGCGGCTTCCGCTCCGTCGAGCAGCTCCAGGAGGTCAGCGGCATCGGCGCCCGCCGCTTCGCCGACCTGAAACCCATGGTCCGCGCATGATCCGCGACGTCAGGCTGCTGATCCCGGCGCTGGCCACCTGGCTGGCGGCCGCCACGACCCTGCCCCTCCCGCCGCCCCTCACCTACACCCTCGCCGCGATCGCGGCTCTCGCCTCCCTCTACCTGCTGACCCGCCGCCCCGCCGCACCCGGTGCCCCCTTGGATGCGGGCGGTGGAGCGGCGGGCGGGTGGCGGGTCATCGCCGGAGTCGTGCTGGCGTGTGCGGCGGCGTCGGCGTGCGGGGTGGCGCTCCGGACGACCGCCGTCACCACCGGCCCCGTGCGCGACCTCGCCCGCGCGGGACGGTTCGCGGCGGCCGAGGCGGTGGTCACCGGCGACCCGCAGGCCCGGCCCGGCCGAGGCCGGCCGATGATCCTCGTCCGGGCGCGGGCCGAGGCGGTGGGGCCCGCGAGGGTCCGCGTCCCGGTGCTGCTCATCGCGGGCGACCCCGGCTGGCTGCGCCTCGTTCCCAGCCAGCGGGTACGGCTGCGCGGCCGGTTCACGCCGCCCGACCGGACGGGCCTGCTCGCCGCGGTCGTGATCGTCCGGGGTCCGCCGTCCGTGCTCGGGCGGCCGTCGGCACCGCAGCGCGCCGCCGAGCACGTCCGGGCCGGCCTGCGGCGCGCGGTCGACCGGCTCCCGCCCGACCCGCGCGGAGTGCTGCCCGGCATGGTCCTCGGCGACACCTCCCGCCTCGACCCCGCGCTGGCCGAGGAGTTCCGCACCGCCGGCCTCACCCACCTGCTGGTGGTCTCCGGCGCGAACCTGGCGATCGTCACCGGTGCGGTCCTCGGGCTGTGCCGCCTCGCCGGCCTCGGCCGCCGCCGCGCCCCGCCCGTGGCCGTCCTCGCGGTGGTGGCGTTCGTGGTCGTCGCGCGGCCGGAGCCGAGCGTCCTGCGGGCGGCGCTGATGGGCGTGATCGGGCTGCTGGCGCTGCTCACCGGCCGGGAGCGCCACGGGCTCTCCGCGCTCGCCGGGGCCGTCCTCCTGCTCGTGCTGATCGATCCCGAGCTTGCGCGCTCGTACGGCTTCGCGCTGTCGGTCCTCGCGACCGCCGGGCTGCTGGTCCTGGCGCCGTCCTGGCGGGAGCGGCTCGGCCGCGGGCTGCCCGGCCCGGTCGCCGACGCCCTCGCGGTCACGGCCGCCGCCGAGGTCGCGGTGGCACCCGTCCTGGTCATGCTCTCCGGCGAGGTGGGCGTGGTCTCCGTCGCCGCGAACCTGCTCGCGGCGCCCGCCGTCGCCCCCGCCACCCTCCTCGGCGCGCTCGCGGCCGTCACCGCGCCCGCGTCGCTGCCGCTCGCCCGGCTGATCGTGTGGCCCGCCGGGCTGGCGGTCGGCTGGATCGTCCGGGTCGCCCGCACCGCCGCGTCCCTCCCGTACGCGACCGTCCCCTGGACGGGCGGCGGCCTCGGCGCCCTGGCCCTGCTCGCGGCGGGCGCGGTGGCGTTCCTGATCCTGCGCAGCCGCCGCCTGCGCCTGCTCGCCGCGGCGGCGCTGACCGGTGTCCTGATCGCGGTCGTCGCGCTGCGCGCCATGGCCCCCGGCTGGCCGCCGCCCGGCTGGCAGATGGTCGCCTGCGACGTCGGCCAGGGCGACGCCCTGGTCCTGTCCGCGGGGCCGCGCCAAGCCGTCGTCGTGGACACCGGCCCCGAATCCGCCCCGGTCGACCGCTGCCTGCGGCGCCTCGGCGTCGAGGACGTGCCCCTCGTCGTCCTGACCCACCCGCACGCCGACCACATCGACGGCCTGCCGGGCGTTCGGCGCGGCCGCAGGGTCGCCGAGGTGCTGACCACACCGCTCAGCCCGGGGCGCGACGCGCGCTTCACCGCGGGCCTCACCACCCGCCACGCCGAGCCGGGGCAGCAGTGGCGCGTCGGCGACCTGACGCTCTCGGTCCTGGCCCCGCTCGGCGGTGCCCGCACCCTGTCCCCGAAGGACGACGGCACCGCGATCAACAAGTCGAAACACTAGAATTGACATAAGCGAGCGAGCGAGGGCGCAGGCCCCTCCGCCGCCCACACAAGAAGAGCCCGCCCGGTGCGCCAACACCGGACGGGCGGCACTCACCGAGAGGACACCTCGATGAGCAAGACACAGGGTAGCCGCCGGTTCCGCTTCCGGCTGTTCAGCAGGCACACCGGAAGGCACGTCGCGAGTCGCGTCCTCGTGGACTGTGCGCGGTGCCGGGCGACGGGCTGGGTCACCTGCCCTCGCTGCGAGGGAAGGGGACAGTGCAAGTGAGGGCCGCTATATACGCGAGGATCAGCAAGGACCGCGACGGCGAGGCGCTGGGAGTCGAGCGCCAGGAGGCCGACTGCCGCGAGCTGGCCGCCCGGCTCGGCTGGGACGTGGTCGCCGTGTTCGTGGACAACGACATCAGCGCGTCCACCCGCTCGAAGAAGCCCCGGCCCCAGTACGAGGAGATGCTCCGCGCGGTGAAGGCGGGCCGGATAGACGCCGTCCTCGCCTACTCGAACTCGCGCCTCACCCGCCGCCCGGCGGAGTGGATCACCCTGATCGAGCTGGCCAACGCCGGGCGCATCCGCATCAAGACCGTGGTCTCGGGCGGGCACGACCTCTCGACGGCGGACGGCCGCGCGGTCGCGCTGACCATCGCGGCATGGGACGCGGCCGAGGCCGAGAGGATCGGGGAGCGCGTGAGCCGCAAGAAGCGGCAGGTGGCCGAGGCGGGGAAGTACCGGGGCGGCCCCCGCCCGTACGGCTACGAGAAGGACGGCATGACCGTCCGCCCCGCCGAGGCGGAGGTCATCCGCGAGGCCACGAAGGCGATCCTCGCCGGGCGCTCTCTGGCCGCCGTGGCGCGCGAGCTGAACGAGGCCGGCCGCCGGACCTCGAAGGGCAGGACGTGGAGCGCCGTGCAGCTCCGTGACGTCCTCGTGCGCCCCCGCAACGCCGGGCTGATCCACAGCGGGCTCGCCAAGCGGAGCGACGTCGAGATCCTCGGCCGCGCGCAGTGGCCCGCGATCGTGGACGAGGACACATGGCGCGCGGTTCACGCGGTGCTGACCGACCCCTCGCGGCGCACCCAGACGAACAACGACGCCCGGTGGCTGGGCACGAACACCTACATCTGCGACCGGGACGGGTGCGGCGCGACGATGCGGGCCGCCCCGATCAGCAGCCGCAAGGGCGGCCGCCGCTACGACTACCGGTGCACGGCCAAGAACCACCTGACCATCGCGGCGGGCAAGACCGATGACTACGTGCGCAAGGTGGTGGCCGCCCTCGTCCGTGACCCGCGCATCGTCGCCGCCCTGACCGAGGGCGACGGCGGTGCCGTGAGCGCCGACCGCGAGCGCCGCGCGGTGCTGGTGGCCAGCCTGGACAGGACGAAGGCGGAGTGGGACGCCGACGAGATCGGGACCGCCGACTACAAGCGCAAGGCGGCGAAGATCGAGGCCGAGATCGAGGAGATCGACGCCCGCATGGCGTCCGGGCTCCAGCGGTCGGCCGCCGCCGAGGTGCTCCACGCGCCCGACCCCGGCGCGGCGTTCCTGAGCGCGCCCGTGGACGTTCAGCGCGCCGTCGTGCGGACGGTGGTGACGGTCACCGTGCAGCCCGCCGCGCAGAACGGCCAGGCGTGGACCTCGGACCGGATCGTGATCGGGCCGGTGGTCGAGTCCTCTGCCGATGAAATGGCAGAAATGAACGGAGAGAGCCCGCGAGAGTTCGCGCGGACTTGAGCACGGGAAAGGCCGTGAAAGGCCCTCAGATTTGATCTGAGGGCCGCACGCGGCAAATGGTAGAATTGAGGCAGGAAGAACCACCCGCCCGAGGGTCGCGCTGCTGATCGCTCGGGAGCACGGGAACTGCACGCCTGGCGCCGTGCGTCCCCCACCTGGGGAGACGCTGCACCCGGAGGCCCCAGGAGCAGGAGCAGCGAGAGAGCGCGCCTCCCGATGAGGCCCGCGACGGTGCTACTTCGTTCGCAGGAGTAGCCCAATGGCTCGTCGTTTCGCGACGTTGCACCGTGCCGCCCAGGAAAGCGGCAAGTCGTACGCCACGATCCGCAATTGGATCAAGGCCGGGAGCGTCCCGGTCTACCGCCTGCCCGGCGTCAAGGCCGCCTGCGTGGACCTCAACGAGGTGGCCGCGTACATCGCCTCGAAGGACCGCGCCGGGTACGCCTCATTCGGCCCCGACGCCGTCGTCCGCGACCTCTCGAACGTCGCGGACGAGTTCGAGGTCGAGCAGTGATGGCCGCCGCCGCTCAGGCCCCGGCCGCCCCCGCCCCCGCCCTCACGGACGAGGAGGCCGCCCGCGAGGCCGAGGCCGCCGCTGTGGCCGCCGCGCTCCCGCCCCTCACCGACGACCAGTGCGCCCGCGTGGCCGCGCTGCTCGCGAGCGTGAGGGGCGGTGAGGGCCGGTGAGCGCTGCCGAGGACTTCATGAAGCGCTGCCTCTCCCGGCGTCGCGAGATGCGCATGTCTCAGGAGCGCCTCGCGGCGCAGATGAGGGAGCGAGGCCATCCGTCCTGGCGGCAGACCACCGTGGCGAAGCTGGAGGCCGGGCAGCGCCCCCTCAGCCTCAACGAGGCCGTCTCGCTGTCGGAGCTGCTCGGCGTGCCGCTGGTGCCGTCCGGCCCGGCCGCCGAGGA
This sequence comes from Actinomadura meyerae, assembly GCF_900188445.1. Classification (GTDB taxonomy): domain Bacteria; phylum Actinomycetota; class Actinomycetes; order Streptosporangiales; family Streptosporangiaceae; genus Spirillospora; species Spirillospora meyerae. The sequence goes on from NZ_FZOR01000001.1 coordinate 64,020, forward strand.
ACTGGCCGCGCTCAAGGCGCGCGAGAGGGCGCTCCTGAACGGCCTGGAGTCCCTCGTGGAGCTGTGCCGGGAGGTGCGGTGAAGATGAGCGCCCGGAAGACCAAGGGCCGGAGCCACCCGCCCGGCTGGCTCACCGACGACCCCTCGTGGAAGCGGTGGCGCTGGGAGAAGGAGGCCGAGACGGAGCGGCCCGCGCCCCGCCTGTGCTCGGTGCCCGGCTGCGGGCGCCCCAGGCACGCGCGCGGGTGGTGCGGCAGGCACTACCGCCGCTGGTGGCGGAGGCTGCCCCGGCCGCTCAGCCCCGTGCCCGTCCCCTCACCCGCGCAGGTCGCGGACGAGATGCGCGCGGCTTACGCCGAGTGCGCGAGGGCGCTGGAGGCCGCATGACCGCCGCCCACCCGGCCCCAGGCAAGCGAACGGCCCCGGTGCTCGTCAGGAACCGAGGCCGTTCCCCCCTACAGATCCACGAAGGAGAGGCACGATGAGGATCTCATACCAGGGCAAGACCTACCGCCTGATCGGCCCCGTTCACGCGGGCGCGGAGCTCGTGGGCGCCGACGTCCGGGGGAACTACCGGGCGCCCGTCGCGCCGGAGCTGAGGGGCGAGCTGATCCGCCAGGGCCAGCTCACCCAGGACGACGGGACCCCGATCACCGGCCGGCCCGCTCAGCGCGTCCGTGACCGCCTGCTCGGCACCTACGACCACCTGCCCCAGTGGGGCGACCGCGACCGCCGGGACGACGCCCCGCGCCGGATGCTGATCTCCGGCCTGTGGCCGTGGGGGCACATCCCCGTACTGGGCGGTAACGCGAAGGCGGGCAAGACGACGCTCGTCGCGGACCTCGCGAAGGCGCTCGTGCTGCCCGGCTACCGGTTCCTCGGCCACTTCGACCCGGTGACCGAGCTGGAGTACTGGAACTGGGAGGACGACGACGACGCCGAGGAACCGCCGCCGGACCGCAACCGGGGCCGCGGCGTGGTGCTCATCAACGCCGAGACGCCCCGCGACGACATGGAGGCGGCCGTGGGGCCGGATCGTGGCTGGGGGTCCTTCACGCCCGACGCGCTCAGGATCGCCCACCTCGAAGACATGGGCGGCGCCTCCTGGTTCGACGTCACCGACCCCGAGAAGTACGACCGGTGGGCGCACGAGCTGACCGCGTGCGAGGAGTGCGACGGGTCGGACGAGCTGCCGCCCTTCGCGGTGATCGTGGACGGCGTGACGGCGATCCTCGGCGGGGACATGAACCGCTACGGCGAGTGGTACGCCGCGTTCCGCAGGCTGCTGCGCGAGATCGACGTCCCCAACGGCCTCGCGGTCTTCCACAACACGATGAGCGGCGGGCACCCGATGGGCGGCGTCGGCTCCCAGACGGGCGCCGACGGCCTGTGGCGGTACTCCTCGGGCGACTCCGACGACCCCGCCTCGTCGCGCTGGTTCAGCGTGAACCCCCGGCTGGGCGGCGTGCCGATCCGGCCCACGAAGGTGGTCCTGTCCGAGGAGACCGGCCGCCCGGTGCTGGTGGACGCCCTGCCGCCCAACGTGAGCCCGGAGCTGCCCGTCAACCCCACCGAGGAGGACAAGGAGGCCGACGAGGCGGCCGGGAAGATCATGCTCTACGTGACCGAGCACCCCGGCGCCCACGGGGCCGAGCTGACCGACAACGTGGACTGCGGCTCGAAGGGGATGAACCTGGCTGGCCGGACCCGCGCCGTGAACATGGAGCTCCTCGTCGAGACCAAGTGCGGGCAGAACTGCCGGGCGTGCGCCAAGGCGGGGCTCAAGCCCTACTACCGGCGCCTGCACTACTGGCCGTCCAACTACCAGCCCGACGACGAGGACTGAGGTCACGGCCCGGTGGCCCGCGCTCGCGACCGAAGGGAGCAGCGGGCCGACCGGACCGAGGCCGCAGGCCGACCGCTCATCCATTCCACGGCGATGCCGTAGGCGGTCTGCTGGCCATGGCGATGCCGTAGGCGGCCTTCTCTCCCTTCGGTTCTTCGGTTCTTCGGTCGCCACCCAGGCGAACCGAAGGGCTGACCGAAGAACCGAAGGGAGGACCGAAGCATGTGGTACGCCCTGACCTGCATCTTTGTTGGGTTCTTCGGTTCTGACCGAAGAAGGCGAGGCAGGTCGTTGGGAGTCTTGGGTTCTTGGGTTCCCCTAAGTCTCTGACTTAGGGACCCAAGACCCAAGACCCAACACCTGACGCCCTCCGGAGACCGGACCCAACGCCTGTACCGAACGAGAACCCAAGAACCGAACCCGGCCGGGAGAGGGAGGAGAGGGAGAGGGATTCCGCCGCCCCGCCCCGCCCCCTGACATTTAGGCGGGGTGGGCGACGTCCCAAGGGAGTCCACCGCCCGCACTCTCGACTAGGCGGGCGTCGTCCCAAGGGAACGACCGGTCACGACTCCGGCGCACCGCCATCGTATGGCCGTCAGGCCCGGACGTGCGCCCAGGGGACCGAGGACACGGCGGCCCCGCTCGTGCACCAGGGGCGGACGGTCAGCTCGCGGTCCTCCAGGCGGCGGCGCACCCTCGCGCGCTCGATGTCGTCCACGCCCGCGCGCCGCAGGTGCTCCAGGTACGCCCGCTCGAAGGCGGACCACCCCACGGCGCCCGCCCGCTCGGCAGCGTCGTTGCAGGGGGTGCACAGCGCGCCGTCCCGGCCCTCCACGGTGCGCGGGGTCCACACCTTCGCGCGGGCCTGCTCCCGGCCGCCCTGGCTGACGACCTGGGCCGCGCTGAGGCGCACCGAGGCGAGCCCGCACATCGCGCAGCCGCCCCCGGCGGGCGGGGCCAGATCGACCGGCGGCTCACCGGCCGCCTTGCGGACGGCCAGCAGCCGGGCGGCGACCCCTCGAAGGTCGGCGCGCACCTCGTCGGGCACGTGCGCCCAGGGCGCGGACGTGCACTCTCCGGGGTGGTCGGCGGCCAGCGACGACCAGCGCGCGGCCACGCCCCCGGCGGCGAACTCCTGGATCAGCCGCTCGGGGTCGCTGTGGTCGGTGGGCGACCCGCCTGCGACCGTCAGCCCGCACAGGGCCGCCACGAGGTGCTCGTGGGCGACCGTGCCGCGCCGGGCCAGCACATCGGGGCGGGCCGACAGCAGGCGGACGGCCAGCGACGCCCGCCGGGCGCACGAGGGGCAGCGCGCGAGCAGCACGTCCCCGGCGTGGGTGGGCACACGAGTTCCGGGGCCGGAGTACCACTGGCCCTTGAAGACGGGCACCTTCGAGGAGAACGGGGCCCCCTCGGGAGCCATCACCCCGCAGTCGGCGCAGGCGTAACGGCCCTCGGGCAGGGGCACGAGGGCGGGCGCAGGCGCGGGCGCGGTGGTGGCGGCCTGCTCGGGGGCGGGGGCGGTCATGTCTCCTCCAGCGGGGCGGTACGGCGCGCGGGTCGAAGTGGTGGCGGGCTCAGAACTTCCGCACCGGGCAGGAGCGCGCGGGGAAGACCATCGCCGCGTGCGCGGCCAGGGCCTCGCGGCGGGCCTCTCCGGTGAGGCGCTCGGCCAGGCGAAGGGAACGGGTCGCCGCCGCCCTGGGGGACATGCGGCGGACCGGCGGGTGAGTGCTGTCGGTGCTGTTCATGACGGTCCTTCCTCTCTGGTCCAGTATCGCCTTCGGTCACGTGGGCAGGGCGGTCTTGCGGGCGGGCACGGGCCGGCCTTTCTCGGCGCGGATCTCGTCCAGCTCTGCGTCAAGCTCGCGGAGCGCGGCGAGGATCACGCCCATCATCGAGACCATCGAGTACGACGAGGCGGGCGGCGGGACGGGCGCGGTCACTTCGGCCGGGGTCTCGTCCTCCGCCGACTCCGGCCGAGGGGCTTCCCGCCGCTCAGGCTCGTCTACCAGGATCGTCCCGTCCACGACGCGCATCCGCATGTCTGCGGGAGGCTCGGGGGAAGGGCTCGGAGGAGGCGCTGTCCGAGCCGGTTGAGGCTCTGCCGTCGTGCGCATCCACTCGGGCAGGTCTTCGAGCATCGGCCCGGCGTGGAGTTGCTCGGGGGCGGAGGCGTACCGCCAGGCCGCGACCGGAGCGCCGCGCACGACGTCGAGGCCGGGCGTGGGGAGCGCCTGCACGTCCGTCTTGGCCGCGCGAGCCGACTGCGGGTTGAAGTCGAGGGCGAAGCAGCTCGCCCAGGTCGTGTCATCGTCACGCTTGAACTGGTGCTGCGACCCCCGGTAGGCCGCGATCGAGTTCTCGAAGAAGGTCACGCCCTCGCGGCTCTCGCTGCCCGAGCCGTTCTCGAAGCCGAACTCAGCGGCGGCCGCGTCGATGGTGATGACGGCGGTGTCCCCGGTCTGCTTGGTGCCCTTCCAGTAGAAGCGCTGCTCGGTGATGTGGATGTAGTTGGTCGGGTCGCCGTTGGTGCCGTAGATGCCCATGCCCTCCCAGGTGCCGCTGAGGCCACCGCTGTAGACCTCTCCGAGGAAGAGCCTGGCCAGTGTGTTGCTCTCCCCGTCGCGTAGCGCGATCTGGTCGCGCTCGCCCTTATTGATGGTGATGGCGCTATCGACGCCGGAGCCGTCGCTCTTGATCTTGTTCAGGATGAAGCCGATATGGCTTGACGGGCTTTCGGTGGAACCCACGACTCCGAAGAACGCAGAGCCATCAAGATCCGGGGAACCGACGAACAGCCCGTGGTTGAGCGGGTCGCCTGTGGTCCCGCTATAGGACTGCCCGAGGAAGGCGGTGCTGTGCCCGTTGACGTCGTAGTAGACCGTTGAGTCGCGAGCGTCTCCCATGCCGATCTCAATGCGGCTGCTCGTGGTCGTCTTCGTCTGGAGCGACCCCGTGACGATGACGTCGTCCTTGCTGATCTCCACGAGGGTCGTGCCGTCGGCGGCGTACTTGAACAGGCCCGCGTTGTTGATCTCGATCCGCTCGCCCGTAAGGCTCGTGGCGATGCGCCCCGAGACGGTGACCTCCGCCTGGAGCGCGCCCGCCGTGAGCTTCCCGACCTCCAGGTCCGCGATCTTCGCGTTCGTCACGGCCAGGTCTTGGATCAGCAGGGTCCCGATGCGCGGCCGGGCCTCCACGATGTCGAGGTACCAGAACCCGGCGGTGTTGTCGGGGAGGAGCTGCACCGCGAAGGACATGTAGGCGTTGGCCTGGGAGTCCGCGAGGGTGGCCAGCACCCGGCCGAACTCCGCCCAGTCCTGCGAGGCCGCGCCGGGGGCGACGTCGAGCACCTCGGAGCGCTGGAAGTCCTCCTCGCTGTCGTAGAAGCGGGTGATCACGCGCAGCGTGCCGTCCGTGGCGGCCGTCCGGCGCGCGGCGACCCGCAGGTAGAACTCATCCCCCTCGACGACCGGGATCAGCCCGGACAGGCTCAGCTCCCGCGTGGTGCCCTCGTCCACGGTGGCGTTCATGGCCAGCACCCACCGGCCGTGGTAGGCCGCGATGGTGTCGGCGAACGAGAACGCCGAGCCGATGCCCGCCGCCTGGGCGCGCTGGTGCCGGACTGAGGCGTCCTCAAAGGACCCGTCCTCGATGAGGTTGCCCCGGTCCTTGAACGCGATGTCCTCCAGGCCCACCGTGCGCGGGACCCCGGACGCCTGCACCGAGGCGGCCGAGGCGTTCCCGCTCACGTCCACGGTCACCAGGCGGACGAAGTACTCGGTGCCGTAGGTGAGGCCCGTCAGGACCGACGTGCCCGCCGTGCGGAGGGTGTCCACGAGCGTCGCGGAGCTGGGGGTGAACCCGTTCACGGTGGACAGGTGCACCTCACAGCGGGCGAAGTCGGCGGGCATGACCTCCCCGAAGGCGCCCAGCCCATCCCACACCGCCTTGAGCTGACCGAGGTACGCCGTCACCACGGGGGCGGACGGCACGGGCGGAGGGGTCGCGTCAGCGCCGGTCAGCACCTCGGAGACGGCCGACCAGTCCGACACGTTGCCCGCGTCGTCGAAGGCGGCCACCTGCCACTGAACGGTCAGGCCGGGCGCGACCGGCGACCACGAGAGGGTCTCGCCTCCGGCGGCGTCGGTCTCCCCGGCCGAGTGCCAGTCGGCCCCGAAGTCGGGGTCGGTGTAGCGCCACCGCACCCGGTACCCGCGCAGGTCCTCGCACGGGCTCCCGTCCTCGTTGAGCGTCACCGCCGCCCACGCCCCGGTGATCTGGGCCTGTGTCTGCCCGGTCGAGGTGGTGTAGGCCAGCGAGGAGGCCACCAGGCCCGAGGGTGCGGCGGGCGCGACGGAGTCGGCCGGCTCGGGCGGAGGCGCCGAGGTGCCGACCACCGTCCGGCCGCCGGACAGGGCCTTGATCGCGCGGTCGAGCTGAGCCGCCCTGGAGGCGATGAGGTCGTTGAGGGTGACGGTGCCCGTCAGCTTCCCGGCCTTGTCCATCGAGACGGACCACTGCGCGACCTGGAGCTTCTCCAGGCCGTTGCCGGTGTCGCTCCAGACCCAGTCCCCGATGTCGAAGTCGTCGATGGGCAGCGGCCCGCCTCCGGCCATGGCCAGCCCGTGCGAGACCTCCAGCGTGCCGGGGGTGAGCTGCGCGAGGCGGGTCTCCGCGTAGGCCGTCAGCGTGCCCTCGTCCGCGATGTTCCCCGCCGAGCCGTAGACCTCGATGCGCCGACCACGGCGGGCGAGCGCGGTGGGGTCGGTGCGGTCGAGGTAGAGCCCGTCCTTCCCCGCCACGTAGACCGACGTCGCGCTGTTCTTCACCGAGTGTGTGCGGGGCGCGTCGGTGAGGTCGCGGGGGCCGTGGAAGATCACGGGCGGGTCGAGGGCGGTGAGGTCGCGCCCGAAGTTGCCGGGGTTGTAGAGGCCCAGCTCCAGGCCGTCCATGTACCACTCGCAGAGCCCCTGCTCGGTGAGGGTGTTCAGCACCTCCAGCACGGTCTGGCCCGGCGCGAGGGTCAGCGTGGTGATCTTCGCCCACGGGGCGCCCGTGCTGTCGTGGGTGAAGGAGAACGAGCCCAGGCCCACGCCCGCGAGGGCTCCGCGAGCCGCGGCCTCCTGGCACAGGGTGCCGATGATCTCGCCAGCCGTGGCCGTCGAGAACTCCCGCTCCGCGTCGGGGACCTCGCCGAAGTCCGACTCCGTGTCGGGCGCCACGATCGCCTCATCGAGGAGCTGCGTCTGGAAGCGCCCGGAGAAGGACCAGACGGCCTCGGGGTCGGCGGTATCGCCCTTGGACTCGCTGATGATGACGGTCAGGCCGGGCCTCTCGATGCCGTCCACCCGCAGCGCGAGGAAGACGTCACGGTCGGCCTGCACGTGCATATGCAGGGCCTCGAAGCCCTGGCCGGTGCTCGGGTAGGTGAGCCGGACGACGCCCTGTTCGCCTCGGATCGGGGAGAGGTCCCACGTCTGGACATCGGGGAGAGGGGTGCGAGCCCCGGTGTCCGGGTCGATCGCCTGGAACTCGATCTGTCGCATGGCTCAGTCTCTCAGGCTGGGTCCTCGGCCGTCACTGACGGTGATCGGGGAGGCTTGTTACTGGGGAGTAGTACGGTCCTATAGGGCGGTCTAGGGTGCCCGGCGGTCACGCAGCGTGAGACCGGACACGGTGCGTCACTCGCTCTCGTCCTGCGGGAGCACGAAGGTCCCGCGCCCCTTCACGCCCCTGACGCGGCCCTCGTCCTTCAAGATCGTGAGGGCCTTCTGCACGGTCGTGTTGGCGAGGCCGGACTCCTCGCACAGCTCGCTGATCGACGGCAGTTTCGAGCGCGGCGGGTAGGTGCCGTCGTCGATCCGCTTGCGCAGGACGGCCGCGAGCTGCACGTGCAGCGGGTCGATTCCGTCCAGATCCATCATGCACTAAACCGTATCGGGGTGTCCCTAATGCGCTTTAGGTGCGTCTACCTATCCCTAGGTGCGTCTACCTGTGGCAAGGTGCATCGAGGTGCGTCTAAGTTGTGTCCTATGACACACACGGAGACCCCCACCGCCCAGCAGCACGCGCACCTGTACGCCCTCATGCAGCGGCTCGACCTCTACGACCTGGACGTCAAGATCACGCCCGAGGGGCTGGCCGTCTCCGACCCCGACGGGGACGGCTGCTGCGAGGACAACCCCGAGCCCTCGGCACTGGTCACCTGCGTCTACCGGCCCAGCGACAACGACCGCCTGTGGTTCCGCTACGCCTCGTGGGGCGAGTGGATCATCGAGGCCGACAACCCGGTGGACGCGGCGGGCATGGTCGCGAGCAGGCTCAGGGGAGCGGGCTGAGCGCCCTCAGTAGGCCGAAAAGCAGATGTGACCTGCGCAGATGTGAGGAAGCTCACACTTATGTCAAAAGCTATGCTTCGACAACGCGAGCGTCGTCCTCGTCGCCCGCAGGCCGGGCTTCAGCGCCCTGCTGGCCGGCGACCTCGAAGCGGACGCGCAACGTGTCCTGCGCACCGCCGTCCCCCGCGTCCAGGTCCTGAAGGTGCCGCACCACGGCTCCCGCAGCCAGGACCCCGGCTTCCTGGCCGCCGCCCACGCGTCCATCGCCCTGATCTCGGTCGGCGAGCACAACGACTACGGCCACCCGTCCGCGACGACCCTCGGCCTCCTCCGCCGCCTCCACACCCGGATCCACCGCACCGACCAGGAGGGAGACATAGCCATCGTCCGCACAGGTGCATCCGTCGCCGCCGTCTCCCGCAGATGACCAGGGCCTGCGAACCGGCACGCCCAACGCCACCTCTGCGGCCCGGCCCGTGCCGCCTCGTGGCGCAGCTGACGCCACCTCCCCGCCCGGCCGGCGCCGCCGGCCTTGCGTCGGCGCTGTGCCGTCTCCGGGCTGGCGGGAGCGGCGCGGTAGGGGGCGGGGGCGTGGCATGCTGGCGGGGTGTCGGTTGAGCCCATTGTTCTGGTCGTCGGGGACGAAGAGCTGCTCGTGGAGCGGGCGGTCGCGGATGTCGTCGCGTCCGTGCGGGCGGGCGACCCGGAGGCCGAGGTCATCGATCTCGCGCCGGGCGGGCTGGAGCCCGGGCGGATCTCGGAGCTGACGTCGCCGTCGCTGTTCGGGGGCGGCAAGGTACTGGTGATCCGGTCCGCGCAGGACCTGGGCAAGGACCTCACGGCCGAGGTGCTGAAGTACGCCAAGAACCCGGCGGACGAGGTCGTCCTGGTGGCGGTCCACCCGGGCGGGGCCAAGGGTAAGGCGCTGGTGGACGGGCTCACCAAGCTCAAGGCGCGCAAGGTGGCGTGCCCGAAGGTCACCAAGGCGGGGGAGCGGGTCGACTTCGTCCGGGCCGAGATCCGCCGGGCGGGCGGGAAGATCTCGGCGGACGGCGCCCGCGGGCTGGTCGACGCCGTGGGCAACGACCTGCGCGAGCTGGCGGCGGCGTGCAGCCAGCTCGTGGCCGACACCGGGGGGAAGGTCGACGACGCCGCCGTCGCGCGCTACTACCGGGGCCGCGCCGAGGTCAGCGGGTTCACGGTCGCCGACAAGGCCATCGAGGGGCAGCTCGCCGAGGCGCTGGAGCAGCTCCGGTGGGCGCTCGCCACCGGGGTGGCGCCGGTACTGATCGTCAGCGCGCTCGCCCAGGGGGTGCGGGGGCTCGCGAAGGTCGGCGGGGCCCCGCGCGGGGCGCGGGGCGCGGCGCTGGCGAAGGAGCTGGGCATGCCGCCGTGGAAGATCGACCGGGTGCAGCGGCAGCTGCGCGGCTGGTCCGGGGACGGGGTCGCGCGGGCGCTGGCGGCGGTGGCCGCGGCGGACGAGCAGGTCAAGGGCGGCGCCGCCGATCCCGCGTACGCCCTGGAGAAGACCGTCGCCCAGATCGTCGCCGCCCGCGGCTGACCGTCAGGCCTGTTCGGCCTTGGCCTTGAGGCCGTCGGCCTCCATCGTGACGTAGCGGCGGGTGAGGCGGCCCGTCAGCAGGCCGAACAGGGGAGCGAGAGGGCCCTTCTGGTCGAGGGTGAGGCGGACGGTGACCCCGTCCCCGGTGCGGGTGAGGGCGTGCACCCCGGTCGTGGTCACGCCGGGGGAGCGGGACTCCCAGGTGAAGGCCTCGCCCTCGGTGAGTTCGGTCACGGTCCACACGGCGGCGGGGATCTTCGGCTGGTGGACGCGGGCCCGGCTCGACACGGCGAAGGGCTTGTCGAGGAGCTCGACGCGGTCGATCGACGCGGTCATCTCGGGCCAGCGCTCGACGTCCGTCAGGAGCTTCCAGACGGTCTCGGGGGAGGCGGCGATGTCGACGGAGGTCTCGAAGTGCACGGCGTGCTCCTCACGGCGGTGCGGACGGTGGCCAGGAGGCCGGTGACCACGGGGTCGCCGGCGCGGTCCGGCAGGTGCAGAGCGTAGTAGGGGACCGCGGGCAGGTCGATGATCTCGCGGGCGGTCAGGCCGGGAGGCGGGGGCACGCAGCCGTTCACCACGGCCAGGCCGATGCGCAGCGCCACGAAGTGCAGCATGAGCGGCCAGCCCTCGGCCTCGACGGCGAGCGTCCACGGGACCTCGGCGGCGCGCAGCGCGCGTTCGAGAAGGACCCGGTGCGGCCCGGCCGGGGGCGGGACGATCAGGTCGGCGCCCGCGAGGTCGGCGAGGGCGAGGGCGCCGTCCCGCGCGGCGAGGGGGTGGTCGTCCGGCATGACGAGGGTCTGCGGGTAGGAGGCCAGCGGTTCGGTCGCGACGTCGGCCGGCAGGACGTCCAGGACGGCGACGCCCACGTCGGCGCGGCCGGTGCGGACGGCGGTGAGGGTGCGGGCGCGGTCGCCGTTGATCAGGCGGATCCCGGGCCGGACGGCGTCGCCGAGCAGGTACAGGTAGGCGCCCTCCCCGGCGGCCAGGGTCGGGACGCGGGACGCGGCGGTGCCGTGCACGGCGTCCAGGAACGCCGACACGCGGGCGTCGAGGTCGCGGGCGAAGCGGGCGACCTGCTCCCCGGCGGGGGTCAGCGCGAGGCGGCGCCCGTGCCGGGTGTAGAGCGGGCGGCCGAGGGTCTCCGACAGTTTCCGCACCTTGACGTGGAGGGCGGGCTGGGAGATGTGGAGTTCGTCGGCGGCGCGCGTGAAGTTGAGGTGCTCGGCGAAGACCGCGAAGGAGGCGAGCGCGTCCGTGGAAAGGCGGCTCAGATCCATAGCCGCAAACTATAGTCAGACGCTCGATTCATAGTTCTGCTTTAGGCGGCGACGCCCGACAGTTGAGGCATGGACATCGAACCCCGGCTCGGCGTCGACTTCGGCCGGGTCGTGCACGGAGGGCTGCTCGCTCCCGGCGACGACGACACCGCGTTCCTGAGCGGCGGTTTCGAGGACGCCATGGCGTCGCCGGCGACCGAAGGCGTCTACGAGGTGCTGCCGGGGCTGATCGCCGCCTTCGGCGGGCGCGCGTGGATCATCTCCAAATGCGGTGAGCGCATCCAGAAGCGGACGCTGGCATGGCTGGACCGCCATGACTTCTACGCCCGGACGGGCCTGCCGCGGGAGAACGTGCGCTTCTGCCGCAAGCGGGCGGACAAGGCCGGGCACTGCGCGGAACTCGGCATCACCCACATGATCGACGACCGGCTGGACGTGCACCGCGCCCTTCGTGGCATCGTCCCCCACCGGTACCTGTTCGGGGCGGAGGAGGGCCCCGAATGGGTGCGGCCCCTGCCCGACTGGGCGGCCGCCGAGATCATTCGCGCAGATATTCCGGCGGGACGGAGCCGGTCAGCCACACCCCGTTCGCGCTGACCCGGAACTCGTGCCCGTCCGCGGCCATCCGCCCGGCCTCGACGACCAGGACGACGGGCCGGCCGCGGCGGGCGCCGACGCGCCGGGCCGTCTCGCGGTCGGGGGACAGGTGGACGGCGTGCCGGCCCATCGGCAGGAGCCCGTCCCGCATGATCGCGGCGACGGAGGGACCGGCCGTGCCGTGGTAGAGGAACTCCGGCGGCGGCACCGGCGGCAGTTTCAGATCGACCGGGACGGAATGGCCCTGGACGACCCTGATCCGCTCCCCGTCCAGCTCGTAGCGCCTCTTGTCGTTGACGCGGACGACGTGCTCCAGCTCGGCGCGCGTCAGCGCGAAGCCGTGCCGCGCCGCGGCGGCGAGCAGCTCGGTGACGTCCGCCCAGCCTTCGGCGTCGAGCGTGAGCCCGATCCGCTCGGGGCGGTGCCGCAGATGCCCGGCGAGATACTTCGAGATCTTCACCGCGCGGCGTTCGTCCATGGGCCCGGACATGCGTCGGGGCCGGCGCGCGCTGCGGCCGGCCCCTGGCGTGCGGTCCTACTCGGCCTGCAGGGCGGCGGCCTGCTTGGCGATCGCCGACTTGCGGTTGGCGGCCTGGTTCTTGTGGATGACGCCCTTGCTGGCGGCCTTGTCCAGCTTGCGCGCGGCGGCGCGCTGGGCGGCGACGGCGGCCTCGGCGTTGCCGGCCTCGGCGGCCTCGCGGAACTTGCGGATCGCCGTCTTCAGCTCGGACTTGACGGCCTTGTTGCGCAGGCGGGCCTTCTCGTTCTGCTTGTTGCGCTTGATCTGGGACTTGATGTTAGCCACGTCGTAGTGCCTCAGCTTGGTTGCGATCCTGGCCTGCCACCGGCAGGTTCTGACGAATGTCTGGACGGGGGCGGGACGGTGCCCCCGGGGCACGACGCTACGCCACACGCAGTCGCACAGCTTACCAATCACCGGGGCCCGCCCCAAACCGGGCCGTGCACGGAGCACCGCGCCCGGCATGGGACTATGGAAGCACACATATCCATGTCCACCAGTGAGTTTTGCGAACGGACCCCGGTGCCAGCGCCCCAGCCTGACAAGACCGATCCCGCGATCATCCGCAACTTCTGCATCATCGCGCACATCGACCACGGCAAGTCGACCCTCGCGGACCGCATGCTGCAGCTGACGGGTGTCGTCGAGGACCGGCAGATGCGCGCCCAGTACCTCGACCGCATGGACATCGAGCGCGAGCGCGGGATCACGATCAAGAGCCAGGCCGTCCGGCTGCCGTGGACGGCCGGCGGCGTCGACCACGTGCTCAACCTGATCGACACGCCGGGGCACGTCGACTTCTCCTACGAGGTGTCGCGGTCGCTGGCGGCGTGCGAGGGCGCGGTCCTGCTGGTGGACGCGGCGCAGGGCATCGAGGCGCAGACGCTCGCGAACCTGTACCTGGCGATCGAGGCCGACCTGCACCTGATCCCGGTGCTGAACAAGATCGACCTCCCCGCGGCGCAGCCGGACAAGTACGCCGAGGAGCTGGCCGGCATCATCGGCTGCGACCCCTCCGACGTGCTGCGCGTGTCGGGCAAGACCGGCGAGGGCGTCCGCGAGCTGCTCGACAAGATCGTCGCGGAGGTGCCGGCGCCGGTCGGCGACCCGGACGGGCCCGCCCGCGCGCTGATCTTCGACTCGGTGTACGACACCTACCGGGGCGTCGTCACCTACGTCCGGATCATGGACGGGCACCTGTCCCGCCGCGAGAAGAGCCTGATGATGTCGACCGGGGCGGCGCACGAGACCCTGGAGGTCGGCGTGATCTCCCCGGAGCCGAAGCCCGTGCAGGGCCTCGGCGTCGGCGAGGTCGGCTACCTGATCACCGGGGTGAAGGACGTCCGGCAGGCGCGGGTGGGCGACACCGTCACCGGCGCGTCCCGGCAGGCGGCCGAGCCGCTCGGCGGGTACCGCGACCCGAAGCCGATGGTGTTCTCCGGCCTGTACCCGGTGGACGGCGACCAGTACCCCGAGCTGCGCGACGCGCTCGACAAGCTGCGGCTGAACGACGCCGCGCTGATCTACGAGCCGGAGACGTCGGCGGCGCTCGGCTTCGGGTTCCGCTGCGGCTTCCTCGGGCTCCTGCACATGGAGATCGTCCGGGAGCGGCTGGAGCGGGAGTTCAACCTCTCGCTGATCTCGACCGCGCCGAACGTCGTCTACCGGGTCGTCATGGAGGACGGGAGCGAGCACACCGTCACCAACCCCAGCGAGTTCCCCGAGGGCAAGATCGGCGCCGTCTACGAGCCCGTGGTGAAGGCGACGCTGCTGTCCCCGTCCGAGCACGTCGGCGCGATCATGGAGCTGTGCCAGGGCCGGCGCGGCTCGCTGCTCGGCATGGACTACCTGTCGGAGGACCGCGTCGAGATCCGCTACACGCTGCCGCTCGCCGAGATCATCTTCGACTTCTTCGACCAGCTGAAGTCGCGCACCCGCGGGTACGCCTCGCTCGACTACGAGCCCAGCGGCGAGGAGGAGTCCGACCTTGTGAAGGTCGACATCCTGCTGCAGGGCGAGTCGGTGGACGCGTTCAGCCAGATCGTCCACCGGGAGAAGTCCCGCGAGTACGGGCTGATGATGACCTCCAAGCTGAAGGAGCTCATCCCGCGGCAGCAGTACGAGGTGCCCATCCAGGCCGCGATCGGCGCCCGGATCATCGCCCGGGAGAACATCCGCGCCATCCGCAAGGACGTCCTCGCCAAGTGCTACGGCGGCGACATCTCCCGCAAGCGCAAGCTGCTGGAGAAGCAGAAGGAGGGCAAGAAGCGGATGAAGACCATCGGGCGGGTGGACGTCCCGCAGGAGGCCTTCGTCGCGGCCCTGTCCACCGGTGGCGGCGGCGACGACAAGGGCAAGAAGTAGGCCGCGTCCCGTCCCGGGCCCGTCGGCCGCGGCCTACCGGGCCCTACTTCAGGATGGGCCAGGCCACGACGGCGGGGACGCGGCGGAACTCGCCGCGGTTCGCGGCCCGTCCGGCGTAGACGAGGAAGAACATCACGGCGGCCGTGAACAGCAGCGGCACCCAGATGAGGATGTCGACGGCCAGTGACAGCAGGCCGAACACGAACCACACGGCGATCGCGGCGATGCCCATGTTGAGGCCCTGCGCGGCGTGCCGCCGGACGAACGGCGAAGTGGCCTTGCCGAAGTAGACGATCGCGGGCGCGACGGCGCCGACGAGGAACTGCCCCACGTACGCCATGAGGGCCCACGTCCGGTCGTCGTGGCCGTCCGGCCCGGGGCCGCCGGGCTGACCGGGCATCTGACCGGGCATCTGGACGGTGCTTCCGCCCTGCTGGGGCTGCTGCCATGCCGCATTGGGCTGCGGCTGCTGCGGTGGCTGCTGTCCCTGCTGGGGTTGCTGCCACAGGTTCCCCGGCTGCTGCCAGGGCGCCTGGGGCTGAGCCTGCTGCTGGGGCTGCTGCCAGCCCTGGCCGGGCTGCTGACCTTGACCGGGCGACGGGGGAGGCCCGTAGGCCATGGCGGACGTCCTCTCCTCTAGTTCGCTGCGCGTTCGCGTGTGCGAGGGTGCGAAGGTGCGCGCCGTTGCGCGAAGTGTATGACTCCTAGGACGCGCCGTGAGTTCGAACCGGTTCCCCGGAACCGCCCGCCCCGTGGCCGTTTCACGCCACGGGCCGGGCCGCCGGCCGTGGGTCAGGGACGCCAGATGACCGCGGACGGTGCCGCCCGCGTGAGCGTGACCGAGCCCGTCCAGGCGATGGACGACGGCTGCGGCAGGTACGCCTCGTCCAGGAAGAATCCACGGTTGACGGACGTGACCGTCGCCGGGGCGCCGTTGTCGCCGAACCCGGTCGGCCGCCGCAGCGCCTCGATGCTCGCGATGTCGGAGACCCGCGTGCCCGCGGGCAGCTCGACGGTGGTGGCGACGGCGCCGTCCCGGTCCACCGACCAGGTCCGCTCGTCATGGTCGGACCGGTACAGCACGGACGGGTCGGCCTTCAGCCGGATCCCGAGCGCCACCCCCGGCACGGACCCGATCCCGGTCGCCGCGCCCGTCGTCTTCGCGAACTCCGCGAACAGGTACGAGCGCTGGTCGCCGACCTCCCGCGTCGCGGGGTCGGACGGGTCCTCGATCTTGCCCTCCCGCACCATCTCCTGCGCCGCGACCCGGTACGTCCACGGCTCGCGGTCCATGACGGCCTCCCGGGCGCGGCCCTCCGGGCGCGTCCGGGACGCGTCGAGGAGGAAGCGCAGCGGCGGCTCCGGCGAGATCACGTCGCACATGTTGTTGTTCG
This sequence comes from Actinomadura meyerae, assembly GCF_900188445.1. Classification (GTDB taxonomy): domain Bacteria; phylum Actinomycetota; class Actinomycetes; order Streptosporangiales; family Streptosporangiaceae; genus Spirillospora; species Spirillospora meyerae. The sequence continues at coordinate 79,929 of NZ_FZOR01000001.1, forward strand.
ACGTGCAGGTCTGCAGCACCGGATGGTCACCCTCGTAGCGGCCGGCGAACTTCAGCGTCAGGTGCAGGGGCGCCTGGTAGACGCCGGTGCCGGCGACCCGGTTCCCGGACGCGTCGACCTCGACGCGGTACACCCACTCGATGTCGGTGGTCCGGCCCCAGCGGGCCATCAGCGCGGGCGTGTCGGTGCCGCCGTCCTCGTTGCTCCACACCACCGAGTACTCGATGACGCGGTGTCCCGGCGTCGCGGCGGGCTGCGTCTCGTGCCAGGCGATCAGCGGGGTGTCGGTGGTCGCGTTCTGGTAGGGGTCGCCGAACGGCCAGCCGGTCCGGCCGACGACGACGGGCGCGTGCCGCAGGGCGAGCTCGTCCGCCTCCGGCATCCGGACGCGGGCGTGCCGGAGGGTGACGCTCGCCGCGGCGGGCGCGCTGCCCTTCGCGAAGCGCAGCGCCACCTCGTGGCGGCCCTCCCCGACGCGCCCGAGCCCGAAGCTGCGGGGGACCGGATCGGAGGAAGGGACGACGACGTCGGTCACGTGGCGCCCGTCCACCGCGACCGACACCACCGCGGACTCGGCGCCCTCGCGGGCCCAGGAGACGCCCGGCGCGGACGCGGAGAAGGAGATGACGGCCTCCCCGTCCCGTCCGGCGGTGAACGGCAGCGTCCGGGCGGGGCCGCCGCGCCGGACGGTGATCGCGCCGTCGGCGGCTGCGGCGGGGAGCGGGGCGAGGATGAGGGGTGCGCCGGCGAGGGCGGCGCCGGTCACGGCGAGCACGGCATGACGCGCACGGCTTCTCATGATCGGGAAAGGTACGGCGCCCCGGTCGCGATCCGGTGACGGCGCGGTCGCCCGCCGGTGTCGGCTCGGTGAGCCCTCAGGCGCGGCTGCGGTGCAGCGGGGCGAGCGCGGCGAGCGCGGCCGGCTGCTGCAGCGACACGGCCGTGAACCGCTCCGCCTCACCGGCCTCCCCGCCCTGCCGCTCGGGCCCGTAGAGGGTGAGCCCCGACGCGGCCAGCCGGACCGCGCGGCCCCGCCGGACGACGTCGTGGCCCAGCTCCCGCAGCAGCGCGACCACGTCGCCGGCGGGCTCGTCGAGCAGGTCGACGCCGTCCAGCCGGAACCGCATCCCGGGGTTGCCGCTCCAGCCGGGCGGGCGCGTCCCGCAGATCTCGGCGAGCCGCTCCACGCCGTCCTCGCCCCGGTCGGTGGACAGCGCCAGCGTCCCGCGCCCGACCCGCACGCTGCGGTGGTCGGCCCACCCGCACAGCAGCGACGCCTTCGGCGGGCGGGTGCCGCAGCGCTCGGCGACCGCGTCGAGCGCGGTCCACGCGTCGGGGGCCAGGGTGGAGAACAGCAGGCTCGCGTCCGGCAGCAGCGCGCCGCGGCCCGGCTCCAGCGTGACGACGAACGGCGCGACCCGGCCGGGGAACCGCGCCGGGTCGGCCTCCCGGAGCGTGACGAGCCCCTCCCAGACGACCGGCTCGTCCACCGCGAACCAGGTGATCACGGCCTCCACGCCGAGGTCGCGGAACGTCGCGTCGGTCAGCCGCTCGGCGACGGACTCGCGCAGGTCCTCGGCGGTCTCGGCGAGGCGGCGGCGCCACCACGGCGGCTCCGGCTCGGCGTCCCCGCCCGTCGACCAGCGCGTCCCCGGGCCGGGCAGGCCGTGCCGCCGCTCGCCGCCCGCGCCGTCGACCACCGTGCAGTGCCAGCCGTCCGGCCCGCCCCGCAGCAGCACCCGCGCCGGCGCCCGTCCCCGCTCGGTCGCACCCTGCTCCACCATCCCGTTGACACTATCCACCCAAGAGGGGCGGCACGCTGCATTCCGGCCGTCCGGTGCGCGGTTTCCGGACGACACGGCGGCGGTTGCTCGACCTCGGCCCGGATCTAGGTACGGTCGGAACAGCGGCCAGACGGTCTGACCCGACCTCCCGGAGGTAGCGTGACCCACCCCGAGCAGGTACTGCGTTCTGCGAAGGAGCGGGAGACGGTGAACGGCGCCGTCCGCGCGCTGCGCTCCGCCGCGCCCGACGGCTGGGAGCGGCTCGACTTCGCCTTCCGCGCGACCGTCGGCATCGACAGCGCCTCGCTGGAGGTCGAGGACGCCGCCGGCGACCGCCGCACCGCGGTCCCGCCCGGCCAGGCCATCGGCAGGATGGACGAGCTGCGCCGCGTCATGTACCGCGACGGCAAGGGCGCCTGGTTCACCGCGCGGCTGCGGATCGAGCGGTCCGGCCGGTTCAGCGCCGAGTTCGACTACGACGGCGAGCCCGACTTCACCCCGCCCCTCACCGCGTCCGCCTACGTCCAGGACCTCGACCGCTTCCCCCGCACCGACGCCCACATCCCGGACTGGCTCCGCGCGAAGCTCGACGAGTCCTGAGCGGGCGACCGGCGTACCACGCGGGCGGTCCGGCGGCCTGAGCGGGCCGTCCGGCGGCATGAGCGGGCGCTCCGGCGTCCCGAGCAGGCGGCCGGGCGGGGCAGACTTGAAGGGTGCCCTCGACGCTTCCCGACGGAGACCCCGTACCGGCCGACGGCTCGCTGCCAGGCGGCGCGCTCGACGGCCTGGGCGGCCGCCCGTTCGCCTTCTACGTGCATGTGCCCTTCTGCGTGACGCGGTGCGGGTACTGCGACTTCAACACCTACACGGCGACGGAGCTGGGGCCGGGCGCGAGCCGCGACTCCTACGCCGACACCGCCATCGGCGAGGTGCGGATGGCCCGCCGCGTCCTCGGGGACGCCGATCTCCCCGTGGAGACGGTCTTCGTCGGCGGGGGCACGCCGACGCTGCTCCCGCCGGGTGACCTGGGGCGCGTCCTGGACGCCATCGACACCGAGTTCGGGCTCGCACCCGGCGCCGAGGTGACGACGGAGGCCAACCCAGAGTCGGTGGACGAGGCGTACGTGGCCGACCTCCGCGAGGCCGGATTCACCCGCATCTCCTACGGGATGCAGAGCGCGCGCGAGCACGTCCTGGCCGTGCTGGAGCGCACCCACACCCCGGGACGCGTCCCGCAGGTGGTCGAGTGGACGCGCAAGGCGGGCTTCGAGCACATCAACCTCGACCTCATCTACGGGACGCCGGGCGAGACCGACGACGACTGGAGGGCCTCCCTGGAGGCGGCCCTCGCGTCCGAGCCCGACCACGTGTCGGCGTACGCGCTGATCGTGGAGGAGGGCACCCGCCTGGCCGCCCAGGTGAGGCGGGGCGAGCTGACCGCGCCGGACGACGACGCCATGGCCGATCGCTACCTCATCGCCGACGAGATGCTGAGCGCCCATGGCCTGCACTGGTATGAGATCTCCAATTGGGCGTCCGATCCCTCCGCCGCCTGCCGCCACAACATGCTCTATTGGACGGGCGCCGACTGGTGGGGTGTCGGCCCAGGAGCGCACAGCCACGTCGGCGGAACCCGCTGGTGGAACGTCAAGCACCCCGCCGCGTACGCGTCCCGTCTGGCCGAGGGCACCACCCCTGCCCACGCCCGGGAGATCCTCACCGGCGACGACCGCCACATCGAGCGCGTCATGCTCGAACTACGCCTCGCCCAGGGCTGCCCCACGGCCCTCCTGGACGACAAGGCCGTCCGCAGGGCCATCGATGAGGGCCTGCTGGAACCGGCCCCCTACGAGAACGGCCGGGCCGTCCTGACCCTCAAGGGCCGTCTCCTCGCCGACGCCGTGGTCCGCGACCTCACCTGAGAAGCTCATGCGGTGACGAAATCGATCAGTTCCTCCACCCGGCCCAGGAGTGCGGGTTCCAGGTCGGTGTAGGTGCTGACCGAGTTCAGGATCCGCTTCCAGGCGGCTCCGGTGTCGTCGCCCCAGCCGAGTTCGGCGACGACGCCCTCCTTCCACGGGATGCCGCGAGGGATGCGGGGCCAGGCGGGGATGCCGACGGCGGCGGGCTTGACCGCCTCCCAGATGTCGATGAACGGGTGGCCGGTGATCAGGACGTGCGGGGACGACACCCGCGCGGCGATCCGGGACTCCTTGGACCCCTCGACCAGGTGGTCGACCAGGACGCCGAGGCGGCGGCCCTCGTCCGGGCCGAACTCCTCGACGATGGCGGGCAGATCGTCCACGCCTTCGAGGTACTCCACGACGACGCCCTCCACGCGGAGGTCGTGGCCCCAGATCTTCTCGACCAGCTCGGCGTCGTGGACGCCCTCGACGTAGATGCGGCTCTCCTTGGCGACCTGGGCGCGCAGCCCCTGGACGGCGATCGAGCCGGAGGCCGACCGCGCCGGTCCCCTGGGCGCCGCGGCGGGCCTGACCAGCGTGACCGGCTTGCCGTCGATCAGGAAGCCGGCCTTGGCCAGCGGGAACACGCGCCGCTTGCCGAACCGGTCCTCCAGCGTGACGCCGAACTTGTCGCAGCCGACCACCGCGCCGCAGAAGCCGCTGCCGGGGTCCTCCGCGACCAGCCCCAGCTCGGCCGGGACCTCCGGGATCCGACCCTTGCGCGGCCTGCGCCAGTCGCCGGCGAGCACGTCGTTTCCGTAGTCCTTACTGCGCACGGGTCCGCACATTAACCCGGCGGGACGGCCGCGCGGCGTCGCCCCTCGTCCCTCGGCGTGGCGGACGCGTCCGGCACGATGGGGCGGCCGCGCGCGGCACGGATGGGGCGGCGGCGTCCGATACGGATAGGATCGCGCCGCCATCCGGGGAGTGCGCGGGCACTCCGATCAGGGGTACGGGGCCGTACAATTGGCACTCTAGAGTATGGAGTGCCAGCGGAACGGCCGACCGGACGAGGGAGGTGACGCCGTGCTGGACGACCGGAAGCTCGCCGTCCTGCGCGCCATCGTCGAGGACTTCGTCTCCACCAACGAGCCGGTGGGGTCGAAGGCCCTCGCGGACCGGCACAACCTCGGTGTGTCGCCCGCGACCATCCGCAACGACATGGCGGTGCTGGAGGAGCAGGGCTACATCACGCAGCCGCACACCAGCGCCGGCCGCGTCCCCACCGACAAGGGCTACCGGCTGTTCGTCGACCGGCTGTCGACGATCAAGCCGCTGTCGGTCGCCGAGCGGCGCGCGATCGAGACGTTCCTGTCCGGCGCCTACGACCTCGACGACGTGGTCGGCCGCACGGTGCGGCTGCTCGCGCAGCTCACCCGGCAGGTCGCGGTCGTCCAGTACCCGTCGCTGACCCGCTCGTCGGTGCGGCACGTCGAGCTGGTGCCGGTCGCCGAGGGGCGGCTGCTGCTGGTGCTGATCACCAACACCGGGCGGGTGGAGCAGCGGGTCATCGACACGCCCTCCGCCATCTCCGAGGAATCGATCGGGCACCTGCGGGCGTTGCTCAACACGTGCCTCGACGGGCTCGGCCTCGGCGACGTGCCGACGGCGGTCGCCGACCTCCCCGAGAAGGTGGGGCCGGACGAGCGGCCGGTCGCGGCGGCGGTGCTGTCGGTGCTGCTGGAGACGCTCGTCGAGAAGCACGAGGAGAAGATCGTTTTCGCCGGGGCGGCCAACCTCGCCGCGGTCGACTTCTCGCAGAGCCTGCGGGAGGTCCTGGTGGCGCTGGAGGAGCAGGTGGTGCTGATGAGGCTGCTCGGCGAGACCGGCGACTCCTCTACAGTTACGGTGCGGATCGGCACCGAGAACCCCGACCTGGGGCTCCGATCGACCTCGGTGGTCGCCGCGGACTACGGGGTCGGCGACCTCACCTTGGCCAGGCTCGGAGTACTCGGGCCTACACGCATGGATTACCCCAGCACGATGGGAGCGGTACGGGCAGTGGCACGCTACGTGGGACAGATCCTGGCGGGGTCGTAAGGTGGCGAACGACTACTACGCGACCCTGGGGGTCCGGCGCGACGCCAGCGCCGACGAGGTGAAGAAGGCGTACCGCCGGCTGGCGCGCGAGCTCCACCCGGACGTCAACCCGGATCCGGAGACCCAGGAGAAGTTCAAGGAGATCACCCAGGCGTACGAGGTGCTCTCCGACCCCAAGAAGCGGGAGATGTACGACCTCGGCGCGGACCCGTTCGCCTCCGGGGCGGGCGCGGGCGCCGGCGGGTTCGGCGCGGCCGGGTTCCCGTTCAGCGACATCATGGACGCCTTCTTCGGGACGGCCACCTCGCGCGGCCCGCGGTCGCGGGCCCGGCGCGGCCGCAACGCGACGCTGCGGGTCGAGCTCGACCTCGCCGAGACCGCGTTCGGCACGACCCGCGAGCTGTCCATCGACACCGCGGTGGCCTGCGCCACCTGCGACGGGTCGGGCTGCGCGCCCGGCACCCACCCGGAGACGTGCGAGACCTGCCACGGGCGCGGCGAGGTGCAGCAGGTCCAGCGCTCGTTCCTCGGCCAGGTCATGACGGCGCGGCCGTGCCCGGCGTGCGGCGGGTTCGGCTCGGTGATCCGCAACCCGTGCACCGAGTGCTCGGGCGACGGCCGGGTCCGCACCCGGCGCACCGTCAAGGTCAAGATCCCGGCCGGGGTGGAGAACGGCATCCACATCCAGCTCGCCGGCGAGGGCGAGGTCGGCCCGGGCGGCGGCCCGCCCGGTGACCTGTTCCTGGAGATCGTCGAGAAGCCGCACCCGATCTTCGAGCGGGAGGGCGACGACCTGCACTGCACGGTCGAGATCCCGATGACCGCGGCGGCGCTCGGTACCAGCGTCACCATCGAGACGCTGGACGACGCCGAGAGCGTCGACATCAAGCCCGGCACGCAGTCGGGGCAGGTGATCACGCTCTACAACCGGGGCGTCCGGCACCTCAACGAGAGCGGTCGCGGCGACCTGATGATCCACGTGAACGTGGAGACGCCGGGCCGGCTCGACGAGGAGCAGGAGGAGCTGCTGCGCCGCCTGGCCGCCCTGCGCGGCGAGGAGCGCCCGCCCGGCAAGTTCGCCCCGGGCCACCGCAGCGGCGTGTTCTCCCGCATCAAGGACGTCTTCAACCAGCACTGAAGCGAGGTGGCGGCGGCCTACCGGGAGGGCCGCCGCGGCGATCCCGAGCATTGAGAGGCCCCCATGAGCCCGCCGGTGTTCCTCGCCGGGGCGGACGCGCTGGAGCGCGGCACGGTCGTCCTGGACGGCCCCGAAGGGCGGCACGCGGCGGCCGTGCGGCGGCTCCGGCCCGGTGAGCGCGTCGACCTGACCGACGGCGCCGGCCTGCTGGCCGAGTGCGTCGTCACCGCCGCCGACCGCGCGTCCCTCACCCTGGACGTGCTGGCCCGGCACCGGGAGCCGCCTCCCGCGCCGCGCATCGTGGTCGTCCAGGCGCTGCCCAAGGGCGACCGGGGCGAGCTGGCCGTGGAGACCATGACGGAGGCCGGCGTGGACGCGATCGTCCCGTGGGCGGCGGAGCGCTGCGTCACCCGGTGGCGCCCGGAGCGCCGCGACAAGGCCCTCGGGCGCTGGCGCGCGACCGCGCGGGAGGCCGCCAAGCAGGCGCGGCGCACCCGGCTGCCGGAGGTGCCGGATCTCGCCTCCACCGAGGACGTCGCCGCGCGGATCGCGGACGCGTCGCTCGCCCTGGTGCTGCACGAGGAGGCCGGCGCGCCGCTGAGCGGGGTGGAGCCGCCGGCCGCCGGCGACATCGTGCTCGTGGTGGGGCCCGAAGGCGGCATCACCGAGGGCGAGCTCGAGCGGTTCGCCGCGGCCGGGGGCCGCGCGGTGCGGCTCGGCCCGACCGTCCTGCGCACGTCGACGGCCGGGGTCGCGGCCGGCAGCGTGCTGCTGGCCGCCACCGGACGCTGGTAGCGCGGCCCGGCGAGGCCGCCGGAGCCGTCAGGGCCCGTCAGGGCGTGGTGCCCGAACCCTCATCGCTCGTCCCCGCGGGGGTGCTCGCCGGCGGCTGCGTGGGCGTGTCGGTGGGCTTCTGCGAGGTCGGCGGGGTGGTCGGCGTGGACGGCGGCGGGGTGGTCGGCGCCTGCGTCGGCGTCTCGCTCGGGCACGGCGTGGTCGCCGGCGTCGGCGTGGCGGCCGTGCCCGGCGAGGCGGGCGCCGTGCCCGCCGGCGGCGGGATGCGGCACGACGACAGCCCCGGCGACGAGCTGGTGCTGGTCGTCGCGGAGGTGGACGGCGAACCGGACGGGGTGCCGCCCGCCGAGGGCGGCTCGGGGAACTCCGGGTTCCCCGGGGCCGCGGCGCGGTCGCCGTCGGTGTTGTTCTGCGCGCCGCCGGACGGCCCGCTGTTGCCGACGGACTGCTGGATGAGGTCGATGGTCTGCGGCGCCGTCACGCCGAGCCCGGCGACGACGACGGCGGCGGCCACGGCGAGGACGGGCCGCGCCCAGCCGACGGTGAACCGGTCCCACCCGAACCGGGCGGGTCCGAACCGGCCGAGCCCGAACCGCCGGCTCCGGCCGTCGGCGATGCGGGCCCGGATGCGCTCCAGGCCGTCGCCCGCGGGGTTGACCGTATCCGCCTCCGCGTGCAGGGCGCGGCGGAGGATCTCGCCGTGCTCGTCGTGGGGGTCGGTGGTCATGTGAACTGCTCCAGGACGTTGCGTAGCGCGGTCATCCCGCGCGCCGTATGGCTCTTGACGGCGCCGCGGGAGATGCCCATCGCGTTGGCGATCTCCGCTTCGGACAGGTCCGCGTAGTAGCGGAGGACGAGCGCCTCCCGCTGGCGGGCGGGGAGCCGGGCGAGCGCGTCGATCACCGCCGAGCGCTCCAGCTCCCCGATCGCCCCGGCCTCCGCGCTCGGCGCGTCCGGCAGCCCCTTCGGGGCGTACTTCTCGACGACGGCGCGGTGCCGGAGCACCGATCGCGACCGGTTCACCACGGACTGGCGCAGGTACGACAGGGCCTTGTCGGGGTCGCGCAGCCGCCGCCAGCCGCCGTGCATCGCGACGAAGGCGTCCTGGACGACCTCTTCGGCCGTCCCGGCGTCCCGCACGAGCATGGCGGCGAGGCGTACGAGCGATCGGTAGTTGGCGCTGTAGAGCGCGGTCACCGCCTGATCGGCGTCCCAGGCGACGGCCACCGCCCCCGCCGTGCCCCTGGCCACGAGGGTCTCGGTCACGTCAGTTCGACGCGCGCCCTCCTCGCCCGGTTTACGAAGGGGCATGTCCTGATCTGCCTCGGTCACCTGCTCCGCCGCCTTTGCCCGCCCCGGCCGTCCATTCGGACGGGCGCCCTCGGGGTGGCACGAATCGGGCGCGCCCGCCGGTCCGCGAGCGCGCCGCGATGACCGCGGACCGGGGGGTACGCCTTGAGCTGACAACCTTAACCAGTGGCCGGTCGGAATGGTGACCGCAACGGGGAGGTCGATCATCGGGAACGCCGCCCCGCGCCGCGGGCCCCGTCCGGGCCGGGGCGCCGCGGGCCGCGGCCGCGCGGGTCCCGATAGGATTCCGGGGCCGGTCGGAGGCCGGTACGGGTGCCGTGGCGAGGGGAGACAGATGACCGACTGCCTGTTCTGCAAGATCGTTGCCGGGGACGTGCCCGCCACGATCGTCCGGGAGTCGGCCGGGACGGTCGCGTTCCGCGACATCAACCCGCAGGCGCCGACGCACGTGCTGGTCATCCCGCGCGAGCACCACCCGACCGCCGGGGAGCTGGCCGCGGCCGACGCCGGGCTGCTGGCCGAGGTGATCCGCGAGGCGCACGGGGTCGCCGCCGACGAGGGCATCGCGGAGACGGGCTACCGGATCGTGTTCAACACCGGCGCCCAGGCCGGCCAGACCGTCTTCCACGTGCACGCCCACGTGCTGGGCGGCCGTGGCCTCAACTGGCCGCCCGGCTAGCCGGCCCGGACGCCACGCGGAAAACCCTTCGGTGCCGGGCCGGGCGTGCCCAGTACGATGGAACCGGCATACCTGGACACCCGGAGCAGACAGAAGGCAGGTCCGAAGGCCGCAAGGCCCGGCTGATGGTCGAATCAACTCACACGAGGGCAACTCGCACGGGGCGCGACGACCGGAACGGCTCGCGCCCGCAGATCAAGATCGTGGTGCCGGACGACCATTCGATGGTGAGCCTGCTCGGCTCCCGGGATGAGCTGCTCCACGCGATCGAGCAGGCGTTCGGCAGCGACATCGACATCCACGTCCGCGGCAACGAGATCACCGTGACCGGCTCCGGGGACGACACCGAGCTGGTGTCCCGGCTGTTCACCGAGATGCTCGAGCTGCTCAAGGGCGGCACGCAGCTCACCCCCGACGCCGTCGAGCGCAGCCTGGCGATGCTGCGGGGCGAGAGCGGCGCCCGCCCGGCGGAGGTCCTGACCCTGGACGTGCTGTCCAGCCGGGGCCGGACGATCCGCCCGAAGACGCTGAACCAGCGGCGCTACGTCGACGCGATCGACAAGCACACGATCGTGTTCGGGATCGGCCCCGCCGGCACCGGCAAGACGTACCTGGCGATGGCCAAGGCCGTCCGCGCGCTGCAGGACAAGCAGGTCAACCGCATCATCCTGACGCGTCCCGCGGTGGAGGCGGGGGAGCGGCTCGGCTTCCTGCCGGGCACGCTCTACGAGAAGATCGACCCGTACCTGCGGCCGCTGTACGACGCGCTGCACGACATGGTCGACCCCGACTCGATCCCGCGGCTGATGGCGGCGGGCACGATCGAGGTCGCGCCGCTGGCGTACATGCGCGGGCGGACGCTGAACGACTCGTTCATCATCCTGGACGAGGCGCAGAACACCTCGCCCGAGCAGATGAAGATGTTCCTCACCCGGCTCGGGTTCGGCTCGAAGGTCGTGGTGACCGGCGACGTCACGCAGGTCGACCTGCCGAGCGGGCAGACCAGCGGCCTGCGCGTCGTGCAGGACATCCTGGAGGGCGTCGAGGACATCGACTTCTGCCGGCTGGACAGCCGCGACGTCGTCCGGCACAAGCTCGTCACCGACATCGTCGACGCCTACAACCGCTGGGACGAGGAGCGCGTCCCGGAGGTCGCGCGCGGCCAGGGCGGGCGCGGCGGCCCCCGCAAGCGGGGGCGGCAGTGAGCATCGAGGTGCTGAACGAGTCGGGCGTGCCCGTCGACGAGGAGGCCCTCGCCGCGCTGTCCCGGCACGTCCTGGACGGCATGCGCGTCCACCCGCTCGCGGAGCTGTCGGTGCTGCTGGTCGACGAGGCCGCGATGACCGAGCTGCACGTCAAGTGGATGGACGAGCCCGGCCCGACCGACGTGCTGTCCTTCCCGATGGACGAGCTGCGCCCCGGCCACATGTCCGGCGGCGCCGACGAGGACGGCGAGGCCGATCCGGGGCTGCTCGGCGACGTCGTCCTGTGCCCGTCGGTGGCGGAGCGGCAGGCGCGGGAGGCCGGGCACAGCACCGAGGCGGAGCTGGAGCTGCTGTGCGCGCACGGCATCCTGCACCTCCTCGGCTACGACCACGCCGAGCCGGAGGAGCACAGGGAGATGTTCGGCCTGCAGGCCGAGCTCCTGGCCTCCTGGCGGGAGAAACGCGGCGGCTGATGAGCACCGCGCAGGCGTGGCTGTCCGCCCTGGCGGCGGGCCTGGTCTTCATGGCGGGCCTGCTGGCCGGCACCGAGACGGCGCTCGCGCGGGTGTCCCGCGTCACCGTCGACGAGGCGCTCCGCGAGGGGCGGCGCGGCGCGAAGCGGCTCGCCGAGGTCGTCGCCGACCCGGCCCGCTACGTGAACATGGTGCTGCTGCTGCGGATCGGCTGCGAGCTGGTCGCCACCGTGATCGTGGCGGACCTGTGCATCTCCTGGCTGGACGAGACGTGGCGCGCCTACGTCACCGCCGCCGCGATCATGATCCTGATCAGCTACGTGGTGATCGGGGTGGGGCCGCGCACCCTCGGCATCCAGCACGCCGACCGGATCGCGCTGACCGGCGCCGCGGTGATCCACCCGGTCACCCGGGTGTTCGGGCCGCTGCCCCGGCTGCTGATCCTGCTCGGCAACGCGCTCACGCCCGGCAAGGGGTTCCGGGAGGGCCCGTTCGCGTCCGAGGCGGAGCTGCGCGACCTCGTCGACCTGGCCGAGCAGCGGGAGCTGATCGAGCCGGTCGAGCGGGAGATGATCCACTCGGTGTTCGAGCTGGGCGACACCCTCGTCCGCGAGGTGATGGTGCCGCGCACCGACATCGTGTTCATCGAGCGGACCAAGACACTGCGGCAGGCGATGTCGCTCGCGCTGCGCAGCGGCTTCTCCCGCATCCCGGTCGTCGGCGAGAACGAGGACGACGTCGTCGGCATCGCCTACCTGAAGGACATCGCCCGGCGCAGCCAGGAGCACCGCGCGGGCGAGTCGACCGAGACGGTCGACTCGGTCATGCGCCCGGCCACCTACGTGCCCGACAGCAAGCCGATCGACGAGCTGCTGCGCGAGATGCAGGCCCGGCGGATCCACGTCGCGATCGTCATCGACGAGTACGGCGGCACCGCCGGCCTGGTCACGATCGAGGACATCCTGGAGGAGATCGTCGGTGAGATCACCGACGAGTACGACCGGGAGATCCCGCCGGTGACCTGGCTGCCGGACGGCGCCGCCCGGGTCACCGCGCGGCTCCCCGTCGAGGACCTCGCCGAGCTGTTCGGCGTGGAGCTGGACGGCGAGGACGTCGAGACCGTCGGCGGGCTGCTCGCGCACGCCCTCGGCCGCGTCCCGATCGAGGGCTCCACGGCGGAGGTGGGCCCCGCGGACGGCGGGCCCGTGCTGTCACTCAAGGCGGAGACGATCGCGGGCCGCCGCAACCGGATCGGCACGGTGCTGGTGCACCGGCTGGGCGCCACGGCCGCCGACGCGGCCGGCGCCGACGACACGGGCCGGTCCCGCTAGCGGGGCCGCCCGCCGCGCCCGCGCTCAGCCGACGGTGGTGCGCAGCGTCCCGTCGGGGTTCGCGACGAGGACGGGCGCCTTGGGGCCCAGGTCGCGGACTGCCGCGACGTCGCCGGGGTCGGCGGTCTCGGCGGCGGTGACGACGGCGGCGGCCTCCAGGTCCTCGGCGCCGCTGGAGACGGCCATCGCGACGGCGGCCTTGAGGGCGGAGAGCTTCAGCGACGGCAGGTCCACGCTCGTCGCGGCGTAGGTGCGGCCCGTCTCGTCGCGGACGGCGGCGCCCTCGGCGGCGCCGGTGCGGGCCCGCGCCGACCGGGCCAGGGTGATGATCTTGGCGTCCTCGGGGTTCAGCTCGCTCACGCGCCCAGCGTACGGGGTGGCCCGCAAGTCACCGGCAAGTGGGCGGCAAGAGCGCCGCGCGATTCTCGAGCCGTCGGAGTTCGCCGGTCGTCTGGGGGAATCATGTCCCGTCTGCTCTACCGCCTGGGGAAGGCCGCGGCGCTGCGGCCCTGGCGGTTCATCCTCGTGTGGCTCGCGCTCGTCGCGGCGGTGGGGGGTCTCGCGGGCGTCGCGGGAGGAGCGCTGCAGGACGACTACACGCTGTCCGGAACGGGCTCGCAGCGGGCCACCGACCTGCTGCGGGAGCGGTTCCCCGCGGTGGCGGGCGCGGACGCGCGGGTCGTGGTGCACGCCGAGTCGGGGAAGGTCGACCAGGCGAAGCTCGCCGCGGCGGCCGCCGACCTCGGCGAGCTCCCGAACGTGAGCGCGGTGGACCCGCCGCGGCCGAGCGCGGACGGCGCGACGGCGCTGCTGACCGTCCGCTACTCGGTGCCCGTCACCGACCTGGCGCCGGACGAGACGCTCGACCTGCTGCGGTCGGCCACCGGCGGTCTGGACGAGGCCGGGTACCAGGTGGAGTTCGGCGGCCAGGTCCCCGAGAACGTGACGGCGCCCGGCGGAGTCGCCGAGGCGATCGGGATCGTGGCGGCGCTGGTGATCCTGCTGCTGGCGTTCGGGTCGGCGGTGGCCGCGGGCATGCCGCTGATCGTCGCGCTGGCCGGGCTCGGCGCCGGCGTGTCCGGCATCACGCTGCTCGCGGCCGTCACGGACGTCGCGACCACCGCGCCGACGGTGGCGAGCATGGTCGGTCTCGGCGTCGGCATCGACTACGCCCTGTTCATCCTCACCCGCCACCGCGAGGGCCTCGCCGCGGGGCTGGAAGTGCCGGAGGCGGCGGGCCGGGCCATCGCGACCGCGGGCCTGTCGGTGCTGTTCGCCGGGTTCACCGTGCTGCTGGCGCTGTGCGGGCTCGTGCTGTCCCGCGTCCAGGTCTTCATGACCATGGGCTTCACCACCGGCCTCGTCGTCGCGGCGACCGTGCTGAGCGCGCTCACCCTGCTGCCCGCGGTCCTCGGGCTCGCCGGCCGGCGGGTGCTGCGCCGCCGCGACCGCGCCCCCGGCGCGAGGATCACGGTCGAGTCGCCGCGGGTGCGGCGGTGGGCCGGGCACGTCGGGCGGCACCCGTGGCCGTGGCTGCTCGCCGCCGCGGTGGTGATGCTGGCCCTGGCCGCGCCCGCGCTCGGCATGCGGACCTGGCCGAGCGACGCCAGCAGCGAGCCGACGTCCAACACCGTCCGGCAGGCGTACGACCTCGTCGCGGACGCCTACGGGCCCGGCGCCAACGGGCCGCTGCTCGTCGCCGTCGACCTCGGCGAGACCGGCCCCGGCGCGCTGCCGGGGCTGGGGGAGCGGCTGGCCCGCACCGAGGGCGTCGCGGCCGTCGCGCCGCCGCAGATGTCCCCGGGCCGCGACGCCGCGGTGATCGTGGTGACGCCCGAGTACGGCCCGCAGGACGAGCGGGTGACCGGCCTCGTCGACCGGATCCGCGCGGACGCGCTGCCGCCCGGCGCGGAGGTCACCGGGCTGACCGCCGTGTACGTCGACCTGTCCCGGACGCTGTCGGACCGGCTGTGGCCGGTCATCGGGGTGGTCGTCGCCACGTCCTTCGTCATGCTGCTGATCGTCTTCCGGTCGGTGCTGGTGCCGCTGAAGGCCGCCGTGATGAACCTGCTGTCGATCGGCGCCGCGTACGGGGTGCTGACCGCGGTGTTCCAGTGGGGCTGGGGCACCGGCCTGCTCGGGCTCCCGCACAGCGTCCCGGTGTCGTCGTTCATCGTGCTGCTGATGTTCGCGGTCCTGTTCGGCGTGTCGATGGACTACGAGGTCTTCCTGCTGTCCCGGGTCCGGGAGGAGTGGCTGGCGCACGGCGACGCCCGCGGCTCGGTGACCACCGGGCTCGCCGCGACCGGCCGGGTCATCACCAGCGCGGCGCTGATCATGGTGGCGGTGTTCCTCGGCTTCGCCGCCGACCCCGGCCTGGTCGTCAAGCAGATGGGCGTGGGGCTCGCGGTGGCGGTGGCGCTGGACGCGACCGTCGTCCGGCTGGTGCTGGTGCCCGCCGCGATGTCGCTGCTCGGCCGGGCGAACTGGTGGCTGCCGCGGCCGCTCGGCCGGGTGCTGCCGCACATCGACGTGCACGGCGGCGCCGCGCCCGCCCCGGCGGCCGAGCGGGAGCCCGAACCCAGCCGCGCCTGACGGGGGAGTGATCACGTAGGGCGGACATGTCCCGGTTAGTCTGATCGGGACATGTCGCCTGTCGTACGCGTGCTCGGGGCCTTCGCGGCCGAGGTGGCGGGAGCGCCCGCCGACCTCGGCGGCACCCGGCAGCGCTCCGTGCTCGCCCGGCTCGTCGCCGCGCGTGGCCGGATGGTGCCCGCCGACCGGCTCGTCGCGGACCTGTGGGGCGCCGAGCCCCCGCCCCGCGCCGCCGCCGGGCTCCAGTCGTTCGTGTCGCACCTGCGTCGCGCCCTGGAGCCGGACCGGCCGCCCCGCACCCCCGCGCGGATCCTCACCACCGAGCCGCCCGGGTACGCGCTCCGGCTGCCGGACGGCGCCGTCGACGCGTGGCGGTTCGACGCGCTGATCGACGCGTCCGCCGCGCTGCTGGACACCGACCCGGCGGAGGCGCGGCGCAGCGCCGAGTCCGCCCTCGCCGAATGGCGCGGCCCCGCCTACGCCGAGTTCGCCGGGCTGCCGTGGGCCGCCGCCGAGGCCGCCCGGCTGGAGGAGCGCCGCCGCATCGCCGTGGAGCGCCGCGCCGCGGCCGCGCTGCGGCTCGGCGCCGCCGCCGAGGTCGTCCCCGACCTGGAGGCGCACGCCGCCGCCGACCCGCTGCGCGAGGAGGCGTGGCGGCTGCTCGCCCTCGCCCTCTACCGCGCCGGGCGCCAGGGCGACGCGCTCGCCGCCCTGCGCCGCGCCCGCGCGGCCCTGACCGAGGAGCTCGGCGTCGACCCGGGCCCCGCGCTGCGCCGCCTCGAAGCCGGCATCCTGGCGCAGGCGCCCGAGCTGGGGGAGCCGGCGCCCGCGCCGGAGAGGCCGGTGCCCGCCCGCCCGGTGCTCCGGGTCGCGCCCGCACCCCGGCCGGAGCCCCCGGCCTTCGTCGGCCGCGTCCGCGAGCTCGCGGACCTGGCGGCCGCGGCGGACGCCGCCGCGGCCGGCCGGGGCGGCGCCGTCCTGGTCGGCGGCGACGCGGGCATGGGCAAGACGGCGCTCGCCGAGCGGTTCGCGGGCGGCCTCGCCGAGCGGGGCTGGACGTGCGCGTGGGGACGGGCACCCGAGACCGGCGGCGCCCCCGCGGCCTGGCCCTGGGCCGAGCTGCTGCGCGGCCTGGCCGCCGACGCGCCGCCCGCCGAGGGGACGGCCGCCCGGCTCGGCCCGCTGCTGGACGACGCCGCCACCGGGCAGGGCGACGCCGACGTGGGCATGGGGCGCTTCCGGCTCCACCTCGCCGTCGGCGACTACCTCGCCGGGCTCGCCGACGCGGCACCGCTCCTGCTCGTCCTGGACGACCTCCACTGGGCGGACGAGGAGACCCTCGCCCTGCTCGTCCGGCTCGCCGGGCGGCTGCGGGACCGGCGCGTGCTGCTGGTGGCGACGTTCCGGCCGACGGAGGTCGCCGACGGGCTCGCCGGAGCGCTGGCCGCCCTCGCCCGGCACGAGCCGGTGCGGATCGACCTCGGCGGCCTGTCCCCGGACGAGACCGCCGCCCTCCTGCGCGGCGTCTGCGCCACCCGCCTGGAGGACGCCGAGGTCACCGCGATCGCCGAGCGGACCGGCGGCAACCCGTTCTTCACCCGCGAGACCGCCCGGCTCCTGGACGCCGAGGGCCTGCCCGCCGCCACCCGCCGGGTGCCCGCGGGGGTCGGCGACGTGCTGCGCCGCCGCGTCGCGCGGCTGCCGGAGCCGGCCCGCGCCGTGCTGCGGGACGCCGCCGTCATCGGCCGGGACGCCGACCTGCGCGTGCTGTCCGACCTCGCGGGCGACGACGACACGGTCGTCGACGCCGTCGAGGCGGGCCTGGACAGCGGCCTGGTCGTCGAGCCGGCGCCCGGCCGGATGCGGTTCGCGCACGCGCTCGTCCGCGACACCCTCTACGCCGGGCTGTCCCAGGCCCGCCGCGTCCGGCTGCACGGCCGCGTCGCCGCCGCCCTCGAACGGCACACGCCCGACGAGACCGCCGCGATCGCCCACCACTACCTGGAGTCGGGCGCCGACCCGGCCAAGGCCGTCCGGTACGCGCGCCTCGCCGCCGCGGCCGCCGAGGCCCGCTTCGCGCACGGCGCCGCCGCCGAGCTGTGGGCCCGCGCCGTCGAGGCGCTGCGCGCGCAGGGGCCCGCCACGACCCGCGACCGGCTGGCCGCGGAGGCCGCCGCGATCCGCGCGGGCGCGCTGTCCGGTCAGGTCGTCGCCGCGCGGGACCGGCGGCTGGCCGCCATCGCCGACGCCCGCGCGTTCGGCGACGTCCGGCTGCTCGCCCGGATCATCACGAGCTTCGACATCCCGACCCTGTGGACGAGCCGCGAGTACGGCACCGTCGACCGCACCGTGGTCGAGGCGGCCGGCGAGGCCCTCGACCTCCTGCCCGCGGACGAGCGCGAGCTGCGCGTCCGGCTGCTGACCACCCTCGCGATGGAGCTGGAGGGCGAGCAGGACGACCGCGGGCTCACCGCGTCCGAGGAGGCCATCGCCACGGCCCGCGAGCTCGGCGTGCCGGAGCTGCTCGCCGCCGCGCTGAACGGCGGCTACGTCAACGGCTACCGCACCGCCGGCGGCCTCGACCGCCGCACCCGGTTCGCGGCCGAGCTCCTCGACCTCGCCGCCGAGCACGACCTCGGCACCTACCGCGTCCTCGCGCACCTGCAGCTCCAGCAGTGCGCCGTCGCCGCCCTCGACCTGGCCACCGCGCGCCGGCACCTGGCGGAGGGGCGGCGGCTCGCCGACCAGTACGGGCTGCCGCTGCTCGCGCAGATCGCCGGCTGGTACGCCGGGCTCGTGCACGCCTTCGCCGCCCGGTTCGACGCGGCCGAGCGCACCTACGAGGAGGTCGGCGGCGCCATCGGCCGGACCGGCATCTGGTTCAGCGAGCGCGGCATGGTCTTCGTCGGCCTGTTCTGCCTGCGGCTCGGCGAGGGCCGCGAGGGCGAGCTGGTGGACGGCGCGGCCTGGCTGCACCGCCAGTGGCCCCACGTCGAGGCCACCGCCGACGTGTACGCCCTCGCCCTGGCCGCCGCCGGCCGCACCGCGGAGGCGCGGCGAGTCGCCGCCGGCGCGGGGCCCATCCGGCTCGACTACTTCTTCGACCTCACCATGTCGATCCGGGCGCTGCGCGCGATGGCGCTCGGCGACCGCGACCTGGCCGAGCGGGCCTACGCGGCGCTGCTGCCGTACGAGGGCCACATCACCGGCGGCGCCACCGCCGCCGCCACGATCGGCCCGGTCGCGCAGATCCTCGGCGACCTCGCGGTCTTCCTGGAGCGCCCCGCCGAGACGGCCGCCGCCCACTACCGCCGGGCCGCAGAGGTCGCGGGCCGCCTCGGCGCCGCCCAGTGGACCGACAAGGCCCGCGCCTCCCTCGGCCGCCTCGGCAACCCCGCCGCCTGACCGGACGCCCCCCGCCCCGCGCCCCGGTGCCCGGCCGCCCCGGCGCCCTGCCGCCCGGCGCGACGTGCCTTCCGCTCCTCCGGGTGGGCGACAATTGGGGGATGACCAGTGTGGGAAACGAGGCGCCCGGCGGGCACCGGGCGGGGTTCGCGTGCTTCATCGGGCGGCCGAACGTGGGCAAGTCGACCCTGATGAACGCCCTCGTCGGGACCAAGGTGGCGATCACCAGCAGCCGCCCGCAGACGACGCGGCGGGCCATCCGGGGGATCGTGCACCGGCCGGACGCGCAGCTGGTCATCGTCGACACCCCCGGCCTGCACAAGCCGCGCACGCTGCTCGGGGAGCGGCTGGACAGCCTCGTCCGGTCCACGCTGACCGAGGTGGACGTGATCGGGTTCTGCGTCCCCGCCGACCAGCCCGTCGGGCCCGGCGACAAGTACATCGCCCGCGAACTGGCGGGGGTGAAGAAGACGCCCGTGGTGGCGATCGTCACGAAGACGGACCTGGCCGCGCCCGAGCAGGTCGCCGAGCAGCTCCTCGCGGTCGGCCGCCTCGGCGAGTTCGCCGACATCGTGCCGTGCTCGGCGGCCGACGGCTTCCAGGTCGGCCTCGTCGGCGACCTGCTGATCCGCCACCTGCCGGAGGGCATGCCGCTCTACCCGGAAGGCGACCTCACCGACGAGCCCGAGCAGGTCCTGATCAGCGAGCTGATCCGGGAGGCGGCGCTGGAGGGCGTCCGCGACGAGCTGCCCCACTCGATCGCCGTGGTGGTGGACGAGATGGCGCCGCGCGAGGGCCGCGACGGCCTCGTCGACATCTACGCCCACCTGTACGTCGAGCGGTCCAGCCAGAAGGGCATCATCATCGGCCACAAGGGCTCCCGGCTCCGCGAGGTCGGCGCGGCGGCGCGCCGGCAGATCGAGGCGCTGCTCGGCACCAAGGTCTACCTCGACCTACGCGTCAGCGTCCTGAAGGACTGGCAGCGCGACCCCAAGCAGCTCCGCCGGCTCGGGTTCTATGACTGATCGGGCTTAGGCTCCGGCTCGGGAGCGGGCCTGGGCCCGGGCTCGGATCCCGGGAGTTCTTCCGGCGCGTCGTGGCGGCGGCCCCAGGCCCGGTCCTCGTCGGGCCAGGCGGCGCCGTCGCCCGGCTGCTCGGGGTAGGCGTACTGCGGCTGGTACTGCTCCTGCGGCCGGTACTGGTACTCGTGGGCGCCGGGGGTCTGCGAGCGGGCCGCGCGCGCGCCGATGGGGCGGGCGAGGCTGAAGCCGACCACGAACAGGGACGCCACGACCGCGAGGTACCAGCCGTAGCGGACGGTGATCTGGTAGCCGAGGTCCAGGCCGGTCTCGGGCAGGTCGTCGCGGACGTCCCCGAGCCGCAGCACGAAGATGCCGCACACCAGCAGGGCGAGGGTGCCGGGGACGGCGGCGAGCCCGCCGATCCGCGGGTCCCGGCCGATCAGGTCCCAGCCGGCGAGCGCGATCGCGATGACCGCCAGCACCGGGACGGCGAGGACCATGTCGTCGGCGTCGATCCCGGCGACGCTGCCGAGGTCGCGGGTGAGCGTGCGGCCGAACAGCTCGACGGCGACCGCGGCGTGCGCCCACGGCAGGAACGCCGACACGAGCAGCGCCGACGCGGAGGCGATCAGGGCGAGGATCCACAGCGCGCCGCCGCGCCCCCGCGCCGGCTCCGGGGCGGCGTACGCGTCCGGGACGGGCTCGCCGGCGGGCGGCGGGTAGCCGTCGACGGGCGGCAGGAAGGACGGGCGCGGCCGGTCGCGCCCCGCGTCGGAACCCAGGTCACCGGTCATGGACCCAGCGTAAGGGCACGCGCCCCCTGGACCGGGACGGCCACGGCGGCGGCGCCGGGTCGGTACTTTGGACAGAGTCCGTTATGGGAGGAGATCCCCGGTGTTGCTCGTTTTCGGGCTGACGGCGGTGTTCCGTACCGTCAGCGAGGGGACGTTCCACTGCCCCCGGTGCGGTGGCGACCGCGCCTACCGCAGGCGCGCCGGGCGCCGCTGGCTCTCGGTGTTCTTCGTCCCGATGGTGCCGCTCTGGCGGCTCTCCGAGACGGTGGAGTGCCGCACGTGCAAGGGCCGGTTCCCGGTCGCGGCGCTGCGCACCCCGACCGCGCGGCAACTGGGGGAGACCCTGGCCGCGGGCATGCGGGCGGCCGCCGCCCTGGTGCTGCGGGCGGGCGACCCGTCCGCCCCCGCGGCGCGCGCCCGCGCGATCGCCACCGTCACCGGGTACGGCGAGCCCGACTACGACTCGGCCGCCGTCGACGCCGACCTCGCGCTGCGCCGCACGTTCCTGCAGCGGGAGGTCGTGCGGGCCGGAGCGCAGCTCGCTGTGGAGGCCAAGGAGTGGTTCCTCGCGCAGGCCGTCCGGATCGGGCTGGCCGACGGGCCGCTCGCCGACGGCGAGCGGCAGGCCCTGCACGGCATCGCCGACCTGCTCGGCATGTCGCCCGCGTACGCGCTGGGCGTGATCGTGACCACCGAGGGGGCATCGCGCTGACATGGCCGCCGGATGGGCGCTCGTCCGGGCCCCCGGCCCGCGGATCGCCGAGGGGATCGTCACCCATGCGGTCCGGCGCCCGGTGGACGCCGCGCTCGCGGCACGCCAGCACGCGGCCTACGTCGCGGCACTGCGGTCGGCGGGCTGGCCGGTCCGGGCGGTGCCGCCGGCGGACGACCGGCCCGACGCCGTGTTCGTCGAGGACGCCCTGGTCGTCGCGGGCGACCTCGCGATCGTGTGCCGCTCGGGGGAGGAGCGCCGCCGGGGCGAGCTGCCGGGCGCCGAGCGGGCGGCGCGGGAGCTGGGCCTGCGGATCGAGCGGATCGAGCCGCCGGGCACCCTGGACGGCGGCGACGTGCTGAGCGTCGGCGCCACCGTCTACGCGGGCCGCGGCGCCCGTACGAACGAGGAGGGCATCTGCCAGCTGGCGCGGCTGCTGGGCGGGCGGCGGGTCGTGCCGGTCGACACCCGCGGCTGCCTGCACCTGAAGTCGGCGGTGACCGCGCTGCCGGACGGCGGCCTGATCGGCCGGCCCGAGCTGGTGGACACCTCGGCGCTGCCGAGCCTGCGCGTCGCGCCCGAGCCGGCCGGCGCGCACGTGGTGCCGCTCGGGCCCGACCACGTCCTGATGGCGGCGTCCGCGCCGCGCACGGCGGCGCGGCTCGCGGCGGACGGGCTGCGCGTCACCCAGGTCGACATCAGCGAGTTCGAGGCCCTCGACGGCTGCGTGACCTGCCTCTCCGTGCTCGTCCCCTGACCGTCCACGGGGAATGGCGAAGGCGCCGGACGTCGTTGCGATGAGGCGGAAGAGGTCAAAGTCGTCTCAACATGCGGACGCCGGTTTCCGGAACCCGGATGGCATCTGTTAACTTGGCGGACGTGTTGCGTGAGCTGCTCCTCCTTAGCGGCCGCAGCGGGGGCCTGTAGACCAGGTCGGCTCCCTCGCTGCGGGACTTTGACGTGGACGTCGGCCGCGAGGTTCGAGCAGAGAGTTCTCAACGGATGTATCCGCAGCAGCAGTCCTCCGGTATGCCCTTCCAGCGCTACCGCCCGTTCGCCCCGGTCAAGCTGGCCGACCGCACCTGGCCCGACGCCGTCATCACGGAGGCGCCCCGCTGGTGCGCGGTCGACCTGCGCGACGGCAACCAGGCGCTGATCGATCCGATGGACGCCCACCGCAAGCTGAAGATGTTCCAGCTGCTGGTACGGATGGGCTACAAGGAGATCGAGGTCGGGTTCCCCGCGGCCAGCCAGACCGACTACGACTTCGTCCGGCAGATCATCGAGGAAGGCCACATCCCCGACGACGTGGTCGTCCAGGTGCTGACGCAGGCCCGTCCGGAACTGATCGAGCGGACCTTCGAGGCGGTGCGCGGCGCCAAGCAGGCCATCGTGCACCTGTACAACTCCACCAGCACGCTGCAGCGGCGGGTCGTGTTCGGGCAGGACCGCGACGGCATCACCGCGATCGCGGTCGAGGGCGCCAAGCTGTGCGCCAAGCTCGCCGAGGACATGGGCGACACCGAGATCTTCTTCCAGTACTCGCCCGAGTCGTTCACCGGCACGGAGCTGGAGTACGCCGTCGAGGTGTGCAACGCCGTCAACGAGGTGTGGAAGCCCACCCCCGACCGCAAGGTCATCGTGAACCTGCCGGCGACGGTGGAGATGGCCACGCCGAACGTGTACGCCGACCAGATCGAGTGGATGAACCGCCACCTGGCCCACCGCGACTCGATCGTGCTGTCGCTGCACCCGCACAACGACCGCGGGACGGCCGTGGCCGCCGCCGAGCTGGGGTACATGGCCGGGGCCGACCGGATCGAGGGCTGCCTGTTCGGCAACGGCGAGCGCACGGGCAACGTGTGCCTGGTCACCCTGGGGCTGAACCTGTTCACCCAGGGCGTCGACCCGCAGATCGACTTCTCCGACATCGACGAGATCCGCCGGACGGTCGAGTACTGCAACCAGCTGCCGGTGCACGAGCGGCACCCCTACGGCGGCGACCTGGTCTACACGGCGTTCTCCGGCTCGCACCAGGACGCCATCAACAAGGGCTTCGACCACCTGCGCCGCGACGCCGAGGCGGCCGGGGTCCCGGTGGAGCAGTACCGGTGGGAGGTCCCCTACCTGCCGATCGACCCGCACGACGTGGGCCGGACGTACGAGGCCGTCATCCGGGTCAACAGCCAGTCCGGCAAGGGCGGCGTGGCCTACATCATGAAGACCGAGCACGCGCTGGAGCTGCCGCGGCGGCTGCAGATCGAGTTCTCCCGGGTGGTGCAGCAGCACACCGACTCCTCCGGCGGGGAGGTCACGCCCGAGCGGATGTGGGAGATCTTCCAGGCCGAGTTCCTGTCCAACGGGCCGCGCGCCGGGCTGCTGGCCCACCGGGCGACCTCGCGGGTGGACGAGAAGGACGCGCTCAGCTGCGACGTCCGCATCGACGGCGAGATCCGCGAGATCGAGGGGGTCGGCAACGGCCCGGTGTCGGCGTTCGAGGACGCGCTGGCCACGATCGGGATCGACGTGCGGGTGCTGGACTACGCCGAGCACGCGATGAGCGCCGGCGGCGACGCCCGCGCCGCCGCCTACGTCGAGTGCGACGTCAACGGCAGCACGGTGTGGGGCGTCGGCATCGACGGCAACATCGTCACCGCCTCCCTCAAGGCGATCCTGTCCGCCGTGAACCGGGTGGCCCGCGCGCAAGAGGTCTAGACGGCGCGCGCCATCGCCCGCCCGCGAACCGCGGGCGGGCGGGCGGACCGGAGTGTTCGCGCCGGGGGCGGGGTCAGCGGGCGCGGCCGAGGACGTGGTGGACCAGCTCGCGGAGCGGGCCGTGGAGCTGGGCCTCGCCGACGGTGGTGCGGTCGCCGTCGATGTCGATCTCGTAGAGGAACTGGTCGGGGATCCGGCCCGGCGGGGGGACCGCAGCCAGGTCCACCCGGTGGACGAGCCTCGTCAGCATGGGATCGCTGGCGCTGTCGGACTCGGCGCGCCGCTCGATCCCCGCGAATCCTCCGCTGCGGACGACTGTCACTTTCACTGCGCTATCCGTTCGCCTCCATGGAGACCCCTACCCCGGCCCAGGCGCGGTTCACCGCCTTCTCCTCGGTGGAGCCCGTGCCGTACAGCCGGCTCGCGGTCGCGGCGGTCGCGGCGGCGAAGCCGGCGAAGTCGACGTCGGCGGCGAGGGTGCCTCCGGTGAGCGTGTCGTACCACACGCGGCCGGCCTTCTCCCAGGCGTTGCCGCCGAGCGCGGTCGCCGCGAGGTAGAACGCGTGGTTGGGGATGCCCGAGTTGATGTGGACGCCGCCGTTGTCGCGGTAGGTCTCGACGTAGTGGTCCATGTGGGCGGGCTGCGGGTCCTTGCCGAGGCGGGGGTCGTCGTAAGCGGTGCCGGGCTCCTTCATGGAGCGGAGCGCGACGCCGCCGACGCCCTCGGCGAGCAGCCCCTGCCCGATGAGCCAGTCGGCCTGGTCGGCGGTCTGCCCGAGGTGCCACTGCTTGATGAGCGAGCCGAACACGTCCGACATGGACTCGTTCAGGGCGCCCGCCTGGCCGTAGTACTCCAGGCCGGCGGTGTACTGCGTGATCCCGTGGGTGAGCTCGTGCCCGGTCACGTCGAGGGGGCCGGTGAAGCCGGTGAACAGGACGCCGTCGCCGTCCCCGTACACCATCTGCTCGCCGTTCCAGAAGGCGTTGTCGTAGTCGTCGCCGTAGTGGACGGTCGAGACCATGCGCAGGCCGGCGCCGTCGATCGAGTCGCGCCGGTACGCGGCCTCGAAGAAGTCGAACGTCGCGCCGAGCCAGTCGTAGGCCTGGTCGGCGGCCTCGTCGCCGGTGGCGGGGCCGCCCTCGGCGCGGACGGTGCGGCCGGGCAGTTCCTCGCGGTTGCCCGCGTCGGCGATGGTGCGGTCGGGGACGAAGTCCGCGGCGGGGTCGGGGGCGGCGGCCGCGATCAGCTTGCGCTCGGCGAACTGCGCGGACGTGAGCGCCAGCGTACGGCGGGCGCGGGCGCGAAGGGCCGGGTCGTCGGCGTCGCGGGCGATGCGCTCCAGCATGTGCGGTGGCACGATGTGGCATCTCATGCCCCAACGCTGCCAGCTCAGGGGGGTTCGAGCCATAACTTTCGGCCGGACACCTCGGCCGAATCCGGTCACGGTATGTGATTGTTATGAAGCGCAGCGAGACCGTCCGGGCGCCTTGTGGAGATCCTGGGGAGATGTCCGGAGGGTGCGCCGAGGCATCGCGCGGCGTGCGTCAGAATGAACGGGTGACCCTCTACCGCGACGAAGGCATCGTCCTGCGCACCCAGAAGCTGGGCGAGGCCGATCGCATCGTGACGGTGCTGACCCGGCGCACCGGCCGGATCCGCGCCGCGGCGAAGGGGGTCCGCAAGACCAGGTCCCGGTTCGGCGCGCGGCTGGAGCCGTTCACGCACGTCGACCTCCAGCTGTACGAGCGGCGCTCCCTCGACCTCATCACGCAGGCCGAGACGCTGCGCCCGTACGGGGAGGCGCTCGTCGCCGACTACCCCCGCTACACGGCGGGGACGGCGATGCTGGAGACGGCGGAGAAGCTGGCCGGCGACGAGGGGGAGCCCGCGCTGCGGCAGTTCCTGCTCCTGGTCGGCGGGCTGCGCACGCTCGCCGACCGCAGCCACGACCCCCGGCTCGTCCTGGACGCCTTCCTGCTGCGCTCGCTGTCGGTCGCCGGCTGGGCGCCCGCGCTGGACGAGTGCTGCCGCTGCGGCACCCGCGGCGGGCTGCGCGGGTTCGCCATCGCGGCGGGCGGCGCGGTCTGCGCGAACTGCCGGCAGCCGGGCGCCGCGACCCCGGCGCCGCCGACGCTCGCGCTGATGCTGGCGCTGCTGCGCGGCGACTGGGAGTACGCCGACGGCAGCGAGCAGCGGCACCGCGCGGAGGCCAGCGGCCTGGTGGCCGCCTACCTGCAGTGGCACCTGGAGCACGGGATCCGCTCGCTCCGCCACGTGGAGCGGGACGCGCGCCCGGGGGCGCGCGACGGGTCGCACGAGCCGCACGACGAGTCACACGACGACACCGACAGGGAGCGAGTTTGAGCAGGTCCGTATCGCCGCCGGAGCCGCACCGCGAGGGTGCGGTCCCGCCCGCGATCCCCGCGGAGCTGGTGCCGCGGCACGTCGCCATCGTCATGGACGGCAACGGCCGCTGGGCCAAGGAGCGCGGGCTGCCGCGCACCGAGGGGCACAAGCGCGGCGAGGACTCGCTGTTCGACGTCATCATGGGGGCGATCGAGCTGGGCGTCCCCTACCTGTCGGCGTACGCGTTCTCCACCGAGAACTGGAAGCGCTCCCCGGACGAGGTCCGCTTCCTCATGGGCTTCAACCGGGACGTGATCCGCCGCCGCCGCGACCAGCTCAACGCGATGGGCGTGCGGGTGCGCTGGGCGGGCCGGCGGCCGCGGCTGTGGCGCAGCGTCATCCGGGAGCTGGAGACGGCCGAGGAGATGACCCGCGGCAACGACGTCCTCACCCTGCAGTTCTGCGTGAACTACGGCGGCCGGGCCGAGATCGCGGACGCGGCGGCGGCGATCGCCCGGGACGTGCGGGACGGCCGGCTCGACCCCGGCAAGATCAACGAGAAGGTGTTCGCCCGCTACCTGGACGAGCCGGGCATCCCCGACGTCGACCTGTTCCTGCGCTCGTCGGGGGAGCAGCGCACGTCCAACTTCCTGCTGTGGCAGTCGGCGTACGCGGAGATGGTGTTCCTCGACACGCTCTGGCCCGACTTCGACCGCCGCCACCTGTGGCACGCGTGCCAGATCTACGCCTCCCGCGACCGCCGGTACGGCGGCGCGGTCCCGAACACGGTGGAACCCGCCGCCCTGCCGGACGCCGTCGCGGCGGGCCGGGCGCCCGGGAGCGCCTGACCCGCCGCGACGGGTGCGATCGCCGCATCGCTCCTCCGGCGCGCCCGGCGGCTCGCCGCGGGCGGTCGGGCGAGGGCGGTCAGGCGAGGGCGGCGTCCAGGGTGATCTTGGTGCCGGTGAGGGCCTTGCTGACCGGGCAGTTCTCCTTGGCGTTCTGCGCGGCCTTCTCGAAGTCGGCGGCGGACAGGCCGGGCACGCTCGCCCGGACGGTCAGGTGGATGCCGGTGATGCCCTCGCCGGGCTGGAAGGTGACCTCGGCCTTGGTGTCCACCTTCTCCGGGGGCGTCCCGGCGCCGGCGAGGCCGTGCGAGAGCGCCATCGAGTAGCAGGTGGAGTGGGCCGCGGCGATGAGTTCCTCGGGGCTCGTCCGCCCGCCCGGCTCCTCGCTCCGCGACGCCCAGGTCACGTCGTAGGTGCCGAGCTTCGAGGAGTCCAGGGAGACGGTGCCCTGGCCCTCCAGGAGCGAGCCTTCCCAGTGCGCGTTTGCGGTACGTGTCGTAGCCATGACCCGATTCTCCACCATGGCCCCCTCCACTGGATCATCAACCCGGTAATGCCCGTGCCCGTGTCGATAGGACACGGGAAGGCCCCGTGCCGCGGCGGCACGGGGCCTCGATCCCCGGAACAGGGGTCCTAGTTCACGTTCACCGCCGACCAGGCGGCGGCCACGGTGCTGTACTGCGTGCTGCCCGTGCCGTAGAGGTCCGCGGCCGCGCTCAGGGTCGCGGTCCGCGCGCCCTTGTAGTTGGTCGAGGACGTCATGTACGTGGTCAGCGCCCGGTACCAGATCTTCGTGGCGGCGTCCCGGCCGATGCCGGTGATCGTGGAGCCGTTGGACGTGGGGCTGTCGTAGGAGACGCCGTTGATCGTCTTCGCGCCGCTGCCCTCGGACAGCAGGTAGAAGAAGTGGTTGGCGACGCCCGAGGAGTAGTGCACGTCCAGGTTCTTGGTGCTGGACGACCACGCGTCGTGGGAGTTGCCGTCGCGGCTCGGCCGGTCCATGAACCGCAGCGCGGGCTTGCCGAACCCGGGCAGGACGACCTCCTCGCCGACCAGGTAGTCGCCGACGTCGTTGGGGTTGTTCGCGTAGAACTCGACCGCGGCGGCCATGATGTCGGACGTGGCCTCGTTCAGGCCGCCCGACTCACCGGAGTAGGTCAGGTTCGCGGTGGCGCTGGTCACGCCGTGGCTCATCTCGTGCGCGGCGACGTCGAGGGCCGTGAGCGGGCCGAGCTGGGAGCCGTCGCCGTCGCCGTAGGTCATGCAGAAGCAGGAGTCGTCCCAGAACGCGTTGGCGTAGCCGCTGCCGTAGTGGACCCGGTTGAACGACCCCTTGCCGTCGCCGGCGATGCCGGTGCGGCCGAAGACGTTCTTGTAGAAGTCCCAGGTCATGGCGGTGCCGAACTGGGCGTCGACGGCGACGGTGGCGCGGTCGGACGTGGTGCCGCTGCCCCAGTGGTTGTCGGCGTCGGTGAACAGGGTGGCGGGGGCGCGCCGGATGCACCAGATGAGGATGCAGAGGTCGGTCTGGTTCTCCGCGTCGCCGGTGTAGGTGCCGCCGCGGGTCGGGTCCTTCAGCTGGTAGACGCTGCCCGACCTGGTGGTCTCCAGCGGGACCGTCCCGGTGTAGAGCGACCGGCCGTCGCCCGCCTCGGTGCGGATCATCTCCTCGCGCAGCAGGACCTTGCCGGTCGCGGCGTCGACGGAGGTGAGGACCCGGCTCGGCGTCCCGTCGGCCTGCTTGCCGACGGTCTGGACGCGCCAGGCGAGCCGCGGCGCGTGGTCGGCGGTGCGCGCCTCCACCACGAGGGCGGGGGAGCCGTCCGCCTTGCGGTTCTTGGTGGCGGCGCGCTTCTCGGCGGTCTTCGCCGTCACCTCCGGGGTGGAGTCGGCGGGCGCCTGCGCGAGGGTGCCGCTGCTGCCGCGCCACGCGCCGTCCGCCGCCTGGTGGACGACGACGTCGCCGCCGAGCACCGGCAGCCCGTTGTAGGTGCGGGTCATCCGGGTGTGCGAGGTGCCGTCCCGGTCGATGCCGACCCGGACGACCTTGAACGACTGCCCGTCCCCGGCGCTGGCGTGCGCGCCGCGCTCGGCGAGCGCGTGCAGCGCCCGCTCGGCGGCCTGCTGGGGGGTGGGCGGGGACGGCGCCTGCCGCGCGGAGGCGGGCAGCGCGGTGCCGGCCGTCGCGAGCAGGGTCGCCGACGCCAGGAGCGCGGTACGTCGGCTGGTGAACACCCGTCTGGTCATGTACGCCCTCTCGTGCGGGCGCCACGCACCCCCCGAGGGGCCCGACGTCGGGCCCGCCGTGGCGACGGGACATTTATGACATAGGGCAGGACTGTTGTAGATGTGACAATTCGCCAAGAAAATGCGCGCGCGCGTGTCGAGTGCGCGTCTTGCTACCGATCAGTAGAGCGCCGCTCCGCAGGTCAGCGGCGCGCGCCCGAGCAGCCGCCGCAGGTGCCGAACACCTCGACGGTGTGCGTGATGTCGGAGAAGCCGTGCTCGGCGGCGATCGCGTCCGCCCAGCGCTCCACGGCCGGCCCCTCGACCTCGACCGTGCGGCCGCAGCCGCGGCAGACCAGGTGGTGGTGGTGCTGCTCGGTGCGGCAGGCGCGGTAGACCGCCTCGCCCTCGTCGGTGCGCAGCACGTCGACCTCGCCCGCGTCGCTGAGCGCCTGCAGCGCCCGGTAGACGGTGGTCAGGCCGATCTTGGAGCCGTCGGCGCGCAGGTCGGCGTAGATGTCCTGCGCGCTGCGGAACCCCTCGCAGCCGGCCAGCACCTGCCGCACCGCGTCCCGGCGGGCCGTCGTCATCCCCCAAGCACCTCCGCCTCGGCATCCACGCGCGCCTCCGCGCCGGAACCGGCGGGAACGGCGCCGTCCGCCGCGCGGGCGCGGGCGCGCCTGCGGCGCACCACCGAGCCCCCGGCGACCGCGACCACGAACGCCGCGAGCGCCAGCAGCACGATCGAGGGGCCTGGAGGCAGATCGTACTCGAAGGACCCGGCGAGCCCCGAAACGGCCGAGAGCACGCCGATCCCCATCGCGGCCAGCATCGTCTGCCAGAACCCCCGGGTGAGCTGCTGCGCCGCCGCCACCGGGACGACCATCAGCGCGCTGACCAGCAGCAGCCCGATCGCGCGCATCGAGATCACCACGGTGACCGCGGCGGTCGCGGCGATCAGCACGCTGAGGAACCGGACCGGCAGGCCCGCCGCCCGCGCCACCTCCTCGTCCTGGCACAGCAGGAACAGCTCCCGGCCGAAGACCGCCACGATCGCGAGGACGGCGGCGGCGAGCCCAGCGACCACGTACAGGTCGGCCACGGTCACGCTGCTGATCGAGCCGAACAGGTACGACTGCAGGCTCGCCGACCCGCCGCCGTTGGCGTTGGTCAGGATCACCCCGCCGGCGAGGCCGCCGTAGAACAGCAGGGCGAGCGCGACGTCCCCGCCGCTGCGGCTGCGGGCCCGCACCACCTCGATCGCCACCGCGCCGAGGACCGACACCACCAGCGCGCCGAGCACGGGGGAGGTGCTGGTGAGCAGTCCGAGCCCGATGCCGGTCAGCGCGATGTGGCCGATGCCGTCGCCGAGAAGCGACAGCCGGCGCTGGACGATGAACGTGCCCACGGCGGGCGCGGTCAGCCCGATCAGCACCGCCATCACCAGGGCGACGCGCATGAAGTCGTACTGCAGCATCTCGCTCACGCGGGCCTTCCCAGGGTCGCGGCCCCGCCGGCCGCCGTCGCGCGGGTGGTCTCGTGCACGATGCGGCCGTGGCCCAGCTCGACCGTGCGGGTCACGAGCGGTTCCAGCGGGCCCAGCTCGTGCGCGACGAGGACCACCGTGCGGCCGTCCCCGGCGAGCTCGTGGAGGGCGGCGGCGAGCGACGCCTGGTTGCGCGCGTCGACCCCGGCGGTGGGCTCGTCCAGCACGAGCAGGTCGGGCTCCCCGGCGAGCGCGCGGGCGATCAGGACCCGCTGCTGCTGGCCGCCCGACAGCAGGTGCGCCGAGTCGCGGGCCCGGTCGGCGAGCCCGACCGTGCGCAGCGCGCGGTCCACCGCGGCGCGGTCGGCCGCCCGGTCGGTGAACGCCGCGGGCAGCCAGCGCGACCGCCGCGCCACCCGCCCGGACGCCACGACCTCCCGGACGGTCGCGGGCACCCCGCCGCCCACCGGCAGCCGCTGCGGGACGTACCCGATCCGCTGCCAGTCGCGGAACCGGGCGGGTGCCGCGCCGTAGATCTCGGTGCGACCGGCGGCCAGCGGGACCAGCCCGAGCAGCGCCTTGACCAGCGTGGACTTGCCCGCGCCGTTCGGCCCGAGGACCGCCAGCACGTCGCCGGACCCGACCCGCAGGTCGATGCCGGCGAGCACCTCGCGGCCGTCCCGCCGGACGAGGCCGCCCGCCATCTCCAGCGGCGGCGGCGCCTCCTCGTTCATGAGCACTCCAGGGCCGGACGCAGGGTCCGCAGGTTCCGTTGCATGATCGTCAGGTACTCGTCGGCGGAGCCGTCCTCGACGCCTTCGACCGGGTCCAGCACCGCCGTCCGCACCCCCGCCTCGCGGGCCAGCGCCTCGGCGGTCTTCGGGCTGACCAGCGTCTCGGTGAAGACCGTCGTCGCGCCGGTGGCCGAGATCAGCCGGGTCAGCTCCGCGAGCCGCTTCGGGGACGCCCCGCCGGACGCGTCGACCCCGGACACCGGGATCTGCCGCAGGCGGTAGCGGTCGGCGAGGTAGCCGAACGCCGCGTGCGCGGTGATGATCTCGCGGCGGGCGCAGGTGCGCAGGCCGTCCTGGAACGCGCGGTCCAGCCGGGTCAGGCCGGCGGCGGTGGAGGCGGCGCGCTCCCGGTAGCCGGGCGCCCCGGCGGGGTCGGCGGCGGCGAGCCGCTCGCCGAGCGCGATGGCGACGGCGGCCATGCGGCTCGGGTCGAGCCACAGGTGCGGGTCGTAGGGCGCCTCCCGGTGGCGGACGCCGTCGTGCGCCTCCTCGTCGTCGGTCTCGCCGGCGGGGGAGAGCGTCTCGACGACCGCCGCCGCGTCGAGCGACCTGCCCCTGGCGTGCCGCCCGACCGCGTCGTCCACGGCGGGCTGGACACCCCGCACGTAGACGGCGAGGGCGGAGTCTTCGATGCGGGCGACCTGCCGGGCGGTCAGCTCCAGGTCGTGCGGCTCGGTGCCGGGCTCGGTCAGCGTCCGGACGAAGACGCGGTCGCCACCGACCCGCTCCGCCAGCCACGCCACCGGGTAGAACGACGCGACCACCGCGGTCTTGCCGGGCGGCACGCCGGCGTCCGCGTCGGCGCAGCCCGCGAGCCCGGCGGCGAGCCCGGCCAGAGCCAGGGCGGACGCCAGGAGGGCGCGCAGACGACGGGGGAAGCGGGGCACCCGCCGATTATGGACAAAGTGAAAACGGTTGTCAAAACCGCCCGAGGCCGCGGCCGAGCGCGAACCCCGTGAGCACCGCGAGCGCCACGATGCGCAGCAGCCGTCCCGAACCGTCCAGCGCGGGCCAGTTCAGGTAGGCGAACCAGCCGAGCGCGGCGGCCAGCACCAGCAGCCCGGCCGCGGCGACCCAGCCCGTCCCGGCCATGCCGACCACCAGCAGCAGGAACACCGCGACGAGCAGCACCCAGCGCGGCAGCCGGTGCAGGAACACCACGGGCGCCGCGCTGTGCCGCTCGACGGCGGCCCGCAGGCCGCCCCCGCGCTCACCTCTCGTCTCCACAGGCCCCAACGTACTGCCAGGATGGACGGATGATCGCGATAACCCGCTACCGGGTTCCGGACGCCGAGTCGGCCGGCTTCGCCGAGCGGATGACGGCGGTGCTCACCGCGCTGTCGGCGAGCCCCGGCTTCCGCTCCGGCCGCCTCGCCCGGACCGTCGACGACCCGGGCCTGTGGGCCCTCGTCACCGAATGGGACGGCGCCGGGCACTACCGGCGCGCGCTCGGCGGGTACGAGATCCGGATGCAGTTCATGCCGCTCGCCGCGCTGGCCGTGGACGAGCCCGGCGCGTACGAGATCGTCAGCACGGCCTGACCCCGCGGCCCACCGGAGCCCGTCGCCGTCCGCCGGGTCACGAGCGAGGCAACCGCCGGGCAAGAAGCGCCTTGGCCCGGTTTCGCGCGCGGCGCCATGGTCATCTCTGCCCCTGGATGATCACCGCGCGGTCCCGGGGGAGAAATGATGCGCCACGCCGTCCTGTTCAGCGTGCTGTCCGGGGCGGCGGTGGCCGCCCCCCTGCTCGCCGTCCTGGAGGCGGCTCCCGCACGGCCCGCGCTCCGGCACGTCCGACCGGCCGGGCACGCCGCCGAAGGGAGCGCGCGCTCCACCGTGCCGGACGCCGCGGCGCCGCGCGTCGTCGAGTACCGGGGGCTGCGCGTGCCCGTCCCGGCGGGCTGGGCGGTGCACCGGCTGGACGCGGACCCCACCCGGTGCGTCCGCTA
This sequence comes from Actinomadura meyerae, assembly GCF_900188445.1. Taxonomy (GTDB): domain Bacteria; phylum Actinomycetota; class Actinomycetes; order Streptosporangiales; family Streptosporangiaceae; genus Spirillospora; species Spirillospora meyerae. The sequence continues at coordinate 113,541 of NZ_FZOR01000001.1, forward strand.
TGACCGGCATGCCGTCTACCTCGGCCGTCCCGGGCCCCAGCAGGACTGCCCGGCCCGCGTCGTCGGGCGGACCGAGGCCCTCCACATCGAGCCCGCCGGGGCCGGGCGCTCCGCCCGGACGGTGGTGCACGCCGACAAGATGGCCTCGCTGACCATCACGCCGAGATCCGGCCATGAGACGCGGCTGACCCTCCCGGAGGCGGGAGTCGCGATCACCGCCGTCTACGGCGAGAATCCGGCGCGGCTGCAGCGGGTGCTCCGCGCCGCCCGGCTGTCGGGGACGTGGACGGCCGGGCCCGCCGCGCCGGCCCGGCCCGCCGTCCGCCGGGAGGCCGCGGCGCCCACCGCGTCCCCCACCGCGTCCCCCAGCGTGGCTCCGCAGACCGGGGAGACCGGGGAGACCGGGCCCGACGTGCCCTGGGTTCGCGGCAAGGGCTTCGACACGTGCACGGCGCCCTCGCTCGCGACGATGCGGGCCTGGAAGCCCTCGTTCGACGTCACCAACATCTACATCGGCGGCGCGGCGCGCGGCTGCGCCCAGCCCAACCTCACCGCGTCCTGGGTCCGCGAGGTCCGGGCGATGGGGTACCGCATCACGCCCACCTACGTCGGCCTGCAAGCGCCGTGCGGCAGCCGTCCGCAGCGCTTCACGGCCAGGAACGCCGCCAAGGAGGGCGCCAAGGCGGCCGTGGACGCGGCGCGCAAGGCGCGGGCGCTGGGCATCCCGGCGGGCCGGCCGATCTACTACGACATGGAGGCGTACGACAGCGGGAAGAAGCGCGGGTGCAAGGCGGCCGTCCTGCGGTTCGTGGACAACTGGGTGCGGCGGCTGGAGGCCGAGGGCTACGTCCCGTGCCTCTACAGCAGCGCCAGTTCCGGCATCCGCGACGTCGGGCGCGCGACCGGGATCAGCAAGCCCGACGCCATCTGGTTCGCCAACTGGAACGGCCGCGCGTCGGTCTACGGCGACCCGCACCTGCCGGACCACTGGTGGTCCCCGCACCGCCGCATCAAGCAGTACCGGGGCGGCCACAGGGAGAAGCACGGCGGCGTCTCGCTCAACATCGACAGCAACATCGCGGACGGGCGCGTCTACTAGCGCATTTTCGGCTTGCCGGGTGCCCTAAGCTGGGGAATGCTCTCCGGTGGCGGCGATGACCCCGCCGGAGCTCAATCACCGGGGATCACACTCGCCACCGTCCGCCGCGCGCGGACCGGGGCGCACTCACTGTCCCGCCGACCGCCAGCCGGATGGAGAAGAAACTCATGGCACGCCGTTCCGATGTGCTGGACACGATCGTCAACCTCGCCAAGCGGCGGGGCCTGGTCTACCCGTCGAGCGAGATCTACGGCGGCCTCCGCGCCTCCTGGGACTACGGGCCGCTCGGCGTCGAGCTGAAGAACAACGTCAAGCGCCAGTGGTGGAAGTCCATGGTGCAGGGCCGCGACGACATCGTCGGCCTCGACTCGTGCGTCATCCTGGCGCGCGAGGTCTGGGAGGCCAGCGGCCACGTCCAGGCGTTCGTCGACCCGCTCACCGAGTGCCAGTCCTGCCACAAGCGCTTCCGGGCCGACCACCTGGAGGAGGCGTACGAGGAGAAGCACGGCCGCCCGCCGGCGGGCGGGCTCGCCGACGTCACCTGCCCGAACTGCGGCGTCAAGGGCTCCTTCACCGAGCCGAAGATGTTCAACGGCCTGCTCAAGACCTACCTCGGTCCCGTCGAGGACGAGTCCGGCCTCGCCTACCTGCGGCCCGAGACCGCGCAGGGCATCTTCATCAACTACCTGAACGTCCAGCAGTCCGCGCGCCGCAAGGTGCCGTTCGGCATCGGGCAGATCGGCAAGTCGTTCCGCAACGAGATCACGCCGGGCAACTTCATCTTCCGGACCCGCGAGTTCGAGCAGATGGAGATGGAGTTCTTCGTCAAGCCCGGCAGCGACGAGGAATGGCACCAGTACTGGATCGACGAGCGCATGCAGTGGTACGTCGACCTCGGCATCCGCAAGGAGAACCTGCGGCTCTACGAGCACCCGCAGGAGAAGCTGTCGCACTACTCCAAGCGCACCGTCGACGTGGAGTACCGGTTCGACTTCGTCGGCAGCGAGTGGGGCGAGCTGGAGGGCATCGCCAACCGCACCGACTACGACCTGACGACGCACTCCAAGGCGTCCGGCGCCGACCTGTCGTTCTTCGACCAGGAGTCCGGCGAGCGGTTCACCCCGTACGTGATCGAGCCCGCGGCGGGCGTCGACCGCTGCACGCTCACGTTCATGATGGACGCCTACGCCGAGGACGAGGCGCCCAACGCCAAGGGCAAGATGGAGAAGCGCGCCGTCATGCGGCTCGACCGCCGGCTCGCCCCGGTCAAGGTCGCGGTGCTGCCGCTGTCGCGCAACGCCGACCTGTCCCCGAAGGCCCGCGACCTCGCCGCGCGGCTGCGCAAGCACTGGAACGTCGAGTTCGACGACGCGGGCGCCATCGGCCGCCGCTACCGCCGCCAGGACGAGATCGGCACCCCGTTCTGCGTCACCGTCGACTTCGACACCCTGGAGGACGACGCGGTGACCGTGCGGGAGCGCGACTCCATGAGCCAGGAGCGCATCTCGATCGGGCAGGTCGAGTCGTTCCTCGCGGCGCAGCTCATCGGCTGCTGACCCGCCCCGGCCGCCTGAGTGCGCCGCCGGTCCGCCGGCGGTGCGGGTCCTGAGGAGCGCGACGGGCCGCCCCCGCGTGACGGGGGCGGCCCGCTTCTCATGGGAGCACGTCCTGGGAGCGTGTTACCGGGAGCGTGATCTTGCTTGGGAGCGTGTTCTCAGACGGGAGCTCGGTGCCGTGAGGGCCTCAGCTCGTGACGTACAGGGACTGGTCGTAGGTGCCGGATCCGGCGGACGACTCGCCCTTCAGCGCGTACGTGGCGCTGACGGTGGCGGTGCCGGGGCAGAGGAAGCTGCCGCCGGTCTTCCTGACCTGGGCGTTCTGGACGCCGACCTGCGCCTCGGAGCTGCCGGTGTTCGGCCGCGACGCGTTGTCGCCGTTGTAGCCGTTGGCGGTGAGCGTGCCGCCGTACTGGCAGGTGATGCCGCCGAAGAGGTCCACGGTGGCGCGGACGCTGAAGTTGCTGATCGTGATCGTGGCGTCGCGCCCGCCGGTGTGCCCGGCGTCGTAGGTGACGTTGCCGCCGGTCCACGGCAGGTTCAGCGTCTCGATGGTCGAGCTGGTGGTGCCGGAGCAGGGTCCGCCGTTGTCGCCGCTGAAGCCGGCGCTGGAGATGGCGAGGCCGCTGCCGTCGGAGTTGACGGACCCGGTCATCGTCGACTGGCTGCACGAGCCGCTGCCGATCGACGTGGAGACCGTCGCGGTCCCGAGCAGGGACGCCTGGACGTTGCCGGAGTAGGGGTCGGCCGTGGCCGAGCCCTTGCGGATGGTGGTTCCCGCGGCGTACGCGGGGGCGACCCCCGCGGCGAGGACGGCCAGTGCGGCGGTCCCGACGATCGCGGTCTGTCTGAATCGTGCCACCGGATACTCCTCTGTCCGGTTCGGGGTGGGCATACGCGAAAGTAATTCGCGTTGCTGGACCGGGCAATGGATGGCGGCCGACTTCGGCCTGGCCGGATTGGGACACCACGGCGTGTCTGCTGGTGGGAGCGGCGGGCGCGGCCGGGTCATGACAGTGTCACGCCGGGTCACTTGACGGGGATTTGCGCGGGTGTTTCAGCCGCCGGGAGACGAAGCCCGCCTCGACCCCGGAGAACCTGGGCTAGGTTGGCCTGGACGACCGGCGGACGTCCGGGCCCGCGGCGAGAAGCCCGCGGTGGGAAGCCCGCGGCGCGGAAGGGGAGGGCGGAATGCGCGACGCGCGGCACCCCGCCCTGCCTCCGGCGCTCCGCCCCGGCGCGGGCACGCCCGCGGCCCGGGTGCTCATCGTCCTGCTGGGGCTGCTCGGCCTGGTCGCCGGACCGGTCGGCGCCGGCGCCCACGGCGCGGCCTCCGCCACCGGGGCGGTCTCCGGCGTCCGGCCCGCGCCGGTCGCGAAGGCGCCCACCCGCACCAGGGCCTCCACCAAGCCGCGGATCCTCCGGCACACGCAGGCCGTCCCGCACGCGCAGGCGGTCACCGCCGCCGCGGCCGCGCACGCGGCCGGTGCCGCCGCGCCGGGCGCGCAGCCGGTGCACGCCGCGCTCCCGGCGGCCGGCCCCCGCGTCCCGGCCCCGCCGGGGTACCGGTACCGGCCCGCGGCCGCGCCCGTCTCGCCCGACCTCGCACCCCCCGCCGCCCCCCGCGGCCGCGCACCCCCCTCCACGGCACGGATCTGAGCCACCTGTCCGCGGTGCCGCGCGCTGAGGCGCGGCGCCGAAACCCCCGTGTGGAGGTTCCCTCTTGACGCGCGCCAACATGGTGCGGGCGGTACTGGCGTTCGCCGTGCTCGCCACATCGTTCTACTTCGCCTGGTCCAAACCGGCCCGCCTCGGCCTCGACCTGCGCGGCGGCACCCAGATCGTCCTGGAGACCCAGGACTCGTCGACCGCCAAGGCGGACCGCGAGTCCACCGACCGCGCCCGCGAGGTGCTGCACCGGCGCATCGACGCGCTCGGTGTCGCCGAGTCGTCCATCACCCGGTCCGGCGACCGGCGGCTGATCGTCGAGCTGCCCGACGTCCAGGACCCGACCCGCGCGACCGAGGCGGTCGGCAAGACCGCGCAGCTCACCGCGCACCCCGTGCTGCCCAACACCGGCAAGCCCGCGAAGGGCCAGCAGCTGATCCCGGACGAGAGCGGGCAGCAGATCCTCATCGGCCCCGCCGCGCTCACCGGCGCCGGCATCGGCGAGGCGAGCGCCTCCTACGACCCGCAGAACCTCGGCGGCTGGGCCGTCAACGTCGACTTCAAGGGCAGCGGCGGCAAGACCTGGGAGAAGCTGACGGCCAAGGCCGCCTGCGCCGCCGGCGACGAGCGGCGCGTCGCGATCGTGCTGGACGGCAAGGTCATCTCCTCGCCGCAGGTCACCCAGAGCGTGCCCTGCGGCGTGGGCATCACCGGCGGCTCCACCCAGATCACCGGCGACTTCAGCGCCGAGGAGGCCAAGGAGCTCGCGGCCCTCATCCAGGGCGGCTCGCTGCCGGTGCCCGTGAAGATCATCGAGCAGCGGGTGGTCGGCCCGACCCTCGGCGACGAGGCCATCGACGCCAGCGCCAAGGCCGCGATCATCGGCATCATCCTGACCGGCCTGTTCATCGTGGCCGTGTACCGCATCGTCGGCTTCCTCGCCACGGTCGCGCTGGCCGGCTACGCGCTGATCTCCTACGCGGCGCTCGTCGCGATCGGCGCGACGCTCACCCTGCCCGGCCTCGCCGGGTTCGTCCTGGCCATCGGCATGGCGATCGACGCCAACGTGCTGGCCTTCGAACGGGCCCGGGAGGAACGGGCGGCGGCACCGGGCCGCAGCGCCCGCAACGCGCTCACGATCGGGTTCAACAAGGCGTGGTCGGCGATCGCCGACTCCGCAGTGACCACGCTGCTCGCCGGCGGCCTGCTGTTCTGGCTCGCTTCCGGGCCGGTCCGGGGCTTCGGCGTCACGCTGACCATCGGTGTGCTGGCCTCCCTCGTCTCGGCGATGCTGCTCAGCCGGGTGCTCACCGACGCCGCCGCCGCGCGGATGCCCAAGATCATGAAGGGCCGCGCCGGTGGGCTCTCCGGACCCGGGCGGATCCGCGACTGGCTGGAGAACAGCGGTCCCGACATCATGAGGCGCAGCCCGATGTGGATCGGGATCTCGGTGCTCGCGATCGTCCTCGCGCTGAGCGGGATCTTCGCCCGCGGGCTCAACTTCGGCGTGGAGTTCACCGGCGGGCGGCTCGTCGAGTACTCCACGAGCCGGCCCGTCGACATCGACAAGGCCCGCGCGGCCGTCGCCGACGCCGGGTTCCCGCGCGCCGTGGTGCAGACGTCCGGCCAGGACGACATCTCCGTCCGCACGTCCGACCTCACCAACGAGGAGGAGAAGCGGATCCAGGAGGCCCTCGCCAAGGAGGGCGGCGGCGCGGCCAAGGAGCGCGACGAGCTGATCGGGCCGAGCCTCGGCGAGGAGCTGCGCAAGAACGCGCTGATCGCCCTCGGCATCGCCCTGCTCGCGCAGCTGGCCTACCTGACGATCCGGTTCCGCTGGACGTTCGCGACCGGCTCGGTCCTCGCGATGTTCCACGACATCACGATCGTCACCGGCGTCTTCGCGTGGCTCGGCAAACCCATCGACGGGGTCTTCCTCGCCGCGCTGCTCACCGTCATCGGGTACTCGGTGAACGACTCGGTCGTCGTGTTCGACCGGGTCCGGGAGCTGTGGGGGGCGAAACCGAAGGCCCGGTTCGCCGACATCGCGAACCGGGGCACGCTGCAGACCGTCCCGCGCACGATCAACACCGGCATGGGCGCGCTGTTCATCCTGGGGGCCCTCGCGGTCCTCGGCGGCGACTCGCTGACCGACTTCGCGATCGCCCTGCTGATCGGCATCGTCGTCGGGACGTACTCCAGCGTGTTCACCGCGACGCCGATCGCGGTCGTCCTGGAGCGCTTCGCGAAGGCGCCGCCGCCGCACGGCAAGGGCAAGAAGCCGGTCCGCCGCACCTCGGACAGCTCAGGCGCGGTCGTCTAGCGTCCGCGTGCCGCCGGTGCCCGGCCGGGCACCGGCGGCACGTCAGGCGCCGTCAGTGCGGGGCGCCGTCAGTGCGGGACGAGGGAGCGCTTGAGCGGGCCCTCCCGGCCCGTCACGAGACAGAAGATCAGCCGGTTCCCGGCATTCCAGCCCACCTCGTCCGGGCCCGCCCAGACCACGTCGGCGATGTCGAGCGGGGGATTCGCCCGCCAAACCTTCACCCCGCGCTCGGCGCAGCCTTCGAGTGCCTTCTGCTCCATCTTCTTGGCGCCCGGGTACTTGCCGCCCCGCATCGTGTAGACGGCGAGCACCTCGTACTCGTGCTCCTCGGTGCAGGGGATGAGCGGCTGGTCGCCTTCGTCATTCCACTTCTTGACGCAGTCTCCCGGCTTGAGCTCCGTCGTGTACTGGGTCTTGGTCTCCATGGTCTGGTCGAGGGACGCCGGAAGGAGGCCGGGCCCCGTGTAGCGCATGACGCAGGTGGCCGCGCGGTCGCCGGCGTTCCACGCGTCCTCGTCCGGAGGCGCGACGTGAAGCAGCAGGTTCTTGCCGTAGCGGCTCTTCTCCAGGAACTGCGTCCGCTCGCGGCAGGCCGTCCACGCCCGGTCGCCGGCCTCTTTCCGGCCGGGGTAGGGCGCGTCCGGCAGTTCCGCCTCGGCGCCGATCTCGCCCTGGTGCGGCGTGGTGCAGGGCAGCGGCCGCGCGAACATCCCGGCGGGCCCCTCCTCGAAGTCGCCGAAGCAGTCGCCGGGCCGCATCGAGGTGACCGCGACCTTGCCGTCCGCGCGGGCGGGCACGGAGGTGTCCGGGGACAGCGGCCCGACGGTCACGACGGCGGCGATGGCGGCGACCCAGGCCAGGGAGGCGGCGAGCCCGCCCACGGCCAGGCCGGTGCCCTTCTCTCCCCGGCGCCCGGTCTGGACGAACGCGGCGACGGCCAGACCGGCGGCGATGAGGATCAGGCCGAGCAGCCCGGTGACGAGCGCAGCGATCGCCAGCCGGTTCGTCCGCCGGGCGTCGGCAGGAGGCGGTTCCGCCGGCAGCGGGCCGGTGACGGGCGGGCCGGCCGCGGGCTCGGCGGCGGGCGCGTCCGGCGGCGCCCAGGCGGGCGCGGCCTCGTCCGGCGAGTCGTCGTCGGGGGTGGTCATGGGATCTCCGGATGCGGGGGAGGGCGGTGGGTGGAGCGCGGCCGTCGCGGCGGACTCACCTCGGGACCACCGAGCCCCGCAGCGGGCCCGCGGTTCCGGTGACGAGGCAGGTGACCTGCCGGTTCTTCTTCTTCCAGTGGTCCAGGACCGGCGCCTCGTAGTGCCGGCCGGCTCTCCGGCCGTCCGGGAGGCGCGGCCCCGCGGGGCCGAACAGCGCGTCCCAGCGGCTCCGGCACCCCTCGTCCGCGGCGCGCGCGACCGCCTCGTCGCCCGGCCACGCGCCGTCGGGAAGCGTGAAGACGGCGTACACCTCGAAGCGGTGCTCCAGGCGGCAGTCGATGAGGGGCAGGAAGCCGCTGATCTGCCATTTCGTGAGGCAGTCGCCGGGGCCGATCCGCGCCAGCGGCACCAGCTCCGTCTGCTTGGTGTCGACGAGCGGTGCGGTGAGCCGCTGGGGGCCGGGGTAGCGCAGGAGGCACAGGACGTCGCGGTCGCCGTCCTTCCACGCCTTCTCGTCCGGACGGTCGGCGTACAGTTCGAGCCGGTTCCCGAAGACGCTCTGCCTGAGGAAGCGGGTCCGCTCGGCGCACTCCTTCCGGGCCGTCTCCGCCACGGCCCGGTCGCCGGGGAAGTCCGCGGCGGGCAGGGTCAGCTCGGCGCCGACCTCGCCGTCGTGCGGCCGGGCACACGGCGAGGGCTCGACCAGGACCCGTGTCGCCTGCTCCTCGAGCGCGCTGAAGCAGTCGCCGGCCCGCAGCTCGGACGCCCACGTCTTGCCGTGGGTGTCGATCGGGCGGGCGGGCTCGGGTTCGCGGTGGGCGACCAGGACCGCCGCGACGGTGACGCCCGCCGCTGACAGGACCAGAACCAGCAGGCCCGTGACGAGGGTGGCGGTCGATAAGCGGTTCGTCCGCCGCGGCGCGGCGGGGGAGGGGTCGTCCGGGAGGTCGTCAGCGGACGGTGGCGTGGTCACGGCGGAACGGTAGCCGGGATCTCTGACAAAAAGGTCATTCCCGGCGTATATCGATCAACTTGTGATCAAGCCTCCGGATGGCCGGGACGGTGCCCCGGCCATCCGTCCGATCAGGCGAGCGGCGTCTGCGGCTCGTCGTTCTCCGCGCTGATCACCTGCATCACCGCGTTGATGAGCGCCAGATGGGTGAACGCCTGCGGGAAGTTGCCGAGGTGCCGGCCCGTGTGCGGGTCGATCTCCTCGGCGTACAGCTGCAGCGGGCTCGCGTACGACAGCAGCTTCTCGCACAGCGCGCGGGCCCGCTCCAGCTCGCCGATCATCACCAGCGTGCTGACCAGCCAGAACGAGCAGATCGTGAACGTGCCCTCGTCGGACTCGAACCCGTCGTCGGTCTCCCCGGCCCGGTAGCGCAGGACGAGGTCGTCCTCCGACAGCTCGTCGGCGATGGCGAGCACGGTCTCGCGGACCCGCTTGTCGTCGGCGGGCAGAAACCCCAGCAGCGGGATCAGCAGCGCCGACGCGTCCAGCGCCGTCGCGCCGTAGTGCGCGGTGAACACGCCGCGCTCGTCCAGCGCGTTCGCGAGCACGTCCGCGTGGATCTCGTCGGCCGCGGCCTGCCACCGGCGCGCCCGGTCCTGGTCGCCGCGGATCCGGGCGAGGCGGGCGCCGCGGTCGGCCGCCACCCAGCAGAAGACCTTGGACGAGGTGAAGTGCTGCGGCTCGCCGCGCACCTCCCACATCCCGCAGTCGGGGGTGCGCCAGTTGGCGAGCGCGTCCTCCACCTGCTTGATGATGATCTTCCAGAGCCGGTCGTCGAGCCGGTCCCGCTTGCGCACGAACAGGTAGATGGAGCCGATGATCGCGCCCCACACGTCGTGCTGCGCCTGCATGTACGCCTCGTTGCCGATGCGCACGGGACGGGCGTTGCCGTAGCCGGTGAGGTGCTCCAGCGTGGACTCGGGCAGCTCCTCCCGCCCGTCCAGCCCGTACATGATCTGCAGCTTGCCCTCGGCGGCCTCGGCGACGTCGGTGATGAAGTAGAAGAAGTCGTTGGCCTCCCAGTCGTAGCCGAGCGTGTAGAACGCCCACAGCGCCATCGTGGAGTCGCGGATCCAGGTGTAGCGGTAGTCCCAGTTCCGGTCGCCGCCCGGCGTCTCCGGCAGCGACGTCGTCGCCGCCGCCGCGACCGCGCCCGACGGGGCGAACGTCAGCCCCTTCAGCGTCAGCGCGCTGCGCTGCAGGTGGCTGCGCCACGGATGGTCGGGGAAGCGGCCCCGGTCGAGCCAGTGCTGCCAGTGGTGGACGGTCCAGACGAGCCGCTCCTGCGCCTCCTCCCACGAGGACGGCGCCGCGTGCTCGCTCCACGACAGCGCCACGAACCGCGACTCGCCCTGCTTCAGCAGCGTCCGGGACGTGGCGAGGGACCCCTCGAACCCGACGTTCATGTCGGTGGTGAGCCGCAGCCCGATCCCGTTGCCGCGCGCGACGGCCTCGTGGTACCCGGCGCCGGTGTGCTCCCAGCGCGCGGGCGTCTGCCCGTAGTCGAACACCGGCATGCAGTCGAGCCGGACCTGGACCTGCCCGTTCACGCACCGCACCATCCGCAGCAGGACGTGGTCGGCGTCGTAGTCCGTGGGGGCCCTGCGGTGCGTGTGGGACCGTTCCGTCTCGTGGTGCCACGGCCCCATCAGCAGGGCGTCCGTGACCACGAGCCAGCCCCCGTGCACCCACCAGGTGGTCTCCATCACCATGGTGCCGGGGATGTACCGCTGCGCGGCGGGCACCTCGACGCCCGCCGGGCCGACCCGGAAGTACCCGGCGTCGCGGTCCAGGATCGACCCGAACACGCTCGGCGAGTCCATCTTCGGCAGGCACATCCACTCGATGTTCCCGCTCGGCGCGACCAGTGCGGTCGTCTCGCAGTCGGACAGGAACCCGAAATCGGCGATGGGGGCGAACGGATCTCCCGCCCGGCCGCCGGCGACCTTCGGCCTCACAACCTCACCTCCTTGATCCATCATTACCTCTCCCGAGCCGTGGGTGCGCCGGGGCGGCTCGGCCGCGTGCGCGCCGCGCGGCCGCCCCGGCGCCGGTGTGGCGCTGGTCTCCCCATTGGAATAGACCATTATCTGCGGTCTGAGCTGCGGAAACGCCCTCCGGCGCACCGGGCGCCGAGAACCCGCGGCGGGCGCGGGTACAGTCCCCGCAAACAGGGCAGCGGACCCGCTTCTGCCTGGGGGGACGCGACGGCGCGCGACCCCGGCGCGGCGGGCCCGGACCTGCCACTGGGTGGAACCGGAGCGAGAAGGAGCTCCCCGTGCCGAAGTTCGTGTACGACTTCACTGAGGGCAACAAGGACCTCAAGGATCTGCTGGGCGGCAAGGGCGCCAACCTGGCCGAGATGACCAACCTCGGACTGCCCGTGCCCCCCGGGTTCACGATCACCACCGAGGCCTGCCGGCACTACCTCGAGCACGGGAACCTGCCCGAGGGTCTGGCGGACGAGGTGAACGCGCACCTCGCCGGCCTGGAGTCCGCGATGGGCAAGAAGCTCGGGCAGAGCGACGACCCGCTGCTGGTGAGCGTGCGCTCGGGCGCCAAGTTCAGCATGCCGGGAATGATGGAGACCGTCCTCAACGTGGGGCTGAACGACGAGTCCGTCCACGGGCTCGCGGCCCAGGCGGGCGACGAGCGGTTCGCGTGGGACTCCTACCGGCGGCTGATCCAGATGTTCGGCAAGACCGTGCTGGACATCGACGGCGACCTGTTCGAGGACGCCATCGACGACGCCAAGCGCAGGCGCGGCAGCGACGACGACGCCGACCTCACCGCCGCCGACTTCGAGGCGCTCGTCGGCACGTTCAAGGAGATCGTCCGGGAGCGGGCGGGCCGGGAGTTCCCGACCGACCCGCGCGAGCAGATGGACCTCGCCATCAAGGCGGTGTTCGACTCCTGGAACGCCGACCGCGCGATCCTGTACCGGCGCCAGGAGCGCATCCCGGTCGACCTCGGCACCGCCGTGAACATCTGCTCGATGGTCTTCGGCAACATGGGCCTGGACTCCGGCACGGGCGTGGCGTTCACCCGCGACCCCGCGTCCGGGCAGCAGGGCATCTACGGCGACTACCTGCAGAACGCGCAGGGCGAGGACGTGGTCGCCGGCATCCGCAACACGGTGCCGCTGACCGAGCTGGAGCGCATCGACAAGGCGTCCTACGACCGGCTCCTCCAGATCATGGAGACGCTGGAGAACCACTACCGCGACATGTGCGACATCGAGTTCACGATCGAGCGCGGGAAGCTGTGGATGCTCCAGACCCGGGTCGGCAAGCGGACCGCCGCCGCGGCGTTCCGCATCGCCTGCCAGCTGCTCGACCAGGGCCTCATCGACGTGGACGAGGCCGCTCGCCGCGTCACCGGCGACCAGCTCGCCCAGCTCATGTTCCCCCGCTTCGCGAGCCGGGTGGACGGCGTCAAGAAGCTCACGAAGGGCATGAACGCCTCGCCGGGCGCGGCCGTGGGCAAGGCCGTGTTCAGCTCCCCCCGCGCCGTGGAGCTCGCGGAGCAGGGCGAGGACGTGATCCTCGTACGCCGCGAGACCAACCCCGACGACCTCGCCGGCATGGTCGCCGCGCGGGGCGTGCTGACGTCCCGCGGCGGCAAGACCTCGCACGCCGCCGTCGTCGCGCGCGGCATGGGCAAGACGTGCGTGTGCGGCGCCGAGGAGCTGGACGTCGACGTCAGGAACGGGCACTTCACCGCCCCCGGCGGCGTGACCGTGCGCGAGGGCGACGTCATCTCGATCGACGGGTCGTCCGGCGAGGTCTACCTCGGCGAGGTGCCCGTGGAGGACTCGCCCGTCGTCCGCTACTTCGAGGGCGAGCTGACGCCCGCCGACGGCGACGACCTCGTCAAGGCCGTCGACCGCGTGATGCGGCACGCCGACGCGCGCGCCGCGCTGAAGGTCCGCGCGAACGCCGACAACCCCGAGGACTCGGCGCGGGCCCGCCGGTTCGGCGCGCAGGGCATCGGGCTGTGCCGCACGGAGCACATGTTCCTCGGCGACCGGCGGCGGCTGATCGAGCAGCTCGTGCTCGCCGCGGACGACGCCGAGCGGCAGGCCGCGCTGGACGCCCTGGAGCCGCTGCAGCGCGGCGACTTCGAGGGCATCTTCGCGGCCATGGACGGGCAGCCCGTCACGATCCGCCTCATCGACCCGCCCCTGCACGAGTTCCTCCCCGACATCACCGAGCTGTCGGTCAGGGTCGCGCTGGCGGGCGAGGCCGCGGACGCCAAGGACCGGAGACTGCTCGAGGCAGTCAACCGACTGCACGAGCAGAACCCTATGCTCGGACTGCGCGGCGTGCGGCTCGGTTTGGTGATTCCCGGGCTGTTCGCCATGCAGGTGCGCGCGATCGCCGAGGCCGCGGCGGCGCGGCGGCGGGCCGGCGGCGACCCGCGCCCGGAGATCATGATCCCGCTCGTCGGCGCGGTGCAGGAGCTGGAGGCCGTCCGCGACGAGGCGCGCGGCATCCTCGCCCGGGTGCGGGAGGAGACCGGCGTCGACGTCCCGGCGCTGATCGGCACCATGATCGAGCTGCCCCGGGCGGCGCTGACCGCCGGGCAGATCGCCGAGGCCGCCGAGTTCTTCTCCTTCGGCACCAACGACCTCACCCAGACGACGTGGGGCTTCTCCCGCGACGACGTCGAGGCGGCGTTCTTCTCCCGCTACCTGGAGCTCGGCATCTTCGGGGTGTCGCCGTTCGAGACCCTCGACCGGGAGGGCGTCGGGCGGCTGGTCCGGATCGCCGCCGAGGAGGGCCGCCGCGCCCGCCCGGGACTGAAGCTCGGCATCTGCGGCGAGCACGGCGGCGACCCCGACTCGGTGCACTTCTGCCACGAGGCCGGGCTGGACTACGTGTCCTGCTCGCCGTTCCGCGTCCCCGTCGCCCGCCTGGAGGCCGGCCGCGCGGCGATCGCCGCGGAGGACACCGCGGGCGGCGGGAAGGGCGGCGGCGACAGCCGCTGACGCACCCGGCCGGCGGCCGGTTCCCCGCGGCGGGGGACCGGCCGCCGGAACGCGTGTGGGCTCGGTAACACGCGGTACCTGCGAACTTCGGGCGCGCGCCGGACCATCTCACCTAATGTGTCCGATGCGATGACGTTGGAAGTGGAATTGCCGGAGCCCCAGCCCGAAGAGCCCGCCGCGGAGACCGCGGAGACCGCGGACGGCCCCCGCCGCCGCCGGCGCCGCTCGCCCTGGTTCACGGTTCCGGTGAGCATCATCGCCGGGCTGCTCGCGATCGCCGTGCTGACCCCGCTGACCGTCGGCGCCCGGATCTGGTACCAGGCCCGGCAGGACGAGCGGCCCCGCTCCGACGCGATCATCGTGCTGGGCGCCGCGCAGTACAACGGGCGGCCGTCCCCGACGCTGAAGTGGCGGCTCCAGCACGCCCTGGAGCTCTACCGCGCCGGCGTCGCGCCCGCCATCGTCACCGTGGGCGGCAAGGCCCCGGGCGACAACTTCACCGAGGCGGGCGCCGGGCGCACCTGGCTGATCGAGCAGGGCGGGGTGCCCGCCGCCAAGGTGTTCGCGGTGCCGGTCGGCCGGGACACGCTGGAGAGCCTGAAGGCCGTCGGCGCCGAGTTCGGCCGGCACCACTGGTCGTCCGCGGTGATCGTCACCGACCCCTGGCACGGGCTGCGGTCCAAGAAGATGGCCGGCGACCAGGGCATCGAGGCGGCCGCGTCGCCGACCCGCAGCGGCCCCAGCGTGCAGACCCGCGACACGCAGTTCAACTACATCGTCCGCGAGACCGGCGGCTACCTGTCGTACGTGCTGCTCGGCAAGAGCGTCCAGGTGCCGGACGAGACCATCAAGCGCATCCGCATCGACCCCTCCGGGACGCCGGGCCCCTCGTCCTCCGCGACGCCGGGGGCGCCGTCCTCGGCGCCGCCGAGCCGCTAACCGGCGGCGACCCGCTTACCCTGGGTAGGGCCATGACGACCAATGACACCGCGGGCTACAACGACACCGCGGGCTACAGCGCCCGCGACCGGCGCCGGTGGGCCCCGGAACCGGCCAAGCGCCGCGACCGCACGGCGTTCGAGCGCGACCGCGCCCGCGTCCTGCACAGCGCCGCGCTGCGCCGGCTGGCCGCCAAGACCCAGGTCGCCTCGCCCGGCGCCGACGCGGTGGCCGACACCGTGCAGAGCCTGCGCACCCGGCTGACGCACTCGCTGGAGTGCGCGCAGGTCGGCCGGGAACTCGGCAAGTCCCTCGGCTGCGACCCCGACCTGGTCGAGACGGCGTGCCTGTCGCACGACATCGGGCACCCGCCGTTCGGCCACAACGGCGAGAGCGCGCTCGACGTCGTCGCCCGCGACTGCGGCGGCTTCGAGGGCAACGCGCAGAGCCTGCGCGTGCTGACCCGGCTGGAGCCGAAGTCGTTCGCGCCGGACGGCCCGCCGCTGCACGGCCGCAGCGTCGGGCTGAACCTGACCCGCGCCGCGCTGGACGCCGCGATGAAGTACCCGTGGACGCAGGCCGAGGCGGTCAACGGCAAGTTCGGCGTCTACGCCGACGACGGGGACGTCGCCGCGTGGGTCCGGGAGGGCGCGCCGGAGGGCCGGACGTGCTTCGAGGCCCAGGTGATGGACTGGAGCGACGACGTCGCCTACTCCGTCCACGACCTGGAGGACGCGCTGGTCGCCGGGCACATCGACTTCGCCCGGCTCGCCGACCCGGCCGAGCGCCGCCTCGTCGCCGCCACCGCCGCCAAGCTGTACTGCCCGGACGCCGACCTCGCCGAGCTGGAGGAGCGGTTCACCGCGCTGCTCGCCGAGCCGTACTGGCCGGACCGCTACGACGGGACGCCGCGCAGCCTCGCCGCGCTGAAGAACCTGACCAGCACCCTGATCGGCCGGTTCTGCCTGGCCGCCGAGTCGGCGACCCGCGCCGCCTACGGGGACCGGCCGCTCACCCGGTACGCCGCCGAGCTGATCGTGCCGCGCGCGCAGCGGCTGGAGAACGCCCTGCTCAAGGGGGTCACGGCGCACTACGTGTGGATCAGCCACGAGGAGGTCCGGGCCCGGCAGCGGACGCTGATCACCGAGCTGGCCGAGCTGATGCTGGCCGGCGCGCCCGGCACGCTCGACCCGGGGTTCCGCGCCGCGTTCACCGAGGCCCCCGACGACGCGGCCCGGCTGCGCGCCGTCATCGACCAGATCGCCTCGCTGACCGACCTGTCCGCGATCGCCCGGCACCGCATGCTGGGCGGGCGCCCGCACTGATCGGCGCGCCCGCCGGGCGGCGCCGCCGCGCCGCGGCGGCGGGCCGGTGCGCGCCCGTGGCCCTTGTTTCCCCCCTGGCGCCGCTGTAGCTATGGCTACAGGTCAACTACAGGAGGTCGCCATGCCCGAGGAGACGTTCGTCATCGCCGGAGCGAGCCTGGCCGGCGCCAAGGCGGCGGAGACCCTTCGCGCCGAGGGCTTCGCGGGCAGGATCCTGCTCGTGGGGGACGAGATCGAGCGGCCCTACGAGCGGCCGCCGCTGTCCAAGGGCTTCCTCCTGGACAAGGAACCGCGCGACAAGGCGCACGTCCACGAGGCCGACTGGTACGACAAGCACGACGTGGAGCTGCGGGTCGGTACCTCCGTCGCGTCCATCGACCGGGCCGCGCACCAGGTGCGGCTGTCCACCAAGGAGCCGGTCGGCTACGACCGGCTGCTGCTCGCGACGGGCGCGTCCGTGCGGCGGCTGGAGGTGCCCGGCTCCAAGCTGCAGGGCATCCACTACCTGCGCACGATGGCCGACTCGGCGGCGCTCAAGCAGGCCATCGCGCACGGCGGCAGGCGCGTCGTGGTCGCGGGCGCCGGCTGGATCGGGCTGGAGACGGCCGCCGCCGCCCGCGCCTACGGCAACGACGTGACGGTGATCGAGCCGGAACCGGCGCCGCTGCACGCCGCGATGGGGCCCGAGCTCGGCGGGATGTTCGCCGAGCTGCACCGCGAGCACGGCGTCGACCTGCGATTGGACCAGGGCGTCGCCGGGTTCTGGGGCGCCGGGCAGGTGTCGGCCGTCGTCACGTCCGGCGGCGCCGAGGTGCCCGCGGACGTCGTGGTCGTCGGCATCGGCGTGCGGCCCAACACGCGGCTGGCGGAGGAGGCTGGCCTGGAGGTGTCCGACGGGATCCTCGTCGACCAGTCGCTGCGCACCTCCGACCCCGACATCTTCGCCGCCGGCGACGTCGCGAACGCCTACAACCCGCTGCTCGGCCGCCGGATCCGGGTGGAGCACTGGGCGAACGCGCTGAACGGCGGGCCCGCCGCCGCCCGCGCCATGCTCGGCCAGGACGTCGTCTACGACCGGATCCCGTACTTCTTCAGCGACCAGTACGACCTCGGCATGGAGATGTCGGGCGTCGCGGCGCCGGGCGAGTACGACGAGGTCGTGTACCGGGGCGACCGCGCGGCCCGGGAGTTCATCGCGTTCTGGCTGTCCGGCGGCCGGGTGGTCGCCGGGATGAACGTCAACGTGTGGGACGTCACCGGGGACGTCCAGGCGCTGATCCGCTCGCAGCGCCCGGTGGACGCCGCGCGCCTCGCCGACCCGGCGGTGCCGCTGGCGGAACTCGCCTGACCCCGCGGCCGCGTACAGTCGGCCGGATGGCCACGGAGGAGATCGCGGCGCTCGGCCGGGCGCGGTTCGCGGTGACGGCGGCGTTCACCGCGCACGGCCTCGTCGCCGCCGCCTGGGTCGCCCGCATCCCGCAGATCAAGGACGGGCTCGGGCTGAGCGAGGGCGCGATGGGCGTCGCGCTGCTCGGCGCCCCGGTCGGGGTCGTGGCGGCGGTCCGGTTCGCGGGGCGGATCGTCGCCCGGTGGGGGAGCCGTGCCGCGACCCTCGGCGCCGGCCTCGCCGCCGCCGCGTCGCTCGTACCGCTCGGCCTCGCCTGGAACCTGCCCGCGCTGGTCGGCGCCCTGCTGCTGATGGGTGGCGCGCTCGGGCTGATGGACGTGGCGATGAACGCCCAGGGCGTGGCGGTCGAGCGCGGCTACGGGCGGCCGCTGATGTCCGGCCTGCACGGCGCCTACAGCGTCGGGACGCTGCTGTCCGCGCTGGCCGGGGCGGGCGCGGCGCACGCGGGCGTCCCCGTCCCGCTGCACCTGTCCGCCGCCGCGCTGCTGCTCGGCGTCCTCGTCACGACCGGTTGCCGCGGCCTGCTGGACCGTTCCGCCGACGCCCTGCCGGAAGACGTCCACCCGGAAACCGGTGGCTCCGGCGCGAGAGCCGCGCGGTCGGCGTCCCGCCGGGCGCTGACGCTGCTCGGCGTCATCGGGCTGTGCTCGTTCGTCGGGGAGGGGGCCATGGCCGACTGGAGCGCCGTCTACCTGCGCGAGGAGCTCGGCACCGGCCCCGGCCTCGCGGGCCTCGGCTACGCCGGCTGCGCGGTGGCGATGACCGCCGGGCGGATGGGCGGGGACCGGGTCGTCGCGCGGTTCGGGCCCGTCCCGGTGCTGCGCGCCGGGGCGCTGGCCGCCGCGCTCGGCCTCGGCTGCGGGCTCGCCGCGGCCGGCCCGGCGGCGGCCGTGGCCGGATTCACGCTGTTCGGCCTCGGCGTCGCCGTCGTGGCGCCGGTCACCTTCAGCGCGGCCGGCAACCTGCCGGGGGTGCCCGCCGCGGCCGGGATCTCCCGGGTCACCGCGATCGGCTACGCGGGGCTGCTCGGCGGCCCGCCGGTCATCGGTTTCGTCGCGCAGGGCGTGGGGCTGGCGTGGGCGCTGGCGGTCCCCGTCGCGCTGGTCGCGCTGATCGTGCCGCTGGCCCGGGCGGCGGCCACCGCGGAGGGCTGACGGCGCGCCCCATTGATCTTTTAGAGGGGTTCCGACTTTCGTATATGTCCTACTCAGGTAAGGTCTGGGCGAGTGAGCACTGTGCAGCGGTCGAGGCCGGTGGATTCGGTCCCGTCCGCCCCGGCCTACCGGACATTCCTCCGCGAACTGCTGAGCTTCGGCTTCGTGGGGTGCGTCGGCACGCTCATCATGATCTTCGGCGCCAACCTGATGCGCGCCTGGCTCGGCGGCAGCCCGGTCACCAGCGTGGTCGTCCCGACCGTGCTGTCGACGCTGACGTCCTACCTGCTCAACCGGCACTGGACGTTCCGGCACCGCGACAGCGACGGCTCCGGCCGGGAGGTCGCGATCTTCTTCGCGCTGAACGGCGTCGGCCTGCTCATCCAGGTGCTGTGCACCGGGTTCACCTACTACACCCTCGGCCTGCACGGCGGCGTCGCCTACAACATCGGCCTGCTCGCCGGCGTCGGGCTGGGCTCGGCGTTCCGCTACTGGTCGTACAAGAAGTGGGTGTTCACGCCGGCGGCGGCCTGACATGGGGCGGCTCGACGACGAGTGGGCGCGGCACCGGCCCGCCGTGTTCGGCGCCGCCTACCGCATCACCGGCAGCGCCGCCGACGCCGAGGACATCGCGCAGGACGTCTGGCTGCGCGCGTCGTCGCGGGAGACACTGGACGACGTCCGCGACCTGCGCGCCTGGCTGATCACGGTGGCCGCGCGCCGCGCCTACGACGTGCTCGGCTCCGCCCGCGCCCGCCGCGTCGACTACGTCGGGCCGTGGCTGCCCGAGCCGCTGCCGACCGGGCCGGACGCCGCCGAGCCGGTGCTGCTGGACGAGACCGCCGGCACCGCGATGCTCGTGGTGATGGAGGAGCTGTCGCCGCCCGAGCGGGTCGCGTTCGTCCTGCACCAGGCGTTCGAGGTGCCCTACGACCGGATCGCCGGGGTGCTCGGGAGGTCGCCCGCCGCGTGCCGGCAGCTCGCCTCCCGGGCGCGCCGCAAGGTCGCCGCGGCGCTGCCGTCCCACCCCGCGGCCCCGCGGGAGCGCGCGGAGGTGCTGGCGGCGTTCCGGGACGCCTACGAGCGCGGCGACGAGGCGGCGCTGCTGGCGCTGCTCGACCCGGACGCCGCCTACACCACCGACGGCGGCGGCCGCGTCTTCGCGGCCCGCAAGGTCATCGCGGGGGCGGGCCGGGTCGCCACCGCGCTGCTGCGGATCCGCGCCCGCAACACGCTGCGCCTGGAGTACGCGGAGATCAACGGCCGCCGCGAGCTGCTGGTGCTGCGCGGCGGCCTGCTGTTCGCCGTCGACACCGTCGAGGTCGCGGACGGCCGCGTCACCGCCGTCCGCCGCGTCCTCAACCCCGGCAAGCTCGCCGCCGTCCGCCGCGCCGCCGCGGCACGGCTCAGCGGCCGGCCGGAATGACCTTCTCGGTCCGGGCGGCGGCCTCGGCCAGCACGCCGGCCAGGTCCTGCCCGGTGGCCTGGGAGAAGATCACCTGGTCGATGCCGTGCTCGGCGGCGCGGCCGACGACGTCGACGACCTGGTCCACCGACGGGGTGCCGGGGAGCAGGCCCAGGGTGGTCTTCTCGATCTCGGAGTAGTCGCGCCCCTCGCGCTCGCAGTGCTCCCGCAGCACCTCCAGCTTGCGGGGCAGCTCCTCGCCGTCGAAGAGGTTGCACGCGTCGGCGTACTTGGCGACGAAGCGCAGCGTCTTCTTCTCCCCGGAGCCGCCGACCAGGATCGGCGGATGCGGGCGGCGCAGCGCGGGCGGCGAGTTCAGCGGGCGCTCCAGCCGGTAGTGCTCGCCCTCGAACGGCGACTCGTCGCCCTCCCACATCCGGTGGGCGATCCGCAGCGTCTCCTCCAGCCGCTCGAACCGCTCGGCGGTCGGCGGGAACCGGACGCCGAGGCCGCGCGACTCCTCCTCGTTCCAGGCCGCGCCGATGCCGAGCCACGCGCGCCCGCCGGACAGCACGTCCAGCGTCGTCACGGTCTTGACCAGGATGCCGGGGTGCCGGTAGGTGACGCCGGTGACCATCGTGCCGAGGGTGATCCGCTCGGTCAGCGCCGCCGCGTAGGCGAGCGCGGAGTAGCCCTCCAGCATGGGCTCCTCCGCCGGGCCCACGCCCGCGATCTGGAAGAAGTGGTCCATCACCCAGAACGAGCTGAGCCCGCCCTGGTCGGCGTCGCGGGCCATCCGGCCGAACGTCGGGCCGATCTGCTCGGGCCCGCCGGGGAAGGTGAAGCTGGGAACCTGCAGTCCGATGCGCATGGCAGTCCCTGATGTCTCGTGGGTTTCGCTCTCACGCCCACTGTGCGACCTGGAGCGCGCTCCAGGTCAAGACGCACCGCCGCGCGCACATTGACCTGGAGTGCACTCCAGGTGGAATCCTGAAGGACGTGAGTTCCTACTCCCCATCGGAGACCGCGGACAAGAGCGGTTTCAGCATCGACACGCTGCGCTACTACGAGAAGATCGGCCTGCTGCCGGGCATCGCCCGGGACGCCGCCGGACGGCGGGTGTTCAGCGACGACGACCTCAACTGGCTGCACATGCTGCGCTGCCTGCGCGGGACCGGGATGCCGATCGCCGAGATGCTGCGCTTCTCGGAACTGGCCCGCGGCGGCGCCGAGACCTACCAGGAGCGCCTCGAACTCCTCGAAGAGCACGACCGCCGGGTGGAGGAGCAGATCGCGGCCCTGCGCGACCAGCAGTCCCAGATCAAGATGAAGATCGGCCTCTACCGCGACGAGATCTGCGAGGCCGCCCCGGCCTCCGCCTGACCGGGCTCACGCCTCCACCGGGTCCTGCCTCTCAGCGCCACGGCTAGCGCCGCACGGGCGTGACGCGGCGGCCGTCGGCGCCGAAGAACAGGACGCGGTCGAAGTCGACGGTCAGCGCCACGTGGTCGCCGCGGTTCGGGCGGCCGCCGGGCGCGATGCGGAACACCAGGTCCGAGCGCCGGTGGTGGCCCGCGTGCTCCTCGGGGAGCCCGTCCTCCTCGGCGGGCCTGCCGAGCATCCCGCGCAGCCGGTCCCGCCACCCGGCGGGCTCGGCGCCCTGGTCCGGCGCGCGCGGCGGGCGCCCGACCTCGGTCGCGTCGATCGTGGGGATGCCCGCCTCGGCGTAGGCGAGCCACTCGTGCCCGTGGAACTCCATGGCCCGGACCTGCCCGGACAGCACCGACCCGTGCGGCGCGGGGGAGCCCGGCGCGATCGGCACCAGCGTGTCCGGCCGGATCCCCACGATCACCGGCATCCCGTGGTGGCTGATCAGCGAGGACGCGCGCGGGTCGTCCCACGGCACGGTCAGCCGCTGCGGGCCGAAGTCCAGCAGCAGGCCCTCGCCCTCGATGGCCCACAGGGTGGCCTGGAGGAGGTTGATCGGCGGGGAGCTGAGGAACGCCGCCACGAACACCGTCGCCGGGTCCTCGTAGATCTGCTCGGGGGTGCCGACGTCCTCCAGGACGCCGTCCCGCAGCACCGCCATGCGGTCGGCCATCGTCATGGCCTCGATCTGGTCGTGCGTGACGTACACGGTGGTGGTGCCGGTGGAGCGCACCAGCGCGGCGATCTCGACCCGCAGCTCGGTGCGCAGCCCCGCGTCCAGGCTGGACAGCGGCTCGTCCATCAGGAACAGCGACGGCTCGCGGATGAGCGCCCGGCCGATCGCGGCGCGCTGCCGCTGGCCGCCGGACAGCGTGCGCGGCAGCCGGTCGATCATCGTGTTGAGGCCCAGCGCGCGCGCCAGCTCGACGACCTTCGCGCTCGCCTCGGCGCGGTCGTCGCCCGAGACCTCCAGGGGGAACATCATGTTCCCCTTGACCGTGCGGTGCGGGTAGAGCGCGCCCTCCTGGAACACCATGGCGACGTTCCGCTCGCGCGGCGGCAGGTCGTTGGCGACGCCGCCGTTCAGCCACAGGTCGCCGCTGGTGATCTCCTCCAGCCCGGCGATCATCCGCAGGATGGTCGACTTGCCGCAGCCGGAGGGCCCGAGCAGGACGAACAGCTCGCCGTCGTTGATGCGCAGGCGGACATTGCGGACGGCGGCGTGCCCGCCCGGATACACCTTGTCGACGCCGTCCAGCACAACATCCGTCATCGCGCCCGCCTGAGTGTGAGCAAAATCTCGGTTCGCCATCACATCGCGCGATGGCGTGGGTTGTCCAGACCAAATCCGCACTTGGCTGATGTCGTTCAGGCCGAGTCCGGCCAGGACCATGGGATTCACACCGCGGCGGGGCGGTTCAAGGCGCCCGGACGGCGTCCCCGGAGGGCCTCCCCGGCGCCGGCGGGCTGCCGGTTCGGACGGGGAAGCGCCGGATGTCGCGGGCCCGCCGTAGACTCCTTCGTCGTGGCAGGCCGGATTCGCAATGAGGACATCGCACTCGTCCGGGAGCGCGTGTCCATCGACGCCGTGATCGGCGAGTACCTGCAGCTGCGCAGCGCCGGCGGCGGGAACCTCAAGGGTCTCTGCCCGTTCCACGACGAGAAGTCCCCGTCGTTCAACGTGACGCCCTCGCGCGGGCTGTACTTCTGCTTCGGCTGCGAGGCGGGCGGGGACGTCATCAAGTTCGTCCAGGAGATCGAGCACCTGACGTTCTCGGAGTCGGTCGAGCGGCTCGCCGCCCAGGCCGGCATCCAGCTCCGCTACGAGGAGGGCGGCGGACGCGGCCCCCGGCAGGACGGCGGCCAGCGCGTGCGCCTGATCGAGGCGCACCGGGCGGCGGCCGAGTACTACACCGGGCAGCTGGAGTCGCCCGAGGGCGCGATCGGGCGCAAGTTCCTGTCCGAGCGGGGCTTCGAGGCGGCCGACGCGGCCCGCTTCGGCGTCGGGTTCGCGCCCCGCGAGTGGGAGGGCCTCGTCCGGCACCTGCGCGCCCGCGGCTTCGCCGACCGCGACATCGTCGCCGGCGGCCTCGCCAAGGAGGGTCGGCGCGGTCCGATGGACCGGTTCCGCGGCCGGCTGATGTGGCCCATCCGCGACCTGTCCGGCGACGTCATCGGGTTCGGCGCGCGCCGCCTCTACGAGGACGACGACGGCCCCAAGTACCTGAACACCCCCGAGTCGCCGCTCTTCCACAAGGGCTCGGTGCTCTACGGCGCCGACCTCGCCAAGAAGGAGATCGCGCGGCGCAGGCAGGCCGTGGTGGTCGAGGGCTACACCGACGTGATGGCCTGCCACCTCGCGGGTGTCCCGACCGCGATCGCCACCTGCGGGACGGCGTTCGGCGACGACCACATCAAGGTGCTGCGCCGGCTGCTCATGGACCAGGACGAGTTCCGCGGCGAGGTGATCTTCACCTTCGACGGGGACGCGGCAGGCCGCAAGGCGGCGCTGCGCGCGTTCGACGACGAGCAGAAGTTCGTCTCGCAGACCTTCGTGGCCGTCCAGCCGGACGGGCTCGACCCCTGCGACCTGCGGATCCGGCACGGCGACGCGGCGGTGCGCGACCTGGTCGCCTCCCGGCTGCCGCTGTTCGAGTTCGCGGTGCGCAGCGCGATCGAGCAGCACGACCTCGACACCGTCGAGGGGCGGCTCGCCGCGCTGGACGCGGCGGCCCCGGTCGTCGCCGCCATCAAGGACCGGTCGCGCCGCCACATGTACGCCGTCAACCTGGACCGCTGGCTCGGCATCATGGACGAGCAGTTCGTGCTGCGCCGCGTCCGCGAGCTGGCCAACCGCCGGCACGCCCGCGCCCAGGCGGGGCGCTCCCCGGCCGGAAACGGCCACCCCGGCCGGCCCGGCCGGCGGGGCGACGAGCGCGGCGGCGGTGCCGAGCCGCGGCCGCCGCAGCGGCCCGCGTTCGACCCGTCCGACCCGGAGGTGCAGCGCGAGCGCGAGCTGCTCAAGCTCGCCGTGCAGCGCCCCGCGCTGCTCGGCCCGGCGTTCGACGAGGTCCCGGCCGAGGCGTTCATCGCGCCGCCGCACGCGGCCGTGCGCGCGGTCATCGCGGCGGCGGGCGGGGTGACCGCGGCGGGCGGGGTCGCCGAGTGGGTCGCCCTGCTGCTGGAGAACGCACCGAACGACCAGGTCAGGGATCTGCTCACCAAGCTCGGCGTGGAACCGGTCCGCTCCGCCCATGATTCGGACGACCGCTATGCAGGGGAACTGCTGGCCCGGATACAGGAGCGCCAGCTCACCCGCATGATCGCGGACGCGAAATCTAAACTCGGGCGGCTGAATCCGGCCGAGGCGCAGGAGGAGTACCACCGGCTGTTCGGCGATCTTGTCGCGCTTGAGCAGCAGCGACGGGTGTTGCGCGAGCGAGGGCTTGGGTCACAGTAAGTCAAGGGACCGCAAAATGGGTCCTGTGATCTAGCCCTCCTTTGACGCAGACTGTCCACGTGGGCCCTTCGGTGCTGCCAAGCGAGGCGCCATCGGTTGATCAGGTGGCGGACCTCGTCGCACGCGGCAGAGAGCGCGGCGGTGTGACCGTCGAGGACGTCGCTGCCGCGCTCGATCGCTCGGACTTGCCGGACGACTCCCTGGAGCGGGTCGTCCGGATGCTCGCAGAGCAGGGGGTGGAGGTCCTCGAATCCCAGCAGGAGACCGAGGACGTCACGCGAGCGGAAGAGGGAGACCTCGGCAAGCGGGCGCCGACGAGCGACCTGGTTCGGATCTACCTGAGAGAGATCGGTCGCGTACCGCTGCTCACGGCAGAAGAAGAAGTAGAACTGGCGAAATCGATCGAGGCGGGCCTGTTCGCCGAGGAGAAGATGGCGCGTACCGCCGTCCTCGCCCGCGGCGAGCTGCTCGACCTCGAACTGCTCTCCCGCGAGGGCGTGCGGGCGAAGCAACGGCTGATCGAGGCCAACCTGCGGCTGGTGGTCTCGATCGCGAAACGGTACGTCGGCCGGGGAATGCTGTTCCTCGACCTGATCCAGGAGGGAAATCTCGGACTCATCCGTGCGGTCGAGAAGTTCGACTACACCAAGGGGTTCAAGTTCTCGACCTACGCCACCTGGTGGATCCGGCAGGCGATCACCCGGGCGATCGCCGACCAGGCCCGGACGATCCGGATCCCGGTCCACATGGTGGAGACGATCAACAAGCTGGTGCGGGTGCAGCGGCAGATGCACCAGGACCTCGGCCGGGAGCCGACGCCCGAGGAGATCGGCCTGGAGATGGGCCTGTCGCCCGTCCGGGTGGTGGAGATCCAGCGGATCGCGCAGGAGCCGGTCTCGCTGCAGTCGCCGATCGGCGAGGAGGACTCGGACCTCGGCGACTTCATCGAGGACGCGGACGCCGTCGTGCCGATCGAGGCCGCGGCGTTCATCCTGCTCCAGGACCAGCTGGAGGACATCCTCGGCACCCTGTCGGACCGCGAGCAGCGCATCATCCAGCTCCGGTTCGGGCTGGCGGACGGCCATCCGCGCACCCTGGAGGAGGTGGGCCGCGAGTTCGGCGTGACCCGGGAGCGCATCCGCCAGATCGAGTCCAAGACGCTGGCGAAGCTGCGCCACCCGTCCCGCGCGCAGATGCTCCGCGAGTACCTGGAGTGACGGCCGGGCCGGGGCGGGCGGCCGGTTCCCGCCGGGCCGCCCGCCCCGGCCAGGGCGTTTCCCGATGTTCTGTCGCGTTTCGTCCGAGCGGTGATCTACCGTGGTGACATGCTGATCGTGACGACTGACGGCGTGCCGGGGCATGAGATCAGGAGCGTGCTCGGGGAGGTCCTCGCGACGGCCCTCCAGGCCGACCAGGCCGACCAGGGCGCGCCGCAGCCCGGCCGGCCCGGGAGCAGCGCGACGTTCCGGGTGACGGGGGAGCGGCCGGCGGCCGGCCTCGCCGCGGCCCGCCGCGAGGCGGTGGACCGGCTCGGCGAGGAGGCGCGCCGCAGGGGCGCCAACACCGTGGTCGGGATGCGCTTCGACACCGCCGCGGTGGCCGGGGGCTTCGAGGTCTGCGCGTACGGCACGGCCGTCTGGGCCGAGCCCGCGGCCCGGCAGCGCGACCAGGGGCCGCAGTACCAGCAGCACCAGGCCCCGCAGCAGGGCCACCTCCCGCCGTACGGGGATCCGCAGCCGGGCGGCCCGCCGATGGCCGCGCGCAACCTCACGATGGGGCTGCACGACCGGCCCCGCTGATCACCTGGGCGTCCCGCCGCGCCGGACCTCCGCGCCGGACCTCCGCGCCGGGCCGGGCACCCGTACCCCGGGGTCCCTTGACGGGCTGAGGAGAGGCTTCGCTAATTTAGGTAAGCCTAACCACTTGCTCGCCCCTGGAGTCCCTGATGCGTCCTGTGTCCGTCCTCGCGCTCGCCGGTACCGCCGCCGTGTCGATGTCCCTGCTCACGGGGTGCGGCGGTGACGGCGGCAAGGCGGACGCGGCCGGCGCGATCCCGGTCACGGCCACCGACGACGCGTGCGAGGTCGCCAAGACCGACCTCACCGCGGGCAAGACCACCTTCAAGGTCACCAACAAGGGCTCGAAGGTCAACGAGTTCGAGGTCCTCAAGCCGGACGGCAAGATCCTCGCCGAGCGGGAGAACATCGGCCCGGGGACCAGCGTCGACTTCGTCGTGAACCTGCCCGCCGGCCAGTTCACGCTGCTGTGCAGCGCCGGGCAGACCGGCAAGGGCCCGACCCAGGCCGTCACCGTCACCGGTGCCGCCGCGGGCGGCGCCGACGCGCGGCTCACCAAGGCCGCCGCCGACTACAAGGGCTACGTGATCCTCCAGCTGGACGACACCATCGCCAAGACCCGGCAGTTCGTGGACGCGGTGAAGGCCGGCGACGTGGCGAAGGCCAAGGAGCTGTACGCCCCGTCCCGCGTCGGCTGGGAGACGATCGAGCCCGTCGCGGAGAAGTTCGGCGACATCGACCCGAAGGTCGACGCCCGCGAGGCCGACCTCAAGCCGGAGGAGAAGAAGGACTGGTCCGGCTGGCACCTGCTGGAGAAGGCCCTCTGGGAGGACGGCTCGGTCAAGGGCAAGGAGGAGTACGGCGACCGGCTGCTCGCCGACCTCGGGACGCTGAAGTCGCGGCTGCCCGGCCTCACCCTCGACCCCGTCAACGACATGGCGGGCGGCGCCAAGGAGCTGCTGGACGAGGTCGCCACCGGCAAGGTCACCGGTGAGGAGGAGGCGTTCAGCCACACCGACCTCGTCGACTTCAAGGCGAACGTGGACGGCGCCAAGAAGATCTACGACCTGCTCAAGCCGGTCGTCCAGGAGCGGGACGCGCAGCTCGCCGCCGACCTCGACGACAACTTCGCCAAGGTCGAGGGGCTGCTGAAGAAGCACGAGAAGGGCGACGGCTACGTCTCCTACGACAAGGTCGGCAAGGACGACCGCAAGGAGCTGGCCGACGCGGTGAACGCCCTGGGCGAGCCGCTGTCCAAGCTCGCCGAAGCCGTCGCGAAGTAGCGGGAACCGGAGAGGTGGCGGCGAGATGACCGAGGCGAGGCCGGGGCTGTCCCGGCGACGGATGCTGGGGTTCTCAGGCGCGAGCCTGCTCGTCGGGGCCGCCGCCGGCGCGGGCATCGACCGGATGGCGCTCGCCGACGAGGACGCGGACGCCGGTGCGGCCGTCGCCTTCCGCGGCCCGCACCAGGCGGGCATCGCGACGCCCGTCCAGGACCGGCTGCACTTCGCCGCGTTCGACGTGACGACCGGCGACCGCGCCCGGCTGGTCCGGATGCTGCGGGAGTGGACGGACGCGGCCGCCGCGATGACGGCCGGCCGGCCCGTCGGCGACGGCGCGGTCGGCGGGCCCGCGGTGGCGCCGCCGGACGACACCGGCGAGGCCCTCGGCCTGCCGCCGTCCCGGCTCACCCTGACGATCGGGTTCGGGCCCACGCTGTTCGAGAAGGACGGGAAGGACCGCTTCGGCCTCAAGGCGCGCCGCCCGGCCGCCCTGGTCGACCTGCCGCACTTCCCCGGCGACGCCCTCGACCCCGACCGCAGCGGCGGCGACATCGCCGTCCAGGCGTGCGCCGACGACCCGCAGGTCGCCGTGCACGCGATCCGCAACCTCGCGCGGATCGGGTTCGGCACGGTCTCGGTCCGCTGGTCGCAGCTCGGGTTCGGCAAGACGTCCTCGACCACGCCGGAGGCGCAGACCCCGCGCAACCTGTTCGGGTTCAAGGACGGCACCGACAACATCGGCTCCGCCGACACCGCGCTGCTCGACCGGCACGTCTGGGCCGGGAAGGACGACGGCGCGCCCTGGATGGCGGGCGGCTCCTACCTCGTCGCCCGCCGCATCCGGATGCACATCGAGACCTGGGACCGGACGTCCCTGCGCGAGCAGGAGGACATCTTCGGCCGCACCAAGGGCGAGGGCGCGCCCGTGGGGGAGGCGAAGGAGCGCGACAGGCCCGTCCTGTCCCGGATGAAGCCGGACGCGCACGTCCGCCTCGCCCACCCCGACTCCAACCGCGGGGCGCGGATCCTGCGGCGTGGCTACTCCTTCACCGACGGGTCCGACGGCCTCGGGCGGCTGGAGGCGGGCCTGTTCTTCATCGCGTTCCAGCGCGACCCGCGCACCGGGTTCATCCCGATCCAGCGGTCGCTGGCCGACGACGCGCTGAACGAGTACATCCAGCACGTCGGCTCGGGCGTCTACGCGTGCCCGCCGGGCGTCCGCGAAGGAGGCTTCTGGGGCGACACCCTGTTCGCCTAGACACCGGCGGGGCGGGTTTCGCCCGCGCGGCGGCTACCCCTGCGCGGCCCGCTCCGAGCGGATGCGGGTCACGACGTCCCCGGCGGCGGTCTTGATCGACTCCAGCTCCTGGAGGTAGGCCCAGTAGTCCGGGTGGGCGCCGCCGAGCCGGTCCGGCGCCCTCTCCAGCCGCTCGACGAGCCCGTCCAGCACCTGCGCGTGCCGCGGCGCGGGCCCGCCCGGCTGGGCCATGGCGAGCCGCTGCGCGTCCCGCACGGCGAACCGGGCGCTCTCGGCCGGCTTGGCCGGGTCGGCGGCGACCGCCTTCAGCTCCTCCACCCGCCCGGTGACCTGCCCGGCCCGCCGGTCGGCGGCGTTCAGCTCGGTGCGCGCGGCGGTGAGCGCCTGCTGCGCCTGCTTCCACTCGGCGCGGGCGACGTGCGCGGACGCCTCGTTCAGCCGCTCGCGGGCCCGCGTGACGGCGGCCTCGATGGACTCGGGCGCGCCCTTGAGGTCCTGCCAGCAGGCCTGCGAGTAGCCGCGCAGCAGCACCCGCATCGCCTCGCGGACGGGCTCGACGCGGTTCGCGGCGGCGTCGGCCCGCGTCCGGACGGAGGCGAGCGAGTTGCGGACCTTCTGCGCCAGCAGCGGCAGCTCGGCGGCCGCCTCCCGGGCCCGCTCGGCGATCTCCCGGACCTCCTCGGCCCTGCGGATGGCGCCGTCCAGCCCGAGCCCGCCGAGCCCCTTGGAGCCGAGCTGGGCGAGGACCTGCCGGGCGCGGGCGAGCTCCGCCTCCGGGTCGGAGGCGTCCATCCCCGCCTCGCGCGCGGCGGTGACGGCGGCCTCGGCGGCGGCCACCGCCTCGCGGGCGGCGGCCAGCCGCGGCGGGAGCTGGTCGAGGGCGGCCTCCAGCCGGGCCATGCGCGGCTGGAGCCGCTCGGCGAACGCGTTCAGGTCGCGGGTGATCTGCTGCAGCCGCTCGGTGGAGGCGATGAACGCGCGGCGCGCCGCGTCGTACTCGGCCGGTGACCGGTCCCGGTCATCGACGTCGTGCGCGTCCAGCACGGAGATGTAGGCGATGGAGGCGGCGTCGGCGGCCTCCGACAGCCCGTCGAACTCGCGCCGGACGGGCGCCGCGGCGGCCGCGTCCAGGTCCTCGAAGACGGTGACGCGGCCGCCGAGGTACTTCTGCGCCTGGTCCATGTCGTAGAACGCGGCGGCCGCCGCCTCCTTCGCCTCGACCGCCGCCGCGGCCGCCTGCGCCCCCCTGCCGCCCCGGCGGCGCTGGTCGCCCGGTCCCCGCAACGCTGCCTCCTCTCGTCCCTGCCCAGTCTGGCCCAGACCGCGCGTGTTTCGCGCCCCGGGCGGGCGCCCGACCGCCGCCCGGGGCGTTCCGCGTCACAGGTCGACAACGGATGGAACGGATAGCATCGCCTCTACGTCGATAATGCTGGGCGCCGGGTCGGCGTCCCGATACAGCATGCGATCTTGGAGGCCAATCGTGCCCGTCAGCCTGAGCAAAGGCGGCAATGTCTCGCTCACCAAGCAGGCGCCCGGACTGACCGCCGTCGTCGTCGGCCTCGGCTGGGACCTGCGGACCACCACCGGCACGGACTTCGACCTCGACGCCTCCGCCATGGTGCTGGACGGCTCCGGCAAGATCATCACCGACCAGCACTTCGTGTTCTTCAACAACCTGCGCACCCCCGACGGCGCGGTCGAGCACACCGGCGACAACACCACCGGCGCGGGCGAGGGCGACGACGAGCAGCTCAAGGTCAATTTCGGTGCGATGCCGGCCGCCGCCGAGCGGGTCGCGTTCGCGGTCTCGATCTACGACGCCGACACCCGCGGGCAGAACTTCGGGCAGGTCCGCAACGCCTACATCCGGGTGGTCAACCAGGCCGACGGCGCTGAGATGGCCCGCTACGACCTGTCCGAGGACGCCTCGATGGAGACCGCGATGGTCTTCGGCGAGCTCTACCGCAACGGCGCGGAGTGGAAGTTCCGCGCGGTCGGCCAGGGCTACGCGTCCGGGCTGGCCGGCATCGCGATGGACTTCGGCGTCAACATCTGACCCACACCACCTCAGGAAGGGAACGGCCCGGAACATGGGAGTCTCACTCGCCAAGGGCGGCAACGTCTCGCTGACGAAGGCCGCGCCCAACCTCACCGCGGTCACCGTCGGCCTCGGCTGGGACGTCCGCGCCACCACCGGCGCGGACTTCGACCTCGACGCGTCCGCGCTGATGCTGGCGAGCACCGGCAAGGTCATCTCCGACCAGCACTTCGTGTTCTTCAACAACCTCCGGAGCCCGGACGGCTCGGTCGAGCACACCGGCGACAACCTGACCGGCGAGGGGGAGGGCGACGACGAGTCGATCAACGTCGACCTCACCGCGGTGCCGGCCGAGTGCGACCGGATCGTGTTCCCGGTGTCGATCTACGACGCCGACAACCGGCACCAGAGCTTCGGCCAGGTGCGCAACGCCTTCATCCGGATCGTCAACCGGACCGACGGCAACGAGCTCGCCCGCTTCGACCTGACCGAGGACGCCTCCACCGAGACGGCCATGGTCTTCGGCGAGCTGTACCGGCACAACGGCGAATGGAAGTTCAGGGCCGTCGGGCAGGGGTACGCCTCGGGTCTGGCCGGCATCGCGATGGACTTCGGCGTCAACGTCGGCTGACACCGGCGCACCCCGCACCGGCCGCCCCGTCCGGCCGCCCTCTCTAGCAGAAATACGCGCATGATTCTTCGCACCTTCGGTTGGTCCTTCGGCGTCACGGCTCTCGGGTTGCTGGCCGCCTTCTTCTACGACGGACCGACCGGCCTCGCGCTGGTCGCCGTCCTGGCCATCCTCGAGATCTCACTGTCGTTCGACAACGCCGTGGTCAACGCCAAGGTGCTCGACAGGATGAGCCCCTTCTGGCAGAAGATCTTCCTCACCGTCGGCATCGCGATCGCGGTGTTCGGCATGCGGCTGGTCTTCCCGCTGCTGATCGTGGGCATCACCGCCAAGCTCGGCCCCGTCGAGGCGTTCGACCTGGCGCTCAACGACTCGCACCGCTACCACGAGCTGATGAACGACGCGTATCCGATGATCGCGGCGTTCGGCGGCATGTTCCTGATGATGCTGTTCCTGGACTTCGTGTTCGAGGAGCGCGCCGACAAGTGGCTCCCGTGGCTGGAGCGGCCGCTCGCCCGCATCGGGAAGCTGAACCAGCTGTCGGTGGTCGTCGCGGGCGGCTCGCTCGCGCTGGTGTCGTGGCTGTCGGCGGACGACCAGGGCAGCGTCATGATCGCGGGCGTGCTGGGCATGGTGACCTACATCCTCGTCAACGGGCTCGGCGAGCTGTTCTCCGAGGCGGGGGAGGACGACGACGAGGAGGCGGCCGAGGGCGCGGACGACGCGGCCGAGGGCCGGGAGGCCGCGCCCGCCGGGCGCGGCGGGCCGAGCCGGCTGGCACTGGCCACCGGCAAGGCCGGGTTCTTCCTGTTCCTCTACCTGGAGGTGCTGGACGCCTCGTTCAGCTTCGACGGCGTCATCGGCGCGTTCGCGATCAGCACCGACCCGATCGTCATCGCGCTCGGGCTCGGCATCGGCGCCATGTACATCCGGTCGCTGACGGTCTTCCTGGTCCGCAAGGGCACCCTGCACGAGTACGTGTACCTGGAGCACGGCGCGCACTGGGCGATCGGCGCCCTCGCGGTCTGCATGCTGATCAGCATCGGCCACCACGTGCCCGAGTGGATCACCGGGGGGCTCGGCGCCGGGCTGATCGTCGCGGCGTTCATCAGCTCCGTCGTCCGCAACCGGGGAGAGGGCGGCGTCGCCGCCCCGCCGTCCGGCGACGGCAAGCAGCTGCACTCCAGCAACGTCTGACCGGCGGGTCCCCGCCCCCGCCCGACCGGTATCGAACCACCGAAGGAGTCCGGCCATGTCGATCTCACTGCAGAAGGGCCAGAAGGTCTCGCTCGCCAAGCCCGGCGGCGGGACCCTCACCCGGGTCCGGATGGGGCTCGGCTGGGACGCCGTCGCCAAGAAGGGGCTGTTCGGCCGGGGCAAGGCCCAGTCGATCGACCTGGACGCGTCCTGCCTGCTGTTCGACGCCGCCGGCAACCTCGCCGACCAGGTCTGGTTCCGGCAGCTGCGCAGCGAGGACGGGTCCGTCCAGCACACCGGCGACAACCTGACCGGCGAGGGCGAGGGCGACGACGAGGTCATCAACGTCGACCTGCAGAGCGTCCCCGCGAACGTCACCCAGCTGGTGTTCACGGTGAACTCGTTCACCGGGCAGGACTTCTCGCAGATCGCCAACGCGTTCTGCCGGCTCGTGGACGAGAGCACCGGGCAGGAGATCGCCCGCTACGACCTCAGCGGCGCCGGCCAGCACAACGCGCAGATCATGGCCAAGGTGTCGCGGGACGGCGCGGGCTGGTCGATGACGGCGATCGGCGCGACCGCGACCGGCCGCACCTTCCAGCACCTCCTGCCCGCCGTGTCGGCGCACCTGTGATCCGGCGGGTGTGACGGGCGCGGCCATGCGGCATTTCGACCACATCGACGCCGCGCGTCGCAAGCACCTGTTCTACCGGCATCCCCGCCCCTTCGACCGGCACGACGACCCCTCGGTGCTGGCCGTCGCGCTCGGCGCGACGCTGTACTGCCCGGCGACCAGGCCCGCCCTCGCCGCCGACATCGAGCGGGCGGCGGGGCGCGGCGTCATGAGCATGGTGGTCTGCCTGGAGGACGCGATCGCCGACACGGAGGTCGAGGCCGGCGAGGCGAACCTGGTGGCGCAGTTCCGGACGCTGCACGCGGGCGGCGCGGACGTGCCGCTGCTGTTCGTCCGGATCCGCGACCCCCGGCAGATCGCCGACCTGCTGCGCCGCCTCGGCGACGCCGCCGACCTGGTCACCGGGTTCGTGCTGCCGAAGTTCACGCCGGCCGCCGGTGGAGCGTTCCTGGACGCGCTCGCGGACGCCTGCGACCGCACCGGGCGGCGGCTGCTGGCGATGCCGGTGATCGAGAGCCCGGAGGCGGTGTACGCCGAGACCCGCGCGGAGATGCTGGACGACGTGGCGCGGCTGCTCGCCAAGCACCGGCCGCGGATCCTCGCGGTCCGGATCGGCGCGACCGACATGTCCGCCGCCTACGGGCTGCGTCGGCCGCCGGACCTCACGATCTACGACATCCGGCCGGTCGCGAACGTGATCTGCGACGTGGTGAACGTCCTCGGCCGGGCCGACGGCACCGGGTACGTGGTGACCGGCCCGGTGTGGGAGTACTTCTCGGCGGGGGAGCGGATGTTCAAGCCGCAGTTGCGGCAGTCGCCGTTCGAGGCGCAGCAGGCGGCGCCGCTGCGGCAGCGGCTGATCACCTCGGACCTGGACGGCCTGATCCGCGAGGTCCATTTGGACAAGGCCAACGGCCTCACCGGCAAGACCGTGATCCACCCGAGCCATGTCGCGGCCGTCCACGCGCTGTCGGTCGTGACGCACGAGGAGTACTGCGACGCCGCCGACATCCTCGGCGTCGCCGGGGGCGGGGCGATGGCCAGCTCGTACGCGAACAAGATGAACGAGGCGAAGCCGCACCGCGCCTGGGCGCGGCGGCTGATGCTGCGCGCCCAGGTGTTCGGGGTCGCGGCGGAGGGCGTCACGTTCGTCGAGCTGCTCGAAGCGGCGGGCAGCCGGTGACCGCGCCGAGGCCGGTGGGCGCGTCGTGGGTCTCCGCGCGCCTCGGGGTGCGGCTGGCGGACGGCGCGGCCCCGGGCGGCGCCGGGCTGTCGTCACTGGTGGGGCTGGCCGTGCGCCGCAATCCGCGCCGCGCCCATCTGCTGGTCTCGGCCGTGCTGGGCAAGCACGTCCCGACGGATCCGCGGCTCGTGTACGGGTCGGGGCTGCTGCTGGGTGAGCTCGTGCGCGCGCGCCTGCGCGGCGAGGAACCGTCCCATCCCGGTGGCCTGCTGCCGGACGCCTTGCGCGGCGTGCCAGGTGCTGCTGCGGGGCTGCGCGACCTCATGCGCTCCCCTAGGAGCCCTGTGGACGCGATCGTCCTGGGCTATGCCGAGACCGCCACCGCACTCGGGCATTCGGTGGCGGACGCCCTGGGCGGCGCTTACTACCTGCACTCGACGCGGCGTCCCGTGCCGGGGTTCGCCGCCTACGGCGGGTTCGAGGAGGAGCACAGCCACGCCACGAGCCATCTGCTGCTGCCCGCCGACCCCGCGATGCTCGACCGTGACGTACCGGTGGTGCTGGTGGACGACGAACTGTCCACGGGCCGGACGGTCCTGAACACCATCGAGACCCTGCACGCCGTTAGGCCGAGGGGGCATTACGTCCTGGCGTCCCTGGTCGACCTGCGCGACCCCGCCGACAGGGAGCGGATGGACGCTCTCGCAGACCGCCTGGGGACCCGCATCGACGCGGTGGCGCTGGCCGGGGGCCGCGTGGAGCTTCCGGAGGGCATCCTTGAGGCGGGGCAGGCGCTCGTGACCGGTATGTCCGGAGGCTCTTCCGCCGGCCCTGCCGGGGAGCCGTCCGAGGTGGCGCGGGTCGCGCTGGACTGGCCCGGCGAGCTGCCGGACGGCGGACGGCACGGCTTCCTCCCCGAGCACCGGGCGAGGCTGGAGAAGGACCTCGCCCGTATGGGCGACGTCCTCGCGGCGAACGTCGTCCCAGGGGCGTCGCGGGTCCTCGTCCTGGGGTTCGAGGAGCTGATGTACGCGCCGCTCCGGCTCGCGGAGGCGTTCGCCGACGCACTGCCGGGTGTGGACGTCCGATACTCCACGACCACACGTTCACCCGTGCTCGCCGTAGACGACCCCGGGTACGCGATAAGGACGCGCCTGGTGTTCCCCTCACACGACGACCCCGCCGACGGGCCGGGGGAGCGGTACGCCTACAACGTGGCCCCCGGCGCCGGTGAGAGCGGGTTCGACCAGATCGTCTTCGTGGTGGACGACGTCGGTGACACCGAGGCGCTCGCACGCGGCCTCCTGGAACGCCTGCGCGCGCTCGCCCCGGTGCTGGTCGCCACCGTCCCCGCCCACAGGAGGGATACGTGACGCCGCTGTACGGGCCGTCCTTCGGCAGCTACCCGGCCGAGGACGTCGCCTGGCTCCTCAAGGACCTCTCGCACGTGCGGCTCGAAGCGCCGACCGAGGAGCGCGAGGCGGCGATCCAGGCGGGGCGCGCCCACTACGCCGAATCGCTCCCCGTCGAGTACCAGCCGGGGCCGGAGTACCGGCGGCTGTTCCACCAGGCACTGGAGGCGTCGGCGGAGCGGCTCGCCTACGCGGCCGGGCTCGTCACCGAGATGGTCCTCGCCGAGCGCGGCCCCGGCGCCGTCCTGGTGTCGCTGGCCCGTGCCGGGACGCCCGTCGGGATCCTGCTGCGCCGCTGGGCCCGGTACGCGCACGGCCTCGACCTCCCGCACTACGCGGTCAGCATCGTCCGCGACCGGGGCATCGACGCCGTGGCGCTGCGCTACCTCGCCGAGCACCACGACCCCGCGTCCGTGATGTTCGTGGACGGCTGGACCGGCAAGGGCGCGATCGCGCGGGAACTGGCCGCCGCGCTCGCGCCGACCCCGTTCCCCGCCGACCTCGCCGTCCTCGCCGACCCGGGGCGCTGCACGTCCCTGCACGGCACCCGCGACGACTTCCTGATCCCGTCCGCGTGCCTCAACTCGACCGTGTCCGGGCTCGTCAGCCGGACCGTCCTGAACGCCGAGCTGATCGGCCCGGACGACTTCCACGGCGCCAAGTTCTACCGGGAACTGGCCGGCGACGACGTGTCCGCCGCGTTCCTCGACGCCGTGTGCGCGCGGTTCCCGGACGTGGCCGAGCGCGTCGCCAAGGACCTGCCCGGCCACCGCGCCGCCGACCGCGCGCCCGACTGGTCGGGCTGGGACGCCGTCGCGCGCTGCGCCGGGGCCGAGGGCATCACCGACCTGAACCTCGTCAAGCCGGGGATCGGGGAGACCACCCGGGTGCTGCTGCGGCGCGTCCCGTGGAAGGTGCTCGTACGCGCGGACACCGGCCCCGAGGTGACGCACATCAGGCTCCTCGCCGACGAGCGCGGCGTGCCCGTCCACGAGGTCGAGCCCGAGCGGTTCCCCTACGCGTGCATGGGGTTCATCCACCCGCGCTTCGGCAAGGGAGCCGCCCAGTGACCGTCCTTGTGTGCTCGGACCTCGACCGCACGCTCATCTACTCCGCGCCCGCCTTCGGCCTGGACGGCCCGGACGAGACCATGCCGCGCCTGCTCTGCGTGGAGTTCTACCAGGGCAAGCCCCTCTCCTACATGACCGAGTCCTCAGCGCGGACACTCGAAACCCTCGCTGCGGCCGCCGTGTTCGTTCCGACGACGACGCGCACACCCGAGCAGTACCGCCGCATCCACCTGCTGGAGAAGCCGCCCGCCTACGCCATCTGTGCCAACGGCGGCCACATCCTCGTGGACGGTGAAGACGACCCGGAATGGGCACGAGCCGTCCGCGCGCGCGTCGCGGAGGGGTGCGCGCCGCTCGACGACGTCCGGCACCACCTCGCCCAGACGGGCGGCGACTTCGTCCTGAAGCAGCGCACGGCGTCCGACCTGTTCGCCTACACCGTCGTCGACCGCGCCGCCCTGCCGGCCGGCTGGGTCGACGACCTCACCGGCTGGTGCGCCGAACGGGGCTGGCGGACGTCCCTGCAAGGCCGCAAGGTCTACTGCCTGCCCGCCTGCCTCACCAAGGCCGCCGCCGCCGGAGAGGTCGCCCGCCGCACCGGCGCCGCCGCCACCCTCGCCGCCGGCGACTCCCTCCTCGACATCGAACTGCTCGAAGCGGCCGACCGGTCGATCCGCCCCGCCCACGGCGAGCTCCACGGCACCGGCTGGACGTCCCCCACCACCGCCGTCACCTCCCGCCAGGGCATCGCCGCAGGCCAGGAGATAGCCGAATGGCTCCTCGCCCGCGCCACCGAACCGTAAATAATCACGGGCCGCGCCCCGGCGCCGTTGGGAATCGACACACGGTCAGGGGTCGCCCCCGCGGCGATCTGAGGTGACAATCACCCTGAGAGCCCCCCGCGCTCCGAGGAGGTCACCTGGACCACATGAGCTCCCGTCTGACCGGTGACGAGACCGCGCTGTGGAAGGCCGCGGCCCGGGTGCTCGACGCGAACTGGACAGGGACCGCGACCGCCGCGTCGCCCGGCCTCTACCCCCACCAGTGGAGCTGGGACGCGGCGTTCATCAGCATGGGCCTCGCCCGCCACCGCCGCGACCGCGCCGAGACCGAACTGCTGTCGCTGTTCCGCGGCCAATGGGCCGACGGGATGCTCCCGCACATCGTCTTCAACACCAGCCTCGCCCGGCACGCGTTCTTCCCCGGCCCCGAACTGTGGCGCAGCGAGAACCACCCCGACGCCCCGCGCGGCGTCCACACCTCCGGCCTCACCCAGCCGCCGCTGCACGCCCTCACCGCCCTCCGCCTCCACGAGAGCGCCACCGACGCCGACAGCAGCCGGGCCTTCCTCGCCCGCCTCTACCCCATGCTCACCGCCCAGCACCGCTACCTCGCCCGCGTCCGCGACATCGCCGGCAGCGGCCTCATCGCCATCTGCCACCCCTGGGAATCCGGACTCGACAACAGCCCCGCCTGGGACCGGCCCCTCGCCGCGCTCCGGCTCCCCCCGACCTCCTACGCCCCCGCCCAGCAGCCCCACACCCTCCCCACCGGCGAGGACTACGACCGCTACGTCCGCCTTGTCGCCCTCATGCGCGACGCCGGCCACGCCCCCGGCTACCTGCGCGAAAGCCACCCCTTCGCCGTCGAAGACCCCCTCGTCAACGCCGTCTACCTCGCCTCCACCCACGCCCTCGCCGCCATCGCCGAGATCATCGGCACCGACCCCGCCCCGCACCGCGAACGCGCCGAACGCGTCCACCGCGCCGTCCTCGACCGCCTCTGGGACCCCGACACCGGCTGCTTCCGCGCCCGCGACCTGCGCGACGACCGGCTCCTGCCCGTCATCACCGCCGGCTCCTTCGGTCCCCTCCTCGACCCCGACCTGCCCGCCCCCATCGTCCGCGACCTCGTCGACCTGCTGCTGTCCGCCCGCTTCGCCGGAGCCGCCGGCTACCCCGTCCCCACCTGCGACATCCAGGCCCCCGCCTTCGACCGCGCCGGGTACTGGCGCGGCCCCACCTGGATCAGCACCAACTGGCTCGTCTGGTACGGCGCCCTCGGCCACGGCCTCCCCGTCGTCGCCGACCTCCTCTACGGCTCCACCATGCGGCTCGTCCGCCAATCCGGCTTCCGCGAGTTCTTCGACCCCTTCGACGGCACCGGCCGCGGCAGCCACGACTACGCCTGGTCCGCCGCCCTCGTCCTCGACCTCCTGGGGGCCCGCCGCGCACCCCAGGCGGCCTGATCGCTTACCGTGAACACATGCGCCTGCTCCGGGGCTCACTGCCCGCCGAAGTCCGCGCCGCGCTGAACCTCGAACGCGGCGAACGCATCCTCGCGTCCGCCCCCACCCGCGGCGGATCCCACGTCGCCGCCACCACCACCGCGCTGCACCTGCCCACCGCCTCCGGCGGCTTCACCCGCATCCCCTGGGAACGCGTCGACCACGCCACCTGGAAGGACGGCTGGCTGCACGTCCACGAGACCTCCAGCGGGCCCGAACACCACATCCGGCTCACCGAGCCCGGCCGCGTCCCCGAGACCGTCCGGGAACGCGTCACCGCCACCATCGCCGTCAGCCACCAGGCCCAGCTCCCCGGCGGCAAGGTGCGCATCGCCGGCCGGCGCCCCGCGGCCGGCGGCGACGTCCGCTGGACCTTCGTCTTCGACGCCGGCCTCGACCCGTCCGACCCGGGCCTGCGCGCCCAGGCCGAACAGGCCCTCGAGGAACTGCGCCGCCAGACCGGCCTCTAACCCGGGAACGCCTCGCGCTCCTCCCGCTCCGCCTTGCGGCCCTGCACCTGCTCCGGCACGCGCTCCTTCAGGTGGTTCGCCTTGCCGCGCGCGGCACCCGCGAACTCCTCGCCCTTCGCCCGCAGCATCCCCGCGGCCTCCTGCACGTTCGGGTTCTCCGACACCTGCTGCGACAACCGCTTCAGCTGCTCGTACCGCTCGCGCCCCGCCTTCGTCCCGAGGACGTACCCGACCGCGGCTCCTGCCATGAACATCATGCGCGTCTTCATGTCCAACTCCCATGACGGCGGAATCGTGAGACCACCCCATACCCGCCAAACGCGCCCCCATCCATAACGCGTGCGCGAACAGCCCCCCACATGCGCTAACCTAGACGCGCCGACAGGGGCCGAACACCCCATCGGACGCACGATCCCGCGTAGCTCAATCGGCAGAGCAGCCGGCTGTTAACCGGCAGGTTATTGGTTCGAGTCCAATCGCGGGAGCTTGACTCAACCCACGTAAGCCCAGTTCAGAGCCCCTGTCCGTGCGCGGACAGGGGCTCTGTTCGTCTCTGAGTGACCAACTGCGTGACTACGGTTCCCCGTGGCTCCCTGGGAAGAGTTGGTCCATCGCGGTCGCGCCGTCCTCGATAACCGGCCGGATCTGGTGACGGTAGATCGTCTCCGTCACGTTGGTCCCGCTATGGCCCACAAGCCGGGCGATCTGCTCCAACGGCATCCCGCTGTCGGACAGCAGAGACACGAAGCTGTGGCGCAACTCCCGCGGCGTCCACTCGGCGCCGTTGAGGCCGGCACGGCGGGCCACCCGGCGGAACGCCCGTAGGACGTTCATGGGGCCGCGCTTGTCTCCGTTCTCGTCAGGGAACACCAGACCGGCGCCCTTGCCGATCGCGCGGGCCGCGGCCTGGTTGTCCCAGAGCGCGGCGAGGGTCACCACGCAGCGCCGAGGGAGTTTGAGCGTGCGCCGGGACTTCGAGGTCTTGGTGTCGCCGCCCCGCCGGACGGAGCGCCACACGTAGACGGCGAACTCCTCGCCCTGCCAGCCCGCTTCTTCGACGGACACCCATCCCTTGCGGTCCGGGACGTACGTGACGACGTGCGACCACGCCAGTTCCCGCAACTCCTCCGTGCGTGCGCCGGTGAGAAGCGACAGCACGATGTACGCGCCCATCGCGGAACCGTCCTCGGCAGCACTCAAAAGCGCGTCGGCTTGCTCGAACGTCAACGCCTTGGACGGGCGTCCCGGCTGGCCTGTCGGGACCTCACAGAGCAGCACAACGTTCCGCTTGACCTTGTCGCGCGCCTGTGCGCGGGCAACCGCCCGTTTGAGAACGGAGCGGATCTCTCGGAGTGTCTTCGTGCTGAGCTTCTTCGACTTCTCGGCGAGCCACCGGTCAACGTCATCGGCGGACAGTTCGGCGAGCTTCCGTGCGCCGAGATCGGGGATGACGTGGTTCTCGGCGAGGCTGCGCCGGTTCTTGACCGTGTTCGCGTCACGGTTGCCGAGCCCGTACTTGAGCCAGTCTTCGACGGCTCGGGCGACGGTGTAACTCCCGTCCTCCGCCGGCAAGCCGTCTTCGTACTCGCGCATCTTCCGCTTGAGCTTCGCCAGCGCACCTGTCTTGGTCCTGTCGCTGGCCTTGCGGACGATGCGCTTACCGGCCGGCGTGTAGCCCACGGTGACCTCGGCGATCCACCGTTGCCGGTCCTCGCTCCAATAGAGCCCGCCGTCACCGCGGCTTCGCCGCTTTCCCTGCGCTGGCCGCTTCTTTCGGCCCTTGTCGTCCTCTGATGCGTTGATCGTGTCCTCGCTCATGACTAGGCCGCCTTCGCCTCGCGCTCCAAGAGCGCGACGTATTCGCCGATGGCGTGGGCGGTCACGAGCCGGACGCCGCCTTCCTTGACGGTGCGGAGACGCCCGGAACGGATGAGTTCGTAGACCTTGGCGCGGCTCTGCGAGAGGAGCCGCGCCACCTCCGGAATTCGGTACAACGGCTTGTCGAGAATCTGCTCAGTGCTGGTCACCGTGTGGCGCCTTTCGGGCAGTTGCGAGCGGTTGGCCGTGCGGCGGTCGGCGGCGGGCTTGGTGGCTTGTGCGTCGGCCGGTCGCAGTTGGTCGAGGGGTAGCCGTACCAGCCGTACCAGCCTCGTTTTTGCTGGTCAGGTGCGGTACGGCTTGGCGGGTGGTACGGCTTGAGCCGTACCAGGGGGCGCGCGTTGGTACGGCTTGAGCCGTACCGGGGGTGTAAGCCTCATTGGGTCTGACCTGCGGTGT
Source organism: Actinomadura meyerae (assembly GCF_900188445.1). Classification (GTDB taxonomy): domain Bacteria; phylum Actinomycetota; class Actinomycetes; order Streptosporangiales; family Streptosporangiaceae; genus Spirillospora; species Spirillospora meyerae. Next base: position 155,992 of record NZ_FZOR01000001.1, read on the forward strand.
TGAGGCTGGTACGGCTGGTACGGCTGACCCTCGGCAGGGGCAGGACGGTGGCGGGTCCGGCGTCGCCGTGCGGGGTGTCGCCGGCGGGGCAGTAGCGCGCCCATGCGTCGGTGAAGTCGGCGCGGCGGTAGCCCTTGGCTTGCCCGGTCTGGAATCGGATGGTGTCGGAGCGGATCTCGTATTCGCGCAGGATGGTGCCGAGCTTCATCGCGGTCAGCCCGGACGGGCCGTAGTCGCCCCACGGCGCTTCCGGATCGGCCTTGAGGCGGTCGAGTAGGACGGCGGTCGGTAGGGCAGTGTCGGCGCCGAACGCGGCCCGACAGTCGGTGAGCAACCGGAGCCGGGTGGACATCTGGCCGTTGTCGTCGGCGTCGGCGGTGAGGGCGAGGACGGCGGCGCGGGCGCGCTCAGGCCAGTGGGCGCCGGCGTGGTCGGCGACGACGATGAGCGGTTCCCAGGTGTCCGCGGCGCGGTCTTCGACGGGCATGGGCGGTTCTGCGGCCTCCAGGGTGTTGAGATCGGCGCGTAGCCACGCGGCGAGGTCGGCGGCCAGCTGGCGGAGCGGCGGGCGGTCGCGGCGGTGCCGGAACGGGGCGACGGTTTCGCCGGGGCCGCGGCGGCGCATCCGGATGACGACGGCGCGGTCTTCGATGGTGTCGGGCATGGCGCCGATGCCGGCGAGCGCGGCCATGGCGAATGTCGGGATGGACTCCACGCGGGCGGCGTTGGCGTCGTAGCGCTTGGCGGGCCGGTTGCGCTGGTGTCCGGCGTTCAGCAGCCCGCGCAAGTCCTCGTTGCCTTCGGCTTTGGCACCGAAGATGGTGTCGGCCTCGTCCACTAGCAGCGTGGGCGGGTCGTCGGTGATGGACCGGTAGACCGCGGCCGGTGAGGAGTTGACGGTGATGAACGGGGCGTGGCACGTGGCCTCGACCACGTCGAGCAGCCGGGACTTCCCGCACCGCTTTTCCGGCGCGCGGATGACCAGCCGGGGCGCGTGCGGCCATGCGGGTTGCGCGTGCGTGGCGGCGATCCACAGCGTGACGGCGTCGGCGGCCTGCGGGGTCGGCAAGATCACATACTGGGTGAGCGCGGCCCGTAGTCCGTCCAACAGGGCGGCGCCGTCCAGTGGCGGCCGGTCGCCGAGGTCGGCGGGGTTGGGTGTGGTCATGCGAGGTTCCCCCTGGTGATGGTGCGCGGGTTGCGGGCGCCGGCGGCGAGCGCGGAACGGATGGTGGCGCGTGCCTCGCCGGGCCGGACGTCGGCGCGGGTGGGGCCGAAGTGGACGGCGGCGGCCTCGAAGAGCACGGCCGTAGCGGTCTCGGCGTCGAGGGCGCCGGAGCCGGTCAGGCGTCCGAGGTTGTAGGCGGCCTTGTTCAAGGCGTGGTTGCGGCCACCGGTCACCGCGTCGGCGACCCGCGCGGCTTCTCCCTTGAGTGCCGCTTGGACGTAGGCGGGCAGGTCCGCCACCGTTCCGGCGACGGACGGGGCACCCAAAACGGAAGCGGGGCGCGGGGCGGTCGTCAGGAGCCGGGCCAGCCATCCCGGCAGCGGGGCGGGCGGCGCGTCGTTGGCCACCCGGTAGGCGCCGGTTCCGTCCGGCAGGGCTACGAAACTGCCAGGCGCGACCACGTAGCCACCGTTCGCGCGGGTGTCGATGAGCCATCCCAGACCGGTGGCGTGCCGTCCGGAGGTGTTGCGCAACTCCGCGCCGGGCGGGGGCGTGAAGTACAGGTGCATCCCGCCGCGGCGGGTGGTCACGGTGAAGGTGTCGAACGGGAACACCTCGCCGTGCCGGTCGGCGAGGACAGCGAGCACGTCGGCGCCCTCGTTAACGCCCGGCATGTCCCACTCGGGCGGCGGCGCCTCGCCGGGCTTGGGCGTGTCGAGGTCGACCACCACCAGCCCGGACGGGCCGCACGCGACCGCGACGTTGAACGCCGGGCCACGCTCCCAGAACGCCCGGATCCGGGCCGGGTCGGTGGTGGCGTGCGCCTCCCAGTCGGTGAACCCGGACAACGGGCGCTTGTCCCGCGGCCGCAGCGGAAACACGTGCCAGCCGCGCGCCGCGCACGCCAGCGCGGCGCCGGCCACCTCGGCGGCAAGGACACCGGAACGGGTCGCGGTCATGCGGCCTCACCGTCCACCCCAAGGGCGTCGGGCGCGGCCTTTGCACCGTTGAGTGTGTCGAGGGCGGCGGCGTATTGCATGACGGTCTCGGCGCACGTCTTGTGGCTGGGGCGGCCGGTCTCGTCACGGCAGAACGCGCCCTCACCGCAGTGCACGCACGGCAGGCGCCTCCCGCCACCCCAGTGCGCGGCGGTGCGCCAGTCCAGGCCGGTGCGCGGGCGGGTCATGCGGCCACCTCCTCCGCGGTCATCAGGGCGGCGAGCGCGTCGCCGATGTGGCGGGTGTAGGCGGGTGGGATGGCTTCGCGGAGTTCGTCGCGGGTCATCCAGCAAATGCCCATCGCCTCGCGGGCGTAGGCGACGCCGGAGAAGTTGCCGACCACGTGGACGAAGTCGCCGGGCTGGGGTGGGCGGCCCATCTTGCGCAGTGGCGCAGCGTGCGCCGGGTGGGGCGGGGTGGGTACGGGGTGGCTGGTCTCGAACTCGCGGTGCCGGTAGACGCGCAGGCCGCCGAACATCGCCCCGCACAGCGTGACCGGTTCCCGTAGCGGAGCGCCGGGGACGTTTTCGATCACGTACGGCAGCCCGGACGCGCGTAGGAGGGTGCGGACGGGGGCGATGAGGTCGGGGTGGGTGTTGCCGCGGATCCGCTGCGCGAGGGTGTACGCCTGGCACGGCGGGCTTGCGTGGATCAGGTCGAATCCGGCGAGGAACGCAGGGTCGGCGAGCGCGTCGAGGGCGTCGGCGCGCACGAACGGGAACGGGTTGTGCGGCTGCGGGGCGATGTCGAGGGCGGTGACGTCGTATCCGGCGAGGTGGTAGCCCATCCCGGCGCCGCCGGCGCAGGAGAAGGCGTCCAGCACGCGCAGCCCGTTCCACGGGCGGTCAGGCAGGGAGAACGGCGGCCGGGTCATGCGGCGTCCTCGGGCAGGATGATCAGGCCCTCGGGCGTGAGTACGAATTCGTGCCCGTCCTGGCAGGTCCACAGGTCGCCGAGGGTGTCGGGGGCGAGCGCGGCCCAGCAGGTGACCTCGGTGCGGCAGTGCGGGCAGTCGGGGCCGTCCAGGACGGGCCAGCGGGCGGCGGGGATGCAGAAGTCGGCGGGGCAGGCGCGGCAGCGCCAGACGTTGACCTCGGCGCCGTCGGCGAGGGTGGCGGGGCCGATCCATGCCACGTCGGTGGGGCGCTCGCAGGTGGGGCAGTCGGGCGCGGCCAGCATGGGCCATTGCTCAACGGGCGGGAGTTCGGCCGGGTTGTGCGTCATGATGGGTGTACCTCATTTCGCGGGTCCTCGTTGGGGCACGTGAGCGGTTGGGGTAGGGCGGTCCGGCGGCGTGCTTGGTGGCTTGTGCGCCGGGCCGCCCGTCTGTCTGTCGGGGCGGGTGCGGCGGCGCCGCCGGGGCCGGTCGGGTGGGTTAGCGGCGGTCCCGGTTGGTGTTCTTGATGTGGGTCCAGGCGCGGCGGCCGGGTCGGAGTTGCGCGCCCTTGCCGCTGCAGCGGTTGCAGTAGCGCCAGGCGCGGCCGGACGGGGAGCGGAACCGTCCGGCGCCGTCGCATTTACGGCAGGCCCGATACGGCCAGATGACGCAGTGGAGCAGGTAGCCGGCGGCGGCCAGGACGGCGAGCAGGATCCACGCGCCGAGGTTGGGGCCGGTGTGGCTAGCGGTGGCGAGCAGGGGGCTCACAGGTGCCTCCCAGGGCGGTTTTTGGCATGGGTGCAGGTAGGGGCCGCTAGATGCTTGATCGCTGGTGGGGCGGGGTGTGGGTCGCTAGCCGGGCCGCTAGGTCTAGCGGTGGGGGCCGCTAGACCTAGCGGGCCGGTCGGGCGTCACGGGGCGGTGTTGCCGCGGTCGTTGAGGGCGTCGAGGATGTGTGCGGCGGTGATGCCGCGGCGGTTGCCGCCCTTGCCGGTTTCGTCCTGTCCCCAAATCTGTCCGGTGGCGATGCCGTGCGGTTTGAGGGCGGCGGCCAGGTGCTTGGCCTTGCCGGTCGGGTCGAGGTCGCCCCATGCGCCGTAGGTCGCGGGGCGTAGCTCGGCGAGGCGGGTCACGACGGTCTCGGACCACACCTTGTCTTCGCCGGGCAGCAGGACGGCGGCGATGTCGTCCAGCAGCGACGCGCCGTCGCCCTCGGTCGGGGTGGTGTCCTCGCCGGCGGCGTAGCCGGTGAGGGTTCCGGCCGCGCGGCGGGCGGCGCGGGCGCGGTCGGCGATGCGGTCGGCGGTGGGGCCGTCGAGGTAGTAGCCGCGGGCGATCTGGGGTTCGTCTGCCTCGCCGGCGAGGTAGCCGATGCCGCGGTCCTGCTTGGTGAACGTGGTCGCCCTGATGCCGTTCTTGTACATCGAGGTGCCGAGGATCATGTCGTTTTCGAGCTGGCCCATGACGCGCAGGCAGAACCGGATGCCGACGTTGGCCGAGATGCCGGTCGGAAGCGAGTCCTTGTCCGGGCGCTGGGTGGCTAGTAGCAGGATGACGCCGAGGGCGCGTCCGCGCTTGATGATCGCGGTGGCCAGTTCGCCGGCCTCTTTGCCGTATTCGGGGTGGGAGAACAGTTCTTGGCATTCGTCCACCACGAACACCAGAGGTCCGAGACCGTAGGTCTTGGACGTGGCCAGTTGCGGGGTGACCTTGTTCTCGGGACGCACGTCCTTGGGCAGTCCGGCCAGGGTCTTGGCGCGGCGTTCTAGGTCCTTGTAGACCTCGCGGAGCGAGGCGAGGCACTCGCCGATGGTGGTGTCGTCGGGGCCGCTCCCGTAGTGGTGGGCGACCTTCTCGGCGAAGTCCAGGTCACCGGTGCCCTTGAGTTCGAACACGCGAAGCTGCGCGGTGGGGTCGAGGGCCGCGGCCAGGAGCGGGACCTTGAGCGCGAACGTCTTGCCGGCGCCGGGCATGGCGCCGATCAGCATGTTGGCGTACATCAGGGTCAAGGTGACCGGGCGTCCGCGCTGATCGGTGCCGAACGGGACGGCCTTGAAGACATCGGCGGTCGCGCCGGTCTTGGCCAGCGGCCACACCGGCGGGCGAACCTGGTTCATGTCCTGGTCACCGACCCACACCACCAACCGTCCGGCGTGCTGGTGATGCGCCGGTTCGGGCCACACGCACCCCAGCGGGCGGCGCAGGCCGGAGGCGAGGCGGTCGCGGCGCTCCATGATGTCGGTCGCGGTCACGCCATACGGGAGATCGACCTCGGCGCGCCAGCCGGGGCCGTCGCGCGTGATCGGCGCGGGGAAGGTGATCCCGCTCCCGCCCTTGCCAACGGCCTTGTTGATCTCGGCGTTGCCGAGGGCGGCCAGCGCCCGCACCACGATTTCCGAGGTGAGCTTGGGCGCCTTGGTCGACACAACGGCGGTGTCGAGGACGCGGCGGTCGGTCGGAGTGCCGATCCACCCCAGCAGGAACACGAGCGCGGCCAGGACGGCGGTTTGGGTGACGCCACCGGCGGCGGCCACCGACATCGCGGCCAGCCCGGTACCGGCCACACCGGCGCCGGCGACGAACATGCGGGCGCGAACGCGGTCGTTGCGCTCGCTCATCAGCTTCAAGTACGCCTCGTCGTTGCGGCGGTCGATGGCGTGCGTGCGCAGCGGACGCGACTCCAGATCGAACGTCCACCGGCCGGTGCCGGCGATGACCCGGTACAGCCCACGGGGCGAGCGCAGCGCCAGCCGCAGCGAGTACAGCGGGATCCGGGCGGCGTGGTAGCCGGTGACGTGACCGGCGTACCCGACCGCCCACCGCACGGTCGCGCGTGCCTCGCCACGGTCACGCAGCCACGGGGCGATGATCGGGCGCCGCTGCGCACGCTCACCGGCCGTCCGGCGGGCGCGCACGTCCGGCCGGAACGTGTCGGGACGGTCCACCAACACGCGACCCTCAAGGGCCTCGCCCTCGTCCCCGTCCGGCGCGCGGTCGGCGGGGTCGCCGGACGGCATCGGGCGCGGCGGGTCGGACGGCGGGGCACCGGCGCCGGCGTCGCCGGGTGCGGCGGTCGGGGCATCGAGGTCGGGCGCCGTGTCGGCGTCGGCGTGGTCGGCGTGGCGGACGGGCAGGCGGACGACTTCGCCCATGGCCTTGGCGTGGTTCATGATGCGTTGTCTCCCTCGGCGGACGGCGCCACGGCGATGTCCTCGGCGGCCGGGGCGGCGTTGGTCGGGGTGTCGGCGGGGTCGGTGGGTGCTTCGGTCTTGAGGCGGGCCAGCAGGGCGCCGACGCGTGCGTTGCCGGCGGTCTGTCCGGCGGCGCGCAGCCGCGCGGCGAGGCTGTTGCGGGTCAGGGGCTCGCCGGCGGCGGCCAGTTCGGCGGCGATGCGCCAGCCAAGCGGCATGAGGTCGTCCACGTCCGGCGGGGCGGCCTTGCCCGTCTTGCGGGTGCGGGGCGGGCGGGCGGACCGTCCACCGGGACCGCCGTTGCCCTTGAGTGCCCCCGTCCGCTTACGCGTCGCGGACGGCGCGACGGACGGTCCGCCGGTGGGCGGGGTGGACGGTCCGGACTCCAGCGCCGGACGGTCCACCTCAGCGAGGCTCGGACGGTCCGGCACCGGTCCGCCGGTCGGGACGGCGGACGGGATGGTGGACGGGGCGGCGGTCACCTCGGCGGCCGGTCCGTTGCCGGTCGGGGCGAGGTCGCCGAGTCGGTAGAGGGCGCGCACTCGGCGGGGTGCGTTGCGGCGCCATGCCCACCGGCCGTAGGTGTCCTGTAGGTCGGTCAGGGCGAGGACGCGGGCGCGTTCACGAGCGAGCGCGTCAGGGTAGGAGCGGATCTCCCACAGCACCATCCGGCGCCACAGCTTCATGGTGGGCCACGGCGCCAGGATCCACCGCGATGCGCGGATCCCGTCCATGCGGGTTCCGGCGGCGATGCCGGCGCGGATCCGGATCACGTGCGCGGCGATCTCGACCGCGCACACCCACAGCGCTGGCAACACCGCGTGCGCGATGCGACCGAACACGGTCGCCTCCTCGGCGACGTTCAGGTAAACGGTCGCGGCGGTCAGCGCCCACGGGATGAACCGCAGCCACCGAACCCGCATGTCCAGCCGGGCAAGAACGATGTCGAGGGCGGCGAAGATCGCAATGCCCAGGTCGATACCGATCGGCACCGACCACGCCAGCCGACCGAACGACGGGCGGGCAGCGTCAGCGACCGCGGCGAAGCTGTTGACGAATCCCAGCAGCCCCAGCACGGCCACCAGCGCGGCCACCACGGCAACCGCGGTGAACTCGTTACTGGTCAGCGCCCGCCCCTGCGAGGCGCTGCCCTCGGCGCGGTCGTCGGGCGCGGTCGTCGGCGAGGCGGTCGGGTCGGCCGGGATCTCGTTGGAGGGCGTCAGCGGTCGGAGCGGGATGGCGGCGTGGTCGGCGGCGTGCGGGTTGGTGGCCTGTGCGCCGAGGTTCGCCGGGACGTGGAACGGTGTGGCGGTCATGCGGTGTACCTCCCATCGGGGGCGGTGCGGACCGGGCCGGAGTCGACGCCGCCGCGGTCGCTGGCCGGGTGGCCGCTCGGCGCGTCGGCGGGGTGGTATTCGGTGTCGAGGTCGGCGGCCATCACCGATCGGCCGCACGCCTCGCAGCGGTACCGGACCGGTCCGCCGTCCAGCGGCGTACGGCAGGTCGGGCACTGCCTGACCGGACCGGCGTGCAGGGGTCGGTGCGGCGCGGCGGCGTAGACGGGCGTGGGCGTGGTCATGCCGCGGTCACCTCCGCTTCGCCGAGGGCGACGCCCTCGGCGCACTCAAGGCACTCGCCGAGGTGGCGGGGCAGGACGTATCCGGCGTCGCGTCGGCAGTTCGGGCAGTGCCGGCGGGCGGCCAGCGCCTTGCCGAGGGCGGCGCGCTGGCGGTCGGTCGGGACGCGCTTGGGCAGCGCCAGCCGGACGTCGTACAGGTAGGCGGCGCGCACCCCCTTCCGGTAGCGGCGGGAGTTCCACAGGACTTGTCCGGCGATCTCCTGTCCGCCGGGGCGCAGGCCCTCGGCGGTGAGCTGGCGGCGGGTGCGCAGGTGCGGCGGGGCCATGCGCCACGGCCACGTGGGGATCCCGTACCGGGCGCCGGTCGGGTCGAAGAACCGGGCGGAGCTACGGCGGCGGGTCATGCCGACACACCTCCCACCGGGGCGAGCTCGGGGCGGCGAACGGTGACCAGGTGCCAGCCCTCGGCGCGCAACGTCCGGTAGGTCAGCACGCCGGCGGCCACCGTCAGTGCCACTGCCGCAACGGCGGTCAGGGCCACGGTCGGCGCCGGGTGCGTGATCAGCAGCACGCCACCGGCGGCGGCCAGCCGGACCGGCGAGGCGCACACCCAGCACACCGCGGCGGCCAGGACGGTCAGCATCAACAGGACGGTGGTCATCAGGCCACCCCCAGTGAGGCCAGCAGCGCGGCCACCAGCAGCCAGCCGACGTGCCATGACTGGTCCAGGGCGTAGGCGCCGGTGCCGGTCGGCGCGGTCGCGCCGTCGCCGAGCCGGGCGAACTCGCCCTTACCGGCAACCAGGGTGTGGCCGAGCCAGTCGGCCAGCGCCAGCAGCGTGGAACGCCGGTCGGCCCAGTAGTGCGAGACCGCGTCCACCGCCAGCGCGGCAGCGGCGGCGTAGGGGTTGACCGGCAGCGCCAGCACCAGCGCCACCACCATGACGGCGGCGGCCTTGACGGCGGTCAGGGTGGCCACGTGCCGGGCGCATAGGATCCGGCCGGACCAGCCGGCCGCGCCCTTGCCGCACGCCTGCCCGTGCGTCTGCAACCAGTGGTCGCCCACCTCGTGCGCGGCGTACAGCGCGGCAAACACGGCCGGGAACACGGTCGGGTCAGCGCCGAACATCAGGCCACCTCGCCCAGGTCCGCGGCGGGCAGGGTCCGGGCCTCGCGGCGCAGCGCGGCCAGCTCGCGGGGCAGGTAGCCCGCCCACACGCCGAACGCCGGGCGGATCCGCAGCGCGTAGTCAAGGCACAGGTCCCACACCGGGCAGTCCTCGCACACCTCCCGGGCCACGTCCTGCCGGGCCAGCCGCTCGGCGATCGGCTCGGACTCGAACGCGTCCGGGCCCATGTGCAGGTCCGGGTCGTGCCGGCAGTCGCCGCGCTCGCCCAGTTCGGTCACCAGGTCCACCAGCGACAGAGACGACGGGACAGCGGACATGCAGTCCTCCATGCGGGTCGTGATCGGTGAGGTCGGGCGGCCCTCGGCGGCGTGCTTGGTGGCCTGTGCGCCGAGGGGCCGCGGGTTCGGGCGTAAGTCGTCATCGCCGGTCAGCCCAGCGAACCGGCGAAGGTGCTGATCGCGTGGATGATCTGGTTGACCAGCGCGGCGGCCTTCTCCGGGTTGTTGATCGCGAAGATGGCGACCGCGATGCCGGCGAGCCACTGCGGGATGTTGCTGGACTTCTGCGGGAACACCTGGAACCTCCTGATGACCTTCGGAGCACTGACGGTGACTCGCCCCTGTTGGGAGCGGGCCGCTGGTCGCAGCGTATACGTAGCTTCGTATACGCACAAGCCCTAGGTATACGATGGTGCGTATACGCTGGTCAAGGCGTCACCGAAGAAGGCAAGGGGTTGATGACGCAGTGGCAGAACCGGCCTACGTCCGCATCGCCGGCGAGTACGCCCGACGTATCCGCGGCGGGGAGCTCCCGCCCGGCACCCAACTACCGAGCTACGCCGAGATCGCCCAGCAGAACGGCGTCTCGGACATCGTGGTTCGGAAGGCCCTCGAACTCCTCCAGAGTCAAGGGCTCGTTCGATCCGTAAGGCGGCGAGGCATCTTCGTCGCCGACCGGCCCAATCTCGTTCGCGTGTCTCCCGAACGCCAGATGGAGAGCGCCGAACGGTCGTTCCAGAACGAGACCGAACAACAGGTCCAAGTAGACCGCGAGACTCAGCAGATCCCCGCCGCCCCGGAACTCGCGGAGGCCCTCGGTATCCCAGCAGGGGAGGAGGTCAACCACGTCATAACCCGAGCCACTGAGAATGGACGACCGATCTCCATCTCGGACACCTACCACCCGCTGGACGTCGCCGACATCTCGGGAGCCACGTACCTAGAAGAGACCGTCTCCGACCAACTGCCGGTGGCAACGCACGCCGAGTGGCTGCGGACGACGCCCGGCGACCTCGTCAAGACGGTTCACCAGCGCTTCCTCTCCGCTGACGATCGAATCATCATGATCTCCGACGTGTCGTATCCCCGCGATCGCTACGACGCCTTTGTGTTCCGCATGGCTCTCAAGTAGAGCGCAACAAAGGGGGTGCCGAAGCATTTCGGCACCCCCTTTCTCATGTCCGGATTCAGATTCGTATCCACCCCTGCGCTACGTCGGCCTCTCCCCACCACGAAACGAAGTTCGGATCTACCGATTCCAGCTTCCAGCGAGCATGCAGGGCATCAAAGAAGGCATCGTTACCTGTCTTTCCTCCCTGTGGTTCCCCGATGTAAACGAGCCGCTCGCCTCCGGCGTCCTCGAAGAACGTGAGGGCCTCAGACGACATCGGGTCACCCCAACCAGGTGGCCAACACAGGAACAGTGCGTGATTCGCCAACCGAGCGTGAGTCGCATACTCGGTCAGATTCTCGACAGGGTGCCAAACGTCTACCTGGCCGGCCGCTCTGGGGAATGAGGTGTTGGTGGCCTTGTCCGGCGGTTCCGAGTCGTACGCGTCAATAGTCATTCCCGCGCGGGCCAACTGTGCCGCCCAATAGCCTCGCCCGGCTCCAAGTTCCACGATTGGGAGATCCGAACAGAAATTCGTTACCCATTCGATGGTTTGCGGGGAAGGTATTGCATAGGCATAGGTTGCCTGCAAAAGCATCTGCGCGAAGGCGAGTCGTGCGCTTCCATTTACTTGACCGCCATTTACCACGCGACGCCCATCGTTCTCAGCCACGAACGGCTCAACGATGTCCCAGTAAGGGTTAAGGCTGGCTGCGCTACCGCCGGTCATGTAATGCACGAACCGCAGATCAAACTGTGCATCGGCTTCCTCATCGCCGGTTCCCGCGAGCCGTGCCGCCATGTCCAGATACTCGGCCACTTTAGGGTACTCAGACCAAAGCCTCTGCTCATCCTCCAGCAGTGAAGTGATCTCGGCCCATCGGCTTGATGTCATGGTCAGCTTGGCCATGCTGCGAAGTTACCGTAATCCGGGCAAACGGTCTAGTGGTGCTGGCATCACAGATAGTGATGCGGCGCAGTACTAGCGGGTTGCGAGACCGCAACCCGCTCCTGGTCGAACTCTTTAGTTTGACCACGAGGCCTAATATATGCGCAACTAGCATCAATTTCAGCCTCGCCGTCTGCTTCTAGGCACCCATTGGGGGAATATGTAGATCATCCTTCTCGTCTCGCCACAAGATGAACTCCACTTCGAAATTTCTTTCTATTTCCACTCTTTCTACTATGGGCAATTTGGCATTGGTGACCAGCAAAGTTGCCGCACCGCTACGCTGCTCGGCGATCCCAGACAATGCTCTGGCTAGCCGAATAATGCCATCATCAACTAGAGGTACGTGCTGAACGATGACCGAATATATCCTCCCATCCCTACTCTTCACATAGAAGTCAATCAAGCCACCTATTCCTCTGGCGCCAAGCACGCTATATCCCGTTCTGATAAAGGCTTGCCGCACTGCCGCTTCGTAGGCACTATCCGACGTGTTCACCGCTCCTCCATCAATAGGAGGAAGATCCTCAACTTGCTGCAAAAATTCATTACTGAGTTGGACTTTCAGATATTTCCGGACATGAAACAAGAAGGACTTGGTTTCCATAATCAGTAGATCGACGTCCGCAACTTTGCGCGCCTCCCGAATAAGTTCAGGTCGCGCCGATAGAGTACGTCCAGACACTCGCCAAAACCAATCTTCCTTTACGTCTCGTGTGACGAAAATAATAGGCTTCTTTTGTTGCTTAGCCTCCCTCAACAATTGAACCCATATTATATAATCGCCTGCTCCATCCTCCTTCCGGTCAACATCCTTATATCCCGGAGGGATGCGCTTTTTGGCTCGACTCTCAGCTTCTTTCCTTACTTTAACTTCATCCTCCTCGGGCAGTCGACTGCCAACTCTTCCATCCAATATACTTTCGAGCTCACGCAGAACGGGGTCATCATTGATTCGATCCAACGCTATGCCATGCGCATCACTCCACGACTCCACTCGCTTGATGACCCTATCAATTGCGGTAGCGATTGGCCTGAGCAAGTGTTCGCCTTCGTTTGTTGAGAGAGAGATAGTGCGTGTCAACTTGCGAGCTTTATCTTCAAGCGTTGAGAACATGTCAGATTTTGCCTGCTCAAGTCCATCAGTGAGCTCTTTATATGCCTTTCCTTGGCTTCCGATGACTGAGATCCTATTTTTATGGAACTCAAATGCAACTTGATGAGGGATCCACAGTCTATCTTCTACGACTTTCAAAGTATTGAGAAGTTCCATCCTTGCTTCGGGTCGGAAGCGATACGCGTCCAGCAAAACGTTCGTATCCAAACAAATAAGACCCGACTTTATTGCTTCTTCTCTCAAACTGCTTGACGGGGGGAAGTATTCTTCGAATCCGTCCCTGAATCCAGCCATGTGCTCTCCCACTCCATCATCCGTCTAGTTGGCGCGTTGACGTCGTAGCCTACTCTCGGTCGCCCCGCGCTGGACTGACGTCAGCGGATTTGGTCTCTGGAGCTGTCGCGACTACCCAAATGCAGCTAAGAAGCGTTAACTGGCGACAGCATCCGGGCGGTTGCGGTTCTGGTCGCGGTCCAGCACGGGCGCAGGTGTCCAGTGACGTCCACGGGTTAGGGCTCAAGTCCCTGGATGATGCACAGCACCGTCGGTGGCCAGCTGGCGGCGGGTGCGCAGGTGCGGCGCCGCCATGAGCTACCGCCGCATGGAATCCATGGCCGGTGCGGGTCGGGTCAAGGAACCGGGCATGGCTACGGCGGTGAGCCTTACCGTCACACCTCCCACTGGCGCGGGCACCCAGGTTGGGGCGTGCGCGACCTCCGTTCTGTCGTGAGGGAAGAGGCGGCGTCGTAGAAGCGGGTGACCAACTGAGTGACAACCGGGGTGTGATCGTCTGGACGGCTCTGGACGGTCCTGGACTGTCGTCCCTGTTGGCGCTAGGGGAGTGGGGCTGGACGCGATCTTGCTCGGAATGGTTCGAGTCCAATCGCGGGAGCGAGGCGGGTCCTGTTGCTCGGCGAGCCTTTGGCTCGCCTTCGCCGGGGCCCGCGTTGTCATTTCGGGGGGCGACCCCCGAGCCCCCGGCTTCCGCCTTCCTCCCCCTCCCACCCGCCCCCTTCAGGGGTTGTTGCTTGGTGTTGTGGGTGTCTGTAGCGCATCTGCCCTGGTCTCTTCCGGTGGTCCTTCCCGTGCGGTGATCTCGCCGTCCGCTCGTTCAACGTGGTGGCTCCCGCCTTTGACCTCGTCCTGGACGGTTGGGTGGGGCGGGGATGGCGATGGCTTGCGCAGACTGGAGGCAGCACCCGACCGGGAGGAGTGTCTCGTGGTGGAGGGGCGGCCGGAGTGGGCGAAGCGGATCGCCGCGGAGCGGGAGGCTCGCGGGTGGGATACCTCCCGGTTCGTTGAGGAGCTGCGCGCCCGTGCCGGTGGGCGGCTGCCGGGTGCGGCGGCGATGGTGCGTCGCGTCCGGGAGTGGGAGAGCGGAGAGGTCCTTCCAGAGGACGGTCATCGGCGCTTGATAGCTCGGACCTTCGGCACGGTCACCGCCGCGATCTGGCCGGAGGCCGGGCGCCGGGACGGCCATGCCGAACTGGTCGCCGCTTCCGGCATGGACGAGGAAGAGATCGTCGCCCGTCTGCGCACCTCCTCCTCGCTCGACCCGGACGTGCTGGAGGGGCTCCGCGTCACCGTCGACCGGCTGTGCAGCGAGTACGCGCACGTGCCCGCGGATCAGCTGCTCATCGAGGGGCGGGCCTGGCTCCGCCGCGTCACGGCCCTGCTGGACGGGCCGCTGCCGCCGGCGCGCCACCGGGAGGTCCTGTCCCTGGCGGGGTGGCTCGCGGCGCTGGTCGGGTGCGTCGAGTACGACACCGCCGACCGGGCGGCGGCCGAGGCGACCCGGCTGGCGGCGCTCGGGCTCGGTGAGCAGGCGGGCGACACCGAGGTCATGGCGTGGGCCTACGAGATGCGCGCCTGGTTCGCGCTCACCCGGGGGGACTTCCGGGGCGTCGTCGCCGCCGCGGACGCCGGTTGCGCCGTGGCGCCCGGGTCGCGGGCGGCCGTGCAGCTCCACGCCCAGAAGGCCAAGGCGTGGGCTCGGATGGGTGACCGACGGCAGGTCGAACTCGCCCTGGATCAGGGCCGCAGGCTGCTGGAACGGATGCCGTACCCGGACAACCCGCACAACCACTTCGCGGTGGATCCGTCCAAGTGGGACTTCTACTCCATGGACTGCTACCGGTGGCTCGGTGACGGCAGGCCCGCGAACGCACCCGAGAACAAGCTCGCGGTGGTCTATGCCGAGGACGTCCTCCGCCTGGGAACCGACGCGGGCGGAGCCGAGCGCTCGCCGATGCGGAACGCGGAGGCGCGTCTCACCCTCGGGTTGGTCGCCGCCCGGGACGGCGACCCGAGCAGGGCGGTCCACTTCGGGGAACGGGCGCTCCAGGGCGAACGCCGGTCACTGCCCAGCCTGCTGATGGTGTCCCGGGAACTCGGCGCCGCCGTCCGGGATCGGTACGGGACGGAGCCCGGCGCGGCCGAGTACCTGGACCGTCTCCGGCGGCTCCGCGAAGACGTCGGCCAGCCCCTCGGCGGCGGCTTCGGCCGGTAGGGAAGCCCGTTATCGAACCCTTATCGGCGGTCCGGTCGCCCTTGGGTTGCCCGTGCGGTCACGAGGAGTCGGATGACCGGTTGCGGCCAGGTGCGGCGGGCGAGGGTGGTGGGTTTGCGGGGGCGTGATCTCCGGTGGTGTGATTCATCCGGCCTGTCGGAGGAAGGGTGGCGATGGATACCGGAGCGGTGCTCGGAGGGCGGTACCGGCTCACCACGCGGCTCGGCCGGGGCGGCATGGGGGAGGTCTGGGCCGCCGACGACACCCAGCTCCGGCGGCGGGTCGCCGTGAAGATCCTGGTGGCGGACGTCGGGTCCTCGCCCGTGCTGATCGACCGGCTGCGGCGCGAGGCCGAGAACGCCGGGCGGCTGCAGCATCCGGGGATCACCGTCGTCCACGACCTCGGGGAGCACGACGGCCACCCGTTCTTCGTGATGGAGCTGCTCGACGGGACCGACTACGCGACCATCCTCGCGCGCAACCCGGGCGGGCTGCCGGTCGGGCGGGTGCTGGAGGCGGGCGCCGCCGTCGCCGACGCGCTGGCGTACGCGCACCGGCGCGGGGTGGTGCACCGCGACATCAAGCCCGCCAACCTGATGGAGCCGGCCGAGGGCGGCGTGAAGATCTGCGACTTCGGGATCTCCCGCTCCGCCGACGCGGTCGGCGACCTCACCGGCACCGGCGGGATGCTGGGGACGCCCGCCTACATGGCGCCCGAGCAGTACGAGGCGCGGCCCGTCGACGCCCGGACGGACCTGTACGCCTTCGGCTGCACCCTTTACGCGATGCTGACCGGCGACGCCCCGTTCGACGGGACGACGATGCCCGTCCTGATGCGGCAGCACCTGACCCTCCCGCCGCCGCCGCCGTCGCAGCGCAGGCCCGGGATCCCGCCGGAGCTGGACGCGCTGGTGCTCGCTCTCCTCGCCAAGGACCCCGCCGACCGGCCGGCGTCCGCGGAGGACGTGGCGCGGCGGCTCCGGGCGATGGCCGCCGGGGAGCCGCAGTTCCCGCCGCCCGTCCCCTCGCCGCATGCGCAGCCCGTTCCCGCTCCGTCCGCTCCCGGTCCGTACACGCCGCAGCCGTGGCCCGTGGGCGGCCCTCCCGCGCCCGCCATGGCGATGGGGCACCCGCCCCCGCAGCCGCCCGGGCCGCTGCCTCCGCCGATGGGCGGAGTGCCGCCGGGCGGGATGCCGCCTCCGGCGCCGCCGGTGCGGCGCGGGCCGGGCCGGCGGGGGTTCCTGATCGGGCTCCTCGTGGTCGGCGGCGCCACCGCCGCGGGCGGCGCGGTCGTGGTGAAGCAGTACCTCGATGACACCGCGCCCGGCAACGCCCTGAGCGGCCACACCGAGGACGTGCTGGCGGTGGCGTTCAGTCCGGACGGCAAGACGCTGGCGTCGGGCGCCGAGGACCACACGGTCCGGCTGTGGGACGTGGCCGGGGAACGGCCCGTCGCGGTCTTCGACGACTACCCCGACAAGGTCGACGCGGTGGCGTTCAGCCCCGACGGGAGGATGCTCGCGGCCGGCGGGGCCGGCGGCAAGGTGCAGCTCTGGGACATGAGCAGCAGGCGCGCCGTCGCCGCCTTCGACAACGGGGGCGTCCAGGTCGGGGACCTCGCGTTCAGCCCGGACGGCAAGGCCCTCGCCGTCGCGGGCGACGGCAGCGCCACCGTGAGGCTGTGGAGCATGCCCGGCCGGCGCCTGCTCGGCGAGTACGGGAACGCCGCGTACCACGGCGACTCGGTGGCGTTCAGCCCCGACGGCAAGATCCTCATCGCGACGGGCGACTCCGCCTCGACGATGATGTGGAACGTCCAGACCCGGCGGCGCATCATCGACTTCGCCTCCACCGCCATGGCGGTCGCGTTCAGCCGGGACGGCAAGACCGTGGCCATCGGCGGGCGCGACGGCAAGGTGGTCCTGCGGAGCGTGGCCACCAAGCGCGTGACCGGCACCTTCCAGGGACCCGGCAACTGGATCCACTCGCTCGCCTACAGCCCGGACGGGAAGTACCTCGCGGCCGGCGACGCCGACGGCACGACGTGGGTGTGGGATCTGGCCACCAACAAGGCCACCGCCCACAAGGCCCGCGTCGCGGCGGTGATGTCCGTCGCGTTCAGCCCCGACAGCCGGACGGTGGCCAGCGCGCACCGCTTCGACCACAAGGTGCGCCTCTGGGAGGTCCCCTGACCCGGCGGCTCCTCCGTTTCGGGGACGCTGGCCGGGTAGATCGCCTGCAGACGTGCCTTGGGGGAGGGGGCTGCGGGCGGCATGCTGGCGCTGGTCGGGATCTATGCCGTCGCGGCCGTCGCCGTCCCCTGGGCACTGGGGCGCCACCGGCGGGCGATGGCGTGCGCCGCCGCGGTGGTGCCCGCCGCCACGGCCGCCTGGGCGGCGACCCGCGCCGGGCGCGGGGAGCTGGCGACCCGCGTCACCTGGTCGGCTGACCTCGGGCTGGAGTTCGACTTCCGGGTCGACGCCCTGGCCATCGTGATGCTGCTGCTCGTCGGCGGGGTCGGGGCCGTCGTCCTGTGCTACTCCGGGTGGTACTTCGAGCGGTCCGAGCGGCTGATGACCGGGACGCTGGTCGCGTTCGCGGGGGCCATGACGGGCCTGGTGCTCGCCGACAACCTCCTCGTCCTGTACGTGTTCTGGGAGCTCACCACCGTCAGCTCGTTCATCCTGATCGGGCACCCGCGGCCGGACCGGACCGCAGACCGGCGGGCGGCCACCCAGGCGCTGCTGACGACCACCGCGTTCGGGCTGGTCATGCTCGTCGGCTTCGTGGTCCTGGGGCAGGCCGCGGGCACCTACCGGATCTCGGCCCTCGTGGCGGACCCGCCCGGCGGGACTCCGGCGGCGGTCGGCGCGGTGCTCGTGCTGCTCGGCGCGTTCGCCAAGTCCGCGCAGGTGCCGCTGCACGGCTGGCTGCCCGCGGCGATGGTGGCGCCGACGCCGGTGAGCGCCTACCTGCACGCGGCGGCGATGGTGAAGGCGGGCGTGTACCTGGTGGCGCGGCTCGCGCCCGGACTCGCCGAGGTCGGCCCGTGGCGGCCGCTGGTGCTGGCGGTGGGGCTGCTGAGCCTGCTCGCCGGCGGCATCGTCGCCCTCCGGCAGGACGACCTCAAGCGCCTCCTCGCCTACGGGACGATCAGCCAGCTCGGCTTCCTCATGGTGCTGCTCGGCGACGGGTCGCGGACGGCGGCCCTCGCCGGCGCGGCGCTGCTGCTCGCCCACGGGCTGTTCAAGGCCCCGCTGTTCCTGGCGGTCGGCGCCGTCGAGCACCGCACCGGGACGCGCCGCGCCGACCGGCTGTCGGGGGCCGGGCGGCGGCTGCCGGTGCTGACCGCCGCGGCGACGGCCGCGGTCGCGTCCATGATCGGGATCCCGCCGTTCCTCGGCTTCGTGGCGAAGGAGGCCGCGTTCGAGGCGTTCGCCCACGGCGGGCTGGACCTCGCCGTCCTCGCCGGGGTGGTGGCGGGGTCGGCGCTGACCGTGGCGTACGGGGCGCGGTTCCTGCACGGCGCCTTCTCCGGCGGGACGCGGGAGGAGCCGTCCGATCCCTGGGGCCTGGTCGTGCCGGTCGTGCTGCTGTCCGCGGCGGGATTCGCCGCCGGGCTCGTCCCGGGGACGATGCAGGCCCTCATCGGCCCGTACGCCGGCACGCTGCGGGGGCCCGGCTACGAGCTGGCGCTGTGGCACGGGCTGGGCGTGCCGATCGCGATGTCGGCGGTCGCGCTCGCGGCGGGCGCCGGCCTCTACGCGGCGTTCGGACGGACGTTCCCGGGCCGGTCCACGCGGCGGTGGCACCCCGACGCGCAGCGCGCCTACGACGGCGTCGTCGAGGCGACCATGAGCGGCGCGCACGCGGTCACGCGGCGGCTGCAGACCGGGTCGCTGCCGGTGTACCTCGGCGTGATCGCGGTGACGGTGCTGGCCGTGCCCGGCTCGGCGCTGGTGGCGGGACTCGTCCGCGGCACCGGCCCGGATCCGCCGCCGGGCTGGCCGCGGGCCTGGGTCGATCCGGCGCAGCTCGTGCTGTCGATGGTCGTGATCGCGTGCGCGGTCTCGGCGCGGTGGGCGCGCGGCCGGCTGTCGGCGGTGGTGCCGCTGTCCGGCGTGGGCTACGGGATCGCCGGCCTGTTCGTCCTGCACGGCGCTCCCGACCTCGCGCTCACCCTCGTGGTCGTGGAGACGCTGACGCTGCTGATGCTCGTGCTGGTGCTGCGGCGGCTCCCGGAGCGGTTCCCGCCCTACCTCCGCAAGCGGTCCGCGCGCGCCGCGACGGGAGCGATCAGCGTGTGCATGGGGGGCTTCGTCGGGCTGTTCCTGGTGGTGGCGTCGGTGAGCCGCGGCGCGCCGCCGGTCGGGCCCGGCTACACGCGGTTCGCGGAGGAGGAGCACGCGAAGAACGTGGTGAACCTGATCCTGGTCGACCTGCGGGCGCTCGACACCCTGGGCGAGATCGCGGTGCTGGCCGCGACCGCGATGGGCGTGGTGAGCCTGGTGCTGACCGGTCCGGGGGCGCGGCCGCCGGGCCCGGCCGCGGAGGAGCCCAGCCGCTGGCTCGCCACGCCCGGCCGTCCCCCGCTCGGCGGGTCCCCGGCGATCCTGGAGGCGGCGGCGCGGGTGCTGGGCCCGACGATCCTGGTGTTCTCGGTGTACCTGTTCTTCGCCGGTCACGGCCGTCCCGGCGGCGGGTTCGTCGGCGGCCTGGTGGCGGGCATGGCGTTCGTGCTGCGGTACCTGCCGGGCGGGCGGCGCGAGCTCGCCGCCGCGCTGCCCGTCCGCCCCGCCCTGCTGGTCGGCGCCGGGCTGGGGACCGCGGTCGCGGCGGGCGCGGGCGGCTGGGCGTCCGGCGGGCAGTTCCTGCGGTCGGTCGACCTCGGCGGGACGGTGCCGGTGCTCGGGCACGTCGAGCTGCAGACCAGCCTGCTCTTCGACGCGGGCGTCTACCTGCTGGTGCTCGGGCTGGTGCTGACCATCCTCAGCACGCTCGGCGCGAGCCTGGAGGACCCGGACGAGGAGCGGGACCCCCGACCGGAGGAGGAACCGCCATGACCGGCCCCGGACTGCTGCTCGTCGTGGTCGTCGCCGTGCTGTTCGCGACCGGGTTCGACCTGCTGATGCAGCGGTCCCTCATCAAGGTCGTGGTCGGGTTCAGCCTGCTCGGCCACGGCGCCAACCTCCTGCTGCTGCTCGCGGGCGGGCCCGCCGGGACGCCGCCGCTGCTCGGCGCGAAGGGCCCGGGGCGTCCCGCCGACCCCCTGCCGCAGGCGATGGCGCTGACCGCGATCGTCATCACCTTCGGCGTCACCGCCTTCCTGCTGGCGATGGCCTACCGGAGCCGGCAGCTGCGCGGCGGCGACGAGGTCCCCGACGACGTCGAGGACCGCCGGGTCTGCACGGAGCGGCGCCGGCGCGGCGAGGCCCCGGGCGGCACGCCGCTGGAGAAGGAGAACCCGGGACCGGAGGACGCCCCGTGAACCTCCTCGTCCCGCTGCCGTTCGCGCTGCCGCTCCTCGGCGCGGCGCTCGCGGTGCTGGCGCGGCGCCGCGGCACCCGGCTGCGGATCCTCGCCCCGCTCATCGCCGCCGGGGGCGTGGCCGCCTGCGCCGGGCTGGTCGCGGCCGTGGCGCGGGACGGGGTGCTCGCCGTCCAGATGGGCGGGTGGGCCGCGCCGTTCGGCATCACGCTCGTCGCCGACCGGCTGTCGGCGCTGCTGCTGACGGTGTCGGCCACCGTGCTGCTGGGGATCATGCTGCACGCCGTGGGGGAGGGCGCCGGCGGCCTCGGCGGCGACGATCCCGGCGTGTTCTACCCCGCCTACCTGACGCTGACGGCCGGGGTCAGCCTCGTCTTCCTCGCCGGGGACCTGTTCAACCTCTTCGTCGGGTTCGAGGTCATGCTCGCGTCGAGCTACGTCCTCATGACGCTGACCCCGACCGGGGAGCGGGTGCGGGCCGGGATGACCTACACCGTCGTCAGCCTCACGTCCTCGATCCTCTTCCTCACCGCGCTCGGCCTCACCTACGCGGCGACCGGCACGGTGAACCTCGCCGACCTGGCGGAGCGGACGCCCGACCTGCCCGGCGCCACCCGCACCGCGCTCGGGCTGCTGTTCCTGGTGGTGTTCGGCATCAAGGGCGCGATCGTGCCGATGCACCTGTGGCTGCCCGACAGCTACCCCGTGGCGCTCACCAAGGTCACCGCGGTGTTCGCGGCGCTGCTGACGAAGGCCGCCGTGTACGCGCTCATCCGCGTGGAGACGCTGGTGTTCCCCCGCGAGGCCCCGTCCTGGCCGATGCTCGTCCTCGCCGCCGGAACGATCATCGTCGGCACCCTCGGCGCGCTGACGCACGACGACATCCACCGGGTGTTCTCGTTCGTCCTGGTCGGACACATCGGCTACATGCTGTTCGGGCTCGCCCTGTTCGACGTCGCGGGGCTCACCGGCGCGATCCTCTACCTTGTCCACCACATCGTCGTGCAGGCGACGCTCTTCCTGGTGAGCGACCTCATCCAGGGCCACACGGGAGAGACGTCGCTGCACCGGCTCGGCGGGCTGGCGGGCCTGTCCGCGTTCATCGCGGTGCTGTTCTTCATCCCGGCGATGAGCGTCAGCGGCGTCCCGCCGACCTCCGGGTTCGTCGCGAAGCTCGCGCTGTTCCAGGCGGGCGCCGGCTCCGGCAGCGTTCTCGGGTACGCCGTCACGGGCGTCGCCCTGCTGGGCAGCGTCCTCACCCTCCTGGCGATGGTCCGGATCTGGACGCTCGGGTTCTGGCGGCCCCGCCCGCCCGAGGCCGGGGAACCGCCGCCGCCCGACGCGTCCTACACGCGGGGCGGCGCGCGGCTGATGAAGTCCGTGACCGCCGTCATGGTCGTCGCCGGGCTCCTCGTCGCGGTGTTCGCGGGCCCGCTCGCCGCCTGGAGCCGGCACGCCGCTCGCGACCTCGTCGACACCGCCGGCTACCGGCACGCCGTCCTGGACGGGGGCTCGCCGTGAACACGCGCGCCCGCCACCTCGTCTCCCGGCTGGGCATGGCCGGGTGGCTGTTCGCGTTCTGGCTGCTGCTGTGGGGGCGGGTCGACGCGCTCATCGCGGTCGGCGGCGTCGTCGTCGTGCTCGCCGCCTACTTCGTGAGCCGTCTGCCGACCGTCCCCACGCTCAAGCGGGTCCGGCCGCTGTGGCTCGCCTTGGCGATCGTGGAGTTCGCCTGGGACCTGCTCGTCTCGAGCCTGGTCATCGCCCGCCACGCCCTCTACCGGCCGCGCGCCGTGCGGGGCGCCATCGTCGAGGTGAACGCCAGGACGCGCTCGGAGCTCATCCTGCTCGCCGTGACGACGAGCATCTCGCTGCGGCCCGGCACGCTGCTGGTCGACCTCGACTGGGAGCGGCGCCTGCTGCGCATCCACGCGGTGCCGGCCCGCTCCCGCAAGGAGGCGGACGCCGCGCGGGACGGCGTGCTCCGCACCGAGTACCGGCTCATGCGCGCCCTCCGGACCGCGGAGGACGCCGCCCGAGAAGACGTCTCCACCAGGGAGGACCGATGAGCATCGTCTACAACGCCGCCCTGGCGCTGCTGGGCGCCGCGTTCGTGCTGACGGCCGCGCGGCTGGTCCGCGGCCCGTCCACGTTCGACCGGATCATGGCGCTGGACGTCCTGGCGGTCCTGCTGGTGAGCGGCATCGCGGTGCACACCGCGGTGCACGACGAGCCGGCGAACGCCACGATCCTCGTGGTGATCGCGCTGATGGGGTTCGTGGGGTCGGTCAGCGCCGCCCGGCTGGCGGCGGCGCGGGCGGAGCACCGGGAGCGGGAGGCGCGGCCGTGACCGCCGCCTCCGCCGTGCTGCTGCTCGCCGGCGCCGCGTTCTGCGCGGCGGGCGCGCTCGGCATGCTCCGGTTCCCCGACCTGCTCACCCGGCTGCACGCCGCGACGAAGCCGCAGACGATCGGGCTGCTGCTCGTCCTCGCCGGGGCCGCGCTGCGGGCCGAGTCGGTCGCGGCCGCCGTGCCGCTGCTGCTCGTCGCCGTCTTCCAGCTGATGACCGCGCCGATCACCGCGCAGACGATCGCGGGCGGCGCCTACCGCGCCGGCGTCATCGACCCGGCGACCCTCACCCTGGACGAGACCGGCCGCGCGACCTGAACTCGTGCGGCCGGGCCCCCGTTGGGCATCCCCGCGCCGGGTCGGCCCCGCGCGGGATCGTCTCCGCGCCGGGTCAGCTCTGCGGGCCGCGGCGGGCGAGCATGCCGGAGCAGCCCCAGCCGAGGCCGATGAGGACGGCGCCGACGGCGGCGACCACGCCGAGCGCCTCGACGTCCAGCGCGGACAGCAGCGCGATCAGGAGGCCGTAGAGGACGGTGAAGGCGAAGAGGGCCCGCCGGACGGTGTTCTTGTTCATGGTCACGATCCTCCCGTGACCTGCGGAGCTGTAGTATCCACCGGTCGGTGGACAAAAGGGGTGCGGGTGGACAAGGCCGGGGAGCCCGTGGCGCGGGCGGAGAACGTCTGGCGCCGCTCTTATCCGCTCTGGGACGCCTACTTCGCGATGGTGCTGGTCGGGACGGTCGCCGCGACCGCCGCCGACGAGCTGCCGCCCGGCCGGCGGTCCGCGGCGATCGCGCTGCTCGTCCTGCTGAGCGTGGCGTACGCGGCGATCGGGCGCGGGGCGCTGCGGTCGCAGGAGGTGCCCCGGCCCGGCTGCAAGGTCTACGCCGTCGCGCTGGGCTGCATGTTCGTGCCCGCGACGCTGCTGGCGCCGGTGACGGCGACGGGCCTCGCGGCGCTGATCCCGCAGGTCTACATGATCTACGGCGCGGGGCGCGGGTTCGCGCTGATGCTGGTGCTGTTCTCCGGGCCGGCCGGGCTCGCGCTGGCCGAGTCCGGGGCGGGCACGGCGATGACGGCGGTCATCCTGGCGGCGGCCGTCACGTGCAGCCTGCTGCTCGCGGTGTTCATCGGGCGGCTCGGCCACCAGAACCGGGAGCGGCTGCGGCTCATCGAGGAGCTCGACCGCACGCGCGGCGAGCTCGCGGAGGTGTCCCGCGAGGCGGGGATGCTCGCCGAGCGCGAGCGGCTCTCCCGCGACATCCACGACACGATCGCGCAGGGCTTCACCTCGATCACCATGCTGCTCCAGGCGGCGCAGGCCGAACTCGGGCCGAACCGGCACGTGGAGCTGGCGCTGCGGACGGCGCGCGAGAACCTCGCCGAGACGCGCGGCCTGGTCGCCGCGCTGGCGCCGCCCGCGCTGGACGGCGGCTCGCTGGTCGAGGCGCTGCGCCGGCTGGCCCGCGACTTCGACCTGCCCGTCGACCTGGCCGTGACGGGCGAGCCCCGGCCCCTGGACGCCGTGGAGGTCGTCCTGCTGCGGGTGACGCAGGAGGCGCTCGCCAACGTCCGCAAGCACGCCGGCGCCGAATCGGTGCGGGTGGAGCTGGACTACGGCGACCCGGTGCGGCTGGCCGTCGCCGACGACGGGCGCGGGTTCGCGCCGGAAGAGGTCGAGCGCGGGTTCGGGCTGCGCGGCATGCGAACCCGCGTCGAGCGCGCCGGCGGGACGTTCGCCGTGACGGCCGAGGGCGGGACCCGGATCGAGGTGGCGGTGCCGTGCTCCGCGTGATGATCGTCGATGACCACCCGATCGTCCGGGAGGGGCTGCGCGGGATGCTCGCCGCCGAGCCGGACATCGAGGTCGCGGGGGAGGCGGCGTCCGGGGACGAGGCCGTCGCGCTGGTGCCCCGCGTCCGCCCGGACGTCGTCCTGATGGACCTGCGGATGCCGTCCGGCGACGGGGTGAGCGCGATCCGGCGGCTGCCGGGGCACCGGATCCTGGTGCTGACGACGTTCCGGGACGACGCCGACATCGTCCGGGCGATCGAGGCGGGCGCGGCGGGCTACCTGCTGAAGGACGCCTCGCGCGCCGACCTCGCCGCCGCCGTCCGGGACGTCGCGGCGGGCCGGCGCGTGCTGTCGCCCGAGGTGTCGGCGCGGCTGGCGGCCGTGGGCGAGGCGCCCGCGCCCCCCGCCCTCTCGGCACGCGAGGCGGAGGTGCTCGCCCTCGTCGCCGAGGGCCTCACCAACGCCGAGATCGGCGAGCGCCTCTACATCGGCCAGGCCACGGTGAAGACCCACCTGCTGCGCATCTTCACCAAGCTCGGCGTCTCCGACCGCACCGCCGCCGTGATGGCGGCGATGCAGCGCGGCGTCCTGCCCGCGCCCTGACCGGCGCCCCCCCGGGCCGTCCGCTACTCCTCGGTGGCGGGGCTGCGGCCGGCCTCGACCTCGGCGAGGAGGTCCTCCTCGGAGGCGCCGCGGCGCCAGTAGCCGGTGAACGTGACGGAGCGGCGGTCCATGCCGCGCTCGTTCACCAGGTGCCGGCGCAGCGCCTTCACCACGGAGGACTCGCCCGCGATCCACGCGTACGCGCCGTCCGGGATCTTCGCGCCGCGGACGGCGTCCAGCAGGCCGCCGGGGGAGACCCAGGTGACCTCCGCGTCGGCGGCGGTGGGCATGTCCTGCCGGTCCTCGGGGTGCGGGACGTCCACCCAGACCTGCGCGGGCGTTCCGGCGGGCAGCCAGGCGAGGCTGCCCGCGACGGCGGGCAGCGCGGTCAGGTCGCCCGCGATGACGACCGGCGCGCCGGGCGGCGGCCGGAAGTCGCAGCCGCCGTTGTCGGGGCCCGTCGGGCCGAGGATCGTGAGCCGGTCGCCCGGCGCGGCCTTCGCGGCCCACCGGCCCGCAGGGCCCGACGCCCCGTCCATGTGCAGCGCGAAGTCGACGTCCAGCTCGCCCGGCCGGAAGTCGCGGACGGTGTAGGAGCGCATGATGCCGCGCTCGGCCGGGTCCATCGCCCGCCAGTCGGCGAACCAGGTGGCCCCGTCCCGCTTCTCCGGCAGGACCGGGGCGTCCTGGTGCGGGTGCGGCAGGAACACCTTGAACCGCTGGTCGCGGCCCCCGGTCGCGAAGCCTGCGAGCGACTCGCCGCCGAAGGTGATCCGCGCCATGGACGGCCCGAGCCGCCGCGTCCGGAGCACGTGCACGTCGAAGAAGGCGAATGGGTCGGTGGGGGTCGTCATCGCGGTGCCTTTCAGCCGGTCTTCTTCGCCGACCGCAGGGCCGCGGCGACGGCTTCGAGCAGCGGGGCGCAGCCCTCGTAGGAGAACCGGGGCTCGGGCTGCCACGGGATGACCTGGCCGGCCTTCACCGCGGGCAGGTCCTGCCAGGACGGCTTGGAGCCGAGGTCCTTGGGCTGCAGCGCCTGCGTCCGGGAGTCGAGCAGGATGAGGTCGGCCTTGTACTTGTCGGCGTTCTCCCAGCTCAGGTTCTCGAAGTAGTCGTCCTCGCCGAGCTTGTCCGGGAGGATCAGGTCGACGCCGAGCTCCTTGTAGTAGATGAGGTCGGTGTTCTTGTTCGGGCTGGAGGCGTAGAACAGGTCGGGGCTCGCGGACGCGGCGAGCACCTTCAGGCCGGGCTTGGCCTTGGCCGCCGCGCGGACCTCCTCGGCGGCCTTCTCGAACCGGGCCTTGGCGGCGGTGACCTTCGCGGACTTCAGGTCGGCGCCGAGCGCGGCGGCGAGCGCGGCGGTCCGCTCGATCGGCTTCGGCAGCGGGACGGACCCGGCCGAGATGGCGGCGCTCGGCGCCAGCGCGAAGATCTTGTCCTTGCTCTCGGCGGGGACGTAGAAGAGGTCGCCCGGGATGAACATGTTGTCGACGAGCAGTTCGGGGCGGAGCGCGGCGTACTTCTCGATGTTGAACTCGCCGTAGGCGTTGCCGATGATCTCCAGCCGGTCCACGGGCAGGTTGCCGGCCTGCGGGTCGGGCTTGCCGTCCTTGAGCTTGGTCGGCCCGAACACGCCGACGAGTTGCTCGTCGATGCCGAAGTCGTAGAGGGCGGCGGCGGTCGCGACGTAGCCGACGACGCGCTTCGGGCGGCTCTTGAGGTCCACCTTGGTGCCGCGGTCGTCGGTGAAGGTCCAGGCGCCGCCGCCGGGGGACGCCGTGCCGCCCGACCCGTCGTCACCGCCGCACGCGCTGATCAGGGCCCCGAGGGCGACGGCGCCGCCGGCTCCGAGGAAGCCGCGGCGGGAGAGGTGGCGAGCACCGGTATTCGACATTTCGGACGACTCCAAGAATCAACTACAGTGACCGGATAGTGGGCCCGGCGAGGCTTAGGTTAACCTAACCTAAGATCTTGTCCAGAGGGGGCCGCAGGTGCTGTCGACCACACCGCCGCCGACGCTCACCGAGCGGCCGGCCGATCCGCCGGGCCGCCCGTGGCAGGCGGCCGGGCTCGTCGCCGCGGTGCTGCTCCTGCTCACGACCGCCGTGCTGAGCCTCGCGGTCGGCGCCAAGCCGCTGTCGCCGGCGGCGGCCTGGGACGGCCTGACCGACCCCGGCTCGGCCGCGTACACGGTCGTCCACGACATGCGCCTCCCGCGCACCCTGCTCGGCCTGCTCGCCGGGACGGCGCTCGGGCTGGCCGGCGCGGTGATGCAGGCGCTCACCCGCAACCCGCTCGCCGACCCCGGCATCCTCGGCATCAACGCGGGCGCCTCCGCCGCCGTCGTGACCGCTATCTCCTTCCTCGGCATCACCTCGTTCACCGGCTTCGTGTGGTTCGCGTTCGCGGGCGCCGGCGCGGTCGCCCTGCTGCTCTACGCGGTCGGCGGCGGGCGCGGCGCCACGCCCGCCCGGCTCGCGCTCGCCGGGTCCGCGCTGAACGCCGCGCTGTTCTCCTACGTGAACGCCGTCCAGCTGCTGGACACCGCGTCGCTCGACCGGATGCGCTTCTGGACGGTCGGCTCCCTCGCCGCCGCGCAGCAGTACACGGTCGTCCGCGTCGCCCCGTTCGTCGCCGCCGGGCTGGTGCTCGCGCTGCTGCTCGCCCGCCCGCTCAACGCGATGGCGATGGGCGAGGACGCGGCCCGCGCGCTCGGCGCGAACCCCGGCCGCGCCCGCATCGGCGCGATCGCCGCCGTCACGCTGCTGTGCGGCGCGGCGACCGCCGCGTGCGGGCCGATCATCTTCGTCGGGCTGATGGTGCCGCACCTCGTCCGCGCGCTGACCGGCCCCGACCTGCGGCGGCTGCTGCCGTTCTGCGCGGTGCTGTCGCCCGCGCTGATGCTCGCGGCGGACGTGCTCGGCCGCGTCGTCGTCCGGCCGTCCGAGCTGCAGGTCGGCATCGTGATGGTCGTGGCGGGCGGGCCGGTGTTCCTGTACTTCGTGCGGCGCCCGTTCGGGAAGGCACTCTCATGAGCGCAGCGAACTCGGGGGGTGCGGGGGGTCGTCCCCCCACAGGAAACACGCTCGTGAGGGGCGTGCCGCGGGCCGCCGTCGTCCGGACGCCGGGCGGCGGGCCGTCGTTCCGGTTCCACCCGCGCGCCTTCGCCGTCGCGGCGCTCTGCCTCGCCGTGGCGCTCGGCGCCGGGGTGCTGCTGATCGGCAGCGGCGACTTCCCGATGAGCCCGCCCGACGTCGTGGCCACCCTGCTCGGCCGCGGGACGCCCGCCGACTCGCTGATCGTCAACCAGATCCGGCTGCCGCGGGTGGCGGCGGCGCTCGCCGTCGGCGCCGCGCTCGGCCTGGGCGGCGCGATCTTCCAGTCGCTGACCCGCAACCCGCTCGGCAGCCCCGACATCCTCGGCTTCTCCCAGGGCGCGGCGAGCGGCGTCCTCGCGGTGATCGTGCTGACCGGCGGCGGCACCCTCGCGGTCGCGGCGGGCGCGGCCGGCGGCGGGCTGCTCACCGGCGTGGTCGTGTGGACGGTGGCGGGCCGGCACGGCGCGCACGGCCAGCGGCTCATCCTCGTCGGCATCGGCGTCGCGGCGATCCTCACCGGCGTGAACGGCTACCTGCTCACCGAGGCGGACATCACCGAGGCCGCCCGCGCCGTGCTGTGGCTGACCGGCAGCCTCGACGGCCGCGACTGGGCGGACGCCGCGCCCGTGCTCGCCGGGCTCGCCGTCCTCGGGCCGCTCGTCATGGTCGCGTGCGGGCGGGCGCTGCGCATGCTGGAGATGGGCGACGACGCCGCGCACGGCCTCGGCGTCCCCATCGAGCGGGTCCGGCTGATCATGCTCGCGGCGGCCGTGCTGCTCGTCTCCCTCGCCGCGGCGGCGGCCGGGCCGGTCGCGTTCGTCGCGCTGACCGCGCCGCAGCTCGCCCGGCGCCTCACCCGCACGACCGGCCCCAACCTGCTGCCCGCGACGTGCATGGGGGCGGCGCTGCTGGTCGCCGCCGACTGGGTCGCGCAGCGCGCCTTCCCGGGGCACCAGCTCCCGGTCGGCGTGGTGACCGGGCTGCTCGGCGGCGGGTACCTGGTCTGGCTCCTGGTGACCGAACGCAAGACGGGACGGATCTGAATGAAGGACGCGAACGCGCGGCTCACCGGCACGGGACTCACCCTCGCCTACGACAAGCGCACCATCACCGAGAACCTCGACGTGGCCGTACCGGACGGGTCGTTCACCGTCATCGTCGGCCCGAACGCGTGCGGCAAGTCGACGCTGCTGCGGGCGCTCGCCCGGATCCTGAAGCCGGCCGCCGGGACGGTCGTGCTCGACGGCCGGCCCATCGCCGGCTGGCCGGCCAAGAAGCTCGCCCGGACGCTCGGGCTGCTGCCGCAGTCGTCCATCGCGCCGGAGGGCATCACGGTCGCCGACCTGGTGTCGCGCGGCCGGTACCCGCACCAGAGCCTGCTGCGGCAGTGGTCCCGGGAGGACGAGCGGGTCGTCGCCGAGTCGATGGCGGCGACCGGCGTCCAGGACCTCGCCGCGCGCCCCGTCGACGAGCTGTCGGGCGGGCAGCGGCAGCGCGTCTGGATCGCGATGGCGCTCGCCCAGCAGACCCCGCTGCTGCTGCTGGACGAGCCGACGACCTACCTCGACATCGCCCACCAGATCGAGGTCCTCGACCTGTGCGCGCGGCTGCACGAGGAGGGGCGCACGGTCGTCGCGGTGCTGCACGACCTGAACCACGCCGCCCGCTACGCCACTCACATGATCGCCATGCGGGACGGCCGGATCGTCGCCGAGGGCCCGCCCGCCGAGGTCGTCACGTCCGAGCTGGTCGAGCGGGTGTTCCGGCTGCCGTGCCGGGTGATCGACTGCCCGGAGACCGGGACCCCGCTCGTCGTCCCGGCCGCGCGCACCCGGGTGCCCGCCCTGCACTGACGCCCGCACCGAGCGCACCGGACCGAGCGCACCGGACCGGACCCAGGCCCGACCACCGCCGGAAAATCGTTGTAGCCTTATAACGGTTATAAGCCTACAACGATCGGAGCCCCCGTGCCCGAGCCGAGCCACCGCCGCAGGTTCCTCGTGCTGGCCGTCTGCTGCATGAGCCTGCTCATCGTCAGCCTCGACAACACGATCCTCAACGTCGCGCTGCCCACCCTCCAGCACGACTTCGGCAGCTCGCTGTCCGGCCTGCAGTGGACGATCGACGCCTACCTGATCGTCCTGGCCTCGCTGCTGATCCTGTCCGGGTCGACCGCCGACAGGATCGGGCGGCGCCGCGTCTTCCAGACCGGGCTCGCGCTGTTCGTCGCGGGGTCGGTGCTGTGCAGCCTCGCGCCGTCCCTCGGCTGGCTCGTCGGCGCCCGCGTCGTGCAGGCGGTCGGCGGGTCGATGCTCAACCCCGTCGCCATGTCGATCATCACGAACGTGTTCACCGAGCCGCGCGAGCGGGCCCGCGCCATCGGCGTCTGGGGCGGCGTCGTCGGGCTCAGCATGGCGATGGGCCCGCTCGTCGGCGGGCTGCTCGTCGACTCCGTCGGCTGGCGGTCGATCTTCTGGCTGAACGTGCCGATCGGGCTCGCCGCGCTCGCGCTCACCGCGCTGATCGTCCCCGAGTCGCGCGCGCCCAGGCCGCGCCGCGCCGACCCGCTCGGCCAGGGCTACCTGATCGTGCTGCTCGGGACGCTCACCTTCGCCATCATCGAGGCGCCGGGCCGCGGCACGTCCGACCCGGCCGTCTGGGGCGCCGCGCTGCTGGCCGCCGCGGCCCTCGCCGGGTTCGCCGTGCACGCGCTGCGCGCCCCCGAGCCGCTGATCGACCTGCGCTTCTTCCGCAGCGTCCCGTTCTCCGGCGCGACGCTCGTCGCCGTCAGCGGGTTCGCGGCGCTCGGCGGGTTTCTGTTCGTCAACACGCTGTACCTGCAGAACGTCCGGGGCCTGTCGGCGCTGCACGCCGGGCTGTACCTGCTGCCGATGGCCGCCATGACCGCCGTCTGCGGCCCGCTGTCGGGACGCCTCGTCGGGAGCCGCGGCCCCCGGCCGCCGTTGCAGCTCGCCGGCGCGGCGATGCTGGTGAGCGCGCTGATGTTCGCCGCGTTCGACGCCGAGACCCGCGACCTCACCCTGTTCACCGCCTATGTCGTCTTCGGCGTCGGGTTCGGGATGCTGAACTCGCCGATCACCAACACGGCGGTGTCCGGGATGCCGCGCGCCCAGGCCGGCGTCGCCGCGGCGGTCGCCTCCACCAGCCGGCAGATCGGGCAGGCGCTCGGCGTCGCGGTGATCGGCGCGGTGCTCGCCGCCGGGACGTCCGGCGCGCCGGGCGCGGCCGCCTTCACCGCCGCGGCCCGCCCGGCATACTGGATCCTGACCGGATGCGCCGCCGCCGTCCTCGTGCTCGGCACGGCCACCACCGGCCGCCGGGCCGCCCGCAGCGTCGCGCGCGTCGCCGGGCTGTTCGACGCCGGCGACCCGGCCCCAGACGGATCACCAGTGACGGGAGCGAGCCCCCGATGAGCACCCACCCCGCCGCCGACCCCGCCGCCGAGCGCGCCGCCCCCGCCGCGACGGCCGAGACGGCCGAGAGGGCCGAGACGGCCGAGACGGCGGCGCGGGTGTGGCGCAACCTCGGGATCCTGCTGAACGAGCGCGGCGACCGGCGCCGCGAGGTCACCGAGGCGCTCGGGATGAGCTTCTTCCGGGTGAAGGCGCTGCGCCGCATCGCGGCCGCGCCCGCCCCGCTGCCGCTGCGCGACCTCGCCGAGCTGCTGCTCACCGACCGCCCCTACGTCACCCTCGTGGTGGACGACCTGGTCGGCCGCGGGCTGGTGGAGCGCCGCGCCAACCCCGCCGACCGCCGCTCCAAGCTCGTCACCGCGACCGAGGCCGGGCGCGCCGCGGCGGCGGAGGCCGAGCGGATCCTCGGCACCCCGCCGCCCGAGCTGTGCGGCCTCCCGGCCGAGGACCTCGCGGCCCTCGACCGGATCGCGGCCCGCCTGGTCGCCGGGGGATGACCCGGCCGCCGGCGGGCTAGGCGCCGGCCGGGACCTTGTAGGTCTCGGCCGCCTCCGACTCCGCCGCGTCCCGCTCGACGACCATGCCGCCGAGGGCCTTGGCGTCCGTCCGCAGGATGTAGGTCTTGCGGGTGCCGGGCTCGTCCACCTTGCTGAAGTCCATCGGGGTGCCGTAGCCGCCGTCGTGCGCGGTCGTCGACCGGTGCGCCGCGATCAGGCCGTCCCGGGTGAGGTCCTTGGCCTGGCACGCCTTCTTCAGCGCGTCCGCGAAGATCACGGCGCCGGTGTAGCCGTTGACCACCGCGCTGTCGCGGGGCTGCCCCGGGTACTTCTTGCCGTAGTCGTCCGCCAGCTTCTTGATGGCGGGCAGGTCGGAGGAGATCGGCGCGCCGGCGCTGGCCATGTAGAAGCCCTTCAGCAGCGCGGGCGCGGCGGGGGTCTGCAGCAGCTGCGGGGAGAACCCGGAGTTGCTCGCCACGATCGGCGCCATGATGCCCTTGGCCCGCGCGACGCCCGCGAGCGAGGCGGACTGCTTCGGCCCGGCGCTCATCAGGATCGCCGCGACGCCGGCCTCCTTCAGCGCGGAGACCTGCGCGGTCATGTCGTTGTCGGTCGCCTTGATCTTCTGCTCGACGATCGTGAGGCCGAGCTCGCCGGCCGCGTACTTGGACCCGGCGAGCGCGCTCTCGCCGTAGTCGCCCTCGAAGTACACGTGCCCGATCTTGTCGCCCTTCTTGATCCCCTTCTCCTTGGTGAGGAAGTCCAGGGCGTTGATCATGTCGACGTCGTAGGTGGTGCCGGTGACCTGGATGTACTTGTTGCCGAGCAGCGTCGTCGCCCACGCGTTCGGGATCACGAACATCTTGTCGGAGGTGATCCGCTGCTTGAGCGCCGTCACCATCGGCGACCCGACGAACTGGGCGAGGCCGATGACGCTCGACTGCATCTCGCTGTACCCGGCGACGGCCTTCTGCACGTCGTAGCCGTGGTCGCGCACCACCAGCTCGATCTTGCGGCCGCAGATCCCGCCCTGCGCGTTGACCTGCTCGAAGTACATCTGCTGCGCCTGCGTGAGGCTCTTGCCGAGCGGCGCGTACACGCCGGTCAGGTCGGTCGCCGCGCCGACGCGGATGGTGTCGTCGGTGACGCCGGGGCCGGTCTTGACGCCGTCGGCGCCGGTGCCGCCGGAGCCGCCGGTGGCCTTGCCGCTGCAGCCGGACGCCAGGCTCAGCGGCAGCGCGACCGCCAGTGCGGCGACGGCCGTGAGACGAGCCGTTCGGTTCATGTGAGTTGCTCCTCTTTTTCGAGTCGGGTGAGGGGTGGGGCGGTCCGGCGCCGGGACGCGGCGGTGCGCAGCCGCGACCACGCCCCGGCCAGGCCGCCGGGCAGGAAGAGCACGACGGCGACGACGGCGGCGCCGTACAGGATCCGGGCGGCCTCGGCGGGGGAGACCCCGGCGGAGCCCGGCGCGGCGACGAGCGGCAGGTCGTCGCCGAAGCGGGTGAGGAGCTGCGGCAGGACGGACACGAACACCGCCCCGGCGACGGCCCCGGCGGCGGTGCCGAGCCCGCCGATGACGATCATGGCGAGGTAGTCCAGCGACAGGAACATGCCGAAGTAGTCCGGGACGGTCCGCCGGAACGCCAGCGCGAGCAGCGCCCCGGCCGCACCCGCGTACATCGACGACAGCACGAACACCCCGGCCCGGTAGCGCGCCACGGGCACGCCCATCACCGCCGCCGCCGTCTCGTGGTCGCGGATGGTGTTCAT
Organism: Actinomadura meyerae; assembly: GCF_900188445.1. GTDB lineage: Bacteria > Actinomycetota > Actinomycetes > Streptosporangiales > Streptosporangiaceae > Spirillospora > Spirillospora meyerae. The sequence goes on from NZ_FZOR01000001.1 coordinate 189,929, forward strand.
CGCCCGCCCCGGCCGGCCGCGCAGGATGCCGCGCGCGATCCACACCGCGGGGACGAGCAGCAGGACGGCGAGGAACCACAGCCGCTCCAGCGCGCCCAGCGGCACGTTGAACAGCACCAGCTCGGGGGAGTCGTCGAAGCGGAACCCGGCGACCGACAGCGGCGGGACGTCCCGCCCGTTGAACCCGCCGGTGACGGTCTCGGCGTTGAACAGCACGTGCTGCCCGATGAAGATCAGCGCCAGCGAGGCGATGCCGAGGTAGACGCCGCGCAGCCGCCCGGCGATCGGGCTGAACAGCCCGCCCGCGACCCCGGCGAGGACGATCGCGCCGAGGAACGCCAGCGGCGTCGGCAGCCCGAGCCCGGCGCCGTGCGGCCCCGAGTCGGACGCGAGGTACACGTACCCGTAGGCGCCGACCGCGAGGAAGAACGCGTGCCCCATCGACAGCTGCCCGGTCGCCCCGGTCAGCAGGTTGAGGCCGATGGCGCCGATCGCGGCGGACATCGCGAACAGGCCCGTCTGGAGCCAGAACGCGTCGAGGTAGAACGGCATGGCGAGCAGCACGAGGAGGGCCCCGGCCAGCGCCGCCGGTCGCAGCGGACGCTCAGACACGCGACAGCTCCCTCGTCCCGAACAGCCCCGCCGGCCGGATCAGCAGCACGGCGAGCATCACCAGGAACGGCGCTACCTCGCCGATGCCCCGGCCCATGAACGCGAGGTCGCCCTGGTAGCCGGTCACCAGCGACTCGGTGAGCCCGACGATGAGGCCGCCGGCGAGCGCGCCCGTCGTCGAGTCGAGCCCGCCGAGGATCGCGGCCGGGAACGCCTTCATCGCGGCGAACGAGGTGCTGCGGTCCAGCCCCGGCGTCGGGAACACGGTCAGGAACAGCGCGGCGACCGCCGCGAGCGCGCCCGCGACCGCCCACGCGGACAGCGAGACCCGCGACAGCCGGACGCCCATCAGCGCCGCGGTCTCCCCGTCCTCGGCCGCCGCCCGCATCGCCACGCCCCACGAGGTGTAGCGGAACGCCAGCAGGAACGCCGCGATCAGCACGGACGCGACGGCGAACGCGGCGATGCGGGTCTGCGCGATGCCGACCCCGCCGATGTCCACGATCTTGTTCTGCCAGGGGTCGCCCATCGACAGGACCTGCGTGCCGATCTCCCGCGTCAGCGCGGTCGTGAGCACGATGTCGACGCCGATCGTGACGATCGCGAGCACCGCGTGGTTCTCGACCCGGGCCCGGCGCAGCACCACCAGCTCCACCAGCACGCCGGCGGCGGCCGCGGCGGCGATGCCCGCGCCGAGCGCCGGCAGGAAGCCGATGTCGTCGTGCAGGACCGCGGTCACGTAGCCGCCCGCGAGCAGCAGCGACGCGTGCGCGAAGTTGACCACCTCGGTGGCCTTGAAGATGATCACGAAGCCGAGGGCGATCAGCGCGTACACCGACCCCGCCGAGACCCCGTTGACCACCAGCTCGATGAACGTGCTCAAGGGTTTCCCTCCGATTCCGCGGGGACGTGCGCGGCGCCGAGGTAGGCGCGGACCACGGCCGGGTCCCGCTGCACCAGCTCGGGCGCGCCGCCCGCGATGCGCTTCCCGAAGTCCAGGACGGTGACCTCGTCGGCCAGCCGCATGACCATCCCCATGTCGTGCTCGACCAGCAGGACGGAGACGCCGAGGTCGGCGCGGACCCGCGCGATGACGCCGGCCATCCGCCGCCGCTCGGCGCCGTTCATCCCGGCGACCGGCTCGTCCAGGAGCAGCAGCCGGGGTTCCATTGCCAGCGCGCGCGCCAGTTCGACCCGCTTCTGGACGCCGTAGGACAGCAGCCCGACCGGTGCCGCCAGATGCTCGGAGACCCCCACGAACCGGGCGATGTCGCGGACCCGCGCCCGGTGCCGGGCGTCCTCGCGGCGCGCCCGCGGCAGCCGCAGGCCCGCCGACACGAACCCGGCCCGGGTGAGCCGGTGCCGGCCGAGCATGAGGTTGTCCTCGACGGTCAGGTGCCGCGACAGCGCGATGTTCTGGAACGTCCGGGCCACGCCGAGGCCCGCGATCCGGTGCGGCGGCAGCGCGGTCAGCTCCGCGCCGCCGAACCGGACGCTGCCCCCGCTCGCCCGGTACACCCCGGACAGCACGTTGAAGCACGTCGACTTGCCCGCGCCGTTCGGCCCGATGACCGCGTGGACGCTGCCCGCCGCGACGGTGAACCCGACCCCGTCCAGCGCGGTCAGCCCGGCGAACCGCACCGTGAGGCCCTCCACCACGAGGTCGTCCGGCTCCGCGATGCCGCTCATCCGGCCCACCGCTCCAGCGACGGCGGCGCGGACCCGTCCCCGCCGTCGCCGCCGTCCTCGTCCTCACCGCCGACGCCGAGGTAGCGCCGCCGGACCTCGTCGCTCGCGGCCAGCTCCGCCGACGGCCCGTGCAGCGCGACCGCGCCGACCTCCAGCACGTGCGCGGACGACGAGAGCTCCAGCGCCAGCGCCGCGTTCTGCTCGATCAGCAGGATCGCCGTGCCCTGCAGGTTGATCTCCCGGACGGTCTCGGCGATCCGCTCGGCCATCAGGGGCGCGAGGCCGAGCGTGGGCTCGTCCAGCAGCAGCACCGACGGGCACGCCATCAGCGCCCGCCCGATCGCGAGCATCTGCTGCTCCCCGCCGGACAGCAGCCCGGCCCGCTGCCGGGCCCGCTCGGCGAGCACCGGGAACAGCTCCAGCACCCGCCCGTGCGCCTTGGCGGCGGCGGCGCGGCCGGGCGCCCCGAGGGCGCCGGCCCGCAGGTTGTCCTCCACGCTGAGCCGGCCGAACACCCGCCGCCCCTCCGGGACCTGCACCACCCCGGCCGCCACGACGGTGGCCGGGTGCAGCCCGATGAGGGACCGGTCGCCGAGCCGGACCGCGCCGGTGTCCACCGCCCCGCGGTGGAACGGGAGCGTGCCGGAGATCGCCCGCAGCAGCGTGGTCTTGCCGGCCCCATTCGCGCCGAGCACGGCCGTGACCGAGCCCGCCGGGACGTCCAGCGACACGCCGCGCAGGGCCTGCACGGCCCGCCCGTAGCTCACCGACAGATCGCGGACCACGAGGGTCCCGTTCGCCATTCGCCCCTCCCGAAGTTCGTGTGGCGGGCAGCCCAGCACGGGCCGCCGACCTGCGTCTACGGGCCCGCGGCAAGACGGGGCGGGAGTCCAACCGAAGGTCGTTCGGGTTGTGCGGCGAGCACAATTCGACCCGCCGCGCCCGCCCATGCGTATGTCCCGGCATGAGGGAGTTGAGGCGCGCCGCGGCCGCTGCCGCGGCGGTGCTCGCGCTGACGTCCGCGTGCCGGTTCCAGGTGCGCCCGCCGGGCCCGGCCGCCGTTGCACCGGCCCAATCGCCGCGCCCGGCGGCCACGTTCGACGAGGCGGGCTTCCGGGAGGACGTGCGCACCGCCGAGCAGACGACCGACGAGTTCTGGCGCCGGCACTGGGCGGAGCTGTTCACCGGCTCCTACGGCTCACCGCGCGTCGTGGGGCTCTACGACGGCCGCGACGAGTCGTCCGCCCCCCGCTGCGGCGCCGAGCGGCTGACGCCGGACAACGCCGCGTACTGCCCGGAGGGCGACTACGTGGCGTGGGACGTGCACCTCATGCGCTCGGGCTACGCGCGCGGCGACGCGTGGGTGTACCTGGTGATCGCGCACGAGTGGGGCCATGCGATCCAGGCGAGGCTGCGCCGCGGCCTGGTGTCGCCCGCGGCCGAGCTCCAGGCCGACTGCCTGGCGGGCGCGGTGCTGTACGGCTCGTCGGACGACGGGACGCTGCGGTTCGAGGACGGCGACGAGCAGGAGCTCGTGGACGCGTTCCAGGTCATCGGGGACGAGGCGCCGTGGACGGAGCCCGGCGACCACGGCACGGCCGTGCAGCGCCTGCGCGGCTTCTCCCGCGGCGGCGAGAACGGCGTGAGCGCCTGCTTCACCTGACGCGGGCGCGCGCCGCCCTCGCGCGCGGGGAGATCAGCGGCTGAGGTGGCGCTCCACGGACTCGACCTTGGCGTCGAGGGCGCCGGTGACGCCCGGCCGGATGTCGGCCTTGACGACGAGCCCGACCCGGGGCGCGCGCGCCGCCACGGCGTCCGTCGCGCGCTTCACCACGTCCATGACCTCGTCCCACTCGCCCTCGATGGTGGTGAACATGGCATCGGTCCGGTTGGGGAGGCCGCTCTCGCGCACCACCCGGACGGCCTCCGCGACGAGTTCGCCGACCTCCTCACCCGTACCGAGCGGCGTCACCGAGAACGCGACGAGCATCGTGCACCTCCACCTAGGGCTGGACGACCTGCCTCACCACGATCTCATCCAGCCGCCGCTCGACGATCGCCCCCACCGGCCAGTCGCGCACGAGGCACCGCAGCAGCGCGGCGTCGTGCTCGGCGTGGGAGGGGTCGCAGCCTTGCTGCTCGAGGCTGGACCGGATGGCCATCACGTAGTCGGCCTCGCTGAACCCGGGGATCTCGCGGACCATGGCGGTGGTGGTGGCCCGGTGCGAGTTGAGCCCGGCGAACGAGCGGCCGCAGCCGCAGCCGCCGTCGGGGTCGCCCTGGTCGCGGGCGCACACGAGCCCGATGTGCACGAGTTCCCCTTCGACGCACCAGTCGAAGTCGTTGTCGCGCAATCCCTGGCCGGCGTTGGTGGCGGTGAGCAGCTTCAAGGCCATACCCCCTCGGTCCTCGGACCCGCCCACCGTACGACGCGGGTCTGACATAACGTCGATGGCATGAGCGATGACAAAGACGTCCTGGTTCAGCGCGACGGCCCGGTCACCACGATCACCATGAACCGCCCGCGCCGCCGCAACGCCCTCTCCAAGGCGTTCCTCCTGTCGCTGACGGAGGCGTTCCGCGAGGTGGGCGGCACCGACGCGCGCGGGGTGATCCTGGCCGCGAACGGCCCGGTCTTCTCCGCCGGCCACGATTTCGCCGACATGGCGGGGGCGCCCCTCGCCGACGTCCGCGACCTGCTCCAGGTCTGCACGGACCTGATGCGGACGATCCAGTCCGTCCCGCAGGTGGTCGTGGCCCGGGTGCACGGCCTCGCCACGGCCGCGGGCTGCCAGCTGGTGGCGAGCTGCGACCTGGCGGTGGCCGCCGAGAGCGCGGGTTTCGCGGCCCCCGGGGGCAAGGGCGGCTGGTTCTGCCACACGCCCCTGGTGGCGATCTCGCACAACATCGGCCGCAAGCGGGCGGCCGAGATGGCCCTGACCGGCGAGATCGTCGACGCGCGGACGGCGGCGGACTGGGGCTTGATCAACTATGCCGTCCCGGACGAGGACCTGGAGAAGGCGACGAGGGAGCTCCTGTCCCGGGCGACGCAGGGCAGCCCCCGGAGCAAGGCCCTGGGCAAGCAGGCGATGTACGCCCAACTGGACCGCCCGGAGCAGGACGCGTACGCCTACGCGATCGAGGTGATGGCCGCCTCCAGCCAGACCCCGGAGGCCCAGGAGGGCATGGCGGCCTTCCTGGAGAAACGCCACCCCACCTGGCCCGCCTAACCCCAGGAACCGAAACGCCGACCCCGGCCACAAGGGGGCGTGGGGGCGGAGCCCCCACATCGGGGGTCCGGGGGTCGCCCCCCGGAAAGGCATCGCGAAAGAGGCCAAGGCCCGCGCTCTCCGCGGGCACACGTCCCCCACCTCTGTAGGGCGGGCGGGACTCGAACCCGCGACCGGGAGATTATGAGTCTCCTGCTCTGACCAGCTGAGCTACCGCCCCAGGCCGTTCTCCGGTGTGGGTGGAGGTCGGGCCGGGTCAATCTTAGCGGCGGCGGGTGGCGGCGGGCGTGCGGATGTCCTCCTTTCGGCGGGTCGATGTCATACCTGGAGGCGAGTGACGGCTGTGGTGACCGGTCGGTAGGGTCCCGCGTATGTCGAGACGGATGCTCGCTCTTGTCCCGGTCCTGCTGGCGCTGGTGTTCTGCGGCGCGTGCGATGGCGGGGGTGATGAGCCGGCGGGGAAGGCGCAGTTCGACGCGGCGGGGACGCTGCGGGAGGCGGCGCGGGCGATGGGGGCGCTGAAGAGCGTCGGCTTCACGCTGGAGTCGGACGGGAAGACGCCGGTCATCGTGAAGGGCGGCGACATGAAGCTGCTGCGGAGCGGGGACGCGCAGGGCACGCTGACGGTGGAGCAGTCGGGCCAGAACGTGGAGATGAAGGTCGTCGCGGTGGGCGACAGCATCTTCCTGGACGCGGGGACGGGCGGCTGGCGGAAGCTGCCGAAGGCGCTGGCGGCGAGCGTGTACGACCCGTCGGCGGTGCTGGATCCGCAGCGGGGGATTCCGATGCTGCTGACGTCGGCGGCGTCGCCGGAGGCGCAGGTGGTGGAGAAGGTGGACGGCCGGGAGGCGTTCCGGGTGGGGGCGAAGCTGCCGAAGGCGCAGATCGCGGGGCTGATCCCGGGGATCAACGCGGACATGGACGGCCAGGTGTGGGTGAGCAGGGCGGACCATCGGCTGGTGAAGGTGCGGGGCGAGTTCCCGGACGGCGGCGCGGTGGTGATCGCGTTCACGGAGTTCGACGCCCCGTACGAGATCAGCGCGCCGAAGTAGGGCGGCGGGGGTGAGGGTGCGGCGCCGGGTCGCGATCGGGGCGGGCGGCGCGGTGGTGCTGCTGGCCGCGCTGGACGCGTACGTGGTCACGACGGTCCTGGTCCCGATGGTCAAGGACGTCGGTGTCCCGATCAACCGGCTGGAGCGGGTGACGCCGGTCCTGACGGGGTTCCTGCTGGGGTATGTGGCGGCGATGCCGCTGCTCGGGCAGTTGTCGGACCGGTTCGGGCGGCGGCCGCTGCTGCAGGCGTGCCTGGTGTTCTTCGCGGCGGGTTCGGTGGTGACGGCGCTGGCGCAGGGCGTGCCGGTGCTGACGGCGGGCCGGGTGGTGCAGGGTGTCGCGGGGGGTGCGCTGCTGCCGGTGACGATGGCGCTGGCCGGGGATCTGTGGGAGGAGCGGCAGCGGCCGGTGGTGCTCGGCGCGGTGGGGGCCGCGCAGGAGCTCGGGAGCGTGCTGGGCCCGCTGTACGGGGCGGGGATCGCGGCGGTGCTGGACTGGCGGGCGATCTTCTGGATCAACGTCCCGCTGGTGGTGGCGGCGATGGTCGCGGTGCAGGTGGCGGTGCCGGGCGGGCGCGGGGAGGGGCCGCGCCCGCGGGTGGACGCGGTCGGCGGCCTGCTGCTGGCGCTGGGGCTGGGGCTGCTGGTCGCGGCGGTCTACAACCCGGAGCCGCAGGAGGCGGCGCTGCCGTCGTGGGGGCCCGCGGCGCTGGGCGGGGGTGCGGCGGTGCTGGCGGTGTTCGTCCTGTGGGAGGTCAGGTCGCGGACGCGGCTGCTGGATCTGTCGGGCGTGCGGCGGGGGCCGCTGCTGGCGACGCTGGGCGTGAGCCTGCTGTCGGGCGCGGCGCTGATGGTGACGCTGGTGGACGTGGTGCTGGTGGCGCAGACCGTCCTGCACAAGGACACCACCGAGGGCGCGCTGCTGCTGACGCGGTTCCTGGTGGCGCTGCCGGTCGCGGCGGTGGCCGGGGGGCTGCTCGCCCGGCGGGTGGGGGTGCGGTGGCCGATGGCGGCGGGGATGGCGGTGTCGGCGGTGGGCTACCTGCTGATCGCGGACTGGCCGGCGGATCTCGCGGGCGCGTCGTACGGGCCGCTGCCGCGGATGGACGTCGATCTGGTGGTGACGGGGCTCGGCCTCGGGCTGGTGATCGCGCCGGTGTCGTCGGCGGTGCTGGCGTTCGTCCCGGCGGCGCAGCACGGTGTGGCCTCGGCGGCGGTGGTGGTGGCGCGGATGATGGGGATGCTGCTCGGGGTCTCGGCGCTGTCGGGCTGGGGGTTCTACCGGTTCCACGCGCTGACGGCGGATCTGCAGCCGCCGCTGCCGTTCCTGCTGTCGAAGGACGAGTTCGCCCGGCAGATGGAGGTCTACAACGCGGCGCTGCGGGACGCGCTGCGCACCGAGTACCAGGAGATCTTCTGGATCACCGCGGGGATGTGCGCGCTCGGGGCGCTGCTGGCGCTGACGGTGCGGCGCGGGGGGCGGCGCGGGGGCCCGCCGGGGGACGCGTCCGGTCCGGACGATGGCCTAAATCGGTCATCAAAGCGGCATATCGGGCGCGATCCGGGAAAGGATTCGGCCACCGGCGATGTGCCGATCAACGGACTCGGGAATATCCTCGGTAAAGAAGGCCAAGGCTGAGGGCCTCTTGCCGGGAGGACGTCCCCGGGGAGGTGAACGCAGATGCGCGGGTCAGGCATCCGCCGCGCGGGCGGGCCGGCGGTCAGGCTGCGCCGCCGGCTCGGACTGGAGCGCAACGCGCTGCGCCGCCGGGTGGACCGCGTGCAGCGGCTGGTCGCGCTGGGGCTGCTCCTGCTGCTGCTCGGGACCGCGCCGCCGGCGGCGGCCCTCGCCGCGTCCTGGTCCTACGGCGCGGGCATGGACGCCGAGAACGCCGAGCGCGCGAACCGGCACCAGGTGGTCGCGACCGTCACCTCGACGGGCGGTGTCGGCTCGTCCGGCGACCGCTACATCCACGAGACCGTCCAGGCGAGCTGGCCGGGCCCGGACGGCAGGCCCCATGTCGGGACGCTGCCGGCGTGGAAGAACGCCAAGGTGGGCGCGCAGCGGACGATCTGGGTCGATCACCGCGCCGAGCCGACGGTGCGGCCGCGGCCGCACAGCCGCACCGTGACCGACGCCGTGTACGCGGGCGCCGCCGCCGTCCTCGGCTGCGCGCTCCCGGTGCTGTGCGCGTACGTCCTCGTCCGGCGCCGCTGCGACCGGCACCGCGACGCGATGTGGGAGGCCGACTGGGCGCGGCTCGACTCGGCGGGCCACAACCCCCGCTCCTGACCCCGCCCGGGGCGGGTCGTCAGGGTGCGAGGAGTGCGCGGGCGGTCTGCACCAGGACGGCGTTGTCCCCGGCGGGGGAGCCGTCCGGCAGGTTGAGCGTGTCCTCCAGGCCGATCCGGACGTCGAGGTTGTGCCGGGCGGCGAGGCGCAGCACGGGCCAGGCGCCGCCGTCCTCGCCGTGCAGCAGGATCGGCCGGGAGTGCCGGGTCCCGAGGTCGTGCAGGAGCGCCTTGGCCGTACCGGTGGCGGTCGCCGGGTCGGTGTCGGTGACCTCGGCGAGGATGCGCAGCACGTGGTGGGCGTGCGGCCAGCGCAGGAACCGGTCGGCGCCGTCGGTGCCGGAGAAGATGCCCGCCTCGATGGCGACGCCCCGCTCGAACAGCGCCTCGGCGACCAGGCCGGCCCCCTCCTCGTGGAAGTTGACCGACGCGTGGTCGGGCAGGACGGTCCACGAGCGGATCAGCGCGGCGCGTTCGGCCGGGTCGGGGGCCGTCCACTCGCCGGTGGTGACGCCGACCTTGACGGACGGCGTGGACGCGCGGACGGCCGTGACGGTCTCGGCGACGTGGAGCGGGTCCAGGGTGTCGGCTCCCGCGCCGTCCTTCGGGTGCACGTGCACGTCCTCGGCGCCCACGTCGACGGCGGCGCGGACCGCCGCGGCGACCTCCGCCGCGGAGACCGGCACGCCTTCGGTGCGGGGTCCGTTCGGGCAGACCTGGAGCATGCTCCGATCTTCTCAGTCCGGGTCACGGAGTGATGACGCAGGGTCCCCCTCCGCACACGTCCACGACCGTGCCCGTCTTCAGGAACTCGGCCTTCTGCCGGCGCGCGTCGGCGTTGCTGCGCGGGTCGGAGTGCGGGTCGCGGCCTTCGGTGGGCGGGGTGTTGGTGAGCGGCGGCACGGGTGAGCCGCTGTCCCACACGACCATCGCGGAACCGTCGTGGGACGCGCCGAAGGTCGGGATGCCCCAGTACGGCACCTTGTCGGGGCTGCGACCGGGCCGGACGGTCGGCGCGTGGATGCGCGCGCCGATCGTGCGGGCCTCGACCTCGGCGGCCACGGGCGCCACCTGGTGGTCGCCGAACGCCACGTGCATCAGCACGCGGTGCCGCGGCGTGTTCGGCAGCGGGTCGTCGGTCATGTGCCAGGCGTAGCCGTTGGCCTCGCCGCGGTCCCACAGCATCTGGATCAGCGCGATGCCGATCTGCTGGTCGAGCTTGTCCGGGTAGAACAGGTCGAGGACCTGCGCGTACTGCGGGAAGTCGGCGCTGCGGTTCAGCAGCGTGCTGTAGTTCATCGCGGGGACGCCGAGGACGGCGCGGCGGATGTCGGGGGACACGGCGGTGAGGGCGCCGCCCATGATGCCGCCCTGGCTGTTGCCGTCGTAGGTCAGCTCGGCCTTGGTGTCGATCACCGGCTTCCCCGCCCCGTTCTGGAACGCCTTGTGCCCGGCGAACCCGCGGGTCATGGCGCGGCCGAGGAAGGTGAAGTTCAGCATGCTCTGCTGGAGGCGGTCGGCGACCGTCCGGAAGCGGCCGAGGTCGGCGAGCGCGCTGATGACGTTGGGGACGTCCTCGTCCGCCATGCCGATCCACTTGGTCGCGCAGAACACGAACCCGTGCTCGGCCGCCATCGACTTGACGTTGCCCGCGCCGACCTCGCCCTCGCGGCCGAGCAGCCCGTGCCCGTAGAGGGCGGGCCGGGCCGGTTCGGTGAGCGCCGACTTCGGGATCTCGCACTGGAACGGGACGGCCTGGGAGTTGCCGGGCAGCTGGGCCGGCTGCCCGTCCGGGCCCCGGTGCAGGGACGATCCGGGCAGGCCGCCGTACTGGTCGAGGTAGCTCGGCGCCCAGACGATCCCCTTCACCTCGCGGGCGATCTTGTCGTCCACGCCGTCGGTCACCTGCGTCACGAGGAACGACGGGGACCGGTCGCCGAGCTTGCGGAGCGCCTCGTCGCGCATGTGCAGCATCGGCCCGGCGAGGCTCTGCCGGCTCGCGACGGTGAAGTCCCAGGCGAGGTGGAGGCCGTCGCCGCCGACGCCGTTCGCCTGGAGCGCGGCGAGGGTCTCCTTCGCGGCCCGCTGCCGCGCGGCGAGCGGGTCGCCGGACGGCAGGCCGGGCCCGAGGATCTTGGCGAACGCCGCGTTCGGCCCGATCGGGTTCCCGGACGCGTCGCGCAGGTTGCGCAGCGCGACCGCGTAGTGGTGGCCCTCCCGGAAGTTCCTCGCCGGGCGGATGATCAGCGCCTTCCGGTCGTCCGGCGCGTTCGCGTCCAGCTCCGCCCAGTAGGGCCAGCGCTCGCCGGTCGCGGTGTCCACGATGACGATCGGGGCGTCCGCGCGCAGCGACGCGCCGATGTCGGTGATCGGCGCGGCCCCGGTGCGGGCCAGGTCGAGGCCCGGCACCCGGGCGAGCAGCGGGGAGCCGGGGGAGAAGCCGTCCGCCCGGTTCCACTCGGCGGGCGCCACGGGCAGCCCCAGCGCGTTCTTGATCGTCGTCTGCAGGTGGAGGCGGCGGCCGGTCGCGGTGCCGCCGTCCGGCACCGTGTACCAGTCGCTCGGGAACGGCAGCAGGCAGGCGGCGGGGTCGATCGGGTCGCAGCCGTCGCCGGTCCCGGCCGCCGCGGGCGGCGCCGGCGGGACGGCGAGCAGGGCGAGGGACGCGGTGATCGCCGCGAGGGCCGCCAGGGTGCGCTGGGGGAGACGCACGTCCACCTCCGATGATGATCGCGGCGTGTAGCGTGATCTTGGTCTCAGCGGAGCCCGAGGTCAAGGGGCGTCCGCAAACGGCCACCCCGCTTGTCGGCCGCGGCCGGCCCGTGGGAGCGCAGCACGACCGGCGTCCCGAGCGCCTCCTCGATCGTCCCGACCGGGTCGCCCAGCGGGGCGTAGACCGGGCGGGCCCGCAGGAGGCGGCGGGTGAGGGCGGCCTGGCGGTCCAGGTCGGGCGGCCCGGTCCCGAGCCGCTCGACCCGCGCGCCGTCGATCTCGTAGGCGCGCGCGACACGCAGATCGGGACGCGCCCCCGCGACGTCCAGATGCGTGACCGCCAGGCCGTCCGCGCCGCCCGCCGCGTCCAGCGCGTACCGGAGCGCGACGGCGTCCAGATGGCCGACCCGGAACGCGCCCTGCCACGGGCCCGTGCCGTTGTGCCGGTCGGGGAGGTCCGCGGTCAGCGCCGGGTCCTCGGTGACGAACGGCCCCGGCCCGTGCCGGGTCGCGTAGGCGCGCAGCACCCCGAGCCGCGCGGCGGACGCGCCGGCCTCGGCCAGCAGCGTCTCGGCGTTCGCGAACGTCGTCGTCGACCAGGTCGTGTACGGGTGGAAGCCGTGCCACTCGTCCAGCAGCACGCCCTGCGCCCCCTCGAACACCGCCGTGCCGCGGCGCAGCAGGCCGTGCAGGTGATCGCCGCCGACGATCGCGACCCGCTCCCCGAACGCGGCGAAGGCGTCGGCGCAGGCGTCCACGGGCGGCACGTCCGGGCCGCCGGGGAACGCGTCGCGGTACCAGTCGCGGACGGCGGCCAGCCGCCGCCGCAGCCGCGCCGGCGCCAGGCAGTCGCCCGCGCGGGGGGCGTCGGCGTGCGCGAGCACGTAGGACGCCGTCTCGCCGATGCCCATGCCGCACGACCCGTGCCGGGCCGCGCCGCGCGCGGTCTCCCGCGCCCGGTTCGCGGCCCGGTGGTACGGCGTCGTCAGCGGCGCGTCCCGGTCGACGGTGAGCCGGTCGAGCGCGTCGCCGGCGCCGAGCGACCGCAGGTGGCCGGCCTCGGCGGCGAGGGCGAGCGGATCGACCAGCATGAACCGCGACAGGTGCGTGCGCACCCCCGGCGTGAGCGTCCCGGAGCCGAACTGGGCGAACGTGTGGTGCCGCCCGTCGGCCGCGACGACGTTGTGCGCCGCCTGCGCGCCGCCGTTGAACCGGACGACCACGTCCACGGGGCGGGTCGCGCAGAGGTGGTCGACGACCGTGCCCTTGCCCGCGTCCCCGAAGCCGAGGTCGACGACGATCACGTGGTCCACGGGTCAGAGCCGGGTCGTCGCGGACGGCCCCGAGGCGTCCAGCCCCGGCGGCGCGGCCGACACCGCGACCGCCGCGCGGGACGCCTCCAGCGGCGCCAGGGCCCGCGACACCGACGCGCCCGCGTCCGACCCGGCCTCGGCGAGGTGCTCCAGGCCCTCGCCGAGGTCGATGGCGTCCTCGGCGAGCCCGATGGTCAGCGCGATCGTCTCGCACACCGCGTCGAGGTCGTCCAGGTAGAGGACGTTCTGGCCGAGCAGCCCCCGCCAGAAGTCCGCCAGCTCCCGGCTGCCCGAGTGGTAGGCCCCCTCGGGGATGATGAAGTACACGTCGTACCGGCGCCGAAGCTCCCGGACGATCTCCGCGACCGGGACGTCCTCGTCCGGCTCGCCGCCGATGACCTCGGCGATCTCGCGCCGCTTCGCCTTCGGGTAGGCGAGCTCGTCGCCGATCATGAACAGGTAGCCGCGCTTTCCCCGCTTGTCGAAGCAGTCGATCGCGGTGTGCCGGGCCATGAAGTACATCGCCAGCTCGTAGGACTCGCGCATCTGGCCGCCGCCCCCGCCCTCGAGCAGGATCTTGCCGAGGTCGTCGTCCATCCGGTTGTCGGCCTCGAACTGGCCGACCTGCAGCGGCGCCCGGTCGCAGGTGGCGTCGCCGACCGCGCCGAACAGGATGTGCGGGTGCTCGACGTAGCCCTTGCGCAGCAGCAGCCCGAGCAGGTCGGGGAGCTTGGTCTGCAGCGTCCGCGGGACCGTCCCCATCGAGCCGGTCACGTCGAACAGGACGCCGATCGCGAGCGACTCGGGGTGGTCGTCGGAGTCCCGGCTCTCCCGGACGGTCACGCCGCGCGGGTCGAGGTCGGGGTGGACGGCGGTGGCGCCGCCGTCGGAGTAGGCGAACGCGCTCGCGCCGGTGGACGCGCGGTAGCTCGCGCGGGCGGCGTAGACGTCGGTGGACCAGTGTCCGCTTCCCATGGCGGTCTTCTCCTTCAGCGGGGAGTGGGCAGGTGGAAGGGGCGGAAGCGCCGCGGGCCGTAGAGCCGCTCCAGCAGCTCGTCCAGCTCGGCCAGCAGCCGCCAGGCGTCGGACGGGCGCCGGTGCTGCGCGGGCAGCGTGCAGCCGCGCGCGAAGGAGCGCATCGCCGGGGGCGCCTTGTCGCCCATCAGGTGGGTCATGCACCGGGTGGCCATGAAGATGTCGGTGGCGGGGCTCGCCGGGCGGCGCTCCGGCACCTCCGGCGGGTACCAGCCGGCGTACCGGCCGACCATCGCGGGGACGCGGCCCGACCCGTCGACGTGCGCGTGGCAGCCGGGCACCGAGTGGCACCAGCCGACCAGCACCAGGCCGTGCTCCTCCGGGTGGATCAGCACGTGCTCGGGGAGCACCGCGCCGTGCAGCACGCCCGCGCGGTGCGCGAACCCGAGACCGACGAGCAGCCGCCGCCACATCCAGGCGGCGTCGCGCGGGTCGAGGCCCCCGGGGAAGGCCGCCCGGACCTCGGCCAGGCTGTGGAACCCCTCCAGCGCGGCGATCGCGTTGACCCGCCGCTGGACGCCGGTGGCCGCGTCCCGGTGCCGGAACGACTCGACCAGGTGCGGGACGTACGGCAGGAACCTCCCGTCGCCGTCCTTGGGGAGCTGGCGGAGCGCCACCGCCTCGCGCTCGATCAGGTCGCCGTCGCGAGGGTCGCGCGGCATCTTCAGCAGCACCTCCCGGCCCGTCCCGGTGCGGGCCGGGTAGAGCTCCGCGAGGTCGCCGCCGATCGGGTCGCCGTGCAGCCGGTACGCGTGGCGGCGCGTGCTGATCAGCGGGCGGCCGGCGTCGCGGTGGGCGCGCCAGAGATCGTTCAGCCGGATGAAGGCCTCGCGGGTGCCGCCGCCGGTCGCGTCCGGATGGACGAGCCGCGCCAGCGCCCGGTAGCGCCGCGCCGCCTCCGCCTCGTCCGCGCCGAACAGGTCGCCCGGCACCCGCGCCCGGTCCAGCCGCGCCAGCGCGTCGTCCAGGTCCGGCGTCATCGGATCTCCTCCTCCCTGCCGGGCCGCAGCAGGGCGGGGTGCAGGAGGCGGGCGTCGCCGGCCCGGTAGAGCCGGGGCCGCGGCCCGCCGCGCCGACCGCCCCGGTCGGACGTGGCGCCGGTGCTCTCCACGAAGCCGGGCACCGACAGGACCTTCCGGTGGAAGTTGCCCGCGTGCAGTTCCTCGCCCCACACCGCCTCGTAGACCGAGCGCAGCTCCGGGATCGTGAACTCGCCGCCGCAGAACGCCGTCGCGAGCGGGGTGTACTCCAGCTTCCCGCGCGCCCGCTCCAGGCCGTCGGCGAGGATCCGCGCGTGGTCGAACGCCAGCTTGCGGGTGGTGCCGGGGCGCTGGTCCCCGGACTCGGCCAGGCCCAGCGCGTCCACCGGGACCCAGGCGGCGTCGGCCGCGTCGCCGCCCGCCTCGGGGTCGGGCAGCTCCGGCGCGAACGCCAGGTAGGCGACCGAGATGACGCGCATCCGCGGGTCGCGGCCGGGGGAGCCGTAGGTGCCGAGCTGCTCCAGGTGGACGCGGCCGAGCGCGCCGCCCTTGGCGCTCAGCCCGGTCTCCTCGGCCAGCTCCCGCACGGCGGCGTCGGGCAGGTCCTCGGCGTCGGCGCCCTGCAAGGGCCCGCCCGCCTGGACGAACCCGCCCGGCAGCGCCCACATGCCCGCGTAGGGGGCGTGCCCGCGCCGGACCAGCAGGACGTGCAGGGCGCCGTCCCGGATGGTCAGCGCGACCACGTCCACCGTGACGGCGACCGGGTCGTAGTCGCGCGGGTCGTAGTTCGCGAGGAAGGCGGCCTCGTCGCGCGCCGGCTCCTGGGTCATCCGCGGGCCTCTCGTCGGTCTCCGAGTGAGTAAATCTCAGAGTGAGTTCATCTCGTAATGAGAAGAACATAACCCGGACCCGTCCCGGTGTCCAGTGCGGGCACGACGCGAAACGGGCGCCGGCCCCTGTGGGGGGCGGCGCCCGCTGCGTTCGGCGGAACTTCACAAAGAGGTCAGCGGCGGTACCGGCCGCCGGGCGGCTCCTCGTCCCGCTCGCCGTACTCGCCGGGACGGTACGGGCCGGGCCGGTAGGGGCCGGACCCGTACGGGCCGGGCTCGACCGCGAACGGATCGTCCTGCTGCCCGGAGCCGTAAGGCCCCGCGGGAGGCGGGCCGGGCGGCCGTGCGGGATCGTCCCTGCCGTAGCGCTCGGGCGGGCGCCCCCCGGTCGCGCGCGGGTCGCGGGAGGACGGGTCCCGGGAGAACTGCCCGCCCGGCTGCCGCGCCGCCGGGTACCGGCCGGTCGGGTAGGGGGTCTCCGGCATCCCCGGCCGCCGGGCGCCGGGCTCGTAGGGAGGCGCCCCGTAGGGGCCGCTCTCGTACGGGACGGGCTCGGCCAGGCCCGCGGGGACCACGCCCGGCGGCAGCGCCCCGGGCGGCGGCGCGGCGCCCAGCGCGGCGGCGACCGGGCGGTCCGGCGGCGGTGCGTCCAGCAGCAGCTTCATCTGGCTCTTGCGGCGCCCGTACAGCAGGTACAGCACGAGGCCGACCGCCATCCAGACCGCGAAGTACGCCCAGGTCTCGACCTTGAGGTTCAGCATCAGCCAGCCGACCGCGAGGATCGTCGCGATCACCACCAGAGGCGCCGCCGGCATCCGGAACGGCCGGTGCAGGTCGGGCTGGGAGTGGCGCATCGCGAGCACCGCGGCGGCGACGAACAGGAAGGCGAACAGCGTCCCGATCACGACGAGCTGCTCCAGCGTCAGCACGTCGATGGTCTGGGACATGACCACCGCCGCGCCGCCGGCGAGCAGCGTGGCGCGGGAGGGCACCTTGTAGCGGCTCATCGAGGCGAGCGGGCGCGGCAGCAGCCCGTCCCGGGCCATCGAGAACACCACCCGGGTCAGGCTGATCGTCACCACCAGGATGACGGTGGTCAGCGCGAGCACCGCGCCGACGTCGACGATCTTGCCCATGGCGCCCGCGCCGACCCCGTCGAACGCGGCGGCGATCAGCAGCTTGTCCGGGTCGAGCTTGGCGAAGCCGTCCATCCCGACCATGCCGACCAGGGCGATCGCGACGGCCGCGTACAGCACGATCGCGGTGAGCAGGGCGGTGAGGATGCCGCGCGGCACCTTGCGGGGCGCGTCGTCGGTCTCCTCCGAGGCGGTCGCGATGAGGTCGAACCCGATGTAGGCGAACGCGATGGCGGGCGCCGCCGCGAACAGGCCCCAGACGCCGAACACGTGCGGGGTGCCGCCGCCGAACGCGCCGAGCACGGCGTCCAGCACCGTCTGGTCGCCCTCCGGCGCGGGCCGGGCGGGCGGGACGAACGGGGTGAGGTTGCCGGCGTCGAAGAACTTCAGGCCGGTGGCGATGACGAGCCCGATGACGATGACCTTGGCCAGAACCATGTACCAGAGCGTCTTCAGGCTCAGCCGGCTGCCGGTGGCGAGCATCAGCACGACCAGCAGCAGGATGAACAGGGCCAGCAGGTCCGGCCCCTTCACCTGGCCGATCAGGTCGCCGAGCGCGTCCGGCACCGGCACGCCGAAGTCGTGCAGCGCCTGCGTGGCGTAGAGCGACCACACCCGCGCGAGGACCGACGCGGCCAGCAGCAGCTCCATGATCAGCGACCAGCCGACCACCCACGCCCAGATCTCGCCGAACGCGACGTAGCTGAAGGAGTAGGCGCTGCCCGCCACCGGGATGATCGAGGACAGCTCGGCGAACGCCAGCGCTGCCAGCACGCAGACGCCGCCCGCGATGAGGAAGGAGACGAGCACGCCGGGCCCGGCGGTCGAGCTGGCCTGCTCGCCGGCGATCTTGAAGATGCCGGATCCGATCATCACGCCGAGGCCGAGCACGACGAGGTCGCGGGTCCGGTAGACGACGCGGAGCCGGTGCCGCCCGCCGTAGAGCCTTCCGGTGGCCTGCTCCACCGGCAGCCGGCGGAACATGTTGTTGCGCATGGGCATGTCCCAGGTCCTAGGTTGTCCCGCCGGCCGGGGGCCGGGCGGGGTGCTGAACCCGCGCCGCTGTTCGCGAGGTGATGGCTTGCCGAAGTCCCTAAGAATTCACCACGTAAGAGGATAATCGCAACGTTTTCGGCGGGTCGGTTGCCGTCTCGTTGTTGTCGTAACCTGCCAAACCGCAGGTCCGCGACGTGCCGTGGCCGCGCACGCACGCTCGGCGCTCGATTACCGAATCCCTTTCCAATGGACCGTTCCCCGCCCAATCCCCTTGATTTTCCGGGCGGTAAGCGCTTTCGATCTTTCTCGCGACGCGTCCGGGCCCGGCCGGTGCGGAAGGTGGCGCCCGGCGAAGATCGGTGGCACCGTGGGGACGCCGCGTTCGACTGGAGGTCCGGTGTTCCGCTCCCCATCGTCCTCGAAGCCGTCCGATCCCGCCCCGCCCGCCGATCCCGCTCTGCCCGCCGATCCCGCTCCGGGCCCCAAGCCCGATCCCGTGCGCCCGGGGCGCCGCGGGCGCGTCCGGCGCCGCGCGCCGATCACCGCCGCGCTCACCGCGGTGCTGACGGCCGCCGCGGCGCTGACCGTGCCGGCCTCCGCCGCCGCGGCGCCCGTGCCCGCGCCCGGCCCGCACGCCGGGCCGCCTCGGCCGCCGGTCAAGCAGCCGGTCGCGACCGGCTATGGCGGCGCCGTATCGACCGTCGACCTCGACGCCAGCAAGGCGGCCCTCGACGTCCTCAAGCACGGCGGCAACGCGATGGACGCGGCCGTCGCCGCCGGTGCCGCGCTCGGCGTCACCGAGCCGTACGTGTCCGCGATCGGCGGCGGCGGCTACATGACCTACTACGACGCGCGCACTCGCAGCGTCCACGCCATCGACGGCCGCGAGTTCGCGCCGAAGCGCATGCGGGAGGACTCCTTCGTCGACCCGGCGACGGGCGAGCCGCTCCCGTTCGACCAGGCCGTCACGAGCGGGCTCGGCGTCGGCGTGCCCGGCACCCTCGCCCAGTGGGACCTCGCGCTCCGCCGGTTCGGCAGCCGCGACCTCGGCACCCTGCTGCGCCCGGCGATCAAGCTCGCCGACCGCGGCTTCGTGGTCGACCAGGAGTTCCACGACCAGACGGCCGTGAACGAGGCGCGCTTCCGCGACATCGTCCCCACCCGGAAGCTGTTCCTGCCGGGCGGGAAGGTGCCCGAGGTCGGCTCGGTGTTCCGCAACCCCGACCTCGCCGACACCTACCGGCGGCTGGCCGAGCGCGGGACCGGCTGGTTCTACGGGGGCGGGCTCGGCAAGGAGATCGCCCGGACGGTCGCGCGGCCGCCGGTCGACCCCGCGTCGTCCCGGACCGTGCGTCCCGGGCTGATGGAGCCCGGCGACCTGGCCGCCTACCGCGCGGTGCCGCGCCGGCCCACCCGCGTCTCCTACCGGGGCACGGACGTGTACGGCATGCCGCCGTCCTCGTCCGGCGGCTCCACGGTAGGGGAGGCCCTGAACATCCTGGCCAACTTCCGCCTCGACGCCCGCGACCCCGTCACCGCCCTGCACTACTACCTGGAGGCGTCCAAGCTCGCCTACGCCGACCGCGGCCGCTACGTCGGCGACGCCGACAAGGTGGACGTGCCGCTCGGCGAGCTGCTGTCCACCGGGTTCGCCCGCGAGCGGGCCTGCCTGATCGACCCCGGCCGTGCCGCGCCCGCGCCCGTCGCCCCCGGCTCCCCGGACGGGAGCTACGCGCCGTGCGTCCCGCCCGGCACGCAGACCCGCGCGCTGGCGTTCGAGGGCCCGCAGACCACCCATCTCGTCACCGCCGACAAGTGGGGGAACGTCGCGTCCTACACCCTGTCGATCGAGCAGTTCGGCGGCAGCGGCATCACCGTCCCCGGCCGGGGGTTCCTGCTCAACAACGAGCTGACCGACTTCTCCTTCCAGCCGCCCGCGCCCGGCCAGGCGCCCGACCCGAACCTGCCCGGCCCGCGCAAGCGGCCGCGCAGCAGCATGGCCCCGACGCTCGTGCTCGAGGACGGCCGGCCGAAGCTCGCGCTGGGCACGCCCGGCGGGTCGACGATCATCACCACCGTGCTGCAGACCCTGGTGAACCGCATCGACCTCGGCATGGACCTGCCCACGGCCCTGGCCGCGCCCCGCGCGACGCAGCGCAACACGCCCCTCGTCTACGCCGAGCCCGCGTTCATCGAGCGGTACGGCCGCGACCTCGCCGCGCGCGGGCACCGGCTGGAGGTCTTCCCCGGTCCGCCCGCGGGCGTGATCGGCGCCGTGACGGGGCTGGAGTTCCTGCGGCCCGGCCTCGTGCAGGCCGTGGCGGAGCCGGTGCGGCGCGGCGGCGGGAGCGCGCTGGTCGTCCGGCCGGCGAGGTGACCGGCGCGCGGCCGGAGAGGGCGGCCCCGGCGGACGGTTCGGCCCCGGCGGCGAACCGGGCGGCGCCGGGGCGCCGGGCGTGCGCGCGCGCCGAGCGGGAAGGAGAGGTGCCATGGCGCACTCTTACGTGCAGGTGACGACCACGACCGACTCCCGCGCGGAGGCCGCCGAGCTGGCGCGGTCGGCGGTCGCCGAGCGGCTCGCCGCCTGCGCCCAGCTGGTCGGCCCGATCGCGAGCACCTACTGGTGGGAGGGCGAGATCGAGTCGGCGGAGGAGTGGATGGTGCTGTTCAAGACCTCCGCCGACCGCTTCGACGAGCTGGCCTCCCTGATCACCGAGGGACACTCCTACGACACCCCGGAGATCATCGCGACGCCGGTGGTGGCGGGCAGCATGGACTACCTCGCCTGGATCACCGAGCAGACCGAGCCCGGCGCCCGCGACGACGCCGTCGACGACGCGGCCGAGGACTGACCCGCTGGACCGTGTGACCTGCGCCATGGCAGGGTAAGTTCTTGTTTACCCTGGCCGGGGGCGTGCCTCCCGGCCGCGGCGGGACGGAAAGGCGGTCGGCGTGCGCGAAGTGAGCGAGGTGGAGGCGGACCACGGGCTGTTCGGGCCGGGCTCGGTGACCTGGCGGGTCATGGGCGAGCCCGTGCTGCTCGTCGGCGGGATCCGGGCGCTGCTGCTGCAGGCCCTGCATCCGCGCTCCATGTGGGGGACCGCGCAGAACTCCGAGCTGATGGACCCCGCGGCCGCGTGGGCGCGGCTCACCCGGACGGTCGAGTTCGTCCGCGTCCGCACCTACGGCACGGAGGAGGAGGTCGAGCGGGTGGGCCGCCGCGTCCGCCGGCTGCACTCCAAGCTGACCGGGCTCGACATGCGCACCGGCGAGACGTTCCCGATCGACGATCCGGAGAACCTGCTCTGGGTCCACCTGGGCGAGGTCGACTCCTACCTCGACGTGGCGCGCCGGGCCGGCGTCCCGCTGACCGCCGAGGAGGCCGACACCTTCGTGGACGAGCAGCGCCGCGCCGCCGCCGTCGTCGGGCTCGACCCGGCGGACGTGCCCGCGACGGTCGCCGAGATGCACGACTACTACGAGCAGATGCGGCGGCGGATCTGGGCGTGCCGGGAGGCCCGCGAGGGGCTGCGCCGGATGTTCAGCCCGGCCGTCCCGCGGCACCTGCTGCCGCTGAAGCTCGCCGCGCCCGCGATCGGCGCGCTGACCGTCGCGACGCTGCCGCGCTGGGCCCGCCGCATGTACGGACTTCCGGGGCTGCCGACGTCGGACCTGGCGGCGACGCTGACGCTGAAGGGCCTCTACCGCACCTCGCACGTCGTCCCCGAGCGGTACCGGTACTCGCCGGACGCCCGGCGGGCCAAACGCCTCACGCGCGAGCACGAGGCGGACCTGGCCACCTGGTCGATCGCGTCCTGACCGCCCGCCCGGTCAGCCCATGGGCGGCGGCGCGCCGTCCTGCGCGCCGTCCGTCTCGCGGGCGCCGTGGCGCGGCAGCAGCAGTGCCGGGACGATCAGCAGCACGGTGAGGATCAGCGCGACCGAGAACGTGCTGCCGAACGCGTCGGCGAGCCGGGGCGCGAGCCGCTCGCGGACCTGCTCGGGGATCTCGCCGACGCCGCCCCCGCCGCCTCCGCCCGCCTGGGGGATCCGGTCGCCGATCTCGCGGGACAGGATGACGGCGAGCAGCGCGGTCCCGACCGACCCGCCGAGCTGCATGATGATGTTCAGCGAGCTGCTGGCCCGCGACACCGCCTCGCGGCGGAGCGTCGTGAGCGCGGCCGACATCGTCGGCATCATCGTGCAGCCGAGGCCGAGGCCCCGCACGACGAGCGCGCCGCCGAGCAGCCAGTAGGACGTGCCCGCGTCCACCAGGGCGAACGGGACGGTGCCGAGCACCAGCAGCACGATCCCGGCCGGGACGATGCGCCCGGCCCCGAACCGGTCGGTGACCACCCCGGCCAGCGGCATCGCGACCGCCGCGCCGACGCCCTGCGGGGCCAGCAGCAGGCCGGCGGCGAACGCGCCCTCGCCGTGGACGGTCTGGTAGAAGAGCGGGATCAGCAGCATCGAGCCCATCAGCGCGATGCCCACGAGGAACACCGCGCCGGACGCGGTGGCGAACGTCCGGTCGGTGAACAGCCGCACGTCGATCAGCGAGCGCTCGCGGCGGCGCAGGCTGTGCGGCACGAACAGCGCCACCAGGACGGCGCCCGCGGCGAGCCAGCCGAGCGTCCTGGCGTTGCCGAACCCGCCCTCGCTGCTCGCGGTGGACAGCCCGTAGATCAGCAGCGCGAACCCGGGCGGCAGCAGCGCGAGCCCGCGCAGGTCGAGCGCCGACCCGCCGCGCCCGCCGTGGCCGTGCGGCACCTTCCACCAGGCCAGCGTGAAGGCCAGCAGGCCGACCGGCACGTTCACGAAGAAGATCCAGCGCCAGTCGACGTCCTCGACCAGCCAGCCGCCGAGCACCGGGCCGAGGACGGGGCCGAGCAGCATCGGGACGCCGACGATGCTCATGACGCGACCGAGCCGGCGCGGCCCGGCCGCCATCGTCAGGATCGCCATGCCGGTCGGCATCAGCATGCCGCCGCCGAGCCCCTGCACCACCCGGAAGACGATCAGCGACCCGATGTTCCACGCCGCGCCGGACAGCACCGACCCGGCCACGAACAGCACGATCGAGGTGAGCCACACCCGCCGCCCGCCGAACCGGTCGACGGCCCAGCCGGTGAGCGGGATGACGCTGCCCATGGCCAGCAGGTAGCCGGTGATCACCCACTGGATGGTGGACAGGCCGGTGCCGAAGTCGCGGCCGAGCGTCTCCAGCGCCACGTTGACGATCGTGGTGTCCAGGATCGCCATCACGGTGCCGGCCACGATCACGAGGCCCAGCACGATGGTGGGCCGGTCGAGCCGCTCCCCGCCGGGGCCGCCCGGCGGGGCCGTCGCGGCGGACGGGCTTTCGGCCATGGTCGTCCCCCCTTGCCGGAAGGTCAGGTACCCCCGAGTCCCCCGAGCGCGGGATGTGAAACGCGGGCCGCGGTCGGCCCCGGCGCCGGCCCATGAGCCCCCGGCGCCCGCGCGGTCAGCCGCGGCGCATGAGCCGCCCGACGGCCGCCATCAGCTCGGTCGACATCGCGTCGCCCTTGCCCTCCTCGGCGCCCTCGGCCACGCAGTGCCGGACGTGCCCGTCCAGCAGGCCGAGCGCCACCTTGTCGAGCGCGGCCTGGACGGCGCTGATCTGGGTCAGGATGTCGATGCAGTAGCGGTCCTCCGCGACCATCCGGTCGATGCCGCGCACCTGGCCCTCGATCCGGGCCAGCCGCGTCTGCAGCTGGTCCTTGGTGGCGGTGTACCCGCGGGTGGGGGTCTCGCTGGTCGCCATTACCGTCCTCCGCAATCCTTCCGGGGGCGCACGCCCGGGTACCCCTGGGGGACATCCCCCAACAGGTACCTTATGCGCTGGCGGGGACTACGGCGCCGGGACGTTCCAGGCGCTGACGACCGGCCGGCCGTGCTCGGTGCCGAGCGCCGACAGCGTCCCGGTGCCGAGCGCGAACAGGCGGCCGAGGGCGGGCTCCAGGCCGAGGCGCCGCGCCGTCAGCACCCGCAGGAAGTGGCCGTGCGCGACGAGGACCACGTCGCCGTCGGCGAGCGCCGGAACCGCCTTCGCCAGCACCGCGTCCGCGCGCGCGCCGACCTGCTCGACGGTCTCGCCCGGATGGTCGGCGTCGCCTGGGACCACCCCGTCGTCCCACAGGAACCAGCCGGGCCGCTGCTCGCGGATCTCCGCCGAGGTGATCCCCTCGTAGCCGCCGTAGTCCCACTCCCACAGGTCGGGATCGGTCTCGGTCGCGGTGAGCCCGGCCAGCTCGGCCGTCCGCCGCGCGCGCCGCGCCGGGCTGACGAGCGTCCGCGCGATCCGGCGCTCCTTCAGCGCGCCGCGCAGCGACCGCGCCTGCTCCTCGCCCCGCGCGGTCAGCGGCACGTCCGTCAGCCCCGTGTGCCGCCGCGCCCGGCTCCACTCCGTCTCCCCGTGCCGCACCAGCACCAGTTCACCCATGGGGAAGGGTCTACCCGGCGGAGCGGGCGCCCGGAACCCCCGGCCGGGGGACGGGGCGGGGGAGCCGGTCAGTCGAGCAGCGAGGACAGCGGCGTCCAGGGCAGCCCGTGCGCCTCGGCGACGTGGTCGTAGACCAGCTCGCCGGCGTGCGCGTTGAGGCCGCGGGCCAGGGCGCCGTTCTCCCGCAGGGCGCGGTGCCAGCCCTTGTCGGCGATCTGGACGGCGTAGGGCAGCGTGACGCCGGTGAGCGCGTAGGTGGAGGTGTTCGGGACCGAGCCCGGCATGTTCGCGACGCAGTAGAAGATCGAGTCGTGCACCCGGTAGGTCGGGTCGGCGTGCGTGGTGGGGCGGGAGTCCTCGAAGCAGCCGCCCTGGTCGATGGCGATGTCCACCAGCACGGACCCGGCCTTCATGCCCGCGACGAGTTCGTTGGAGACCAGCTTCGGCGCCCGCGCGCCGGGGATCAGCACGGCACCGATCACGAGGTCGGCGGCGCGCGCCTCCCGCTCCAGCGTGTAGGCGTTCGACACCAGCGTCCGCAGCCGGCCCTGGTAGATGGCGTCGATGTGGCGGAGGCGGTCGACGTTGACGTCCAGGACCGTCACGTCCGCGCCCATCCCGACGGCGATCTGCGCGGCGTTGAGGCCCGACACCCCGCCGCCGATGACGACGGCCTTCGCCGGGGCGACGCCGGGCACGCCGCCGGGGAGCACGCCGCGCCCGCCGTTGGACGCCATCAGGTTGTAGGCGCCGACCTGCGGCGCGAGCCGGCCGGCGACCTCCGACATGGGGGCGAGCAGCGGCAGCGAGCGGTCGGGGAGCTGGACGGTCTCGTAGGCGATCGCGGTGACGCCGGCCGCCAGCAGCGCGGCGGTGCACTCGCGGGACGCGGCCAGGTGCAGGTAGGTGAACAGCACCTGGCCGGCGCGCAGCCGCGGGTACTCGGCCGCCACCGGCTCCTTGACCTTGAGGATCAGGTCCCCCTCGGCCCAGACCTCGTCCGGGCCGTCCACGATCTTGGCGCCCGCGGCGGCGTACTCCTCGTCCGGGATCGCCGACCCGCGGCCGGCGCCGCGCTCGACGAACACCTCGTGGCCGTGCCGGGTCAGCTCGTGCACGCCCGCCGGCGTGCCCGCGACCCGGTACTCGTGGTTCTTGATCTCCCGCGGCACACCGATCTTCACCGGAGGCTCCTCCGTCGACGCTGACCAGGACCTGCCTCCAGCGTGCGTCCGGGGGGAGCCACCGGCCATGGGCAGCGTGTCAGGGCCTCGCCGCGCGCGGCGACACTCTGTAAACCGGCGCCGGTGGCGGCCGGGCCGCCACCGGCGCGGCCCGCGTCACGGCTTGCGGGCGATGCCCCCGTACATGAGGCGCTGGCCGACGGTCAGCTCCTCCGGGACGTCCCCGTCCGGCCGCCACAGCGGCAGCGGGACGAGGCCGGGCTCCAGCAGCGCCAGGCCGTCGAAGTAGCGGGTGATCTCCTCGGGCGTGCGGAACCGCCCGGTTCCGAGCAGCCCCTGGTACTGCACCTCGGCGTCGACGGCCTCCTGGCTGGACGCGCAGAAGCTCGTGACGAACAGGTGGCTGCCGGACGGCACCGCGTCCATCAGCGTCCGGACGACGCCCTCCGGGTCCTCGTCGTCGTGCAGGTGGTGCAGGATGCCGACGAGCATGACGCCCACCGGCCGGCCGAAGTCGATCAGCCGCCGGACGTCCTCGTGCGCGAGGACCGCGGCCGGGTCGCGCACGTCGGCGGTGATCACCGTGGTGTCGGCGTTCTCGGCCAGCAGCGCCCGCCCGTGCGCGAGGACGATCGGGTCGTTGTCGACGTACACCACCCGCGCGCCCGGCGCGACCGCCTGCGCGACCTGGTGGGTGTTCTGCACGGTCGGCAGCCCGGAGCCGAGGTCGAGGAACTGCCGGAGACCGGCCTCGCTGGCCAGGTACCGCACGCCGCGGCCGAGCATCTCCCGGTTGTAGGCGGCGACGTCGTAGATCTCCGGGATGATCTTCACGATCTCGGCCACGAAGGCCCGGTCGACCTCGAAGTTGTCCTTGCCCCGCAGCACCACGTCGTAGGTCCGGGCGATGCTCGGCTTGGTGGTGTCGATCCCGAGGGACGCCCAGTCGTACTGCTCTTCGGCCATGCCGTGCCCGCCTCACGCCGCTGTCGAGTTCTCCAAGATCCGCCGCAGGCCGGAGCGTAGGCGACCGATCACCCGGACCGCCGGGAAACCGGAGAATGTTCACCGGAACGATGCGGTCAGGCGCGGCGGGGGAGCCACTCGTCGGCGATCGCGACCGTCAGCTGCTCCAGCAGCGGCCCCGCCCGGCGGACGCGGCGCTCCTCGTCGGGCTCGATGTCGGCCAGCGCGTACGCGGCCTGGATGCGCGCCTTGCGGAGCTGCTCGCCGGTGAGCCCGCGCCGCCCGGCGACCGCGATGACGGGCGCGCCGGCCCGGGCGGCGGCGCGCGCCACCCCGATGGGCGCGGAGCCGCGCAGCGACCGGGTGTCGAGGACGCCCTCGCCGGTGACGACGAGCCGGGCGCCGCGCGCCCGGTCGGCGAAGCCCAGCACGTCCAGCAGCAGGGCGGGGCCCGGCTCGATCGTCGCGCCGAGGAAGGTGAGCGCGGCGAACCCGACGCCGCCGGAGGTGCCGGCGCCGGGCAGGTCGCGGGCCGTCCGGCGGGCCGCCGCCTCGGCGAGGTCGGCCCAGCGGCGCAGCCCCGCGTCCAGCAGCCGCACCTCCTCGCGGCCAGCGCCGCGGCGCGGGCCGTCCACGGCGGCGGCGCCGGTGCGGCCGAGCAGCGGCCCGGCGGAGTCGCCGGCCACCACCACCTCGACGCCCGACAGGTCGGGCAGGCCGCGCAGGTCGAGGGCGTGCAGCGAGCGCAGCGCCGCGCCGCCGGGCGGCAGGTCCTTGCCGAGGGCGTCCAGCAGCCGGCCGCCGAGCCCCTGGACGAGGCCCGCGCCGCCGTCGGTGCAGGCGCCGCCGCCGAGCCCGAGCACGATCCGGCGGGCGCCGAGCCGCAGCGCGTGCGCGAGCAGCTGGCCGGTGCCGAGGCTGGACGCGGTGAGCGGGCGCGGCTTGCCGCCGGGGAGCCTGCGCAGGCCGGACGCCTCGGCCAGCTCCACCACCGCGGTGCGGCCGCGCAGCGCCAGCCGCGCGGTGACCGGGCGGCCCGTCGGCCCGCACACCTCCACCTCGACCGCCCGCCAGCCGGCCGCCACGGCGGCCGCCACGGTGCCCTCGCCGCCGTCGGCGACGGGCAGCTCCACCAGCGGCACGTCCGGCCGGGCGCGGCGCAGCCCGGCCGCGAGGGACCGCGCCGCCTGCGCCGCGGTCAGCGCTCCCGGGAACCTGTCAGGCGCCAGCAGGACGTGACCTGGCGGAGACGGACGGGAGGAAGAGTCCGCGGACACCACAGCCACGCCTTTCACGCCGGGGGGTAAGGCCCTACCTTCTGCTTACGCCATGACGGCACTATTTGACACCCGCGAGCGCGCCCGAAGGTCTCAAATGGTCGCAGAGCCGTGTTCTCCCGGAGGCCGGACGGCCGCTACCGCACGTCCAGCCACTGCTCGATCGGGTAGATCGCGAAGAAGACGAGGAACAGCACCACCACGGGCCACAGCCAGACCGACACCTCGCGGACCTTGCCCCGGGCGAGCTTGATCAGCGCGTAGGCGACCATGCCGCCGCCGATGCCGATGGTGATCGAGAACGTGAACGGCATCAGCACGATGGTGAGGAACGCCGGGATCGTCATCTCCAGGTCGTCCCAGTCCACCTTGGCGACCTGCGCCATCATCAGCGCGCCGACGACGACGAGCGCGGGCGCGGCGGCCTGCGCCGGGACGGTCGCCGCGAGCGGGGTGAGGAACAGCGTCACCGCGAACAGCGCGCCGGTGGCGATGTTGGCCAGGCCGGTGCGGGCGCCCTCGCCGACGCCGGCCGCCGACTCCACGAACACCGTGTTGGCGGACGAGCTGGTGATGCCGCCGAACGCGGCGGACAGGCCGTCCACCGACAGGATGCGGCCGAGCCGCGGCACCTCGCCCTTCTCGCTCACCAGGCCCGCCTCGTCGCTGATGCCGAGGATCGTGCCCATCGCGTCGAAGAAGCCCGACAGCACCAGGGTGAACAGCACGACCAGCGCGGTGATGACCCCGGCCCGGCCGAAGCCGCCGAACAGGTCGATCTCCCCGAAGAGCCCGAAGTCGGGGGCGGCGAACAGCTTGTCGGGCATGTTCGGCGTGACGATGCCCCAGCCGCCCTCCTTGATCGTGGCGTTCTCCTGGATGGCCACGGCGCCGACCGTCCCGGCGACGATGCTGATCAGGATGGCGCCCGGCACCCGCCGCACGTAGAGCACGATCATCAGCAGCAGGGTCAGCGCGAACACCAGCGAGGGCCACGTCTGCAGGTGGCCGCCGTTGCCGAGGGCCAGCGGCGGGCTCTCCGCGCTGGAGGTGACGAACCCCGAGTCGATGAGGCCCACCAGCGCGATGAACGCGCCGATGCCGACCGCGATCGCGTGCTTGAGCGCCAGCGGGATCGAGTTCATGATCCGCTCGCGGATGCCGGTGAGCGCCAGCAGCACGATGATCACGCCCTCGATCACCACCAGGCCCATCGCCTGCGGCCAGGTCATGACCGGCGCCGCCTGGAACGCCACGACCGCGTTGATGCCGAGGCCCGCGGCGAGCGCCAGCGGCGCGTTGCCCACCAGACCCATGATCACCGTGGTGACCGCGGCGGACAGCGCGGTCATCGTGGTCAGCTGCGGGATCGACAGCGAGGCGCCGGTGACGTCCTTCGCCCCGCCGAGGATGATCGGGTTCAGCAGGATGATGTAGGCCATCGCGAAGAACGTGGTGACGCCGCCGCGCAGCTCGCGCGCGACGGTGGTGCGCCGCCCGGTGAGATCGAACAGCCGCTCCAGCGGTCCGCCCCCGCCCGACGGCGGCGAATCGTCGGTCTTCGCTGTACTGACTTCGGGCATGGCGGCCGCTCCGCTTTCCGCAGCATGGATTCCGGCGGTGGGGGTGCCGGACTGGGCGTGCACAGAGTAGCCGCTGCGGATTCCGGAGCGTGACGAGGGTGAGGTGCCCGCTATAGCCTGCCCTGGTGCGAATGCGAGACTCCGCCGGGGCGGTGCGGCGCGACCCGGCCGCGCGTCCGGCTGAACACGCTTCGGTACCGAATCCGGCGAATCGAGGATCACACCGGCCGGGACCTCGGCACACTTGAGGATCGAGTCGACTTCTTCTCTCGCCCTGCGCGCGGCGCGGCCGGCGAGCTCCTTGTAGGCGGTGGCACAGATGGACCGGGAGACACTGGGGCAGCGGATCCGCGCCCTGCGGATCCGGCAGGGCGTGAGCCAGGCGCAGCTCGCCTTCCCCGAGCTGTCCGACAGCTACATCTCGCTGATCGAGAGCGACAAGCGGGTGCCGGCCCCGAGCGTGGTCGAGCTGCTCGCGGCGAAGCTGAACTGCTCGGCGACCTACCTCGTCAGCGGCGTCAGCGAGGACGTCGTGGACGAGCTGCGCGTGACCCTGGACTACGCCGAGATCGCGCTGAGCAACGGCGCGGCGGCCGAGGCGCGCGCCCGGTTCGCCGAGGTCCTCGCCAGCGCCGACGCGGTCGCCCTCCCGGACATGCTGCACCAGGCCCGCTGGGGCCACGCCCTCGCGCTGGAGGCGGCGGGCGAGCTGGAGGAGGCCATCGCCGAGCTGACGGCGCTGACCGAGGAGGCCTCCGCCGAGGCCGACCTCGACCACTGGGCGAAGGTGCACGTCGCGCTGAGCCGCTGCCTGCGCGAGCGCGGCGACGTCAGCGCGGGCGTCGAGGCAGCCGAGACCGCGCTGCGCCACCTCATCGCGACCGGCGCCGACTCCACCGACGCCGCCGTGCACCTCGGGGCCGCGCTGCTGGCCGCGTTCATCGAGCGCGGCGACCTCGTCCGGGCCCGCCACCTCGCCGTCCAGCTCGTCGAGCGGGCCGAGCGGATCGGCAGCCCCCGGGCGCGGATGGTCGCCTACTGGGAGGCCGCCTACGTCGCGGAGATCCGCGGCGAGTACGAGGAGGGCGTCACGCTGGCCGAGCGGGCGCTGCTGCTCGCCGGCGACGGCGAGGACCCCCGCGACCTGAACCGGCTCCGGGTGATCTACGCCGGGCTGCTGCTGCGCGCGCGGCCCGAGCAGGCCGCCCGCGCCCGCGAGCTGCTGGCCCGGGTGCGCGGCGAGATCAGCGCCAGCTCGTCCGGGGAGATCGACGTCGCCTGGTGCCTGACCGAGCTGGCCCGCGCCGAGACCGCGCTCGGCCGCCCCGCCGAGGCGGTGGCGCTCGCCGAGGAGGCCCTCGACCTGCTCGGGGACGCCCCGCGCCGGGCCACCGCCGGGGCGCTGACCGTGCTCGGCGAGGCGTCGGTGCGGCTCGGCCGCCGGGACCGCGCCGTCGAGGTGCTGACCCGGGCCGCGACCTGCCTGGAGGAGATGGAGTCCTCCCGGGAGGCCGCGCAGGCGTGGTTCGACCTCGCCGAGGTGCTGGCCGAGGCGGGCACCGCCGAGGAGACCCGGATGGCCGCCTACCGGCGCGCGCTCACCTGCGTCGGCGTCTGACCCGGCCGGAGGGCCGGACGGGCGAACCGGCACGGGCACCGCTGCGTCCATAATGCTGCGGGTTGTCGGAGCTGGGGGGAGTCGCCGGTGTTCGGTGTCGTCCGGCCGTGCAGGCATGTCCTGTGCGGATCGCTGTTCAAGGACTGGATGGCCCACCTGTGCGGGCTGTGCCTGACGCTGCGCGCCGAGCACGGCCAGGCCGCGCGGCTCGCCACCAACTACGACGGGCTGCTGGTGTCGGTGCTGGTCGAGGCGCAGGCGCCGGAGCTGTCGCCGCGCCGCAAGGCCGGGCCGTGCGCGCTGCGCGGGATGCGGACCGCGGAGGTCGTCACCGCGCGGGCGCGGGGCGCCCGGCTGGCGGCCGCGGCGTCGCTGCTGCTCGCGGCCGGCAAGGCCCGCGACCACGTCGCGGACGGCGACGGGCCGTACGCGCGCCGCGCGGTCGCCGCCGCGGCGGGCCGGGTGGCGGGCCGCTGGGACGCGGCCGGCGGCCGGACGGGCGCCGCGGTCGGCTTCGACCCGGCGGTGCTGCGCGACGCCGTCGCCCGCCAGCCCGCCCTGGAGGCGGCCCCCGGGCTCGGGCTGCTCGACCTGACCGAGCCGACGGAGACCGCCGTCGCGGCCGTGTTCGCGCACACCGCCGTCCTCGCGGGCAGGGAGGGCAACGCCGAGGCCCTCGCCGAGGCCGGCCGCTTCTTCGGCCGCCTCGCGCACCTGCTGGACGCCGTCGAGGACCTCGCGGACGACCGGGCCGCGGGCGCCTACAACCCGCTCCTCGCCACCGGCACCTCCCTGGACGAGGCCCGCGCGCAGGCCGACGGCGCGCTGCACGGGCTCCGCCTCGCCCTCGCCGACCTGGAGCTGGAGCGGCCCCGGCTCGTCCGGGCGCTGCTGGACCGCGAGGTCGCCCGCTCGGTCGACCGGGCCTTCGCCGCCCCGGAGGACCAGGCGAAGCACGGCCCCCGGCCGCCGCGCCCCGGCTGGCCGATCCCCTGCTTCACCGGGGCGGCCGTGTGCGTGACCTGCGGCGTCTTCCAGCCTGAGTGGAGCGACCACCACGGCGAGTCCTGCGGGGACCGCTGCTGGTGCACCCGGCACTGCGACGACGGCTGCGGCGACTGCTGCCAGTGCTGCGATTGCGGCTGCGACTGCTGCGACTGCGACTGCGACTGCGATTGCGACTGCTGCTGCTGCGACTGCGGCTGATCCTTCTTCGCCGTCCGAGCCACCGCGCGACCCGGAACGTGCCATCCTGGCGGGCTCAGTAGGGTAGATGAAGCCCTTCGACTCACTAGAGAACCCGGCCCTCCATGAACATCCGCACGCCCCACCGGGCCGCGCGGCGCCTCGGCGCCGTCGCCGCCCTCGTCCTCGCCCTCGGCGCCGCGACCGCGGCCCCCGCGCTGGCGCACACCCGCCTGGTGAGCAGCACGCCCGCCAAGGGCCAGTCCGCGCAGTCGGTCACCGAGGTCAAGCTCGTCTTCAGCGACGAGATCCGCACGGCGCAGGTGATCGTCAAGGACGGCGCGGACAAGACCTACCAGTCGGGTCCGGCCGAGCGCTCCGGGACGACGGTGACGCAGAAGCTGGCGGGGCCGCTGCCCGCCGGGTCCTACACGGTGGCCTACCGGGTCGTCGGCGAGGACGGGCACCCGATCGAGGGCGACGACGTGGCGTTCACCGCCGGGGGCGGCGAGGCCGCGGCGCCCGCGCCGTCCGCCGGCGGGGTCGGCGCCGAGCAGCAGACGGGCGACGCGGCCACCACCGACGAGCAGCCGCTCAAGCTCGACCAGGACCAGGCCGCCGAGGAGGACTCCGGCTCCGGGACGGTCCTGTGGGTGCTGATCGTCGCCGGCCTCATGATCGGCATCGGCGCCGGGATGGGCATCGTGTACCGCGCCAAGCGCAAGCACGAGGCGGCGACAGGGAAGTGACCGGCGGTGAATAGGGGCAGCCTGGCCGTCGCGCGGGTCGGCGCGGCCGCGGCGGCGGCCGCCGCCGCGGCCCTGGTCGCGGGCCTCGTCCTCGGCGGCTCGGTGACCGAGAAGGTCATTCCCGGCCTGGGCGACGCCGGCGCCCTCACCCGGTGGGGGCTGCCGGTGTCGCGGGCCGCGATGGACCTGCTGTCCGCGCTGACGGTCGGCGCGGTGCTGGCCGCCGCCGCGTTCCTGCCGGCCGAGGGCGGGCGCGGCGCCCTCCGGCTGTCCGCGGACGCGGCCGGCTACCTGCGCGCCGCGTCCTGGATCGCCGCGGGCTGGGCCGCCGCCGCGGCGGCCACCCTGGTGTTCACCGTCTCCGACGTGCTCGGCCAGCCGGTCGGGGAGGTCCTCACCGGCAGCGAGCTGAGCAGCTACGTCGGCTCGCTGCCGCAGGGCACCGCGCTGATGATCGTGGTGCTGCTGGCGGTGGTGGTGGCGCTGCTGGCGCGCACCACCACCACGCCCGCGGCCGCCTTCGGGCTGCTCGCCATGGCCGGGATCGCGCTGCTGCCCGCGCCGCTGACCGGGCACTCGGCCTCGGCCGCCAACCACTCCGTCGCGACGACCGGCGTCGCGCTGCACGTCGCCGCGGTCGCACCGTGGGTCGGCGGCCTCGCGATCGTCGGCGCGCACGCGCTGCTGCGCCGCGACCGGCTGCCGGTCATGGCCGAGCGGTTCAGCCGGATGGCGCTGTGGTGCTACGTCACGGTCGGGGCCAGCGGCCTGGTCAACGTGATCGCCCGGCTGCCCGACCCGGCCGAGCTGGTGACGACGAACTACGGCCGGCTCGCCCTCGGGAAGATCGTCGCGTTCGGGGTGCTCGGCTGGTTCGGCTGGTGGCACCGGGAGCGGACGCTGCCCGCGCTCGCCGCGGGCAGGCCGGGGGCGTTCGCCCGGTTCGGCTCCGTGGAGGCGGCGGTCATGGCCGCCACGATGGGCCTCGCGGTCGCGCTGGCGCGCACCGCGCCGCCCGCGCCGGCGGAGCCGGAGTCGGCGGTCAAGTCGCTGCTCGGCTACGACATGCCGCCGGAGGTCACCCCCGTGCGGCTGCTGACGCTGTGGCAGCTCGACCTGTTCTTCGCCGTCCTCGCGGCCGTCCTCGGCGGGCTGTACCTGGCCGCCGTCGTCCGGCTGCGGCGGCGCGGCGACTCCTGGCCGATGGGGCGCACCGCCGCCTGGTTCCTCGGCCTGGTCACCATCATCGCCGTCACCCAGAGCGGCGTCGCCAAGTACGCGCCGATCCTGTTCAGCGTGCACATGGCGCAGCACATGGTGCTGAACATGCTGGTGCCGATCTTCCTGGTCGTCGGCGCGCCGGTGACGCTGGCGCTACGCGCCCTCAAGCCCGCCAAGATCCGCGGCGACCGCGGCCCCCGCGAGTGGCTGACCGCGCTGCTGCACAGCCGCTACCTCGCGGTGATCGCGCATCCCGCGGTGGCGACGCTGATCTTCGTGGTGAGCACGTTCGCGCTGTACTTCACGCCGCTGTTCGAGGCGGCGATGCGCAACCACCTCGGCCACATCGCGATGACGGTGCACTTCCTGGCGGCCGGGTCGCTGTTCTTCTGGGTGCTGCTCGGCGTCGACCCGGCGCCGAAGAAGCTGCCCTACCCGGCGCGGCTGATCCTGCTGTTCGTCACGATGCCGTTCCACGCGTTCTTCGGCATCGCGCTGATGAACATGAGCCAGGCGCTGGCGCGCGGCTGGTACGGGGCGGTCGCCCCGCCGTGGGGCACCACGGTCCTGCACGACCAGCACACCGGCGGCGCGATCGCGTGGGCGTTCGGGGAGATCCC
Organism: Actinomadura meyerae; assembly: GCF_900188445.1. GTDB lineage: Bacteria > Actinomycetota > Actinomycetes > Streptosporangiales > Streptosporangiaceae > Spirillospora > Spirillospora meyerae. The sequence continues at coordinate 224,672 of NZ_FZOR01000001.1, forward strand.
GACGTTCATCGTCCTGATCGTGATGGCGTTCCAGTGGTACGCCGACGACCAGCGGCAGGCCCGCCGCATGGACCGCAAGGCCGACCGGGCCGCGGCGCCGGGCGGCCGCGCCGAGGACGACGAGCTCGCCGCCTACAACGCGCGGCTCGCCAAGCTGGCCGAGCGCGACCGGGCCGCCGGGGGGCGGGGCACGACCTGAGCACGAGCGCGGGCCCGCGCCTCTCCCTCCCGCGGGGGAGGGCCCGCGGCGTCCCGTCTGCCAGGATCGAGGCATGCTCCGCGTGCTCCGGCCGCTGATCGAGCGGACGACCTGGCAGCGCTGGTCCCACCTGGTGGTGGGCGGCGCGCTGCTGATGCCGTACTGGTTCCTGGCGATGAGCCTCACGCCGCTGCTGCCGGTCGGCGACACCGCCGTGATGCTCGTGCTCATGCTGGCGGTGATGCCGGCGGCGGCGACGTTCGTCACCGGGCTCGTGCCGACGGTGCGGCTGCTGGAGGGCTCGCTCGCCCGGGAGTTGCTCAAGGGCCCGGCCGCCGCGCTCGTCCCCGGGCCGGCGGCCTCGTGGGAGAGCCGGGTGCGGGCCGCGGCCTGGTTCACCCTGCACCTGTTCGCGGGCGTGGTGGTCAGCGGGCTCAGCCTCGCGGTGCCGCCGTTCGCGATCGTGCTGGTGCTCGCGCCGATGGTGTCCTGGGACACCCGGCTCATGGAGGCGTGGGGGTGGGCCGGTACGTGGAACCAGTGGTCCGCGCCGCCGCTCGGCGCGGCCGTGCTGGCCGCGCTGCTCGCGCTGATCGTCGCGTCCGGGGCGCTGCTGTCCCGGCTGGCACCGCGGTTCCTCGGCCCGTCCGCCGCCGAGCGGCTCGCCGGCATGGAGGCCAGGGCGGTCAAGCTGGCCGAGCGCAACCGGCTGGCCCGGGAGCTGCACGACTCGGTCGGGCACGCGCTGAGCGTGGTGACCCTGCAGGCGGCCGCGGCCGGGCGGGTCCTCGACAGCGACCCCGCGTTCGCGAGGGAGGCGCTCGGCGCGATCGAGGAGTCGGCCCGCGCCGCGCTGGAGGACCTCGACCACGTGCTCGGGCTGCTCCGCGAGGACCCGTCCCGCCCGGCCGCGCCGCAGGCCACGCTGAAGGACCTCGGCCGGCTGCTGGAGCAGACCCGGATCGCGGGGGTGGAGCTCGACGCCGCGGTGGACCCGGCGGTCGAGCACGTCCCGGCGGCGGTGTCGCGGGAGGCGTACCGGATCGTCCAGGAGGGGCTGACGAACGCGCTGCGGCACGCGGGGAAGGTCCCGGTGCGGCTGCGGCTCGGCATCGCCGGGGAGCGGCTGGACGTGGAGATGAGCAATCCGCTCGGGGCGGCCGGGAGCGACGGCGCCCGCCCCGGCGGCGGCCGGGGCCTCGCCGGGGTGCGCGAGCGCGTCACCGTGCTGCGCGGCGACATGGCCGCGGGGGCGGACGGGGACGCGTGGCGCTTCCGGGTCTCGCTGCCGCTAAGGTCCGCGACATGACGGTCAAGGTGCTGCTGGTCGACGACGAGCGGCTGATCCGGGCGGGCCTCGCCGCCATCATCGGCGCCGAGGACGACCTCGCCGTGGTCGGCGAGGCGGCCGACGGCGCCGAGGTGCCGGACGCGGTGCGGCGGCTGCGTCCCGACGTGGTGCTGATGGACGTGCGGATGCCGCGCCTCGACGGCATCCAGGCGACCCGCCACCTGCTGGAGACGGTGCCGGAGCCGCCGCGGATCATCGTGGTCACCACGTTCGAGAACGACGAGTACGTCTACGACGCGCTGAAGGCGGGCGCGCACGGCTTCCTGCTCAAGCGGACCCGGCCGGAGGAGATCCTGCAGGCGGTCCGGATGGTCGCGCACGGCGACAGCCTGCTGTTCCCGGCGGCGATCCGGGAGCTGGCGGCGCACCACGGCCCGTCCGGCGGCGGGGGCGGGGCCGACTGGCACGACCGGCTCACCGAGCGGGAGGGGGACGTGCTGCGGCTGATGGCCAAGGGCCGCTCGAACGCCGAGATCGCCGCGGAGCTGTTCGTCAGCCCGCAGACGGTGAAGACGCACGTCGGCAACGTCCTCGCCAAGCTGCAGGCCCGCGACCGCACCCAGGCGGTGATCCTCGCCTACGAGACGTCCTTCATCACGCCCGGCTGATCCGGCTGATCCGGCGGGGCGGCGGCTGGCAGAGTGATCGCATGAGGGACTTCCGGTTCGGGTTCAACTTCTTCGACATCCCCTCCCGCGACGAGTTCGCCGAGCGGTGCCGGCGCGGCGAGCGGTACGGCTACGACACCGCGCTGGTGCCCGACCACCTCGGGTCGCCGGCGCCCTTCCCCACGATGGTCGCCGCCGCGGCGGCGACGGAGCGGCTGCGGGTCGGCACGCTCGTGCTGAACGCCGGGTTCTGGAACCCGCACCTGCTCGCCCGCGAGGTCGCCACCGCCGACCGGCTCACCGGCGGGCGGGTGGAGCTCGGCCTCGGCGCCGGGCACATGAAGTGGGAGTTCGACGCGGCGGGCATCCCCTGGGAGGGGTTCGGCGCCCGCACGGAGCGGATGGTGCGCACGATCGAGGAACTGGGCGCGCTGTTCGGCGGGGACGGCTACGAGCGGCACCGGCCGGTCGCCGAGTACTTCGGGCTGGCCGAGCTGGCGCCGGTGCAGCGCGCCGGGTTCGGCGGGTCGGGGCCGCCGCTGCTCGTCGGCGGCACGGGCGACACGGTGCTGCGGGCGGCGGCGCGGTACGCCGACATCGTCGGGATCGCGGGCGCCTACCAGGTGCCGGGGGAGCCGCCGGGGACGTTCCGGCTGGGCACGGCGGCGGAGGCGGAGGAGCGGATCCGGTTCGTCCGCGAGCACGCGGGCGACCGGGCGGACGCCATCGAGTGGAACGTGCTCGTCCAGCACGTGGAGGTGACCTCCGACCGGCGCGCGGAGGCCGAGCGGATCCGCGCCGAGCGCATGCCGTACATGACCGCCGAGGAGATCCTGGACACGCCGTTCCTCCTGCTCGGGACGCACGAGCAGCTCGCGGAGCAGATCAGGGAGCGGCGCGAGCGGTTCGGCTTCTCCTACACCACGGTGCACGCGCCGTTCCTGGACGCCTTCGGCCCGGTGATCGAGCGGGTCTAGGCGGTCGCATCGGCCGCCCCTTACACCTGGTTTACCTGCTGGTAGCTAGAAAAGAGACAGGAGCTAGAAAAGCGACATAAGCGAACAAGGCCGACTGATCGGGGGATCATGGACGCCGTTACCCTGTCCGAGCTGCGCAAGCCGCGGGCCTACCCGGCGGTGTCGGTGCTGATGCCGACGCACCGCTCCGTCCCGGACAACCGCCAGGACCCGATCCGGCTGCGCAACCTGCTGGCCGAGGTCCGGCGGCGGCTGCACGACGACGCCCGGGTCACGCCCGAGACCGCCGACCACGTCCTCCGGGGGCTGGAGCGCGCCGCGGACGAGATCGACCTGCGGCACGCCTCCGACGGGCTCGTGCTGTTCGCCGCGCCCGGCGGGGAGCACCACTCCTACGCGATCGGCCAGCATGTGGACGAGCGGGTCGTCGTCGACACCGGGTTCGCCACCCGCGACCTCGTCGCGGCCTGCACCCGCACCCCGAGCTACTGGCTGCTGTCGCTGTCGGACCACCGGACCCGGCTGTGGGACGGCCGGGGCGAGGAGCTGACCGAGCGTACCGGCGGCGGCTTCCCGGTCGAGCCGGAGCCGATCGACGAGGCCGGCTCCGGGCGGCTGGCCCGGCGCGCCGCGCAGGGCGGGGACGGCGAGCGGCAGCGCCGCGCCATGCGGGACGTGGTGGCCGCCCTGGACCGCGTCCTCGCCCGCGACCGCCGCCCGCTGATCGTCGCCGGCGTCACCCGCCACCAGGCGTTCTTCGACGAGGTGGCCGGGCCGCACATCACGGTGGCGGGCCGCGTGGACGGCAGCTTCGAGGGCGCCTCGCCGAGCGCGCTCGCCGAGGCGGCCCGCCCGGCGCTCGCCGCCTACGAGGACCTCCGCGAGGTCGGCGTGCTGGCGGAGCTGGAGGCCGCGCGCAGCATCCAGCGCTACGCGGGCGGGCTGTGCGAGGTCACCCCGCTCGCCGAGGAGGGCCGCGGCGAGCACCTCGTCGTCGAGCGCGGCTACTACGCGCCCGCGGTGAAGGCCCGCGGCGAGCTCGTCCCGGTGGACGGCATGCCGGGCGTTCTCAAGGGGGCCGACGTCGTCGACGACGCCGTGGACGACGTCATCGAGACGGTGCTGGAGTACGGCGGCGAGGTGACGTTCGTCTCGGACGGCTTCCTCGTCGACCACGGGCGCATCGCCCTGGTGACCCGCTACTGAGCCTGGCACGACGGGTCGTGCCAGATCACCCAGCCGATCGACCAGTCCTCGCGGGCGTGGTGCCGCCAGCCCGCCGGATGCCGGGGCCATGACGCCTCCGGGGGCGTCCCGTCCGGCGGGGAGACCACGACCGTGCACACGCCGGGTGCGGGCGGCCGGCCGTCGCGGACGTCGATCCGGCCGATGCGCGTCCACCACACCGGGTACATGAGCTTGGTCCTGACCGCCCAGTGGACCGACGCGTCCGCGGCGACCCCGCCTGCCTGCGGGCCGGGGAGCGGCGGGGCGGGGCGGACGCGCTCGGGGGACGGCCCCATGGCGAACGCCAGCGCGGCCAGGCTCGTCCCGGCCAGGGCGGCGGCCGCCAGCGGCGTCCGCCCCAGCCGGGACAGGACGGCGAGCCCGCAGAGCAGCCCGAGCGCGGTGAGCGACGCCTCCGCCGGATGCAGCGCGGTCCGGTCGCCGGTGAGGAACGTGGTCTCGGGGAAGTCGAACGCGATGAACGCGTGGGTGTTCAGCCGCTCTCCCGCGTAGGCGGTGACGCAGAGCCCGGCCCCCGCGGTGAGGAGGCCGGACGCGGCCACCAGCAGGAGGGCCCTGCGGGCGCCCGAGCGCAGCAGCGCCGCCGCCCCGGCCAGCGCGTAGACGACGGCCACGCACGACAGGTACCGGCCGTAGGCGAAGTTGCCGACCCGGTGCTCGTCCGGCAGCGCGGCCGACGACGCGTAGGCGATCCCGCACGTGGCGGCGAGCAGCACGCCCGCCATGATCCGGTCGGCCGCCGGGGCGCGCCGCCGCACGAGCGCCGCCGCGACGGCGGCGAGGCCCACCCCGGCCAGCCCCCAGGTGGAGACGACCAGGTACCAGAGCTGCCCGGCCGCCCCCGACAGCGCCCATGCCTGCCCGGCGGCCGTGGTCAGCCGCGTCTCCAGGGTCCCCGCCAGATCGCGGACTCCGCCGGGGTACAGCACCGCCTCCAGCCGGGCGTTCAGCGCCGCCCCGAGGGCGTACCCGGCGGCGGCAGCGGCGGCCCCGGCCAGGCCGCCGCGCCGCCGCCGCCCGCTCACCGCGATGGCGGCCAGCGCCAGGACGTGGACGAGCAGGACGATCGTCCCGCGCGAGTGGACGGCCGCCATGGCCGACGCCGCCAGGCTCGCGAGCACCGCACCGCCCGCGCCGCCGTCGCGGGCGAAGCGGTCGAGCGCGAGCAGCCAGGCCAGAACGAGCACCGGCAGGACGGCGTCCGCGAGCGCGAAGGCGCCGAAGAAGGTCCCGGCGGGCAGCAGCGCCGCCGCGAACGCGAGCGGCAGTGCGGCGCGGCGGCCGAGCCCGAACCGCCGCGCGGCCGCGTACCCGAGCGGGAAGAGCGCCGCGCCGACCACCGCGTTGATCGCCATGACGGCCGTGTAGACCGTCGCCGGGTCGTGCGACAGCCAGTGGGCGGGCGCCAGCAGCAGCGCGTATCCGCCCTGGTAGAACGTGTTGCCGGACAGGTCGGCGCCGGGCCCGCCGGCCAGCCACCGGGCCGCGACGAGATAGCCGGTCTCGTCGGGGTTCGCGGCCGGCCCGGTCCGGGCGCGGGCGAACCACATCCGGACCGCCGCCTGGGCGAGCACGCCCGCCGCGAGCAGCCAGGGCAGCGCCCGGGGACGGCGGCGGGCGGGCGGGGGCGGTGCGGCCGCGGCGGGCGGCCTTGGCCGGGCGGTCGTGACGATCATGGGCCCCACCGTCGCGGCGGTCCGTCATGGTCCGGTGCCGGGGATGTCCGGATCTTGTGACACAGGCGACCGAATGATCATCGGTGCCCGATACTGGGCCGGTGGCGAGCATCCTGTTCATCGAGGACGATCCGTCCGCACGGACGGCCCTGGAGCTGGCGCTGACCCGCCAGGGGCACGGCGTCACCTCCCGGGCCACCGGCGAGGACGGCCTGGCCGCGCTGCGGTCGCGGCGCCCCGAGATCGCGATCCTGGACGTGATGCTCCCCGGCATCGACGGGATCGAGGTGTGCCGCCGCATCCGCCGCGCGGACTCGCTGCCGGTGATCCTGCTGACCGCGCGCGGCGACGACCTCGACATCGTCCTCGGCCTGGAGGCCGGCGCCGACGACTACGTGGTGAAGCCGGTCGAGCCGCGCGTGCTGGACGCGCGCATCCGCGCGGTGCTGCGCCGCGCCGACCAGACCCGCACCGACCGGTCCGTCCACGGCGACCTGGTCATCGACCGGATGTCGCTGAAGGTGACCAAGGGCGGCACCGACCTGCGCCTCACCCCGACGGAGCTGCGGCTCCTGCTGGAGCTCGCCCGCCGCCCCGGACAGGCCCTCACCCGCCAGCACCTCCTCGCCGAGGTGTGGGAGCACACCTACCCGGGCGACTCCCGGCTCGTGGACGCCTGCGTGCAGCGCGTCCGCGCCAAGATCGAGGACGAGCCCGCCGAGCCGCGGCTGATCGAGACCGTCCGGGGGTTCGGCTACCGGTTCGCGGCGCCGTGACGCGCCGCCACCGGTTCACCGGGCTGCGGTGGCGGCTCGCCGCCGCGTTCACCGCGGTCGCGCTGCTGGCGTCGGTGCTGGCGTCCGGCATCTCCTACGTGCTGATGCGGCGGATGATGCTCCAGCGCGCGCAGGACGCGGTGCTCTCCGACGTCCGCGACACCCTCGCCCGGCAGGTTCCGGTCAGCCTGCCGCCCGACGCGGCTCCGCTGGTCGGCGCGGCCCTGGAGGATGCGCTCGGCGCCGCCCCGGGCCGCAAGGCGGTCGCGGTGCCGGTGCCGCTGATCGCCGGGGAGGTGGGCGTCCCGCCGCCCGGCGCGCTGGACGTCCCGGTGACCCGGGAGTTCGCCCGGCAGGCGCTGGACGGCGTGGTCTTCCGGCGCGTCGTCGTCAAGGACCGGGCGACCGGAGGACGCCCCTACCTGCTCGTCGGCGCCCGCGCGACCGGTTACACGACCACCGTGGACGAGCCGTCGCGGACGACACCGCCGATGGTGTTCGTCTCGGCCGGCCTGGAACGGGAGGCCGCCGACCTGCGGCTGTTCACCCGCGTCCTGCTGATCGCGGACGCCGCCGCGCTGGCGGCGGCGCTCGGGCTCGCGCTGCTGGCGACGCGGGGCGTGCTGGGCCCCGTGCGCCGCCTCGGCGCCGCCGCCCGCGCGCTCGGCGCGGGCGAGCTGGGTACCCGGGTCCAGGTGCGCGGCCACGACGAGCTGGCCGGCCTCGCCCGCACGTTCAACGGCACCGCCGACGCCCTGGAGCGGACGGTCACCGAGCTGCGCGCCATGGAGGCCGCCTCGCGCCGGTTCGTCGCGGACGTCTCGCACGAGCTGCGCACCCCGCTCACCTCCATGGTCGCGATGACCGGTGTGCTGGCCGAGGAGGCGGCGGACGCGCCGGACGGCGGCGAGGCGGCGCGGCTCGTCGCGGCGGAGACGCGGCGGCTCGGCGCGCTGGTGGAGAACCTGATCGAGATCAGCCGGTTCGACGCTGGGGCCGCCGCGCTCGTCCTCGACGACGTGCACGTGGCCACCGCGGTCGGCGCCACCCTGGAGGCGCGCGGCTGGCGGGACGAGGTCGCGGTCGAGGGGCCCGCGGACCTGTTCGTCCGGCTGGATCCGCGGCGCTTCGACGTGATCGTCGCCAACCTCGCCGGGAACGCCCTGAAGCACGGGCGCCCGCCCGTCACGCTGCGCTTCGCGCGCACCGGCGGGGAGGAGGGCGGGGAGGACGGCGCCGGCGTGCGGGTCGTGGTGGCCGACCGCGGCCCCGGCCTCCCCGACGACCTGCTCCCCGTGGTCTTCGACCGGTTCACCAAGGCCGAGGCGGCGCGCTCGCGCAGCGAGGGCAGCGGCCTCGGCCTCTCGATCGCCAGGGAGAACGCCGTGCTGCACGGCGGGACGCTGGACGCCGCGAACGGGCCGGACGGCGGCGCCGTGTTCACGCTGTGGCTGCCCGGCGGCGCGGAGGAGGAGGACGCATGAGACCGCCGCGCGTGCTCGCGGTGCTGGCGGCCTGCGCCGCCCTGGCCGGCTGCGGCATCAGGCCGACCGGGACCATCCGGGCGGGAGGGCCGCCGAGCGCCGCCGCCTACCCCGCGACGGTCACCGTGTACCTCGTCCACGGCGGCAGGCTGCGGGCCGTGACGCGGCCCGGCCTGCCGGGGGAGCCCCACCTCGGCATCGGCCAGCTGAGCGTGCCGCCGACGACCCGCGAGCGCGACATGGGGCTGCGCACGGAGATCCGCGAGCGGCTCGTGGCGTACTCGGTCGTCGACGAGCACGGCCCGGTGACCCGCCGCGCGATCCTGGTCGTCCGGCCCGCCGGGCGGCCGGACACCCCGCGGCGGTGGTCGCGGACGGCGCTCGCCCAGATCGCCTGCACCGCGCAGGCCGTCCCGGGCATCGACCGCGTCAACCTGTCGTCGACGCCGAAGCTGGACGGAACCGTCTGGACGAGCCTGGCCTGCGACGATTTCGCCGACCTGCTCGAATGATCAGTTCCGGGTCAGCCACTGGGTCGTGACGTCGCCGAGGACCGAGCGGACGGCGAGGACCGCGATGCCGAGGGTGAGCACGGGCATCACGACCCAGCGCTCCACCTTGCCGTCCGTCCGCGGCACGAGCGGGACGTCGATCCGCCACGGCAGCGGCCAGAACACCGGGCAGCCGCGCGGAGTCAGGCAGTCGCCGACCACGTGCGCGAAGCAGCCGAGCGCGACCGCGAACCCGACGAAGCTCATATCGATCTTGTGCATGAGCCAGACCGCGATGAGCGCGAGCGCGCAGTCGGCCAGCGCCGACTGCGGCTCCTTGCCCTCGAAGTCCAGCCCGATGCCGCGCAGCCCCAGGCCGACGATCATGAAGAGGCAGGCCCACCAGGCGTAGAGGTAGTGGGTGGCGAGGGTGTCCATCGCCCAGCCCATGCCGACCGCGAACAGGATCGAGTGGGTGGCCTGCCGGTGCCCGCCGGAGAGCTTCCCGATCCACTTGCACATGTGGTGGGTGATCGGGCCGAAGGTGTTGGCGATGCGGCCGTTGTGGTGGTCGATGTCGGGCAGGATGGCCGCGCCCGCGCACACCACGGCGCCCGCGGCGACCTGCTCGGGCGACAGCGACACCGCGTGGTCGCCGAGCAGCCGCTCGTAGCCGAGCACCGGGACGGCGGCCAGCCACGCCAGCGCGCCGCTCAGGGCGTGCGTCTTGCCCATCATGTGCCGTTCCCCGCCTTCCAGAGCGTCCCCACCGCCCGTACTCAGGGCGGGACTCTAACCGGCACCTGATCGTTTTCAGTGGCGACGCGCCGAAGCGGGCGTTACGTCCCTTTGATGCGGGGAACGGGTCTCCGGTTCCCTGCTCATCCCACGGCTCATCCCACGGCTCATCCCACGCCCGCCCGGCGCGCCTCGGGGCGTGGTGGGCGCGGGGTCAGACCGGGATGAAGCGCCAGGCGCCGGACTCCTCGCCCGGCTCGTACGGGGAGTCCAGGCGCTTCGCCAGCACGCCCGGCAGGCCCTGTTCGCGCGCCGCCGCCGCGACGGCGTCGCCGTCGCCGGGGAACCAGGGGGCCGTCTGCCACCTCGGCCCCGACAGCCCGAGCCCGTCGAGCCGCTCGCGCCGGTCCCGGTACGGGACGTCCAGGAGCGGGCGCCCGTCCAGATGAAGCACGTCGTAGAGCATGTACATCTCGCGGCCTTCGAGGACGGCCAGCTCCCCGTCCAGCACCGCGCGCCGGGTGCCGAGCTCGGCGCCGAGCCGGGAGCCGAGCCCGCCGGGGCCGTCCACGGGGCGGCCCCGCCCGTCGGTGAACCGGGTCCGCCCGCCCTCGACGTAGGCGGCCAGCCGCCGGCCGCCCCAGCCGAACTCGAAGCCCCACGCGTCCTGGTCGCGGGGGAGCCGCGCCCGCTCCACCGGGCGCATCGGGCGCAGCGACTCCGGCAGCGGCTCGGCCTCCGGGTCGGCCGGCGGGTCCATCCGGTGGATCATCCAGTTCTTCCCGCGCGTCCGGAACAGCACGTACCGGCCGGACACCCGCGAGCCGTGGATGACGATCTTCACCTCGCGCTCGGACCACTTCTCGGTCTCGTACGTCCCGCGGTCCCAGACGGTCATCGTCCCGGCGCCGTACTCGCCGCGCGGGATCTCGCCCTCGAACGACGCGTACTCCAGCGGATGGTCCTCGGTGTGCACGGCGAGGTGGTTCGTCTCCGGGCTCCACGGCAGGCCCTTCGGGACGGCCCACGACACCAGCACCCCGTCGCGTTCGAGCCGCAGGTCCCAGTGCAGGCTGGTCGCGTGGTGCTCCTGGACGACGAACGTGTCGTCGTTCCCGCGCGGCACGGCCGCGTCCTCCGGCACGGGCTCCGGAGTGCGTCCCGGGTCGCGCCTGCCCCGGTACTCCGCGAGCCGGTCGCCGCCCTCGTCTTTCTTCGGGGTCACGCCGGGGACATACCCGAGATCAGCGGATGAAGACGGCGTAGTCGGCGACATCGCCCGTCAGGTCGGCCGGCAGGCCCGCGACGGCGGCCAGCTCCTCGGCGGACATGAACCCGCCGGCCTCCGCCCGCACCCGCGTGATCCGCGCCGCCAGCTCCGGCGTGATGCCGGGCAGCAGCGTCAGCGCCTCGGCCGGGGCGTGGTTGACGTCGACGAGCCCGCCGTCGTTGTACCGCCGGGGCAGGTCGGGCCGCCCGATCCGCAGCTCCTTGGCGAGGCCCGGGTCGGCGGCGGCCAGCTCCCGCGCCTTCTCCCGCAGCAGCCGGCGGCGCTTCACCTGCTCCACGACGGCGTCGTTGTCGACGGCCGACAGCCCGTGCGGGTCGAACACCCGGCGCCGGATCAGGAACGCGTGGCCGCAGCCCACCACCGCGAGCACGAACAGCAGCACGCCGACCAGGCGCTCGGCGCCCTCTTCCTTGCCGATGTCGGGGAGCAGGAACATCGCGAGCGCGAACACCCCGAGGTAGGCGGCCGTGGACACCATCAGATGCGCGCTGCGCCGCCACAGGGCCGCCGCCGCGAACGTGAACGGCGTGGCGTAGCCGAGGGTCAGGAACGGCAGCGCCGCCCACGTCACGCTCAGCGCCGCCCGCCCCGGAGGCATGCTGTCGGACGGGACCCTCGGCTCGTACGGCGCTGGGGCGTTCACCAGAGATTCTCCCGGCCGGCTGGGGGCGCTGAATCGGACTCTAGATCAGGGCGGCCATCACGGAAGGGTGAGGATTTCGTGGCCGTCCTCGGTCACCAGCAGCGTGTGCTCGAACTGCGCCGTGCGCTTGCGGTCCTTGGTCACGACCGTCCAGCCGTCCGGCCAGATGTCGTAGTCGTGGGTGCCGAGCGTCAGCATCGGCTCGACGGTGAACGTCATCCCGGGCTCGATGACCGTCGTGGCGGCGGGGTCGTCGTAGTGCGGGACGACCAGGCCCGAGTGGAAGGTGGTGCCGATCCCGTGCCCGGTGAAGTCGCGGACGACCCCGTACCCGAACCGCTTGGCGTACGACTCGATGACCCGCCCGATCACGTTCAGCGCCCGGCCCGGCTTGACGGCGCGGATGCCGCGCATCGTCGCCTCGCGGGTGCGCTCCACCAGCAGCCGCGACTCCTCGTCGACGTCGCCGCACAGGAACGTCGCGTCGGTGTCGCCGTGCACGCCGCCGATGTAGGCGGTGATGTCGATGTTGATGATGTCGCCGTCGCGCAGGACCGTGTCGTCCGGGATGCCGTGGCAGATCACCTCGTTGATGGAGGTGCACAGCGACTTCGGGAACCCGCGGTAGCCCAGCGTCGACGGGTAGGCGCCGTGGTCGAGCAGGAACTCGTGCCCGATGCGGTCGAGCTCGTCGGTGGTGACGCCCGGCCGGATGTGCGTGCCGACCTCCGCCAGCGCCTGCGCCGCGATCCGCCCGGCCACCCGCATCCGCTCGATGACCTCGGGGGTCTTGACGTCGGGCTCGCCGGTCCGGGGCCGCTTCTTCCCCACGTACTCCGGGCGCGGAATGCTCGACGGGACCTTCCGCATCGGTGAAACGTTTCCGGGCCGGAGCAGCTGGGTCGTCATAGTGATGGAGTGTAGTCAGCGGGATCGGGGCAACGAATCCCGCGGAGCGAGAGGAGCGCCGATGGCCGACGACGACGGTGACTGGTGGTTTTGCCTGAAGCACATGAGGCCCGAGCACGGGCCCGGATGCCCCGGCAAGGACCGGATGGGCCCGTACGCGTCCGAGGGCGAGGCCGCGAACGCCCTGGAGCTGGCCCGGGAGCGCAACGAGTCCTGGCGCCGCCGGGAGTCCGACGACTGACCGCCCCTCGCGCGTCACTCCACGACGGTCACTCGACGACGGTCACTCCACCACGGTCACTCCACCACGGGCCCGGAGACCGCGTCGAGGAGCCTGGCGAGCCGGCCGCGGAGCCCCCGGGGCGTCCGCGCCGGCTCCCGCCCGGCGGCGGCGCTGACGAGGTGCTGCGCCCCGTCGAACGACATCAGCGCCTCGTCCGGCGGGACGGTCAGCGCCTCGTGCGCGAGGCCCCGCAGCTCTCGGTCGCCGCTCTCCAGCGCCAGCACGGTCGCGCCGGTGCGGCGGGCGTCGTCGACCCGCTCCAGCAGCGGGACGGGCGCCTCGTCCTCGGCGACGACGAACAGCGTCTCGCCGCGCCGGGCCGCCTCCAGCCGCTCCAGGCCGACCCGCAGGTGCGGCGGCGCGTCCGCGGGCGGCGTCCAGCGGACCAGCGTCGGCGCCAGGCCGGGGACCCCGCCGAGCCGGCTCTCGTCGTCCAGGTGCGCGGCCAGGTGCCACGGGTCGCCGGCGGGCGTGCCGACCAGCAGCAGCCCGCCCGGCGTGCGGGAGGTGACCCGCAGCGCCCGGCCGAACTCCTCGGTCCGCTCCAGCCAGCCCGTGGTCGACAGGACCTCGCGCAACATGGTGATCTGCTCGGCGTCCACGGGCACCATGGTGCCGCACCCGGCGCCCTGATCAGGAGGTTTTCCGCGAGCCGGGAGCCCTGGCCGCGGCGTGCCGGAGGCGGTTTGGCAGACTCGGCCGCATGACTGAGCAGCAGCAGAAGACGCCTTACGACCTTCCCGACGTCGGCGGCCTGTCGATCGGCATCCTCGGCGGCACCGGCGACCAGGGCAAGGGCCTCGCCCGCCGGTTCGCGCTCGCCGGGCACGAGGTGACGATCGGGTCCCGCCGGGCCGAGCGCGCCCAGGCCGCCGCCGACGAGCTGGCCGCCGAGGACGCCGCCCTGCGGATCTCCGGCGCGGAGAACCCGGTCGCGGCCGGGCGGTCGGACATCGTGGTCGTCGCCGTCCCGTGGGACGGCCACAAGGCCACGCTGGAGTCGCTGCGCGAGGAGCTGGCCGGGAAGGTCGTCGTCGACTGCGTGAACCCGCTCGGCTTCGAGAAGGGCAAGGGCGCGTTCGCGCTGCCGGTCGAGGAGGGCAGCGCCGCCGAGCAGGCCGCCGCCGTGCTGCCGGACAGCCGCGTGGTCGCCGCCTTCCACCACGTCTCCGCCAAGCTGCTGCTCGACCCCGGCGTGGACGAGATGGAGCTGGACGTCCTCGTCCTCGGCAACGACCGCGAGGCCACCGACACCGTCCAGGCCCTCGCGGGCCGGATCCCCGGCATGCGCGGCGTCTACGGCGGCCGGCTGCACAACGCCCACCAGGTCGAGGCGTTCACCGCCAACCTCATCTCCATGAACCGCCGCTACAAGGCCCACGCGGGGCTGCGGATCACCGACGTCTAGCGCGCCGCCGAACCGCGGGCGTCCGATCAAGCGTCCCCGCCGGGGCTGAACGATCGTTAAGCTCGGTGCGGTGCCGAGTTTGAACGATCCGGAGGCGGCGCGGCGACCACTGGTCCTGCTGCCCTCGGCCACGGTGGGGCCGCTGCGCGCGGTGGCCACGCGGGTCGGGATCGCGTTGCTGCTGCTGTTCGCCGTGGTCGTCGCCGTGTACGCCGACCGCGGCGGCTACCGCGACACCGGGGACGGGGAGCTGTCCCTGCTGGACGCGTTCTACTACGCCACGGTGACCGTCTCGACCACCGGCTACGGCGACATCACCCCGGTGGGTGACGCGGCCCGGCTGGTCAACATCCTCTTCATCACGCCCGTGCGGGTGCTCTTCCTCATCGTCCTCGTGGGCACCACCCTGGAGGTCCTCGCGGAACGCACCCGCGAGGACTGGCGCAAGTCACGCTGGAGGGCACGCGTGCGCGACCACATCGTGGTGGCCGGCTACGGCACGAAGGGCCGCAGCGCCATCAAGACCCTGCTGAGCACGGGCGTCGAACGCAAGTCGATCGTCGTCGTCGACCCCGACCCGCGCGTGGTCGCGGAGGCGGCCGAGGCCGGGTTCGTGAGCATCGTCGGGGACGCGACCCGCAACTCGGTGCTGAAGCAGGCGGGGGTGCAGCGGGCCCGGGAGATCGTGGTGGCGAGCGCCCGCGACGACACCGCGGTGCTGATCACCCTGACCGCGCGGCAGCTCAACCCGCACGCCGGGATCCAGGCGTCGGTGCGCGAGTCGGAGAACGTCCCGCTGCTGCGGCAGTCGGGCGCCGACCGGGTGGTGACGTCGTCGGAGGCGGCGGGGCGGCTGCTCGGGATGTCCACCAGCCAGCCCGCGGTCAGCGCGGTCATCGAGGACCTCCTCGACCAGGGCAGCGGCCTCGACCTGGTGTCCCGGGAGGTGCGGCCGGACGAGGCGGGCGAGTCGCTCGCGGCGGTGCGCGAGCCGGTGCTCGCGGTCGTCCGGGAGGGCCGGACGCTGCCGTACGACCACCCGGAGTGCACGCCGCTGGAGGCCGGCGACCGGCTGATCTTCGTGCGCTCGTCGGGGCGCCCGCGCGCCCGTCCCGCCCCCGGGGAGGGAGCGGACGGCGCCTCCGCTGCGTCCGAACACTGACATATCATCGGGGTGGCGACAGGCAGGTGGACATGCGAGAGATCCGGTCGGCAGATCCGTGGAGCGCCTTTCTGGCCCCTCCCAGGCGCGGCACGGGGGCGCGCGGGGAGCCCGGTGCGGCGCCCGCCGCCGAGCCCGGTCCGCCCGCCGGCGCCGGCGCCGGGTCCGGGCCCGTGCCCGAGGACGCGTGCCGGCGCGTGCTGGCCCACCTGAGGGCGACCGGGGCGCCGCAGTCGCTGGAGCAGCTCCACCACGCGACCCGGCTCGGCCTGCTGGAGGTCGCGGACGCCGTCGACGCGCTGCGCGAGCGCGGCCTGGTCGCCGTCGAGCGCGAGATCGACGAGGTCGTCCGGCTGACCGGGGACTGAGCCGGTGCTCGGGTACGCCGTCGCCGTCTCGCTGAGCTGCCTGGTCGGCATCGCCGAGCTGGTCAGCCGCTACCGGGACCGGCCCACCACGCTCGTCCGGGTGCCGTCCACCTGGGCGTACGTGCTGATCAACGGGGGAGCGGGCGCCGGGTCGCTGCTGCTCCTGCACACCTTCGGCTGGCGGTTCGGCGTGCAGTCGCCGCAGATCGCCGACGCGACGCAGGTGCTGGTCGCGAGCCTCGGCTCGATGATGGTGTTCCGCAGCGCGGTGTTCACCGTCCGGGTCGGGGACGAGGACGTCGCGGTCGGCCCGAGCACGCTGCTGACCTCCCTGCTCGCCGCCGCCGACCGGGGCGTCGACCGCATGCAGGCCAAGACCCGCGCGCACGAGGCGGGCGAGATCATGCGCGGCGTCTCGTTCGCGAAGTCGCGGCTGGCGCTGCCGACCTACTGCCTGGGGCTGCTGCAGAACGTCTCCGCCGAGGACCAGGCCGACCTGCGCACCGCCGTGGACGCCCTCGCGGGCAGCGAGATGACCGACGGGCAGATGGCCCTCAACCTGGGGCTGCTGCTGATGAACGTGGCCGGGCCCGACGTCCTGCGCTCGGCCGTGGAGACGCTCCGCGACGAGATCACGGCCGACGGCGCGCAGGCGCCGCCCGTCCCGGCGCCCCGGGAAGGCGAGGCCCGCCTGCCCGGAGGCGGTGCGGCGCGGGTCCGCGCGGCCCGGTCGGACCCCGACGAGTAGGGCGCGACCGGGCCTTCGCGGGACGGTTACCGGTAGGTGTGCTCGGCGGCCGGGAAGACGCCGCCGACGACCTCCTCGGCGTAGCCGCGGGCGGCCTCGCCGAGCAGCGTGTTCAGGTCGGCGAACTTCTTGACGAACTTGGCGGTGTGCGGGGTGAGGCCCGCCATGTCCTGCCAGACGAGCACCTGCGCGTCGGTGCCGCTGCCGCCGCCGATGCCGATCGTCGGGATGGACAGCGACGAGGTGACGCGGGAGGCGAGCTCGGCGGGGACGCATTCGAGGACGAGCGCGAACGCGCCCGCGGCCTCCAGGGCCTTCGCGTCCGCCATCAGCTCGTCGCCGTCCTGGCCGCGGCCCTGCACCCGGTAGCCGCCGAAGACGTTGACCGACTGCGGGGTGAGGCCGAGGTGGCCCATGACCGGGATGCCGGCGGAGACGAGCGCCTCGACCTGCGGGATGACCCGGCGGCCGCCCTCCAGCTTGATCGCGTGCGCGCCCGCCTCCTTCATGAAGCGGGTGGCGGTGGTCAGCGCCTCGCCGACGCCCGTCTGGTACGAGCCGAACGGCAGGTCGGCGACGACCATGGCGCGCTTGGAGCCGCGCACGACGGCCGCGGTCAGCGGGATCAGCTCGTCCACGGTGACGGGGATGGTGGAGTCGTAGCCGTACACGACCATCGCGGCGGAGTCGCCGACGAGCAGCACGGGGATGCCGGCCTCGTCGAAGACCCGCGCGGTCTGCGCGTCGTACGCGGTGAGCATCGGCCACTTCTCGTGCCGCTCCTTGGCGGCGGCGATGTCGCGTACGGTCACCCGCCGGGTGCTGGTGCCGCCGTAGAGGGCGGGGGGCTGCGCGGGGGGTGCGACAGAAGAAGACATGCGTGAACCTCCGGTCTTGAGGCGCCACGGTGGCGTACCCAGACGGAACCGATCGTGCCACTTGGAAAACGATTCGGGTACCCCTTGGATTCCCCCAATCCGGACAGACCGGGAATAGGTTACGAAACGCTACCGTTGCGTATCGGCATGGACCTCCAGACGATTCAGCGGCGCCGGTGGTACATCCTCGGCGTCCTCACCATGAGCCTGCTGGTGGTCGTGCTCGACAACACGATCCTCAACGTCGCGCTCAAGACCATCGCCGACCCGGAGAAGGGGCTCGGCGCCACGCAGAGCCAGCTCGAGTGGTCGATCAACTCCTACACGCTCGTCTTCGCCGGCCTGCTGTTCACCTTCGGGGTGGTCGGCGACCGGATCGGGCGCAAGCGCGTGCTCATCGGCGGCATGGCGGTGTTCGCCCTCGCCTCCCTGCTGTCGGCCTACGCGCAGTCGCCCGACCAGCTCATCTACGCCCGCGCGCTGATGGGGCTCGGCGGCGCCGCCGTGATGCCGCAGACGCTGTCGATCATCACCAACGTCTTCGAGCCGCACGAGCGCGCCCGCGCGATCGGCATCTGGGCCGGCGCCGTCGGCCTCGGCGTCGCGATCGGCCCGCTCACCGGCGGGCTGCTGCTCGCCCACTTCTGGTGGGGCTCGGTCTTCCTCATCAACGTCCCGGTCATCGCGGCCGGCGTCGCGCTGATGGCCTTCCTCGTGCCGGAGTCCCGCAACCCCGAGCCCGGACGGCTCGACCCGCTCGGCGTCCTGCTGTCGGTCATCGGCCTCGTCGTCCTGTCGTACGGCATCATCGAGGGCGGCGAGAAGGGCGACTGGCTCGCGCTCCCGGTGCTCGGCCCGATCCTCGCCGGCGCCGCCGTCATCGCGCTGTTCGTCGCGCACGAGGCCCGCACCGCGTCCCCGGCGTTCGACGTCCGGCTGTTCCGCGACCCGCGCATGTCGGCGGCCGTCGCGTCCATCGCGCTGTGCTTCTTCGCCGCGACCGGCGTGTTCTTCTTCGCCAACTTCTACATGCAGTCGGTGCGCGGCCTGACCCCGCTGGAGTCCGGCCTGATGGTGCTGCCGTTCGCGATCGCCCAGCTCGCGTTCGCGCCGCGCAGCGCCGCGATGGTCCACCGCTTCGGCGCCAAGGCCGTCTGCACCACCGGCCTGCTGCTCGTCGCCGCCGCCCTGGCGAGCTACCAGTTCATCGGCACCGGGACCCCGATGTGGATCCTCGGCGCGATCTTCTTCGTGCAGGGCGCCGGGATGGCCAACGTCATGCCGCCCGCCACCGAGTCGGTCATGTCCGCGCTGCCGCGCGAGAAGGCCGGCGCCGGATCGGCCATCAACAACACCGCCCGGCAGGTCGCCGTCGCGATGGGCGTCGCCGTGCTCGGCTCCGTCGTCGCGTCCGTCTACCGCCGCGACCTGGACGGCGACCTCGCCGCGCTGCCCCCGGGCGCGCGGGAGGCGGCCGGCGAGTCCATCGAGGGCGCGCACGCCGTCGCCGCCCGCATGGGCGACGCCGGGCGGCAGCTCGCCGGGCACGCCGACGCGGCCTTCGTCAACGCCATGCACACCGCCTCCGTGGTCGCCGCCGTCATCGCGCTGCTCGGCGCGCTCGTCGTCGCCAAGTGGATGCCGGGGCGCCCCGCCGCCTCCGCCGAGCCGGCCGGCGCGCCGCGCGAACCGGAGAAGGCCGCCGCGTGAGGGCGCGGATGTGAGAGCGTGAACGCGCCATGACCGGGACAGAGCGGCGGCACGGCGGGCGACCCCGCAGCGAGCGTGCCGAGAAGGCCATCATCGAGGCGGTCCTCGACCTCCTCGCCGAGGAGTCCGGCGTCGACGGCGTCTCGGTGGAGGCGGTCGCCGCGCGGGCCGGCGTCGGCAAGACGACCATCTACCGGCGCTGGCCCGGCAAGGACGCGCTCATCCTGGACGCCCTCGGGGCGGCCAAGGCGCCGCTGCCCGAGCCGTCCGGCGCCTCCGCCCGCGCCGACCTCACCGAGATCGCGCGGGCGATGGCCGCCGAGCGCGGCCGCCGCTACCTGCGGGTCTTCTGGAACGTCATGGGCGGCGCCGAGAAGTACCCCGAGCTGTACGCCCGCTACCGCCGCGACATCATCGAGCCGCGCCGCGACGTCGTCCGCCGGGTGCTGCGGCGCGGCGTCGAGACCGGCGAGCTGCGCGCCGACCTCGACGTCGAGGCGGCCATGTCCATGCTGCTCGGCACCCTCGCCGGGCGGCGGCCCGGGGAGACCTTCCCCGAGGGCCGCGCCGAGGCCGTCGTCGACACCCTCATGCGGGGCATCGGGGCGGTCCCGCGATGACGCGGCGGGGGCGGATGCGAAGCGATTTCGGCACGGTAGGCGTGATCTTCTCCCTTGCGGCGGCGTCATGCCCCATACTGTCGCTGGGTAGTGCTAAGACGACCGGCTGTCTGGAGCGCGTCAGGTGAGATCCGTCATGGCGCCGCGAGGCGATGCGCCCGCCACCGATTCCGCGTCCAGGACCCTCGTCCTGGGCATCGACGGAGCCAGGCGGATCGTCCAGTGCGGGCCGAACGCCAGGGCCGTCCTCGGCCGGGCCCCCGAGGAGCTGATCGGCCGCCCCGCCACCGACCTGGTGGGCGAGGAGGCCAAGGCCGAGCTGGAGACCCTCCTGGAGGTCGGCGACCAGGAGCGCAACGGCGTGATGACCGTGCAGCGCGGCGACCAGGGGACCTCCGCCCTCATCACCGTCCAGCCGCTCGTCGGCGGCGCCCAGGACGCCGGGCCCGCCGCGCTGCTGTTCGTCCGGGTGGAGCTGCCGCCCAGCGAGCGCTACCAGGACCCGGCCCTCATGCGCCGCGCGCTGATGGACGACCAGCTCACCCGGTTCGGCGCCTCCCTCGACCTCGACCAGTCCGCGCGCGGCCTCGTCGACGTCGTCGTCCCGCACTACTGCAACGCCGCGTCCGTCCTCGTGCTGGAGAGCCTGGTCGCCTCCGACGAGGTGCACAGCGAGTCCGGCTCGGCCGTGCTGCGCCGCATCGCCGTCACCTCCGACGACGGCAACCCCGCCTGGACGTCCACGTTCCCCGTCGGCGAGGTGCTCGTCTTCCCCGAGGGCACCCCGTACCGCCAGGTCATGGAGACCGCCCGGCCCGTCCACCTGCCGCACATCCCGCTGGACGAGGCGACCGAGATCGGCAAGCTGTGGCGGCGCGGCCCCGCCGGCGAGCTGCTGTCCGGCGTGTCGATGGTGCTGCTGCCGCTGATCGCCCGCGACACCCTGCTCGGCTTCATCGCCTGCACCCGCGTCCCCGGCTTCCGCAAGTTCGACGCCTACGACGTCGAGATCGGCATGGAGTTCGCCGCCCGCGCCGCGATCGTCATCGACAACGCCCGGCGGTTCAGCCGCGAGCGCGCCACCGCGCTCGCGCTGCAGCGCAGCCTGCTGCCGCTGCGGCTGTCCGCGCCGTCCTCCGTCGAGGTCCGGCACCGCTACCTGCCCGGCAGCAAGCTCGTCGAGGTCGGCGGCGACTGGTACGAGTCGATCGCGCTGCCCGGCGCCCGCGTCGCGCTGATCGTCGGCGACGTCGCCGGGCACGGCGTCCGCGCCGCCGTCACGATGGGCCGGCTGCGCACCGCCCTGCACACGCTCGCCAACCTCGAACTGCCGCCCGCCGACGCCCTGCACGTCATGCACGAGCTGATGATCGAGCTCGGCGAGCAGGAACCGCACTTCGCCACCTGCGTGTACGCCGTCTACGACGCCACCACCGGCACCATCGAGATCGCCTCCGCCGGGCACCTGCCGCCGCTCCTCGCGAGCCCCACCGGCGACAACGAGTACCTCCAGGTCCCGCCCGCCCCGCCGCTCGGCGTCGCCGGCGGCGCCGCCATCGAGAGCCGCGAGTTCACCGTCGAGGACGGCAGCCTCTTCGTCATCTACACCGACGGCCTCGTGGAGAACCGCGGCCGCGACATCGACGACGGCCTCGCCCGCCTCCAGCGCATCTTCGGTCCCGACTCCGTCGACCGCCCCATGGAGGACCTCGCCAAGGCCACCCTCGCCGGCGTCTACGCCGACCAGCACCGCGACGACATCGCCGTCCTCATCGCCCGGCTGCGCCGCCTCCCCGAAGACCGCTACGCCTCCTGGATCCTCCCCGCCGACCCCGCCGCCGTCCGCCGCGCCCGCGGCCTCGTCAGCTCGCGCCTCGAGGAATGGGGCCTGGAAGACCTCAGCTACACCACCGAGCTGCTCGCCTCCGAACTCATCACCAACGCGCTCCGCTACGCACCCGGGCCCATCGAGCTCAGGCTCCTCATGGAACGCACGCTCGTCTGCGAAGTCCTGGACCGGTCCGCCGCCCTGCCCCGCCTGCGCCGCGCCGAAGACGACGACGAGAACGGCCGCGGCCTCCTCGTCGTCAGCCAGCTCGCGCACCGCTGGGGCAGCCGCCGCACCGCCGCCGGCAAGGTCGTCTGGTGCGAGCAGATCGTCCCCGGCACCGACCCCGACGCCTCCGAACAGGTCCCCGCCTGGCCCGACGAGGCCTGGCCGGGCGAGAGTCATCACCGTGACTAGCCCAGGGGGAGCGACCCCCCTGGAACCCCCCGTCACGAGCCGGTCGATCCTCACGCCACGGTGCGGGTTTCTGTGACCGTGCGGGTTTGCGGCGTGTCGCTGCGGTCGGCCGGCTCGACGGGTCGTGCGGCCTCCGGGCGCTAGGGCGCCCTCCGGCCGCCCGACCCGTGGTGGTGGCTGGGGTTGTTGGTCCTGGGGTTGACCCCTGAAGGCCCTGCCGCCGGGGAGCTTTACTTCTCTTGTTCGCGCCAGGCGTTGGTTATGGGGAGGCGGCGGTCGCGGCCGAAGTTCTTGGGGGTGATCTTCGGGCCGGGCGGGTACTGGCGGCGCTTGTACTCGGCGATGTCGACCAGGCGGATGACGCGGTCGACCAGGGCGGGGTCGTGGCCCGCCCTGATGAGGGACTCGCGGCCCATGTCGCGTTCCACGTAGTCGGCGAGCAGCGGGTCCAGGACGGTGTACTCGGGGAGCGTGTCGCGGTCGCGCTGGTCGGGGCGCAGCTCGGCGGACGGCTCCTTCACGATGATGGCCTCGGGGATGGGCTCCTGCGCGAACGGGTGCAGGAAGGGCAGGTCGACGCCGGCCTGGGTGTTGCGCCAACGGGCCAGGTCCCACACGGTGAGCTTGAAGACGTCCTTGATGGGGGCGAAGCCGCCCGCGGAGTCGCCGTAGAGGGTGGAGTAGCCGGTGGCGAGTTCGCTCTTGTTGCCGCCGGTCAGGACGAGGTGGCCGTGCTCGTTGGACAGCGCCATCCACACGTTGGCGCGGATGCGGGCCTGGAGGTTCTCGGCGGCGAGGCCGTGCAGGTCGAGCTGCTTCTCGAACGCCTCGACCATGCCGGCGATCGGGACGATGCGGGAGTTGACGCCCTGGCGCTTGACGAGGTCCTCGGCGTCCACGACGGAGCCCTCGGAGGAGTAGCGGCTCGGGAGCAGGACGGCGTGCACGTTCTCCGGGCCGATCGCGTCGGAGGCGATGGTGGCGACGAGCGCGGAGTCGATGCCGCCGGACAGGCCGAGGACGACGGAGCGGAAGCCGTTCTTGCGGACGTAGTCGCGGGTGCCGAGGACGAGCGCCGCGTAGATCTCGGCGAGGTCGTCCATGGGCTCGGCGACGGGCTGGGGCAGCACCGGGTGGGCGGGCAGCGGGTCCGGGGTGAGGACGTGCCGCTCGATGGTGATCGTGGTGCCGTCGTGGGCGTCGACCGGCGTGCGGCCCGGCTCCGCCGACGGGTCGGCGGCGGGCAGGGCCAGGTCGGCGACGAGGAGGTGCTCGACGAACTGGGGGGCGCGGGCCAGGGGCGTGCCGTCCGGGCCGACGATGACGGAGTCGCCGTCGAAGACGAGCTCGTCCTGGCCGCCGACCATGTTGACGTAGGCGAGGGCGCAGCCCGCCTCGCGGGCGCGTTCGGCGCACAGTTCGAGGCGGACGTCGTCCTTGTTGCGCTCGTAGGGGGAGGCGTTGACGGAGAGCAGCAGCCCCGCGCCGGACGCGGACGTGACGCTGACCGGGCCGCCGTCCTGCCACAGGTCCTCGCAGATGACGGTGGCGACGTCGACGCCGTTGACGCGGACGACGGGCAGCCGGTCGCCCGGCACGAAGATCCGGTACTCGTCGAAGACGCCGTAGTTCGGCAGGTGGTGCTTGGCCGAGCGGACCAGGACCTCGCCGCCGTGCAGCCACGCGGCGGCGTCCAGCGGCGCGCCCGCGGGCTGCCCCGAGCGGATCGGGCCGACCGAGCGGCGGTCCAGGTAGCCGGTGACGACGGGCAGGTCGCCGAGGCCCTCGTCGGCGAGCCGGCGGGCGAGCCGGTCCAGGGCCCGCCGGCACGCCTCGACGAAGGACGCGCGGAGCGCGAGGTCCTCCACCGGGTAGCCGGCCAGCATCATCTCGGGGAAGGCGACCAGGTGCGCGCCCGCGTCGGCGGCGCGCCGGCTCCATTCCACGATCAGGTCGGCGTTGCCGTCGAGGTCGCCGACGGTCGGGTTCACCTGCGCGAGCGCGATCCTGAGCTGTGCCACCCCACCAGAGTAGAACGCCGGAGGGCGTTTCGTCACTTTGACGAGAAGGCGGCGGCGCGGCGGCGGCGGATCGCGGGGGCGAGCGCGAGCTGCGCCGCCGCCGCCGTCAGGGCGAGGCCCGCGCAGCTCAGCCACAGCGCGGGCGCGCCGCCGGCGCCGAGCAGCTGGGTGCCGCCGAGCGGCGCCAGCAGGAAGCCGCCCGACCACGCCATCCCGTACAGGCCCCCGTACCGGCCGCGCAGGTCGGCGGGCGCGAGGTCGGCGACGACGGCCTGCAGGACGGACGCCGCGGTGATCTCCCCGAGCGTCCACACCAGGATCGTCGCGGTGTAGGCGGCCACCGTCGAGGCCAGCGCGGTCAACCCGTAGCCCAGCCCGACCAGCAGGAACCCCGCGACCATCACCAGGCTGTGGTCGCGGCGGGCCAGCCACGCGTTCACCAGCGGCTGCACGATGATGATCAGCACGCCGTTCGCGGCGATCGCGAGGCCGTAGGACTGGGGGCCGAGCCCGTCCTCCTTCATCGCCAGCGGCATCGTCGTCATGCCCTGCATCAGCACGAACGTGTACACCAGGGTGACCAGCACGTAGCCGACCATGACGCGGTCGCGCAGGACGCGCAGGAACCCGCCGGTGCTCGCGGCGCGGGCCTCCCGCGCCCGCGTCTCCGGGACGGCGCGCCACACCAGCAGCCCGAACCCGGCGCAGGTGGCCGCGTCGATCCAGAACAGCCACAGGAAGCCGCGCTGCGCGAGCGTCCCGCCGAGCACCATCGCGATCGCCCAGCCGAGGTTGATCGCCCAGAACAGCAGCCCGAAGGCGCGCGGCCGGTCGGCGGGGGAGATGATGTCGGCCACCATCGCCTGCGCGGCGGGCCGGTACATGTCCAGCAGGAGGCCGAGCACCAGCGCCGCGGCCACCAGCGCGGCGATGCCCTGGGCGTAGCCGAGCGCGAGCATCGCGGCGCCGGTGCCGACGGTCGCGATCGTCAGCGTCGCGCGGCGGCCGAGCCGGTCCGCGAGCGCCCCGCCGAGGAGCTGGCCGCCGAGCGAGCCCGCGCCGAGCACCGCCATCACCACGCCCGCCTGCGCCAGCGACAGCCCGCGCATCGTCGTCAGGTAGAGGCCGAGGAACGGCTCGACCATCGTGCCGAGGCGGTTGAGCAGCATCCCCGCCCACAGCATCCAGAACGGCCTGGGGAAGCCGCCGACCCGGGGACGCAGGAACGCCGCGACCCTGCCGGGAGCGGGGACGACCGGAGTGTCTTCCAGAGTGGTCACCCGCACGATGGTGAGCGTTCCCGGCCCCGGTCGATAATCATTTAGCGTGGGCTAAATGATCGAGTTCGTGTTCGCGCCGGACGACGTGGCCCGCGTGCGGTTCGCGTTCTCGCCGCTGTGGGAGATGGTGCGCAGCCTGCGGGTGCTCGCCGACCCCTCCGGGCACGCGCTGCACCTGCCGTGGGTGCGCACCGTCCGGCCGCGGCTGCGCGGGCTCGGACTGGAACCGCTGCGCGAGGTCGTCGGCGCGGCCGGCTACATCCCCGACTTCCTCACCCCGCCGCCGGAGACCCCGCTGCCCGACCTCGGCGCGGAACTGGAGACCGTCCGGGCCACGCCGCCGGAGGTCGTCGCCGCCGAGCTGCGCTGGGCGGGACCCGGCTCGCGGCCGTCCCCGGCGCGGGTGGCGCTGGCCGCCGAGCCCGAGCGCACCCTGGCGCACCTCGCCGGCCTGCTCGAACGGTACTGGGCGGTCGCGGTGGAGCCGTTCTGGCCCCGCGTCCGCGACCTGCTCGAAGGGGACGTCCTGCGCCGCGCGGGCGCGCTCGCCGCCGAGGGCGCCGCCGGGGTGTTCGGCGACCTGCACGAGGCGGTGGTGTGGCGCGCCGGGACGCTGAACGTCGACCGGCGCTGGAGCTTCCGCGGCGAACTCGCCGGGCGCGGCATCCTGCTCGTCCCGAGCGCGTTCGTGTGGCCGCAGGTGTCGGTGATGGTGCCGCCCTACCAGCCGATGCTCAGCTACCCGCCGCGCGGCGTCGCGACGCTGTGGGAGACGGGGCGGCCGGACGAGCCGCGGGCGGACGCGCTGGCCGCGCTCATCGGCCGGCGGCGCGCCGACCTGCTCGCCGCGCTGGCGCGGCCCGCCGCGACCACCGACCTCGCGCGGCGGCTCGGCGTCACCGCCGGCGCGGTCAGCCAGCACCTCGGCGTGCTGCGCGCCTGCGGCCTCGTCACCGGGCACCGCATGGGCCGCCGCGTGCTGTACGTCCGGACCCCGGCGGGCGACGCGCTCGCGCTCGGTCAGCGCAGCGAGGCGAGCGCGTCCAGGCGCAGCGTGCCGGGCGCCGACTCGGGCGCGTAGCGGCCCGACTCGGCGAGCCAGTCCAGGTGGGCGCGCGGCGTGTCCAGCAGTACCTTGACGACCTGCGCGGCGGCGGCGCGCTGCGCGACGGTGAGGTCCAGCCGGTCGAGCATCTCCGGCAGCCTGCGCGCCGCCGACCACGCCTGCTCCAGCCGGTCCACGATCCGCTCGGCGACCGCGGCGGCGGCGTCCTCGCCGGTCAGCCCGCGCGTGCGGGCGAGGACGGCGGGCAGCGCGTGCACGTCGCCGCGGGCCGCCTCCAGGTCGTAGGAGGCGAGGTCGTTGGACCAGGCCACGACGTCGGCGACGCCGTCGGCGAGGGTCTTCCAGCGGGGCGTGCGCAGCAGCCGGGCCGGCAGCTCGACGCCGAGGACGGGCTCGACCAGGTCGTACAGGAACGGCCCGCACGCCCGGCGGCGCAGCGGCGCGTACTCCGCCTCCGTCGGGACGTGCCGGATGCGGCGGTTGACCGCCTCCTCCGCGCAGCCGTCCCGGTGCGTCTCCAGTTGCAGGATGAACCGGCGGCGCCATTCGCGGCTCATGTCCTTGGCCGTCGCCTGCCACAGCTCGACCAGCGCCGCCTCCAGGGGGCGCGCCCCCGGCCGGGCGTGGCCGCGCCGCATCGCGCGCAGCAGGTCGTCGTACAGCGCGTGGACGGCGCTGCCGCTGTCGGCGAGCGGCGGGTGGTCCATCGTGTCGTCCAGCGCGAGCGCCCAGGTCAGCCAGCGGGCGAACAGGTCGACCCCGGCGAGCTCGGCGGACGGCAGCACGCGGGCGGCGAGCCGCTCGCAGCGGGCCCGGCCGAGCGGCGAGGTGTCCGGGTCGCCGAGCACGAGGCCCCGGCCGCGGGCCCAGGCCTCCACCTGGGCGCACAGCCGCCACGACTCCGGGTGCATGGTCGACGGTGTCGCCAGTGCGGGCACCCGGTCCGTCATCGAGAGCAGAAGAGAGATGTCCACGACCCTCACCACGCTAATGATCACTGTGTCGAGCGACCATGATCGCCGCGTCAAGTTCCTGGAAACGGTTCCGCGCGGACGGTCACGGGGGCGCCATCCGGCCCGCCTGCGGCCCGCCGCCCCGGCGTGCGATAGTTCGGTGATCGGCAACATGCTCATACAGGAGGAAAAGTGTCCAGAGGGACCGTGCGATGGGCACTGGGGGCGGGCGTGGCGGCGCTGATGCTGGCGACGTCGGCGTGCGGGGGCGACGAGGGCGCCACCGTGCAGGGCGTGGCGCTCATCGAGAAGGGCGCGCTGACCTCGTGCACCCACCTGCCGTACCCGCCGTTCCAGTCGGAGGACAAGGCGACCGGCAAGGTGGTCGGCTTCGACGTCGACCTGATCGACCTCGTCGCCAAGAAGCTCGGCGTCACGCAGAAGGTCGTCGACACTCCGTTCGAGACGATGCGGACGGGCGCGGCGCTGAACGCCGGCAAGTGCGACATCCAGATGGGCGGCATGACCATCAAGCCCGAGCGGGTGAAGTTCATGGACGTCTCCGCCCCGTACTTCGACGCGACGCAGTCGCTGATGGCGAAGAAGGGCAGCGGCGTCGCCTCGCTCGACGACGTCAAGGCCAAGAAGCTGAAGCTGGGCTCCCAGGCCGGCACCACCGGCGAGGACTTCGTCAAGGGCAAGGGCTTCGACCCGCGCTCGTTCGACAACTCCAACGCCGAGCTGAACGGGCTGCGCACCGGCCAGGTCGACGTGATCGTGCAGGACGACCCGGTCGTCAAGGGCTGGCTGAAGGACCCGGCGAACTCCGGCTACGAGATCGTCGCGAACCTGAACACCGGCGAGCAGTACGGCTTCTGGATGCGCAAGGGGAAGAACCCCGAGCTGGTGAAGATCACCAATGAGGTGATCGCGCAGGCCAAGGCGGACGGCACCTACAAGCGGATCTACGAGAAGTGGATCGGCCCGATGCCCGCGGGCGCCGGCGGCGGATCGTGACCGCGGAGCCGGTCGAGGCGGCGGTGCCCGGCGGGCTGTCCCGCCGGCGCCGCCGGCAGCTCTCCCTCGGCGGGCAGTACGGGCTCTTCGCCGCCGTCGTGGTCGCGGTCCTGCTGCTGGCCGACTGGGGCACGCTGCGGCTGAACTTCGCCAACTGGGACGTCGCGAAGAGCCTGTTCCCCGACATCATCACGGTCGGGCTGCGCAACACCGCCGTCTACACGGCGGTCGGTTTCGGCATCGGCCTCGGCGGCGGGCTGGTCGTGGCGCTGATGCGGCTGTCGTCGGTCGCGCCCTACCGCTGGTTCGCCACCGCCTACATCGAGGTCTTCCGCGGCCTGCCGCTGCTGCTGATCTTCATCTTCGTGGGCGTCGGCGTGCCGCTGGCCTTCCCCGGCACGAACATCCCGGGCGGCGCCGCCGGGCAGGCGGGGCTCGCACTCGGGCTCGCCGCCACCGCCTACATGGCCGAGACGATCCGGGCGGGGATCGAGGCCGTGCCGAAGGGGCAGATGGAGGCGGCGCGCTCGCTCGGCATGTCGCACGCCCGCGCGATGCGGTCGGTCATCATCCCGCAGGCGTTCCGGATCATCATCCCGCCGCTGACGAACGAGCTGGTGCTGCTCTGCAAGGACTCCTCGCTGGTGCTGTTCCTCGGCATCACGCTGGAGCAGCGGGAGCTCACCAAGTTCGGCCGCGACCTCGCGGGCGAGCAGGGCAACACGACCCCGATCATCGTGGCCGGGATCTGCTATCTGATCATCACGATCCCGCTGAGCCTGCTGGCCCGGCGGCTGGAGGCGCGGCAGCGCAGGGGGCAGCGATGACGGGCCTGGGGAAGGGCACCGGCAAGGGCCTCGGAAAGGGCACCGGCGGCGGGGCCATCGAGATCACCGGGCTGCGCAAGGCGTTCGGGGCGAACGAGGTGCTGCGCGGCATCGACTTCCACGTCGAGCCGGGCGAGGTCGTGTGCGTGATCGGCCCGTCCGGGTCGGGCAAGTCGACGCTGCTGCGCTGCGTCAACCTGCTGGAGGAGCCGTCCGCAGGGACGATCCGGGTCGCCGGCGCCGACGTCACCGGCCCGGAGGTGGACATCGACGCCGTCCGCCGCCGCATCGGCATGGTGTTCCAGTCCTTCAACCTGTTCCCGCACCTGACGGCCCTGGGCAACGTGGTGATCGCGCAGCGGAAGGTGCTGCGGCGGGGCAAGGCGGAGGCCGAGCGGATCGCCCGGGAGAACCTGGAGCGGGTCGGGCTGTCCGACAAGGTCGACGCGTACCCGGCGCAGTTGTCGGGCGGGCAGCAGCAGCGCGTGGCGATCGCCCGCGCGCTGGCGATGGGCCCGGAGGTGATGCTGTTCGACGAGCCGACGTCCGCGCTGGACCCGGAGCTCGTCGGCGACGTCCTCGGCGTCATGCGGGGCCTGGCGGAGGCGGGGATGACGATGCTCGTCGTCACCCACGAGATGTCCTTCGCCCGGGAGGTCGCCGACCGGGTGGTGTTCATGGACGGCGGCGTGGTCGTCGAGGAGGGCCCGCCGCAGCGGGTCATCGCCGACCCGTCGCACGAGCGCACCAGGGCGTTCCTGTCCCGCGTCCTCGATCCGGCGGCCGCGCGGATCGGGGAGGGAGATTAGTCGGATATGTTCCGGTCAGTGGGAATGGTCCGGTGTAACGTCGCGGTAACAGCCGGCGGGCATACTGCGAGGTAGCCGGACCGTCTCTCACGGCCGGCATGCGTTGCCCGGCCCCATGTCGGCGGCGGGGCAGTACCGAGGGAGAAGGCTTTGGACCGTCAGCAGGAGTTCGTGCTCCGCACGCTGGAGGAGCGCGACATCCGCTTCATCCGGCTGTGGTTCACCGACGTGCTCGGGTTCCTCAAGTCGGTGGCCGTCGCCCCCGCCGAACTGGAGGGCGCCTTCGGCGAGGGCATCGGCTTCGACGGGTCGGCGATCGAGGGCTTCGCGCGGGTGTACGAGGCCGACATGATCGCCAAGCCGGACCCGTCCACGTTCCAGGTGCTGCCCTGGCGCTCGGAGTCGCCCGGCGTCGGGCGGATGTTCTGCGACATCCTCATGCCGGACGGGACGCCGAGCTTCGCCGACCCCCGCTACGTGCTGAAGCGGGCGCTGTCGCGGGCCGCCGACCTCGGGTTCACCTTCTACACCCATCCCGAGATCGAGTTCTTCCTGCTCAACGACAAGCCCGAGGACGGCAGGGAGCCCGAGCCCGCCGACTCCGGCGGCTACTTCGACCACACCCCGCACAGCGCCGCGCACGACTTCCGGCGCAACGCGATCATGATGCTGGAGGCCATGGGCATCTCGGTGGAGTACAGCCACCACGAGGGCGCCCCCGGCCAGCAGGAGATCGACCTCCGGTACGCCGACGCGCTCACCACCGCCGACAACATCATGACGTTCCGGCTGGTGATGAAGGAGGTCGCGCTGGAGCAGGGCGTCCACGCGTCCTTCATGCCGAAGCCGTTCACCGAGCACCCCGGCTCCGGGATGCACACCCACATGTCGCTGTTCGAGGGCGACCGCAACGCCTTCTACGAGCCGGGCGCGGAGTTCAAGCTGTCCAAGGTCGGGCGGGCGTTCATC
The DNA here is from genome assembly GCF_900188445.1 of Actinomadura meyerae. Lineage (GTDB taxonomy): Bacteria > Actinomycetota > Actinomycetes > Streptosporangiales > Streptosporangiaceae > Spirillospora > Spirillospora meyerae. Next base: position 255,427 of record NZ_FZOR01000001.1, read on the forward strand.
GCCGGGCTGCTGCGCCACTCCGCGGAGATCACCGCGGTGTGCAACCAGTGGGTCAACTCCTACAAGCGGCTGTGGGGCAACGTCGGCTCGGCCGCCGGCGCCGGGGGAGAGGCCCCGTCCTACATCTGCTGGGGGCACAACAACCGGTCGGCGCTCGTCCGCGTGCCGATGTACAAGCCGCACAAGGGCCACTCGACGCGGATCGAGTTCCGGTCGCTGGACACGGCCGCGAACCCCTACCTGGCGTTCGCGGCGATCCTCGGCGCCGGGCTGAAGGGCATCGAGGAGGGCTACGAGCTGCCGCCGGGCGCCGAGGACGACGTCTGGGCGCTGACGGTCGCCGAGCGGCGCGCCCTCGGCATCGAGCCGCTGCCGCAGAACCTCGACGAGGCGATCCACGCGATGGAGCGCAGCGAGCTGCTCGCCGACGTGCTCGGCGAGCACGTGTTCGACTTCTTCCTGCGCAACAAGCGGCAGGAGTGGGAGGACTACCGCCGCCAGGTGACCGAGTTCGAGCGCAAGCGGCTGCTGGCGGTGCTCTGACCGCCTCCGGTCCTTAGATACCGCCATATACCGCCATTCAACGGACATGAGCGAGTCCCGTGCGACGCCCGACCGGATTACGGTTGTCCCTGTGACCGAGTCCCGCACTCCCGAACGCCGCTCCTCCACCCTCGCCGGACGCCTCGCACGGCTCGGCTTCACCGACGCGGCGCGGGCCGAGTGGCTGCTGCGGGACGCCGAGCGCGGCGCCGGGCCGCCGCCCGGCACGGATCTGCTGGACGCCCTCGGCGGCACCGCCGACCCCGACCTCGCCCTGGACGGGCTGCTGCGCCTGTACGCGGCCGCCGACGAGCAGGGCGAGGGCACCGAGCTGCGCGCGGCCCTGGCCGCCGAGCCGGGGACGCGCGACCGGCTCACCGCCGTGCTCGGCGTGAGCGCCGCCCTCGGCGACCACCTGGCCCGGCACCCCGGCCACTGGCGGGTGCTGCGGGAGAGCTGGGCACCGCCCGCCGCCGGTCCCCGGGACGAGCTGCTGGCCGCGGTCGGCGCCGATCCGGCCGACGCGGAGCCCGTGGCGCGGGCCGACGACGCGCTCGTCGCGCTGCGCGTGGCCTACCGCCGGCGGCTGCTCGCGCTCGCCGGCCGCGACCTCATCGGCGCGGCCGACGTCGCCGCGGTCGCCGCCGAGCTGGCCGACCTCGCCGCCGCCGCGCTGGAGGCGGGCCTCGCGGTCGCGCGCGCCTCCGTCCCCGAGTACGGGACGTGCCGGCTCGCCGTGATCGGCATGGGCAAGTGCGGGGCCCGGGAGCTGAACTACGTCAGCGACGTCGACGTCGTGTTCGTCGCCGAGGCGCGCGACGAGCACGACGAGGACGCCGCGCTGCGCACCGCGACGCGGCTCGCGTCGGCGATGATGCGGGCCTGCTCGGCCAGCACCGAGGAGGGCGCGCTCTGGGAGGTGGACGCGGCGCTGCGGCCCGAGGGCAAGGCGGGCCCGCTGGTCCGCACCCTCGCCAGCCACCGCGCCTACTACGAGCGGTGGGCCAAGACCTGGGAGTTCCAGGCGCTGCTGAAGGCCCGGCCCGTCGCGGGCGACGCCGAGCTCGGCGCCCGCTACCTCGACATGATCACCCCCGTGGTGTGGCGGGCCGCGGAGGGCGAGAGCTTCGTCGAGGACGTGCAGGCCATGCGGCACCGCGTCGAGACCGAGCTGAACCGGCGCACCGCCGAGGCCGAGCGGCAGCTCAAGCTCGGGCCGGGCGGCCTGCGCGACGTCGAGTTCTCGGTGCAGCTGCTCCAGCTCGTGCACGGCCGCGCCGACGAGGCGCTGCGCGCCCGCGCGACCCTCGACGCGCTCGCCGCGCTGTCGCAGGGCGGCTACGTCGGGCGCGACGACGCGGCGGCGCTGGCCTCGGCGTACCGGTTCCTGCGGCGGGTGGAGCACCTCGTCCAGCTGCACCGGCTGCGCCGGACCCACCTCGTCCCCGACGACGCCGACGGGCTGCGCCGCCTCGGCCGCGCCCTCGGCCTGCGCACCGACCCGGTGGGGGAGTTCACCGCGCTGTGGCGGCGGCACGCCCGCGAGGTCCGCCGCATCCACGAGAAGCTGTTCTACCGGCCGCTGCTGCGCGCGGTGGCGCGGCTGCCCGGGGAGGAGGCCCGGCTCACGCCCGAGGCCGCCCGGACCCGGCTGGAGGCGCTCGGCTACGCCGACCCGGCGGGCGCGCTGCGGCACATCGAGGCGCTGACCGCGGGCGTGTCGCGGCGCGCCGCGATCCAGCGGACGCTGCTGCCGGTGATGCTCGGCTGGTTCGCCGACGCGCCCGATCCGGACGCGGGCCTGCTCGGGTTCCGGCAGGTCAGCGACGCGCTCGGCACGACGCCCTGGTACCTGCGGCTGCTGCGCGACGAGGTGACCGTCGCCGAGCGGATGGCGTGGGTGCTCGGCTCCAGCCGCTACGCCACCGACCTGCTGCTGCGCGCCCCCGAGGCGGTCGCGCTGCTCGGCGGCGACGAGGACGACCTGCGCCCGCGCCCCGGCCCGGCACTGTCCGCCGAGGCCCTCGCCGCCGCGCGGCGGCACGCCGAGGGCGGCCGGCCGGCCGAGGAGGCGGTGGGCGTGGTGCGCGGGCTGCGCCGCCGGGAGCTGTTCCGGGTCGCGGTCGCCGACCTGCTCGGCCTGGTCGACGTGCGGACGGTCGGGGACGCCCTCACCGGCATCGCCACCGCCACGATCGAGGCGGCGCTGCACACCGCCGTGCACAAGATCGAGCTGGAGTCGCGGGGGCCGCTGCCGACCCGCCTCGCCATCGTCGCGATGGGCCGGTTCGGCGGGCACGAGCTCGGCTACGGCAGCGACGCCGACGTGATGTTCGTGCACGAGCCGCTGCCCGGCGCGGACGAGGCCGCCGCCGGGCGCGCCGCGCACGCCGTCGCCGAGGAGCTGCGCCGGCTGCTCGCGCTGCCCGCTCCCGACCCGCCGCTGGTGATCGACCCGAACCTGCGGCCGGAGGGCCGGCAGGGGCCGCTGGTGCGCACGCTCGCGTCCTATGCCGCCTACTACGCCCGCTGGTCGGAGCCGTGGGAGGCGCAGGCGCTGCTGCGCGCCGACCCGATGATCGGCGATCCGGAGCTGCGCGAGCGGTTCCGCGCGCTGATCGACCCGGTCCGCTGGCCGGAGGGCGGCATCAGCGACGACGCCGTCCGGCAGATCCGCCGGCTGAAGGCGCGGATGGAGTCCGAGCGGCTGCCGCGCGGCGTCGAGCGGCGGCTGCACACCAAGCTCGGGCCGGGCGGCCTCGCCGACGTGGAGTGGGTCGCGCAGCTCCTCCAGCTCCAGCACGCCCACGAGGTCCCGGGGCTGCGCACCACCCGGACGCTGGACGCGCTGGACGCCGCCGTCGAGGCCCGGCTCCTGGACGCGGGCGACGCGGAGGTCCTGGCGGAGTCGTGGTGCCTGGCGACCCGCATCCGGGGGGCGCTCATGCTGGTGCGGGGCCGCGCGTCCGACCTGCTGCCGACCGACCACCACAAGGAGCGCAGCGCCGTCACCCGCGTCCTCGGCTACCCGGGCACGGGAGACCTGCTGGAGGACTACCGGCGCTGCACCCGCCGCGCTCGCGCCGTCGTCGACCGTGTGTTCTACGGAGCGGACTGAAAGCGGAGGCGTACTACGGGGGAAGGCCCTACTACTCCGGTAGTAGGGCCTCTCAGGGGCGGCTCGCCCGGCAGGGGGCGGCTCGGCCCGCCCCGGAGCCGCGCGAGGCGCCCCGGCCGGTCCGCTGCGCGAGCTTGTGCGTGATCCGGGCCCGCGCCACGAGGAGCGGGACGGGGCAGCGCGTATAGAGCAGCCATGACACCCAGAGCGCGCCGCCGATCAGCGCCATCCCCGCCACCGCGTCCAGGACGTAGTGGTTGGCGGTGGACAGGATCACGAACACCGTCGTCGCGGGGTACAGCGCGCCGAGGATCTTCGCCCACGGCCGGGACGCCAGCCTGACCAGGATGAACCCGCACCACAGCGCCCAGCCGGCGTGCATCGACGGCATCGCCGCGTACTGGTTGGTCAGGCTTCCCGACGCGTCGCTGGCGTACAGGCCGAGCGAGTGCAGCGCGGTCACCGGGTCGACGAAGCCCTCGCTGTGCAGGAACCTCGGCGGGGCGAGCGGGTAGAGCCAGAACCCGATCAGCGCCACCCCGGTGGCGACCATGATGGAGGTGCGGAGCCACCGGTAGTGCTGCGGCCGGTAGCGGTACAGCCAGACGACGACGCCGAGCGTCACGATGAAGTGCATCGTGGCGTAGAAGATGTTGGCCGTCCGCGCCAGCCACGGCACCGCCAGCAGCGTGTGGTTGAGGTGCAGCTCGACGTCCAGCCCCAGCCGGCGTTCCAGGCGCAGGATCTCCTCCGCGTGGGCGAACGCCGGGCCCGTGCCGTCCTGAACCAGGACGATGCGCGTCAGCGTATAGCCGGTATAGAAGAGGACGACCAGCAGAAGCTCACGCCACACCGGAGGCGCGGTGAGCACCCGGTGCCGCATCCTTGCGGCGGCCTGGCCTCTGCGGGCTGCTGGGGGGGCGGATTGAGCCATGTTACCTATCTTTGCCTCAGGGCCCCCTCAAAGAGATCACCGCATTGAATGGTCTTCATCTCAGCCTTGAGTAGTACGACCCGGATGCGGTATCCGGACTTTCGGGGGAGGGCCCTCGGGGACGCCGGGCGAACGCCCCGCGTGCTCCCCCCATGCGCGTGGAGCCTATGGAGTTGATCAGGAGTCAGCATAGGAGGCCCTGGGTAGGTCATGACCGCCCCCCACGTCGCGAACGGGGGGATGAATGGCCAGGTTCCGGGGCATTCCCGGCATTGCACTGGTGTCGGCCGCGGGAGTGGCCGCTTCCGGACTGATCTGCTTTCCGGAAACGGCCGGGCACGGGCGCCCGCTGCCCGCCGCGCCCCGCGCCGCGCTCGGCACCGCCCCCATCCCGCCGGCCGGCGCGCCCGCCTCCGCGCCGCCCGCCTCCACGACGCCCGCCTCCATGACGCCCGCCTCCCCGTCCTCCGCGCCGCGCCTGAAGTGGGCGCGCTGCACCGGACTGCCGACTCCGCCGCCCGGCGGCGACCCCCTGCCCGCCGGCATCCGCTGCGCGACGCTCCGGGTGCCGCTCGACCGCACCGGCGCGTCCGGCACGACGATCGGCCTCGCCCTGGTCAAGGTGCCCGCGACCGACCCGCGGCACCGCATCGGCTCGCTGCTGTTCAACTTCGGCGGGCCCGGCGGCTCCGGCGTCGACACCCTCGTCCAGGTCGCCGGCCAGTACGCCGCCCTCCGCACCCGGTACGACCTCGTCGGCTTCGACCCCCGCGGCGTCGGGCGCAGCGCACCCGTCCGGTGCGCGGACGACCGGCGCCTGGACGAGCTCGCCGCCATGGACGACACCCCCGACACCGCCGCCGAGGAGACCGCCTACGCCGACGCCCGCGCCGCCTTCGCCCGAGAGTGCGCGGCCCGCTCCGGCGCCCTGCTGCCGCACGTCGGCACCGCCGACGCCGCCCGCGACATGGAGGCGATCCGCGCCGCGCTCGGCGAGGCGAAGCTGCACTACTTCGGCATCTCCTACGGAACCTGGCTCGGCGCCGCGTACGCCCACCGGTTCCCCGGGGGCGTCGGGCGGGCCGTCCTGGACGGCGCCGTCGACACCGGGCTCGGTACCGCCGACCTGGCCCTCCAGCAGGCCGCCGGGTTCCAGCGGGCCCTCGGCGCCTTCGCCGCCGCCTGCGCCCGCCTCGGCAGCGCGTCGTGCCCGCTCGGCGACGACGGCCCGGAGGTCGCGGAGTCCGTCGGCCGGATCCTCGACGGGCTCGACCGCAAGCCGCTCAGGACGTCGTCCGGCCGCAAGCTCACCCAGAGCCTCGGCACGTCCGGCGTGGCCGCCGCGCTGTACTCCCGGGACGCCTGGCCCTACCTCGCCCAGGGCCTCGCCGACGCGGTGAAGCGCCGCGACGGCTCGCTGCTGCTGATGCTCGCCGACGTCCAGAACGGCCGGGCGCCGAACGGCGCCTACAGCAACATGGCCGCCGCCAACACCGCGATCACCTGCGCCGACACCGCCGAACGCCACACGCCCGCCGACGTCCGGCGGCTGCTGCCGCGGTTCCGCGCCGCCTCACCGGTCTTCGGCCCTTCGATGGCGTGGGGCCTGCTCCAGTGCGCGGGCTGGCCGGTCCGCGGCGACGGCGCGGCCCGGGACGTGTCGGCCCCGTCCGCCGCGCCGATCCTCGTCGTCGGCAACACCGGCGACCCCGCCACCCCGTACGCGTGGGCGCCCGCGCTCGCGCGCGCCCTCGGCGGCCGGGCCGTGCTCCTCACCCTCAAGGGGGAGGGGCACGGCGCCTACGACACCGGGGACGCCTGCCTCCGCGCCGCCGTCCACGCCTACCTCCTGCACGGGCGGACACCGGCCCCGGGCACGACCTGCGGCTGATCCCGCCCGCGCCCGCCGCTAGACGATCTGCTCGACCTTCTTCGGCTCGCGGAGCGCCTCGCCGACCGTGCAGTACCGCGCGTGGACGCGCGCCGCCACGGCCTTCAGGACCTCCTCGGCCTCGTCGTCGCCCTGGGGCAGCTCCACGTCGTAGGTGACCGTGATCGTGCCCAGCGTGCTCGTCGCGACCTTGTCCGCCTGGACGGTCGCGGCGAGCCGCGCCATCCGGTGCCCGCGCTGCGCGGTCAGCGGCTCGACCGTGACCAGCTCGCACCCGCCCAGCGCCGCCAGCAGCAGCTCGACCGGCGTGAACACGCCCTCGGTGTCGCCGTCGCCGATCGCGACCTGCGCGCCCCGCGCGTTCACCGCCCGGAAGCCGTCCTCGGTGCGCTCCACCCTGACCTCGGCCATGGGATCCCCTTTGATCGTCCGATACCCGCCCGGGTGAACACGGGCTCCCGGCGCGTTCTTCCCGTCGGACGTTTCCCGGAAGACCAGGGGGTATCCGGAGGGAAGGCGGCCGGGACCGGGCCGCCGCAGCCACGTCATCATCGATCGGGGGACCGATGGGACACATCAAGACGCGTGACGGCACGGAGATCTACTACAAGGACTGGGGCAGCGGGCGCCCCGTCGTCTTCAGCCACGGCTGGCCGCTGAACGCCGACGCGTGGGACGACCAGATGAAGGCGGTCGCCGACGCCGGCTTCCGCGCCATCGCCCACGACCGCCGCGGCCACGGCCGCTCGTCCCAGCCCTGGGAGGGCTACGACTTCGACACCTTCGCCGACGACCTCAACGACCTGATCGACGCGCTCGGCATCTGGGACGTGACCCTCGTGGCGCACTCGATGGGCGGCGGCGAGCTGGCCCGCTACATCGGCCGGCACGGCACGAGCCGCGTGTCCAAGGCCGTGCTGCTGTCGGCGATCCCGCCCTTGATGATGCGGACGGACGCGAACCCCGAGGGCGTGCCCGCCCAAGCCTTCGAGGACATCAAGAAGGGCATCCTGAATGAGCGGTCGCAATTCTGGAAGGACACGTCCGAGAGCTTCTTCAGCGCCGGCCGGCAGGGGAGCAAGGCGACCCAGGGCAACCGGGACGCGTTCTGGTTCATGGCGATGCAGGAGAGCGTCAAGGCGGGCGTCGACTGCGTCACGGCGTTCGCCGAGACCGACTTCACCGAGGACCTGCGCCGGTTCGACGTCCCGACGCTGATCGTGCACGGCGACGACGACCAGATCGTCCCGATCGACGCCACCGCCCGCAAGTCCGTCGAGATCATCCCCGACGCCACCCTGAAGGTGTACGAGGGCGGCTCGCACGGCATGGCGATGGTCCCGGGCTACAAGGAGCGCCTCAACCGGGACCTCCTGGAGTTCCTGCGCGGCTGACCGCTCACGGCTCGGGGCACGGCGCGGGGGCACGGCGCGGGGCGCGGCTCGCGGCCCGGCGAGGGGGCTAGCCGGTCCCGAGCCGTTCCTGCTCCTCGGCGACGATCTGCCGCGCGAGTGCCTGCTCGGAGACGTCCACCGCGTCCGGCGTCTGCTCGGCGAGATCGCTGCGCCGCGCGTACTCGTCGAACAGCAGGGACTTGGCGCGCAGGATCTCCAGCATCCGCTCGTCCACGCTGCCCGGCGTCAGCAGCCGGTGCACCTGCACGGTGCGCACCTGGCCCATCCGGTGGGCGCGGGCGACCGCCTGCGTCTCCATGGTCGGCTTCACCTGCGGCTCGCAGAGGATGACCACGGAGGCCGCCTGGAGGTTGAGGCCGACCCCGCCCGCCTGGATCTGGGCCAGCAGGACGGCGTGCCCGGGTTCGGCGGTGAACGCGTCCACGATCTCCTGCCGCCGCGCCACCGGGGTGTCGCCCGCGATCGGCCCCCGCGCCTCGGGGCCGAGGGCCTCCCCGACGGTCGCGAGGACGTCCCGGAAGTAGGAGAACACCACGACCTTCAGGTCGTTCTCGGCGGCCTCGGCCACCAGCTCGGTCAGCCGGCCCAGCTTCGCCGACTTCTTCGGGACGGCGTACGCGGCCCTGCGCATCGCCATGAAGTTGCCGTCCGCGACCGCCCGCCGGTAGGCCGCCGCGTCGGCGCGGCTGAACTCCTCCAGCTCGTCCACGTGCACGACCTCGGGCAGCTCCACGAGGACGTCCCGCTGGTTGCGGCGCAGGTACACCGGCGCGACCGCCGACCGGAACGCCCGCGGCCCGAGCGCCGCGTCGCTCGGCCGCACCCGCTCCGCCACCTCGGGCCGCAGGTGCGCGACGAGGCTGCGGAACTCCTCGACGCGGTTCTCCATCGGCGTCCCGGTCAGGAACAGGACGTGCTCCGTCCGCAGGCACCACCGCGCGACGGCCTTCGCGCGCCGGGTCTCGTGGTTCTTGGCGTAGTGGGCCTCGTCGACGACGAACATCCCGATCGGGAGGTCCGCCGGGACGTCGAGGGAGTGCAGGGTGGACAGCGTCGTGACGGCGATGCCGCCGTCCCCGGCCCACTTCTTCAGCGCCGCGGCGCGTCCCGGCCCGTGCAGCGGGTGCGCGGCCAGCGAGCTGCGCGTCTCGATCTCCCGCACCCAGTTGATCAGCACGCTCGCCGGGCACGCCACCAGGAAGTGCGTCGCCCCCCGCGCCCGCAGGTGCGCGATCGCGGCGATCGCCTGGATCGTCTTGCCCAGTCCCATCTCGTCGCCGAGGATCACCCGCCGCTGGACGAGCGCGAACCGGGCCCCGAACGCCTGGTACCCGCGCAGCGACACCCGCCGGTAGGCGTCGTCGAGGGGCTGCGCCTTGACCCGCGCCGCCAGGTCGCGGGGGAGGAAGCCCTCGGCGGCGCCGTGCTCGGGATCCAGCGCCGCCATCTCGGCCAGCAGGGTCTGGTAGTCGGAGGCGCGCAGCTCGAAGTCGATCCACGCCTCGTCGGGGGACGCGGCGGGGCGCAGCAGGTCGACCGACGCCTGCGAGATCAGCAGCCTGGTCTCGCGCGGCGCCTCCGAGCGCAGGGCCTCCGCCAGCTCGCCGACGGCCTGCCGCGCCCGCTCCCGCCGCGCCGGTCCCGCGATGAGCCGCCGCCACCAGGACGCGGCGGGCCGCGCGTCGCGCACCAGCGGCGCGAACCGCTCGTCGACCTGTTCGGCCGCGGCGCGCGCCTTCGGCAGGTCGGGCCCCGCGTTCACCAGCCGGTGCAGCGCGACGACCACGGGCGCCATGGCCTCGTCCCGCCGGTCGACGTCGATCCGGACGCTCACCGACCGCTCCGCCGCCTCCGCCAGGCTCCCCGCCGCCGCGTGCAGCTGCCGCGCGGTCTGCGGCCCGATGCCCGGCAGGAGCTGCAAGCGGTACGGGGTCGCCTCCAGGACGTCCGCGACGCTGCCGAACCCCGCCTCCTCCAGGGGGCCGAGCCGCAGCCGCCCGTCCGTGACGTCCTTCAGCCGCGCCGGCGGGATCTCCCGCAGCTGCTCCTTCGCCGCCTCGGCCCGCAGCGGCGCCAGCGCCGCGTGGACGTCCGCCACGGCCCGCCGGTGGTCGGCGATCAGATCGCGCGCGGCGGCCAGCAGCGACCACCCGTCCCGCAGGACGTCCCTGGCCTCGCCGCTCATCCCACTCCCCACCGCGCCTGCTCGTCCTCGATGATCCGTCCGGGGTCGCCGCCCGCCCGCTCGTCGACGCCCGGCGCCACCAGCCGGTGCACCAGGAGCGGCCCGTCCCGTCCCTGGAGCCGGCCGATCGCGCGGGCCTCCAGCTCGCGGTCCGGCTGCGGCTCGCAGATGATCGCCACGGCCGGGCCCGGCGCGGGCGGCTCCGCGATCGCCGCCGTCGGGACGGCGACCGCGTCCCGGACGGTGCCGAGCACCTCCGGGAAGCCGGACAGCACGACGGTCTCCAGACCCTCCGCCGCGGCCTCCACGACCAGCCGCCGCAGCCTCCTGAGCTTGGCGGACGTCTTCGGGACGGCGTACGCGGCCCGGCGCATGCCGTCAAAGTCGCCGGCCCCGACCGCCCTCCGGTAGGCGGCCCGGTCCGCGCGGCTGAACGCCACGAGCTCATCCACGCGCACGATATCGGGCAGCTCCTTGAGAACGTCACGCTGCTCCCGCCGCAGGTACACCGGCGCGGCCGCCGCCCGGAACGCCCGCGACCCCAGGACCGCGGCCTCCGGACGGGCCGCCGCACCGAGCAGCCCCGCCAGCGTACGGAAGCACTCGGGTCGTTCACGCATCGGCAGCCCGGTGAGGAACAGGGTCTTGCCCGCGCGGCCGACCCACTCGCCGACCGCCCGCGCGCGAGCTGTGCCGGGGTTCTTCACTCGGTCGGCCTCGTCCAGCACGAACGTCCCCACGTAGAGGTCCGGGGGGACGCGCAGACCGGGCAGCGACTCCAGCGGGACGATACCGACGCCCTCGGTGGCGGCCCACGTCTTCACGGCGGCGACCACGCCGGGACCGTGCAGCGGATGCGGCGACAGGCTGCTGCACGCCTCCACGTCGCGGACCCACGAGGGCAGGACGCTCGTGGGGCACGCGACCAGGAAGTGCGTCACGCCGTCCAGTCGCCGATGCGCCATCGCGGCGATCGCCTGGAGCGTCCTCCCGAGCCCCATTCCGTCGCCCAGGATCGCCCGGTGCCGCGCGATCGCGAATCGGGCGCCGAACGCCTGGTAGCCGGCCAGCGGAACGGTCAGGTGCGTCTCATGGAGCACCTGGGCCGCGACCCGCGCCGCCGCCTCACCCGGCAGGAAGCCCTGCGCCGCCTCGCCCCCGTACGCGACCCCGGCCACGTCCGCCAGCACGGCGAGATAGTCGTCCGGGCGCCCCTCGTAGTCGCGCCGCGCCTCCTCGCCGGTGACCTCGGGCGGCTCGACGTCGGCGCGCCGCACGAGGTCGGCCAGCTCGGCGACCGCCCTCCGCCTCCTGCCGTACGGCGGCAGCACGGGCCACCACCGGGCATCGCGCAGCAGCCACGGAACGCGCTCCACGGCGGCTTCGACATGCGCGAGGTCGACGTGCACCAGCCAGTGCAGTGTGATCAGCAGCGGTTCGAGCTCGGGCCGGGTGAGGTCGATATCGCGGTCGGCCGCCCGCCCCGCCGCCTCCGCGAGCCGCTTCGCCGCGCCGTGCAGCCGCGCCGCCGTCGCGGGTCCGATGCCCCGCAGCAGCCGGAGCCCCTCGGGCGTCGACGCCAGGACGTCGGCCACCGTGACGAACTCCGCCCCGTGCACCGGCGCCGACCGGAAGGGCCCGTCCGCGACCTGCTTCAGTTCCGTGACCGGCACGGACCGCAACCGCTCCCGCGCCGCCTCCCGCCGCAGCACCGCGACGGCCACCATCACCTCGGCCCGCTTGACCGGATGCTCGCACACCAGTCTGCGCACGGTCCCCAGCAGCGCTCTCGCGTCCCGCCGGATATTCCTGGCATTGACCCTCATCCCGCCCTCCGCGCCCATAATGCCAGCGCCCACCCACAGAACCCCCTGGGAAGCACCGCCCTCCACGCCTAGCCTGGAAGCGTCGCGACTCGGAGGAAGGGCAGGGCCTTGAGCGAGCGGAACGTCGACCCGGCGGACCCCGATCTCACCGTGGGCCGGCGCATCCGGTACTACCGGGAGCGGCGCGGGATGTCACGCGAGGTCCTGGGCGGCCTGATCGGCCGGAACGCGCGGTGGGTCAAGGCGGTCGAGCGGGGCGAGATCGGCCAGCCCAAGCTGCCGACGCTGCTCAACCTCGCCGAGGCCCTCAAACTGCGGGACGTCGGCAAGCTGACCGGCGGCGAGCCGCTCCCGGTGAGCATGTTCCGCGGCCCGGGCCACCCGGCGCTCAACGACGTCCGGGACGCGATCAACGCCGTGGCGGTGGCGATGACCGGCCCGCCGAGCCCGCTGGACCACCTGCAGGCGCGCCTCGACGCGGCATGGCGGGCCCGGCACGCCTCCCCAGACCACCGCACCGTGCTCGGCGGGCTCCTCCCCGAACTCATCCGCGACGCCAAACAGGCCGTGCGCGGGTACGAGGGCGCGGAGCGGCGGCGCGCCCTGTCGCTGCTGGCGCGGATCTACAATCTCGCGCAGTTCTACGTGGCGTACCAGCCGTCCGCCGACCTGCTGTGGCGCATCGTCGAGCGCAGCATCATGGCCGCCGAGGAGTCCGAGGATCCCAAGGCGTTCGGCGGCGCCGTGTGGCTGGCCGCGCAGGCGCACCGGGACGCGGGCGACTTCGACGCGGCGGAAGCCGTCAACCGCGAGGGGCTCGACCTCCTCAGGCCCCATGTGGAGGACGCGGACGCCGAGCTGCGGGCGATGTGGGGCGCCCTCCACCACGAGGTCGCCTACACCGCCGCGCGGGCAGGGCAGGCGGGGACCGCGTGGCGCTGGTGGGACCGGGCCGACCGGATCGCGCAGACGCTCCCGCCGTCCCACTACGACCCGATGACCTCGTTCTCGCGCGTCATCATGGGCGCCCATGCGGTGACGATCGCCGTCGAGCTGAGGCAGGCGGGGGAGGCGCGCAAGCAGGCCCGCAAGGCCGAGGCGTCCGCGATCCCGTCCCAGCCCCGGCGCGGTCGCCACCTGATCGAGGCGGCGCGGGCCTGGCGGCTCTCGGGCGACGACGCCGCGACGCTCGGCATGCTCGACCACGCCTACATCGCCGCGCCGGAGACCGTCCGCTACAACGGGTACGCGCGCCGCATGACCGTCGAACTGGCCAAGGATGGCCCGACCGCAATGCGGCGGGATGCCCGAGATCTGGCAGGTCGGATCGGTCTTCTCGTCTGACGCAGGGACAGAAACTCTGTCCGTCCGGGCGTAACGTCACGGAGAGTCTTGCCTCCATGACGTACTACATCCAACGGGTGCGCCCGAACCGTGAACCACTCAGGATCTACGCGTGGGACGTGTGGGGGCGGGACGTGGGGCGGGCCGGGGTGACCGACGACCGCAACAGGGCGATCCGGCACGTCCACGAGGCGTTGCGCGAGCTGGAGAGCCGCGCCGCCGGCAAGGTGCGGCATGTCGCCCTGGCCCCCGACGGCACCACCGCCTACGTCGACCTCCGCACGGTCGGCGAAGCCTGGCGCGACGCCACCGGCACCATCATCTGGCGCGCCGAGTGACCCCCGAGACTGTCTGATCCCTCATCCCGCCCTCTGCGCTCATAATGCCGGCGCCCACCCACAGAACCCCCTGGGAAGCGCCGCCCTCCACGCCTAGCCTGGAAGGGGCGACACGAGAGGAACGCGGCCGATGCTGGACGACCTCGCGGGAAGGCGCACAGGGGAGCGCATCCGCATCCTCCGCGAGCGCAAGGGGCTCACGCGGCCGACCCTCGCCGGGCTCGTCGGCAGGTCCGCGTCCTGGCTCAAGGGGATCGAAACCGGCCGCCGGCTCCCGCCCCGGCTGCCGACCCTCGTCAGGCTCGCCGAGGCGCTCGGCACCGGCGACGTGGCGCTGCTCGCGGGCACCGACATGGACCTCGGCGACGCGGCGGCGATCCCGGTCGCGTCGTTCTCCCGCATCCCGCTCGCGGCGATACCCCCGATCCGCGAGGCCGTCCGCGACCCCCTGCTCGCCGTCCCCGAGACCCGGGTGGACGTCCCCGGGCTCGCGGCGCGCGTCTCCCAGGCATGGCGACTGTGGCACGGCTCGCCCACCCACCGGACCGATGTGGGGCGCGTCCTCCCCGCCCTCGTGCGGGACGCGCGTGCCACCGCCCGGACGGCCGAAGGCGACGACCGCCGAGCGGCCAACGCCGTCCTGGCCGACCTCTACGCGCTCGTCCAGCACGAACTGGTCTGGGCGGCCGAACCCGAACTGATCTGGGTGGTGGCCGACCGCGGCGTGGCCGCCGCCCACACCGCGGACCGGCCGGTCGCCCTTGCCGGAGCCGCCTGGACGCAGGCGATCGTCCAGCGCTCCGCGGGCGACGTGGAGGGCGCGCTGACCCTCGTCAATGAAGCGGCGGCCCTCCTCGAACCCCGCCTGGAGGGCGGCCCGGTGGAGTTGCAGGCGATGTACGGCGCGCTCCTGCTGCACGCCGCCACCTCGAACGCCCGTGATGGGCGCGAAGGCGAGGCCCTCCGCCACCTTGACGAGGCGCAGGCGGTGGCGGAGCGGCTCCCGCCCGGCTACCACCACCCGTGGACGCAGTTCGGCTCCTCGAACGTGGCCGTCCACGCCGTGTCCGTGCGAGCCGACCTGTCGAAGTCGGCGGCCGCCCGCGACCACGCGCGGCAGATCGACCCCGACACCGTCCCGAGCAGGGAACGCCGCGCCCGCCTCATGGTGGAGACGGCCCGCACCTACCACCGGCGCCGCGACTACTCCGCCGCCCTCGACTGGTTGGAGCGCGCCTACCCCGTCTGCAACGACTCGGTGCACTACTCACCCCAGGCCCGGCAAATGGCCGCCGACGCCGTCGACCACGGGGGCCCGATGATCGACCGCCGCGCCCGGACGTTCGCCCGCCTCCTGGGGCTGCCCGCCTGAGGGCAACGCGCGCCCTCCCAGAGGGGCGCGAACCGCGCCCCTCTGGGAGCAGGCGCGCACCGCACCTCCCGCACCGCGTCACCGGCCGCATGCTCTCCGTGACGCAGTGACCACGATCAGGGAGGGCAAGTTGCGCACGCCGAAGACCACCGAACCACTCAGGATCTACGCGTGGGACGTGTGGGGGCGGGACGTGGGGCGGGCCGGGGTGACCGACGACCGCAACAGGGCGATCCGGCACGTCCACGAGGCGTTGCGCGAGCTGGAGAGCCGCGCCGCCGGCAAGGTGCGGCATGTCGCCCTGGCCCCCGACGGCACCACCTCCTACGTCGATCTCCGCACGGTCGGCGAAGCCTGGCGCGACGCCACCGGCACCATCATCTGGCGCGCCGAGTGACCCCCGAGACCCACCTCGACCGCCTCGGCGAGGACCTCCGACTCGCGGGCTGGAGCACGGTACGGCGCTATGACCGGCCGCTGCCGCTCCTGCGGGTGTTCTCACCCGCGCTCCCCGAAGTGGGGGAGAGCGTCTGGGTGAAGCCGGGCGTGGGCGGCGTGCCGTGGTTCATCGCCTCCACCGGCGACCCGCTGTCGCCATGCCACGACCTGCTCGGGGCGCGCATTGAGGTCTCGGCGCGCCTGGCACCTTTCACAGCCGTGGCTCCCGCCGGCCTTGTGGGCGGTTCGGACGACTCTCAGGCGGCGTACGGGTCGGTGAGGCTCATGGGGGTGCGTGCGATCTGCAGGGCGTCCTCGGGGAAGCGCGGACCCGCGGTGTAATAGCGGGCCCGGGTGCGGCCGACGGACGTGAGGATCTCGGCGGCCACGAGGTCGCGTAGGTCGCGCTGGGCCTGTTGAAGGCTGAGACCCTCGGCATGCTCGTAGCGGAGGCGGCGGACCCGGCCGGTCATGGCGACGTCGTGCAGGGCGCTGGTGATCCGCTCGTCCCGGCCGGTCTCCCGGACGAACGCGGCGAGGACCTCCCACACCCGTCCGGCTCGGGCGAGGCGGCCCTGAACGCTCTGCGCCTGCTGGTGGTACGCGGTGAGGTTGAAGCGGACCCAGCTCGAGACGTCCTGGTCGGGGATGTACCGCGCACCGCGGGCGGCCAGCTCGCGGTAGTACTCCCAGGTGTTGCCGGGTCGCCCCAGCCATGCCTCGATCGAGGAGAACTCCGGAGCGAGGACGCCCTCCCGCGCGATCATCAGCGTTTGCAGCGAGCGGGACATGCGGCCGTTGCCGTCCGCCCAGGGATGGATCGACACCAGATGCAGGTGCGCCATCGCGGCGCGGATCAGCGGATGCGCGTCATGGTCCGCATTGAGCCAGTCGATCAGTTCGTCCATGAGCGCGGGAACGTCGCCCGCGTCCGGGGCGGTGTACGCGGCGATGCTGGAGTCGCGGGCATCGGTGACGTAGACCGGCCCCTGGCGCCACTGGCCGGAGGGCTTGCGAGAGGTGTGGCGGTGTCCCTGGAGCATCCAGTGCAGGGCGTTGAGGAGGCCCTTGCTATAGGCGAAATCTTCCACGTCGTGGAGGCTCTGGATGTAGGTCATCATGCGTTGATAGGCGAGGGTCTCCTCCCGGTCCTCCTCTGAGACCTCGACGTCACGCTCGCCTTCCATCAAGTCTTCGACGTCGACCGTGGCGACCTTGAAGCCCTCGATGGAGTTGGACGCCGCCACGGCGTCGGCGGTGAGGAACTTCCGCAACCCCCGCGTCCACTTCGAGGGGGCGTTGCGCACCTGATGGCGCAGTGCACGGCGCATCTCCTCGATCTCACCGAGCACTTTGTCGTCCGCGCCCGTGAGGTCAGGGGTCGGGTAGAGCATGCCACGATGATACTGTGACGCAATCACAGCGTCAAAGCGTCGTATCGGGGTTCGGCGTGTGGCCGACGAGCATCAGGAGGGTCTCGGTCAGCTCGTCGATGGCGGCGGCGCGGGCGGGTTCGGGGAGGTGGGTGCACCAGGTGGGGGCCTGGCTCATGGCGGCGTGCATGCACTGGAGCGTGGTGCCGATGCCGGTCACGGTGAACTCGCCGGAGCGGACGCCCTCCTCGATGACCGACCGGAAGATCTCGTTGTGGCGGCGGCGCAGGGCCTTGATGCGGGCGGCCGTGTCGGCGGGCCAGTCGCGGGGGACGAGGAAGAGCCGCAGCCCGGCCGGGTACTCGCGGACGGCGATGCTGATGTGCTCGTGCAGCAGGGCGCGCAGTCGCTCGGCGGGGGTCCCGGTCCGGGCGGCGGGGAGCCGCTCCAGGCGGTCGGTCCAGTCGTTGCCGAGCGACTCGATCGCGGCGGTCCCGAGCTCGTCCTTGCTGCGGAAGTAGTAGTAGAGGGAGCCCTTCGTGACGTCCAGCCGTTCGGCGACGTCCTCCAGGCTGACCGCGTCGAAGCCGCGCTCGCCGAACAGCTCGGCGGCGGTCGTGAGGATCTCCTTGGTGCGGCGGCCGCGCCGCCGCTGAACCCGGCCCGAGCCCGGGGTGTCCGCGAGCGCCTGCCTGCCGCTGGTCAACGCCGCCCCTCTCCCGTGAATTGACTCAAGAGTAGCAATTTGACTCTGGGGCCAACTATTGACCCCAGAGTCAAAGTTTGCCACCTTGGTCGGCGGAGGGCTCATGGACTTCGCGTTCACCACCGACCAGGAGGCGTACCGGCAGGAGGTGCGGCGGTTCGCCGCCCGCGCGCTGGCGCCGCACTACCAGGCCGGCGACCGGACCGGGCGGCTGCGGGACGGCCTGGTCGCCGACATGGCGGAGATAGGGCTGACCGGGCTGCGCGTCCCGGAGCGGTACGGCGGGCAGGACGCCGGGGCCGTCGTCGCGGGCATGGCCGCCGAGGAGGTCGGGCGCGCCGACGTGAACGCCACCTACGTGATCGTCCTGACCGCGCTGATCGGCGACATCCTGGTGCGGAACGCGACCGAGGCGCAGTGCGCCGAGTGGCTGCCGCCGATCACCGGCGGGCGGGTCCTGCCCGCCCTGTGCGTGACGGAGCCGGAGCACGGGACGGACGCGGCGAACCTGCGGATGACCGCCCGGCCGGACGGCGACGGGTGGCGGCTGGAGGGGGAGAAGACCTCGATCACCCTCGGCGCGGACGCGCACACGGCGGTCGTCCTGGCGCGCACCGGCGGTCCCGGGCCGCGCGGCGTGAGCGCCTTCTACGTCGAGCTGGACGACCGGTACGTCACGCGGGCGCGGTTCGACGACCTGGGCGGACGGTCGATCGGGCGGGCGTCGCTGCACTTCGACGGGCTGCCGGTCGCGGCCGGGCGGATGGTCGGAGCCCCCGGCGACGGCTTCGTGTCGGTCATGCAGGGGTTCGACTACTCGCGCGCCATCATCGGGCTCGCCTGCCTCGGCGCCGCCGCCGCGTCACTGGAGGAGGCGGTGGCGTGGGCGCAAGAGCGGGAGGCGTTCGGGCAGCCGATCGGGCGCTTCCAGGGCGTCTCCTTCCCGCTCGCCGAGCACGCCGCGTACCTGCGCGGGGCGCGGCACGTCTGCTACGAGGCGCTGTGGCGCAAGGACACCGGGCTCGGCCACGGTGCCGAGGCCGCCATGGCGAAGTTCTGGGCGCCGAAGCTCGCCGCCGACGTCATCCACCAGTGCCTGCTGACGTTCGGGCACACCGCGTACTCCACCGAGAACCCGATCGGGCAGCGGCTGCGGGACGTGATCGGGCTGGAGATCGGCGACGGCACCGCGCAGGCGTCCAAGCTCGTGATCGCGCGGCACCTGCTCGGCCGCGCCTACGCCCCGTGACACCCGGAGTGCGGCGCACTCCCCGACCGTGAGGACCAGCGATGGGAAGACTGCAGGGCAGGACCGCGATCGTGACCGGCGCCGGCCGCGGCATCGGGCGGGCGATCGCGGAGAAGCTCGCCGCCGAGGGCGCCGCGGTCGCGGCCACCGACATCGACGGGGACGCCGCGAAGCAAACCGCCGCCGACCTCGGCGGAGACGCGATCGGGCTCCGCGTGGACGTCACGTCCCGGGAGTCGGTCACCGCGGCGGTCGACGAGGCCGCCTCGCGGCTCGGCCGGATCGACGTGCTCGTCAACAACGCGGGATGGGACGTGGCGGGCCGGTTCGTCGACTCCGACCCCGCCGACTGGGACCGGATCATGGCGGTCAACCTCTACGGCGTCCTGCACGCCTGCCACGCGGTGCTGCCGATCATGGCGGCGCAGAAGTCCGGCGCGGTGGTGAACATCGGGTCGGACGCCGGACGGGTCGGCTCGTCCGGGGAGGCGGTCTACTCCGCCGCCAAGGGCGGGGTGATCGCCTTCACCAAGACGCTCGCCCGCGAGCACGCCCGGCACGGGGTGCGGGTCAACTGCGTGTCCCCCGGCCCCACCGACACCGCGCTGTTCGCCTCCATGGGCGGCGACGACCCCGGGCTGCGCGAGGCGCTCGTCCGGGCGATACCGTTCCGCCGGCTGGCCGAGCCCGCCGACATCGCCGCCGTGGTGGCGTTCCTCGCGTCGGACGAGGCCGGCTACGTGACCGGGCAGACCGTCAGCGTCAGCGGCGGCCTCACCATGAGCTGACCGAGAGGGACGAGACCGATGAAGAAGTACGCGGAGTACGAGCAGCTCCGGTTCGAGCGGCGCCCCAACGGGGTCCTGCTGATCACCATGGACCGGCCCGAGAAGTACAACGCCGCCGACGAGGGCATGCACACCGAGCTGGCGCGCGTGTGGACCGACGTGTCCGCCGACCCGGAGACCAGGGTCGCGGTCGTGACCGGCGCGGGCAAGGCGTTCTCGGCGGGCGGCGACCTCGGCATGGTCGAGCGCATGACCGGCGACCACGAGCGCGTCTCGCACATGCTGGGCGAGATGCGCGACCTCGTCTACAACATCGTCGACTGCGAGAAGCCGGTGGTGTCCGCGATCAACGGGGTCGCCGTCGGCGCCGGGACGGTCGTCGGGCTGATGGCCGACATCTCCATCTGCGCCCGCGACGCCAAGATCGGCGACGGGCACGTCAAGCTCGGCGTCGCCGCCGGCGACCACGCGGCGATCATCTGGCCGCTGCTGGTCGGCATGGCCAAGGCCCGCTACCACCTGCTCACCGGCGAGATGATCGACGGCGCCGAGGCCGAGCGGATCGGGCTCGTCAGCAAGGCCGTCGCGCGCGAGGACGTGCTGCCGGAGGCGCTGCGCGTCGCCGACTCCCTCGCCACCGGCTCGCAGCAGGCGATCCGCTGGACCAAGCGCGCCCTCAACGGCTGGCTGCGCATGGCCGGCCCCATCTTCGAGCAGTCCGCCGCCTACGAGATGCTCGGCTTCCTCGGCCCCGACGTCGTCGAGGGCGCCGCCGCGCTCCGGGAGAAGCGC
Organism: Actinomadura meyerae; assembly: GCF_900188445.1. GTDB lineage: Bacteria > Actinomycetota > Actinomycetes > Streptosporangiales > Streptosporangiaceae > Spirillospora > Spirillospora meyerae. Next base: position 275,739 of record NZ_FZOR01000001.1, read on the forward strand.
GCTCCCCGCTTCCCGTCAGCCCCGCCCATGACCACCTGACGCCCCGAGGAGGGCAGCGATGACGGGCTACGATCCGACCGCGTACCGCCGCTACTTCGAGCACGAGTTCACCTATCTCGCGGGCTTCCGCCGCAACGTCCACCGCTACGCGCGCAGCACCGCCCTCCACGACCCGGCGACCGGCACAGACCTCACCTACGCCGAGCTGGGCGGCCTGGTGGACCGGCTGGCCGCCGGCCTGGCGGACGCGGGCGCCGGGCCGGGCGGCACCGTCGTCTACCAGCTCTGCAACGGCCCGGAGTTCGCCCAGCTCTACCTCGCGACCCAGGCGTGCGGCGCGGTCGGCTCCCCGGTGAACTTCCGGCTCGCGCCCGGGGAGACGGCCTTCGTGCTGGACGACGGCAGGCCCTCGGTGTTCGTGTACGACACGGCGTTCACCGACCAGGCGGCCGCCGCGCTGGAGCGGGCCGAGCACCGCCCCGCCCTGGTCGCGGCCGTCGGGGACGGGGACCCGCTGCCCGGCGCGGTGCCCTTCGCCGACCTCTACGCCGCCGAACCGCGCCCCCTCCCGGGCACGGAGTCGACCTGGGCGGAGACCACCCGGCTCTACACCTCCGGCACGACCGGCATGCCCAAGGGCGTCCCGGTGAACAGCGTCGCCGAGGTGTTCACCGCGCACGACGTGATCATGCACTTCCCGCTCAGCCCCGAGGACCGCACGCTCAACATGACGCCGTGGTTCCACCGCGGCGGCCTGTACTCCGGCGGCCCCAACCCGGCCTTCTACGCGGGCGCGCAGGTGGTGCCGATGCGCGCCTTCGACCCGGACCGCTGCCTCGACCTCGTCGAGACGCTCGGGCTGACCTACCTGATCGGCGCCCCGACCAACCTGGCGATGCTGGCGCGCGCGCAGACCGCGCGTCCTCGCGACCTGTCCTCCCTGCGCGGCATCGTCACCATGGGCGCACCGCTCGAACGCGAGGCGTGCCTGCACTACCAGAAGACCCTGACCCCGCGGATCTTCAACGGGTACGGCACCACCGAGGCGTTCTGGAACACCTTCCTGCGCCCCGCCGACCTGCCCGAGCACGCCGGCACCGCCGGCCGCGCCTGCACCGACGACGACGTCGCGGTGGTCCGGGTCTACGACGACCGGCTCGCCGAACCGGACGACCACGTCGCCCGCGACGGCACCGAGGTCGGCGAGGTGATCGTCCGGTCGCCCAAGTGCGGGCAGTCCTACGCCAACGCCCCGGAGCACCAGGCCCGCCGCTTCCACCGCGGCTGGCTGTACATCGGCGACCTCGCCACCTGGGACGCCGACGAGTACGTCACGATCGTCGGCCGCAAGGACGACATGATCATCTCCGGCGGGGAGAACGTCCACCCCGTCCAGGTCGAGGAGGCCCTCAACGGGCACCCCGGCGTCGCCGACAGCCTCGTGGTGGGCGTCCCGGACGAGAAGTGGGGCCGGCGGGTCGTCGCCTACGTGGTGCGGGCCGACACGCCGGAGGGGGCGGCGCTGACCGCCGCCGACTGCGAACGGCACTGCCGCGAGCACCCCATGCTCGCCCCGTACAAGCGCCCCCGCGCGTACCGGTTCGTGGACGCGCTCCCGCTCACCGCCACCGGCAAGAAGATCCACTACAAGGCGCGCGAGCAGGCCGCCGAGGACATGGCGAGCGGCCTGTTCGAGACCCCCGCGCCCACGGGCTGACGGGCCACGGCCGACAGCAGAACGCCGGCCCCGCGGAGAGCGGGGCCGGCGCACTGCTCCGGCGATCAGATGTCGTAGTACAGCTCGAACTCGTGCGGGTGCGGGCGGAGCCGGATCGGGTCGATCTCGAACTCGTTCTTCATCGTGATCCAGGTCTCGATGAGGTCCGGGGTGAAGACGCCGCCCTCGAGGAGGTAGTCGTGGTCGTCCGCCAGGGCCGCGAGGACCTCGGGGAGCGAGCCGGGGACCTGCGGGATCGCGCGGGCCTCCTCCGGCGGCAGCTCGTAGAGGTCCTTGTCGACCGGCTCGGCCGGCTCGATCTTGTTGCGGATGCCGTCCAGGCCCGCCATGAGCATCGCGGAGAAGGCCAGGTACGGGTTGCAGGACGGGTCCGGGACGCGGAACTCGATGCGCTTGGCCTTCGGGTTCGAGCCCGTGATCGGGACGCGGATGCACGCCGAGCGGTTGCGCTGCGAGTAGACCAGGTTGACCGGCGCCTCGTAGCCGGGGACGAGGCGGTGGTAGCTGTTCACCGTCGGGTTCGTGAACGCCAGCAGCGACGGGGCGTGCTTCAGCAGGCCGCCGATGTAGTAGCGGGCGTTGTCGGACAGGCCCGCGTAGCCGACCTCGTCGTAGAAGAGCGGCGCGCCGTCCTTCCACAGGGACTGGTGGCAGTGCATGCCGGAGCCGTTGTCGCCGAAGATCGGCTTCGGCATGAACGTGACGGTCTTGCCGGCGTCGCGCGCGACGTTCTTGACGATGTACTTGTACAGCATGAGCTGGTCGGCCGTCTTCAGCAGCGTGTCGAAGCGGAAGTCGATCTCGGCCTGGCCGGCGGTGCCGACCTCGTGGTGCTGCATCTCGACGTGGATGCCGACGTCCAGCAGCTGCGCCACCATCTCCGAGCGCAGGTCGGTGTAGTGGTCCATCGGCGGGACGGGGAAGTAGCCGCCCTTGTACGGGGGCTTGGCGCCGAGGTTGCCGCCCGCCTCCTCGCGGCCGGTGTTCCACGCGCCCTCGACCGAGTCGAGGTAGTAGTAGCCCGCGTTCTGCTTCGTCTCGAAGCGGACGTCGTCGAAGATGTAGAACTCGGCCTCGGGGCCGAAGTAGCAGGTGTCGGCGATGCCGGTGCCGCGCAGGTAGTCCTGCGCCTTCTTCGCGACGTTGCGCGGGTCGCGGCTGTACGGCTCGCCGGTCAGCGGGTCGTGCACGAAGAAGTTCAGGTTCAGGGTCTTGTGCTGCCGGAACGGGTCGACCACGGCGGTCGTCGGGTCCGGGAGCAGGAGCATGTCCGACTCGTGGATCTCCTGGAAGCCGCGGACGGACGAGCCGTCGAACATCAGCCCCTCGGTGAAGACGCTCTCGCCGAAGCTCTCCACGGGGAACGTGAAGTGCTGCATCTTGCCCGGCAGGTCCACGAACCGGCAGTCGACGAATCGCACACCTTCGTTCCTGATATAGCTCAGGACCTCTTCGGCGCTGGTGAACATCCGGCCTCCTCAAGGCGCATCTCGGCTTTTTGAAACGCTAGGGCGGCGCGGTTTCCCGGCCGTGTCTCGTATGTTTCCGCTGTGTTACGCGTCACTCCGCCCCCGGCGGATCGCCTCGGCGGACGGGATAGCGTAGACGCCATGAGCGGTGGTAAGGGGCGGGCGGCCGGGCCCCGGTGGACGCAGACGTGGCTGAGCGGCGCGGGCGCGGCGGGCGCCGACCTCGGCCGGCCCGGCGAGCGGCTCGGGCTCCCGGAGCAGGGCGGTGGCGCCGTCGCCTCCTACGGCCGGCGGCTCCTCGCGCTGTTCCTCGACTGGGGCCTGTCGATGCTGGTCGCGAGCCTGCTGGCGCGCGGGCTCGGCTGGGAGCCGGCCGAGCGCAGCCTGTGGACGCTGGCGATCTTCGGGCTGCAGGCGTGGGTGCTCACCGCGTTCCTCGGCATCACGATCGGCAAGCGGATCGCCGGCATCCGCGTCGTGCGGCTGGACGGGCGGCCCGTCGGGCTCGGCTTCGGCCTGGCCCGGGCGGCGCTGCTGCTGCTGGTGCTGCCCGCGCTGTTCTGGGACCGCGACTACCGCGGCCTGCACGACCGCGCGAGCAACACGGTCGTCGTCAACATCTAGCCGCGAAACGAAAGAGCGCCCCCGCGGGGGCGCTCTCGCATATGTTCTGGGTTCCGGGCGTTCCCGGTCGTTCTCAGCGCGTCTTCGGCTTGGGGCCCTTCGGCATCTTCACGCCCTTGGGAATCGGGCCCTTCGGCATCTGCATCGACCGGGGGAGCGCCTGGAGCCGGTCGTTCAGCTCCGCGACCTGCCCCTTGGTGAGGTTGCGGGGCAGCTTCATCAGGTGCCGCTGCAGCTTGTCGACCGGGATCTGGCCCTCGCCGTCCCCGACCTGCACGTCGTAGATCGGCACCTGCTGGGCGGCACGGGAGATCCGCTTCTTCTCGGCGCCGAGCAGCGGGCCGACGCGCTGGCGCGGCCCCTCCGACACGAGGATCACCCCCGGGCGGCCGACCGCGCGGTGCACCATGTCGAGGTTGCGGTTGCCGCTCACCGCCTCGGTGACCGTCCAGTTGCCGCGCATGTTCTTGAGGATCGCGGCCGCCGCGCCCGGCTGCCCCGCGATCACCTTGTACTGGGCGCGCTGCGCGAGCTGACCGAAGACGATCATGCCGACGGCGAGCGCCGCGAGCAGGCCGAGCGGGATGAAGAACCACAGCTGGCCGACGAACAGCCCCACGAGGATGACGACGACCAGGGTTCCGATCGCCGAGGCGAACACGATCGGCAGCGCCTTCGGGTCGGCCTGCCGGAGCACCTGGGCGACCATGCGGATCTGCTTGAGGCGGCCCGGACGCTCCTGGGCCCCGTCCGTGGGCTTTTTCGACATGAATCCAAGGATAGTCGGGTCGGGCGCCCGACCCGACAACCCCCGCCTACGCGCGCGCCTCGATCGCCTGCTTGTAGAGGCGCCCGGCGCGGTAGCTGGACCGGACGAGCGGCCCGGACATGACGCCCGCGAAGCCGATCTCCTCGGCCTCGGCCGACAGCTCCACGAACTCCTCCGGCTTCACCCACCGCTCCACCGGGTGGTGCAGCGGGCTGGGCCGCAGGTACTGGGTGATCGTGATGAGCTCGCAGCCCGCCTCGTGCAGGTCGCGCAGCGCCTGCGAGATCTCCTCGCGGGTCTCGCCCATGCCGAGGATCAGGTTGGACTTGGTGACCAGGCCGTCCGCGCGGGCCTTGGTGATGACCTCCAGGGACCGCTCGTAGCGGAACCCGGGCCGGATCCGCTTGAAGATCCGCGGGACGGTCTCCACGTTGTGCGCGAGCACCTCGGGCCGGGACGAGAACACCTCGGCGAGCTGCTCGGGAACGGCGTTGAAGTCGGGGATGAGCAGTTCCACGCCGCAGCCGGGGACGGCCGCGTGGATCTGCCTGACGGTCTCCGCGTACAGCCAGGCGCCGCCGTCCTCCAGGTCGTCGCGGGCGACGCCGGTCACCGTCGCGTACCGCAGGCCCATCGTCGCGACGGACTCGGCGACGCGGCGCGGCTCGTCGCGGTCGAGGGCCTTCGGCCTGCCGGTGTCGATCTGGCAGAAGTCGCAGCGCCGGGTGCACTGGTCGCCGCCGATGAGGAAGGTGGCCTCGCGGTCCTCCCAGCATTCGTAGATGTTGGGACAGCCGGCCTCCTGGCACACCGTGTGCAGGCCCTCGGACTTCACCAGGCCGGAGAGCTCGCGGTACTGCGGGCCCATCTTCAGCCGGGTCTTGATCCACTCTGGCTTGCGCTCGATCGGGGTCTGGCTGTTGCGCGCCTCGACGCGCAGGAGCTTGCGTCCCTCGGGTGTCACCGTCGTCACGGGTCCCAGCGTACGTCCCGATCTCCGGTGGCGGCACCTCGGCCGACGCGGCCTCGATGGCGTATCGGAGCGATCTCGAACGTATGACAGTACCCCGGTCACGTAGCCGATTCGCGTGTTTCGGCCATGGTCGACAGTGGATCTCTCTAGGGTGACTCCCTGTCGTCACGCAACAGCGTTAGCAGGAGGACCGCCGTGGGCCTGGCAATGTCGTACCTCAGGGTGCCGCCGGTGCTGGAGGGGGAGCCGGATCCCGGCCGCGTCGCCCGCCACATCTTCGGTGCCCCCGACTGGCGCCGCCGCGGCGCGCCGGGACTGTTCGAGCTGGGCTGGGCGTGGCAGGCGGTGCACTACCTCGTCACCGGCGACCCGTGGGACGGGCGGCAGCCCGAGGCGGACGTCGTGTGCGGCGGCCGGCTGCTCACCGAGGACGGCGCCGACGAGCTCGGCATGGATGTGATCTTCCTCGCGCCGGACCGGGTCAAGCCGACCGCCGACCATCTGGCCGCGACGCCGTTCGCGAAGGTCGCCGGACGGTACGACCCGGCGGCGATGAACCGGGCCGGGGTCCAGGACGCGGGCCGGCTCGACGGCGCCGCCCGCGACAAGGTCCTCAAGCCCGCCTACGAGGGGCTGACGCGGTTCTTCGCGGCGGCCGCCGCCGAGGGCCAGGCCGTCTACAAGGTCATGGCCTAGACGGCCGACCGGGCCTCATCCGCCGACCGGGCCCCGTCCGCCGACCGGGCCTCTTCCGCCGGTACGGGCCGATCCGCCGGTACGGCCTGCCCGGCCACGCCCAGTTGCGCCGTGGTGCGGTGGAACGTCTCCGCCGCGCCGAGCGCCGCGGCGAGATGCCGCTCGACCAGCGGGACGACCTCCGCGACCGCGACCCGGCGGCCGAGCTCCCGGCTGAGGTTGGTCGAGCCGACGTCCCGGATCCCGCAGGGGACGATCTTGTCGAACCAGCCCATGTCGTTGTCGCAGTTCAGCATGAAGCCGTGCATCGCGACGCCGCGCGCCACCCGGATGCCGATGGAGCCGATCTTGCGGTCGGGCGTGCCCGGCACCCACAGGCCGCTGCGGCCCTCCACGGTGACCGTCGCCAGCCCGAGCTCGGCGCAGACGTCCATCATCATCCGCTCCAGCAGCCGCACGTAGCCGACGACGTCCACCGGGTCGGGCAGCCGGACGATCGGGTAGCCGGTGAGCTGCCCCGGACCGTGCCAAGTGATCTTGCCGCCGCGGTCGACGTCGACCACCGGGGCGCCGGGGTCGCCGAACGGCCGGTCGAGCGCCTCGGTCCGCTTGCCCGCCGTGTACACCGGCCGGTGCTCCAGCAGCAGGACGGTGTCGGGGATCGCGTCGTCCACCCGGAGCGCGTGGGTGCGTTTCTGCAGCTCCCAGCCCGCCTCGTAGGGGACGGCAGCCTCGCCGAACCCCGCGTGCACCACCACCAGCTCGCGTACGTCCACATCGCTCACCCGGCCAGCTTATGCCGCGGACGGGGCGATCGCTCCTCAGAGGGCGGCGAGCAGCCGCGGCTCCAGCCGCGTCTCCTTCGCCTTGCCGGGGCCGTCGGGTTCGACGCGGTAGGCGCCCGCGTCCTGCCGGTAGGACACGGCCTGGACGAACTCGGTGCCGACGTAGTGCAGGGCCACCGACTCGTCGGCCGCGTACCCGCCCGGCAGCGTCCCCTCGCCGACGAGCTGCTGCAGCAGCGGGCGGCGCTGCGGCTCGCTGTCGTAGTGCACCCCGCACGAGAACGGCAGCAGGCCGAGCCCGTCGGTCATCGGCTTGAGCTGCGGCCCGAACGAGTCGGTGTTGCCGCCGACGTGCCAGCACAGCGCGCCCGCGCTCTGCCCGGACAGCACCACGCCCTGCTGCCACGCCTCCCGCATGATCTCGTCGAGCCCGTGCAGCCGCCACAGCGCCAGCAGGTTCGCGACGCTGCCGCCGCCCACGTAGATGAGGTCCTGGGTGAGCAGGTGCGCCCGCATGTCGGCGACGCTCGGCATCGGGAACAGCGCCAGATGGCTGACCTCGGCGTCCAGCGCGGAGAACGCGGCGTACGAGCGGGCGATGTACTCGGGCGCGTCGCCCATCGCGGTCGTGACGACGCAGACGCGGGGCCGGTCCTGCCCGGTCAGGTCGAACGCGTAGCGCAGCAGCGGGCTGGGCGCGAGCCCGTCCCGGCCGTCCGGCACGAAGCTGCCCCCGCCGATCGCGAGGATGTGCGGCTGTCCGTCGGTGCTCATTCACTCTCCTCTTGAGCCGGGCTGTCCCAATGTCACCGTATGGCCACCGAATGGGGTCGGCCGGGACTTTGACCAATCTTGGGACTCACAGGACGTCGGCGAGGGCCTCGTCCACGCGCTCGTGCGCGAACCGGAACCCGGCGGCGGTGAGCCGCCGCGGCAGCACCCGCTGGCTGACCAGCGGCCCCTCGTCGGCGAACCCGCCCAGCGCCGCCCGCAGCGCGAACCGCGGCACCGCCAGCCGCGCCGGCCGGTGCAGGACGCGGCCGAGCGCCCGCGTGTACTCGGCGTTCGTCACCGGGTTCGGGGCGGTCAGGTTGACGGGCCCGGCGATCTCGTGGTCGATCAGGAACCGCAGCGCCGCGACCTGGTCGGCGAGGGAGATCCAGCTCGTCCACTGCCGGCCGTCGCCGAGCGTGCCGCCGAGCCCCAGCCGGAACAGCGGCAGCGTCCGCCCGAGCATGCCGCCCTCGCGGGCCAGTACGACGCCGGTGCGCGGCAGGACGACCCGCACGCCCGCCTCCCGGGCCGGTTCGGCCGCCGCCTCCCAGTCGCGCACCAGGTCGGCGAGGAAGCCCTGCCCGGCGGGGGAGTCCTCGTCCACCTCCCGGTCGCCGGTGTCGCCGTAGAAGCCGATCGCCGACCCGCACACCAGCACCCGGGGACGCGGGTTCGCCGCGGCGATCCCCTCCGCCAGCGTGCGGGTGCCGTCCAGCCGGCTCTCCCTGATCTTGCGCTTGTACGCCTTCGTCCACGGCCGGTCGCCGATCCCGGCGCCCGCCAGGTGGACGACCGCGTCCACCCCTTCCAGGGAGTCCTTCTCCACACAGCCGTCCGCCGGTGACCAGCGCGCCTCGTCGTCGCGCGCCGGCTCCCGCCGGACCAGCCGGACGACGTCGTGGCCGTCCTCCCGCAGTGACTGCACCAGCGCCGAGCCGATGAGGCCCGACGAGCCCGTGACGGTGACCCTCATGCACCCACACTAGGCGGACGGTGCCACCGGACGGTGAGATTCTCACCGCGGTCCCGCGTTTCCCCGGACGCACGAAGCCCCGCCGGCCGTACGGCAGGCGGGGCTCCGCGGACGCACCCGACGTCAGAGGCGCGGTTCATCGAGGGGGACGACCCCCCAACGTCCTACAAACCGAGGTCCGCGTCGAAGTTGCCCTCCTCCAGGCGGTGCTTGATCGTGGCGAGGAAGCGGGCGGCGTCCGCGCCGTCGATCAGCCGGTGGTCGTAGGTCAGCGCCAGGTAGACCATCGACCGGACCGCGATGACCTCGCCGAGCTGCGGGTCGTCGATGACGGCGGGGCGCTTCACCACGGCGCCGGTGCCGAGCATGCCGACCTGCGGCTGGTTGAGGATCGGGGTGTCGAACAGCGCGCCGCGGCTGCCGGTGTTGGTCAGCGTGAACGTGCCGCCGGCCAGCTCGTCCGGGCTGACGTTGCCGGCGCGGGTGCGCTCGGCGAGGTCGGCGATCCGCTGCGCGAGGCCGCCGAGGTTCAGCTGCCCGGCGTTGTGCACGACCGGGACCATCAGGCCGCGCTCCTGCACGTCCACCGCGATGCCGAGGTTCTCGACGTCGTGGTAGGTGACCTCGTTGGTCTCGCTGTTGATGACCGCGTTCAGCTTCGGGTGCGCCTTGAGCGCCTCGACCGCCGCCTGCGCGAAGAACGGCAGGAACGACAGCTTGACGCCCTCGCGGGCCTCGAAGTCGGCCTTGGCCTGCTCGCGCAGCCGCGCGATGCGGGTGACGTCCACCTCGACCACGGTGGTGAGCTGCGCGGACACCTGCAGCGACTCGACCATGCGGCGGGCGATCGTCTGCCGCATCCGGGACATCTTCTCGGTGCGGCCGCGCAGCGCGAGCTGCTCGGCCGGGGCGCCCGCGGGGGCGGGCGCGGCGTGCCGGCCGGCCGGGGCCGCGGCGGGGGCGGCCGGGGCGGCGGGCGCGGCCTGCCGCCGGGCGGCGGCCTCCTGCGCGGCGCGGGCGGCCTCCAGGACGTCCTGCTTGCGGATGCGGCCGCCGACGCCGGTGCCCTTCACCGCGCCGAGGTCGACGCCGTGCTCGGCGGCGAGCTTGCGCACCAGCGGCGTCACGTACGGGCCCTCGCCGGACGGGGCCGCGGGCTGCGCCGGGGCGGCCGGGGCCGGCTCGGGCGCCTGCGGGGCGGGCTGCTGCGGCGCCTGCTGCGGGGCGGGCGCGGGCGGGGCCGACGGCGGCGCGGGCGGCGCCGGGGCCTGCTGCTGCGCGGGCGGCGGCCACGCGGCGGGCGGCGGGCCCTGCGGCGCCGGCGGCTGCGGGGCCTCCTGCGGCGGCTCCGGCGCGGCCGGGGCCTGCTGCTCCGCGGCGGCCGGGGCGCCGCCGCCGGACGGCGCGTCGCCCTCGTCGCCGATGACGGCCAGCTCGGCGCCGACCTCGACGGTCTCGTCCTCGGCGACGGTGATGCTGGTCAGGATGCCCGAGGCGGGCGAGGGGATCTCGGTGTCCACCTTGTCGGTGGACACCTCGAGGAGCGGCTCGTCGGTCTCGACGCGCTCGCCCTCCTTCTTGAGCCAGCGGGTGACGGTGCCCTCGGTGACGCTCTCGCCGAGCTGGGGCATGGTGACGGAGACCGGCATGTCTCAGCGACTCCTTCGAATTACTTGTGCGGCGTTCAGCCGTGCACGTGCAGTGGTTTGCCGGCGAGGGCGAGATGTGCCTCGCCGACCGCCTCGGACTGGGTCGGGTGGGGGTGGATCAGCTGGGCGACCTCGCTCGGGAGGGCCTCCCAGTTGTAGATGAGCTGGCCCTCCGCGATGAGTTCGCCGACGCGCGCGCCGACCATGTGGATGCCGAGGACGGGGCCGTCCACGGCCGCGATCACCTTGACCTCGCCCTGCGTCCCGAGGATCTTGCTCTTGGGGTTGCCGGCCAGGTCGTAGACGACCTCCTTGATCTGGTGCCCGCGCTCGCGGGCCACCGCGGAGGTGATGCCGACCGAGGCCACCTCGGGGTCGGAGTAGGTGATGCGGGGCACGCCGTCGTAGTCGATCGGCGGCGGGGTGAGCCCGCTCAGCCGCTCGGCGACGAGGATGCCCTCGGCGAACCCGACATGGGCGAGCTGCGGGGTCTGGATGAGGTCGCCGACCGCGGAGATCGTGGGGACGCTCGTCCGGCAGTACTCGTCGACCTTGACGAAGCCGCGCTCGGTCTCGACGCCGGCCTCGGCCAGCCCGATGCCGTCGGAGACCGGGCCGCGCCCGACCGCGACGAGCAGCAGCTCGGCGTCGATCACCTTGCCGCCCTCCAGGGTGACCGAGACGCCGCCCTGCGTCGGCTTGACGCCCTCGAACCGGGTGCCGGTCTCGAACTTGATGCCGCGCTTGCGGAACGCGCGCTCCAGGCGCTTGGAGCTGGACTCCTCCTCCAGCGGCAGCAGGTGCGGCAGCGCCTCCACGATCGTGACCTCGGCGCCGAACGAGCGCCACACGCTGGCGAACTCGACGCCGATCACGCCGCCGCCGAGGATGACGACGGACGCGGGGACGCGCTCCAGCCGCAGCGCGTGGTCGCTGGAGATGACGCGCTCGCCGTCGATCTCCAGGCCGGGCAGGCTCTTGGGCTGCGAGCCGGTGCCGAGGACGATGTGCCCGCCCTCGATGACGGTGGTGCCGCCGTCCGGCGCGGTGACCTCGACGGTGGTCGGCCCGGTCAGCCGCCCGGTGCCGTGCACGACCTCGATGCCCCGGGACTTGATCAGCCCGGTGAGGCCCTTCACGGTCGTGGTGACGACCTTGTCCTTGTAGGCGTTCACGCCGGCGACGTCGATGCCCTCGAAGGTGGTCTTGACGCCGAACTTCGCCGCGTCCCGCGCGTGGTCCGCCACCTCGGCCGCGTGCAGCAGCGCCTTGGTGGGGATGCACCCCCGGTTGAGGCACGTCCCGCCGAGGGACTCGTCCCGCTCGATGAGCGCGACCGACCTGCCGAGCTCGGCGGCGCGCAGCGCGCACGCGTAACCGCCGCTGCCGGCGCCTAGGACGACGATGTCGAAGGTGCCGTTGTTGGCCACTGGACGCTCCATTCCCCTGTCGCGGCGCCCGCGTGGACCGGGGCGCCCGTAGTGGTAGGGCGGGGCGGGGAGCCACCATCGGGCGGGCCCCCGCCGCCACGAGAAACCTATTCTGTTCTCCGCCAGGTCACAGCGGTGGGGTTCGCTAGAGAATTCCCGCGGCGAGGTCCTCGGCGATCTGGACCAGCGTGCGGGCCGCCGCGCCGGTGCCGCCCTTCGGGGTGTAGCCGTAGGCCTCGCCCTTGTTGAAGGACGGGCCCGCGATGTCGAGGTGCGCCCACTTGACGCCGTCCGGCACGAACTCCTTGAGGAACGTCCCGGCGACGAGCATGCCGCCCCAGCGCTCGCCGCTGATGTTGGCGATGTCGGCGACCGCCGAGTCGAGGCCCTTGCGCAGCTCCGCCGGCAGCGGCATGCCCCAGGACGGCTCGCCCGCGCGCTCGGCCGCCGCGACGACCTTCTCGCGGACGTCGTCGTCGTTGGCCATGACGCCGGTGGTGCGGGTGCCGAGCGCGACGAGCTGCGCGCCGGTCAGCGTGGCGACGTCCACGATCAGGTCGGGGGAGTCCTCCCCGGCGCGGACGAGGGCGTCGGCCATGACCAGGCGGCCCTCGGCGTCGGTGTTCAGGACCTCGACGGTCTTGCCGCCGTAGATGCGCAGCACGTCGGAGGGGCGCTGCGCGGTGCCGGACGGCATGTTCTCGGCGATGGCGAGGTAGCCGACGACGTTGACCTTGGGGCCGAGCTTGGCGATGGCGTCGAGCGCGCCGAGCACCGCCGCGGCGCCGCCCATGTCGGACTTCATCCAGTCCATCGCCTCGGTGGGCTTGAGGGACAGGCCGCCGGAGTCGAACGTGATGCCCTTGCCGACCAGCGCGAGCGTCCGGGACGCCTCGGCGTGGGTGTAGGCGAGCCGGACGAGCCGCGGCGGGTTCACCGAGCCCTGCCCGACGCCGGCGATGCCGCCGTAGCCGCCCTCCACGAGGGCCTTCTCGTCCAGCACCTCGATGGCGAGGCCGGTCTCGGCGGCGACGCGGCCCGCCTCGGCGGCGAGGTCCTCGGGCGTCAGGTGCGAGGGCGGGGTGTTGACCAGGTCGCGGACGAGCTTCACCGACGCCGCGAGGGTGCGGGCGCGGTCGACGGCGGCCTCGTGCTCGGCGGCCGCCGCGAGCCGGATCTCCGCGACGGGGTCCTTGCGGTCGCCGCCGGTGCGGAAGGAGTCGAAGGAGTAGGCGCCGAGCAGCGCGCCGAGCGCGACCGCCCCGACGGCCTCCGCCGACGCGGCCGGCAGCGCCACGGCGACCCGGGCGGTGCCCGCGAGGGAGCGGACGGCGGCGCCGGCGGCGCGGCGCAGGTCCTCGGCGGAGGGGTCCTCGCCGAGCCCGGCGGCGACGATGATCTTGGCGGTGACGGCCCCGAGGGTCGGCAGCTTGGTGATCTCACCGGCCTTGCCGGTGGCGCCGAGGGCGCCGAGCGCGTCCGCGAGGCGGCCGTCCATGGCGCGGTCGAGGTCTTCCGCCCCGGCGGCCGGCGCCGCTCCCGCCCCGGCTGGGGTGACGCCGATCACGAGGGCGTCGGTGTCAAGGCTGGCCAGGGCTGCGCTGTCAAGGCTGATGCTCGTCACGTAGCACGATGGTAGTCCTCCCGGTGACCGCTTTCGTCCTTTTGGATCAAGCGTTGCCCGGTCGGGAGCCGGTCCCGGCGCGCCTCGCGGCCGCCGGGCGCGCGTCACGGCCGCGCGGCGAGGACGATCAGCGCGGCCGTCGCGGCGGTCTCGACGAGGGCGCCGAGGACGTCGCCGGTCACGCCGCCCAGCCGCCGGACGGCGCGGCGGAGCAGCAGCAGCGCGGCGGCCAGGGCGGCGAGCACCGCCACCGCGGCCTGCGCCGCGCCGACCGGCCCGCCGGTGGCCGCGCCCGCTCCGGCGGCGGCGGCCAGGACGGCCGCCGTGACCGCGGCCGCGGCGCGCGTGCCGACCGTCCCCGCCACCAGCGCGCCCAGGCCGCCGGGACGTGCGGACGGGACCCCGCTCCGGCAGGCCCACGGGAGCGCCAGCCGCCCGGCGGCGGACGCGACGAGGACGGCGGCGGCCGGATGCGGCGCCGCGGCCAGCGCCGCGACCTGCGCGAGGACGGTCAGCAGCAGCGTCACCACGCCGAACGGGCCGATGTCGGAGCGCTTCATGACGGCCAGGGCCTCGGCGGCGGGCCGGCCGCTGCCGAGCCCGTCCGCGAGGTCGGCGAGCCCGTCCAGGTGCAGCGCCCGCGTGATCGCCGCCGTCGCGGCCACCGCGAGCACCGCCGCCGGGAGGCCGGGCAGCCCGAGCGGCCCGCACGCGAGCAGGACCAGCGCGGCCGCGCCGCCCGGGACCAGGCCGGCGGCCGGGGCGAGCAGCATCGCGGCGCGCGTGGTGCCCCGGTCGACCCGCGCCCGGCCCAGCGGGACGACGGTCAGCAGCGTCACCGCCAGCCGCAGCCCCTCGATCACGGCAGCTCCATGACGCGTCCCGCCACCACCAGGGCGGCCTCCTCTGACTCGGCCGCGAGCCGCTGGTTGGCCAGCCCGAGCAGGTCCCGGAAGGCCCGCCCGGACGCGGTGGCGGGCACCAGCGATAGCCCGACCTCGTCGCTGACCGCGACCACACGCGCCGCCGTACCGCGCCACGCCTCGACCAGCTCGTCGATCCGGGGCAGCACCCGCGACGGGTCGTCCCAAGCGGCGGACTCGTCCATCGCGGCGGCCAGCCAGGTCCCGATGCCGTCCACCAGCACCGCGCCCGTCGCCGACGACAGGACGTCCGCCAGGGCCGCCGTCTCGGCGGTGCGCCACCAGGAGGGGCGGCGCCGCCGGTGCGCCGCGACCCGCTCGGCCCACTCCGGGTCGTCGTCGCGCACGGGACCGGTCGCGACGTAGAGGACGTCCGGGCACGCGGCCAGCCGCAGCTCCGCCTCGGCCGACTTCCCCGACCGGCTCCCGCCGAGCAGCAGGGTGCGGAACGGGCCGCCGCCGGGCCGGTTCCAGAACGCCATGCGGCGCTCCAGCTCGGCGGGGGACGGCAGCCGGTGGTCCACATGGACGGCGGCCACCTCCGTGGCGGACGTCACCGCGCCGGCGCGGCGCAGCAGGCCGAGGTGCTCGGGAGAGCCCGCGAGGTCGAGCAGGACGGCGCCGTACCGGGCCCCCGGCACCGGCTCCGGCCGCGCCCCCGGGCCCGCCGCCACCAGGACGCGCCCGCCGCCGGGCGAGCGGACCTCGTGTCCGCCGGGCACCTCCGTGCGCGGCAGGCCGTCCATCGGCACGCCGTCGATGAGGGCCGCGAACGGCTCGTGCCGGACGCCGGACGCGCGCAGCCGGTTGCAGGACGCGCACCGGCAGCCCGCCGCGGGCCAGCCCTGGGCGGCGGCGGTACCGCGAAGCTCGATGTTCATACCGGTCGGAACTCTACGGTTACGCTCCCTGGAAGGATCACCAAGGATGGCCTCGCCCCCGACAGGAGGAGCCCCGGTGGGCAACCCCCCGAACAACCCCTGGCCGCACCAGCCGGGGCAGCCCGGCCCCGGCGGCCGGCCGCCCTACGGCCCGCCTCCCGGCCCGCCTCCCGGACCGCCCCAGGGCCCGTTCCCCGGACCGTCCCAGGGTCCGTTCCCCGGACCGCCTCCGCCCGGACGGAAGGGCGGCGGGCTGGTGTTCGCGCTGGTCGGCGGCGGCCTCGTCGTCGTGCTGGCCATCGTGGCGGTGGTCGTGTTCGCCCTCCAGCGCGACAGCGGCGGCGACGGCGGGGACGGCGGCGGCGACGTCCAGTTGCGGGCCGGCGAGATCGCCGGGGGAGCGGAGGCGCTGCCGCTGGCCGACGGCAGCCTCGCCATGTCCAGGCCGGGCGTCACCGCCCCGGTCGTCGACATCTACGAGGACTTCGCGTGCCCGCCCTGCGGCGCGTTCGACAGCAAGCACGACCCGATGCTGAAGCAGCTCGTCGTCGAGGGACGCGCCAAGGTCGTGTTCCACCCGATGGTGGTCTTCGGTGAGAGCACCCAGCCCGCGCACGACAACTCGCTGCGCGCCGCGTCCGCCCTCCGCTGCGTCGGCGACGGCGCGCACTGGCTGTCCTACCAGGACGCCCTCTACGCCAATCAGCCCAAGAGCGAGAGCTCCACGGGCTACACCACGGACCAGCTGCTCTCCCTGGCCGAACCCCTGGGGCTGACCGGAGACGACTTCACCTCCTGCGTGAAGAGCCGGCGCTACGCCTCCAGCGTGAAGACCGTCAGCCAGGGCTACATATCGTCCGGGATCCAGGGCACGCCGACGGTCCGGGTGAACGGGCGCAAGCTCGACACGGCGGACGTCGAGAGCCCCGAGGCGCTGCGCCGCGCCATCGAAGCCGCCTCGTGACCGGCTAGTCTCACCGGCGACGAGGGAGGTCGACGCGATGGCGTGGAGCTGGCGTTTGGAGCGGGGCGACGGGAGCGCGCTCGGCATGTCGGAGGAGACCTTCTCCACCCAGGCGGACGCGGAGAGCTGGCTGGGGGAGAACTGGCGCGGCCTGCGCGCCGACGAGGTCGACAAGGTCGTCCTGCTGGACGGCGAGACGCTCGTCTACGAGATGAGCCTGCTGGACCCGGAGTGACGCGGGGGCCGCGGAGCCGCCGGCTCCGCGGCCCCCGGCCCGGCGCCGGCCCGGCGCCGGGCCGCGGGCCCGGGTCAGGGGCGCTTGGGCGGGCTGGCGGTCTTGGCGGGGTCGCGGATGACGACCTCGCCGAGCACGTCGTCGATCCGCTTCAGCACGTCGGCGTCCAGCTTCACCCCGGCGGCCTTCACGTTGTCGGTGACCTGCTCGGGACGCGACGCGCCGACGATCGCCGCCGACACGTTCGGGTTCTGCAGCGTCCAGGCGATCGCCAGCTGCGCCATCGACAGCCCGAGCTCGTCGGCGATCGGCTTGAGGTTCTGCACGCGGGTCAGCAGGTCGTCGTTCAGGTAGCGCTTGATCATGTCGGCGCCGCCCTTGTCGTCGGTGGCCCGCGACCCCTCCGGCAGCGGCTGCCCCGGCTTGTACTTGCCGGTCAGCACGCCCTGCGCGATCGGCGACCAGACGATCTGGCCGACGCCCTCGCGCTCGCACAGCGGGACGACCTCCTCCTCGATGACCCGCCACAGCATCGAGTACTGCGGCTGGCTCGAGACGATCCGGTCGAAGCCCATCTCGTCGGCGATCTTGAGGGCGCGCTCGATCTCCTCGGCCCGCCACTCCGACACGCCGACGTACAGCACCTTGCCCTGCCGGACGAGGTCGTCGAACGCGCGCAGGGTCTCCTCCAGCGGCGTCTCGTAGTCGAACCGGTGGGCCTGGTACAGGTCCACGTAGTCGGTGCCGAGGCGGCGCAGGGAGCCGTGGATCGACTCGAAGATGTGCTTGCGGGACAGGCCCCGGTCGTTCACGCCGGGCCCGGTGGGCCAGTAGACCTTGGTGAAGATCTCCAGCCCTTCGCGGCGCTGCCCCTGGAGCGCGCGGCCGAGGACCTCCTCGGCGCGCGTGCCGGCGTAGACGTCGGCGGTGTCGAAGGTGGTGATCCCCTCGTCGAGGGCGGTCCGCACGCACGCGCGCGCGGCGTCCTCCTCGACCTGGGAGCCGTGGGTGAGCCAGTTGCCGTACGCGATCTCGCTGATCTTCAGACCGCTCCGGCCCAGGTTTCGGAACTCCATGTCCCCGACCCTAACCGGAGGATGATCGCCGCTCACAGGCCGCGGAGCGGGCCCGTCCGCGCCCGGTCCGGCCGGGCCGGGCGGGAGGGGCCGGAACCGGCCCCGGTCAGACCTTCTCCTTCTCGCCGATCCGCACCTGCGGGTTCGGGACCCGCAGCCGCCGGATCTGCATGGCGCGCATGGCGGCGTACATCCCGACGCCCTTGGCGTCCTCGTCGGGGAAGCGCTCGGCGGCCAGCCGCTTGATGCCGCGGCTCAGCCAGAAGCCCTCGCCGAACACGACGATCAGCAGCAGCGGAGGCGCGAACAGCACCAGCAGCCGGGCGGCGGGGATCGGCAGCAGGCTCAGCAGCACCATGGCGAACATGGCGTACATGAGGTACGACCCGACGGTGCGGCGGGAGTCGACGTAGTCGCGGGCCAGCCGCCGGACGGGGCCCTTGTCCCGCTTGAGCAGGTGCTTCTCGTCGCCTTGGGCCATGCCTTGGCGCGCCTTCGCGCGCTCCTCCGCGATCTGGGCGCGGCGGCGCTTGTAGGCGTCCTTGCCGGTGGCCGGCGCGGTGATCGGCTGGCGGCGGCGCTTCTCGGCGTCCCTGCGCTTCGGGGTGGGACGGCCCTTGCCTCCCGGCTTTACTACCTGAGGAGGATTCGCCGGGGGCTCCGGGGTACGACGCTTGAACACGGGATCAGACTACCGGCTGCGAACATCGTGGCTGCCTCGCGCGTTAACGCGTAGGGTGATAAGAACCCCAGCAGTGGTCAATGAGCCCAGTTCACGACTGAGGCGACAGCACGAAGGGACCGGCGCCGCGCGATGAGCGTGATGAAGCGAATGTCGATGATCTTCAAGTCCAAGGCGAACAAAGCCCTGGACCGCATGGAAGATCCTCGGGAGACCCTCGATTACTCCTACCAGCGTCAGCTGGAGATGCTGCAGAAGGTTCGTCGCGGGGTCGCCGACGTCGCCACCTCGCGCAAGCGTCTCGAACTGCAGATCAACCAGCTGGAGCAGCAGCAGAGCAAGCTGACCGACCAGGGCAAGAAGGCGCTGCAGGTGGGCCGCGAGGACCTCGCCCGCGAGGCGCTGACCCGGCGGGCGGGGCTGGAGAGCCAGCTGAACGACCTGCGCGGCCAGTACCAGCAGCTCCAGGGCGAGGAGGAGAAGCTCACGCTCGCCTCGCAGCGGCTGCAGGCCAAGGTCGACTCCTTCCGCACCCGCAAGGAGACCATCAAGGCGACCTACACGGCCGCCGAGGCGCAGACGAAGATCAACGAGGCGTTCTCCGGCATCTCCGAGGAGATGGGCGACGTCGGCCTGGCGATCCAGCGCGCCGAGGAGAAGACCGACACGATGAAGGCCCGCGCCGGCGCGATCGACGAGCTGCTGGCCTCCGGCGCCCTGGAGGACTTCTCCGGTCCCAAGGACGACATCCAGGCCGAGCTCGACCGGATGGGCTCCGGCCCCGGCGTCGACCTGGAGCTGGAGCAGCTCAAGGCCGAGCTGGGCCAGGCCCCCGCGCCCAAGCAGCTGAACCAGGGCACGCCGAACGCGCAGCCGCAACAGCAGCAGCAGGACACCCCCCAGCAGGCCCCGTGGCCGAACAACCCCGGGGGTGCCCAGTGATCGTCCGCCTCATGGGCGAGGGGCAGCTGGACGTGGCCGACGAGGACCTGCCCTCTCTCAACGAGCTCGACTCCGAGCTGGAGTCGGCGATCGAGTCGGGTGACGAGACGGCGTTCCGCGCCGCGCTGCACGCCCTGCTGGAGAACGTCCGCAAGGTGGGCAGGCCGCTGCCGGCCGACAGCCTGGAGCCGTCGGAGCTGATCCTGCCGCCGGCGGACGCGCACATCGACGAGGTGCGCTCCATGCTCGGGGACGAGGGGCTCATCCCCGACTGATCCCCCGCACGGGGGGTAGGGGAGTCCCGTGACACGACGCCGCGGGGCCCCGGGCGTGCCGGCCGTTCCGGACGCGCAGCCCGTTATGGACATACGGGCGGTTCTGGACACTCAGGCACAAAACCCGGGTCTCGTGCGTTGGTACAAGTGAATAGAGCAAGACTTGGGGGTGGCCGCATGGCCAGGACGCGCTACGCCTCCGACCGGGGGCTGACATCGCGGATGCTCATGACGATGTTCCTGCTGGGGCTGGTCTACGTCGTCTTCGTCGGGGCCTTCTTCGTCTTCGTGCCGCAGTGGGCGTTCGTCGCCCTCGGCGTCGCGGTGGCGTTCCTGTTCGCCCAGTACTTCTTCTCCGACCGGATGACGCTGTTCGCCATGCACGGCCGCGTCGTCTCCCCGGAGGAGGCGCCGGAACTGCACGGCGTCATCGACCGGATCTGCGCGATGTCGGACGCCCCGAAGCCGAAGGTCGCGATCGCCGACACCGACGTTCCGAACGCGTTCGCCACCGGCCGCAACCAGAAGAAGGCGGTCGTCTGCGTCACCACCGGCCTGCTGCGCCGGCTCGAACCCGTCGAGCTGGAGGGCGTGCTCGCGCACGAGATGGCGCACGTCGCGCACCGCGACGTCGCGGTCATGACGATCGCCTCGTTCCTCGGCATCTGCGCCGGCCTGATCACCCGGTTCGGCCTCCAGTGGGGCCTGTGGGGCGGGTTCTCCCGCCGCAGCAACGACCAGAACACCGGGCTGATCCTGCTCGCCGTCGTCGCGGCCAGCGCGCTCGCCTACGCGATCAGCTTCCTGCTGACCCGCGCCCTGTCGCGGTACCGCGAGCTGTCCGCCGACCGCGCCGCCGCGCTGCTGACCGGCCGCCCCTCCGCGCTCGCCAGCGCGCTGACGAAGGTCACCGGCGAGATCGCCCGGATCCCGACGAACGACCTGCGGTCCGCGCAGGCGTTCAACGCGTTCTTCTTCACCCCGGCGTTCGGCCGCGGCGCCAGCGTCGCGGCGCTGTTCTCCACGCACCCGCCGCTGGACAAGCGGCTCGCCCAGCTCTCGGCGATCTCCGCCCAGCTCAACAGGGGAGTCTGATCCCGTGGGTTTCCTGGACACCCTCCTCGGCCGGTCCAAGCCGGTCAAGCCCGACCTCGACCAGATC
Organism: Actinomadura meyerae; assembly: GCF_900188445.1. Taxonomy (GTDB): domain Bacteria; phylum Actinomycetota; class Actinomycetes; order Streptosporangiales; family Streptosporangiaceae; genus Spirillospora; species Spirillospora meyerae. Next base: position 296,383 of record NZ_FZOR01000001.1, read on the forward strand.
TTCGGGCTGTCGTCGGCCGCGATCACGCTGGAGGCGGCGACGGGCTTCACCCCGACGGGGCGCGGCTCGGTGTGCTTCCGCGCCGCCGAGGGCGGCGCGTTCGCGCGGCTGCAGGCCGAGATCCAGGAGCTGCTCGACGCCGACCAGGGCCCCAAGGTGGAGATCAGCAACGACTCCTACGGGTACACCTGGCTGCTGGCCACCCACCCGCCGGAGGAGCTGCCCGACCTCGTCACCGACCTGCACGCGGTGAACTCCACGCTGGAGTCCGGCGGGTTCGGGCCGCACCTGCTGTGCTCGCTGGCGGGCTTCCGCGGCCCGGACGGGCGGCGGCTCGCCCTCGTCTACCTGTACAAGCGCGGCACGTTCTACCCGTTCGCGCCGCTGCCCGGGGACAAGCGCGACAACGCGCTCGAACTCCAGGTGCGCGGCGCGATCGGCGCCGACCTCCCCTTCGAGGAGGACCTCGGCCGCTGGTTCCCCGTCTGGGGCGCCCCCGGCCTGTAGCCGCGCCGTCACCCGTTTCTGCGTCCCACGACGCGGTACTCGTCCCGGCGCGCGTCTAATGTCAGGCCATGACGCCCTCCCGCGCCGCGGACGAGCCGAGCCTGACGCGGCGAATGCTCGCCACGATGGGCCTCGTCGTGCTCGTCTACGCGGCCGCCGCGCTGCCCGCGTTCCTCGCCGGACCGGTCTGGGGCGCGGCCGCGGTGGCCGCCGCCGCGGCCGTCGCCGTCTGCTCGGCGCGCGCGGCGGACGGGCTGGTCCTGCGCGCGATGGGCGCCCGCCCGGTGAGCGCCGCCGAGGAGCCGGAGCTGCACGCCGTCCTCGACCGGCTGTGCATGTCGTCCGGGCTGCCGAGGCCGCGCCTCGCCGTCTCCGCGGTGGCCGCGCCCAACGCCTTCGCCGCCGGCTCGGGCCCCGGCTCGGCGCTCGTGTGCGTCACCGAGGGGCTGCGCGCCCGGCTCGGCCCGGCCGAGCTCGCCGCCGTCCTCGCGCACGAGACCGCGCACGTCGCGAACCGGGACGTCCTCGTCGGGGCGGTCGCCTCGTTCCCGAGCCTCGTCAGCGAGCTCTTCCTCGTCTGGTGGGCGGGCCTGTTCACCGGCCGCGGCAGGAGCCTCGCGGGACGCGTCGCCGCGCTGCCCTTCGGGGCCGTTTTGCTGCCCCTCGCCGCGGCGGCCGCCGTCCTGTACGCCGCGGGCACGCTGGTGCTGCTCGCGCTGTCGCGCCAGCGCGAGCTGTGCGCGGACGCCACCGGGGCGCTGCTGACCGGGCGGCCCGCCGACCTGGCGGCGGCACTCGACAAGATCGACGACGAGCTGCGCGGCGCGTCCCGCGACGACCTGCGGGCGCTGCGGCCCGTCGCCGCGCGCAGCGTGGTCGCGGCGCGCGGGGGCGGCGCGGCCGGGCTGCTGTCCACCCATCCGCCGACGGCAAGGCGCAAGGAGCGGCTGGAGGGCCTCTCCTGGCGGCTCGCGAGAGGGGGGTGAGCGTGGGCGTCCTGGACGGGCTGCTCGGCCGGCCCGCGCCCCCGTCCGGCGCACCCGGCGCCGGACGGCTACTGGCCCTGCCCGCCGCCGCGGCCGTGCTGGAGGCGCGGACGGGCTTCGTCCCGACCGGGACGGGCGGCGTCTGCCACCGGCTGGTGGAGGGCGGGCCGTTCGGTGCGTTCGGGCGCGCGCAACGCGAGATCGAGCGGCTGCTGTCCGGCGACCCGGCCCGGCGGACGGGCGTCAGCACCGACCCGCACGGCTGGGGCTGGACGCACCTCACGCGCGCGCCGGACGACTTCGAGGCCCTGGTCGCCGACCTGCACCTCATCGAGACGGTGTTCGCGGACGCCGGATACGGGCGCTACCTGCTCTGCTCGGTCACGGGCTTCCGCAGGGGAACCGAACGCCAGCTCCTCTACCTGGTGCACACGCCGGTCAGGGACGCGTTCTACCCGTGGGCGCCCCGTCTGCCGGAGGCCCCGTCCGACCCGGAGGAGGCGGACGGTCAGGAGGGCGCCGCCGGTGCCCCCGCCCGCGGCCGCAGCAACCTGGTCGAGACCCGCACCCGGGAGGCGCTCGCCGAGACCCTGCCGATCGAGCCCGACCGGCACCGCTGGTTCCCGGTGTGGGACGCCCCCGGCCTGTAACCGGCCGGGCGCGTCCCCGCGGGTCCCGCTAGGGCAGGGCGAGCATCTGGTCGAGGGCCGCGCGGGCGTAGTGCGCGGTCTCCTCGTCCACCTCGATGACGTTCTGGACGTCCCCGGCCGCCAGCGACTCCAGCGACAGCACCAGGTGCGGCAGGTCGATGCGGTTCATCGTCGAGCAGTAGCAGACCGTCTTGTCGAGGAACATGACGTTCTTGTCCGGGTGGGCGTTCGCGAGCCGCCGGACGAGGTTCAGCTCGGTGCCGACCGCCCAGGACGAGCCGGGCTCGGCGGCCTCGATCGTCCTGATGATGTACTCGGTGGAGCCGATCTGGTCGGCGGCCGTGACGACCTCGTGGCGGCACTCGGGGTGCACGAGGACGTTCACCCCGGGGACGCGCTCCCTGACCTCGTCCACCGACTCCTTGGTGAACCGGCCGTGCACCGAGCAGTGGCCGCGCCAGAGGATCATCTTGGCGTCCCGCAGCTGCTGCCGGGTGAGCCCTCCCTCGCGCCGGTGCGGGCTGTAGACGACGCAGTCGTCCAGCGAGAAGCCCATCTCCAGGACGGCGGTGTTGCGGCCGAGGTGCTGGTCGGGCAGGAACAGGACCTTCTTGCCCTTGCCGTAGGCCCAGTCGAGGGCGCGCTTGGCGTTGGACGAGGTGCACACCACGCCGCCGTGCCGGCCGACGAACGCCTTGATGTCGGCGGAGGAGTTCATGTACGTGACGGGCACGACGTCGTCGGCGACGCCGGCGTCCTCCAGGACGTCCCAGCAGTCCTCGACCTGGTCGAAGGTCGCCATGTCGGCCATCGAGCAGCCGGCGGCGAGGTCGGGCAGGATCACCCGCTGGTGGGCGGCGGTGAGGATGTCGGCTGACTCCGCCATGAAGTGCACGCCGCAGAACACGACGTAGGGCGCCTCCGGGCGGGCCGCCGCCTGCCGGGCCAGCTTGAACGAGTCGCCGGTGACGTCGGCGAACTGGATGACCTCGTCCCGCTGGTAGTGGTGGCCGAGGACGAACACCCGGTCGCCGAGGGACGCCTTGGCGGCGCGGGCGCGCTCGACCAGCGCGGGATCGGACGCCGGCGGCAGCTCGCCGGGGCAGTCCACGCCGCGCTCGCTGGCGGGATCGGCACCGGTGCCGAGCAGCAGCAGCGGAAGGTCGCGTACCGGGGTGGTCATCGGGATTCTCCCTTCGGCGACGGGGCTTATCGTCGCTTTGACGACTAATGATGGCACATCCCGCGGCCGGCGGCGGTGTGACGTAGAACGCACCGGGCCGGGGAGTTAAACCCGGCCGATAAGCGGAATGGCCTTGTAGCGAGGTACGTTGTCCTACGGGAAGAGGCGCATGACGTCCTCGGACAAGCGACAGCCCGCCGCACCGCGGCGCAGCCAGACCCGGGAGCTGAACACATGACGGTTTCAGGCGAGACCACGCAGGAGACCACGCAGCAGGGCGTCGTCCTCACCGACGCCGCCGCCGAGAAGGCCAAGGGCCTGCTCGAGCAGGAGGGCCGCGACGACCTTGCGCTGCGTGTCGCCGTGCAGCCGGGCGGCTGCTCCGGCCTCATCTACCAGCTCTTCTTCGACGAGCGGGAGATGGACGGGGACCTCGTGCAGGACTTCGGCGGCCTCAACGTGCGCGTCGACCGCATGAGCGCGCCCTACCTCACCGGCGCCACCATCGACTTCGTCGACTCGATCGAGAAGCAGGGCTTCACGATCGACAACCCGAACGCGTCGGGCTCCTGCGCCTGCGGCGACTCCTTCAACTGAGGCGCCGCGCCGGCCGGTACCCCGCGCGCACCGCGGGCCCGCCGGGCGGGCGCGCCGGACGAGCGGAACGTCCCGGAAGGGCGGTCCGGGCCATGCCCGGGCCGCCCTTCCGCGTGTCCGGGACGGGCCGTTTCCGCTCCGCGGGCCCGGGCATGGGGACGATCTGTAGTCCCATGGGGAAGTAGTCTTTCGGGGTTCGAAACAGCCGGTGAATCAGCCGGACGACCACGACGAGGAGAGCGACGCCGTGCGCATCGCCGTGACTGGCTCCATTGCGACCGACCATCTGATGACCTTCCCCGGCAGGTTCACCGACCAGCTCCTGCCCGACCAGCTGGACCGGGTGTCGCTGTCGTTCCTGGTGGACGAGCTGGAGATCCGCCGGGGCGGCATCGCCGCCAACATCTGCTTCGGGATGGGCAGCCTCGGCAAGGAGTCGATCCTCGTCGGCTCCGTCGGCGACGACTTCGCCGACTACCGCTCCTGGCTGGAGCGCCACTCCGTCGACACCGCCTCGGTGCACGTCTCGGACGTCCACCACACCGCCCGGTTCCTGTGCACCACCGACCAGGACCAGAACCAGATCGCCACGTTCTACGCCGGCGCGATGAGCGAGGCCCGCTCCATCGAGATCAAGCCGGTCGCCGACCGCGTCGGCGGGCTCGACCTCGTCGTCGTCAGCCCGAACGACCCGGACGCGATGCTGCGGCACACCGACGAGTGCCGCACCCGCGGCATCCCGTTCGCCGCCGACCCCTCGCAGCAGCTCGCCCGGATGGACGGCGCCGACGTGCGCCGCCTCATCGACGGCGCCGCCTACCTGTTCAGCAACGACTACGAGAAGGCGCTCGCCGAGGAGAAGACCGGCTGGAGCGGCGCGGAGATCCTGTCCCGCGTCGCCGTCCGCATCACCACCCTCGGCGCCAAGGGCGTCGTCATCGACCGCGAGGGCGAGGAGGGCGTGCACGTGCCCTGCGTCCCGGTCGAGAACGTCGCCGACCCGACCGGGGTCGGCGACGCGTTCCGCGCCGGCTTCCTGACGGCGACCGCCTGGAACCTGCCGCTGGAGCGCGCCGCGCAGGTCGGCTGCGCCATCGCCGCGTACGCCCTGGAGGCCGCCGGCCCGCAGGAGTACACCCTCGCCCGCCAGGCGTTCCTCGACCGGTTCGGCGCGACCTACGGCGCCGACGCGGCCGCGGACGTCGCCGCGCACATCAGCTGCCCGAACCCGTAGCGAGCGGCCCGCGCCCGCAGCGAGCCCGGAGGGCCGCGCCGCCCGGCGTGGCCCTCCGGCGCGCCGGTACGTGCGGCGGCGCCGGTACGTGCGGCGGCGTCAGTACGTGCGGCGGTGCCGGTACGTGCGGCGGCGTCAGTACGTGCGGCGGATGTGGAAGCCCCAGCCGCCCTGCTGGAGGGTCTCCTCGCGGACGAAGTCCTGCGACTTCATCCGGCACCAGGCGGGCACGTCGGTGCGGGCGGCGGCGTCGTCGGCGAGGACGGCCACGACCTGCCCGACCGGGACCTCGCGGATCCGCTCGGCGAGCATGATGATCGGGATGGGGCACTTGCGGCCGAGCGCGTCGATGACGAGCACGGGCGGCGGGCCGGCGGGGGCCGGCTCGGGCGGCGGCGCCGCCTGCGCGGGCGGCGTCCCGTTCCTGCCGCGGCCTCGGAACCTCATGGGCGCGACCGCCTCCCCGTCTCGGCGGCGCCGGCCGTCCGGCGCCCGCTCATGGCCCGGCCGGCGGAGGCGCGGCCCGCGATGCGGCTCGTCATGTCGCGGCCCTCAGCGTCTCGCGGAGCCGGGCGACCGCGCCGGGCAGGACGCCGAGGAAGCGGTCGACGTCCGCCGCGGCGACGCCGCGCGGCAGCGATACCCGGACGTTCCCATGGGTGAGCACCCCCATCGCCTCCAGCACGTGACTGGGACGCAGCGTATCCGCCGTGCACGAGCTCCCGGAGGAAACCGCGAAACCCAGCCGGTCCAGTTCGGTCAGCAGCGCCTCGCCCTCGACGTACAGGCACGAGAACGTCACCAGGTGGGGCAGCCGCCGGACCGGGTCGCCGACCACCTCCACGTCGGGGACGGTCCGCGCCACCTCCGCGCGGATGCGGTCCACCAGCGCCGAGACGCGCGGCGCGTCCGCCGCCATCTCCGCACGGTACGCCTCCAGCGCGGCGGCCGCCGCCACGATGGCCGGAACGTTCTCGAACCCGGGGACGCGGCGGCCCTCCCGCTCGTCGTCCGGCAGCGGGCTGCGCCACCGGGTGCCCTTGCGGACGGCGAGCACGCCGACGCCCGCGGGGCCGCCCCACTTGTGCGCGCTGCCCGCGAGGAACGACCAGCCGGCCGGGACGTCCGCCCGGCCGAGGGACTGCGCGGCGTCCACGAACAGCGGCACCCGGGCGGCGCGGCACGCCTCCGCCGCCTCGGCGACCGGCTGCACGGTGCCGACCTCGTGGTTGGCCGACTGCAGGCACGCGAGCGCGGTGTCGGGGCGCAGCGCCGCGGCGAAGTCCTCCGGGTCGACGCGCCCGGTGCGGTCGACGCCGACGACGGTCACCTCGCCGCCGCCGCGCTCGTGCAGCTCTGCGGCGTGCAGCACGCTGGAGTGCTCCACGGCGCTCACCACGAGGTGGCGCCCGACCCGCCGGCGCGCCTGGAGCCCCCCGAGGACCGCCAGGTGCACCGCCTGGGTGCCCGAGGACGTGAACGACACCTCGTCGGGACGCGCGCCGAGGACGCCCGCGACACGCGCGCGGGCGCGGTCGAGGAGCAGCCGGACGGCGCGCGCCGGCCCGTACAGCCGCGCGGGGTCGGCCCAGCCCGCGTCCAGCGCCTCCAGCAGCGCGGCGCGCGCGGCCGGGTGCGGCGCCTCGGTGGACGCGGCGTCGAAGTAGGCGACCCCGGACGGAGCGCCCGCCGTGCTCGTATCGGCCACGGTGAAACACTAACCGGGCACCCGATCGGGGGGTCGGCCGACCCTCGCGCTAGGGTGTCCACCACACGTGTAAACAGTGATCTCACCGCCCGGCCGACCGGGCTTCATCCGTGGGGAAGGCATTCCGTGAGTCCGACCCGCTCTAGGGAGCGGCGTACGCCTGTGCGCAGTCGCCGCGCATTGAAAAGCGCCGGTGCGCTAGGGCTGCTGGCGCTCGCCGCCACCGGCTGCAGTGGTTCCCGGCTGGGCCTGCCCGAGCCGATCAGCGTTCAGGGTGAGCGCATACTGCACCTGTGGCAGGGCTCCTGGATCGCGGCGTTCGCGGTCGGGGGCGTCGTCTGGGGCCTGATCATCTGGGCGGTGCTCTTCCACCGCAAGCGCTCCGACGACCTGCCGCCGCAGGTCCGCTACAACATGCCGATCGAGATCCTCTATACGGCGGTCCCGTTCGTCATCATCGCGGTCCTGTTCTACTTCACCGCACGCGACGAGAACTTCGTCGAGAAGACCACCGACAATCCCGCGGTGGTCGTCGACGTGACCGGTTACCAGTGGAGCTGGCAGTTCGACTACAAGGAGGGCGACAAGACCGTCGCCACCGTCACCGGCGTTCCGGTGGCCCCCAACGGGCCCGCTCCGGGCAAGCCGGTCATGGTCGTCCCCGTCGGCGAGAAGGTCCGGGTGCGGCTGCACGCCAACGACGTCATCCACTCGTTCTGGGTCCCCGCGCTGATCTACAAGAAGGACGTCATGCCGGGGTACACCAACGAGTTCGAGTTCACGGCGACCAAGACCGGCACCTATGAGGGCCGCTGCGCCGAACTCTGCGGCGTCGACCACAGCAAGATGCTGTTCCAGCTCCGCGTCGTGAAGCCCGAGACGTACCAGAAGTTCATCGCAGATTCGAAGCAAGCACTGGCCGCGGGAGGTGGGAAGTGACCGCGACGAGTCACGCCCCGAGCGCGCCGATCGCCGCGCCGCGGACGAGCAAGGGGCGCCTCATCGCCTCCTGGATGTCGTCCACCGACCACAAGGTGATCGGCTACCTCTACCTGATCACCTCGTTCTTCATGTTCCTGTTCGGCGGTGTGCTCGCGCTGCTCATCCGCGCCGAGCTGTTCGAGCCGGGGCTGCAGGTCGTCAGCAACGAGCAGTACAACCAGCTGTTCACCATGCACGGCACGATCATGCTGCTGATGTTCGCGACGCCGCTGTTCGCGGGCTTCACCAACGTGATCATGCCGCTGCAGATCGGCGCCCCGGACGTGGCGTTCCCGCGGCTGAACATGCTGGCCTACTGGCTGTTCCTGTTCGGCAGCCTGATCGTCATCGCGGGCTTCCTGACCCCGGGCGGCGCGGCCAGCTTCGGGTGGTTCGCCTACACCCCGCTGTCGGACGCGGTCCGCTCGCCGGGCGTCGGCGGCGACATGTGGGTGATGGGCCTGGCGATGTCCGGCTTCGGCACCATCATGGGCGCGGTCAACTTCATCACCACGATCCTGTGCATGCGCGCGCCCGGCATGACGATGTTCCGGATGCCGATCTTCACCTGGAACGTCCTGCTGACCTCCATCCTGGTCCTGCTGGCCTTCCCGGTCCTCGCCGCCGCGCTGCTGGCCCTGGAGGCCGACCGCAAGCTCGGCGCGCACATCTTCGACGCCGCGCACGGCGGGGCGCTGCTCTGGCAGCACCTGTTCTGGTTCTTCGGGCATCCGGAGGTCTACATCATCGCGTTGCCCTTCTTCGGCATCGTGACCGAGATCCTCCCGGTGTTCAGCCGCAAGCCGGTCTTCGGCTACATCGGCCTGGTCTTCGCGACCATCACCATCACCGGCCTGTCCATCACCGTGTGGGCGCACCACATGTTCGTGACCGGCCAGGTGCTGCTGCCGTTCTTCTCCTTCATGTCGTTCCTCATCGCCGTGCCCACGGGGGTGAAGTTCTTCAACTGGGTGGGAACCATCTGGCGAGGGCAACTGACGTTCGAATCGCCGATGCTGTGGTCGCTGGGCTTCCTCGTGACGTTCCTGTTCGGCGGTCTCACCGGCGTCATCCTGGCGTCCCCGCCGATGGACTTCCAGCTCTCCGACTCCTACTTCGTCGTGGCGCACTTCCACTACGTCGTCTTCGGCACCGTGGTGTTCGCGATGTTCGCGGGCTTCTACTTCTGGTGGCCGAAGTGGACCGGCAAGATGCTCAACGACAAGCTCGGCCACGTGCACTTCTGGCTGCTGTTCATCGGCTTCCACGGCACGTTCCTCGTGCAGCACTGGCTGGGCGCGGAGGGCATGCCGCGCCGGTACGCCGACTACCCGGCCGAGTTCCACGGGCTGAACGAGATCTCGACGATCTTCTCGTTCATCCTGGGCGCCTCGATGCTGCCGTTCTTCTACAACGTCTACATCACGTGGAAGAAGGGCAAGAAGGTCGAGGTCGACGACCCGTGGGGCTACTCCAACTCGCTGGAGTGGGCCACGTCCTGCCCGCCGCCGCGGCACAACTTCAACTCGATCCCGAAGATCCGTTCCGAGCGGCCGGCGTTCGACCTGCACCACCCGCACGTGGGTGCCAAGGGCGAGCTCGCCGGGGCGAAGGGGGAGTAGCGGATGCGCGTCCAGGCGTTCATGTTCTACGGCTGCGCCGTCTTCTTCCTGGCGACCGACGTCGTGTACTGGCTCTGGTCCAAGGACTGGACGGGCGCGACGGCGCTCGGCCTCGCCGTCGGCCTCGCCGGGCTCATCGGCTTCTACATCCACTTCACGATCCGCCGCCTGGAGCGGGCGAACGCGGGCCCGCTGTTCGAGGACGACCCGCAGGGCGAGATCGCGGACGCCGCCGGTGAGCTGGGCTTCTTCAGCCCGCACAGCTGGTGGCCGCTGTGGGTGGCGCTGTCGGCCGCGGCGGTGTCGCTCGGCATCGTGTTCGGCTGGTGGCTGGTGATCCTCGGTGCGTGCGCCGCCATCCTCACCACGATCGGTCTCGTCTTCGAGTACTACCGGGGTCATTTCGCCCACTAGTCGGTAAAAGAACCCCATCGGGGGCCGGTGTCCGCTTTTTAGCGGGTACCGGCCCTTTCACATACTGGGCGCCGTTCCAGCCACCGGGCTGGGCAAGGCGGACCGATCGCCCAGAAGGACGACCGGGGGGTCCACATGCGGGTGGGTGGCTCAGGACCGGGGGAGCGGGGCCGGCGCGCCGCCGCCGTCTTCGTCGGCGCGAGCGTCGTGGCGGGTGCCGCCGCGTGCTCGGGCGGTGCACCGGAGGCGGGGAAGGCGGTACGGCTCGCGGTGTCGCCGGTGAGCGGCGGCGGGAAGCTCAGGCCGGACAGCCAGATCGACGTGCGGGCGCACGGCGGCACGATCCAGAACGTGACGGTGTCGACCGGGCGGGGCTCGGTCGAGGGGGACCTCAGCGCCGACCGGACGCAGTGGCGGTCGCGCTGGACGCTGGAGCCCGGCAGGTCCTACACGGTCGCCGCGACGGCGCTCGGCGAGGACGGCCGGACGCGGACGGTGTCCAGCAGCTTCACCACGGCGAAGGCCGCCAAGACCAACGGCGCGACGGTCGAGGCGCCCTACAACAAGGAGACGGTCGGGGTCGGCATCCCGATCATCGTGAACTTCGAGAAGCCGGTGAAGGACCGCGCGGCGGTCGAGCGGGGGCTGGAGGTCACCGCGGACCGGACCGTGGAGGGCGCCTGGCACTGGTTCAGTGACCAGCAGGTTGTGTTCCGCACCAGGGAGTACTGGCCGGCGCACACGAACGTGCGGTTCCGCGCGCACCTGGCCGGCGTGCGCACCGGCGGGGACGTCTACGGCGGGAAGAACTACGCCGTCGACTTCAAGATCGGCGACTCGCACGTGTCCACCGCGGGCGAGGACTCGCACAAGATGGTCGTCAAGGTCAACGGCAAGAAGGTCAAGACCATCCCGACCAGCATGGGCCGCGGCGGGTCCCGCAAGTACACCACCACCAACGGCGTCCACCTGACGATGGCCAAGGAGGACCCCACCGTCATGACGTCGGAGTGGATGGGCGTCAGCCCCGGGAGCCCCGGCGGCTACAGCCTGACCGTCTACAAGGCCGTGCGCATCTCCAACAGCGGCGAGTACGTGCACAGCGCGCCGTGGTCGGTCGGCTCCCAGGGGAGCTCGAACGTCAGCCACGGCTGCATCAACATCAGCCCGTCCAACGCCAAGTGGTTCTACAACCTCAGCTACCGCGGCGACCCGGTCGAGGTGACCGGCACCAGCCGCGAGCTGGAGCCCGACAACGGCTGGGGCTTCTGGCAGCTGAAGTGGGACGACTGGGTGAAGGGCGGCGCGCTGAAGCGGGCGGTGACGACCGCGCCGCGCCCTGACGCGGCCACCCTGTCCGCGCAGCAGGGGCAGGGCGGGCAGCCGAAGGCTCCGCACAAGCAGGGCGCGGAGGGGAACTGACGCGCGCGCTCAGCGGAGCGGCGGCGGGACCGGCGTGCGGTTCATCCGGGCCCAGTCGCGGGCCATCGCGATCCGGTCGGGCCCCGCGGGATGCGTCATCCACAGGATGCGCTCCAGCGCGTCGGGGCTCAGGTCGGAGATGTTCCGCACCGACAGCTCGTGCTGCATCGACACGAACGTCGCCGGGTCGCGGGTGAGGTTCAGGGCGTGCGCGTCGGCGCGGGCCTCGATGCGCCGGCTGACGAGGTTCTGGACGGGGGCGGACACCTGCGTCCCGGCGGCCACGAGCGCGAGCACCAGCGCGACGGTGCGCGGGTCCGCCGCCCCCCGCCCGCGGGACCCGCCGCCCGGCGCGCCGTCCGGATCCACCCCGGCGCGCCGCAGGAGCCGCGGAGAGGTCGTCAGGAGGTACAGCAGGCACAGGGCACCGGCCACGCCCAGCGCACCGACCAGCGTGCCCCACAGGACGTCGCGGCTCTTGGCGTGGCCGAGCTCGTGCCCGACGATCGACTCGATCCGCGGGCGCGGCGACTTCAGCAGCGTGTCGTAGAGGACGATGCGCCGCGTGGAGCCGAACCCGGACACGTAGGCGTTCAGCGACGTCGTCCGGCGGGAGGCGTCGGCGACCAGGACGTCCTTCACCGGCACGCCGTCCCGCCGCGCCATGGCGAGCAGGTCCTCGCGCAGCTGCCCCTGGGGCAGCGAGTGGAACTTGTTGAACACCGGCTCGACGGCGATCGGGTAGACGAACGACACGAACACCACGAGGGCGAACCCGCCGGCGGCGGCGCCCGTCCACCAGTAGCGCGGGAACCGGCGCACCACCGCGTACAGCAGCAGCAGCGCGACCGTGTAGATGACGCAGGCGACGCCGAGGGACTTCAGCTGGTCGACGGACCACGCGGGCCAGCTCTGCGTCGACAGCCCGTACCGGCGCAGCACCGTCTCGCGCCAGATGTCGAACGGCAGCCCGGCCACCCGCAGCACGGTGACGAGCACGACCGCGGCGAGCGCGACCTTGAGGGGGCGGCGGCGGGTGCGCGCGGTGACCCGGCCGATGAGCCGGGCACCGAGCGGGGTGAGGCCGAGCACGAGGACCACCGCGAGCCCCACCAGCAGCCCCGCGTAGGCGGGCGGGTTCACCGCCGAGTCGAACGCCCTGGACCGGGCGATCTCGGCGGGCGAGAAGTCGAGCGCCGGATCGGCCCGCACATGGCCGCCGGGCACGTGCCCCGGCAGCGGGTTCCACGGGGTGGTCAGCGCGAGCACGGCCGCCACGGCCGCGAACAGGACCCCCGCCGCGACCCCGGCGGCGACCCGAGCCCGCCGCACCCCGCCATCACCGGAAGGCCCCCCATCCGCCTCCGCCGCGCCCACGGGACCCGCATCGTTGCGCTCGCTCGTGTCACCTGTGGGGGGTCGACCCTTCACGCCTCCCGCATCGCTTCGCTCACTGGTGTTGCCTGTGGGGGGTCGACCCCCCACACCCCCCGCATCGCTCCGCTCACTGGTGTCACCTGTGGGGGGACGACCCCCCACACCCCCCGCATCGCTCCGCTCACTGGTGTCACCTGTGGGGGGACGACCCCCCACACCCCCCGCATCGCTTCGCTCACTCATGCGAGCTCCTTCTTCACGTATTCGCGCCACAGGGCGGTGAAGCGTTCCCGGGTCAGGCCGAGCACGTCGCGCAGCGCGGCGGCCTCCGGGACGCGCCCGGCGGTCCGGTAGAGCCGCACGAGCGTCGCCTCACCGTACCGGTCGGCGACCATCCGGCAGGCGAGCCAGGACTCCTGGTACGCCTGGGACAGGCGCGGGGAGCCGCCCGCGAAGGCGGTCGCCGCGGGCAGTGCGGCGGGGAGGCGCCCCGCGGCGACCTCGCGGTGCAGCTCGCCGGCCGCCGACCGGACGCCGATCTTGACGCGGCGGTAGCCGACGTAGTCGGCGAAGCCCTCGATGAGCCACAGCGGGGTCCGCCGGTCGCGGGCGCCGCCGGTGGCGACATGGGTCAGCTCGTGGGTGAGGACCACGTCGCGCCCGAGGCCGTTGAGGCGGCCGAAGGTGCCGGGGGAGACGATGACGCGGTCCTCGCCGCGCCCGCCGCCGCCCGCCGGGGCGACCGTCGCGAGCGCGGCGATCTCGCCGAGGCTCTGGCCGGGGCCCGCGAGCGCGGACGCCAGGCCCGCGTCCGCGGGGACGAGCGCGACGACCCGCTGCGCCCAGCCGCGGCCGACGACGCCGGTGACGACCGGGACGGCGGCGTCCAGGCGCGCGGCGATGCCGTCGAGCCCGCCGGCGTCGCCGATGACGAGGCTGCTGCGGCCCCTGACCACGGTCAGCGGCCCGCCGTCCCAGATCTCGGCGTCGTCGGTGAGGCCGCTGGACGTCCCGTCCCCGGCGATCGTCCAGGTGCCGGAGCCGGGGGCCATCGCCAGGTAGCGGGTGCGGGCGACGTGGCCCTTGTCGAAGCCCCGCAGCCTGTAGCGCACCTCCACGCGGAGGACGGCGCCGTCGTCGGTCTCGGCCTGGGTGCCGACGGCGCGTTCCTCCCAGCTTTCGAGGGGCAGCTTGCGGAGGTTGTCGTACATGCGGGCCTGGGCGTCCTGGAACGTCCGCGGCGCGTTCCCGACGGTGGCGAGGAAGGCGAACCGGTCGCCGCTCCGCACGGCCCGCGCGCGGTTCGCGAGGACGGCCGCGGCGTCGTCGAGGCTGAAGGGCCCGGCCGCGCGCGACGCGCCGTCCCGGGCGGCGCGGGCCTGCGGTGCCGCGCCGGCGCCGGCGCGCGCGCCGAGGAGCCCGGCACCGCCCGCCAGCAGCGCGGCGGCCCCGCCCGCGCCGAGGGCCAGGGCCCTGCGCCGCGTGACGGGACCGCCGCGCCGCGAGCCGTCCCGCTCGGGGCCGTCCCGCTCCGGATCGTCCTGGTCCCGAGCGTCCTCCATGCGCGCGATCCTATGCAGCCCGCGCGGCCGGGGAGGACGTCACGACCGGTACTCGGGGTATCCGTAGCCGACGATGTCGGCGGCCGAGCGCACCTTGACCCTGACGGCGTTGCCGGTGTTGCCCTCGACGGTCTGGACGGTGCCGTCGCCGAGCTTCTTGATCACCATGCCGACGTGCCGGATGTCGGTGACGTCCTTGCCGCCGGACCAGGCGAAGAAGACGACCGCGCCCGGCCGGGGCTCGGTGCCCCAGCGGCCGTGCTCCTGGAACCAGCGGGCGTGGGCGACGGTCCAGGCGTCGCTGCCGATCTGGTCGCTGAAGCCGATCTGCTCGCCGACCCAGGAGACGAACATGTCGCACCAGTTCGCGTCGCTGTAGCCGCCGAGGGAGCCGCCGTCGCGCGCGAGGGTCTCCTTCGCGCGGGCGGTGCTCATGTACCACTTCTGGAACTTGGTCTCGCCGCCGCCGTCCTCCTTCACGCCGACCTGGGACCGGGCCAGCGCGATGGCCTGCGCGGCGGTGGGCCGCGACGCCGCGGGCTCCTTTCCGGCGGCGGCCGGCTCCGGCTCGCCCTCGGCGCTCTTGCGGGGGGACGGCGCCGGCGGCTTCGGCGTCTTGGCGGCCTTGCCGTTCCGCCCGGCTGCGGAGGCGTCCTTGGACGAGTTCCCGGACGAGCCCTTGCCCGCCGTCTTCCTGGCGACGGCGGCATCGGCCGCCGTACCGGCCGCCGGGGGCGAGCCGAACGGCAGTACGGACGCCTGCGCGGTCACCGCGGCGGTGCCGATGACCACGGCGCCGACGAGGACGCCGCCGGTCGTCCGCCAGGGGAGGGACAGGGGGGCCGGCTTGCGGTGCCTGCCCGGGATCTTCTTGCGATGTGCGCCTGGCACGGGGGTCTCCTCGACTTCCATGCCGCCTACCGGGTTAGCTGACGGGTTCGGGCGTGGAAGCCGCCCTACGGCCGCCCTCGGGCAGGCCGATTCACCCCGATGTGAAGGACTGGATGGGTCCCCGGCTCCGCGTGCGGCGCTTCGCGCGGCCGCGGACTCGGCGGTGGCGTGCCCGGTGGCGGGCGCGCCGGTTCGGATGGGGAGCGCTCGGCGGGCGGGGGCCCGCGGAGCGCGCGGGGGTGGGGCGTGGCCGCACGATGGGCGGCCACGCCCAGGCAACGCTGCGGTATCACTCCTTCGCTCTTCCAGACGCCTACCGGGTTAGCTGACGGGTTCGGGCGAGGAAGTTGGCCCTACGGCGGGCTCCCACCGGAACGGGGCCGGGAGAGACGCACCGATTCACCCCGGGTGCCGGAATGCCCGTCCGGGAGGGCTCCCGGACTCCGGCGATGTGGTTCCCCGGTTCCGCGCTGCGGCGGATTCGGCGCTGCCGCTGCGCTCCTGGGGGCGAGATGGGGCCCGGCGCGGGACCTGTCTCCCGCGTGCGAACGAGCGGCGCCTGATGTTGTGTGCGGACGCCCGTCCCGTCGCGGGGGGACGTCCGGAGGCTGGCCCGGAAGGACCGCCGTGGCCGCGCTCTCAGCGCCATGCCGCTGCGGGCGTGCGCACGGTGGGCGGGCCGGCCGCGGTCCGCGCGTGCGGACCGCCGCGGCACCGGTCGGTGCCGCGGGGACGGCGCGTGGGGCGTGCCGTCCCGAGGGGGAGCGGCGCGTGGCTCGCGCCGCCGTCGCGCGGCGGACTGCCGTGCCGCGCGGGGCCGCGGCGCCTGGTGGGCGTCGCGTGGCCACGGCGTCTGGAGGGCGCCGTGAGTGAGGCAAAGGTACCAAAGCCCCAAGAGAAGGCAAACCCCCCCAAAATTAACAACGGACCAGGTCAAGCCTGGTCCGTTGTCGGGGGAGCCGTGCCGGGCCCCGTCATGGGGGCCCGGCGGGGCGCGTCAGGGGCGCCCGGCGCCGTAGTAGTTGCTCAGGTAGTAGCCCGAGGTGATGCTGACGATCTCGACGTTCTTGCCGGTGCGCGGAGCGTGGATCATCTTGCCGCCGCCCACGTACAGGCCGACGTGGCCGAGGCCGCTGAAGAACACCAGGTCGCCCGGCTGCAGGTTGCTCTTGGCCACCCGCTTCGTCGCCGCGTACTGGGAGTTGGTGGTGCGGGTGATGTTGACGCCCGCGGCCGCCCACGCCTTCATCGTCAGGCCGGAGCAGTCGTAGGAGTTCGGACCCTCCGCGCCGTACTGGTACGGCTTGCCGAGCTGGGCGTAGGCGAAGTCGAGCGCCGTGCGCGGCGCGCCGCTCGCCGGGCCGGTGTAGGTGCCGCCGGTGGCCCCGCCGCCCGAGGAGGAGGACGAGCCGCCGCCGAGCCGCCGGACCAGCGCCTTCTGCTTCTCGACCGCCTTGTCGAGCTCGACCTTCTTCTTCTTCAGCTCGTCCTGCTTCTGCTTCACCTCGTCGTAGGCCGCCTTGGCCTGCGCCTGCTCGCGGCGCAGCCGCTGCGCCGTTGCGAGGAACTGGGTGAGTTGGGAGCTGCGCTCGTGCGACAGGTGGGAGAAGACGGCCGCCTGGTCGAGGATCGACTGCGGGTCCTTGCTGCCCACGAAGCCCGTCACGTCCGCGGAGTCGCCGTTCTTGTACGCGGCGGCCGCCATCTGGGCGATCTTGGAGCGCTGCTGCTCGAAGGTGGCCTGCTCCTCCTTGCTCGCCTTGGTCGCCGCGTCGTACTTCTTCTTCGCGACCTTGAGCTTCTCGCGGTTCTGGTTGTACTTCTCGACTTCCTGGTCGAACTGCTCGCTCAGCTTGTCGAGCTTCTTCTGGGCCTGAGCCTTGGTCGGCCTGGGGTCGGCGTGCGCCACCACCGGGGGGGAGACCAGGGCGGCGGTCACGGTGAGGCAGGCGGCGGCCGCCAGGCGGCGGGAGGTGCCTCTGCTCGCGGGGCCGCCCCTCCGGTCACGCTCGCGTGCCGGTGCCCCGATGAGATCTTTGGCCACGGTCGGTTTCGCCCCTCTCGTCCACGACGTCAGCGGACGACATTAGCGATGGGCAACAACCGTCACAACCGATTCGTCACTCTTTGATGGACATCGACGGGCATCGTCCACTTTCCGTGGCGGCAATGTCACGGATTGCGACACGTCCCTTATCGCGGCCTTAAACCGTCCTTAACCGCCGAGCCGAACCGCCCGCCCGAACCGCCCGCCCGAACCGCCCGCCCGGTCAGGACCGGCCGAGGCGGCGCAGCAGCAGCGTGGACGGGCACGGCCGGGCGTCGGCGCGGCGCGCCGCGTCGGCGACCTCCCGGTCCGAGGACACCACCACCACCGGACGGCCCGGCGGCTCCGCCCGCACCAGCTCGCCGATCAGCTCGTCTGCGGTCTGCCCGGGGGAGCTGAACCGCACCCGGACGCCGCGCGGCGCGGCGATCGCCACCGGCGCGTCCAGCTCCGCGCCGTCGAACACGCAGGTCACCTCGGCGCGGGTCTGCGCCGCCAGCCCGCCGAGCCCGGACACGAGCCGGCTGCGCTGGTCCGACAGGGGCAGCTCCCCGTACCCGGTCTTGGTGACGTTGTAGCCGTCCACGATCAGGTGCACCTGCGGCAGGGCCAGCAGCCGGTCGAGCAGCTGCGGGTCGCTGTCGGACAGGGCCCGGCCGGGCAGCGCGCGGTGCGGCTGCCGGTCCGGCTCCAGCCCGCCGACCACGTCGGCCGGCCGGACGATGGTCGCGGGCAGCGCCAGCTCCCGCCGGACGCCCTGCGCCGCGTCCACGAGCGTGTCGAGCAGCATCCGCAGCCGGACGTCGTCGACGTTGCGCCCCTCCCGCGCGGCCCGCTTGGCGGCCTCGGCGGCGGCCTCGGCCCGCTCGGCGCGGGCGCGCAGCCTGCGCAGCTCCTTCTCCGCCGCGGCGGTCGACTCGCGGGCCGCCGCGAGCTGCCGCTCGGCGTCCGCCGCCGCCGCGTCCGCGCGCTCCTCCGCCGACCGGTACCGGGTGCGGGCGTCGTGCAGCTTGCGGCGCAGCTCGGCCACCTCGGCCTTGGCCTCGCGCAGCTCGGCGCGGAGCTTGTCGTTCTCGGCCGAGCGCGCGGAACGCGCGGCGGCCAGCTCCTCCTTCAGCGCGGCGACGCGGCGCTCGGCCGCCTCCTCCTCGGAGGCGGTCGCGGACCGCTCCAGCTCCGCGCGGGCCGCGTCGACGAGCGCCGTCCAGCCGGCGGGCCGCAGCAGGTACGCCAGCACCGCGACCCGGACCGGATCGGCGGCGGGCGGCACCCGCCCCGCCTCGACCTGCTCGACCAGCTCGGCCTGCGCCTCGCGCAGCGGCTCGGCGACCCGGCCGCGGAACGCGGCGTCCTTCTCCAGCACCGCCGCGATGTGCTGCCCCGCGAGCTTGGCGCGCTTGCGGCGCTCGAACCGCGCGAACCGGCGCAGCGGTACCGGGACCTCGTCGGCGGGCAGCGCCCCGATCAGCTCGGCGGCGGCCTCGACCACCGACTGCCGGACCGGCTCGGGCAGGGGCCCGGCCAGATGCTCGTCGGACTCCGCGCAGCCGGGGGTCGCTTCGGGGCCGCTGTCGATGATCCCGCTCCTTCCGGGCTACGCCGCCGGTGGGCACTGTCTTCCCTGCCGCCCCGCGTCCTAACCGGCGGCCGGCCAGGGCGGACGGCCGGCCGGACGGGGCGCGCCGGGCTCCCGGGAGCCGTCCCCCGCGGCCCCCGCCCGGCGGGACGTGCCGGCGCCCCCCAACCCTAGCGGCCCCGGCTTCTGTCGGTGGGGTCCTCTACCGTCGCGCACATGACTGCTGCGCACGGTGTCCAGGGCGGCGGAGTACAGGGGACACTGGACGACCTCGGCACGCCGCTCGCCGAGGTCACCTTCGTGGTGGTCGACCTGGAGACCACGGGCGGCTCGGCCGCCGACTCGGCCATCACCGAGATCGGCGCGGTGAAGGTGCGCGGCGGCGAGGAGCTCGGCGACTTCGGCACCCTGGTGGACCCGGGCGGCCCCGTCCCGCCGTTCATCACCGCGCTGACCGGCATCACCACCGCGATGGTGACGGCCGCGCCGCGCATCGAGTCGGTGCTGCCGGCGTTCCTGGAGTTCGCCCGCGGCTGCGTCCTCGTCGCGCACAACGCCCCGTTCGACATCGGCTTCCTGAAGAGCGCCTGCGCCGCGAACGGGTACGCCTGGCCCGCCTTCCCCGTCGTCGACACCGTCGACCTGGCGCGCCGCGTCCTGTCCAGGGACGAGGTGCCCAACTGCAAGCTCGGCACGCTGGCCCGCTTCTTCCGGACGGCCAACGAGCCCACCCACCGCGCCCTCGCCGACGCCCGCGCCACCACCGAGGTCCTGCACGGCCTCATCGAGCGGCTCGGCTCGTTCGGCGTCACCTCCCTGGAGGAGATGCGGGGCTTCGCCAAGGCGCCCACCCCCGAGCAGCGCCGCAAGCGGCACCTCGCCGACGACGTGCCGAGCACCCCCGGCGTCTACCTGTTCGAGGACCGCGACGGCGAGGTGCTCTACGTCGGCAAGAGCGGCGACCTGCGCTCCCGGGTGCGCAGCTACTTCACCGGCTCGGAGACGCGCTGGCGCGTCCGCGAGATGGTCGGCCTCGCCGAGAACGTCCGGACGATCGTGTGCGCCACCGGCCTGGAGGCCGAGGTCCGCGAGCTGCGGCTGATCGCCGAGCACAAGCCGCGCTACAACCGCCGCTCGAAGTTCCCCGAGCGGGCGATCTGGCTGAAGCTGACCGTGGAGCCGTTCCCGCGGCTGTCGATCGTCCGGGAGTGCCGCGCCGACGGCGCCCGCTACCTCGGGCCGATCTCGTCGCGGCGGCAGGCCGAGGAGGCGCGCGCCGCGCTGCACGAGGCGGTCCCGCTGCGCCAGTGCACCCAGCGGCTCACGCTCCGGCTGATCGAGCGCGGCAAGGCCCGCGCCTGCGCGCTCGCCGAGATCGGGCGCTGCGGCGCGCCCTGCGACGGCCGCGAGTCGCCCGACGCCTACGCCGTCCACGCCGGGACGGCCCGCGCCGTCATGGAGGGCGACGTGCGCCCCGTCGTGGCCGCCGCCCAGGTGCGCATCGACCGGCTCGCCGCCGAACTGCGCTACGAGGAGGCCGCCGCGCAGCGCGACCGGCTCGCCGCGTTCGTCCGCGCCGCCGCCCGCGGCCAGCGGCTCGCCGCGCTGGCCCGGCTGCCGCAGCTGGTCGCGGCCAGGCCCGCCTTCGACGGCGGCTGGGAGCTGTCGGTGGTGCGCTACGGCCGGCTCGCCGCCGCCGGGACCGTCCCGCCGCACGCCCACCCCCGCCCGTACGTGGACGCGCTCATCGCCACCGCCGAGACGGTGTTCCCGCCCTCCGGGGAGGCCCCCGGCGGCGTCCCCCTCGGCGAACCGCCCTCGGCCGGCGCCACCGCCGAGGAGATGGAGTGCGTGCTGCGCTGGCTCGACCTGCCCGGCGTCCGGCTCGTCGAGGTCGACGGCCCGTGGACGTGCCCCCTGCACGGCGCCGAGGGCCTGCGCGAATGGATCGACAAGGCCTACGAGCGGCCCTACGAGCGGTCCGAGCCGTCCCGCTCGCGCCCCGGCCGCCCACTAAGGTGACCCTGTGGCACTGCCCCTCTACGACAGCCAGCCGGCGCGACGCGTCCCCTGGGTGACGTACCTGCTCGTCGCGGCGAACGTCGTGGTCTTCCTGCTCACGCCCATGTCGAACTTCGCGACCTGGTACGGCGAGGACCGCGTCCGCGAATGCCGGGCGGCCCACTTCACCTTCGAGTACGGCGCGGTGCCCAAGGAGCTGACCACCGGCGACCAGCAGCCCCTGCCGACCGACATCGTGCACGAGTGCGGCCCCGCGTCGTTCGGCAAGGCACCCTGGACCTCCGCGTTCACCTCGATGTTCCTGCACTCCGGGGCGCTGCACCTGCTGGGCAACCTCGTCGCGCTGTTCGTCGTCGGCATGGGCGTCGAAGACCGCCTCGGCCGCTGGCGCTACCTGCTGAGCTACCTGGTGTTCGGCCTGGTCGCCGTCTACGGCTTCGCGTGGACGTCCCCCGACTCGACCGTCCCCCTCATCGGCGCGTCCGGCGCCATCGCCGGCGTGATGGGCGCCTACGTCATCCTCAACCCGCGCGGCCGCATCGTCAGCTGGGTCCCGCCCATCATCGTCGTCCGCCTCCCCGTCTGGGTGGTGCTGGGGTACTGGTTCGTCCTGCAATGGCTGTCGCTGGGCGACGAGAAGAGCAACGTGGCCTACACCGCGCACATCTACGGCTTCGTGGCCGGCGTGGTGTTCGCCCTCCTCGCCCGCCGGGCCGGCCCCGCCCGCCGCCCGGCCGCGCTCAGCCGCGGCTGACCCGCCCGGTAGGGTCGGAGTGTCCGTGTCTGAGGGGGAGGGTGAAGTGGTCACTGCGATCGTGTTCGTCAAGGCCGACGTCGCGCGCATCCACGAGGTGGCCGAGACGATCGCCGCGCTCGACGGCGTCAGCGAGGTCTACTCCATCACCGGCGACCACGACCTCATGGCGATGGTCCGGGTCCGCCGCCACGACGAACTGAACGACGTGATCCCCGGCCGCATCAACAAGGTCCCCGGCATCGTCGGCACCGAGACCCACATAGCGTTCCGCACCTACAGCCAGCACGACCTGGAGCAGGCGTTCGCCCTCGGTCTTCCGGATGCTGATTGAGTGTGGGGGGGCGACCCCCCACGCCCCCCGTTGCGGGGGCGGCGGTTGCGCCTTTCGACTTCGCTGGCGCTCCGCTTCAGGCGCTTCGCCGTCCCCGGTGGGGGCCCGCCCCCACGCCCCCGGCAGGGGGCTCCGCCCCCTACGACCCCCGTGGGGGCTCCGCCCCCTACACCCCCCCGGTGGGGGCTCCGCCCCCTGTCCCCCCGGCAAGCGGGGGTTGAGGGGCGGCTCTTGGTTGGGTCAGCGTAGGGAGTTGGACGTTTCTACCCAGCGGTCTAGGAGCTTGTTCGCCTTGCCTGCGTCGATTGCTTCGGCTGCGCGGGCGTAGCCGGTGCGTAGGGCCTCGGTCAGTTCGCCGGGCGGTGGCGTGCCCTCGTAGGCGGTGATGAGCGCGGCGGCGTTCAGCAGGACCATGTCGCGGACCGGGCCCTCGGCTCCGGCGAACGTCTCGCGGGCGACGCGGGCGTTGAACTCGGCGTCCGCGCCTCGCAGGTCTTCGGGACGGGCCGGGGGGATGCCGAGGTCGGCGGGGTCGAAGGTGGTCTCGGTGGCGGTGCCGTCGCGGACGACCCACACGGTGGAGGTGCCGGTCGTGGTGAGCTCGTCGAGGCCGTCGTCGCCGCGGAAGACCAGGGAGGAGCAGCCGCGGGCGGCGAAGACGCCGGCGATGACGCCCGCCATGCGGGGGTGGAACACGCCGACGGCCTGGGCGGCGGGGCGGGCCGGGTTGGTCAGCGGGCCGAGGAAGTTGAACACCGTCGGGGTGCCGAGCTCGCTGCGGGTGCGGGACGCGTGCCGCAGCGCCGGGTGGTAGAGCGGCGCGAAGCAGAAGGTGATGCCGGTCTCCTCGGCGACCCGCACGGTGGCCTCGGGCGCCAGGTCGATGGCGACGCCGAGGTGCTCCAGCAGGTCGGCGGCGCCGCAGGACGACGACGCCGCGCGGTTGCCGTGCTTGACGACGCGGACGCCGGACGCGGCCGCCACGACCGCGGCCATCGTGGAGATGTTGACCGTGTGGGCCCGGTCGCCGCCCGTTCCGACGAGGTCGGCGATGTGGCCGGGCACCTCGATGGGGGTGGCGTTGTCCATCATGCCCTCGGCGAGGCCGGTGACCTCCTCGACGGTCTCGCCCTTGGCGCGCAGCGCGACGGCGAAGCCCGCGATCTGCACGTCGGTGGCCTCGCCGGCCATGATGCTGTTCATGGCCCAGGAGGTCTCCTCGCTGGACAGCGACTCGCCCGTCAGGAGGGCGTTGAGCAGTGCGGGCCAGTTCGTCCGGGCGTCCATGTCCCCTACCGGGTCGTCGTGTCGTGCGGCCGCCCTCGGCGGACGGGCGCGGGGCTACAGGGCGGGCAGGCGGTTCTCCAGGCGCTGCCGCATCAGCCCGGCGAGGGCCCCGGCCAGGGCCATCGGGTCGATCGGCAGGCTCGCGACGGCGTCGGCGCGCGACCAGGTGGCGAGCCAGCCGTCGTCGCGGCGGCCGATGAGCGCCAGGAACGGCGGGCAGTCGTACACCTCGTCCTTGGCCTGGCGGCAGACGCCGAGCCCGCCCGCGGGCTGCGCCTCCCCGTCGACGATCGCGACGTCGATGTCGCCCTCGTCGAGCCGCGCCACCGCGGCGGGCTGGGTCGCGACCTCGACGAACTCGACCTTCGGGAGGTCGGCGGCCGGGCGGCGCCCGATGGCCATCCGGACCTGGGCGCGGGTGTTGGCGTCGTCGCTGTAGACGAGGACCTTCATCGGGCTCTCCGGGGCGGTGCTCATGCACGTGAGGGTACCGGGTCGGGGGCCCCGGCAACACGCTCGGGGAACCCTAGGAGGGGGGTCATGCGTCACTCACGGGATGGGGGCGCAATAATGCTGCCCGTGACAGCATCCGCGATAGAGACAACACCTCACGCACGGGCGAACCGTCCCAATCTGGTCAGCGTGGGGACGATCGTTTGGCTGTCGTCCGAGCTGATGTTCTTCGCGGCGCTGTTCGCGATGTTCTTCACGATCCGCTCCGTGACGATCGGCCAGTCCGGTGAAGACGCGTGGCCGGGCGCCCCGCTGGACCTGCCGCTGTCGGCGGTGAACACGACCATCCTGGTGCTGTCCTCGGTGACGTGCCAGATGGGCGTGTTCAAGGCCGAGGCGGGCAAGGTCGGGCGTGACGGCAGCCTGCTGAACCCGGCCCGGTGGGGTCTGCGCGAGTGGTACGTCCTCTCGTTCCTCATGGGCGCCTACTTCGTCGCGGGCCAGGGCTTCGAGTACTACAACCTCGTCGTGCACGACGGGCTGACCTTCTCGTCCTCGGCCTACGGCTCGGTGTTCTACCTGGCCACCGGCTTCCACGGCCTGCACGTGATCGGCGGCCTGGTCGCGTTCCTGTTCCTGCTCGGGCGGACCTACGCCGCCAAGCGCTGGACCCACGAGCAGGCGACGAGCGCGATCGTCGTGTCCTACTACTGGCACTTCGTCGACGTGGTGTGGATCGGCCTGTTCTCGGTCGTTTACCTGCTCGACCTCTGACCCCATCCCGACGACATGACCCGAACGGGGATTTCCGTGAAAAGGATCACCGCATGGCGACGGCGCCCGTGGGCGGGCTACGCCGTCGTGCTGGCGGCCCTGGCGGCGATCGGCGTGATCTACGCCGGCTTCTCGCCGCGGACCGACCGCGCCGAGGCGCAGGGCACCGCGCAGGCCGCGGAGGACTTGAAGCACGGGCAGGAGCTGTTCAACAAGAACTGCGCGAGCTGCCACGGGCTGAACGCCGAGGGCACGAAGGACGCCGAGGGCAACTCGATCGCGCCCAGCCTCATCGGGGTGGGCGCCGCGTCCGTCGACTTCCAGGTCAGCACGGGCCGCATGCCCGCGTCGAACCCCGGCGCCCAGGTGCCGCGCAAGCCGCCGATCCCCGCCTTCAACACCTCGATCAAGACCGACTTCGAGGAGCCGGAGAAGCGTGAGGCGGCCGAGAAGCAGAAGGCCCAGGCCGAGAAGAACCTGGCCGACCTGCGGGCCTACATCGCCTCCCTGGGCGGCGGCCCCGAGGTGCCGCCCGCGTCGGCGGTGGACCCGGAGAACGGCGACGTGGCGCTCGGCGGGAAGCTGTTCCGCACCAACTGCGCGCAGTGCCACAACTTCACCGGCCAGGGCGGCGCGCTGACCGGCGGCAAGTACGCGCCGGAGCTGTCCAAGAGCGACGTCACGCCCACCCAGATCTACGAGGCGATGCTGACCGGCCCGCAGGCCATGCCGGTGTTCAACGACACCACGCTGCGGCCCGAGGACAAGCAGGCGATCATCTCCTACCTCGTGCAGACGCGCGAGGAGCCCAACCCGGGCGGCAACGGCCTCGGCCGCATCGGCCCGGTGAGCGAGGGCCTGGTCGCCTGGCTGGTGGGGCTCAGCCTGATGGTGCTGGCGGCCATGTGGATCACCGCTAAGAAGCCGAAGAAGCTGAAGAAGTCATGAGCGACGACAACAAGGAGACCGCGGGCTCGACGGGCCCGCGCGAGGACGGCGGCCGGCGCGAGCGCGTGATCGGCACGCCGTCCCCGGCGAGGGAGAAGGCGCTCCTCGCCGAGGACAACATCTCGGCGCCCGCGGGTGTGGGGGAGCAGCTCGACGAGCGGTCGGCCAAGCGCGCCGAGCGCATCGTCGCGGCGTTCTTCCTGCTGGCGTTCGCGTCGAGCGTGGCGTTCATCGCCTACTTCATCGGCTGGAGCGGCCGGGACGGCGGCATGCACGGCCTGCTGGACGCCCGGGAGAACAACTTCTGGCTCGGCGGGACGATGGCGCTGGCCTTCCTGTCCCTGGCCGCCGGCGTCACCATCTGGGTGCGCCGGCTGATGACCAGCAAGCCGATCGTCCAGGAGCGGCACGAGCTGGCCGCCGACGAGGAGACCCGGGCCGCGTTCAGCCGGGACTTCATGGAGGGCGCGGAGGACAGCGGCATCACCAAGCGGCCGCTGCTGCGCCGCACGCTGCTGCTCGCCGCCGCGCCGCTCGGGCTGGCCCCGCTGGTGCTGCTGCGCGACCTCGGCCCGCTGCCGGAGAAGAAGCTGCGGCACACCTTCTGGGGCGAGGCCGTCAAGCAGGCGAAGGAGCAGGGCAAGAAGGGCGTCCGCCTGGTGGTGGACGGCACCAACAAGCCGCTGAAGGTCAGCGACTTCGCCGCGCCCGGCTCGATGATCACCGTGCTGCCGGAGGGCATGGAGGAGCACCTGCCCGAGGACGAGGTGCTCACCCAGGTCGCCAAGGCCGTCACGATCCTGATCAACGTCCCGGCGGAGCAGTTCAAGCCCGCCAAGGGCCGGGAGAACTGGCACGTCAACGGGATCGTCGCGTACTCCAAGGTCTGCACGCACGTCGGCTGCCCGGCGGCCCTGTACGAGCAGACGACGCACCACATCCTGTGCCCGTGCCACCAGTCCACCTTCGACGCCACCGACGCCGCCAAGGTCGTGTTCGGCCCGGCGGCCCGGCCGCTCCCGCAGCTGCCGCTGGCGGTCGAGGACGGTTACATCGTCGCCACGAGCGACTACCACGAACCCGTCGGCCCGAGCTTCTGGGAGCGCGGATGAGCGAGGCCACAGCACCCAAGGCGGTCGAGGCCCCGCTGACGTTCCTCGACGACCGCCTCGGGTCCACCACCTTCTTCAAGCGCAACATGAAGAAGGTCTTTCCGGACCACTGGTCCTTCATGCTGGGCGAGATCGCCCTGTACTCCTTCATCATCCTGCTGCTGACCGGGACGTTCCTGACGCTCTGGTTCAAGCCGAGCATGGTGGAGGTCGTGTACGAGGGCTCCTACAAGCCCCTCAACGGCGTGAAGATGTCCGAGGCGTACGCCTCGACGCTGAACATCAGCTTCGACGTCCGCGGCGGCCTGCTCATGCGGCAGATCCACCACTGGGCGGCGCTGCTGTTCATGGCGTCGATCCTGGCGCACATGCTCCGGGTCTTCTTCACCGGCGCCTACCGCAAGCCGCGCGAGCTGAACTGGCTGATCGGCATCGGCATGTTCACGCTGGGCATGCTGGAGGGCCTCGCGGGCTACTCGCTGCCGGACGACCTGCTCTCCGGCACCGGCCTGCGCATCACGCAGGGCGTGGCCGAGGGCATCCCGATCGTCGGCACCTACCTGTACATGTTCCTGTTCGGCGGTGAGTTCCCCGGCCAGGACATCGTGCCGCGCCTGTACATGGTGCACATCCTGCTGATCCCGGCGCTGCTGCTCGGCATGGTCACCGCGCACATGATGATCATGTGGGTGCAGAAGCACACCGCGATGCCGGTCAAGAACCAGTCCGAGAAGCAGGTCTACGGCTACCCGTTCTACCCGGTGTTCATGGCCAAGACGGGCGCCTACTTCCTGTTCACCTTCGGCGTCCTGGCGCTGCTGGGGGCGTTCGCGCAGATCAACCCGATCTGGCTGTTCGGCCCGTACGACCCCGGCGCCATCTCCTCGGGCTCCCAGCCCGACTGGTACATGGGCGTCCTGGAGGGCTCGCTGCGCATCATGCCGGGCTGGGAGATCAACGCCTGGGGCCACACGCTCAGCCTGAGCGTGCTGATCCCGGCGGCCCTGCCGCTCGGCATCGTGTTCGGCGGCGCGGCGGCCTGGCCGTGGATCGAGGCGTGGGTGACCGGCGACAAGCGGCAGCACCACGTCAACACCCGGCCGCGCAACGCCCCGGTCCGCACCGCGACGGGCATCGCCGCGGTCACCTTCTACGGGCTGCTGTGGCTGGCCGGCGCGAACGACGTCCTCGCGGACAAGTTCCACCTGTCGCTGTTCGCCACGACGTGGTTCTTCCGGGTGACGTTCTTCGTCGGGCCGGTCATCGCGTTCATCGTGACGAAGCGGATCTGCCTCGGCCTGCAGCGCAAGGACGCGGACATCGTCGGGCACGGCGTGGAGAGCGGCGTCATCCTGATGTCGCCGGACGGCAAGTTCTCCGAGCGCCACGAGCCGCCGCGCGACGAGGAGAAGCACGTCCTGCTGTCGAAGGAGAACGCGCGGCCGGAGCCGCCGGAGCGGGACGCCGCCGGCATCCCGGCGCCGGGGGCCAAGGGCCCGATCGGCCACCTGCGGTCGCGGCTCAACCGGGCGTGGACCTTCGACGACATCCCCGTCGAGGAGCACGCGCACGGCGAGCACGAGGAGATCGAGGGCGGCCGCCCGCCGCAGGAGATCAGCCACTGACCGCACGCGCAGGGGCCCGCCACCGCAGCCGCGGTGGCGGGCCTCTCCGTATTCTGGCCGGACGATGACCAAGACCCTGTTCGTCACCAACGACTTCCCGCCGCGGCCCGGCGGCATCCAGGCGTTCGTGCACGGCCTCGCGGCCCGCCGCCCGGCCGGCTCGGTCGTCGTGTACGCCCCGGCGTGGAAGGGCGCCGCCGCGTTCGACGCCCGGCAGCCGTTCCCGGTCGTCCGGCACCCCGGTTCGCTGATGCTGCCGGAACCGGGCGTGCTGCGCCGGGCCGCGGACGTGCTGCGCGCGGAGGGGTGCGACTCGGTGGTGTTCGGCGCGGCGGCGCCGCTCGGGCTGCTGGCCCCGGCGCTGCGGCGGCGCGGCGCCGCGCGCCTCGTCGGCATCACGCACGGCCACGAGGCGGGCTGGGCGGCGCTCCCGGTCGCGCGGCGCCTGCTCCGCCGCATCGGCGACGAGCTGGACGTGCTGACCTACCTCGGCGAGTACACCCGCACGCGGCTGGCGCGGGCGCTTGCGCCGCCCGCCGCCGCCCGGCTGGCGCGGCTCGCCCCGGGCGTGGACGAGAAGGCCTTCCACCCGGACGCAGGCGGTGAGGAGATCCGGGCCCGGCACGGGCTCGCGGACCGCCCGGTGGTGGTCTGCGTGTCGCGGCTGGTGCCGCGCAAGGGCCAGGACGCGCTGATCCGCGCGTGGCCGCGCGTCCTGGCGGAGCAGCCCGACGCGGCGCTGCTGCTCGTCGGCGGGGGCCCGTACCGGGCCGCCCTGGAGCGCCTCGCGGCGTCCCTCGGCGTCGAGCGCGGCGTGGTCTTCACCGGCGGTGTGAGCTGGGAGGAGCTGCCCGCCCACTACGGCGCGGGCGACGTCTTCGCGATGCCGTGCCGGACCCGCCGCCGCGGCCTGGACGTGGAGGGGCTCGGCATCGTCTACCTGGAGGCGTCGGCGACCGGCCTGCCCGTCGTCGCCGGCGACTCCGGCGGCGCGCCGGACGCCGTCCTGGACGGCGAGACCGGCCTGGTCGTCCGCGGGCGCTCGACCTCGGAGATCGCCGCCGCGCTCACCGGGCTGCTCGCCGACCCGTCCCGCGCCCGCGCGATGGGGGAGCGGGGCCGCGCCTGGGTCGAGCGCGAGTGGCGGTGGGAGGTGCAGGCCGCCCGGCTGGGCGGGCTGCTGGCGCCCTGAGATGGCAGGATGCGGTTATGGACATCGAGGACGCATGGGCCCGCGTTCCGGGGGACGCCGCCCGGTGGCTGCGCGAGCTTGATCCGGGCCACGGCCATTCCGGCTTCGAGCCGCCGCGCCGTCCCGACGCCGCCTGGCTCCTGCACGCGATGTACGTGTGGGAGGAGGGGCTGGTCACCACGACCCACGACGATGTCCACCAGTCGGTGGCGGCGGCGGGGCTGACCGGGCCGTCCGACATGGGCGACCTGCTGGAGGGGGCGATCGTCACCGGCGTCGACCTCGGCCGCACCGGCGACCCCGGCGCGGGGTGGCGGCGGCTGCGCTGGCGGGAGCTGGCGCGCGGCTTCGGCGAGCCGGTCGTCCCGGACGGGGCGCTGCCGGGCAGCCGCTGCCTGCGCCAGGGGCATCCGGCGGGCAGCTGGTCGGCGGCGGTCCGGCCGCCCGCGGAGGGCTGCCTGGACCGGGAGAGCTGGTACCGGCTCATCGGCGTCCTGCTGCGGCACAGCCCGTCCGGCGAGGGCACCCGGTGCCTGGCCTACTACTGCCCGCTGGTCACCGGCGACTGGGACGAGGACACCGTCCTCGCGGGCCGTCTCGGCGACGCGGCCGCGCTGTACGACCATCCCGGGGTGAGCAGCTGCCCGTCCGACCTGTGGGCCGAGGACCGCTCCTGGGTGGTCTACTGCGACTGGGACCTGTGGGGTACGAAGATCGTCGGTCCGACCGCGCTCGTGGAGGCCGTCCTGGCGGACCCGTCCCTGGAGGCCGTGCGCCTGCCCTGGACGAGCTGACCGGAAGAAGGGGCCCCGCTCCCGCGCCGCAGGCGGGGCCCGGTCCTCCGGTCGGCTCCGCCGGCCGGCGAGGAGCCGCCGGAGCGGACCGCCGAACGGGGTCGTGCCCTGCGCCCGGAGGCCGTTCCGCGCGGACCTGCCCCTGCCGAGGGGAGTGGGTGTGATCCGGTCGCGGCCGGCCCGGCGCCCTCGTGGAGGACCTGGAGGTGGGGTGCGCCGTTGTGGGCCGGCCCGGTGGACCGGGTCCGCGTGGACGGGAGTGCGGGGCACGACCCGCGGCGTCCGGCACCGCGGGGAACGCTCCCGTGGCGGTGCCCGGCCGCGGACCGCGGTGGACGGGCGGCCCCCCGGGCCGATCCCTTGTCGCGGTGATCGTCGCATCGGGGCCACCTCCTGCCGCCGTTCCGTCCGCGGTCGCTGACGTTTCCGAAGCTAGGGGCCGCTCCGGCATACGGGAATGCCGTTAAAGCGTGTTTAAGGGGCGGATGAGTCGTCGCTAAGCCGCCTTCCAGTTTCGGCCACGAAAACGGCCCTATCTCGCATGTGCGGAGCATTCGGACACTGGGATGATCAAACGTTCGAAGGGCGGGCGGGTGGAGGAGGGGTCATGCGGTATCGCGGTCTCGTGGTGCTGGCGGCGGTCTTGGCGGTCGTGCTCGTGGCGGGGCTGGCGGCGGGCTGGATGCTGCGGCGCGGGCGGGACGACTCGCCCGAGGAGGTCGCGGCGGGCTTCTTCGACGCCTGGAGCGAAGGGGACCTGGACGGCATGCGCGAGCTGGTCTCCGACCCGCCCGGCGACTTCGCCGCGCAGTACATGGCGCTCTCGCGCGGGCTCCAGGTCACGTCGATCAGCGTGGAACCCCGTCCCGTCGTCCGGTCGGGGAAGGACGCGGCGCAGGCCGCGTTCACCGTCACCCGGGCGCTGGCCGGGCGGGGTTCGTGGACGTTCCAGGCCGTGCTCCGGCTGGGCCGCGTGGACGGCCGGTGGCGGGTGCTGTGGACGCCCGCGACGCTGTATCCCGGGCTGAAGGGCAAGGGGGCGTGGACGGTCGGCGAGGTCCGCGTCCCCGCGGTGACGCTCGTCGCGCGCGCCGGCAAGGCGCTGCCCCGGGAGGGGCTGCTCGCGCCCTACCTCGACGCGATCACGACGAACCTCGACGCGGACGACGAGCGGGTCGGGTACGCGATCGTGCTGCGGGACGGCGACGCGCCGCCGCGCCGGGTCAAGCTGCTCGGCGTGCCGAAGGGCCGCAAGGTCCGCACGACACTGGACCGGCGGCTGCAGGCGGCGGCGGAGCGGGCGGTCGCGTCCGCTTCCGGCCAGGCCGCGATCGTCGCCGTCCGGCCGGGCACGGGGGAGGTCCTCGCGGTCGCGGACGGTCTCGGCGGCCTCGGCGCGTTCGCCGGCCGCTACCCGCCCGGCTCGACGTTCAAGGTGGTCACGGCGGGCGGGCTGGTCGCCGACGGGGCGGGCGCCGGGACCGGCGCCGACTGCCCGGCCTCGGTGGTCACCGCGCAGCGCACGATCCGCAACGACGAGGACCACGCGCTCGGCCGGACGACGCTGCGCGGCGCGTTCGCCGCGTCCTGCAACACGACGTTCGCGCGGCTGGCGGTGGAGCGGCTCGGCGCGGAGAAGCTGGCGGCGAGCGCGCGCCGCTTCGGCTTCGGCGCCGTCCTCGCCACCGGCGTCGAGGCGGCCGACGGGAGCTTCCCGGACCCGCGCAGCGGCGCCGAGCTGGCCGAGGCCGCGATCGGGCAGGGCCGCGTCGAGGCGAGCCCGCTGCTGATGGCGACGGTCGCGGCCGCCGCGGCGGACGGCACCTGGCGCCCGCCCCGGCTGCTGGCGGCGAAGCTGATCCGGGAGGGCGGTGGGAAGATCCCGGAGTCGCGCCCGGTGCCGGGGGCGGCGGCGCTGCGCACGATGATGCGGGCCGTCGTCACCGAGGGCACCGCGGCCGGGGCCGGCCTGCCCGGCGGGACCGCCGGCAAGACGGGCACCGCGGAGTTCGCCGGCGGGACGCACGCCTGGTTCATCGGATACCGGGACGGCGTCGCGTTCGCGGTGTTCGTCCAGGGCGGCGGGTCGGGGCCGAAGGTCGCGGCGCCCCTCGCCGCGACGTTCCTGCGGTAGCCGTCAGAAGAATTGAACCCTTTGCGCCCTTTCTACGTACTCGTCCGGAGAGTGGAGCGGCCGCCGGATGGGCCGGGGACGGTTTCTTGGACCAATCGCCGTCAAGACGGCTCCTAGGGCGTATGCTCCCGGAGTGATCGGGCGGGTTCGCCGAGAATCCGTCCGGGGAACGCGGTGGGAGCGAGCGGGCTCCCGCACCGCGGACCCGTGATGTCTCAGCGGAACCGCCGCCGGGCCCCAGGCCCGGCGGTGCGGAGCCACCGGCGTTCGCCGAGCCCTCCGTCTCCTCCACAGGAGAGGGCATGGCGCGACGCGATAACGGGCATGCGTCCCGGGGCGACACGCATGTTTCATCGTGGGCGGAAGCGCCCGCGCGCCCCTCAGCGAGACCGGCGTCCGGTCAGGCGCGCTGGTCCGGTGAGCCGCAGTGGCCCGAGGGGTCCTGGTGGTCGGAGCAGCCGGACTGGTTCGAGCGCGGGCGCAAGGCGGCCCGCCGCGAATCCGGCCGGCGTGAGGCGAAGCGGCGCGAGGCCAGGGCCCGCGCGCGGCGCGAGACGGAGGAGCGGCCGGAGCCGCCCGCCAAGCGGCGCGAGGCGCCCGCCGAACGGCGCGAGCCGTCCGCGCGGCGGCGCGAGGCGCCCGCGAAGCGGCGCGACGGGCGCACCGACCCGTTCGCGGTGCGCAACAAGGGCTCCGGCCGGCCCGATCCCTTCGAGGCCCGCAACCGGCGCACCGCCCGCCCGTCCGAGTCCCGCGCGACCCGGAAGGACATCCCGACGGTGCGCCCGGGCGCGCGCACCGCTCCGCCCGCCGCACCACCCGCCCCGCCGGCTCCCCAGCCCGCGCCGCGGCCCGCCGAGCGCGACGCCCGCACGGCGCAGTTCGACGCGCGGGACGCCCGCGACGCGCGGACGACCGGGTTCGACGCACGTGACGCGCGCACGGCGCGCCCCGCGCGCGACGCGCGGACGGCCCGGTTCGACGCGCGGTCCGAGGGGGCCGCGCGGCCCCGGCGCCCGGAGCGGCGGCCCGCCGAGCGGCGGCGCCCGGAGCGGGGACGGCCCGAGCGGCGGCCGCCGCGGTCCGGGCCGAAGGCGCGGCCGCGCCGCGGCCGGCGGCAGAGCGACCGGCTCGGCATCGGCGCGATCGTGCTGTCCACCGCCGTCGGGCTGTCCCTGCTCGGCATCGCCGAGCGGGCCCTCCTGGACGGCGGGCCGCTCGGCGGCGCTTCCGGGCCGGTCGGCTCGCAGCGCGCGATCCAGCCGCCGAAGCAGGGCGCGGACGCGCCCGGGCAGCCCCGGCGGCCGGCCGGGCAGCCCGCCGAGGACGGCGGGACCGGCCCGGCGGCGGACGGCCCGAGCCTGCGGGTGCTCGCCGCGCAGGTCCGCGAGCTGACCCTGAGCGAGCGCGGCGCCGCCGCCCGGCAGGCCTACGGCGCGGCTCCGACGCAGCCGCCGATCGTCGGCGCCACCCGGACGAGCGCCGACCGGACCTGGGTGTTCGGCACGACCGCGATCCCCGTCCCCGAGTCCAGCGCCGCGAACCCGGAGGTCGCGTTCTACGCGGCGCACTGGACCGGGCGGCGGTGGCAGGTCGGGCTGTCCGGCACCGCCGCGTTCGCCACGCTGACCGCCGGCATGCCGGGGGCCGTGATGCCGGCGGCCGAAGGCGAGATGCTGCGCGAGTACGGGACGGTCACCGCCGGCGGGGCCGCCGCGCTCGTCAACGGCACCCGGGCCGGCGACCGGCTGATGCTGCCGTGGAAGATCGGCCAGGTCTGGTCGATGACGACCTCGGACGGCTCCGCCCGCCCGCTGGCCTCGCTCGCGTTCTCCGGCGGCGACGGCCGCGTCGTCGCCGCCGCCAAGGGCCGGCTCTACCGGTTCTGCGGCAACGCGTCCGGCAACGCGATGGTGATGCTGGTCCACCCGAGCGGCGTCGCGACGACCTACTACCGGCTGCGGAACGTGACCCGGCTGCGCGACGGCGCCGTCGTCGCGCAGGGCGCCGTGCTCGGGAGCACCGGCACCGAGCGGCCCTGCGGCGGCGCGGCGGCGCCGCGCGCCGAGGTCGGGTTCGGGCTGCGCGGCGGCACCGGGACCGTGCCGCTGGACGGCGCGCAGGTCGGCGGCTGGACGTTCCGCGAGCGGGCCAAGCCGCTGCTCGGGTTCGCCGAGCGCGGCGCCCTGCAGGTGCTCCCCGGGGGCCTGATGGCCAACCTCGGCCCCGTCCCGGCGGCGGAGGAGGAGCCCGCGCCGCCGTCACCGTCCCCCAGCCCCTCGCCGGAGGACGGCGCAGGAACGGCCGCCGCCCCGGCGGCGGCCGCAACCGAGAACAGGAGTCCGAACGGTGCGAACTCGCAGCAGTGATGATCCCGCGGTGCCCACCTGGGTGCTGCGCGTCGTGCTCGCCGGCGCGGTGCTGGTGCTCGTCGGCGCGGCGACCCCGCCGGGAGCGGTCGCGGTCGCGAACGTGCAGTACTTCCTCAACTTCTACGCCGGGGTGTTCGCGCTCGTCTCCTACACCACCGCCGTGATGTGCGGGCTCCTCGCCACCGAGCGGCTGATCCTGAAGATCCGGCACCGGGTGCTCGCGCAGGCGGTGCACCGCGCCGCCGCCGTGGTGGCGACCGCGATGCTCGTCGCGCACGTCTCGGTGAAGGTGATGAACGGGCTGGCGCTGCCGGTGCAGGTCGTCGTCCCCGACGGCGGCGCCGTCGGCCTCGGCACGATCGCGGCCGAGCTGATGATCCTCGTCCTCGTCACCGGGATGGTGCGGGCCCGGTTCGCGGTCCGCGGCAAGACCTGGATGTGGCGGTCGGCGCACGTGCTCGCCTACATCGCCTGGCCAATGGCGATCG
Source organism: Actinomadura meyerae (assembly GCF_900188445.1). Classification (GTDB taxonomy): domain Bacteria; phylum Actinomycetota; class Actinomycetes; order Streptosporangiales; family Streptosporangiaceae; genus Spirillospora; species Spirillospora meyerae. The sequence continues at coordinate 331,429 of NZ_FZOR01000001.1, forward strand.
TGCACGGCCTCATCACCGGCCGGTCCGCGGCGAACTGGGTGGTGCTCAGCTACGTCATGAGCGTGGTGCTGGTCGTGCTGGCCCTGGTCACCCGCATGATCGTGGTGATCAAGCCGCGGGAGCTGCCGCGCGCGGGCGCCGAGATCGACCCGTTCGGGGTGCCGGACGGCGCCGGGCGCGCCCGCGACCGGCGCGCGATGGCGGGCCTCGAGCGCGAGGAGGGGCGCGCCGCGGCGGCCGCCCGCGACCTCGGCGGGCGCGACTTCGGCGGGCGCGACTTCGGCGAGCGGGACGACTACGACGACCCGCGCCGCACCACCCGGGACCCGCGCGGCATGCCGCTCACCGGGCCCGGCCGTGACACCGAGGTCCTGCGATGACCTCGACGGTCACCGTCTCGGGCATCGGCGGCCCCCGCCTGACGCTCGGGTTCGACCGGTTCGACCGGCTCGACATCGACCGGCACCTGGCGGTGCACGGCAAGCTGCGCGCCCCCGGGCTGGACGAGCTGATCCGCATGGCCGAGCAGGTCGACCTGCGGGGGCGCGGCGGCGCCGGGTTCCCGTTCGCGCGCAAGCTGATGGCGGTCGCGGCGCGGATCAAGCACCCCACCGCCGACCAGACCGCGCTGCTGCCCGGCGAGCGGGCCGACGAGCGCGGCTCCAGCGAGAACGTCGTCGTGGTCGTGAACGGCGCCGAGGGCGAGCCCGGCAGCGCCAAGGACAAGGTGCTGCTCGGCCGGGCCCCGCACCTGGTCCTGGACGGCGCCCAGATCGCCGCGTCCGCGCTCGGCACGCAGCGGATCGTCGTGGCCGTCGAGGACGACGAGGCGGCCCGCTCGGTCCGCGCCGCGATCAGCGAGCGGCGGATGCCGGCCCGCGTGGTGCGGCTGACCGAGCGGTTCATCTCCGGGGAGAGCGGCGCGGTGATCCGCGCGATCAACGGGGAGACGCCGATCCCTCCGGGCGTCAAGGTCCGCGCGTCCGACTCGGGGGTGGACGGCTTCCCGACGCTGCTGTCCAACACCGAGACGTTCGCGCAGCTCGCGGTGCTGGTCTCGCTCGGCTCGGACCTGTACGCCTCCGCCGGGACGGAGGAGGAGCCGGGCACCACGCTCCTCACGATCGGCGGCACCCAGGTGGTGGAGGTGCCGCTCGGCACGCCGTTGCAGACCGTCCTCGACCACTGCCAGGTGCCGCCGTCGCCGGGCGTGCTCGTCGGCGGGTACCACGGGATGTGGCTCGGCCCCGCCGGGGTGGCGCGGGCCGTGCTGTCGCGGGCCGGGATGCGGCGCGTCGGCGGGACGGTCGGCGCGGGCATCATCCTCCCGCTCACCCAGGGCACCTGCCCGCTCGGCGAGGTCACCCGCATCGCGTCCTACCTCGCGGCGCAGTCCGCCGGGCAGTGCGGCCCGTGCCGGCTGGGGCTGCCGGACGTCGTCCGGTCGCTGAACGCGCTGACGGAGGGCGCCGGGACGGTGGAGGACGTGCGCCGCGCCGCCGGGGTGGGCCGCGGCCGCGGCGCCTGCACCCACCCGGACGGGACGGCGAAGTTCGTGCTGTCGGCGCTGGAGGCGTTCGGCGCCGACATCGACGCGCACCGCTGGGGCGGCGGCTGCGGCCTGTCCACCTACGGCGTGCTGCCGCTGCCGGTGCCGGACGGCTCCGAGGGCCGGGTGGCGATCGACTGGAGCCGCTGCGACGGGCACGGGCTGTGCGCCTACCTCGTCCCCGAACTGATCCAGCTCGACCGGTACGGCTTTCCCGTGGTGCTCGGCACCGACATCCCGGAATGGCTGGAGAAGGACGTGCAGAAGGCCGTCGCGATGTGCCCGGCATTGGCGCTCCGCGTCGTCGACGGCGTCCCGGGGGCGTCCTCGCGGCGATGAATTGCGGAGGTGCGGAAAAAGTGACATCTGCCGGACACGGTTGAACCCGGCGCCGGTGCGGTGCGTATTCACGGGCGGACCCGCGCCGCGTCCGTCGAGAGATCCCGAGAGGAGGAACAGGAACCTTGAGGAAATCCTACGGAATGGCTGGGGCGCGCAGGCTCCCGCGCCTGCGCAAGGGGCGCCTGCTGCTGGTGCTGGCGGCCGTGGCCGCCGTCGGCGCGGCCTTCGCGGTCGTGCTGAACCCGGTCGGCGTGCCCGCCAGCGGCGCGGCCAACCTGGGCGGCACCGTGCAGACCAAGTGGGGGCCGATGAGCACCCTCGACCGGCAGCTGCTGGTCAAGGTCCGGCAGGCCGGCCTGTGGGAGATACCCGCCGGCCAGCAGGCGCAGCAGCGCGCCCGGGCGCCCCGCGTGCGGCAGGTCGCCGAGATCATCTGGCAGCAGCACGTCCAGTTGGACGCCGACACCCGCGCCACCGCCGAGAAGCTCGGCGTGCTGGTGCCGAACGAGCCGAGCGGAAGCCAGAAGAGCTGGCTCCGGGAGATGTCCGGCAAGTTCGGCGGCGACTACGACAAGACCTTCGTGCTGCGGCTGCGCGCCGCGCACGGCCAGGTCTTCGCGGTCATCGCCAAAGTGCGCGCGCAGTCGGAGAACTCGGTGATCCGCGCGTTCGCCGAGCGGGCGATGAAATTCGTCAATACGCACATGTCGCTGCTGGAGAGCACCGGCCTGGTGCCCCGGCGGGCCCTGCACTGATCTGAAATTCCCACCCCCGCAGAGGGAGACCTTTTCCATGGGACGAAAGAAGAAAGCGTTCGCCGTGCTGGTCCCGGCGCTCGCCCTCATCGCGACCGCGTGCCAGGAGACCCCGGGCGCGGCCGGGCCCTACGGCCCGGCCACGACCAAGGCGGCCAATCCCGCCGCCTATCCCGGGGCACCGGCCGAGGGCAACGGCATCCCCAACCTCCACGGCCACGGAACCCGGCCCACGTACGGCACCGGCGGCCAGCAGAACGGCGGCCAGCCCACCGGGGAGCCGACCGGCGACCCGACCGGCGATCCGACCGGCGACCCGGCCGACCCGGCCGACCCGCCTACCGGCGAGCCCACCGACCCGCCTGCGGACCAGCCCACGGGCGAGCCCACCGACCCGCCCACCGACGTGCCGATGGGCGAGCCCACCGACGGCATGGGCGGCGGCGGCCAGGACGGAGACCAGGGCGACGGCGGGGACCAGGGCGAGCAGCCGCCCCCCAACCCGGAACTGCGCGCCGACCAGTTCGTCGACATCCGCAAGGCGCCCCGCGTCCGGCAGCCGCGCCGCACGCGGCAGGCGTCCACCGGCGTGTTCTCGTCCAACTGCGGCGTGAACGAGGGCCAGGCGCACAGCAACCCCGACAACGTCCTGGCGGCGCCCGGCGTCGTGAACGGCGCGCACCACATCCACGACTACGTCGGGAACCTCGACACGAACGCGTTCTCCACCGACGAGACGTTCGCCGCCGCCGGCACGACGTGCACCAACGGCGACAAGTCGGCCTACTTCTGGCCGGTGATCCGGCTGCGCGACGGCCAGGACACCTCCGACCGGGCGGAGCAGAGCACCGCGGACGGCAACGTCGGCAGCATCGTCACCCCGTCCAGCGTGAAGCTGCAGTTCATGGGCAACCCGCGCAGCAAGGTCGTGGCGGCGCCGCGGTTCATCCGCATCGCCACCGGTGACGCCAAGGCCGTGACCAACGGGCTCAAGAACGCCCACGCGTCCTGGACGTGCAGCGGCTTCGAAAACCGGGCGTTCACCGACAAGTACCCGCTGTGCCCGCGGGGCAGCAAGGTCCTGCGCGTGCTGAACTTCCCCGGCTGCTGGGACGGCCAGAACACCGACAGCGCCAACCACCGCGACCACGTCGCCTTCGCCGACCAGCGGACCGGCGCGTGCCCGCAGGGCTTCCAGGCCATCCCGCAGCTGCGGATGACGCTGGCCTACAACGTGCCCGCCAAGCCCCTCGCCTTCGCCCTGGACAGCTTCCCCGAGTCGGGCCACGACCCGGTGACCGACCACGGCGACTTCATCAACGTGATGGACGACGGGCTCATGCGGCAGGCGGTCAACGCCATCAACAAGGGCGCGCGCACCACGGGCAAGCGCCGGCGCTGACGCCGCGCCCCGCGCCCGGGAAGCCCGGAACGCGGGGGAGCGGTCCGGAACGCGGCCGGTGGGGGCGGGGCCTCACCGGCCGCGTCCGCGCGCCCGTCCGCGCTCCCGGGGGCCGGGCGGCCTACGATCGCGGCATGGACATTGTGATCGCGGGCGGGCACGGGCAGATCGCGCTGCGGCTGTCCCGGCTGCTGGCCGCACGGGGGGACACCGTACGCAGCATCATCCGCAATCCCGCGCACGCGGACGACGTCCGGGAGACCGGCGCCGAACCGGTCGTGTGCGACCTGGAGGCCGCGGACGCCGACGAGGTCGCCGGGCTCATCGCCGGCGCGGACGCCGTCGTGTTCGCCGCCGGGGCGGGGCCCGGCAGCGGCGCGGCCCGCAAGTTCACCGTCGACCGCGACGCGTCGGTGCTGATGGCCGACGCCGCCGAGCGCGCGGGCGTGCGCGACTTCGTGCAGATCTCCGCGATGGGCGCGGGCGAGAAGGCCGCCCCGGGGCGCGGCGAGGTGTGGGACGCCTACATCCGGGCCAAGGGCGAGGCCGAGGACGACCTGCGCGACCGCGACGCCCTCGACTGGGTGATCGTGCGCCCCGGCCGGCTCACCGACGACCCCGGCACCGGGCTCGTCCGGCTGGAGGAGCCGCCGATCGGGCACGGCGCGGTCACCCGCGACGACGTCGCGGCGGTCGTCGCGGCGCTGCTCGACGCGCCCGACGTCCGCCGCCGCACGCTCGACCTGCTGAACGGCGGGACCCCGGTCCGGGACGCCGTCGCCTCACTGCGCTGAGAGCGGCGCCGCCCCGCTGCGAGGCGTCGGGATCACGAGGCGTAGAGCGCGTCGATCTCGTCGGCGAAGTCCTTCATCACCACGTTGCGCTTCACCTTCAGGCTGGGCGTCATGTGCCCGGCCTCCTCGGTGAAGTCGACGCCGAGGATGACGTACTTCTTGATCGCCTCGGCGTGGCTGACCGACTTGTTGGCCTCGGCGACCGCGGCCTCGACCTCGGCGATGACGTCGGGGTCGCGGCGCAGGTCGTCGATCCCCATCGACGCGGGCTTGCCGTGCCGCTCCTTCCACGGCCCGAGCGCCTCCTCGTCCAGCGTGACGAGGGCGCTGATGAACTTGCGGCCGTCGCCGACGACGAGGCACTGGCTGATCAGCGGGTGCGCGCGGAGCCGGTCCTCCAGCGGGGCGGGCGCGACGTTCTTGCCGGCCGCGGTGACGAGGATCTCCTTCTTGCGGCCGGTGATCCGCAGGAAGCCGTCCTCGTCGAGGGAGCCGAGGTCGCCGGTGTGGAACCAGCCGTCCTCCAGCGCCTCCTTGGTGGCGGCCTCGTTGTTCCAGTAGCCGCGCAGGACGTTGACGCCGCGGACGAGGACCTCGCCGTCCTCGGCGATGCGCAGGTCCACGCCCGGGATCGGCCGGCCCACCGTGCCGATCTTGATGGCGGTGGGCCGGTTCACGCTGGCGGGCGCGGTCGTCTCGGTGAGGCCGTAGCCCTCCAGGATCGTGATGCCGACGCCGCGGAAGAAGTGCCCGAGGCGCTCGCCCAGCGCCGCGCCGCCCGACACCGCGTACTGCACCCGGCCGCCGACGGCGGCGCGCAGCTTGCCGTACACCAGCACGTCGAACAGCTTGTGCCGGGCCTTGAGGACGAGGCCGGGGCCGCCCGCGTCCAGCGCCCGGCTGTAGGCGATCGCGGTCTCGGCCGCGGCCTTGAAGATCTTGCCCTTGCCCTCCGCGGCGGCCTTCTGCTCGGCGCCGTTGTAGACCTTCTCGAACACGCGCGGGACGGCGAGCAGGAACGTCGGCCGGAACGAGGCGAGGTCGGGCAGCAGGTTCGGGATGTCGCTGTGCCCGAGGACGATGCCGCCCTCGATCGTCGCGACCTGGATCAGCCGCGCGAACACGTGCGCGAGCGGCAGGAACAGCAGCGTGGAGCTGCCCTCGACGGCCACCTCGGCGATGGCGCCCTGCACCGCGTTCCGCGCGGTCGAGACGAGGTTGCCGTGGGTGAGCTCGCAGCCCTTGGGGCGCCCGGTGGTGCCGGAGGTGTACACGAGCGTGGCGACGTCGCCGGCGGTGCGCGACCGGCGGCGCTCCTCGACCACGTCGTCGCCCACGCCGGCGCCGAGCCGGACGACCTCCTCGACGCCGCCCTCGTCGATCGTCCACACGTGCGCGAGGCCGGGCAGCCGGTCGCGGACCTCGGCGACGCGCGCGGCGTGCTCGGGCGTCTCGGCGAACACGGCCTTCGCACCGGAGTCGCCGACGATCCACTCGATCTGCTCGGCGGAGGAGGTCTCGTAGATGGGGACGGACACGGCGCCCGCCGCCCAGACGGCGTAGTCGAGGACGGTCCACTCGTAGCGGGTCCGCGACAGCAGGCACACCCGGTCGCCGGGCTCGACGCCCGCGGCGACCAGGCCCTTGGCGGCCGCCGCGGCCTCGGCCGCGAACTCGGCCGCCGTCACGGCGCTCCAGGCGTCCCCCGCATCCGTGCCGCTCCTGCGCCGCGCCACGATCGTGCCGGGCTGCTCGGCGGCACGGGTGAAGGGCGCGTCGGTCAGATTGGCGGAGTCGGGAACCTCCACCATCGCGGGGACGCTGAAGTCGCGCACTGCCCACTCCTGTCGTCGGTCTGCCAGTCGGCGGGAAGTCTCCGGAGGCTTCTCGCACCCGAATGATACCCATGAGTAGCAATTTCGCCGGTTCAACGGCACGGCAAAGAACGCGCCGTCGCCCGTGGCGCCCGGGGCGGCGTCGCCTACGCTGGTCCCCGGTCGCACTACGCAGGCGGTTCCGGGGGAGGGCCATGTCGCTGCTGGAAGTGATCGCGCTCACCGTGGACGACGCGCGCGCGGCGGAGGAGGGCGGCGCCGACCGGATCGAGGTCGTCGCCGACATGGCCGCCGACGGGCTGACCCCCGACCCGGACCTCGTCGCCGCGATGCGGGACGCCACCGCGCTGCCGATGCGGGTGATGCTGCGGGCCAACGCGGGCTTCCGCACGACCGGCGCCGAGCTGGACCGGCTCCGGCGCGCCGCCGCCGACCTGGCCGCCGCGGGCGCGGACGGCTTCGTGCTCGGCTTCCTCGACTCCGCCGGCCACGTCGACGCCGCCGCCACCGGCAAGCTCGCGGCCGTCGCCGCCCCGCTGCCCTGGACGTTCCACCGCGCGCTCGACCACGCCGCCGACCCCGTCCAGGCGTGGCGGGCCGTCCGCCACCTCGGCGGCGGCCTCGACACCGTCCTCACCGCGGGCGCGGCGCGCGGCGTGGACGCCGGGGTGGACGTGCTGGTCCGGCGCGCCGCCGAGGCCCCGGACGCAGCCGGAATGATCATGGCCGGGGGCGGGCTGCGCCGCAAGCACGTCGCGGTGCTCGCCGCCGCCGGGATCACCGCGTTCCACGTCGGTACCGCCGTCCGCCCGGACGGCGCCTGGGACCTGCCCGTCGACCCGGCGCTCGTGCGGGAGTGGCGGTCGCTGGTGTCCGCCGCGACCCGCTGACCGGCCCGACCCCGCTCGTTCTGCTGGACGGTCCGTCCTATTACAGTCGGTTCATGAGGATCCACGTGGTGAGCGACGTCCACGGCCGCGCGGACGCCCTGGCGGGCGCGGCGGACGGCGCCGACGCCCTCGTCTGCCTGGGCGACCTGATCCTGTTCATCGACTACCAGGACCACGCGCAGGGGATCTTCGCCGACCTGTTCGGCCAGGAGAACGCCGACCGCTTCATCGCGCTGCGCACCGAGAAGCGCTTCGACGAGGCCCGCGCCTTCTCCCGGGGGCTGTGGGCGTCGCTGGAGGGCGACGCGTGGCCGCACATCGAGCGCGCCGTCGACCGGCAGTACGCCGAGCTGTTCGCCGCGATGCCCGCCCCCGCGTACCTGACCTACGGCAACGTCGACGTCCCCCGCATGTGGGCCGCGCACCTGCGCGACGGGCACCACGTCCTCGACGGGGAGACCACCGAGATCGGCGGGCTGCGGTTCGGGTTCGTCGGCGGCGGCCTCCGCACCGAGTACCGCACTCCCTACGAGCTCGACGACGAGACGTTCGCCGCCAAGGTCGCGGCGGTCGGCGAGGTCGACGTGCTGTGCTCGCACATCCCGCCCGCCGTCCCCGAACTGCTCTACGACACGGTGGCGCGCCGGTTAGAGCGGGGCAGCGAGGCGATCCTGGACCTGATCCGCCGCACGCAGCCGCGGTACGCGCTCTTCGGGCACGTCCACCAGCCGCTCGCGAGCCGGATCCGCGTCGGCCGCACCGAATGCCTGAACGTCGGGCACTTCCGCGCACGCGGCGTTCCGTACGTCCTGACCGTGTGACGGATACCGTCGTCACGACGGCGGGTCCGGGCGCGGGCCCGCGACGCCAGGAGGGAGACGGACATGGCCGACCGCACGCGTTCCGCCATCACGATCAAGGCCGGCAAGGCCGAGATCATGGGGGTGATCGCCGACCTGGAGGCGTACCCGCGGTGGGCGAGCGGGATCCGGGAGTTCACCGTGCAGGAGACCGGCGAGAACGGCCGCGCGCTGCGCGGGCGGCTGACCTTCGACGGCGGCCCCTTCAGCGACACCGTCGGGCTCGCCTACACCTGGGAGGGCGACGACCGGGTCAGCTGGGAGCTGGTCGAGCCGGGCACGGTCGTCACCGGCCTGCACGGCACCTACGCCCTCGCCGAGGAGGACGGCGCCACCGAGGTGACCTACGAGCTCGCCGTGGACGTCCGCATCCCGATGATCGGCATGGTGAAGCGCAAGGGCGAGAAGCGGATCATCGACTCCGCCCTCAAGGGCCTCAAGCGCCACGTCGAGCGCTGACCCGGGCGCCCGGCCGGGCGCCGCGCCCGCCGCGCCGGCGCGTGCCGCGCGGCGCCCGCCGGGTTCGCCGATTCCGTGCGCGCCCGCGGCGGGGGATGATGGAGGCGGCGCCGGGGGATGGGACCGTGCCAAAGCGCCGGGCCCGGGTCCCCGCAGGCGTCGATCCGCCCGCGGGCGGGTACGTCCGACCGGTCGGGAGGGCCCGGCCGGGTGGAGCCGTGCCCGGCCCGCCGGCATCGGGTAGTGCGGCAGTGGCTCCATCCGGGGCGCGCGAGGAGGAGGAAGCGTTACATGGCCCTGACCATCGGCGTGGATGTGGGCGGCACCAAGGTGGCCGCGGGGGTCGTCGACGACCGGGGGACGATCCTGGAGAAGGTCCGCCGGCCGACTCCCTCGACGAACCCGAAGGAGACCGCCGAGACCATCGCCGAGGTCGTCGACCTGCTGAAGGGCAAGTACGACGAGGTGTCGGCCGTCGGCCTCGGCACCGCGGGCTTCGTCGACGAGGCACGCTCCACCGTGCTGTTCGCGCCGAACCTCGCCTGGCGGGACGAGCCGATCAAGGAGAAGGTCGAGACGCTGGTCGGCCTGCCCGTCGTCGTGGAGAACGACGGCAACGCGACCGCGTGGGGCGAGGCCCGCTTCGGCGCCGGGCGCGGCGAGGACATCCTCGTCCTGGTGGCGCTCGGCACCGGCATCGGCGGCGGCATCATCATCAACGGCGAGCTGTACCGGGGCCGGTTCGGCATCGGCGCCGAGATGGGGCACTTCCGGGTCGTCCCGGACGGGCGCCGCTGCGGCTGCGGCAACCGCGGCTGCTGGGAGCAGTACGCCAGCGGCAACGCCCTCGTGCACGAGGCCCGCGACCTCGCCCGGGTGGCGCCCGCGATGGCGGGGCGGCTGCTGGAGCTCGGCGGCGGGCGCCCGGAGGGCATCAGCGGCCCCGAGGTGTCGCAGGCGGCCCGCGAGGGCGACAAGGCCGCCCTGGAGTGCTTCCGCACCATCGCGCACTGGGCCGGCCAGGGCCTCGCCGACCTCAGCGCCATCCTGGACCCGGGCGCGTTCATCATCGGCGGCGGCCTGTCCGACGCGGGCGACCTCCTCCTCGACCCGATCCGCGACGCGTTCGGCGACGCGCTGACCGGACGCGGCCACCGTCCGCTGCCGGACATCCGGATCGCCGAGCTGGGCTCCGCGGCGGGCATCGTCGGCGCCGCCGACCTCGCCCGCGTCCGGCCCGCCCGGGACGCGGCCGTCTAGACCGTGCCCGGCGGTGAAGGCGCGGCCGGGAGCGGGGGCCCGGTCGCCGTCCGGCTGGTGAGCTACAACATCCGGTCGCTGCGCGACGACGCGGCGGCCGTGGCCCGCGTCGTGCGCGGCGCCGGGCCGGACGTGCTGTGCCTGCAGGAGGTCCCGCGCTTCCGGGCGTGGCGGCTGCGGCGGCGCCGGCTGGCGCGGGCCTGCGGGCTGCGGATCGCGGCGGGACGGCGGGCCTGCGGGCTCGCCGTCCTCACCGCCCCGCACGTCCGCCGCGTCGCGCGCGAGTTCCACCTGCTCACCCCGGACAAGGGCCTGCACCGGCGCGCGCTGGCGATCGCCGTGCTGGAGGCGGGCGGCGCCCGGCTGATCGCGGCGAGCACCCATCTCGACCTGGAGCCCGGCCCGCGCGAGCGCCACGTCCACGAGATCCTCGCCCACCTCGACCGGGCGCGCGCCCGCCACGGCGCGCCCGTGGTGCTGGCGGGCGACGTCAACGAGGAACCGGGCGGCGCCGCCTGGGACCTGCTCGCCGGCCGGTTCCGGGACGCCGGTGCGGTGGCCCGCGCCGGCGGGGAGCTCACCTTCCCGTCCCGGAACCCGTCCCGCCGCATCGACGGGGTCTTCGCCGACCCCGCGATCGGGGTGGCGGCGTGCGGCGTCCCCGAGGACGAGGCCCTCGCCCGCGACTACCCGGCCGCCACCGACCACCGGCCGGTCCTGGCCGACCTCCGCCTCGGCTAGCGGGGATCCCCGGACGAGCGCCCGCCCGACGGCGGCCCGTCAGACGATGGCGCCGTCGTCGGGGTCGCGGGGTTCGTCGCCCATCCGCAGGACGAGCGTGACGAAGCCGCCGATGAACGCGGCGACGGCGAGGAAGGCGGCCCAGCCGGGCACCTCCCAGTCGAGGATGACGGTGACGAGCAGGTACAGCGGCCCGCCGATCAGCGCGATCCAGGCGCCCTTGGTGAGCGGGTCGGCGGCCGGCAGCGGGGGAGGGGGCGGCGGGACGTAGTGCCCCTCCTCGTCGTCGTCCGCGGGGAACTCCGGCGGCTCCGGCGACTTGATCACGCGGGCGCGGGGCAGCCGCCCGGTGCGGTCGTCGCCCTCCTCCGGGGGCGCCGGCGGGTCGCCGGCGGGATCGCGGATGTCCTCCTGGTCCGGCCAGGGGACGTCGTCGCCCTCCGGGGCGGTGTCGAAGCCGGCGACGATCTCGGCCCAGATGGCGTCCTCGTCGCGCTCGGCGGTGCCGCCCGCGTCCGTGCCGGCGGCCCCGGCGGGGTCGGCGAGACCGGTCTCGGCGCGCTCGGCCTTCTCCGCGCGCTCCGTCTTCTCGGCGCGGTCGGCCTTGTCGGCGCGCTCGCCCGCCTGGTCGGCGCGGTCGGCGGGCTCCGCCGCCTCCGCGCGGTCGGCGTCGGAGCCGCGGGCGGACGCCTCGCGCAGCCGGGCCAGGTGGACGCGCAGGATGCCCTCGGCGGTGGGCTTCATGTCGACGTCCACGTACAGCCGGTCGAGGACGTCGCCCGCGACCGGCTCGGCGGGGCCGGCGAGCTCGGGCGGCCCGCCCGGCGAGGTCGCGTAGGCGGCCACCCCGGCCTCGCCGAGCGCGGCCAGCATCGCGTCGGCCAGATGCGGGGCGAGGTCGACCAGCGGGGCGTAGGTGTCGGCCGACAGGCCGTTGCCACGGCGATTCACGGGGCCGGCTCCTTCGACGACTCCGGCGTGACCGTCGGCACCGGCATGGCGGCCTCCGCTCCCCCATCGACATTGCGGCGCCCGGACGTGCCCGCGGCCCGCCGCGGCACTCCCGGACACCCCGAAACGTGTGTCCCACGGTATTCGCTGCGCCGCGCGGGACAAGCCCCCGGGCGCGCCCGATTGAGATTCACCGTTCAGAGCCTACGTTCCCGCGCGGTCCCGCCGCCGCGCGACCGCGTCCCGCTGAGGGGTACCGGCCGGTAGATCGGTGCGACGGAGAGTGGGAAGATGTCCCATCGTCTCCGCCAGGTCAGATGGAGGCCGTGCTCCCCCCCGAGGGCACGGGTCCGAGGAAGGTGCCCGCATGCTGTGGTTCTGGATCCTGCTCAGGATCGTCCTGTCGCCGATCCTTTACCTCGGGTGGTGGCCGCGGAACAAGGGCATGCGCAACGTCCCGAAGCGCGGGCCCGCGCTGATGGTGAGCAACCACCTGTCGTTCGCCGACCACTTCTTCGGCCCGCTGCCGCTGATGCGCCCGATCTTCTTCATCGGCAAGGGCGAGTACTTCACCGGCAAGGGGATCAAGGGGCTGATCAGTAAGGGCTTCTTCACCGGGGTGGGCGTCGTGCCGGTCGACCGCACCGGCGGGGACGCCGCCGAGGCGGCGCTCCAGACGGGCCTGCGGATCCTCAGCGAGGGCAAGCTGCTCGGCATCTACCCCGAGGGCACCCGGGCCCCCGACAACCGGCTGTACCGCGGCAAGACCGGGGTGGCGCGGCTGGCGCTGAAGTCCCGCGTCCCGGTGATCCCGATGGCGATGATCAACACCTTCGAGCTGATGCCGCCCGGCAAGCCGCTGCCGCGGCTCGGCGTGCGGCCCGGCGTCCGGTTCGGCGAGCCGATGGACTTCTCCCGCTACTACGGGCGCGAGGACGACCACGCGGTGCTGCGGCAGATCACCGACGAGATCATGCAGGCGATCCGGGAGCTGTCCGGGCAGGAGTACGTCGACCGGTACGCCGCCGACGTCAAGGCCGAGCTCGCCGGGAGGAAGCCGCGGCCCGCGGAGGAGGACGACGGCGGGCTCAGCGATCGCGGGTAGCGGCCCGTGATGGGCCTGGAGACCGCGCTGTGGCGGGCCGTCGCCGTCTACCGGGGCCTGGCGCTGGTCTACGCCGCGATCGTGATCGCCAACAACTTCGACGGCTACGCGCACCCGGCCGCCGGCTGGGCCGTCCTTGCCGTCATGGCCGCGTGGACGGCCTACGCGGTCGCCGCGTACGGCGACCCGCGCCGCCGCGGATGGCCGCTGCTGGCCGCCGACCTCGCCGTCGCCGCGGCGAGCATCCTCGCGACGGCGTGGGTGGAGACCGCCGCGAACATCGCCGCCGGCCGCCCCACCCTGCCGGTGTCGTGGGTGGCGGCGGCGGTGCTGGCCTGGGCGGTGGCCGGCGGGCGAAGGGTCGGCCTCGCCGCCGCGGTCGTGCTGGCCGCCGCGAACCTGCTGGTCCACGTGATCGCCGGGACGAGCGGCGGCATCGGCGGCACGACCTTCAACGGGATCGTCCTGCTGCTGCTCGCCGGCCTCGTCGTCGGGCACGTCGTCCGGCTGGCCCGGGAGGCCGAGGCGCGGCTGGCGCGGGCGGTCGAGCTGGAGTCGGCGAACCGGGAGCGCGAGCGGCTCGCCCGCGGCATCCACGACTCCGTCCTGCAGGTCCTCGCGATGGTGCAGCGGCGCGGCGGCGAGCTCGGCGGCGAGGCGGCCGAGCTGGGCCGGCTGGCGGGGGAGCAGGAGGCCGCGCTGCGCGCCCTCATCGGCGGCGCCCCCGCGGCCCCCGCGCCGCACGCCGCCGACGCCGACCTGCGCCCGCTGCTGACCGCGCTCGCGTCCACGTCCGTCACGGTCTCCACGCCCGCGACCGAGGTGCCGCTGCCCGCGCACGCCGCCCGCGAGGTCGCGGCGGCCGTGGCGGCGGCGCTGGACAACGTCCGGCGGCACTGCGGCGACGGTGCGCGCGCGTGGGTGCTGCTGGAGGACGGCCCGGACGAGGTCGCGGTGAGCGTCCGCGACGACGGCCCCGGCATGCCGCCGGGCCGGCTGGAGGAGGCGGAGGCGGACGGGCGGCTCGGCGTCGCCCAGTCGATCCGGGGCCGCGTCGCCGACCTCGGCGGCACGGTCGCGATCACCAGCGCGCCCGGCGAGGGCACCGAGATCGAGATCGCGGTGCCCCGGCGCCCGGCCCGTCCGGCTTAGGGTGTGGGCGTGAGCCTGCGAGTCATGGTCGTGGACGACCATCCGATGTGGCGCGAGGCCGTCGCCCGCGACCTCGCCGAGGCCGGGCACGACGTGGTCGCCACCGCGGGGGAGGGCCGGGCCGCCGTCCGCGTCGCCGCCGCCGCGCGGCCCGAGGTCGCGGTCGTCGACCTCCAGCTGCCCGACCTGAGCGGCGTCGAGGTCACCCGCCGCCTCGCCGCCGCCGACCCGCCCGTCCGGGTGCTGGTGCTGTCGGCGAGCGGGGAGCAGCAGGACGTCCTGGAGGCGGTGAAGGCGGGCGCGACCGGCTACCTGCTGAAGTCCGCCGCCCGCGAGGAGTTCCTCGACGCCGTCCGCCGGACCGGGGAGGGCGACGCCGTGTTCACCCCCGGCCTCGCCGGGCTCGTCCTCGGCGAGTACCGCCGCCTCGCCGCCGCGCCCGCGCGCGCCGACGACGACGCCCCGCGCCTCACCGACCGCGAGACCGAGGTGCTGCGCCTCGTCGCGAAGGGCCTCACGTACCGGCAGATCGCGCAGCGCCTCGTGCTGTCCCACCGCACGGTGCAGAACCACGTGCAGAACACCCTCGGCAAGCTCCAGCTCCACAACCGGATCGAACTCGTCCGCTACGCCATCGAGAAGGGCCTCGACCAGGAGGACTAGCGGCGCGGGAACTGGCGCTCGCCGGAGTCCGGTGGTCGTATGGCGGCGAGCCCGCCGCGTCCTGCCGCGCGTTGCGGGGGAACGGTGTGCCGTGGCCCGTGGCAGCGGCTATGGTCTAGACCAATGGCGGCGCGCCGGTCCCGGTGGCCGCGAGTTCGGGCCTGTGGAGATCGAGGGAGGAGCCCGGTGGCGGGAGAAGGAGACGGCATGCGCGTCGGAGTGCTGACCGGTGGCGGGGACTGCCCCGGACTGAACGCGGTGATCCGCGCGGTCGTCCGCAAGGGCGTGCAGGTCTTCGGCTACGAGTTCGTGGGCTTCCGGGCCGGCTGGCGCGGGCCCCTCGAAGGCGACACCGTGGCCCTGGACGTCCAGGCCGTGCGCGGGATCCTGCCGCGCGGCGGCACCATCCTCGGCTCGTCCCGGACCAACCCGATCAAGGTCGAGGGCGGCATCGAGCGGATCAAGGACAACCTCGCCGGCCTCGGCGTGGACGCGCTCATCGCCATCGGCGGCGAGGACACCCTCGGCGTCGCGCGCGAGCTGTACGCCAACGGCGTCAACGTCGTCGGCGTCCCGAAGACGATCGACAACGACCTCAACGCGACCGACTACACGTTCGGGTTCGACACCGCGGTCAACATCGGCATGGAGGCCGTCGACCGGCTGCACACCACCGCCGAGAGCCACCACCGCGCGCTGATCTGCGAGGTCATGGGCCGGCACGCGGGCTGGATCGCGCTGCACGTCGGCATGGCCGCCGGCGCCAACGTCATCCTCATCCCCGAGCGGCCCTTCGACATCGAGAAGGTCTGCCAGTACGTGGAGAGCCGGTTCAAGACCCGGTACGCGCCGATCATCGTCGTGTCCGAGGGCGCGCACCCGGTCGACGGGCAGATGCAGCTGCAGACCGGGGAGCGCGACGCGTTCGGGCACGTGCGGCTCGGCGGCATCGGCCAGGCCCTCGCCGACGAGATCGAGAAGCGCACCGGCAAGGAGGCCCGCGCCACCGTGCTCGGGCACATCCAGCGCGGCGGCACCCCCACCGCGTTCGACCGCGTCCTCGCCACCCGCTTCGGCCTCCAGGCCATCGACGCCGTCAAGGACGGCGACTTCGGCAAGATGGTCGCCCTCCAGGGCACGAGCATCGTCCGGGTCGGGCTGGACGAGGCGACCAAGGAGCTGAAGACCGTCCCGCTGGAGCGCTACGCCGAGGCCGAGGTCTTCTTCGGCTGATCGGGGCCTCCTGGCGGGAACACGTTTTCCAGGTCGCGGTGTTGCCCACTGTGGGCCACACTGGAACCCCGGCCCCTCGACCTGTTCCCGCCAGGAGGATCACGCATGACCACGCTCGACACCGCGCCGGCGGACGTCCTTGAGCAGTCGCCGGCCGACGGCGAGCCGTGCGTCCTGCTCAAACTGGGCGAGGTCGTCCTCAAGGGCAAGAACCGCGAGCAGTTCGAGCGGCGCCTCGCCGACAACGTCCGGCTCGCCGTCCGCCCCATCGCCCGCGTCGACGTCGTCCGCCGCCACGGCGTGTTCATCATCCGCAAGCACGACGCCGACCTGGCCACCATGGACCGGATCGCGCAGCGCGTGACCGACGTCATGGGCATCGTGTGGGCGCACCGCGCCTGGCGCGTCGGCAAGGACCTCGCCAGCGTCGAGCGCGCCGCCCTCGAGCTCATGGACGGCCGCACCGGCACCTTCGCCGTCCGGTCCCGGCGCCGCGACAAGCGCTTCCCGATGACCTCCACCGAGCTCGACCGGCACATCGGCGGGCTCGTCGCCGAGCGCTACGGGCAGCCCGTCCGGCTCAAGGACCCCGAGCACACCCTGTCCATCGAGGTCGACCGCGACGAGGTGTTCGTCTACTCCGGCGGCCTGCCCGGCCAGGGCGGCCTCCCCGTCGGGATGAGCGGCCGCGCCCTCGTGCTGATGTCCGGCGGCATCGACTCGCCCGTCGCCGCCTACCGGATGATGCGCCGCGGCCTGCGCGTCGACTACCTGCACTTCTCCGGCATGCCGTTCACCGGCCCCGAGTCGATCTACAAGGCGTACGCGCTGGTCCGCGAGCTGGACAAGTTCCAGGGCGGCTCCCGGCTGTTCGTCGTCCCGTTCGGCAAGGCGCAGCAGCAGATCAAGTCGTCCGGCGCGGACCGGCTCGCCGTGATCGCGCAGCGCCGGCTGATGCTGCGCACCGGCGAGCTCCTCGCCCGCCGGCTGCGCGGCGGCGCGCTGATCACCGGCGACGCCCTCGGCCAGGTGTCCAGCCAGACGCTCACCAACATCACCGCGCTGGACGACGCCGTCGAGCTGCCGATCCTGCGGCCCCTCGTCGGCATGGACAAGACCGAGATCATGGACCAGGCGCGCCGCATCCGCACCCTGTCGATCTCCGAGCTGCCCGACGAGGACTGCTGCACCATGCTCGCGCCCCGCCGGGCCGAGACCAAGGCCAAGATCGACGACCTCCGCCGCATCGAGAAGCGCCTCGACGTCGACGAGCTCGCCGACCACCTGGCCGACTCCGTCCAGGAGCACCGCCCCGCCTACGGCGACCCCGCCACCTGACCCCGGGCCGGAACCGGCCGGCTGAGCGCCGGCTTTCCGCCGCGGTCCGGTTCTGATCGCGGGTCGGCGAGCGTCTTCCGATCGTGGATCAGCGGGCGTCGAAGTCCGTGGGGCGCGGGGGTTCGGGGCCGTCGGGGCCCATCAGCGCGATCCGCTCCACGCGGACGATGCGGAAGCGGCGGCCCGCCACCGCGATGCCGTTGCGGCGGGGCTCGGCCTCCATCAGCTCCGCCGCCTCGGCGAAGCGGGCGACGTCCGCGTCCGCCGGGCTCTCCACCGCCGGGACCACGTGCCGGAAGTAGGTGATCAGCGCTTCGCGGGCCCGCCGCGGGGCGTCGTGCAGCCGGCCGACCGGCCGCCAGCGCCGCTCGCTTCGCTCGGCGACGGTGAACGCGGGCGCGAGCGCGACCGGGGTGAGGAACGCGCCGGGCGGGTCGTGACCCGCCGCGGCGGCCGCGTCCAGCACCTGGCACAGCAGCTCGGCCGCCGCCGGTTCGGACGCGGCCGCCGGGCCGTCGTCGGGCAGCAGCTCGTACGGGCGGACGGCCTCGGCCCGGTCCGCGGCGGGGCGCGGGTCCGGGTCCGTGGGGCGGGGCGGCTCCGGGCCGTCGGGGCCGGTGCGGACGAGCTGCTCGATCCGCACGATCCGGAACCGCCGCCCGCCCGCGGCGACCTCGTCGGCCGCCTCGCGCTGCACGGTGCGCGCGGCGGCGAGCAGCTCGTCCTCCGGCGCGCCGCCCGCGAGCGCCGCCATGTCCTCCAGCCGGCCGGCGAGCAGCTCGCGGGCGCCCTGCGGCAGCGGATCGCACGGGCACACGACCTGCCAGCCGTCCGGGACGCGCTCGGCGGCCGTGAACAGCGTGCCCACGGCCACGAGCTCCGGATAGGCGGTCAGGGCGCGGCACGCGTCCGCGAGCCGTACCGCGGCGACCGGGTCGACGCCGTCCAGGTCCTCCGGGAACAACCGGCCCCCGGCGTCACCATCGCCCATCGTCATGCCGGACATCATCCCCGCCGTGCCGGTTCCGGCCAATGGTCCAGACCATTTTGTTACCGCCGCGTTCCCCACCGGGCGGGGACGATCAGCACGACCAGGCTCGCCGCCAGCAGCGCCAGACCCGCCAGCGCGGCGGCGCCGAGCCGCTCGTCCAGCAGCGCCACGCCGAGCACCGCGGCCACCGCCGGCTCCGCCAGCGTCAGCGTCGTCGCCGTCGTGGCCGGGGTGGTGCGCAGGCCCCGGGCGAACAGCAGGTAGCCGCCGCCCGTGGTGACCACGCCCAGGTAGAGGGCGATCAGCGCGCCCTGTCCGGTGAGCAGCCAGCCCGAGCCGGACGGCAGCAACGGCAGCAGCGGGACGGCCGCCGCGGCGAAGAGGGCCCCGGCGACGGCCCGGTCCTCCTCGCCGCGCCCGATGAGCACGGACGCGATCGTCGCGTACACCGCGTACGACAGCCCGGACAGCAGCGCCAGGGCGATGCCCGCCGGTTCGACGCCGGCGTCCCGGCCGCCGCCGATGAGCAGCGCGCAGCCCGCGACGGCGCCCGCGGTCGCCGCCGCCCACCGGCCGGTCGGGCGGGCCCGGCGGGTGAGCAGCCCGAGCACGCCGGTGAAGGCGGGCGCGCTGCCGATCGTGACGACCGTGCCCACGGCGACGCCGGTGCGGCCCGCCGCGACGAAGAACGCGGTCTGGTACACCGCGATCGCGACCGCGCCGGCGCCGATCAGCGGCAGGTTGCGGCGGTTGCCGAGCAGCCGCCGCAGCCCGGCGCCGCGGCGGGTGCAGGCCGCGAGCACGAACAGGACGAAGCCGCCGATGACGATGCGGCTCGCGGCGACCGAGAGCGCCGACGCGCCCTCGGCGAAGGTGCGGACGGTCCCCGTCGTCCCCCACAGGGACGCCGCGAGCAGGACGTCGGCGCCGCCGCCGGACCGGGCGCGGGCCATCCGGCGGGAGGCATGCCGGAAAGAGGTGTGCTGTGACACTGAGGCTCCTGACCTCGAATCGGAAGAGGAAGATCCGGATTCGGGGCGCAGGAGGACGCCGGCCGGGCGCGTTCCGCGCCGGGCCGGGTCAGGACTCGTTGCGAGTGCGGTCGCCGCGCCCCGTCAGGAGCGCGGCGGCCCGCAGTCGGAAACCCAGTACGCCACGGACGGGACGATACCGCGCCCGGCGGGTCCGGGCGCGGCCGGGTCCGGGCGGAGCGGTGTCGCCCCGCCCGGGACCGTCCAGGCGGCCGGGACCGCTCAGGCCGGGACCGCGTCCGGGTCCTCGGCCTGGGTCAGGGTGCGGTCCACCAGCGGGGGCAGGTCGCGGACGAGCTTGGCCAGCTCGCGGAGGTCGCCGTCCACCAGGGCCTGCGGGCCGTCGCAGAGGGCGGTCTCCGGGTGCGGGTGCACGTCGATGATCACGCCGTCGGCGCCGACCGCGATCGCGGCGCGGGTCAGCGGCAGGACGAGGTCGCGGCTGCCGCCCGAGTGCGACGGGTCGACGATGACCGGCAGGTGGGAGAGGCGCTGCGCCACCGGCACCGCGGAGATGTCCAGGGTGTTGCGGGTGGCCTTCTCGAACGTGCGGATGCCGCGCTCGCACAGCACGATGTCGAGGTTGCCGCGCTGCGCGACGTACTCGGCGGCCATCAGCCACTCCTCGATCGTCCCGTTCATGCCGCGCTTGAGCATGACCGGCTTGCCGGACTCGCCCGCGGCCTGCAGGAGGGCGAAGTTCTGCGCGTTGCGGGTGCCGATCTGCAGCATGTCCGCGTAGGAGGCGACCAGCTCGACGTCGCCGGCGTCCACCACCTCGGTGACGATCGGCATGCCCGTCTCCGCCCGCACGTCCGCGAGGATGCGCAGGCCCGCCTCGCCGAGGCCCTGGAACGCGTAGGGGGACGTGCGCGGCTTGAACGCGCCGCCGCGCAGCAGCGTCGCGCCCGCGGCCTGCGCCATCTGCGCGGCGCCGAGGGTCTGCTCCGGGGTCTCCACGGCGCACGGGCCGGCGATCAGCGTCATCGTGCCGGGGCCGATCGGCACGCCGCCGACCCGCACCACCGAGCGCTCGGCGTGGTTCTCCCGGCTCACCAGCTTGTAGGGCGCCGAGATGCGGATCACGTCGGTGACGCCGCGCATCCCGCGCAGGTTGAGGGTGCCGAACTGCTGGACGTCGCCGACGAGCCCGACGATGGTCCGCTCCACGCCGCGGCTGACGAAGGCGTCACCTCCCGCCGTCTCGACCAGTGAGACGACGGCCTTGATATCCGCTTCGTTGGCCTCCGGGGCCATGACGACGACCATGCGTGTGCTGCCTCTCCTGTCTCGCCCGGAACCCCGGTGGGCCCCGCGGGACGACCCCTGATACAGAGAAAGCCCCGGGCCACTGGGCCCGGGGCTTCTCATCCGTGGTCTGTCAGCGCAACGCCTGGCAGACCAGCCGCCCGGGCTGGCCGTACCAAAAGAAATAGACGACGTTGCGCACGGGCCCAAGCGTAGCCGATGCGCGCCGCGGCGGTTCGCACCGCCCCCGAATATGGCTCAGCTCACGCCGGATGGCAGGATGGCCGCGTCATGACCGAGCCCGAGGAGCACTCCGCACCGCAGCCGCGGGACCTGCCGCCCGGCCAGTACGTCCCCCGCGGCTGGCCCGTCCTGCACTACGGCCCCGTGCCGAAGTTCCGTCCCGCGGACTGGGACTTCCGGGTCTTCGGCGCGACCGCGTCGGGCGGGCAGCACCGCTGGACCTGGGACGAGTTCGATGCGCTGCCGCGGACCGCGGCGGTCTCCGACTTCCACTGCGTCACCAAGTTCACGATCCCCGGCAACGAGTGGGAGGGCGTCCCCGGGACGGCGATCGTGGAGCTGGCGCCCCCGGCGCCGGAGGTCACGCACGTGATGGTCTGGGCCGAGTACGGCTACAGCGCCAACATCCGGATGAGCGACTTCCTCGCCGAGGGGACCATGTTCGCCACCCACCTCGGCGGCGAGCGGCTGACCGCCGACCACGGGTTCCCCGTGCGCATCGTCGTCCCGCACCTGTACGCGTGGAAGAGCGTGAAGTGGGTGCGCGGCGTCGAGTACCTGGTGAAGGACCGCCGCGGGTTCTGGGAGGAGCGCGGCTACCACAACGTCGCCGACCCGTGGCGGGAGCAGCGCTACTCCTACCAGGAGGACGAGGGCGAGGCCCCGCCCCTCTGAGCCCCGCCTTCCCAAGGGGCGGGCGTGGCCTATCCGAGACATTCGTAAATGGGCAACGGCCGGACCATTGGGGACGGTAGCCGTTACCGTAAGTCGTCATGGTCCTACCGTCCGTCGCAGATGCCGCGGTCCACGCCGCGGCCGCAGGCGCCGCCTCCGGGGTGTTGGCGCTGCGCCGGCGGTTCACCCTGCCGCGCCGCGTGCCCGCCGACCCGGCCGAGCAGGCGGCGTTCGCGGCCCTGGGCCTGATCGCGCGGGCGTCGCCGCCGCTGCGCGCCGGGCTGACCGGCGAGGCGGCGCGCGCGGCGGCGCGGGAGCTGCGGCCGCTGCTCGGCGCCGCGGCGGTCGCGCTCGTCGCGGTGCGCCCCGGGGACGCCCCGGACGGCGCTGCGGACGGCTTGGCGGGCGGCGACCCCCGGGGCGGCGACCCCCAGGGCGGTGGCCTGCCCGGCGCCGCGCCCCGGCTGCTGGCCTGGGAGGGCGCGGGCGGCGGCGCCCACGCGGCGGAGGCCGTCGGGCTCGCGCTGCCCGTGCTCTCGTCCGGCCGCCCCCGGGCCGGTACCCCCGAGCCGGTCGGCTGCGCCGACCCGCGGTGCCCCGTCCAGATCGCGCTGACCGCGCCCCTCAGCGTGGCGGGACGGGTCGAGGGCGCGCTCACCGCGTACTGGCCGGAGGTGACGGCGGCGCGGATCCGCGCGGTCGGCGAGGCCGCCCGGTTCGTCGCCGGGCAATTGGAGCTGGCCGAGCTGGACACCGCCCGCGTCCGGCTCGGCGAGGCCGAGACCCGCGCGCTGCGCGCCCAGATCTCCCCGCACTTCGTCTACAACTCGCTGACCACGATCGCCTCGTTCGTCCGCACCGACCCCGCCCGCGCCCGCGCCCTGCTGCTGGACTTCGCCGACTTCGCCCGCTACTCCTTCCGCGACGGCCGCGACTTCACCACCCTCGCCGACGAGCTGCGCTCCATCGACCGCTACCTGCTGCTGGAACGGGCCAGGTTCGGCGAGCGGCTGAGATGCAGCGTCGACGTGGCGCCAGAGGTGCTGCCCGTCGCCGTCCCGTTCCTGGCCCTGCAGCCGCTCGTCGAGAACGCCGTCCGGCACGGCATGGCGGGGCGGCGCGGACCGTTCCACATCACGATCGTCGCGCGCGACTCGGGGGCCGAGGCCGCGATCAGCGTGGAGGACGACGGGGCCGGCATGGACCCCGACCGCCTCCAGGAGATCCTGTCCGCGCCGCTCGGCCGGCCCGGCCCGACCGGCTGGGGCAGCGTCCCGGCGCGGCCCCGCGGCGACGGCCGCGCCGATCCGGGCATCGGCCTCGCCAACGTCGACGAGCGGCTGCGCAAGGTCTACGGCGACGACTACGGCCTCACCGTCGAGACCGCGCTCGGCGCCGGGACCAAGGTCAGATTGCGCGTGCCGAAGTGCCGTCCCGGGGTCTTTCCGGAGTGACGCCCCGCTCCGCGGCGCGACACTCACTTCCTGGAATCGATTGCGGACGGACGGTAATCGCGGCAAAGTCGCCTCATGCTCCACGTCCTCGCCGTCGACGATGAACGTCCCGCATTGGAGGAACTGGCCTACCTGCTCCGCCAGGATCCGCGGATCGGGCAGGTCACCGGCGCGGGCGACGCCTCGTCCGCGCTCCGCGACCTGAGCCGCATGCTCGTGGAGGGGGAGCGCCTCGACGCCGTGTTCCTGGACATCCGGATGCCGGGCCTCGACGGGCTCGACTTCACCCGGCTGCTCACCGGGTTCACCGCGCCGCCGCACGTGGTGTTCGTGACCGCGCACGACGACTGCGCCGTCACCGCCTACGAGCTGGGCGCGCTCGACTACCTGCTGAAGCCGGTCCGGCCGGAGCGGCTCGCCGAGTCGGTCCGCCGCGTCGCCGAGGCCGTGCGGCGCGCGGGCCCGCCCGCCGCGGAGGCGCCCGCGCCCGACGACGAGCTGATCCCCGTCGAGCTCGGCGGGCGCACCAGGCTCGTCTCGCGCCGCACCGTGACGCACGTGGAGGCGCAGGGCGACTACGTCCGCCTGCACACCGCCGACGGCGGCTACCTGGTCCGGATGCCGCTGTCGGCGCTGACCAAGCGGTGGGAGACCGCCGGGTTCATCCGGATCCACCGCAGCACCCTGGTCTCGTGCGCCCACATCACCGAGGTGCGCTTCGACGGCGGCCGGGCCGCCGTCCGGATCGGCGACGAGCTGCTCCAGGTCAGCCGCCGGCACACCCGCGAGGTGCGGGACCGCCTCGTCCGCCGGTTCCACCAGCCGGACGGCGACCCGCCGGAGGGCGGCCCGGCCGGGGGCGGCGCGCCGGAGGGCGGCGCGGCGGGCGGGGAGGCGGGCGATGTCCGGTGAGGACCGGGCCGTCCTGCCGGCGGAGCCCGCCGCCCGCGCGGCGGCGGGGGAGGGCGCCGCGCGAACCGGTGCCCCGGCCGGCGCCCCCGAGGCGCCCGACGCCGACCCGCTCCATACCGGCTTCCGGCATACCGGCCCGTCCCGGACCGGCCCGTCCGGCGCGGCCCCGGGCTCGTTCCCGCCCTCGCCCCCGGCCCCGGCCGAGGCGCGGGCCCTGATCCGCGCCCAGCTGCGGACCGCCCTCGGCACCTGCTCGATCGTCATGTCCGTGCTGGTGGGGCTGCCGCTGCTGGCGCTCGTCCCGCCGGTCGCGCGGGCCCGCGCGCACGGGCTGCCGGTGCTGTGGCTCGTCCTGGCGGCCGGCGTGCAGCCGGTCTGGATCGCGGTCGCGGTCCGCCAGATGAGACGGGCCGAACGGGCCGAGCGCGCGCTGGACCGCCGGTGACCGGGCCGGGCGCGGTGGCGCTCGCCGCGCCGACCGTGCTGCTCGGGCTCACGGCCGCGCTCGCCCTGCACCGGCGCCGCTCCGCCCGCGCGACCGGCGACCTCCTGGCCGCCTCGCGCGGCGTCACCCCCTTCCGGAACGCCTCCGCGGTCGGCGGCGAGTACATCTCCGCCGCCGCCTTCCTCGGCACCGCCGGGCTCGTCCTCGCCTACGGCGCCGACATGCTGTGGCTGCCCATCGCCGCGACCGCCGGGCACGTCCTGCTGCTGGCCTTCGTGACCGCGCCGCTGCGCCGCTCCGGCGCCTACACCCTCGCCGACTTCGCCGAATGGCGGCTCGGCTCGCGTGCCCTCCGCCACCTCGTCACCGGCTGCGTCTGCGTGACCGGCTGGTTCTACCTGCTGCCGCAGTTCCAGGGCGCGGGCGTGACCCTGCGGGTGCTGACCGGCGCCCCCGACTGGGCGGGTTGGGCCGTCGTGGCCGCCGCCACGCCGGCGCTCGTCCTGACCGGCGGGATGCGCGGCATCACCGCGGTCCAGGCCGCCCAGTACTGGGTGAAGGTGGCCGCCCTGGCGCTGCCCGCGGCCGCGCTGATCGGGATGTGGCACCTGAACGGCGAACCCGGCCCGATCGGTGCCGGCGTCCCGCGGTTCGAGCAGGAGACGCGGGTGGACGTCCGCACCGACGTGACCGTCACGGTCCCCGGGGACGTCACCGTGACCGCGCGGGGCACGGTGGACGGCGCGCACCGCCACGGCGGCACGGTCCACCTGCCCGCGGGGCGGCACACCATCGGCCGCGAGACGACCGTCGTCTTCCCCGCCGGGACGCCGGTGCCGCACGCCGAGCAGCTGCCCGTCCTGGACGGCGCCACCTGGGCGACGCCGTTCGGACGCGGCGAGCGGCACGAGCTGTTCCGCACCTACTCGGCGATGCTGGGCGTCCTGCTCGGCACCATGGGGCTGCCGCACGTCCTGATGCGCTTCTCCACCAGCACGTCCGGAGGCGCCGCACGCCGCACGGCCGCGATCGTGCCCGCCCTCCTCGCCCTGTTCTTCCTGTTCCCCGCCCTCTACGGGACGCTGGGACGCCTGTACGCGCCCGAACTCCTCATGACCGGCGACACCGACGCGACGCTGCTGCTGCTCCCGAAGCAGCTCCTCCCCGGGCCGTCCGGCGCGCTGCTCACCGGCCTCGTCACCGCCGGGGCCTTCGCCGCGTTCATCGCCACGTCCTGCGGCCTCGCCGTCGCCGTCGGCGGGACGCTCGCCCAGTGCGCCCGCCGCGCCGGCCCGGCCGCGTTCCGCCGCGGCGTCCTCCTCGCGCTGGCCGCGCCGCTCGTCCTGCTGCCCGCCACCGAGACACGGAGCGCGGCGGGCCTGGTCACCATGGCCCTCGCGGTGTCCGCCTGCTCGTTGTGCCCGCTGCTCGTCCTCGGCATCTGGTGGCGCGGCCTGACCGCCGCCGGCGCCGCCGCCGGCCTCGTCACCGGAGGCGGGCTCGCCGTCGCCGCCGGCCTCGCCCGCCTCCTCCACGACCCGCCCGGCGGCTGGCCCGCGACCGTCCTCGACCAGCCCGCCCTGCTGATCGCCCCGGCCGCCTTCGCGACCATGGTCGCGGTGTCCCTGCTGACCCGCCGCCGCGTCCCCCGCCACACCGACCGCGCCCTGCGCCGCCTGCACCTCCCCGAGCACCTCCGCGCCGGATGAAGCCCCGCGATCACGCCACGAACGGCACCGCCGCCGCCGGGACCGCCCGCCCCCGACCGCTCGTCCCGCCGGACCGACCGCTCATCGCGCGACTACGCTACGCACATCTATGACTACGTACCGTTCGCCGAGCGCCGCGTTCCGCGGGTGCCGCCGGGCCGTGCCGCGCGTCTAGTGTTCTCAGTGGCACCACACGCCACACCGCCACCGGAGGGGCGGGCGGCCACCCGGCCGCGAAAACCTCCCACAACAGCAAATCCCGGAGATCCGGCACCGACCGGATCGGAGCCGCCGGATCCCGTACCGGGGGGGTGGGATCCGGTGGCCTGAGGCTCGGGCGCCGCTGAACAGTCGGGGGGTTGTTCAGCGGCGTCCGAGTCGTTTTTGTTTGTTTCGCCCTTGGCGGTCGGGCCCTGGGGGCCCTCCCTTCGGCGGGCGAAACGTGCGATTGCTGCATCGCTCCCGACTCGCCTAGCGGCTCGCTTCGCGATCAGATTCTCGCTTCGCTCGCACCTGCCTTCGGACGCAATCGCGACGGTCCCGGTTGTCGCGGGGGCGCGGTGGTGGCCGGGGTTGTCGCAGTAGGTGGTCGCGGTCGCTGGTTATCCGCTCGCTTCGGCTCTACGACTCGCTTGGAGCGCGGAGGCGCTTCAGGGTTTCGATGTCCTTCGCGTGGGGCTCGGGGGCGCGGCCCGGGGTCTCGATGAGGAACGGGAGGCCCTGGACGGCCGGGTGTGCGAAGAGATCGGCGAAGGGCTGCTCGCCGATGTGGCCCGCGCCGATGTTCTCGTGGCGGTCGCGGCCGGAGGCGCAGGGGTCCTTGGAGTCGTTGGCGTGGATCAGCTTCAGGCGGCCCTCGCCGACCGTGGCGACGAGGGCGTCGATGGTCTGCTTGGCGCCGCCGGGGGCGGCGAGGTCGTGGCCGGCGGCGAACGCGTGGCAGGTGTCGAAGCAGACGCCGAGCTTCGGGTGGTGCTCCAGCTTCTCGAAGAAGGGGCCGAGGTCCTGGACCTTGGCGCAGAGCATGTTGTTCTGCCCGGCCATGGGCTCCAGGAGGAGGTCGGGGCCGTCCTCGGGGATCTCCTCCAGGAGGGGGAGGACGTGCTCGTGGACCTGCGCCATGGCCTCGTCGTAGGTCTGGCTCACGGCGGAGCCGGTGTGGACGACGACGCCGCGGGCGCCGATGGCCCGGCCGCGGACCAGGGAGTGGCGGACCGTCGCGATCGACTTGGCGAGGGTCTCCGGGGTGGGCGAGCCGAAGTTGACCAGGTAGGGGGCGTGCACGTAGACGGGGACGCCGTGCTCGCGGAGCTTGGCGTCCTCGGCGGGCTTCCCCTCGGGCAGCGCCCAGCCGCGCGGGTTCGCGACGAACACCTGGACCGCCTCGGCGCCGATCTGCGCGGCGTACTTCAGGCCGCCGGTGGCGAGGCCGCCGGCCACGGGCACATGGGCCCCGACGGGGCTGTTCGGTGAGGTCATAGCCGGTTCAGCGTATCCGGTCACGGGCCCTTGACGATGGTGACCGTGGAGCCGCGCGGAGCCTCACCGCCGCCGGACGGCGACTGGAAGCGCACCACGTTGCCGCCGATGCCCGTCACGTTGACCTTGAAGCCGGACTCCTTGAGCGCCTTCCTGGCGTCGTCCACGGTGCGGCCCGTCACGTTGGGCACCGGGATCTTCTCCTCGCCGCCGCCGCCGTCGTCGCAGCCGAGCTGGATCGGGCCCGCGTCCACGATGCAGTCGCGCTTGTTGACGACGATGGTCACCTCGTCGCCGCGGGACACGCCGGTGCCCGCGGAGGGCGCCTGCTCGAGCACGGTGTTCGGCTGCTTGCCGTCCACCTTCTTCTTCTGGACGGTGACGTCGAGGCCCATCGAGCGCAGCTGGTTCGCGGCGCTCTCGGCGTTCTGCCCGACGAGATCGGGCATGGACATGCCGGTGGAGACGACGATCGCGACCGGGTCGTCGGGGGACTGCTTCTGCCCGGCCTCCGGGTCGGTGCTGATGACCCGGTCCTTGCCGACGGTCTGGGACGGGCTCGTGCTCGTCCGGCCGACGGTGAAACCCTTGTCCTCCAGGGCCTTCCTGGCGTCGGAGAGGGGTTTGCCCTCGACGTCCGGGACCTCGCGCGGCGTGATCCCCTTCGACGGCGTCAGCGTGACCGGCTCGCCCTTGGCGAGGCGGGCGCCCGCGGGCGGGTCGGACTTGGCGACGCCGCCCTTGTGGACGCGGTCGTCGTAGACCGCCTTCGCCGTGCGGACCTCCAGGCCCTTGGACTCCAGCTGGTCGCGGGCGTCGGCGACCTTCATCCCGATGATCGACGACGGGACGTGCTCGTACTGCCCGGACGTCTGGTACCAGACGGCCCAGCCGAGGATCAGCGCGGCGACCGCGCCGATGGCGACCAGCACGTACCGGCCGGTGAGAACGCCGAGCGCGCGGTCGGTGCGGCTGGGTGCGGGAGCGTAGCCCTCGGTGGGCTCCACGCGCGGGTCGAGGACGGCGGTGTGCCCCGGAGCGGGCGCCTCCAGCACGCTGGTGGCGCGGTGGGACGACTCCTCCAGCCGGCGGTCGAAGTCGCGGGGCAGGCCGCCGAACACCTCGGCGGCCTCGGCGAGGTACTGGTTCGCGTCGTGCGGGCGGCGGGCGGGGTCGTGGCTCGTCGCGTCCGTGACGAGCGCGTCGACCTGCCGCGGCAGCCCGGGGACGAGGGTGGACGGCGGCGGCACCGTCTCGTTCACGTGCTTGTAGGCGACCGCGAGCGGGGTGTCGCCCTGGTGGGGGAGCCGGCCGGTCAGCAGCTCGAACAGCATCGTCCCGGCGGCGTACACGTCGGAGCGGACGTCGGCGTCGCCGGACAGCACCTGCTCGGGCGCCAGGTAGCCGACCGTCCCGATGATCACGCCGGTCTTGGTCATCTTGCTCGCCGTCTCGGCCCGGGCGAGCCCGAAGTCGGCGACCTTGACCTGGCCGTCCCCGGTGATCAGCACGTTCTCCGGCTTGACGTCGCGGTGCACGAGCCCGGCCCGGTGCGCGGCGCCGAGCGCGGCCAGCACCGGCTGCATGATCTCCAGCGCGGCGCGCGGGCCGAACCGGCCGCGCGCGGTCAGCTCCTCGCGGAGCGTGCGGCCCGGCACGTACTCCATCACCAGGAACACGTGCTCGCCGTCGGTGCGCTGGTCGTAGACCGCGACGACGTTCGGGTGCGACAGCGCCGCCGCGGCCTTCGCCTCGCCGATGAAGCGGGCGACGAAGTCCTCGTCGGCGGCGAGCCCGGCGTGCATCACCTTGATCGCGACGGTGCGGTCCAGGCGGAGGTCCCGCGCCAGGTACACCGTGGCCATGCCGCCGCGGGCGATGCGGGACTCAATGCGGTAGCGCCCGTCGAGCATCCGCCCGACGAGTGGATCTGCGACCGTCATGTCCATCGGTGCGAGTTTACGGGTGAACCCGAGCGGAACTCATCAGCCGCGAGTATGAGCATCCATGAGCCGCTGGGGTGATGCCTCTGGGGCGGGTGTGGCGCGGCGGCGGCCCCGGCTGCGGGAGACGGCCACGCCGGCCAGGCACAGCAGGCCGCCGCCGAGGGTGACCAGGCCGGGGACCTCGCCGAGGAATAGCCAGGACATCGCGACGACGAAGGCCGGGACGGCGTAGGTGGTGGCGCCCATCTTCCCGGCGGACGTCCGGGCCAGCGCGTACCCCCAGGTCGTGAACGCGAGCGCGGTCGGGAAGACGCCCAGGTAGACCATGTTGAGGGTGGCGCCGGCGGGGGCGTCGGCGGCCTGCCGGACCAGCTGCCCGGAGAACGGCAGGCAGGCGAGCGCGCCGATCGCGCACGCGAACGTGGTGAACTGCAGGGCCGAGGCGTGCCGCAGCGCGGGCTTCTGGCTCACCACGCCCGCCGCGTAGGTCACCGCGGCGACGAGGCACAGCAGCACCCCGCCGACGGACGCGCGGCCCTCCCCGGACATCGACAGCCCGACGACGGCGGCGCCGGCGAACGAGACGGCCATGCCGATCACCAGCCGGGGCGCGATCCCCTCCTTCAGCAGCCAGCCGCCGAGCAGCGCGATCAGGATGGGCCCGATGTTGACGACGAGGGAGGCGGTGCCTGCGTCCACGAGCTGCTCGCCCCAGTTGAGCGCGACCATGTAGGCGCCGAACCACAGCACGCCGGCGGTGACGATGCCCGGCCACGCGGCCCGGGGCGGGAGGCCCTCGCGGCGGACGAGCCAGAGCGCGCCGAGCACGACCGTCCCGGACAGGAGGCGGCCGAGGGCGAGCGCGCCGGGCCCGTACTCGGCGCCGGCGCTGCGGATCGAGACGAAGGCGGACGCCCACAGCACCACCGTGACCGTCGCGGCGGCGACCGCGCGCCTGTCGACGCGACCCGTGTTCTCCTGTTGCATGTCACGCACCTTAGGTATGGGTCGTTTCCATGGACGCCGAAGTGACGTGCCGGGTTGCGGCATGTCCGCGGTGAACGGCCCCAGTCTGTTCAGGTGCGGGTTTCAGGTCCAGCGAATATTTCTGCAGGTGATGCTTTAGCTGTGCTACGACGTCGCGAGCCCCTCGAAGGGCGAGGACGCCTGCGCGTAGCGGCGCTTCGGGATGCGCCCCGCCAGCCGGGCGAGCCGTCCCGCCTCGACCGCGTGCCGCATCGCCGCGGCCATCCGCGCGGGGTCCTGGGCGCGGGTGACCGCGGTCGCGAGCAGCACGGCGTCGCAGCCGAGCTCCATCGCGAGCGCGGCGTCGGACGCGGTGCCGAGCCCGGCGTCCAGGATCACCGGCACGGTCGCCCGCTCGACGATCAGCTCGATGTTGTGCGGGTTGCGGATGCCGAGGCCCGAGCCGATCGGGGAGCCGAGCGGCATCACCGCGGCGCAGCCGAGCTGCTCCAGCCGGTGCGCCAGCACCGGGTCGTCATTGGTGTACGGCAGGACGGTGAAGCCGTCGTCGACGAGCTGCTCGGCGGCCTCGACCAGCTCGATCGGGTCGGGCAGCAGCGTGCGCTCGTCCGCGATCACCTCCAGCTTGACCCAGTCCGTGCCGAGCGCCTCGCGGGCGAGCTTGGCGGTGAGCACGGCCTCGCCCGCGGTGAAGCAGCCCGCCGTGTTCGGCAGCACCCGGATGCCGCACTCCCGCAGGACGTCCAGCACCGAGCCCCGCGCGGACGGGTCGACCCGCCGCATCGCGACCGTGGTCAGCGCCGTCCCGGACGCGGTCAGCGCCTCCCGCAGCACGTGCATGCTGGGCGCCCCGCCCGTCCCCATGATCAGCCGCGAGTCCAGCTCCTCACCCGCGATGACCAGCGTGTCCTTCTCCACCCTCAGCCT
Source organism: Actinomadura meyerae (assembly GCF_900188445.1). Classification (GTDB taxonomy): domain Bacteria; phylum Actinomycetota; class Actinomycetes; order Streptosporangiales; family Streptosporangiaceae; genus Spirillospora; species Spirillospora meyerae. Next base: position 362,805 of record NZ_FZOR01000001.1, read on the forward strand.
CCTTGGACGGCGGTCAGTACTTCCAGCCTGTCCCCGTCGCGCAGCGGCGTGGTGTCCCACGCGGAGCGGCGGACGACCTCGTCGTTCAGCGCGGCGGCCACGCCGGTCCGCGCGGCGGTCACGGTCGCGATCACCTCGGCGACGCTCGCGGCCTCGGCCAGCTCGCGCGGTTCGCCGTTGACGGTCACCTTCATGCCTGCACCTCGGAGAAGCGGTCCGGGGCGAACGCCGCCGCGACCTCGGGGACGGGGCGGTCGAGCAGCGTCGCCGCCAGGATGTCGGCGCTGACCGGGGCCAGCAGCACGCCGTTGCGGAAGTGCCCGGTGCCGAGGACGAGGCCGGGGAGGGCGGACGGCCCCATCAGCGGCGCGTTGTCCGGGGAGCCGGGCCGCAGCCCGGCGGAGACCTCGGCGAACTCCAGCTCGGTGATGCCGGGCAGCAGCTCCCGGGCGTCGCGCAGCAGCTCCCACAGCCCGCCCGCGGTGACCCGGGTGTCGAAGCCCAGCTCCTCCTGGGTGGCGCCGAGGACGATCTCGCCGTCCGCGCGCGGCACCAGGTAGACCGACGAGCCCTTCACCAGGCCGCGGACGGTGCGGCGCAGGAACGGCACCCGGGTGCGGAGCCGGACCACCTGGCCCTTCACCGGGCGGACCGGCGGCACGCTCCCGGGCGGCAGGCCCTCCAGGTCGCCCGACCACGGGCCGGCGGCGAGGAGGACGCGGTCGGCGCGCAGCACCGTCCCGTCGTCCAGCCCGACCCCGGCCGCCGCGCCGCCCTCGACGGCGATCCGGGCGGCCCGCCGCCGGACGAGCCGGACGCCGGCCCGCTCGCACGCCGCCAGCAGCGCCGCGGTGAGCCGCCGCGGGTCGATCGAGCCGTCCGCGGGGGCGAGCAGCCCGCCGCGCACGCCGGGCGCGAGCATCGGCTCGGCCCGGCGGCTCTCCCGGCCGGTCAGCGCCTCGGCGGGGATGCCGAGGCTCTCCTGGAAGCGGCGCAGGTCGTCGAGGTACTTCAGGTCGTCGGCGTCGAACGCGACCTGCAGCAGCCCGTCGGTGCGGTAGCCGGTGCCGAGGCCGGTCAGCTCCTCCAGCTCGGCGACGAAGGCGCCGTAGCGGTCGCGGGAGGCGAGGCCGAGCCGCAGCAGCGGCTCCTCGCCGTAGGTCAGCTCGCTGACGGGGGTCAGCATGCCCGCCGCCACCGCCGAGGCGCCGCTCGCGGGGGAGGGGTCCACCAGGGTGACCGCGGCGCCCCCCGCGGCGGTCCGCCAGGCGGTGGCGAGGCCGATGACCCCGGCCCCGACGATCACGATCTGCATGCGCGCTCCCTTCGCCGGCATGATCCGGATCAGGTCAGGCGGTCGGCGGCCCGGTCAGCCGCCCTCTCAGCCCGGTCGCACCGGACTCCCGCGCTCTGTCACGTTTTACCTGCTCCCTACCTTACGACCTCGATACGACCTTGATGCGACCCCGATCGCGCCCGCCAACGCCTGGACAGGTGTCCACCCGGATTTCGCGGCACATTAGGCTGCCCTTCATGGACAGGGTCATCGTCGTGGGTGGCGGGCTGGCCGGCGTGCGCGCCGTCGAAGCCCTGCGCAGCAAGGGGTACGAGGGCGCGCTGACGCTCGTGTCGGCGGAGCGCGAGCGGCCCTACGACCGTCCGCCGCTGTCGAAGGCCGTCCTGGCGGGCGACTCCGACGACACGACGGTCGACGCCGACTGGGACGCGCTGCGCTGCGACCTGCTGCTCGGCGAGCGCGCGACCGCGCTGCGGCCCGCGGACCCCGGGCGCGGCGGCGTGCTCGCCACCACCGCCGGCGACCTGCCGTTCGACGGGCTGGTCATCGCGACCGGCGCCACCCCCGTCACCCTGCCGGGGGAGGGCCGCCAGCACGTGCTGCGGACCATCGGCGACTCCCGCGGCCTGCGGTCGCGGCTGGCCGAGGGCGCCCGGATCGTGATCGTCGGCGCCGGCTGGATCGGCGCGGAGGTCGCGACCACCGCCGCGAAGAAGGGCTGCCGCGTCACCGTGGTGGAGGCGGCCGACACGCCCCTCGCCAACGCGATCGGGCCTGAGATCGGCGCGCTGACCGTCCCCTGGTACGCCGAGGCGGGCGTCGAGCTGCGCACCGGCGTGAAGGTCGCCGCGGTGGAGCCGGACGGCCTCGCCCTCGCCGGCGGCGGCCGGATCGAGGCCGACGAGGTCGTGGTCGGCGTCGGCGTCCGCCCCGAGGTCTCCTGGCTGGACGGCTCGGGGCTGCTGGTGGAGCGCGGCGTGGTCACCGACGGCTCGTTCCGCGTCTACCAGGGCGAGGAGGAGCCCGGCGCGCTCCGCCCGGACATCGTCGCGGTCGGCGACTGCGCCGCCTGGTGGTCGGAGCGCTACGGCCGGCGGCTCCTCGTCGAGCACTGGGACACCGCCCTCAACGCCCCCGACGTCGCGGCGGCCGCCCTCCTCGGCGAGGAGGCGCGCTACGACGCCGCCCCGTACTTCTGGTCCGAGCAGTTCGGCCGCATGGTCCAGTACGCGGGCAGCCACGCCGCGTCCGAGCGGCTCGTCCACCGCGGCGACCCGGCCGGCCGCAAGTGGGCCGCGGTGTGGCTGACCGGCGACCGCCTCGACGCGATCCTCACCGTCGACCGCCCCCGCGACCTGGTGCAGGCGCGGCGGGTGATCGCCGCCGGGACGCCGGTGGACCCGGAGGCGATCGCCGACCCGGACGTGCCCGTCCGGCAGGCCGTTCGCGGATAGCGATCGGCGCCGGAGGGTAACGGCTGTCCAGGGGGTTTGAGGCTTCCGAAGGCGTGGTAGCAAGGGGGCGTGACGCAGATGCACGCAACCGTTGACAGCGCACTCGACCCCCGGACCGACGCCCTCGCCGGCGAATGGCTCACCCTCCGCGAGACCGCCGAACGGCTGGGGATCCGGCCCAACCGGATCAAGCAGCTCATCCACGAGCACCGCATCCTCGCGGTGCGCCGGGAGGGGCAGCCGATGGTGCCCGCGGCGTTCATCAGGGACGGGCAGATCATCAAGGGCCTGCCCGGCACGCTGACGCTGCTCTCGGACGCCGGGTTCGACGACGTGGAGACGATCCGCTGGCTGTTCACCGCCGACGACACGCTGCCCGGCACGCCGGTGGACGCGCTCACCGAGAACCGGGGGACCGAGGTCCGCCGCCGCGCCCAGGCCCTCGCCTTCTAGCCCCGGGCCCCGCCTCCCGGCTCCACCCGCGGACCCTTCCCGCGGGCCCCGGCGGCGCCGGGGAGGCACGCACATGACACGATCGCGGGGTCGCGCGACGGGACCGCACCGCCGCGCGACCCCGCCATGATCCGAGCTCGTGAAAGGACCCGCCCCGGCCGTGTCCAGGCATCTCCCCTCCGAACGCGCCGTCGCGCTGCGCGCCCGCCTCGACCGGGCCCGCCTCTACCTCTGCACCGACGCGCGGGAGCGGCAGGGCGACCTGCCGGAGTTCCTGGACGCCGTCCTCGCGGGCGGCGTCGACATCGTCCAGCTCCGCCAGAAGGGGCTGGAGGCCCGGCAGGAGATGGCGTACCTGGAGGTCTTCCGGGCGGCCTGCGAGCGGCACGGCGCGCTGCTCGCCGTCAACGACCGCGCCGACGTGGCGCACGCCGTCCGCGCGGACGTCCTGCACCTCGGCCAGGACGACCTGCCGGTGCCCGCCGCCCGCGAGATCGTCGGCGGCGACGTGCTGATCGGCCGGTCCACGCACTCCGGCGAGCAGGCGTCGGCGGCGGCCGCCGAGCCCGGCGTCGACTACTTCTGCGCGGGCCCGGTCTGGCCCACCCCGACCAAGCCCGGCCGCCCCGCGCCCGGCCCGAAGCTGCTGGAGTACGTGGCGGCGCAGCGGCCGGCGCGGCCCTGGTTCGCGATCGGCGGCATCGACCTCGGCACCCTCGACCGGGTGCTCGCCGCGGGCGCCACCCGCGTCGTCGTGGTGCGGGCGATCACCGAGGCGGACGATCCCGGCGCCGCCGCGGCGGAGTTCGCGCGCCGCCTCGCGGGCTGAGCGGCCCCGGGGGCCGGGACGCCGTCCGCGGCCCGGTTTGACCCGGATCACGGTGCGGGGCGGCGGGACGATCGCCGACAATGGGGATCATGAGCCTGGGACCCGACGACGAGCGCCCCGTCGAGCTGGACGACGACCTGGAGATCCTGCCCGACCAGACGTCCGACGACACCGACGTCGGCTGGGGCGAGTGGCGCGGCGCCGGCGACGACGACTCCCGCCTGCTGGAGGAGCGCCCGCCGCACTGGTGAGCCGCCGCCGGCCCGGGGCTCAGAACAGCATGCCGAGCGCGAATCCGGTGACGACGACGGCGCCGAGCGCGACCATCATCCGCCAGCGGTAGCGCGGGATGCGCTTCGGGCGCGGCTTCGGCGCGGGCGTGCGGCCCTCCCGCAGCGCCCGGACCAGCTGCGGCGCGGTCGGCCGCGCCGCCGGGTTCTTGTCCAGGCAGCGGGCGGCGAGGTCGCGCAGCGGGCCGCGCAGGTCGCCGAGGTCCGGCGGCCGGGAGGTGACGCGGCGCATGACGGCGGCGCTCGGCCCGGTGCCGAACGGCGGCCGCCCGGTCGCGGCGAACACCATCGCGGCGCCCCAGGCGAACACGTCGGCGGGCGGCCCGACCGGCTCGTCCTCGATCTGCTCGGGCGCCATGTAGGCGGGCGTGCCGACCGGGCCGGTGGTCAGCGGCGTCGCGGGCCCGAGGGCGTCGGTGGTGCGGGCGACGCCGAAGTCGATGACCTTGGCGCCGTCCGGGCCGAGCAGCACGTTGCCGGGCTTGAAGTCGCGGTGCACGATGCCCGCGCGGTGGATCGCGGCGAGCGCCGCAGCCGTCCGCAGCGCGACCTTGCGCAGCTGCGGGGCGGGCAGCGGGCCCCGGTCGGCGACGACCTGCTGGAGCGAGGGGCCCTCGACGTACTCGCTGACGATGTAGGGGCGGTCGCCGGTCATGTCGGCGTCCAGGACGCGCGCCGTGTGCCGCCCGGACACCTGCAGCGCCGCCTCCGCCTCCTTGACGAAGCGGCTGCGCGCCCGCTGCCCGGCCGCCACGCCGCCGCGCAGCAGCTTGACGGTGACGAGCCCGCCCTCGCCGTCGCGGCCGAGGTAGACGACGCCCTGGCCGCCCTCGCCCAGCCGGCCGAGCAGCGTGTAGCCGGCGAGGCGGCGCGGGTCGTCCGGACCGAGCGGCGTCCCGTGCTCGCGGTCGCGCTCGCCGCCGCGGTCCTGGGCGGGCCTGGACGCGCCGCTCTGGCGCCCCTGGCCCGCGTGGGCCTGGCCCACGCGGCCCTGCTTGCCGCCGGGCGCCTTGCCGCCCGCCTGCTTGGCGGGCTGCTTGGCGGTCGGCGGGGCCGGGCGCGGCTTGGCCGGGCGGCCGGGGCGCCCGCTCCGGGCTGCGGTCGGACGCGCGGGGTGGGCGTTCGTCCTCCCGCGGGAGGTGTCGTGCGGCACAGGATGACTCCGACTCGGCGGGGACGGACGAAGATTTCCCTATTTGTACCGCGCCACGGCTGGGCACGGCAGGTGAACCGAGATCTTCGCCGCTACCCGCATGCCCCCAATGTCCCCGTCTGGGCGATCTGCCGGGACGAGGCGCCGACCATGACCTTGTAGCAGCCGTCCGCGACCTTCCACGCCTTCGCCTCCTCGTTCCAGTAGGAGAACGACCTCGCGGACAGCGGGAACGTCACCGTGGTGCTCTGCCCCGGCGCGAGCGTGACCTTGGTGTAGCCCTTGAGCTGCTTGGGCGGCTGCGGGACGTCCACCCCCGCCGCGGGCATGCCGATGTAGAGCTGCGGGACGGCGACGCCCGTGCGGTCACCGGTGTTGGTGACGGTCACCTGCACCGCCTTGGTGCTCGCCTTGAGCCCGCTGTAGGCGAACGTCGTGTAGGACAGGCCGTACCCGAACGGGAACCGGGGCTTGATGCCCTTCGCGTCGTAGTGCCGGTAGCCGACCATGACGCCCTCGGAGAACGTGACGGTCTTGTTCACGCCGGGGTACTGCGCGGGGTTTCCGGACGCCGGCGCGTCGTTCTCCGCCACGGGGAACGTCACCGGCAGACGGCCGCCGGGGTCGACGTCCCCGTACAGGACGCGCGCCAGGGCGTTCCCCGCCTCCTGCCCCGGGTACCACGCCTCGACTATGCCCTTCACCTGGTCCGCCCAGGGCGTCAGCACGGGGCCGCCCGTGTTCAGCACGACGATCGTGTTGGGGTTGGCCCTGGCGATCTCGGTGATCAGTCCGTCCTGGTCGCCGCGGAGCGGCTCGCCGCACTCCAGCGTCAGGCACGACTTGTCGAAGAACTCGCCCTGGCTGTCGGTGGCGAAGACGATCGCGATGTCGGCGGCCCGCGCCGCGTTCGCGGCGGCCGCGCGGTCGCCGCCGTCGTGGTGGGTGATCGCGGTCCCGGCCCCGGCGCGCCGCGCGATGCCGTCCTGCGCGCTGACGGTCGTGAACGGCACGACCTTCGCCGAGCCGAACCCGCCCGGGGCCTCCCGCGCGGCGCGGCCGATCAGCGCGATCCGCTTCGGCGCCGCGAGCGGCAGGGCGCCGTCGTTCTTCAGCAGGGTGATGCCGCCCTCCTCGATCCGGCGCGCGGCGGTCTCGCTCGCCGTCCGGTCGATGCGGGACAGGTCGTTGGGGTAGGCGGGCCGGTCGAACACCCCGAACGCGAACATCGTCCGCAGGATGTTGCCGACGTGCCCGTCGATGGCGGCCTGCGTGACCTTCTTCTGCGCGACGGCCAGTTTCAGCAGGAACGCGTTGTACTTCATGCCGAGCGGCAGTTCCATGTCCAGCCCGCCGTTGGCGGCCCCGGCGGTGTCCTGCGCCGCGGTGTGGTCGGACGGCACGAACCCCTTGAAGCCCCACTCCGAGCGCAGGATCTTGTTGAGGACGGCGTCGTCCTGGCACGCCCAGCGGCCGTTCAGCTGCCCGAAACCGCACATGACGGTCGCGGCGCCGCCGTCCTTCACGGCGGCCTCGAACGGCGGCAGGTAGATCTCCCGCAGCGTGCGCGGGTCCACCTTCATGCCGAGCGCCAGCCGGTCGGTCTCCTGCGTGTAGACCGCAAGGTGCTTGACCGACGTCATCACGCCCTGCTCCTGCGCGCCCTTGACCCACGGCACGCCGAGCGTCGCGGACAGGTAGGGGTCCTCGCCGAAGCCCTCGAACGTCCGGCCGTTGCGGGGGGTGCGCAGCACGTCCACGGTCGGGCCGAAGATCAGGTCGTTGCCGCGGTGCCGGGCCTCCCAGGCGACCGTCCCGCCGTACAGCGCCGCCGCGTCGCGGTCGAAGCCCGCCGCCAGCGCGATCGGCGCGGGCAGCGCGGTCGCCTTGCCCTGCCGGACGCCCGCCGGCCCGTCCGCCATGTAGACGGGCGGGATGCCGAGCCGCTCGATCCCGCGGTTGGTGTCGGCGTGCGCGTCCTCGAAGAACCCGCCGAGCGGGCCGCCGAACGGGTCGTCCGAGGCCAGCAGCGCGATCTTCTCGTCCGCGGTCAGCTCCGGCAGCAGCAGGGCCGTCCGCTGCTCCGGGGTCAGCCCCGTGTTGCACCACGGCCGCTGCGCCGGGTCGCCGCAGCGCCCCTCCGCTGCGCGCGCGCCGTCCGGCACGGGCGCCGCGAGCAGGGCCATCGCCGCGACGAGCGCGCCCGCCGCCGGGAGCCACCGTCCGGTACGCATCAGTGCCCCTCCCCGTTCTGGAGCGGTCCTTCGTTCTGGACGCGCAGCGCGTTGAGGGTGAAGGCGACCATGTGGTAGTGGCCGATCAGCATGACGAGCTCGATCAGCTCGCGCTCCCCGAACCGGGTGGCGAGCTCCGTCCAGGTCGCGTCGGAGACGGTGCCGGACGCGTGCAGCTCGTCGGCCGCGGTGAGGACCATCCGGTCGTCGTCGCTCCAGGCGTGGGCGTCGAGGTCCAGCCCGAGCGCCGCGATGTCGGCGTCGGTGAGGCCCGCGCCGCGGGCGAGGCCCCGGTGGTGGTCCCACTCGTAGGCGCAGGACCGGTGGTGCGCCGTCCGCATGATCGCCAGCTCGCGGTCGCGGGCGGGGAGCGTCCCCTTCGTCAGCAGCATCGACCCGAGGCCGATCCACGCGTGGAAGAGGTCCGGGTGGCGGGCGAGCGTGGTGAAGATGTTCAGCGGACCGGTCGTCGCTGCCACGGCCTTGAGGACGTCGTCCCACGCGTCCTCGGGAAGCGGGTCGAAGCGCGGGACGCGGTTCCCCGAAGTGTCGGCGCACATGGCGACATTTCTGCCACCGATCAGTGGGATAGTTCTAGCCCACCGGGAAAACTTGGCCGGATTGTGTCATTAGTGACTTACGTGCTGCGGGTGGTGGCGGCCACGGCCAGCTCGCCGAGCGCCTCCCGGGCCTCCGCGGTGACGGGGGCGGCCCGCAGGCTGTCCTCGGCCTCCCGCAGGTAGCGCTCGATCATCGCCTCGCAGGCGGCGAGCCCGCCGGTCTCCTCGATGATCGTGCGCAGCTCGTCCACCCCGGGGCGGTCCAGCGCCGGGTCGCCGAGGCGCCGCCGCACCGCGGCGGCCTGCGCGGCGGTGGCGCGTTCCAGCGTCAGGGCGATCAGCACGGTGCGCTTGCCCTCGCGCAGGTCGTCCCCGGCGGGCTTGCCCGTCTCGGCGGGGTCGCCGAACACGCCGAGCACGTCGTCGCGCAGCTGGAAGGCGATGCCGAGCGGCAGGCCGTAGCCGGTGAGCGCGGCGGTCACGTCCGGGCGGGCGCCGGCCAGGACGGCGCCGAGGTGCAGGGGGCGCTCGATCGTGTACTTGGCGCTCTTGTACTCCACCACCCGCAGCGCGGTCTCGACGGTGGCCCGGCCGCGGGTGCCCTCCAGCATGTCGAGGTACTGCCCGCACATGACCTCGGTGCGCATCAGGTCGTACACGGCCCGGCCGCGCCGCCGCGGGCCGGCGTCCAGCCCGCACGTCTCGAACATCTCGCTCGACCAGGCCAGGCACAGGTCGCCGAGCAGGATGGCGGCGCCGCCGCCGAACGCCTCCGCATCCCCCGGCCAGCCCTGCGCGCGGTGCAGCGCCTCGAACCGGCGGTGCGCGGACGGCTGACCGCGCCGGGTGTCGCTGGAGTCCATCACGTCGTCGTGGACCAGCGCGCTCGCCTGGAGCAGCTCCAGGGACGCGGCGGCGGCCACGATCCCGGGCGAGTCCTCGCCGCCGGCGGCCCGCCAGCCCCAGTAGCAGAACGCGGGGCGCAGCCGCTTCCCGCCGCCCAGCAGGGCGTCGAGGGCGGACAGCAGCGGCCCGAGGTCGTCGCTGATGGTCAGCAGCGCCGGACGCTGCCGGTCGACGAAGCCGAGGAGGGCTTCGTCGACCTCCTTGCGGATACGGCTGGTCGACATGCCGAGATCGTATCCACCTGGGGCGATTCAACCCTGCCGCCAGAACGTGAGATGTCACTGGATCTTCGGAAATAGGGACATAACGCAAGCGGGGTGTGGCGAGGATCACGCGTATCGGCGGTTTCGCGGCCGCTCCGGAGCCGCCCCGGGCCGTGCCGGAGCCGTCCCGGAGCCGCCCCGGAGCCGCCTTGAGGGCGCCTCCAGAGGGCTTCTGTAGGCTTGGGGAATGCGACGCGTACGCCCCGACCGCCCCCCGACCGTCCGCGAGCTTCTGGCCGCGGGAGGCCGGTCCTTCTCCTTCGAGTTCTTCCCGCCCAAGACCGACAAGGGCGCGCGGAACCTGTGGCGTACGATCCGCGAGCTGGAGTCCCTCCACCCCACGTTCGTGTCCGTGACCTACGGCGCGGGCGGCGGCACCCGCGACACCACCGTCGACATCGTCGAGCGGATCGCGACCGACACCACGCTCACCCCGGTCGCGCACTTCACCGCCGTCGACCACTCGCAGGCCGAGCTGCGCAACCTCATCGGCCGGTTCGCCGCGGCCGGGGTCCGCAACGTCCTCGCGCTGCGCGGCGACCCGCCCGGCGACCCGATGGGGGAGTGGGTCAAGCACCCCGACGGCGTCGAGTACGCCGCCGACCTGGTCCGGATGATCCGCTCCTACGGCGACTTCTGCGTCGGCGTCGCCGCCTTCCCCTACAAGCACCCGCGCTCGCCCGACGTCGCCAGCGACGTCCGGTACTTCGTGGAGAAGTGCCGGGCCGGGGCCGACTACGCGATCACCCAGATGTTCTTCCGCGCGGAGGACTACTTCCGGCTCCGCGACCGGGTCGCCGCCGCCGGCTGCGATGTGCCGATCCTGCCGGGGATCATGCCGGTCACCCAGCTGAGCACGATCGAGCGGTCCGAGCAGCTGTCCGGCGCGCCGTTCCCGCCGGAGGTCAAGGCCCGCTTCGACGCCGTCGCGCACGACCCGGAGGCGGTCCGCCGGCTCGGCGTCGAGCACGCCGCCGAACTGTGCCGCGAGCTGCTGGAGCAGGACGCCCCCGGCATCCACTTCATCACGTTCAACAAGTCGACGGCGACGCGCGAGGTCTACTCGCTCCTCGGCGCCGAGGAGTACTGCGCGAGGGGCAGCCGCCCGCCCATGACCGCGTAGCGGGGGCCGCCGCCCGGGAACTCGAAGTCGCGCAGCAGGTCCACCATGCCGACCGAGCGGTAGAGGCGGCGGGCGGGCGTGTCGGGATGCCGGTCGAGCGTGGACAGCACGACCGTCCGCTCCGGCCTGCCCTCGCACAGCGCGTTCAGCAGGCCCCGGCCGAGGCCCTTGCCCTGGGCCTGCGGGTGGACGTGCAGCTCGGCGACCTCGAACGCGTCCGACAGCCACTCCTGGGCGTGGTCCGGCCCCTCAAGGTCGGACAGCGCCTGGTGGACGACGTCGTGCCACCACTGACCGCGCGCCCCATGGAACCCGTAGGCGAACCCCTGGACGGGACCCGGCAGGACGGGCAGCGTCCCGCGCCGCTCCGCCACGAACGCGCGGAAGCCCGGATACGTAGCGTGCCGCTCCATGATGCCGTGCCGGCCCGGAAGCTGCTCGTGCGGCGGTTCCATCGCGGCCGCGTACACGTCCAGCATGGGGTTGAGCCTGCGCAAGAACGCGCGTTGGTCGATCTCGCGCAGCTTCGGGTCCTTCACTCGCAAGAGACTAGACCCGGGGGATGGTGCGCTGGGTCGCGGAAAGCCGATCGTAGATGTCCCACAGGATGCGGTCGGCGGCCTTCTTCAGCATGCTCCGGTTGGCGTCGAGCTGCCCGCCCCACACGCGCGCCTCGGGACCCAGCCACGCGTCCGTCCCCCGCAGGGTCTTCACCGGGGCGTCGAGGGCCTGCCGGAGCCGGTCGATGCTGCCGTAGGCGTCCGCGTACGCCTGATAGAGCCGCTGGTACTCCGGGTTGGGCTGCTCTGTCGGGGACAGCTTGGCTGCGGCGGCACCGGTGAGCGGCAGGGGCATGCCCCCGGGAGGCGGCGGAGCGGCCATGGCGACCTCTCAGGTCTCAGGCGACGGTGGATGCTTCGGGATCGTGCAGGTCCAGCTTGGCGATCGCCGCGCGCGCCCGCTCGCTCATGGGCGCACCGGTGAGCACCTGGACCGCGACGGGACGGACCCCGGCGCGATCGGCCTCGGCCAGGAACGCGCGCAGCCACTTGACGTCCATCACCATGTGGTGGCTGGCCACGCCCACCGACTCCTGGACGGCCTTCAGCCGGGCCTTGTCGCCTTCGGCCGCCTTCAGCAGATCGGCCGTCGCCGCCGGGCCGAGCCGCTCGTACAGCTTCTCGGTGTAGTCGGGATCGTCGGCGTTGGCCCTGAGATGCCTCCACACCGAGTCGGGGACGGGCCGCCCGTCCTGGACGGCCGCGACGACGGCGAGCGCGTCCGTCTTCGCCGCCCTGGCCGCGGACTTGCGGTCGGGGAAGTTGCCGATGTCGCCCGCGCCCCTCGGAGTCGGCCGGAGCGCGGGCGGTGCCGCCTTCGGGGGCGCCTTGTGCGCGGGAGGCGTCACCGGCTCGGGCGTCCGGGCCGGCCCTCCGCCCGGCCGTCCCGGCGCCGGGGAGGGAGCGGGGGCGGGCGGCGGCGGAGCGTCGACCCCGCCGCCGGGGGAGGGATGGGTGACCGCGTAGTTGTAGCGCCGCGACAGCATCCCGAGCTGGTCGGCGGCCCACTGCGCCACCTGGTCGGCCTGCCGGTGCCCGGCCGTGGACACCCCCGGCGGGGGGCGGTGCGCGTTGAGCCAGCCCTGGATCGCGTTCTGCGCGTCCTGCAGCTGCTTGATGACCTGGTTGAGCGCGGGCGGGTCGATTCCCCGGAACTCGGGGTCGCGCGCGGCCGGGCCCGTGCGCATCTGCGCGGTCATCGCACCTCCGAGGTCACCTTCGACGTGGCCTGACTCCCCAGAATCACACCGGTGTCACTGGCTGTCGAGTGCTTTGCGCACAGACTCCTCGTCCCGAGCCACCACGGCGGCGTCGCCGGTCAGCACGATGGGCCGCTGGATGAGCACCGGGTTGGCCGCCATGACCTCGATCCAGCGGGCCCGGTCGCGCTCCATGTCCTTGAGGCCGAGCTCCTTGGCGACCGGCTCGTTCAGCCGCGCCACCTCCCACGGCTCGGCGCCGATGCGCGTCAGCACCGCGTCCAGCTCCTGGGCCGTGGGCGGCTCGTCCAGGTAGCGCCGCTCGGTGTACTCCACGCCCGCCTCGTCCAGCGCGGCCTTCGCGGCCCGGCTCTTCGAGCACCGCGGGTTGTGCCAGATCTCCATCACTCCACCTCCGCGGGGGTCCCCCCGGTGATCCTCAGCAGTTCCTCGTACGACGTGGGGAAGACGGTGTGCGGGTGACCGCCGGCCGCCCAGACCCGGTCGTACCTGTTCAGCCAGACGTCCACGAGCGTACGGAGCGGGGCCGGATGGCCGACCGGCGCCACGCCGCCGATCGGCTGGCCGGTCGCCTCCCGGACGAACTCCGGCGTCGCGCGCCGCACCTTGGCCGCGCCCACGAGGGCCGCCACCTTCGCGGTGTCCACCCGGTGGGCGCCGCTGGTCAGCACCAGCAGCGGCGCCCCGTCGGCGTCGAACACCAGGCTGTTGGCGATCGCGCCGACCTCGCAGCCCAGCTGGTCGGCGGCGGCCTGCGCCGTCCGCGCGGACTCGGACAGCTCGACGACCTCCCCGGTCGCGCCCTGGTCCAGCAGGGCCTTCGCGACGATTTCGGCATTCGGATGCATGGGAAGCACTTTAAGCTTCCTGCATGCGCGGGATACCGGTCGACGTGCGCAAGACCTCCGCCCTGCTGATCGCCGCCGTGGCCCTGGCGGGCTGCGACGGGACGGAGCGGGCGGCGCCGCGGGCCCAGGAGGGCTCACCTTCCGCGAAGGCGCCGCCGGCGCCCACCCGGACCCCGACGCCGGCTCCGGCGCACCGCACCCTGAAGCCGGGTGCGAAGGGCGCCGACGTCGAAGACCTCCAGCGGCGCCTGAAGGAGCTGCACTACGACCCGGGCAAGGTCGACGGCAAGTACGGGCCGTCCACGCAGATGGCCGTGTGGGCGTTCCAGGCGGTCAACCGGCTCAAGCAGAAGAGCACGCTGGGCAAGTCCTTCTGGGCGGCGCTGGAGGCTCCCAAGGAGCCGCGCCCGATGGCCAAGAAGCGCGAGAAGGACCGCGTCGACGTCGACCTCAAGCGCCAGTACCTGGTCCTCTACAAGGCGGGCAAGCCGCGCCTGATCTCGCACATCTCATCGGGGTCGGGGGAGTACTACTGCGCCAGGGACCGCGGCGCCACCGTCCCGCGCTGCCGCTACGCCACCACCGGCACCGGCGACTTCCGGACCGGGCGCCGCTTCCGCGGCTGGGAGACCTCGCCCCTCGGCCGGCTCTACAACCCGATCTACTTCAACGGCGGCATCGCCTTCCACGGCGCGCTGGACGTGCCGAGGTACCCGGCCTCGCACGGCTGCGTCCGGATGCCGATGCACATCGCCGAGTACTTCCCGGGCCTCCTCGGGACGGGCGTCCCGGTGCACGTCAGGCGCCCCCGCTAGCCCGCCCGCGCCACCCCTCGCCCCCGCCGACCTGCGGCGCGCGACACGCATTCGAACACGTTGACGAATCGGCGTCAGGGCTGTTTACTGGGGAATGCGTCGAACTTATGTTCGACGCTGGTGCGGGACTCGCGGCCCGCGCCAGGGCGACGTCCCCGCCGGTCGCGGTGTTCCGGCGGGACGGACGGCCGGGCGGAGTGAGGGGAAGCTCTCCGCCCGGCCGGCCCGAGCCCGGAAGGAGGCACACGATGTCCGGAACGATGACCGCACGCGGCGTCCACTCCGCCGCCCAGCCGGTCCCGCCGCCGAGCCCACGCCACCGCCCGCTGCCCGCCCCGCGCCCGGCGCACACGGCCACCGGCCAGCTGCACGCGGCGCGCATGGGCCTCGCCGAGGCCGCCGAGGCCACCTCGCCGGCCGTGCGCTACGTCTGCGCGCACCTGGCCGCGCTGCGCGCCGCGGCCGCGGTGCTCGCGTCCAAGGAGCCCCTGGAGACCCACCGCCGCGGGCGTCCCCGCAGCGTGTGGGTGCTGCTGCCCGAGGCCGAGCCCGCGCTGCGCGAGTGGGCCGCCTTCTTCGCCGCCGGCGCCGACAAGCGCGCCGCCGCCGAGGCGGGCCTGCCGCGCGCCGTCACCCCGCGCGAGGCCGAGGAGCTCGTGCACGACGCCGAGGTCTTCGTCACCCTCGTCGAGGACACCCTCGGCATCGACGGGCAGCCCACCCTGCCCGTCCCCGAGGCCAGCTAGCCATCCCGGCGGCCCGTCCCCACCCTCCCCATCCGGGACCGGCCGCGCCGGGGCCCGGGGCGCCCGCCGCGCCGACCTCACCGCGCGGCGGGCGGCCCCGGCCCCGGCGACCTCCGGACGATCGCGCCGGCGGCGGCCGCAACCCCCCGAGCCGGCCCCGCCGGCGCGATCCCCGGCGCGCTATCCGAGCGGAGGGCGCTCCCTGCGCGGATCCGAGGGCCTGATAGACAACGCTGCATGAGCGGAACCTTGCCCCTGGACGGGATGCGCGTCGTGGAGCTGTCGAGCTTCGTCGCGACGCCGCTCGGCGGGATGACCCTCGCCCAGCTCGGCGCGGACGTCGTCCGGGTCGACCAGGTGGGCGGCGGGCCCGACATCGACCGGTGGCCGCTCGCGCCGTCCGGGCGGAGCCTGTACTGGGCCGGGCTGAACAAGGGCAAGCGGTCCGTCACCGCCGACCTGCGGTCGCCGGAGGGGCGCGAGGTCGTCGCGCAGCTCGCCGCGGAGTGCGGCGTCGTCCTGACCAACGCGCCCGCGCGCCCCGGGCTCGGCTACGACGAGCTGAAGGCCGCCCGGCCCGACCTGATCCACATCCGGCTCCAGGGCACCCGGGACGGCGGCAACGCCGTCGACTACACGGTGAACGCCGCCCTGGGCTTCCCGGAGATCACCGGTCCGTCCGGCCAGGACGCTCCGGTCAACCACGTGCTGCCCGCCTGGGACATCGCGTGCGGCCTCTACATGGCCGTCGGCATCCTGGCGGCCGAGCGGCACCGGCTGCGCACGGGCGAGGGCCAGAGCCTCCAGGTGGCGCTGCAGGACGTCGCCCTGGCCACCGCGGGGAACCTCGGCTACCTCGCCGAGGCGCAACTGGGCGAGCCCAGGCGGCGTCTGGGCAACGACCTGTTCGGCGACTTCGGGCGCGACTTCGCCACCGCCGACGGCCGTGTCATGGTCGCGGTCCTCACCGGCCGCCACTGGCGCGACCTGGTGGACGCCACCGGGCTCGGCGAGGTGAGCGCCGCCCTCGAGCGCGCCTTCGGCGCCGACTTCCGCCGCGCCGGCGACCGCTTCACCCACCGCGAGGCGCTCGGCGGCGTCCTCGCCCCCTGGTTCGCGGCACGGACCTGCGCGCAGGTCGCGGAGGCGCTGAAGGGCACCTCCGTCCTGTGGTCCCGGTACCGGGGCTTCGCCGAGGTGGCGCGGGGCCTGCGCGACGAGCCCCTCATGGCGACGCTCGACCAGCCGGGCGTCGGCCCCCACCTCGCGCCGGGCTCCCCGCTGCGGCTCGGCGGCGCCTCGCCGCCCCCGGTGCCGGCGCCCACGCTGGGCGAGCACACGGAGGAGGTCCTGCGGGACGTCCTGTCACTCCCTCCGGCCCGCATAGCGGCCCTCAGGAACGCCGGCGCGATCGCCTGACCCCGGGCGCGTCGCCGGAACCGGCCGGGGGTGGCGCGTGGGGTGGTTTGTCCGCCTATGAGATTGTTAGGGCGGCGAAGCACAGGAGGGCGTGGTGGCGGTGCGGGGCGGGCGCGGGCTTGTCCCGCTGCTGGCGTTCCTCGGGGTGATGGGCTACTCGCTGTCGATGGCCGTCGTGACGCCCGCGCTCCCGCAGATCCAGGAGGGGCTGGACACCAGCCCGGCCGGCGCCGCGTGGGCGCTCACCGCGATGACGCTGTCCGCCGCGGTCGCCACCCCGGTGGTGGGGCGGCTCGGCGACCTGTACGGGCCCCGGCGCGTCCTGCTCGCCGTGCTCACCGTCGCCACCCTCGGCATGGTCGTCGCGGCGCTCGCGCCCTCGGTGCCGGTGATGCTGGCCGGGCGGGTGCTCGGCGGCATCGGCGGCGGCGTGTACCCGCTGGCGTACACGATCATCCGGGACGTCGTCCCGGCGGCGCGGACGGCGTCCGCGGTCGGGCTCATGTCGTCCATGCTCGGGCTCGGCGGCGCCGTCTCCTGGTGCCTGGCGGGGCCGGTCATCGACTTCCTCGGCTGGCGGTGGCTGCTGTGGGTGCCGGTCATCGGCCTGGTCCCCGGCATCGCCCTGGCCTGGTGGATCGTGCCGCGCCCCGAGCCCAGGGAGGCGGCCCGGGTCGACTGGTGGGGCGCCGTCCTGTTCGCCGGGTGGCTGGTGGCGGCGCTCACCGCGCTCACCCAGGCCATGGACTGGGGCTGGGCGTCGCCGGGCGTCCTCGGCCTGCTCGGGCTGTCGGCGGTGACCGCGGCCGGCTGGCTGCGGGTCGAGAGCCGCGTCGCCGACCCCCTGGTCGACCTGCGGCTGATGCGCGTGCGCGGTGTCTGGACGGCGAACGCCGCGTCGCTGCTGTCCGGCTACGCGCTCATGGCGGGCGGCCTGCTGTTCCCGCTGCTCGTCCAGCTCCCGGAGGGCACCGGGTACGGGTTCGGCGGGACCGCCACCGCGGCGGCCCTCCTGCAGTTGCCCGCCAGCGTCGGCATGACCGCCGCCGGGATGGCGGCGGGCGTCCTCGACCGGCGGATCGGCTCGCGCATGGTGCTGCTCGGCGGCGCGCTGATGACCGGCGCCGGCTACGCGTTCGTGGCCCTCCAGCACGCCGCCATGTGGCAGCTGTACGTCGGCGGCCTGGCCCGCGGCATCGGCCTCGGCTTCGCCTACGCCGCCGTCGCGAACCTCGTCGTCGCCGCCGTCCCCGCGGGGGAGACGGGCGTCGCGACCGGCATCAACACCCTCATCCGCACGGTCGGCGCGTCCCTCGGGACGCAGATCAGCGCGGTCGTCATCGTGGTGGTGCCGGGCGAGAGCGGCTACACGGCCGGGTTCGCGCTGAGCGCCGCCGCCATGGCCGCCGTGCTGCCGGCGGCCCTGCTGGTGCCGCGCCGCGGGCGCGGAAAGGGGCCCGGCGTGGCGCCGGGCCCCGTCACGGTGGAGCGGGTGGTGCGGTGAAGCGGTGGATCAGAACGACTCGACGGCGCGGCGCGCCTCCGGGTCGAGGACGCCCCAGCCGATCAGCTCTTCGGTCAGCTCGGTCGGGGACTTGTCGTAGATGACCGCGAGTGAACGCAGGTCTTCCTGGCGGATGGACAGGACCTTTCCGTTGTAGTCGCCCCGCTGGCTCTGGATCGTCGCGGCGTAGCGGGCGAGAGGACCGGCCTTGTCTTTCGGAAGCTGCTGCAACCGCTCTAGATCGATCACGAGCTTGGGTGTAGGCCCGAGCGGGCTCGGCGCGGCTCCGCCGGGCAGCAACTCGGATACCGGCACGCCGTAGAAATCGGCGAGCTCGGCCAGCTTCTGAACGGTGACGGCGCGGTCGCCCCGCTCGTACGACCCCACGACGACGGCCTTCCAGCGGCCGCGTGACTTCTCCTCCACACCGTGCAGGGACAGGCCCTGCTGGGTGCGGATGGCGCGCAGGCGCGCGCCGAGAGCCTTAGCGTATTCAGACGGCATTCTGCGGCCCCCCAGGCTCACTTTCGTCGTCGGTAGTACCCCGGTCGTGTGTCACCGGGGGGAGACAGGTTCATGAAGCCAGGGGGCCTCAGGACTCTGTCTCCAGGGATGGTTACGGACAGTGACGGTAAAACGGGTACGGCCCCAGGTCAAGCTGATTGGAAAAAAGCGGTCGAATCCGCAGGACTCGATCCGGGCCGTCCGGATCGCGCCCCCGCGGCCGGCGCGGGCCGCGCCCACCCCGCCCGCACGTCCCGCCGCCGCTCCGATGTGACGCCTCTCACCTGCGAAGACGTGGGACGGTCCGGGTGCGGAGCGGTCCGTCCCGGCTGCTACCGTGGGGCCGACACGACGTCCTTTAAGGCCCGTCCCGTGAGGCGGGGAAGGAGGTTCCTGCGGTGAGTGCTGCCCCCGGGCAGGAGCATCGCGTGGCGGACGGTGACCCCCGGCCCAAGGCCGTTCTGGAGGGTCCCGACATCCGCCGCGCGCTGACCCGCATCGCGCACGAGATCCTGGAGCGGACCAAGGGCGGCCATGGCGTCCTGCTGCTCGGGATCCAGACCCGCGGCGTGACGCTGGCCGAGCGGCTGGCCGGAGCGCTGCGCGAGGTCGAGGGCCGCCCGGTGCCCTGGGGCTCGCTCGACGTGACCATGTACCGGGACGACCTGCGGATGCGGCCCGCCCGCGCCCTCGGCCGCACCGAGCTCCCGCCCGGCGGCATCGACGACCAGGTCGTGGTCCTGGTCGACGACGTGCTGTTCTCCGGCCGGACGGTGCGCGCCGCGCTGGACGCGCTGAACGACCTCGGCCGGCCCCGCGCGGTCCAGCTGGCCGTGCTGGTCGACCGCGGCCACCGGGAGCTGCCCATCCGCGCCGACTACGTCGGCAAGAACCTGCCCACCTCGATGCGGGAGACCGTGAAGGTCCTGCTGGACGAGAACGACGGGCGCGACGCGGTCCTGCTGGGCCCCGCGGCGCGGCCCGCCCCGACGGGGGGAGCCGAGTGAACCGCCATCTGATCTCCGCGGCCGACCTGACCCGCGACGACGCGCTGCTCGTCCTGGACACCGCCGAGGAGCTGGCCCGGATCGCCGGCCGGTCCATCAAGAAGCTGCCGACGCTGCGCGGCCGGACCGTCGTCAACCTGTTCTTCGAGGACTCCACCCGCACCCGGATCTCGTTCGAGGCGGCGGCCAAGCGGCTGTCCGCCGATGTGATCAACTTCTCGGCGAAGGGGTCGAGCGTGTCCAAGGGCGAGAGCCTGAAGGACACGGCCCTCACGCTGGAGGCGATGGGCGCCGACGGCGTCGTCATCCGGCACGGCGCGTCGGGCGCCCCCCACCGCCTGGCGGGCTGGGTGCAGGGCAGTGTCGTCAACGCCGGCGACGGCACGCACGAGCACCCCACCCAGGCGCTCCTGGACGCGTTCACGATGCGCAAGCGCCTCGGTGAGCTGGACGGCCGCCGCGTCACCATCGTGGGCGACGTCCTGCACAGCCGTGTGGCGCGCTCCAACGTCCTGCTGCTCGACACCCTCGGCGCGGACGTCACCGTGGTCGCGCCCCCGACGCTGCTGCCCGTCGCCATCGACACCTGGCCGTGCTCGGTGTCGTACGACCTCGACGCCGTCATCCCCAAGAGCGACGTCATCATGATGCTCCGCGTCCAGCAGGAGCGCATGAACGCCGCCTACTTCCCGACGGTGCGCGAGTACAGCCGCCGCTACGGGCTGGACGGCGACCGCATGGCGCAGCTCCCCGAGCACGCCATCGTCATGCACCCCGGCCCGATGAACCGCGGCGTCGAGATCGCCGCCGAGGTCGCCGACTCGGTCCGGTCCACCATCGTCGAGCAGGTCGCCAACGGCGTCAGCGCCCGCATGGCCGTCCTCTATCTGCTGCTCGGGGGCTCCGAGCCCGCCATCGGCCAGGAGGTCGCGAAGTGACGACGTACATCATCAGGGGCGCCCGGGTCCTCGGCGGCGAGGCCGCCGACATCCTGGTCCGCGAGGGCGCCGTCGCGGCGGTCGGCCGCGGCCTGGACGAGGCGGGCGCGCAGGTCGTCGACGCGGACGGGCTCGTGGCCCTGCCCGGCCTGGTCGACCTGCACACCCACCTGCGCGAGCCCGGCCGCGAGGACGCCGAGACCGTCGAGTCCGGAACGAAGGCCGCCGCGATGGGCGGGTACACCGCCGTCCACGCCATGGCGAACACCGACCCCGTCGCCGACACCGCGGGCGTCGTCGAGCAGGTGTGGCGCCTCGGCCGCGAGGCCGGGTACTGCGACGTCCAGCCGGTCGGCGCCGTCACCCGCGGCATCGCCGGCGAGCAGCTCGCCGAGCTCGGCGCGATGGCCGACTCCGCCGCCCGCGTGCGGGTCTTCTCCGACGACGGGCACTGCGTGTCGGACGCGGTCATCATGCGCCGCGCGCTGGAGTACGTGAAGGCGTTCGACGGCGTCGTCGCCCAGCACGCGCAGGAGCCGCGCCTCACCGAGGGCGCGCAGATGAACGAGGGCGAGATGTCGGCCGCGCTCGGGCTGCGCGGCTGGCCCGCGGTCGCCGAGGAGGCGATCATCGCCCGGGACGTGCTGCTCGCCCAGCACGTCGGGTCGCGGCTGCACGTCTGCCACGTGTCCACGGCCGGCTCGGTGGAGATCCTCCGCTGGGCGAAGAGCAAGGGCTGCCCGGTGACCGCCGAGGTCACCCCGCACCACCTGCTGCTGAACGACGCGAAGGCCGGGACCTACGACCCGATCTTCAAGGTCAACCCGCCGCTGCGCACCGCCGACGACGTCACCGCGCTGCGGCACGCCCTCGCCGACGGGACGATCGACTGCGTCGCCACCGACCACGCCCCGCACCCGGTCGAGGCCAAGGAGACCGAGTGGGCGGTGGCTGCGATGGGGATGATCGGGCTGGAGACCGCGCTGCCCGTCGTCCAGGAGGCGATGGTCGAGACCGGCCTGCTCGACTGGGCCGGGGTCGCCGACCGCATGTCCTTCCGTCCCGCCCGCATCGGCCGCCTTTCCGGACAGGGTCGTCCGCTGGAGGCAGGTTCGCCCGCCAACATCACGCTGTACGACCCGTCGCCCCGCCGCGCCGTGGACCCGTCGGCGATGACCTCCAAGAGCCGCAACACCCCGTTCGCGGGGCTGGAGCTGCCCGGCCGGGTCGTCGCGACGTTCCTGCGCGGTGAGCCGACCGTCCTCGAAGGGAAGCTCCAATGAACCCTGCTCTGCTCGTTCTGGAAGACGGCAGGGTGTTCCACGGGGTCGCGTACGGGGCCGAAGGGGAGACCTTCGGCGAGATGGTCTTCAACACCGGCATGACCGGCTACCAGGAGACGCTCACCGACCCGTCCTACGCGCGCCAGATCGTGGCCATGACCTCGCCCCACATCGGCAACACCGGCATCAACGGCGAGGACCCGGAGTCCCGCCGCATCCAGGTGGCCGGCTACGTGGTGCGCGAGCCCGCCCGCGTGGCGTCCAACTGGCGGGCCACCGGCTCCCTCGGCTCCGCCCTGCGCGAGCAGGGCGTGGTGGGGATCGCCATTCCCGGCACGCGCGCGCTGACGCGGCACCTGCGCGACAAGGGCGCGATGCGCGCCGGCATCTTCAGCTCACCGGACGCCCTGGCGGCCGGTGAGGAGGCACTCGTCCGGCGCGTGCTGGAAAGCCCCGCGATGGAGGGCGCCGACCTCGCGCGGGACGTCTCCACCGCCGAGCCCTACGTCGTCGCGGCGAAGGGCGAGAAGCGCTACACCGTCGCGGCCGTCGACCTCGGCATCAAGTCGATGACGCCGTACCGGATGTCGGAGCGGGGCTGCGAGGTGCACGTCCTGCCCGCGAGCAGCACCGCCGAGGACATCCTCGCCCTGGATCCCGACGGCGTGTTCTTCTCCAACGGCCCCGGCGACCCCGCCGCCGCCGACTACGCCGTGGACGCGCTGAAGGGCGTCCTGGACGCCGGCAAGCCGTTCTTCGGCATCTGCTTCGGCAACCAGATCTTCGGCCGCGCGCTCGGCCTCGGTACCTACAAGCTGCGGTTCGGCCACCGGGGCATCAACCAGCCCGTCCAGGACCGGGCGACCGGCAAGGTCGACGTGTCGGCGCACAACCACGGATTCGCCGTCGACGCGCCCGCCGACGGGCCGTTCGACACGCCCTACGGCCCCGGCGAGGTCAGCCACGTCAACCTGAACGACGGGTGCGTCGAGGGGCTGCGGCTCCTGGAGCGCCCCGCCTTCAGCGTCCAGTACCACCCGGAGGCCGCGGCCGGCCCGCACGACGCGTCCGGGCTCTTCGACCGTTTCTGCGAGCTGATGGAGGCGTCGAAGTAATGCCGCGCCGCGAAGACCTGAAGTCCGTCCTGGTCATCGGCTCCGGGCCGATCGTCATCGGCCAGGCGTGCGAGTTCGACTACTCCGGCACCCAGGCGTGCCGGGTGCTGAAGGCCGAGGGCCTGCGGGTCACGCTGGTCAACAGCAACCCCGCCACGATCATGACCGACCCGGAGTTCGCCGACGCGACCTACGTCGAGCCGATCACTCCCGAGGTCGTCGAGAAGATCATCGCGAAGGAGCGGCCGGACGCGCTGCTGCCCACCCTCGGCGGCCAGACGGCCCTGAACACCGCGATCGCGCTGTACGAGAGCGGCGTCCTGGAGAAGCACGGGGTCGAGCTGATCGGCGCCGACGTGGACGCCATCCAGGCCGGCGAGAACCGCGAGCGGTTCAAGGACGTCGTCGCCAAGGTGGCGCGCGAGCAGGGCCTGAACGCCGAGTCCGCCCGGTCGGTCATCTGCCACACGATGGACGACTGCCTCGCGGCGGCCGGGGAGCTCGGCTACCCCGTCGTCGTCCGGCCCTCGTTCACGATGGGCGGCCGGGGCTCCGGCTTCGCCCACGACGAGGACGACCTGCGCCGCATCGCCGGCGCCGGGCTGGACGCGTCCCCGACCGGCGAGGTGCTCCTGGAGGAGTCGATCCTCGGCTGGAAGGAGTACGAGCTCGAGGTCATGCGCGACCGCGCCGACAACGTGGTCATCGTGTGCTCCATCGAGAACCTCGACCCGATGGGCGTGCACACCGGCGACTCGATCACCGTCGCGCCCGCGCTCACCCTCACCGACCGCGAGTACCAGAACATGCGGGACGTCGCGATCGCGGTGATCCGCGAGGTCGGTGTCGACACCGGCGGCTGCAACATCCAGTTCGCCGTGCACCCCGGCACCGGCCGGATGATCGTCATCGAGATGAACCCGCGGGTGTCGCGGTCGTCGGCGCTGGCGTCCAAGGCCACCGGCTTCCCCATCGCCAAGATCGCGGCGAAGCTGGCGATCGGGTACACCCTCGACGAGATCCCGAACGACATCACCCGGGAGACGCCCGCGTCGTTCGAGCCCACGCTCGACTACGTCGTGGTGAAGGTGCCCCGGTTCGCGTTCGAGAAGTTCCCCGGCGCCGACGGCACGCTCACCACACACATGAAGTCCGTGGGCGAGGCCATGGCCATCGGCCGCTGCTTCACCGAGGCGCTGCAGAAGGCGCTGCGGTCGCTGGAGCAGAAGGGCTCGTCGTTCAGCTGGGCCGGCGAGGCCGACGCCGCCGAGCTGCTCGAATCGGCCAAGCGGCCGCACGACGGGCGCCTGCGGGACGTCCAGCGCGCGCTCTGGGCCGGGGCGAGCATCACCGACGTGTACCAGGCGACCGGCATCGACCCCTGGTTCCTGGACCAGATCGCCGCCATCAACGAGGTCGCCGAGGAGATCCGCACCGCCGACGACGCGCTCACCCGCGACAAGCTGCTGCGCGCCAAGCGGCACGGCTTCTCCGACGCGCAGATCGGCGAGCTGCGCGGGCTGTCGGAGGAGGTCGTCCGCGAGCTGCGGCACGCGCTCGGCATCCGCCCCGTGTACCTGACGGTCGACACGTGCGCCGCCGAGTTCGAGGCGCGGACGCCCTACCTGTACTCGGCCTACGACGAGGAGACCGAGGTCCCGCCGGGCGCCAAGCCCAAGGTCCTCATCCTGGGCAGCGGGCCCAACCGCATCGGCCAGGGCGTCGAGTTCGACTACTCGTGCGTCCACGCGTCCTTCACGCTGGCCGAGGCCGGCTACGAGACCGTGATGGTCAACTGCAACCCCGAGACGGTCTCCACCGACTACGACACCTCCGACCGGCTCTACTTCGAGCCGCTCACGCTGGAGGACGTCCTGGAGGTCGTCTACGCCGAGCAGCAGTCCGGCGAGGTCGCGGGCGTCATCGTCCAGCTCGGCGGGCAGACGCCCCTGGGGCTGGCCCAGAAGCTCAAGGACGCCGGGGTGCCGATCGTGGGCACCTCCCCCGAGAGCATCCACCTCGCCGAAGAGCGCGGCGCGTTCGGGCGGGTCCTGCACAGGGCAGGGCTGCTCGCGCCCAAGCACGGCACCGCCGCCTCCTACGAGGAGGCGCGGGAGATCGCCGGCGAGATCGGCTACCCGGTCCTCGTGCGGCCGTCCTACGTGCTCGGCGGGCGCGGCATGGAGATCGTGTACGACGACGCCACGCTGGAGTCGTACATGGCCCGCGCCACCGAGGCGAGCCCCGAGCACCCCGTCCTGGTCGACCGCTTCCTGGACGAGGCCATCGAGATCGACGTGGACGCCCTGTTCGACGGCGAGGAGCTCTACCTCGGCGGCGTGATGGAGCACATCGAGGAGGCCGGGATCCACTCCGGCGACTCGGCGTGCGCGCTGCCGCCCATCACGCTCGGCCACGAGGACGTCCGCCGCATCCGCGAGTCGACGGAGGCGCTCGCGCGCGGCGTCGGCGTGCGCGGGCTCATGAACGTCCAGTACGCGCTGTCCGCGGGCGTCCTGTACGTGCTGGAGGCCAACCCCCGCGCGTCCCGCACCGTCCCGTTCGTCTCCAAGGCGACGGCCGTGCCGCTCGCCAAGGCGGCGGCCCGCGTCATGATGGGCGCCACCATCGCCGAGCTGCGCGCCGAGGGCATGCTGCCGGAGACCGGCGACGGCGGGGCCCTGCCGCTGGACGCGCCGATCGCGGTGAAGGAGGCCGTCCTCCCGTTCGACCGGTTCCGCAACGAGAGCGGGCAGGGCGTCGACATCGTGCTCGGCCCGGAGATGCGCTCGACCGGCGAGGTCATGGGCATCGACGAGGTGTTCGGCACCGCGTTCGCCAAGTCGCAGCAGGCCGCCTACGGTTCACTGCCGACCAAGGGCCGCGCGTTCGTGTCCGTGGCGAACCGCGACAAACGGCACATGGTGTTCCCGGTCAAGCGGCTCGCTGACCTGGGCTTTGAGATTCTTGCCACGGAAGGGACCGCGGAGGTCCTGCGCCGCAACGGCGTGCGTGCCAAGATCGTGCGCAAGCACAGCGACGGCCCCGGCCCGGCCGGCGAGCCCACGATCGTGCGGCGCGTCCTGGACGGCGAGGTCGACCTCATCGTCAACACGCCCTTCGGCAGCCCCGGGCAGTCCGGGCCGCGGCTCGACGGCTACGAGATCCGCACCGCGGCCGTGCTGAGGGGCGTACCGTGCGTGACGACCGTGCAGGGCCTCGCGGCGGCCGTGCAGGGCATCGAGGCCGTCGCCGGCGGCCAGGTCGGCGTCCGCTCCCTCCAGGAGCACGCCGCGCGGATCGGCGGTGCCCGCGACCGCGCGGCGCTCGGCCCCGGCGGCGACGCGGGCCCGGACGGCGCGGTCATGGACGGCGCGGCCGCGGACGGCGGCATGCCGCCCGCGTGACGGCGCGCCGGGCGGGCCCAGCGGAGCGTGCCGCCGCTGGGCCCGCCCGGCGCACGACGAGGAGAGGGAGACGGGTGTCCGACACGCCGGTGCAGACGTCGGCGACGGTGCTGACGGTCCGCCAGGTGCAGGACTACCACGCGATGACGCTGGTGGCCCCGGCCATCGCCGAGCGGTTCCGGCCCGGCCAGTTCGTGGCGCTCGCCGTCGGCGGCGAGCACACGTCCCGCCTGGTCCGCCGCTGCTTCGGCGTCCACGAGGTCAAGTCCGACTACGGCGGCACCGTCGAGCTGGTGTTCGCCGACACCGAGCCCGGCACCGGCTGGCTCGCCGGCCGCCGCTCCCGCGACCAGATCGACCTCGTCGGCCCGCTCGGCCGCCCGTTCCGGCTGCCCCGCGACCCGGTGAACTGCCTCCTTGTCGGCGGCGGGCCGGGCGGCGCGGCCGTGTTCGCACTCGCCGACACCCTGCTGCGGCGCGGCTGCCAGGTGCACTTCGTGCTCGGCGGGCCGTCCGCCCGGCAGGTGTTCGGCTCCCGGATGGCGCAGCGGATCGGCGACAGCGCCACCGTCGCCACCGAGGACGGCTCGATGGGGGAGAAGGGCACCGTCCGCGACGTCCTGCCCCGCGTCATCGAGGAGACCGGCGCGGACGTCGTCTACGGCTGCGGCCCGACGGGCCTGCTCCGGTCGGTGACCCAGGTCGCCGGAGACTTCGGGCTGCCCTCGCAGGTGTCGGTCGAGGAGTTCCTGCAGCAGACGGGGGCGTGCGGCATCGGGGTGTGCATGACGTGCATGCTCCCGGTCCACGGCGACGACGGCGTGACCCGCATGGTCCGCGCGTGCGCCGACGGGCCCGTCCTGCGCGGCGACCGCGTCCGGTGGGGCGACCTCGGCACCATCCCGTTCGACGCGCTCGGCGCGCCGCGCGTCCTGAACGTCACCGAGGGGGGTTCCCAGTGAGCGACCGGGTCAGGACGGCACTCGGGCCGCTGGAGCTGCCCAATCCCGTCATGACGGCCGCCGGGTGCGGCGGGACCGGGCGGGAGCTCGCCCAGTTCTTCGACATCTCCCGCCTGGGCGCGTTCGTCACCACGTCCGTCATGCCGCAAGCGCGCGCGGGACGCCCCACACCGCGCGTGACCGAGACGCCGAGCGGCCTCCTCACCGCCATGGGCCTCCCCGGCCCCGGCGTGGAGACGTTCCTGGAGCGCGACCTGCCGTGGCTCATCGAGCAGGACGCCCGCACGATCGTCTCCGTCGCCGGCAACAGCGTCGAGGAGTACGGCGACATGGCCCGGCGCCTGCGCGGGGTCCCCGGCGTCGCCGCGATCGAGGTCAACGTCGCCTGCCCCAACGCCGAGGACCGCGGGCGCGTGTTCGGCTGGCACCCGGCCGCCGCCGCGTCCGTCGTCCGGGCCGTGCGCGACCACGCACGGCCCGGCGTCCCGGTCTTCGCCAAGCTCGCCCCGGACGTCACCGACATCGTCACGATCGCGCTCGCCTGCGTGGACGCGGGCGCCGAGGGCCTCACCCTGATCAACACCATGGACGCCATGGCGGTCGACACAGAGACGCTCCGGCCCGCCCTCACCGGCGTGTCGGGCGGCCTGTCGGGGCCCGCGGTGCGGCCCATCGCGGTCCGCTGCGTCTACCAGGTCCACGCCGCGCTGCCCAGCACCCCCATCATCGGGGTCGGGGGCATCGCCACCGGCCTGGACGCGCTGGAGTTCATCCTCGCCGGCGCCTCCGCCGTCGCCGTCGGCACCGCCGTGTTCCACGACCCCCTGGCCGCGCCGCGCGTCCTGCGCGAGCTGGAGGAGGCGCTCGCCGCCCGCCGCATCGGCCGCCTCGCCGACGCCGTCGGCCTCGCGCACAAGCCCGCCGGGTACGTTCCGCCCCAGGTGCGCCCGCAAGAGCCCGAGAAGGAGAAACTGTGACCGCCCCCATCGCCGTCGCGCTGGACGCGCCCGACCTGGAGACGGCCGCGCGCTGGGCCACCCTGGTCACGCCGCACGTCTCCACCGTCAAGGTGGGCCTGGAGCTCTACCTGCGGTACGGGCCGGACGTCATCGCCAGCGTCCGCGGCGCCAGCCGCGTGCAGGTGTTCCTCGACCTCAAGCTCCACGACATCCCCGCGACGGTCCGCGGCGCCGCCCGCGCCGTGGCGCGGCTCAAGCCGTCCTTCCTGACCGTGCACGCCGCCGGCGGGCCCGCGATGATCCGCGCGGCGGTGGAGGCCGCCCCGAGCACGTCGATCGCCGCGGTGACGGTCCTGACGTCGCTGGGCGACGCCGACCTCGCCGCGATCGGCCTGTCCGGGCCCGCGCCGGACGCCGTCCGGCGGCTCGCCGTGCTCGCCGTCGAGGCGGGCGCGCAGGCGCTCGTCTGCTCCCCGCAGGAGGCCGCCGCGGTCCGCGCCGAGGTCGGCCCCGGCATCACGCTGATCACCCCGGGCGTCCGCCCGGCCGGCGCCGCCACCCAGGACCAGGCGCGCGTGGCGACCCCCGAGGAGGCCCTGGCGGCCGGCGCGGACCTGCTGGTCATCGGGCGTCCGATCACCGGGGCCCCCGACCCCGGCGCCGCCGCGGCGGCCGTCGCGGCCGCGCTGCGGCGCACCTCCGCCGACGTCGGCTGACTCCGCCCGGCGGGGCCGCCGCGCCGATTGCGGTGATCGCGGACGCCCGCGGCGGAATCGCATTCCGCGAAAGTTTCGAGGCGTTCTCAGCCGGGTGGGATCGCACATTGTGGTTTTAGTCGCATGCGAATGGCGGGGACGGAGTGTTCGCATTGCGAGTACGTGCCGAACGAGGAACTCGTTCACGCGGAGCGGCGATTCCCCGGCCGGGGGAGCCCCGGGCGGGTCGTCCGGTCGTTCCGCGTCCGTGTCGGTGCCCTGGCGGCGGGCGGGGAGCTGGGTGCGGTGCGCGGCCCTCCGAGCGGGAGACGATCTTGGCGGGGTCGGGTGTTGTCGAGGATGACAGTAACGGTGCCGCCGCGACGTGCGGAACGTCCCGGCGTGACGAGAGTCACTCGGTCGGGATCACTTGTGGGAGACCTCACAGGGGGTGGCGGAGGGCGGCCGCCGGGGCCGCGGGAGGCCCGGCGGAGCGCGGCCGGACGGCCGCCGGACGGCCGCGGCCCGCTGCGACATAAGGGTACCGAGTGCCGCATTTGGGGGCGGATTGGGGGGATTTTCACGATCATGCGAAAGTCCCAGCAAGGCGCGGGGATGGGCCGCCGACCCCTCCAGATTGGGTACACTCTGTATTCAGGACACTCCGGGGAGTGATTTTCGTGAATTTGTGGTGGGCTAAACGGCACTTCACGTTGCCTTATGGGCGGTGAACTCGCTAGTTTCCCAACCCGTCCGACTCCGTCGAGTGGAAACCTGAGGTGACCCGGCGTGGCTCTTCCGCCCCTAACCCCCGAACAGCGCGCCGCAGCCCTGGAGAAGGCTGCCAAGGCTCGCAAGGAGCGGGCCGAGGTTAAGAACCGGCTCAAGCACGGGGGAACCTCGCTCGCCGAGGTTCTCAAAGAGGGTCAGTCCGACGACGTCATCGGAAAGATGAAGGTGTCGGCCCTCCTGGAATCGCTGCCCGGTGTGGGCAAGGTCCGTGCGAAGCAGATCATGGAGCGCCTGGGCATCGCCGAGTCCCGCCGTGTGCGGGGCCTCGGCGCCAACCAGCGCGCCTCCCTGGAGCGTGAGTTCGGCGGAAGTGCGAACCGCTGACGCGCGACTCGCGGGCGGGCGCGGCGGTCAGGCCGCCGCGGCCGGTCCGGGGCGACCCGGCGCCGGCTCCATCCCGCCCGGTTCCGGCGCACCCATGTCTGCGCCGGAGGGCTCCAGCACGCATGGCCCGCTCGCGCGGCGGCTGACGGTCCTGTCCGGGCCGTCGGGCGTCGGCAAGAGCACGGTCGTCGCCGAGATCCGGCGCTCGCACCCCGAGGTGTGGCTGTCGGTCTCGGTGACCACCCGGGCCCCCCGCCCGGGTGAGACCGATGGTGTGCAGTACTTCTTCGTCGACGACGCCGGTTTCGACCGGCTCGTCGCCGAAGGGGAGCTCCTCGAATGGGCCGAGTTCGCGGGGAACCGCTACGGCACCCCCCGCCGGCCCGTCGAGGAGCGCCTCGCCCGCGGCGAGCCGGTGCTCCTGGAGATCGACCTGCAGGGCGCCCGCCAGGTCCGCCGGTCCATGCCGCAGGCGCGGCTGGTGTTCCTCGCCCCGCCGAGCTGGGAGGAGCTGGTCCGCCGGCTCACCGGCCGCGGCACCGAGCCCCCGGACGTCATCGAGCGCCGCCTCGAGGCGGCCCGCGTGGAGTTGGCCGCCGAGAAGGAGTTCGACGTCACCCTGGTCAACACGTCCGTCCAGGACGTGTGCGATGAGCTGCTAGCCTTGATGGCTGTCCAGTAAGCGACCTACCAGTGGAAGGCCACCGAGTGGCAGCCAGCAACGAGGGCATCACCAACCCGTCGATCGACGAGCTCCTGGAGGTCGTCGACACCAAGTACGGCCTCGTGAGCATCGCGGCCAAGCGCGCCCGGCAGATCAACGCCTACTACGCCCAGCTGGGCGAGGGCCTGCTGGAGTACGTCGGCCCGCTCGTCGAGACCCAGGTGCAGGAGAAGCCGCTGTCGATCGCGCTCCGCGAGACGCGCGAGGGACTGCTGAACGCCGAGCCCATCGAGGGCTAGCGGACCGTGGCCGCCGATGCCGCACGTCGGCGCGCGGCCGCCTCCGCAGGCGCCCGCGGGGCTCCGCGGGGGGTGCCGCACCCCCGCCGCAGGCTCTCCGGGCGCGCGATGGGATCGTGACTGCATGACCTCCCGAAAGCCGCGCGTCGTCCTCGGCGTGAGCGCGGGCATCGCCGCGTACAAGGTGTGCGAGCTGCTCCGGCGGCTCACCGAGTCCGGCCACGACGTGACCGTGGTCCCGACCGCCGACGCGCTGCGGTTCGTCGGCGAGCCGACCTGGGCCGCGCTGTCCGGCAATCCGGTGTCCTCGCAGGTGTGGGACGGCGTCGCCGAGGTGCCGCACGTCCGGCTCGGCCAGAACGCCGACCTGGTGTTCGTCGCGCCCGCCACCGCCGACCTGCTGGCCCGGGCCGCACAGGGGCTGGCCGACGACCTGCTCACCAACACCCTGCTCACCGCCCGCTGCCCGGTCGTGTTCGCGCCCGCGATGCACACCGAGATGTGGGAGCACCCCGCGACCCGCGCCAACGTGGCGACGCTGCGGTCCCGGGGCGCGGTCGTGGTGGAGCCCGCGTCCGGGCGGCTCACCGGCAAGGACACCGGCCCCGGCCGGCTGCCCGACCCGGCCGAGCTGTTCGAGGTGGCGCGGCACGTCCTGGCCCGCGGCACCGGCGGCCGCGACCTGGCCGGGCGCCATGTCGTGGTGTCCGCCGGCGGCACCCGCGAGCCGATCGACCCGGTCCGGTTCATCGGGAACCGCTCGTCCGGGCTGCAGGGCTACGCGCTCGCCCGCACCGCCGCGGCGCGCGGCGCCCGGGTGACGCTCGTCTCGGCGAACGTCGCCCTGCCCGACCCCGCCGGCGCCGAGGTCGTCGCCGTCGGCTCGGCGGAGGAGATGCACAAGGCCGTGCTGGCGGCCGCGCCCGGCGCCGACGCGGTCGTGATGGCCGCCGCCGTCGCCGACTTCCGGCCGTCCGGCTACCGCGCCTCCAAGATCAAGAAGGCGGAGGGCGCCGAGCCGGAGCCGATCCGGCTCGTCAAGAACCCCGACATCCTGGCCGAGCTGGGCCGCGACCGCCGCCCAGGGCAGGTGATCGTGGGCTTCGCCGCCGAGACCGACGACGTCCTCGCCAACGGCCGCGCCAAGCTCGCCCGCAAGGGCAGCGACCTCCTCGTCGTCAACCAGGTCGGCGAGAACCTGACCTTCGGGCGCCCCGACAACGAGGCCGTCATCCTCGGCGCGGACGGCTCGCAGACCGAGGTGCCGCGCGGCGCGAAGGACGCCCTCGCCGAGGTCGTCTGGGACCTCGTCGCCGCCCGCCTGGACCCGCCCACCACCGATTGATCGGAGGCTCCCGGCTCGACCGAGTCACTACCGGCGCCCGACCCCGATCGGGCTAGACTGCGGGCCTGAAGCTCGGACCACCCGGACACCGCCCATTGGACTACGCGCGGGGGACGTCCCCGCCGAACTCGATGACATATCCGTCCTGCGACGTCAGTCAGCAGCCGCTGCAAGGAGTTCACGTACGTGTCTCGCCGCCTGTTCACCTCCGAGTCCGTGACCGAAGGACACCCGGACAAGATCGCGGACCAGATCAGTGACGCGATCCTCGACTCGATGCTCAAGGACGACCCGAAGAGCCGGGTCGCCGTCGAGACGTTGATCACGACCGGCCAGGTGCACGTGGCCGGCGAGGTCACCACCGAGACCTACGTCGACATCCCCGGGGTGATCCGGGAGAAGATCCTGGAGATCGGCTACGACTCGTCCAAGAAGGGCTTCGACGGGCACTCCTGCGGCGTGTCGGTGTCCATCGGCGCGCAGTCGCCCGACATCGCGCAGGGCGTCGACGACGCCTACGAGGCCCGCGAGGGCGAGGGCGTCGACGAGCTCGACCGGCAGGGCGCCGGCGACCAGGGCCTGATGTTCGGCTACGCCACCAGCGAGACGCCCGAGCTGATGCCGCTGCCGATCACGCTGGCGCACCGGCTCGCGCAGCGGCTGTCGGCGGTCCGCAAGAGCGGCGACGTCCCCTACCTGCGCCCGGACGGCAAGACCCAGGTCACCATCGAGTACGACGGCGACCGCGGCGTCCGCCTCGACACCGTCGTGGTGTCCAGCCAGCACGCTCCCGACATCGACCTGAAGGAGCTGCTCGCCCCGGACGTGAAGGAGCACGTGGTCGACCCGGTGCTCGCGCAGTTCGACCTCGACACCGACGGGTACCGGCTGCTGGTCAACCCGACGGGCCGCTTCGAGATCGGCGGCCCGATGGGCGACGCGGGCCTCACCGGCCGCAAGATCATCGTCGACACCTACGGCGGCATGGCCCGGCACGGCGGCGGCGCGTTCTCCGGCAAGGACCCGTCCAAGGTCGACCGGTCCGCCGCGTACGCGATGCGCTGGGTCGCCAAGAACATCGTCGCCGCGCAGCTCGCCGACCGCGCCGAGGTCCAGGTCGCGTACGCGATCGGCAAGGCGCACCCGGTCGGGGTGTTCGTGGAGACGTTCGGCACCGAGAAGGTCGCCCCCGAGAAGATCGAGAAGGCCGTGGACGAGGTCTTCGACCTGCGCCCGGCCGCGATCGTCCGCGACCTGGACCTGCTCCGCCCGATCTACTCGCAGACCGCCGCGTACGGCCACTTCGGCCGGTCGGAGCCCGACTTCTCCTGGGAGTCGACCGACCGCGCCAAGGACCTGGCCTCCGCCGCCGGTCTCTGACAGCCGCGCAGAGAGGGCCCCGGGGCTAACCCGGGGCCCTCTTCGCGTCTCCGCTCAGGAGGGGCAGTGGTTGCCGCGGTGGAGGCCGTAGCGGGCGGCGATGGTGTACCGGCCGGGCTCACGCGCCGTGAGCCGGACGAAGTCGCCCGCGCGCGCCAGGCAGCCGTCCCCGCCCGTGGCGCTCAGCCACGGCGACCAGGAGACCCGCACGAGGACGGACCCCTTGGACGGCATGTCGACGACGAGTTCGCCCGCGGTGAGCTCCTGGACGGACGCCGGGCGGTCGACCAGCGGCGTCGGGTCGGCGACGCGGAACAGGCGCCAGTGCTCGTCCCGCCAGACCTCCGTGAGGTACGGCTGGCCCCGCTCGACCAGGGCGGCCTCCTCCTGCGCCGACCAGTCGACCTCCTGCTCGGGCAGGACGACGTACTGCACGGACCACTCGTGCAGCCAGTCTCGGTAGGAGTCGGCCGTCAGCGCGCCGTCCTCGTAGAACAGCTCGTGCCGCTCGGCGTCGACCTGGCGGTTCCAGCCGCGCGCCAGCACGAAGTGGCGGCTGAGGCCGGCCGACTCCCAGTGGGAGCGCAGCGGCACGACCTCGATGCGCGCGTCGCCGGCGCCGAGGGCGTCGAGTTCGGCCACGAGGCCGCGCGCGTGTGCGGCGGCGGCCGCCGCGGGCTCGGTGTGGATCAGGTCGTCCACGGGCTTCACGACCTGCCAGGACGCGGTGACGATGAACGCCAGCGACAGCACCGCGATCCGGACCAGGCCCTGCGCGCGCGCCACCGCCGACAGCAGGAACATGCCGCCGAACAGCAGCGCCAGGCGCTCGACGTTGCTGCCGACGGGGGAGGGGATCAGCCAGGTCAGCAGGATTCCGGTCAGGTAGACGCCCGCGCCGACGCGCACGAACGTCCACGTCTTGGGCGCGCACAGCAGCATCGCGATGACGCTGGTGACGGCGGGCAGCACGATGGCGGTGAGCGAGATCGGCTGCACCCCGCTGAAGGGGAACAGCAGGCTGGTGGTGCCCACCACGAGGGGGAGGCCGACGGCGAGGCAGACGCCCGCGCGGCGGCGCCCGGTCAGGAACAGCGCGGCGGCCAGCACCAGCAGGAACAGGCCGGCGACCGGACTGGCGAGCGAGGCGAGCACGCTGAAGCCGACCATCCCGGCGGCGCGCAGGCCGGGCGTGCCGCGCGGTGTGAACGCGGCGATCGTCGCCATGAGGGCGAACGTCAGGCCCAGCCCGAAGGTCACGCGCCCCGAGGCGGTGTTGCACGACAGTGCGAACGCGGCCCACAGCGATGCTGGCAGCGCCACCGGGGCCCGGAACTTCTTGAGCAGGTGGCCGGTCAGTGCGGCGGAGAGCGTGCCCGTCACCACCGCGACCGTGCGGATGCCGAACAGCGCCATCAGGTACGGCGACAGGACGCTGTAGGACACCGGGTGCATCCCGCCGTACCAGGCGAAGCTGTAGGCGGCGCCGGGGTGCTTCCAGGCGAAGTCGGTCCACGCGGCCTGGGCCGCGAGGTCGCCTCCCTCGGTGGCGAGGGCGAGGGCCCAGACCAGGTGGAGGACGGCCGCCGCCGCCGAGGCGGCCACCACCGGGTGGCGCGCGCGCCTCTTCCACTTCTTCCAGTCGGGCGAGGGGCGGGCGGGACGGCGCGGCGATCCAGGCCGGACCGGGGCGTCCGCCCGCTCTGGAGTATGCGCTGTGGTCACATCGCCTGCACGGGCTCGTCGGACGGCGGGGCGCGGAGGGGGCGGCGGGCAATGGGCCGGCGGGCACGCGCCCGGTTCAAACGGATCAACCCTAGCGTGCCCGTCCGGTGGTCGGGTGCATCTGGCCGTCGGGGTGCATCTGGCCGTCGGGTGCATCTGGTAGGACGGGGAGCGTGACGAAGGACGGCGGGGGGACGGACCTGATCCCGGGGCTGGACGACCTTCCCCGGGCTCCTGCCGGCGGAGCCGACCAGGCGGGCAAGACGGACAAGCCTGGTAAGCCCGGCAAGTCGAAGAAGGCGGGCGGGCGCAAGGGGGCGCGGAGCCCGGCCGGCGAGCTGCCCGTGGCGCGGATCGCGGTCGACATGTCCCTGCCGCACCTGGACCGGCCGTTCGACTACCTGGTGCCCGCCGAGCTGGACGACCGGGCGGTGCCGGGGTGCCGGGTGCGGGTCCGCTTCGCCGGGCAGCTCGTCGATGGGTTCCTGCTGGAGCGCGCCGCCGAGAGCGGCCACGACGGCACGCTGCTGTTCCTGGAGCGGGTGACGTCCTCCGAGGCCGTCCTGACGCCAGAGATCGCCGCCCTGGCCCGGGAGGTGGCCGACCGGTACGCGGGCACGTTCGCGGACGTCCTCCGGCTGGCGGTCCCGCCCCGGCACGCCCGGGTGGAGGCCGAACCCGTGCCGGAGCCGGAGGAGCCCGAAGACTCCGAGGCTGAAGCGGAGGCCGCCTCCGACGATCCCGGGCCCTGGCGCGACTATCCGGCCGGGCCGTCCTTCTTGAGCGCGCTCGCCGACGGGAGGGCGCCGCGCGCCGTCTGGTCGGCGCTGCCGGGGCCCGAGTGGACGGCCGCCATAGCGCGCGCGGTCGCCGCCACTCTGCGCGGTGGGCGCGGTGCGATCGTCGTGGTGGCCGATGGCCGCGACGTGGCGCGCGTCGACGCCGCCCTGAAGGCGGAGCTGGGGGAGGGCTCGCACGTCGCCCTGACGGCGGAACTCGGCCCGGCGGAGCGCTACCGCAGGTGGCTCGCCGTGCTGCGCGGCAGGGCGCGGGCGGTCGTCGGCACACGCGCGGCCATGTTCGCCCCCGTAGCCGACCTGGGCTTGGTCGTGCTGTGGGACGACGGTGACGACGTCCACGCCGAACCCCACGCGCCGTACCCGCACCCCCGCGACGTCCTCGCGCTGCGCGCGCACAGGGCGAACGCAGGCGCGCTCATCGGCGGCTTCACCCGGACCACCGACGCCACCCAGCTGGTGGAGACCGGCTGGGCGCACGCTCTCGCGGCCGGCCGTGAGCGTGTGCGGGCGGCGATGCCCCGCGTCCGGTACGTGGGTGAGGACGCGCAGCTAGCACGTGACGCCGCCGCCCGTACGGCACGCCTGCCGAACGTCGCTTTCGAGGCCGCCAGGAGCGCCCTGCAGGACGGCCCCGTCCTGGTGCAGGTGCCGAGGCGCGGCTACGTCCCCGGCATCGCGTGCGGGCGCTGCCGGGAGCCCGCCCGGTGCCAGGCGTGCCAGGGGCCGCTGTCGCTGGCCTCGTCCCATGCGGCTCCCTACTGCCGCTGGTGCGGACGCATCGCGGGCGACTGGCACTGCCCCGAGTGCGGCTTCTTCCAGGTGCGCGCCGTCGTCGTGGGGGCGAAGCGCACGGCGGAGGAACTCGGCAGGGCGTTCCCCGGCGTCCCCGTACGCACGTCCGGCCGCGACGCGATTCTCGACCGGGTCGGCCCGGAGCGTGCTCTCGTGGTGTCCACGCCAGGGGCGGAGCCCCCGGCGGACGAGGGCTACAGGGCCGCGCTGCTGCTGGACGGCTGGGTCCTGCTGGGCCGCCCCGATCTGCGCGCCGGTGAGGAGGCGCTGCGGCGCTGGATGAACGCGGCGTCGCTGGTCCGCCCGCAGGGGCCGGTCATCGTCGCGGCCGAGGGGTCGCTCGCGCCCGTGCAGGCGCTCGTCCGGTGGGATGCGGCCACGTACGCCGAGCGCGAGCTGGCCGAGCGGAGGGAGGCGGGGTTCCCGCCCGCCGCGCGGATGGCGTCGCTCACCGGCTCCCCGGCGGCGATCCGGGAGCTGCTGGCCGATGCCCGGCTGCCGGAGGGGGCGGAGGTGCTCGGGCCGGTCCCGGTGCCGGTCCCCGCCGGGCAGGCGGGAACCGGAGCCCAGGAGAAGGAGCGTGCGCTGGTACGGGTGCCCCGTCCGGCGGGCCATGCTTTGGCGCGCGCACTGAAGGAAGCCCAAGGTGTGCGCAGCGCGCGTAAAGCCACGGAGACCGTACGCGTGCAGATCGACCCCCTGGAGCTGATCTGAGCAATAGGGTTCTCGGGTGGCCGACAACTGGGTGGAGAGCACCGCCGGCGACCTGCGGCGGTGGGCGGACGAACGCGGCGAGGCGCTGGACGAGCAAGGGGTCCGCATCTTGCTCGGCCTGGCGCACGACGAGATGGGCCTCGCGGGGCCGGGCGAGCTGACCCCGGAAGGGGTCCGCGAGCTGCTGCTGGAGGTCTTCCCCGAGACGGTGGTCGCCGGGAGCGACGACGTCCCGACCGTCCTGGACGCCTTCCGCAAGATCGTCGGCCATCTGCGCGACACCGGCGCGGTCGCCGAGCCGGACGCCGCCGCGCTGGCCGCGGAGATCGACCGGACCGGGCCCGAGTTCGCCGAGGTCGTGGCCGCCGTCGACAGCGAGGAGCGGCAGGCCGCCGCCGAGGTGATCGGCGGGCTGATGCAGGCCGACGGGGTCTCGCTGGACGACAAGGAGGCCGTCGACGCGTGGGTGCGCGCGTTCGAGGAGCTTCCGGAGGCCGAGCGCTACGCCCGCACCGAGGAGTACCTGCGGCGGGCGGGCGAGCTGGTCGTCCCGCCGGTCCGGCAGGCGCCGATGGACGTGGTGGCCGCCGCCGCGCGCGCGTCCCGCCTGACCGAGGCCGTCCTGGCCCTCGCCGGCTGGACGGGGGAGCGCACCCTCACCGAGCACGACACGCTCAGCGACGAGGACATCGACGCGGCCGAGGCCGCCCTCGGACTGGAGGTCCCGCGCCGCCACGGGCAGGTGGAGGACCACGGCGAGCTGGAGCGCCTGTGGTGGGCCGCCGTCGAGGCCGACGTCATCACCGCTGAGAACGGCAGTGCCGGACCAGGCCCGGCGCACCCGCGCCTCGGCTCCGAGGACGACGAGGAGTTCCTCTCCGCCTGGCTGCCGCTGTTCGAGTCGATGGTGGTGCCGGGCCACGACTACGCCGACGGCCTGGACGCGGTGGAGCTCGTCCAGAACGAGCTGACCGGCGTCCTCATCCACCTGTACGAGCAGGAGCAGCCCACGGAGCCGGAGATCCTGGCCGGGGCGCTGCTCGGCCACGTCGAGGAGGCCTACGACCTCTCCGACGCCGAGGCCATGGGCGCCCTGGTCCGCGACGCGGTGCGGCTGGAGCTGGAGACCCTGCGGGAATGGGGGATCGTCGAGCCGTCCGGCGAGGGGCTCGCGCTGACGCCGCTCGGCGTCTGGGCCGTCCGGGAGCTGCTGGTGGCGGACGGGTTCACCGCTCCGGTCATCGGCGAGCTGGCCGGGGCCCGCGCGTCCGAGCTGATCGCCGGGCTCACCTGGTACCGGCCCGACGCCGCCGACGAGGAGATCGAAGGCTGGCTGGCCGCCCACGACCCCAAGGACGCCGCCGCCGACCTGCTGGACGTCATGCGCACCGGCGGGCCCGGCGCCCGCAACCTCGCCGCGGCCGTCCTGCACCGCATCGGGCCGGAGGCCGCCGGGGTGGTGCGCGCCGCGCGTGAGCACCCGCTGGTCTCGCCCTACGCCGCGCTCTGGCTGAACGCCGTCGGCGACCCGTCCGGGCGGGAGCTGGCCCGCGAGGAGTACCTGTGGGTCTTCGTCGACACCGTCGCGGGGATGCTGGAGACCGCCGAACCGGCGGAGGCGGTCGCGGCCGCCCTCATCGACGCCCCGCCCGAGGCGGAGATGAAGGACATGGTCGAGGACCTGTGGCGCACGGAGCACCCGGGCGCGGCCGACGTCCTGGAGGCGCTGGGGGCGCACCATCCCGACAAGGCGACCGCCAAGGCCGCCCGTACCGCCGCCTACAAGGCGCGTTCGGCGCGCCAGGGGGAGCATCGCGGCGTGTGAATCACCGCCGGATGTCTCCGTAGACTGGACGGCACACCGGCAGGACGCCTGCCGCATCGCCAGAACGACAGCAGACATGCAGGGAACGGAGTCCCCGTTGGCCGTCAAGCCCATCCGCCTCTTCGGCGACCCCGTGCTGCGCACGCCCGCGGAGCCGGTGAAGGACTTCGACAAGGAGCTGCGCCAGCTCGTCAAGGACCTCACCGACACGATGATCGACGCTCCCGGCGCGGGCCTGGCGGCACCGCAGCTCGGCGTGGGCCTCCGGGTGTTCACCTACTACGTCGACGACCGCCTCGGGCACCTGGTCAACCCCACGCTCGACCTGACCGACGAGCAGGAGACCGACGACGAGGGCTGCCTGTCCCTGCCCGGCCTCGCGTTCCCCACGCCCCGCTCGGTCGGGGTGGTGGCCAAGGGCTTCAACATGCACGGCGAGCCCATCACGCTGGAGGGCACGCACCTGCTGGCCCGCTGCGTCCAGCACGAGACCGACCACCTCGACGGGATCATCTTCATCGACCGGATGGACCCCGAGCAGCGCAAGGCCGCGATGAAGGCGATCCGGGAGGCCGAGTGGTTCGGCGACCCGGTCCCGGTCGTCAAGGAGTCGCCGCATCGGACCCTCGGGCAGGCGATCTAGGTGCGGCTGGTCTTCGCGGGCACCCCGGACACCGCGCTCCCGGCGCTGACGGCGCTGCTGGGCTCCTCGCACGAGGTGGCCGCGGTCGTGACCCGCCCCGACCGCCCGTCGGGCCGCGGGCGGCGGCTCAGCGCCTCCCCGGTGGCCGAGCTCGCCGCCGAGGCCGGCATCGAGGTGCTCAAGCCCGCCAAGGCCCGTGACCCCGAGTTCCTCGACCGGCTCCGCGAGATCGCGCCCGACTGCTGCCCCGTCGTCGCCTACGGGGCGCTGCTGCCCCGCGAGGCCCTGGACATCCCGCGGTACGGCTGGGTGAACCTGCACTTCTCGCTGCTGCCCGCCTGGCGCGGCGCGGCGCCCGTCCAGCGCGCGATCCTGCACGGCGACGAGGTGACCGGCGCGGCCACGTTCCAGATCGAGGAGGGCCTCGACACCGGCCCGGTCTACGGGGTGCTCACCGAGCCGATCCGGCCGACCGACACCTCGGGTGAACTGCTGGAGCGGCTCGCCGTCGCCGGGGCGACCCTGCTGCTGGACACCATGAACGGCATCGAGGCGGGCGTCCTCGAACCCCGCCCGCAGCCGACCGAGGGCGTGTCCCACGCGGCGAAGCTCACGCCCGAGGACGCCCGCGTCGACTGGGGGACCCCCGCCCTGCACATCGACCGCCTCGTGCGCGCCTGCACGCCCGCCCCCGGCGCGTGGACGACCTTTCGCGACGCGCGCCTCAAGCTGGGGCCGGTCCGCCTGGCACCGGACGCGGAGAAGCTCGCGCCCGGCGAGATCCGCGCCGGGAAGAACGAGGTACTGGTGGGAACGGCCACGCACCCCGTCAGGCTCGGCGACGTCCAGCCGCAGGGCAAGCGGCCCATGGCCGCCGCCGACTGGGCGCGCGGCCTCGACCTCACCGGCAAGGACGCGCTGAACTGATGCCACCCGCCCGCAACCGCCGCCACGCCCCGAACCGCAGGCCCGGCGGTCCCCGCAGGACGGGACGCCCGCAGGACCTGGTCCGCCGCACGGCGTTCGACGTGATCCGCGCGGTCGATACCCGCGACGCGTACGCGAACCTCCTGCTGCCCAAGCGCCTGCACGAACGCGCCCTGACCGGACGCGACGCGGCCCTCGCCACCGAGCTGACCTACGGGACGCTGCGCGGCCGCGGCACCTACGACGCGATCCTCGCGCTGTGCAGCGACCGCGAGCTGCGCCGGATCGACGCCCCGCTGCTGGACGTCCTGCGCCTCGGCGCGCACCAGATCCTCGCCACCCGCATCCCGCCGCACGCCGCCGTGGGGACGGCCGTGGAGCTGGCCCGCTCGGTGGCGGGCCCCGGCCAGGCGAAGTTCGCCAACGCGGTGCTGCGCAAGGTCGCGACCCGCGACATGGACGCCTGGCTGGAGATCGTGGCGCCCGCCGGCGCCGACCCCACGACCCGGCTCTCGATCGCGCACAGCCATCCCAAGTGGATCGTGTCCGCGCTGCGCGACGCCGTCGGCCCCGGCGAGATCGGAGAGCTCCTCGCGGCCGACAACGCCCGCCCCAGGGTGACGCTCGTCGCCCGTCCCGGCCGCGCCGCGCTCCAGGAGCTGTACGAGGCCGGCGCCGAGCCCGCCCCGTACTCGCCCTACGCGGCCGTGCTGCCCGAGGGTGACCCCGCGGGCATCGGCGCCGTCCGGGAAGGACGTGCGGCCGTTCAGGACGAGGCGAGCCAGATGGTCGCCCTGGCGCTGGCCGAGGCCCCTCTGGACGGCCGGGACGCACGCTGGGCCGACCTCTGCGCCGGTCCGGGAGGCAAGGCGGGGCTGCTGTCCGCCCTGGCGACCCAGCGCGACGCACGGCTCCTCGCGGCCGACGTCCAGCCGCACCGCGCCGGGCTCGTCCGGCGCGCGGTCGACGCCCGCGCGGGCGTGGTCGCGGCCGACGGCACCGCACCCGCCTGGCGTCCCGGGGTCTTCGACCGGGTCATGGTGGACGCGCCCTGCACCGGCCTTGGGGCGCTCCGGCGCCGCCCGGAGTCCCGTTGGCGGAGAGGACCCGAAGCGGTCGCCGAGCTGGGCGACCTGCAGCGCGGCCTGCTCACGGCGGCGCTGGAGTCGGTACGTCCCGGCGGCGTGGTCGCCTACGTCACCTGCTCCCCGCACCTGGCCGAGACCCGCGTCGTGGTCGACGACGTCCTACGCAAGCGCGAGGACGTGGAACGGCTCGACGCGCCGGCCGTGCTGACGTCGCTCAGCGCGGACCTCACCGGTCTGGGCGACGGCCCCTACGCGCAGTTCTGGCCGCACCGCCACGGCACGGACGCGATGTTCCTGGCCCTTCTGCGCCGCACCTGACCCACCCCTGGGGGACCCGTGCTGACCGGCTTCATGCTCTTCATGTCGTATCTGGGCAGCTCGGCCTTCTATGTTCCGCTGCTGGTGGCGCTCTTCTGGTGCGTCGCGCCGCGCCTGGCGGCGCGGGTCGCGGTCGTCCTGCTATCGGGCGCGCTCCTCAACACGCTCTTGAAACTGGTGTTCCACGAGCCGCGCCCCTACTGGACGGACCCCGGCATCAAGGGCAGGCAGGCGCTGTCCTCCTTCGGGATGCCGTCCGGCCACGCCCAGAACGGCATCGTGGCGTGGGGTTTCGTCGCCGCGCAGAGCAGGCGCCGGCTCGTCTGGGCGGGGGCCGCCGTCATCATCGTCCTGATCGGCGTGTCCCGCGTCTATCTGGGCGTCCACTCGACCGGCCAGGTCCTTGCCGGATGGGCCATCGGCCTGGCCTTCCTGGTGGCCGTCCTCGCGCTGGAACCCATCGTCGTCCCGTGGTGGGCCCGGCGGCATCTGGCGGTGCAGTTGGGGCTCTCACTGGCGATGGCTCTGCTGCTGCTGGGCGCGGCCTGGGTCGTGTGGCATCCGCTGGAGAACTGGCAGTGGCCCCAAGCCTGGGCGGACGCCGTCATCGCGGCCGGCGGGCGGACCGAGTCCGTCACCCTGACCGACCCCGCGCGAGCGGCGGGCGGGCTCGGCGGCGTGGTCGCGGGCCTGTCCATCCTCGCGGCACGCGGCTGGTTCGACCCCGGGGGGAAGCCTTGGCAGCGGCTGGCCCGCCTGCCGCTGGGGTTCGCCGGCGCCGCCCTCATCGCCGCGCTGAACGCCCTGCCAGGCGCCGAGGACCCGCTCCGGGCGTTCGCCGTGCAGGCGCTCCTCACGCTGTGGGTCATCGCCGGGGCGCCGGAGGCGTTCGTCCGGCTGCGCCTGGCCGCCCGCCCCACCCCCGGCATCACCCGGGCGGGTGAGGGCCGGGCGGAACTGCGCCAATAGACTCGGGCCATCATGGCTCCTCAGATCTCACCCAGCATCCTGTCCGCCGACTTCGCCCGCCTGGCCGAGGAGATCGCGCGCATCTCCGGTTCCGCCGACTGGGTCCACGTCGACGTCATGGACAACCACTTCGTCCCGAACCTCACCCTGGGCCTGCCGGTCGTCCGGGCGCTGCTGGAGCACAGCCCGCTGCCGCTGGACTGCCACCTGATGATCGAGGACCCCGACCGCTGGGCGCCGGAGTACGCCGAGGCGGGCGCGAAGAGCGTCACCATCCACGCCGAGGCGGCGAAGGCCCCCATCCGCACCCTGCGCGCCATCCGCTCCGCCGGCGCGCGCGCGGGGCTCGGCGTCAACCCGGCCACCCCCGTGGACGGCTTCGAAGACCTCCTCGGCGAGATCGACATGCTCCTGCTGATGACCGTGGAGCCGGGCTTCGGCGGCCAGAAGTTCCTGGACGTCGTCCTGCCGAAGGTCCGCCGGGCCCGGGAGCTGATCAAGGGCCGCGACCTGCCCGTCTGGCTCCAGGTGGACGGCGGCGTCAGCGCCGAGACGATCGAGCGCTGCGCCGAGGCGGGCGCGGACGTCTTCGTCGCGGGCAGCGCCGTCTACGGCGCCGACGACCCGGCCGAGGCGATCCGCGCGCTGCGCGCCCAGGCCGAGGAGGCCACCGCGAAGGCGAACTGGTGACCTGCGCTCCCGCGGAAGCCCGCCAGTAATAACTGTTACGTTTCGGCTCGAACCGGGGCGTTCCGGTTGCGGCGGCGGCCGGGCTCCTGGAGTCTGGCCGCATGATCAACGAGGCGCGGCGGGGCTCTGCCCGAATCGCGGTCGCCTGGTCGGCCGTGCTCCTGTGCCTGGTCATCGGCTCGGCCGCGGTGCAGTTCGCGGGCCGCTCGCAGGGCGACCCGCAGCCGGTGCGCGCCCCGGTCGTGGTCATCGGCGTCGCCGGGCTGGCCTGGGGCGACATCCGGCCCGATCAGACCCCGAACCTGTGGCGCGTGCTCGCCGGGGGCGCCGCCGCGGCTGCCGCGACGGTCCGCACCACCGGCGGCCCGGCCTGCGCGTCCGACGGCTGGCTGTCGCTGTCGGCGGGGCAGTCCAGCGTGGGACCGCGCACCGATGACGACGAGTGCGCGCCGCTCCCGCCCGTGCGGACGGCCGGCGGCGGCGCCCGGGTGGAGCGGTGGGACGAACTCGTCGACGCCCAGCGCCGGTCGGAGTTCTCCCCCCGCCCCGGCGCCCTGGGAAAGGCGCTCGCCGAGCACGAGGGATGCGAGACCGCCATCGGCCCCGGCGCCGCGATCGCGCTGGCCAAACCGGACGGTACCGTCGGCCGCTACAGCGCGACCGTGACGGACTCCGCGTTCGGCTGCCCGGTCACGGTGATCGACGGCGGCCAGGTCGTGGAGTCCGGCTCCGGCAGGCTGAACTCGCTGGCCCGCGTCGACACGTTCGCGGGCGACGTGCTGGAGCGCGTCCAGGGCCGGGCCACCGTGCTCGTGCAGGGCGTCTCCGAACCGCCGGGCGGCACGCCGTACCTCGCGGTGAGCATGGTCGACGGCCCGGCGACCGACGCCCGCACCGCCCCGGCGCTGCTGACGGTCTCCTCCACCCGCTGGGGCGGGATCGTGCGGCTGCTGGACGTGCCGAGCACCCTGCTGGCGGCGGTCGGCGCCCCCGAGCCCGCCGAGTTCAGCGGCGCGCCGGTCTCACTGGGCCGCGCGCGTCCCGCCGACGCGACGACGGCCGTCCACGAACT
This sequence comes from Actinomadura meyerae, assembly GCF_900188445.1. Taxonomy (GTDB): domain Bacteria; phylum Actinomycetota; class Actinomycetes; order Streptosporangiales; family Streptosporangiaceae; genus Spirillospora; species Spirillospora meyerae. The sequence continues at coordinate 407,716 of NZ_FZOR01000001.1, forward strand.
CGGCGCCCTCACCACCACCGACCAGACGCTGCGCCGCTGGTCGGCGATGCTGCTGCTCGTGGTGGCCGCGACCCAACTGGCCCTGTACGCCACTGCGCTGGCCGTCCGGCGCCGCCTCCCGGCGGGCCCGGCCGGGCCCCGGCTGAGACGCCTCTTCATCCACGCCGCGCTCGCGTTCTCGGTGCTGCCCGTGTCGGTGTACCTGATGTCGCTGACCCGCTGGTGGCACGTACCGTCCCCGGACGCGGGACTGTGGGCGGCCCTGGCGGTCACCATCGTGCTGGCGTCCGTGCCGGCATGGCTGCTGCCCGCACGTCCGCTGTGGCGGGTGCCGCTCGCGGTGACCCTGCTGACGTTCAGTGTGCTGGTCGTGGACGCCGCGACCGGCACGCTCCTGCACCGCGGCAGCCCGTTCGGGCCCTCGGCGCTGTACGGCGGGCGCTACTACGGGTTCGGCAACTCCACCTTCGCCGTCTTCGCCGTCGCCGCGCTGGTGCTCGCCGGTGCCGTCGCCGCCGAGCTGACCGCCCGTGGCCGCCGCCGGGCGGCCGGCGCCGCCGTCGCCGGGATCGGGGCCGTCGCGGTGGCCGTCGACACCTGGCCCGCCTGGGGCGCCGACGTGGGCGGCGGCCTGGCGCTGATCCCCGGGGTGGCGGTGCTGGCCCTCGCCGTCGCCGGGGTGCGGCTGACACCGATGCGGCTAGTCGGCGTCGGGTCGGCCGCGGTGGCGGTGGTCGCCGCCGTAGCGGTGGCGGACTGGCTGCGCCCCGCGTCCTCACGCACGCACGCCGGACGCTTCGTCCAGGACGTCCTCGAAGGCGAGGCGTGGCAGCTCATCGACCGCAAGGCGGGCTACGCGCTGTCCTCCCTGACAGGCGGCCCACTGGCCTGGGGCACGGCCTTCGTCCTGGTGCTCCTGGTGCTGGCGCTCGCCTGGCCGCACCGGTTCTCGCCCGCCGGCCTGGACGCCGCGCTGCGCCAGTGGCCGACCCTGCGCCCCACCCTCGCGGCCGTCCTCACCACGTGCGCGATCGGCGCCGTGGTCAACGACTACGGCATACGGCTAGCCACCTACGGCCTCATCACCCTCATGCCCCTCCTGGCCCTAACCTGCGCCCGCGCCGACCGGGAGCCCAACGAACAAAGCAACCAGACAAAAGCCGACCCGACCAAGGTCGGCCCCGAGGCAGAGCCCCAGGCATAACCAGGGTCACCGCGAAATGGTTCGGCACCAGCGGGTGACCAGGCCTGGCGCACAGCGGGCGCAGACCCTCGATCGAGTACCCGGTGATCCCCACGTTCGACCTCGTGGTGGATGACTGGAGCCGCCTTCGCCCGGCCGAGGGGCGGCCGCCCAGGACATGCTCACCCGGAGCGCTTGAGGGTCGGGAAGACCTTAGAGGCGATCAAAGGCGCTGGAGGCGGAGCGGGGGCCTGTGTTATCGAGTCCTCAATGAGCGGACCCTGCGCAGATGGCACTTCGTCGCCTTTTGATAACCAACTGTATCGGTTGGCGATGGAAAAAGTTGGGACGCCTAGGACGTGGCTCGGGTCTACAAGATTCTCAGTGATCTAGATCACAAAGCAAGATCGTCTAAGTGTCTTCCCTCGGCTTGACTGGGGAGTTAAGTTAAGGCGGCTTCAACAACCCTTTACGCCTTGGGGTTCACATATGGTTCGCGGTGCGGCATGCCGTTGTGCGTCGGTTCTCCGTTCGTTGTTGTGGCGGAGTCCCGGCCGAATGGCCCACCTGGTGGCGTTGCTGATGGTCGCCGGTTTGCTGCAGGTGCCGATTGCCGCGATGGCGCTCGACTCCGCAGGTCGCGCCGATGAACCGAAGGCGACGCCGGCACAAGGAGCCGAGACCGAACGGGAAGCTGTCGCGACGGCGGAGCGGACGGGTGAACCAGTCGAGGTCACCTCTCGGCGTGGGGAAAGGCGCACGGTGAGGGCGCTGCCGAATGGCCGGATCGAGGTCGAGCAGCATCTCCAGCCGATTCGCGCACGTCAGGGCGGTGAATGGGTCGGCATTGACGCTACGCTGCGCCGTTCGGGTGATGCGATCGTTCCGGCTGCGACCACTGTCGGGCTTCGGTTCTCCGCCGGTGGGAACGGTCCGATGGTCGAGATGACGCGGGCCGGCCGCAAACTCGCCCTGACCTGGCCGCAGTCGCTGTCCGAACCGGCTCTGGACGGGGACACCGCCGTCTATGAGGGGGTGGCGGGCCCGGATGTGGATCTGCGGCTGCGGGCGCTGCCGGACGGGTTCGCCCACGTCCTGGTGATCAAGACTGCGGACGCCGCCAAAGATCCGCGGGTGGCCTCGTTGTCGCTGGCACTGTCGGCCACGCGCCTGACGGTGACCGAGGAGCAGGGCAGCGGAGTTCTGATGGCCACCGATCCCAGTTCGGGCGCGGTGGTGTTCCAGGCGCCGTCGCCGTTGATGTGGGACTCTTCCCAGCCGGCCGCCCCGGTGCCGCAGACCCGCACGCAGACGACTGTGGACGCGGCCGAGGAGCCGGGAGCCGGGGCCAAGACGGCTGTTGTCGACGTCGCTGTCGGGGATGGCGCGCTCACGTTGACGCCGGATCAGGGGCTGCTGACGGCGCCGGACACCACGTTCCCGGTGTACATCGATCCGATGTACCGGACGCTGCTGGCGTCGTCGTGGGGGATGGTGTCGTCGGGGTATCCCGATGAGAACTATCCCCTGTTCGATGGCCGGTCCACCGAGGGTGTGGGGCGGTGTGAGGTCGGCAAGGATTCACGCTGCGTCAAGGACCAGACCAAGCGCCTGTTCTACCGGATGGAACTGCCGCCGCTGAAGGGCCGCTATATCCAGAGCGCGGAGTTCATCGCCTATGAGACCAGCGCCTACAACTGCAGTAATTCGACTGTGGTGGAGTTGTGGCGGACCTCGGCGTACTCCTCGTCGGCGACGTGGAACAACACCAAGAGGACCTGGCCCAATGGCGGCGCATGGGGTGAGGTCCTGGACACCCGGGATGTGGCGTACTGCTCCAGGGCACCGGTGGAGTTCGGCGGTGCGAAGCTGCGGGAGCATGTGCAGGACGCGATCGGCAAGGGCTACGGCACGATCACGTTCGGGTTGAAGGCCTACAACGAGACGACGATGGACTGGTGGAAGCGGTTCGCCGACGACGCCTACCTGAAGGTGCAGTACAACAACCCACCGCTGCAGCCCGATAACGACACCATGTTCGCCGACCCCGGTACCAAGTGCCTGCCCAGTTGGGAGGCGCATACGGTCAACCGCATCCCTACGGTGTACGCCTACCTCAAGGACCCAGACACCGAGGACAAGAACAAGGTGCAGGGCCAGTTCGCGTTGAACTGGGACGCCGGCGACGGCAAAGGCTTCATCGCCCGATGGTTCTCGGATCTGACGGCTCCGAAGGCCTCGAACACCAGGTTCGACACGCCGCTGCCCTCCAACATCCCGCCGGGGAAGCTGATCGGATGGAACGTCCGGGCCTACGACGGTGAGCAATACGGTCCGTGGGCCTCGGATGGGGCGCAGATAGCCTGCTACTTCTACTACGACCCCGCCAAACCCGGTGCACCGACCATCACCTCGACGGACTATCCGCAGGACGGCGCCGAGCACGGCGGAGTCGGCCAGCCCGGCGCATTCACCATCGCCGATTCCGCTGGTGTCGCCGACCGGTATTTCATCACGTTGAATGGGGGGCCTCCGCGAACGGTGGCCACTACCGCTGGCGCGGCGCAGCAGGTGCAGATCGCTCCGACCCGGTCCGGTCCCAACGTGCTGACGGTGCAGGCGCTGGCCCCCTCCAATCAGAACGGCCCGGTCGTCTCCTATGAGTTCCGTGCGAACAAGGGATCGGCTCCGGTGGCCGGTTTCGCTCTGGACGAGCCGGCGGGTGCCACGGCGGTGCAGGCCGTGACGCGTGACGGTGAACCGGCCGTCTCGGCGACCGTGCACGGCGGCGCCACCCTGGGCACGGTCGGCCATATCGACCAGGCCGTGCAGTTGGACGGCTCGACCGGCTATGCCTCGACCAGCACCCCGCTGGTCGACACCAGCCAGAGCTTCGCCGTATCGGTCTGGGCCAAGGTGGACGCGTCCGACCCCGACAACGACTTCGCAGCACTGTCGATGGAGGGCGTCCACGAGAGCGCCTTCTATCTGAAGTACGTCAAGGACACCCGCAAGTGGGTGTTCGGCCGGACAGCTACCGACACCACTGACGCGCCCGGGTGGTACCAGGCGTCCTCCGCGGCGCCGGCCCGGACCGGAGAATGGACGCATCTGGTGGGTGTCTGGGACGCGCTGGCCAACAGGATGCAGATATATGTCAACGGCGCCCGCGGCACCGACAGCCCGGTGATACCGGCGATGTGGAAGGCGACAGGCGGCTTGCAGATCGGGCGTTCCAAGTACAAGGATGCCCAAAGCGACCACTGGCCCGGTCAGCTCGACGACGTGCGGATCTACGACCGCATCGTCGGGGACGGGGAAATCGAGAAGATGGTCACCGACCACCCAGTTCTCAAGGCTCGGTGGATGCTGAACGCGACCGGCGAGGGCTCAAATCCACCCGGAGCACCTGACCTGGTTCTCCACAATGGCGCGGCCATCGATTCGGGAGCAGGGTTCGGGTGGGGGACCTCACCGGCAGGACTGATGCTCGGCGCCGGCAAGTTCGCCGAGACGCTCACACCACCGGTGTGGACGAACGAGAGCTTCACCATCGCCGGGTGGGTGCGCAATATGGGGCGTCCACAGCAGGCGGCCACGGTGTTCTCCCAGCCCGGTACCCAGGCGAACGCGTTCGTGTTGCGGTACGTGCCCGGCGAGGATCCGGTCGATCAAGGCAGTTGGCAGGTCGCGCTGCGCGGATCGGACGATGCGGCCGCAGCACCGATCGTGGTTTCGCATTCCAATTTCAGTCCGGGCGACTGGGTGCACCTGGCAGTGGTGTACGACGCGCTGCGGGACCGGGTCAGCCTTTACGCCAACGGGCAACTCGATGAAACCTCTGATGGGGTCTCGCAGGAGGACGGCGCGATCCCCTTCGAAGCGAATAACAACGGCGGCCTCCAAGTGGGCCGCAACAAGTTCGGTGCCGCCGATGGCACCGAGTTCTGGCCGGACGCGATGGACGACCTGTGGGTTTACCAAGCCGCGCTCACACAACCCCAGCTCGCCAGCCTCGCCGTCAACATGGAACTCCCTTCCGGATCAGGGCCCTGACCACCACATCCGGCCGCCAGCCGGGCGACGGCCGGAAAAGAGCCCCCTCTTGAACTTGATGCATGCCGAGCGTGCCCGTTGAGGACCGCCCTGTGGAGGATGTCGTGAAGGCAGGCCGAGTGAAGCTCCGTCGCCGGACGCTGGTGCTGGAACCGCGCCGGTCGGCGCGGGCCACTGCGATCGTGACCGCGGTGGCGCTGGCCGCAGGGCTGCTGTCGGTCCCTCCGGCATTGGCCGAGCCGCCGAACTCCCACCGGCCCAAGGTTGAGGACCACGAACGGGTGGTGGACGGCCGGCCCCTGAAGGCGCGGCCCCGCAAGGCCGATACGGCCAAGCCGGGTCCGGCGGCCAAGGCGGCGTGGCCCGCGCCCGGCACCGCGGAAGTGAAGGTGCCGTCCGGCGCGGACACAGGCCGCACTGCACGCGCCGCGGGCGCCGCCAAGGCGGGCGCACTCCCCGTGGAGATCCTGGGGCCTGGCGGAAGCCCCGCCGCACGAACGGCGCCGCCGGCAGAACGGGTACGGGTCCAGGTGCTGGACCGGCAGGCGGCCCGCACCGCAGGCGTGGACGGATTGGCGTTCACAGTCGCCCGCACCGATGCCGCCGCACCGGGGCGGGTCAAGCTTCGGCTGGACTACTCGGCGTTCGCGCAGGCGTTCGGCGGAGCCTACGGGCCCAGGCTGCGGCTGATGCAGATGCCGGCGTGCGCACTGACGACGCCGGACCAGCCGCAATGCCGCACCCCCAAACCAGTGCCAGCCGATAACAACGGTGTGAGAAAGACACTGACCGCCGAGGTCGAGGCGGCCCCCGCTGCAACCTCCGGATCCCAGGCGGCAGCCGAAGCAGGCCAGAACGGGACGCTGCTGGTCGCCGCTGCCGCCTTTGACAGCTCACAAGGCGATTACAAGGCCACCTCGCTAGAGGCATCGGCGACCTGGCGAGGCGGCGGAAGCACCGGTGACTTCACTTGGTCGTATCCGATGCGGGTTCCACCAGTTCCGGGTGGGTTGACGCCCAACGTCACGATTTCTTACTCATCGGGGAGCGTGGACGGCCGGACGGCCAACTCCAACGGGCAGCCCTCCTGGGTCGGTGAAGGCTTTGAACTATGGCCGGGATACATCGAACGCCGTTACAAGTCGTGTGAGGACGACGGCGCGCCCAAGGACGAGTGGGGTAACTCGCCTGGTGATCAGTGCTGGGGCTATGACAACGCGACCGTGACCTGGAACGGCAAGGGCGGGGAGCTGATCAAGACGTCGGACGGGACCTGGCGGGCCAAGTCCGACGATGGCACCAAGTACGAGAAGTTGACCAGCTCTTCCATCGACAACGGTGACGACAACGGGGAGTACTGGAAGGTCACCACCACCGACGGCACCCGGTACTTCTTCGGCCTCAACCGGGTGCCCGGCTGGGTGAGCGGGAAGCCCGAGACAGGTTCGACATGGACTTCACCGGTGTTCGGTGACGACTCTGGTGAACCGTGCCACGGGTCGTCGTTCGCCACGTCCTGGTGTCAGCAGGCCTACCGCTGGAACCTGGACTACGTCGTCGATCCCAACGGCAACGCGATCCTCTACACCTATGGCCAGGAGACAAACCACTACGGCCGCAACCTCAAGGCCGCCGACGAGACCCCGTACGTGCGCGGCGGATACCTGAAAACGATCTCCTATGGCCTGCGTGAGGACGCGCTGTTCGCCAAGGCACCCGCGCAGGTCACCTTCACCACCTCCGAGCGCTGCATCCCCACCGCGTCCTTCGACTGCGACCCGTCCAAGATCGCCGACAACCCCGACAAGTGGTGGGACGTCCCCTGGGACCTGCACTGCGACTCCGGACAGGAGTGCAAGGACACCCACGGCACCTTGTCGCCGACGTTCTGGTCCCGCAACCGACTCACCCAGGTCACCACCCAAATCCTCAAGACCGACGGATCGGATTACCGGCCAGTCGACTCCTGGTCGATGAGGCATGACTGGGGCCTGGCCGACGTCGAACGCGACCTGCTGCTGGAGGAGATCCAGCACACCGGCCATGCCGCCGACGGCACGAAGACGACTCTGCCGAAGGTCACCTTCCAATCTGTCCAGGCAGCCAACCGGCTCGATGAGGTCGGCGACGACATCCTGGCCTACATCCGCTACCGGGTCGGCACGATCTATGACGAGTCCGGTGGACAGATCGACATCACTTACTCCGACCCCGACTGCACCCTGTCGAACCTGCCGACGCCGGAGACCAATACCACCCGCTGCATGCCGGTCATCTGGACACCGCCAGGCCGGGAAGACCCCATCACCGACTGGTTCCACAAGTACGTGGTGACCAGTGTGATCCAGACCGACCGGACCGGGCTGTCCCCGGACATGGCCACCAAGTACGAGTACCTGGGCGGCGCCGCCTGGCACTTCGACGACGATGACGGGCTGACTAAGGAGAAGAACAAGACATGGTCGCAGTGGCGCGGCTACGGCCACGTCCGCACCCTCACCGGCTCCTACAACACCCCGTCCACGCAGTCCGACACCTACTACCTGCGCGGCATGGACGGCGACCGCAAGACACGTGATGGGGGCACCAAATCGGTGACCGTCTCCGACGGAGAAGGCGGCACCTACACCGACCATGACGCGCTGGCCGGATTCACGCTCAAGACCGCCCAATACACCGGGCCGGGCGGCAGCATCCACTCCAAGACGGTCAACACCCCCTGGCGCGTCCAAACCGCCTCACGCACCCGCCCCTGGGGGACGACCACGGCGAACGTGACCGCGATCGACGATACGCGGACCTGGACCGTCAAGGACGGCGGCGGCTGGCTCCAGACGAGAACCGACAACTCCTATAAGAGCTCGGGCCCCGGCGTCGGACGTGTCACCTCGGTCAGCGACCTGGGCGACGTCGAATCCGACGATGACGACAAGTGCACCCGCACCGACTACGCCGACAACACAAGCGCCTGGATAGTGGACTCCCCGTCACGGGTCGAGACGGTCTCGGTCGCCTGCAGCGTCAACCCCGACAGATCCGCGCAGGTCGTCTCCGACGTCCGCACCTTCTACGACGGACTCGGGTTCGGTGAAGGCCCGACTGCGGGAAACGTCACCAAGGTCGAGACCATCGCTTCTCACGATGGCAATTCGCCGACGTATGTAGTGAAAGCTCAGTCCGCCTACGACGGCTACGGGCGTCCGACCCAGGTCACGGACGCGGCGAACCAGACCACGACGACGTCCTACACCGACACCCAGGGATTGAACACCCAGGTCACCACCACGACACCGCCGGCGAAGCCTGATGTCTCCTCGACGGCGTTGACCACGGTGAAGTACCTCGATCCGGCATGGGGTGTCCCGGTCACCACCATTGACCAGTCCAACATGGGGCTGCGCACCGACTACGCCTACGATCCGCTCGGCCGGCTGACCAAGGTGTGGCTGCCCAACCAGTCCAAGGCCAACGGCCGCGAACCCAACTACGAATACAGCTACCGCGTCACCGAAGGCCAGATCGTCGCAGTCACCACCCAGACGCTGACCGCCACCGGCGCACAGCGGCTGGCGGAGATCGAACTGCTGGACGGATGGCTCCGGCCCCGCCAAACCCAAGTACCCGGCCAGACCGGACGGCTGATCAGCGACACCTTCTACGACAACCGCGGACAAGTCGTCAAAACCTACGCCGCCTACGCGGCCGAGGGCGCCCCTACCACCGAACTGTTCGGCATCGGCACCCCCGGCAACATCGAGACCCAGGCCCACACCGAGTACGACGGCCTGGGCCGCAAGACCATCGAGAAACTCACTTCTGGCAACGGCTCCCAGCCCGACTCCGAACTGTGGCGCACCACCTACAGCTACGGAGGCGGCAACCGCGTCTCGGTCACCCCGCCGTCCGGCGGCATCGCCAACGCGCAGATCACCGACGCCCGCGGGCAGGTGATCGAACGCCGGCAGTACAAAGCCGCGACTCTGACCGGCGAGTACGACGCGACTCGCTACACCTACACCCCTGCCGGGCAGGTCGCCACGGTCACCGACCCGTCGGGGAACACCTTCACCACCAGCTACGACCTGCGCGGTCGCAAGATCCGGACCACCGACCCCGACAAGGGGACCACGACCTTCGCCTACGACGACCTGGATCGCCTGGTCTCCACCACCGACGCCCGCGGCAAAAAGATTTTCGTCGACTATGACGGGCTGAGCCGCAAGACCGCCACCCACGACGGGGCAGCCGACGGGTCGCTCCTGGCCTCCTGGACTTACGACACCGCACCCTTCGGCAAGGGCAAGCTGGCCACCGCCACCAGACACACCAGCGACGGCGACTACACCAGCACCGTCCGCCACTACGACCAGCTAGGCCGCGCCGACAAGACAACCCTCACCATCCCCGCCTCACAAGGCGCACTAGCTGGCCAGTACCAGTTCTCCACCCAGTACGGCCTAGACGAAACCATTTTGGGCCAGGGGCGTCCCGCCGCCGGCGGCCTTTCTGCCGAGAGCGTCACCTACCAGTACGACGACCTTCTGCGCCCCACGGGCATGAACGGCGGGACAAGCCCCACCGATCAGACGCCCTACGTCAACGACGCCCTCTACACCCCCACCAACAAGCCCAACCTGCTCGAACTCGGGCCCGACGGCAAACACACCTGGCAGACCTTCACCTACCAGTACGGCACCCAGCGCCCGGCCACCGCCCGCACCCTGCACGAAGGCGTCCAAGGCGACGACCGCTACGCCACCTACCACTACACCGACGCCGGCACCATCACCTCGATCACCGACGTCTCCCGCGACGGCGTCGACAACCAGTGCTTCACCTATGACCACCTGCAACGCCTGACCCAGGCCTGGACGCAGAGCACCACTGACGCCTGCGCCACCCAACCATCTGCCTCGCTGATCGGCGGCCCGGCCCCATACTGGCAGTCCTTCACCTACGACAAGGCCGGAAACCGCACAGGCGAGACCCGGCACGGCATCGGCGGCACCACCGACACCACCCGCACCTACACCTACGCACCCGCAGGCCAAGGCAACCGCCTCACCCAGGTCACCCAGACCGGCCCCACCGGCCAACGCACCGACACCTACACCTACGACGCCGTCGGTAACACCACCAAACGCGCCATCGACACCGGCCCCACCAACACCGGCCAGACACTGGAATGGAACACCGAAGGCGAACTGACCAAGGTCACCGAAAACGGCAACGACCTCACCTTCGCCTACGACGCCGACGGCAACCGCCTGATCCGCAAGGACGCATCCGGCGCGACGTTGTACCTCCCGGACGGCACCGAACTCCGTGCACTCAACGGCGCCACCACCGCCACCGCAACCCGCTACTACACCTTCGCTGGCCAGACCATCGCGATGCGCACCACCGATGGCACCATCACCTACCTGGCCGCCGACCACCAAGGCACCGCCCAAATCGCCGTCAACAGCACCACCCAGCAGACCACCGTCCGTCGCTTCACCCCCTTCGGTTCCATCCGCGGCATGGACGAGGACGCGACATGGCCGGGCGACAAGGGCTTCGTCGGCGGCACCCAGGACCCCACCGGTCTCACCCACCTCGGCGCCCGCGAATACGACCCCGATACAGGCCGCTTCATCTCCGTCGACCCCCTCATGGACCAGGCCGACCCCCAGCAGATGAACGGCTACACCTACGCCAACAACAGCCCCGTTACCAACGCCGACCCGGACGGCAAAATGTGCCGCAGGACTCGAGACGGCATGGAGTGCTTCAACGGCGATGGCGTGGACCGCCGCCCCAACGACAAGGGCGGCTACGACGTTTACAACCCCAGTGGTCGTAGAGTCGCCAGAAGCGGTGACAGTTACGGCAGAGACTCCCGCAACGCCCGCACGGTCGGCTCCACGGACATCATCGTCGTGCCGAAGAAGGTTGATGTTGTCCGCTTCCGGGCCAAGTTCTGGAAGCTGTACTTCGAGGAGTACGGCTATTCATCCTTCTCTCCTGAGATGCAGGCGAGCTGGGAATTGCGGATCGCCTACCTTGTTTGTGGTGAAATGAAGGACTGCAGTGGGATTTACACTGCCTGGCATGCCCGATTGCACCTCGAATGGATGGGGTCACAGGGCGGGATCTTTGCCTTCGAGGGCGGGCTGGGGAACGGCATACGCAAGTCCCCGCGAGTTCGAGCCGGCGGAAAGCCGACGGCGGCGGGTATCCGGAAGAATTTGGCTAATGCTGCTTGCAAAGCAGGCAATAGCTTCATGCCGGGAACCGACGTGCTGATGGCCGACGGGAGCCGGAAGAAGATCCAAAATATCAAGGTTGGAGACAAAGTCTTTGCTACCGACCCTAAGACAGGAAAGACCACTGCTAAGCGCGTGATCGCCACCATCGCAGGGGAAGGCGATAAGAAGCTCGTCCAGATCACCATCGAGGCGGACGGGGCCGCTCTCGGCTGGATGAGCGGCCAGGGTTCCAAGCTCCGCAACCCGATTCTGGTTAGATCCGAGCAGACGGGGCGCGGAGTGGTCGTTGCGACCGAGAACCACCCCTTCTGGGTCGCCGGCGAAGTCGGCGCATGGAAGGAGGCGGGCGACCTCGAGCCTGGGATGTGGCTCCGCACCAGCGCTGGCACCTACGCCCAGGTCACTGCCACCAAACACTGGACCAGCCACAGCCAGCGTGTCTACAACCTCGCCATTCGAGGCTTCCACACGTACTATGTGCTGGCAGGAGTTGCGCCAGTTCTTGTTCACAATTCGTCGTGCAACACGGTACCGAATCTCAATGGGAAGACGCTGGAAGAGGCTCGGACTGAAATTGAGGGGGCTGGTTTCGTCTTTCATGGTGAGAGTAAGGGCGGGTATATCAGGTATCGCCACGACGACGGGAGCGAGATGTACATCAGGCCGGATGGTGAAGTGATGAGACTTGCGCCGAAGGTGAGGCCGGCGTCGGGCGAGGGCAAGTCCTACCATCCACGACTCGACCCTGAGGGAAACGTCACGCAACAGCATGACCCGAAGACAGAGATGGTACGCAGATGAGTCGTTTGGAGCGGGTATGTCAAGCCATTGAGGAGTGTGAAGGCTATTCGATTGATGCTCTCTCGATGGCTGTGCTGGATGAAGAGGATGCGCTTGAAATCTCGCTCCGATGGGGTCCCGAGAAGCGGGATGTGAGCATCTCTTTGAGAGGTGTTGTCTATTTCGAGATCGGAAGGGATGCTTATGTTTCAGCTGGTCCGCTCTGTGAGCTACGCGCTTCCGTGATTGGTCCGGGTGGCGGTTCGTGGCCGGAAGGCATTAACTTCGACCGAGTGCGCCAACAGGATGTTCGACTGATTTGGATCCGCGCTAGTGGGCCAGTGCAGCTTAATGTCCTTGCGAATACGGCTGTCGTTCTACAAGAACTGGAGTGAACGCGCTGGGGGTGCAGCGCAGCCATTGGCGCGGCGGGGCGGGGACGGCTCTGATGGAGGCTGTGGGGGCGTGGGGGCGTGGGGGCGGGAGCGCGGGGCCGAGTTGCTCACGTTGGAGGCCTTCGCGGCGAGTACTGTGTCGGTGCCGTTCTATGAGGACCGGATGGGCTACGAACGGCAGGCGATCGTCTTCGTCAAACGGCTGCGGGAGACCTGAGCGGCCGGCGGCCGTGCTCGCCTGCGATGCCGAACCGTTGCTACCTGGCCAAGTACTTCAACCACGCCGACGAACCCGCCATGAGCCCGCCCCGCGCTGGCCGCATGCGTCCTCCGGCCCCGGACGCGTCCTGCCGGCGACATCAACGCCTGGGTCGAGGCCGCAGACCTCGAACCCGGCATGCGGCTCCGCACCAGCGCCGGCACCTACGCAGAGGTCACTGCCACCAAACACTGGACCACTCGCCACCAACGCCTCTATCTTTTTCTGTCCCGGCATCGTGAGTAAAGGTTGGAGGCCTACCCGTAAAGCTCGGCGGGCCTCCGATGGGTCTTGAACCTTTTCCAACTTCATATGGCCTGGTGGTGAAGGGCGACGATGGCGGACGGGCGGGACGGGGAGCAACGGGTCTGTCGCAGGATGTGCCAGCGTTCGAGGGCGGCGGCGACCTGCTCGCCAGGGCGCGGACCCGGCGTGGTGCCGGATGAACAGGTTTTTGCGTTTGCCGAGGTGGTGGGTGCTTCAGTATGGAACGGGCAACCCGGATGCGCGAACTTATTGCGCCGCTTACGCGGGACGAAGAACTTGGTCAATTTTTGCGGATAGGCGTGGACGATTCAGGCGAAGTCGATCCGGCGACATTGTTGTACCCCGTCATCTTCGCTTCAGATTTTGACCGCGGCCCGTATCGGCATGTGATTCCAACTCGCCCTGTCACGATAACGGAAATTCGACGCGAGCTGTCTCGTGTCGATGTGCCGCCGTCGCGGATGGTGCCGTTTTTGGCGCTGATACTCGCTACAGATTTCGTCTATTTGGGCTCTGCCGGCCCCTTGGGCGAGGATGAGGCAAAGGTGATTGCCTCGGACATGGTGGATATTCTGGGTCCCAGCGTGGGATGGTGGAGCAATGTAGACTTTCCTGCATGGTCTTGGGAATATGGGGACTTTAGTGGTGAGTTTACTGCAAGTCCGCTCACTGGACACACTTATGACTGTGCAATGGTTGGCATTGGAGAGGGGGTGGCGGTGATTCTTCTCTCTTACGTTGATGATTGAGTCGAATGTCTTTTGCCGTGATGGAGGTGGAGGTCTGTTCTCGTAGAGTACGGGGATCTGAGGCAGCCTTCGAGAGTAGCCTTTAATGCGGGGCGGTTTGAGAGAGGTGAAGGGATGTATGCGAAAAATGGAGAGAGAGTGTGAAGTAACATGGTGAAATCGTCGTTGCGGACGCACTTGAGGCCTTGCGTGTCATGGCCCATCCGGACTACCCGCCACATGCCATGAAGGTCAAGGTGAGGGCTCTCATTAGTCCCGATGTAGATCTTGATTAATTCTGGCCTGAGGATGAAACGGATTTTTCCTTTCTTCTGCAGGCTCTCATAGGTCCTTCGGATGGCGTAGGCGAAGAATCTCTGCAGTTTATTGTCTGCACGCCGAAGAATATCGCGCGCCGCCTGGTTCGGGAGCGGATTATATTCGGGCATCCACTGATACTTGTGGGTAGTCCATGCATTCCGCCGCTCCTGCGAGCTGTAACTGTCGCTATCGAACGTGTAGAGGGCGCCGCGTGGTCGGATATAGTCAGGAAGTTGGCCCGGCTTGGGGCTCACGAATTCGATGACGCATGATGACTCGTGAATATCCTGGTAGAGCTGCTCCAACGTGCGCAGCAGCCCATACGCGGGCAGCGGTGAGGTCGTGGGTGCGGCCGGGCGGCGGCACCGACGTCCAAAGAATTGTCCCGTAGGGCCGGCGATGACCCGCACGTTCATTCTGTCGCGGCGGCACCTGGCTGAGTAGTACGGCCGGTCGGCCGGCAGTCGGTCGTAGGCGGTCAGCGTGCCGTCCAGTACCAGCAGATCGCGCAGACGGTCGTGGCCGCCCGGCTGGAGAAGGTTGTGGTGCCGAAGTTCCACGCCGAAAGCTGCCAGGTCTGGCGCACGGCTGCGCAGCCCCATGAGAGGAATCTGCCATGACGTCGCGCAAGCGCCCAGAGGTGAAGTTCGCGCCGAGAGAGATCTTCGAGAGCATCCTCGATACGCGGTGATCCCCACGTTCGACCTCGTCGTGGAGCTTCCCGAGGGCGGAGGCGTCGTGCTTGTCCGACGCCCTATCGCGCCTTACCAGAACAAGTGGGCGCTCCCCGGCCTGCGCATGTTCAAGCCGGAGAGCATCGATGATGTCATCGCCCGTATCGCCGAGGACGAACTCGGCCTGGACGTCGATGTGAACGGCAAGCGGTTCCTCGGCCAGTACGTCGGCCGCAGTGGGGAGAGGTCCCGCCGGCCACGGGGGCGATGTACCGCTACTACCTGGCCAGGCACTTCAAGCATGCCAATGACCCCCGCGAGGAGCCCGCCCCCGCGCTGATCGCGTGCGTCCTCCGGCCCCGGCCTTGTCCCTCCAGGGATGACTTGCGGAGTGTTGCCCTCAACGAGTCGCGGATAAGGGCAACACTCCACAGGTCAACGCGCCACGCCCTACAGGTCCAGCCTGCCGCTCTTGATCCGGCCGAGCAGGTCGCGGAACACGTCCGAAGTGACCACGTGCCGGGGGCCGGTCGCGTCCTTGCTGTCCCGGATCAGTACAGCATCGGGCGTGCTGGCCACCTCGACGCACTCGTTGCCGCCTACTTGAGACTTGCTGCTCTTGCGCCAGGCCGCAGCGACCTCGACGCACTCTTGACCGCCAGCGCTGGACTTGCTGCTCTTGCGCCAGTTCGTCCTAGAAAGCTCCATGGTTGTCACTCAATCAATCTTGTGAGGTATGCGCTAGTTGCGGCAGGATCCGTAGCCCTGGCGCGTAGCAGATCAAACCTGGCCATGTAGCGCTCTAGCTCATCTTCCTCCTCCATCATGCGGTCGTCGATCGTGGTTTCGAGGTAGACGATGTCTCGGTCAGCAGCTCCGGGGAACTTCAGATAAACGAACGGTTCGCTGGTGCCTGGGTAGACTCCGTCAGCGATCTTGAGGATCTGTACGTCAACGTTAGGTCTCCCTGAGACCTTGATGAGATGGCGGATCTGCTCCGACCGTACCTGGGGGTTGCTGATCCGAAGCAACGCGTTCTCATCGATCAGCGCATGGAAGCGGCAGGGGGATGACCGTCTCGTGAGGATCATCTGGCGTTGCGTCCGGGCATCGATGTGGCGCTTCAGTTCGTCGTCGTCAACCATGCCCGCATCGCGATTGATCATCTCGACGTATCCAGGCGTTTGAAGCAGGCCCGGCACGAGTGTGGTTTGGAACGCGTAGATCTCTGAGGCGCCTGCCTCCAGCCCCACGAAGTCGTCTCGGAAGACGTCGTTGTACCTGCGCCACCAGCCGCGCTGGCGAGCCTCCCGGGTGAGCTTGATCAGAGCTTCGCGGTCACTGCCCTCGACGCCGTACAGCTCGCAGAGGTCGGCGACGGCGTCGCTGCTCGGTTCGACCCATTTGGCCTTTTCGATGTAGTTGAGCTTTGTGTGACTCCAGTTGAGCTGCCTGCATACCTGGGCTGTCGTCATGCCGCACTGCTTTCGCAGGTCAACCAATTTCCGGCTGAGTGCACGTTTCTTGATCGTCGGACTGTACCCGCTAGCGCGAATGTCTGCCATGTCCATTCCTTCCATTTTGTGGGTATTTAGATTCATGATCGCAAGAATCTGGATTATCTATCTCGCTTAGCCTTGCGATCTAGGCGCGAATGAGTTCATTATCTAGTCCGTAACGCAGCGTTCGCAGCCGATTACGGAAACGATCATGCTGCTTCGGACATAGATCCCTCGCGTAGAGGAGACCCCCATGGTTCACGGCCATCTCCCCGATCTGGTGCTCGGCGGGTGTTCGGCCTGGCCGCTGCCCGCCGACGAGACCTGCGCCGGTGTGGCCCGTGCACACCTTCGGGTGGCGCTGACGGCGGCCAAGGTGTCGGGCGAACTCGTCGAGGACGTCACGCTCGCGGCGTCCGAGCTGGTGACGAACGGCCTGCGGCACGGCATCGGCGGCGCTTCGGGCCGCGCGGAGGCGGCGCCGGGGCGGCGCGTCCTCGAACTGTGGGCCTACCACCGGGTCACGCCGGAGAGCCAGCTCGTGTTCAAGGTGTTCGACCCGAAGCCCGAGTGGACGCGTCCCGGCAAGGCGGACGGCGCGTGGGCGGAGAACGGCCGGGGAATCGCGGTCGTCGAGGCGCTCTCGTCGGCTTGGGGCTGGCACCGGACGCGGTCCAGGCTGGGGCCGCTGCCGGTACCGGGCAAGGCGACCTGGTTCTGCGTCCCGGCCGCCCGGACGTGCGCGTCCCCGGCGCGCCCGCTCCCATGGGAGGCGGCCGTGGTGCTGCGCCGGCTGCTGATCGCTCGGGGACTGGACGGCACACGCTGCCACCACGGGTCCGACCGTTCGGTGGTCGCGCTGCGGGGGCTGACGGTGTGGTCCGAGCCGCCGGGCGTGTTCCGGTGGCGCGTCCGGCCGGGGACGCGGAACGCCTACGCGTGCAGGCCGTTCGCGGATCTGCACGATGTCGCCGACGAGGTCGTCTGCCACCACGAGCACGGTGTCGTTCCCGGAGACGGTGCCCGATGACGGCTCGTCCCGAAGAGCGGGCGGAGTCGCTCGTCCGAGAAGCACGGGACGCGGCCCTCGCCGTCCTCGCGCGGGACGACTCGGCCGCCGAAGCGAGCCGGAGCCTGGCCGGTGCGGTGGTCGTGCTCGCCGACGTCCTGGACGCGCACCGTCCCACGGGAACGGCTGCGTGTCCGGCGTGCGAGACGGCGGTGCCCTGCCCGACCGTGCGTCGCGTCGCCGCCGCGCTCGTCTTGCACGGGGCCTGCCAGGGCGCACCGCTCGACCGCGGTGCTGCGTGGGCGTGTGCGGACGCGCACTACAACCGCCCGTCCACGGGCGGCGCGCGTCGGCTCGTCCTGCTCAGCGACCTCGGCGCCTTCTACGTCGCCAGGGGCGTGTCGGCGGTGCTGTCCGAGCCGCCGCAGGTTCCGGTGCCCGATGGGGAGACTGTGCTGGTGCTCGACAAGGAGAGTGGCCGGACGAGTCGGTGGCCGCTTCTTCCGGACGCCGACCTGATCGTCCAGTACCGGCGCTACCTGCGCGGCGAACCGATGGTCTTCGGCGAGCGGGCTCTTCGTCCCCGGCTCTTCCAGAGGGGCGCTTGGACGATCCGCAGTTCCCCGATTCCGTGAGGCAGGCCGTGGCTGCGGCATCTCCGGGCCGCGCGCTGCAATGCCTTCAACGCGCGGACGCGGATGAGTCACCGGAGCCGCGCCGCCGGGGCCGCTCGGCGGCGCGGCCGACCGGGTTAGGTGAAGAGGGGGCCTACCAGGTTCAGGCCGGGGTGGTCGTCGGAGGCGTACAGGACGAACAAAGCCAGGGCGCCGCCGGCCAGGGAGAGGTCCTTGAGGAACTGCTGCTGCTCCATCTGGCGCGCCTCTGGGGACTCCTGCGTCCAGAAGTCGTGGAAGACGAAGGCCGTGATGAGCAGGAACGGGACCAGCGCGATGGCGGCGAGGTCCGGCCAGATGCCGAGGACGAGCAGGACCGAGGCGAGCAGGATGTAGGCGCCGGAGACCTGTACGGCGAGCTTGGCCATCGGCAGCTTCTTGGCGGCCGCGTAGCCGGCCATCGCGTCGGTCGCGGTGAAGTGGCCGGCGGCGGCGCCGATGAAGATCGCGGTGAAGGCGATGCGGGCGATGAGGGCGACGACGTCCATGACTGCCTCCTGGGGGAAAAGTCCGTCATGCGTCACTTGTGGCGCAGGGTGTACCCCGGGTTCAAGATCGTTGAACGTTCAATCCAGGCGGTCAGTGGTGATGGTCACATGGGCCGCGGAATGCAAGGCATGGCACACTGGTTGGCAAAGCATGAACGCGTGCTCCGGGGTCGGTGAAATTCCGAACCGGCGGTGACAGTCCGCGACCCGGCCGAAGCCATCGGCCGGTTGACCCGGTGGAATTCCGGGACCGACGGTTAAAGTCCGGATGGGAGGCAGCGCGCGGTACGCCCCTGACCTGGGGCGTACGACGATGTACGAGTGTCCCCGGAGCCCTGAACTAGGAGGCCCGGGAGATGTTCACCGGCATCGTCGAGGAGCTCGGCGAGATCGTCGCGATCGAGATCCGGGGGGACTCGGTCACCCTCGCGATCCGCGGCCCGCTCGTCACCGAGGACGCCGTCCACGGGGCGTCGATCGCCGTCAACGGCGTCTGCCTCACCGTGGTGGACGTCCAGAACGGGGTCTTCTCCGCCGACGTCATCAAGGAGACGCTCGACAAGTCCAGCCTCGGCGCGCTGGAACCCGGGTCCAAGGTCAATCTGGAACGCCCTGTCCGGCTGTCCGACCGGCTCGGCGGCCACCTGGTGCAGGGCCACGTCGACGGTGTCGGCGCGATCCTCTCCCGCGAACCGGGGGAGCGGTGGGACGTCGTCACGGTCTCCCTGCCCGCCGACCTGAGCCGCTACCTGGTGAACAAGGGCTCCATCACCGTCGACGGCATCAGCCTCACCGTCGTGGAGGCCGGCGCCGACCGGTTCAGCGTCGCGCTCATCCCGACGACCCTCGCCCTCACCACGCTCGGCCACAAGAAGCCCGGCGACCCCGTGAACCTCGAGGTGGACGTCGTCGCCAAGTACGTCGAGCGCATGCTGGGCGACCGGTCGTGAACTGGCTCGGCGCGGGCTTCGAGGTGTTCGGCGAGCACATCCTCTGGACCGATCTCACCGGGAACGTGCTCTCGCTCGCCGTCGTCTGGCTCGCCATGCGCAAGACCCTCTGGACGTGGCCGGTCCAGCTCACCGGCGCGCTGCTGCTGCTCGCCGCGTCCCTGCACGCGAGCGTCCCCGGCAACGCCCTCAAGCAGGTGCTGTTCTGCGGCCTCGCCCTCTACGGATGGATCATGTGGACGCGCGGGCGGCGCGAGACCGACGCCATCGTCGTCCGGCAGGCCACCGCCCGGGAACGCGCCGTCCTGCTCGGCGCGCTCGTCGTCGGCACGGCCGTGGTCGCCCAGCTGTTCGTCCACCTCGACTGGCTGAAGGTCGCCTGGTCGCCGTGGGCCAACGCCTACATCTTCGTCGGCAGCGCCGTCGCGACGTTCGCGCAGAGCCGCGCGCTGGTCGACTTCTGGATCGTGTGGGTGCTCGTCGACCTGGTCGGGGTGCCGCTGGCGCTCAAGTCCGGGCTGTACGTCTCCGGCGCGGTCTACGGGATCTTCTTCGTGATGGTGATGGTCGGGTTCAGGAACTGGCTCCGGGAGTCCCGGAGCACGCAAATCCCCAGGCAGAAGGCGGTGACCGCATGAGCGGCAACGACATGACCGGCGACGGCAGCGGCATCTTCGACTCCATCGAGGCGGCGGTCGCCGACATCGCGGCGGGACGCCCCGTCGTGGTCGTCGACGACGAGGACCGCGAGAACGAGGGCGACATCATCTTCGCCGCGGCCAAGGCGACGCCCGAGCTGCTCACGTTCACGATCCGCTACACCAGCGGCGTCATCTGCGTCCCGATGGAGGGCGCCGACCTCGACCGGCTCCAGATCCCGCTGATGACGGCGCAGAACACCGAGCGGATGCGCACCGCCTACACCGTCAGCGTGGACGCCCGCCTCGGCGTGACCACCGGCATCTCCGCCGCCGACCGGGCCAAGACCATCCGAACCCTGTGCGACTCGGCGTCCGAGCCCGGCGACCTCGTCCGGCCCGGCCACATCTTCCCGCTGCGCTACCGGGAGGGCGGCGTCCTGCGGCGGCGCGGCCACACCGAGGCCGCCGTCGACCTCGCCCGGCTCGCCGGCCTCGCCCCCGCCGGCGTCCTCGCCGAGGTGGTGAACGAGGACGGCACCATGGCGCGCCTGCCCGAACTCCAGATCTTCGCGAAGGAGCACGGGCTCAAGCTCGTCTCCATCGAACAGCTCGCCGAGTACCGCCGCCGCACCGAGGCGATGGTCACCCGCGTCGTGGAGACCCGCCTGCCCAACCGGTTCGGGTCGTGGCGCGCCGTCGGGTTCTCCAGCGCCGTGGACGGCGGCGAGCACATCGCGCTCGTGCTCGGCGAGGTCGGCGACGGCGAGGACGTCCTGATCCGGGCCCACTCCGAATGCCTCACCGGCGACGTCCTGCACTCCGAGCGCTGCGACTGCGGCACCCAGCTCGACGCCGCCATGGAGCGCATCGCGCAGGAGGGGCGCGGCATCGTCCTGTACCTGCGCGGGCACGAGGGGCGCGGCATCGGCCTGCTCGCCAAGCTCCAGGCGTACGCGTTGCAGGACAACGGCTCCGACACCGTGGACGCTAACCTGGAACTGGGGCTCCCGGCCGACGCGCGCGAGTACTCCAACGCGGCGCATATGCTGCGTGACCTCGGCGTCCGCTCCGTCCGGGTGCTGACCAACAACCCCGACAAGCTCGCCGGGCTGGACGGCTTCGGCGTCGAGGTGCGCGGACGCGAGGCCATGCCCGTCGTCGTGACCGAGCACAACCGGCGCTACCTGACGGTCAAGCGGGACCGTCTCGGACACCAGATCGAGGGACTCTGATGAGCGGCGCAGGACGCCCCGAGGACAGGACCGTCGACGCCGCCGGGCTCACGCTCGGCGTCGTCTGCACCCGCTGGCACGGGCAGATCACCGACCAGCTCCTGGAGCGCGCCCTCGCGGCGGCCAAGGAGTGCGGGATCGACCAGCCCGTCGTCGCCCGCGTCGCCGGCGCGCTCGAACTGCCGGTGATCGCGCAGCAGATGGCCCGCGACTTCGACGCGGTCGTCTGCCTCGGCGCGGTCATCCGGGGCGCCACCGCCCATTTCGACTACGTCTGCGACTCGGTGACCGCGGGTGTGACCCGCGTCGCGCTCGACGAGTCGACTCCGGTGGGCAACGGGGTCCTCACATGTGACACCATTGAGCAGGCACTGGAACGCAGCGGGCTGCCCGGCAGCTCCGAGGACAAGGGATGGGAGGCGACTGTGGCCGCACTCGACACGGCACTGACCCTGCGAGGTCTGCGGCATCACGGTCACGCCGGGCACGGCCCGGAGCATTCGTAGCGAGTGCAGGGGCCCGTCCCCTGACAGGCTCGCGCGTCTCCGCTCCGAACCACCCGGTATCCCGTACGCATCCTCATCCGAAAGGCTGACCCGTGCTGTCACTCGTCCTGCCGAAGGGGTCGCTGGAGAAGGCGACCATGCAGCTGTTCGACGCCGCCGACCTCACCGTCCAGCGCACGTCGGACCGCGACTACCGCGCCTCCATCGACGACCCCCGCATCGACCGGGTCCGGGTCCTGCGCCCGCAGGAGATCCCGACCTACCTGGAGCAGGGGCTGTTCGACCTCGGCATCACCGGCCGCGACTGGATCACCGAGACCGACGCCGACGTCGTCAGCCTCGGCGAGCTCAAGTACTCCAAGGCGACCGCCAACCCGGTCCGCGTGATCATGGCTGTGCCGGACGGCGCGCCCTGGCAGTCGGTCTCGGACCTGCCGGAGGGCGTCCGGATCTCCACCGAGTTCCCGGCGATGACCCGGCGGTTCCTCGAGGAGCACGGCGTGAAGGCCACGGTCGTCCCGTCCTACGGCGCGACCGAGGCGAAGGTGCCCGACATCGTGGACGCGATCGTCGACCTCACCGAGACCGGCTCGTCGCTCCGCAAGAACGGCCTGCGCATCCTCGACACGCTGCTGACGAGCTACACCGAGCTGGTCGCCAACCGCGAGGCGTACGAGAACGCCGAGAAGCGCGCCGCGATGGAGGACATCGCGCTGCTGCTGCAGGGCGTGATCCGCGCGCGCGGCAAGGTGCTGCTGAAGCTGAACGTCGCGCAGGCCGACCTGCAGGACGTCCTCGACATCATGCCCGCGATGTCGTCGCCCACGGTCACCTCGCTCGCCGGCGGCGAGTCGAACGCCGTGGAGTCCGTGGTCGCCAAGCGGGGGGTCAACACGCTGATCCCGGCGCTGAAGGCCGCGGGCGCGCACGACATCCTGGAGATCCCCATCGCGAAGATCGTCGACTGAGAGTCCGGCATCGTTGACTGAGACTCCGGCACTGCCGACCGTGTGGCGCCCCCGCACCACCCGTGTCGTCGCCTACACCACGGCGGGCGTGGTCCTGCTCGGCCTGATCGTGCTCGCCGTGGTGGTGCCGGAGCAGTACAAGGCGCTCGACCGCGGCCTGATGGTGGGGTTCGGCGCGGTCGTCGCGTGGATCCTGCACATGCTCGCGCGCTGCCGCGTCGCCGCCGACGAGTCGGGCGTCACGGTCGTCAACGCGTTCAACACCCGCCGCCTGGAGTGGCCGGAGATCCTCGACGTCACGATGAACACCGGCGACCCGTGGCCGACCCTCGACCTGGCGGACGGCACCTCCATCGGCGCGATGGGCATCAACGGCGCCGAGAAGGCCCTCTCCGCCCGCCAGCTCGCCGAACTCCAGACGCTCCTGCACGCCAGGGGCGAGGCCCCCGACCCCGCCTGACGTCCCCGGCCCGAGGCCTTGTTCTAGGCCGTTGCCAGGACCACGGCGGGGCTCGTGTGTCAAGGTAAGTGCATGAGCGCTCAGAGTGTCGAGGCGATCGCAGAAAGTGGTCACATGGACGCTGCACCGGTGCCAGACTGGGTGATCCCCCCGCCGGGCGGTTTCACCGCCGACGACTTCCTGCGCATGCGCGGTCTGCCCCGGCACACCGAGCTGATCGACGGGAGCCTGGTCTTCGCGGGCCCGCAGCGCAAGTGGCACGTCCGGGTGATCGATCTGCTCCGGGACGAGCTCGCCAGGCAGGCGCCCGAGGATCTGTGCGCGGATCGGGAGATGACCGTCAAGCTCGGTGGGCGCCAGGCGCCCGAGCCCGATGTTCTCATCGTCTCGGCTGAGGCGTACGTGCGAGACGAGCCGTCGACCTACTACCTACCCGAGGATGTGCTGCTGGCGGTCGAGGCGGTATCGCCTGATTCCGAGATCCGTGATCGGGAGACCAAGCCGCGCAGGTACCGGCAGGCCGGCATCAAGCACTACTGGCGGGTCGAGGAGGACGAGGGCCGGACCATCGTGTACGTCTACGAGCTCGAACCCGCCAGTGACGCCTACGCACTGACCGGCATCCACCACGACCAGCTCAAGGTGACGGTGCCGTTCGACATCGAGATCGACCTGACCGCCGTCGGCAAGCGCCGCTAGACCCTGCGGATCGTGCTCGCCCTCGGTCGGCCGGCGCCGCCAGGGGGCCGTGGACCGGGCGTCACAGGGCGGTGAAGAGGGTGACGGCCCCGGCGCCGATCAGCGCGACGGCCCAGACGCGGTCGAGGTTGAACCAGGCGCGCCGCAGCACCGCCAGCCCGACGATCTCGTAGACGAGCACCGCGATGACGCCCGCGACGGCGAACATCGACAGCGTGTGCACGGCCGTCACGAAGATCCCCGTGGACACCGCGCTGCCGGACGAGGACGCCAGCCCGTGGTCGTGGCCCGCCGGGGCCGTCCCGGACGAGGTGAGCACGGGCAGCAGCATCAGCCCTGCGCCGTGCACCGACGACATCAGGAACGACCAGCCGGCGAGCTGCCACAGCGAGATCCGCATCCCGACCCAGCGGAAGTGGCGCCGCGACAGCAGCCGCCACAGCCCGAAGCCGGCCAGCAGCGCGCCCCCGCCGATCGCGACCGCCTGGGTCGCGACGACCGACCGGGTCAGCGCGATCAGTACCGCGACGGCGCCGACGGACGCCGCGTGGCCCGCGGCGATCGCCGGGAGCGCCTGGAGGACCAGCGCCCTGCTGCGCTCCTGGAGGCCGCGGGCCACCGCGAACAGCCAGCCCATCGCCGGATTGATCCCGTGGAACGCGCCGAGCGCCACCAGCGCGGCCAGCGACCCGTCGCTCACGGGTAGCAGTAGGAGTCCGAGGAGGCGTCGCCGCCCTGGAGGCGGGTCTGGTGGGGGCGGCGGCCGCGGAAGGCGTCGCCGTTGGGGAAGAAGCGCTCGTCGAAGGCGAACCCGTCCGGGGTGGAGTCGAGCTTGGCCATCCAGGCGCCGACGCCGTCGGGGTAGAACTGGTCGTCCCACGAGCCGTAGAGCGAGTTGGTGACGTAGACGCGCTTGCCGTCGCGGCTGATCTCGACCATCTGCGGACCGCCGGCGAGGGGGCGGTCCGGCTCGGCGGGATGCGGTGTCCGGTTGACGATGCCGCCGATGCGGACCGAGCCCGCCTCGACGGGGTTGAACGGGTCGCTGACGTCGTAGCGCTTCAGCTCGCCGGTGCCCCAGCACGACACGTACAGCCACTGGTCGTCCACGGACAGGTCGATGTCGGTGACGAGCGGCGGCACCGCGCCGAACGGCTGGATGACCGGCGGGAGGCCGGCGGGGTCGGCCGGTTCGGCGGGGATGGTGATGACCTTGGTGGCGGTCCAGGCGTCGCCGTCGCGGTGCCAGACCCAGACGGACGCCGACAGGTCCTCGACGTTGACGACCACGCCCGCGAACCCGTACAGCTTGGTCGGGTCGTGCGCGGGGCGCAGCTCCAGGACCATCTGGTGCTCGTCGCCGAGGTCGACGGTCTGGACGTGCTTGCGCTTGCGCAGGTCGAAGAAGTTCAGCGCGTGCCCGTACTTGCGGCCGAGCAGCAGTTCGCCGACGACGCCGTCCTCCACCATGGAGGGGGTGCCCCACTCGGACGTGACGAGGACGTCGTGCGCGATGTGCCACCACGCGTCGTAGGCGAGGTACTGCGGGCCCCGGTCGACCTCCCACCGGCCGAGGACGTCGAACGAGGTGTGGTCGAGCAGCGCGATGCCGCCCGGCCCGTCCTCGCCGTTGGCGCCGCCGAGCGCCGTCAGGTAGAGCCCCTCGGGCCCGCAGTGGACGGTGTGGGGCCGCGAGTACCCGGCGCGCTTGGCCAGCTCGTCGGCCTCCAGCACCTTGACGATCTTGGGGGCCGTGGGGTCGTCCTTGGTGTCGATCACGTACACCCGGGACGAGCGCAGCCCGGGGACGATGAGGTACCGGCGCTCCACGTGCGGATGCGGCGACCCCGGGCACAGCGCGCTGCTGCACGCGTTCCACCCGAAGTGGTGCAGCTCGTCACCGAGGTAGGGCAGTTCCGTCCAGCCCACCACGTCCCCGTAGGACGGCGAGCCGGGGTCGACGTCCAGGACGGCGAGCGCGTCGGGCTTCGCGGCGGCACGGTCGAAGGCGACCACGTAGGCGAGCTTCTCGGCGGGGGCCGAGGCCGCGTCGCGGGGGGAGGCGTAGAAGGTCGGGTCCGGCTTCCACAGTGCCATGGTCGTCCTTTCGTGCGTGCCTGTCGGGGGATCGGGGGTTCAGGAGACGGCGTCGGGGGTTCAGGAGACGGCGACGGGGTGGCGTACGACGGCGCCGAACAGGTAGCCGAGGGTGTTGTAGGGGGCGTTGAAGGGCTGGGACGCGCCGGTCTCGTCGGTGGCCCGCGCCAGCAGCTCGTGAGGTCCGCGGCTGTGCGGCCTCCAGGGGAACTCCCAGCGCGTCCAGCCCCGCGGGTCGGGGCGGTCGAGCAGCCTGGCGCGCCGCCAGGTGGCGCCGCCGTCCACGCTGATCTCGGTGTGCCGGATCCGGCCGGTGCCCGACCAGGACCGGCCGCGCAGGACCTGCGGCGCCGCGGGCAGGGACGCCTCCCAGGGCAGCTCGAAGGCCGACTTGACGTTCGCGCGGGTCACCGGCGGCGATCCCTCCGGCGGGTAGCCGGGGCCGAAGAGCCGGTAGAAGCGGGTGTTCCACGGGGAGTACAGCGGCTCGGCGGCGACCTGGATGTCCCCGAGCCACTTGATGGAGGCGATGCCCGTCCAGGACGGCACGACCAGCCGGACGGGGTACCCGTGGTCGGGCGGGAGCGGGGCGCCGTTCATCTCGTAGGCGAGGAGGACGTCCTTCATCGCCTTGGCGACGGGAAGGGGACGCCGCACGCGGCCGAGGTTCTCGCCCTTGTCCACATAGTCAGCGTCCAGCCCGCGCGGCAGGATGTCCACGGCCTCGCGGGTAATACCTGCGAGGCGCAGCACGGTGGAGAGCCGGACCCCGCGCCACCGCGCGACGCCGATGGCGCCGAGCTTCCAGGGCGTCCCTGAGACCTGCTGCCCCTGCTGGGAGGTGTAGAACCCCCGGGCGTTCCCGGTGCATTCGATGAAGGCCGTGATGGTCTCGGAGGGGAGCCGCAGCAGGTCGGCGTAGGAGAACCGGACGGGACGCTCCTCGCCGGGGGAGCCGTGCAGCCCGGTTCCCCACAGCTTGAGCCGCCAGGTGCGCGCGTCGATGCGCGGGGTGGCGACGTGGTTGCGGACGAAGAAGCGGTCGGCGGGGGTGAGCAGGCCCTGGCCGCGCATGGCCTCCCACCGCATCTCGGCGTTGGTCCCGTACGGGATGAACAGCTCGGGAGGCAGCGGCTTCACGATCGCCGGGCCCTCGTCGGCCGCGCGGGCGCCCGTCGCGGCGGCGGGGAGGGCGGCGGGGACGGCGAGCGCGGCGCCGGCGCCCGCGGACAGGCGCAGCATGCCCCGCCGGGACAGCGCGCGGACGCTCTCGTAGGCGGCCTCGTCGGTGAGGTCGGGTTCCTTGCCGTTACCGGATCGCATGGTCCGATGCTCGCGGGCACCAGCCGTAAAGTCAACTTTCCCTACCTGCATCATATGAATTGTGGCGAACCGGACGAGGCCGCCGAAACGCAAGAGCGCGGGCCATGTGACTTGCGTCTCCCGCCGAGTAGCCTCGATGCCGTGGGGGAGACGGCGTCGACGACCATGGACCGGGTCGGATCGCCCGCGGAGCTCGCGGGCCTGCTCGACCGGCACGCCTACCTGTGCGACGAGGGGCTCGCCACGGCGTGCTTCCTCGCGCTGCGGATGGGCCGGCCGCTGTTCCTGGAGGGCGAGGCCGGCGTCGGCAAGACCGAGCTGGCCAAGACGCTCGCGCGGGCCCTCGGCGCGCCGCTGATCCGGCTCCAGTGCTACGAGGGCCTGGACGCCTCCCAGGCCCTCTACGACTGGGACTTCCCGCGCCAGCTGCTGCACCTGCGCGCCGCCGAGGCCGCCGGCGTGCACGACGTGGCGCGGCTGGAGGGCGAGCTGTACGACCGGCGGTTCCTGCTGGCCAGGCCGCTGCTGCGGGCGCTGGAGACCGCGCCGAGCGTCCTGCTGGTGGACGAGCTCGACCGCGCCGACGACGAGTTCGAGGCGTTCCTGCTGGAGGTCCTCAGCGACTTCACGATCACCGTCCCGGAGCTCGGCACGATCCGGGCCGAGCGGCCGCCGGTGGTCGTGGTCACCTCCAACCGCACCCGCGAGGTGCACGACGCGCTCAAGCGGCGCTGCCTGTACCACTGGCTGGAGCACCCCTCGTTCGACCGCGAGGTCGCGATCATCAGGCGGCGGCTGCCGGACGCGGCCGAGCGGCTCGCCGGGCAGGTCGCCCGCGCCGCGCAGCGGATGCGCGGGGCCGGGCTGCTGAAGCCGCCCGGCGTCGCCGAGACCCTCGACTGGACCGAGGCCCTGGTGGCGCTCGGCGCCCGCGAGCTCGACCCGGCGTCGGCGGCGGTGACGCTGGGCGCCGTGCTCAAGTACCGCGAGGACCAGCAGCGCGTCCTCGGCGGCGGGCTCGGGGCCCTGCTCAACGGGGGCTGAGCCGTGCGGCGGGACGTGACCGAGACGCTGGTCGGGTTCGCCCGGACGCTGCGCGCGGCGGGCGGCGCGGCCGACCCCGAGCGCGTCCAGGCGATGCTGGCGGCGCTCGACCACCTCGACGTCCTCGACCCGAAGGACGTGTACTGGGCGGGCCGGCTGACGCTGTGCGCCGACCCCGACGACCTCTCCCGCTACGACCGGTGCTTCGCCGCGTACTTCTCCGGCGCGACCGCGCGGCCGGGGCGGCGCACGCCGCCGCCGGTGGTCGTGCGCCGGATGGCCGTGCCCGACGCGGCCGCGCCGCCCGGCGCGCGGGAGGACGGAGACCTGACGGCGGCCACGGCCAGCGCGACCGAGGTGCTCCGCGACCGGGACGTGGCGCGGCTGAGCGCAGCCGAGCGCGCCGAGGTCGCCCGGCTCATCGCGCTGCTGGACGCCGGAGGGCAGCGGCGCAGGTCGCGCCGGTTCGCCCCGGCGCCGGCGGGGCGGCTCGATCCCGCCCGGACGGTCCGCGAGACGCTGCGGCGCGGCGGCGAGACGTCCCTGCTGCGGCACCGGGCGCACCGCACCCGCCCGCGCCGGGTCGTGCTGATCGTGGACGTCAGCGGGTCGATGAGCCCCTACGCCGACGCGCTGCTGCGGTTCGCGCACGCCGCCGCCCGGTCCGGCGGCCGCGACGTGGAGGTGTTCAGCGCCGGGACGCGGCTCACCCGCCTCACCCGCGAGCTGCGGCACCGCGACGCGGACGCGGCGATGGCGGCGGCGTCGGCCGCCATCCCGGACTGGAGCGGCGGCACCCGGCTCGGCGAGGAGCTGAGGGAGTTCCTCGACCGGTTCGGGCAGCGCGGCCTGGCCCGCGGCGCGGTCGTGGTGATCGCCTCCGACGGCTGGGAGCGCGGCGACGCGGCGCTGCTCGGCGAGCAGATGGCGCGGCTGAGCCGGCTCGCGCACCGCGTCGTGTGGGCGAACCCGCACAAGGCGCGGCCCGGGTACGAGCCGCTGACGGCGGGGATGGCGGCGGCGCTGCCGCACGTCGACGACTTCACCTCCGGGCACAGCCTGGCGGCCCTGGAGGAACTCGCCCGCATCGTCGCGGGCACCGCGGGAAAGGGGAGCGCTCATGCGTGACGTGCTCGGCGACATCACCGGCTGGTACGCCTCGGGGGAGACGTTCGGTCTCGCGACCGTCGTGCACACCTTCCGCAGCGCGCCGCGCCCGCCGGGCGCCGCGATGGCGGTGTCGGCGGGCGGCGAGGTGGCGGGGAGCGTGTCCGGCGGCTGCGTGGAGGGCGCCGTGTACGAGCTGGCGCAGTCGGTGCTGGAGACCGGGACGCCGGTCGTCCAGCGGTACGGGGTGAGCGACGACGACGCGTTCGCCGTCGGGCTGACCTGCGGCGGCATCCTGGACGTGCTGGTGGAGCCGGTCGGCCCCGCCGCCTTCCCCGAGTTCCCCAAGGTCGCGGCGGCGATCGAGCGGCACGAGCCGGTCGCGGTCGCCACCGTGGTCGCCGGGCCGGGCCGCATCGGCGCCCGCCGCGTCGTGTGGGCCGACCGCGCCTCCGGCTCGCTCGCGCCCGGCGAGCCGCACGCCGCCCGCCTCGACGCGGCGGTCGACGACGACGCGCGCGGCATGCTCGCGCAGGGCCTCACCGGGCAGCGGCACTACGGGCCGGAGGGCGAGCGGCGGCTGGACGACCTGTCGGTGTTCGTCCACTCGTTCGCGCCGCCGCCGCGGCTGCTGGTGTTCGGCGCGATCGACTTCGCCGCGGCCGTCGCCCGGGTCGGCGCGTTCCTCGGCTACCGGGTGACGGTCTGCGACGCGCGGCCGGTGTTCGCGACGCCGAAGCGGTTCCCCGAGGCCGACGAGGTGGTGGTGAAGTGGCCGCACAAGTTCCTGGAGGAGGAGCGCGGCACCATCGACGGGCGCACCGCGATCTGCGTGCTGACCCACGACCCCAAGTTCGACGTGCCGCTGCTGGAGGTGGCGCTGCGCACCGACGCCGGCTACATCGGCGCGATGGGGTCGCGCCGCACCCACGACGACCGGCTCGCCCGGCTGCGCGAGGCCGGGCTGACCGAGGCCGAGCTGGGCCGGCTCCGCTCGCCGATCGGCCTGGACCTCGGCGCGCGGACGCCGGAGGAGACGGCGGTGTCGATCGCGGCGGAGCTGGTCCAGCTCCGCTGGGGCGGTTCGGGGCGCCCGCTCACCGACACCACCGGCCGGATCCACGCCGACGCGCCCTGACGGCACTACCCTCGCGGGATGACGTTGCACCGCGCGGTGTCCCCGGCGGGCCTGCTGCTCGCGGCCGGGGAGGGCAGCCGGCTCGGGCGGCCCAAGGCGACCCTGGAACTGGACGGCGAGCGCCTGGTCGACCGCGGCGTCCGCATGCTGCGGGACGGGGGCTGCACCCCGGTCCTGGTGGTGGCGGGCGCGGCGCAGATCGAGGTGATCGGCGCCGTCGTCGTCCCGAACCCGGGCTGGCGCGACGGCATGGGCTCCTCGCTGCGCACCGGGCTCGCCGCGCTGCCGCCCGCCTGCCCGGCCGTGGTGGTCGCGCTCGTCGACCAGCCGCTCGTCACCGCGGCCGCGGTCCGGCGGCTGGTCGCCGCGTACGAGGCGGGCGCCGCCATCGCGGTCGCGACCTACGGGGGAGCGCCGCGCAACCCCGCGCTGCTGAGCGCGGAGCACTTCGCGGGCGTCGCGGAGGCGGCGGTCGGCGACCAGGGCGCGCGCGGCTACCTGCGGGCCCACCCGGAGCTGGTCACCGAGGTCCCGTGCGACGACGTGGCGGCGCCCGACGACATCGACACGCCGGACGACCTGGAGGCGTTCACCCGCCGCGAGCCTCGCTGACCGCGCGCTCGTAGGCCAGCAGCGTGTCGATGAACATCCGGCGTTGCGCGGGCGTGAGCGGCTCCAGGGCGGTGCGCCAGGCGCCGGCGCCGCGGCCGAGCCACCCGTTGATCGCGGGCAGGTGCTCGTCGGCGACGCTGACGATGGTGCGGCGCCGGTCGGCGGGGTCCTCGCGGCGCAGCAGGATGCCCTGCCGGCTGAGGTCGCCGACCATCAGGCTCACCGTCGCGGGCGCCACCTCCAGCCGGGCGGCCAGCGCGTTCACCGTGAGCGGGCCGTCGAACAGCAGGTAGGCGAGCAGCGACAGGTGCCGGGGCGCGAGGTCGAAGGCGGCCAGCTCGGCCGGCACCTTGATCTTCTTGGCCGCGGAGACCAGCCGCGGCATCAGCATCAGCATCGTCCGGATGCCGTCGTCGACGTCCGGCCCGGCGCTCTCTTCGGTTGACATTGGCTCTGCTTTCAAAATAGCTTTGTTCTCAAAGCAAATGCGTCCCTGATCGCGTCCAGAATAGGAGTGCCGCGTCCATGAGCGACTGGAACCGGCAGGTCATCGAGGAGTTCCGGGCCGGCGGGGGGCGGGTCGGCGGGCCCTTCGAGGGGGCCGACCTGCTCCTGCTCACCAGCACGGGCAGGAAGACCGGCGCGCCGCACACCACACCGCTCGGCTACATGGCGGACGGAGACCGGCTGATCGTGTTCGCCTCCAACGCGGGGCTGCCGCACGACCCCGCGTGGTACCACAACGTCCGCGCCGACCCGCGCGTCACCGTCGAGGTCGGCACCGAGACCTTCGAGGGCGTCGCCCTCCCCGTCGCGGGCGACGAGCGCGACCGGCTGTACGCGCGGCAGGGCGAGCGCGTCCCCGCCTACGCCGACTACCAGCGGCGGACGAGCCGCGTCATCCCGGTCGTCGCCCTCCACCGCGGCCACCTGGACGGGCGGGGCGCCGCCATCGGCGACGAGCTGGTCAGGATCCACGACGACCTGCGCGCCCGGCTGGCGGACCTGCGCGCCGACGTCGACGCCTTCTACGCGGGCCCCGGCTCCGACCGCGTCCCCGGCGGCGTCTCCGAAGGCGCCTCCGACCTCGCGCGGCAGCTCCGCGAGCACTGCGTCTCCGTCTGCGACGTCCTCGGCGAGCACCACGACAACGAGGAGGCGCGCGCCTTCCCCCGCCTGGAGACCGAGTTCCCCGGCCTCGCCCCGGTGATCACCCGCCTGCGGCGCGAGCACGTCACCGTCACCGAGAACCGGCGGAGGCTCCAGGCCGTGCTGGACGACGCCGGCTCCCGCGACCCGGGCGAGGTCCGCGCGGAGCTCGACCGGATCACCGCCGAACTCGACGCCCATTTCGCCTACGAGGAGGAGCAGCTCCGCACCCTCATGAACGCCGTCGGCCCGTTCTGGGGGCGCGCCCGGTAACCACGGCCGGCCGTCCAGGGTCAGGGCGCCGGGAGGACGCTCTCGTCCAGCGCGCCGCAGTCGACCGCGCGGCGCAGCCGGGCCGTCAGCGCCTTGATCGTGGCGGGCTCGTCCAGGAAGCCGCTCGCGCCGCCCGCCGCCTGCTCGTGCCACGCCCGGACCCGCCCGATGACCTCGTCGGCGCCGGTCAGGTGGAACGCGTACACGGCCGCGTACCGGCTCGGCAGGTGCGCGGGGTGCAGGTCCCAGCCCTGGTAGAAGCCGTGCGCCAGCGAGTGCCGGACGTGCGCCGCGTGCGCCGCCCAGGCCGCGTTGACCTCGTCGGGCCCGTCGTTGCGGGGGACGACGTTGGTGGAGCCGTCCGACAGCCGCACCCCGGTCCCGGCGAGCGACACCTGCATCAGGTGGCGGGCGAAGTCGCACGCCGGGTGGTCGAGCCGCTGCTCGTGCGGCGGCAGCCCCAGCGCGGCGGTGTAGTCGAACACGCCGAAGTGCGCGGCGGTGACGCGGCCCTGCGCGGCCTCGACGAGCGGGCCGAGCCCGACCCGCCCCTCCGCGTGGTCGATGAGCGACTGCGGCGTCTCGACCTGGAGCTCGAACCGCAGGATGCCCTGCGGCAGCCCGAGCGCGCCCTCCAGCCGGTCGAGGAACTCGGTGAACAGCCGGACGTGCTCCACGCTCAGCACCTTCGGGAAGGTGATCGTGAACCCGCCGGGCAGCCGGCCGAGCCGGTCGCGCAGCGCGGTGAGGAACCCGTCCAGCGTCCGCATCGCCCGCTCGTGGCCGCCGTCGGCGAACGACTTCACCCGCAGCCCCCAGTAGTGGGGGAGGCCCTTCACCTGGTACGCGGCGGCGACGGCCTCCACGACCTGCGCGACGTGCGCGTCCTCCTCGGCGTCCTCGCGCACGCCGTAGCCGTCCTCGAAGTCGATCCGCAGGTCCTCGACCGGCTCGGCGGCGAGCTTGGCGGCGACCCGCTCCCGCACAGGCCCGGCCAGCTCCGGGTCGAGGCCGAACGCGGCGCCGAACGACCCGGCGCCGGGCGTGTGCGTGTTCAGCAGCCGCAGGGCCTCCGCGCCGAAGTCGGCGGGCGTCGAGCGGGAGAACCGGTCGGCGGGCACGTACACGGTGTGCACCGGCTGCCGGCCCTCCGCGCCGCCGGGGAAGCGCTCGCCGTGCGCGTCGCGGGCGGCGGCGATGCGCGCGGACAGGTCGTCGAACGAGGACACACTGAAGTTCACCCCGCCATGATCCCCCAACCGCCGCCCGCCGGGGAACCGGTCGCGGCGGAATCGGCGGCGTCCGGAGCGGCGGTGTCCGGAGCGGCGGTGTCCGGAGCGGCGGTGTCCGGAGCGGCCCCGCCCGGGTCAGCCGCCGACGACGATGCCCCAGGTGCCGTGGAACTCCGCGCCCGGCTCCAGGTGGAGCAGGTCCTCCCCGGACGCGAACGCGTTCGGCGGGCACGTCATCGGCTCCACGCCGAGACCGGCGCGCGGAGTCGGGGCGTTGTCGGCGGTGTAGATCTCCATCCACGGGTGCGCCGCGTCCGCCCACAGCCGCACCGTCCGGCCGCCGCCCGACAGCACCACCCAGACGCGGCCGCCGCCGTCGCGGTTCAGCCCGGTGAACGCGTTGTCGATCGGGCGGTCGCCGAGCAGCGGACCGGTCCGCAGGTCGTACCGGGTGCCGGTGACGTCCTCGGACGGCCCGGAGGGGATCATCCGGTCGTCCACCGGCAGGTACCGGTCGGCGAGCAGGTGGACGGTGCAGGCGTCGATGGGCTCGCCGACCGTCAGGTAGGGGTGGGCGCCGTGCCCGTACGGCGCGGTCTTCGTCCCGGCGTTGCGGGCGGACATCCGCACGCGCAGCCCGGCCTCGGCGTCCAGGGTGTACTCGGCCTCCAGGTCGAGGCGGAACGGGTAGCCGCCCGTGGCGAGCAGCCGGTGGGTCAGCCGCACCCGGTGCGGCTCGTGCTCGGCGACCCGCCAGGACGCCCACCGGACCAGGCCGTGGATCGCGCAGTCGCGCTCGGGCTCGGACACGTCGAGCTGGTGCTCGGCGCCGCCGTAGCGGTAGCGGCCGCGGTCGATCCGGTTCGGCCACGGGACGAGCAGGTGCCCGAACGCGGCCGGGGCGGGCTCGTCGGCGCCGTGCGACAGCACCAGCGGGAGACCGCCGCAGGTCAGCTCCCGCAGGCTCGCGCCCGACTCGGTGACGACGGCCTGGTACGGCCCGGCGCTCAGGGCGTACTGCTCCCCGGTGATCGACTCGCTCATGCCCCGGACGCTACCCCCTGCGCCCCCCGCTACGCGATCTCCGCGAGGGCGTGCAGGGCGTCGGCGAACACGTTCGGCGGGGGCTCGACGAGCCCGGCGCCGACCTGCCCGGTGCCGGCCTCGCGGCCCGCGATGCCGGTGTCGATGACGGGCAGGATGCCGGTGCGGACGACCCGGGCGGCGTCGATCCCGGCGGGGGTGCCGCGGAACGACAGCAGCGGGATCTGCAGCGCCGGGTGCTCGGCCATCGTGATCTCGTACATGCGCTGGGTGGCGGCGACCGCGTCCGGGACCTCGCCGCCCACGAACCGGACGATCGCGGGCGCGGCGGCGAGCGCGAACCCGCCCGTCCCGGCCGTCTCGGTGATCGCCGAGTCGCCGATGTCGGGATTGGCGTCGTCCGGGCCGTAGTCGCCGAGGTACAGCCCGTCGGGGACGCCCGCGGGGCCGGTGAACCAGCGGTCGCCGGTGCCCGACAGCTGGATGCCGAAGTCGGTGCCGTTGCGGGCCATCGCCACGACCAGGCTCGACCCGGGGACGCCGCGGGCCGCGTCCGCGCACGCCTTCGCCGCCGCCATCCCGGCGTTCAGGAAGAAGTGGTCGTTGCCCGCCGCGAACCGCAGCGCCTCGGCGGCCCGGCCGCGGGGGACCTCCTCGGCGTCGATGAGGTCGGGCGCCAGCTCCCGCAGCAGCAGCGACGTCGCCGCGCGGTTGCGGTTGTGCAGCTCGTCGCCCATCTGCAGCGCCTGCGCGATGACCGACACCAGGTCGAGCGGGCCGTGCCGCCGGACGGCGGCCCGCAGCGCCGGGCCGAGCACCTCGCCCATCCACGCCAGCCGCTCGATCACCTCCGGCCCGTACGCCCCGTACCGCAGCACCTTCCCGAGGCCCTCGTTGAGGGAGCAGTAGGCGGTGCCGCCGTGCTCGGCGTCCTCCACCACGAACATCCACATCGACGGGCTGACGACCCCGGCCATCGGCCCGACGGTCGCGTGGTGGTGGCACGGTTCGAGGACGGCCGCGCCGCGCTCCAGCGCGTGGCGCGCGCCGAGCGGCGTCTCGGCGAGCCCCTCCAGGAGCATCGCGCCGATCAGCGCCCCGCGCATCGGGCCGGACGCGCGCTCCCACTCCAGCGGCGGGCCCGCGTGCAGGAACGTGCCCGGCTCCAGGCCGAGGACCTCGCGCGCCGGGCGGACGTCCACCAGGTGCGGGCGGGCCGTCACCATGCGCCGCACGGCGCGGGCGTTCGCGTCGGCGTGCCGCGGGTCGCCGAGCACGGCGGCGAGCGCCGCCTCCGTCCCGGCGGGCGGCGGCCGCCAGTCGACCTGCCGCACCGGGACGGCCTGCTCGGCGAGCGCCTCCGCCAGCACCTCCACGCCTGCGGTGACGACGCGTGGCTCGCGGGCCAGCAGCCCGCCCAGCCGCTGTTCGGTCATGCCGGTACCCCCTCGACGGCGCGCAGCGCGTGCCGTGTCGCGGCCGCGTTGGAGGCGAACACGTCGGCGCCCGCCTCGCACAGCGCCGCGGCCTGCCGGTCGCGGCCCTGCGGGTCGGCCGGCGTCCCGCACAGCGACACCACGACCGCGAGGCCGGGGCGGTCGCGGACGGCGGTGGCGATCGCCGGGGCGAGCGCGGCCGCCGGGTCGGGCTCGGCGCCGTACCCGAGCACCACGTCCAGCAGCAGGGCGCCGCACGCCGGGTCGGCGGCCTCGGCCGCCAGCGCCTCCAGCCGCAGCGCCGGGTCGATCATCGGGTGCGCGCGGCCCCGGGTGTAGGCGTCGTCGCCGAAGTCGGTGAACCGGTGGCCGCGCGCCTCCAGGTCGCGGCCGAGCGCCGCCGCGGCGATCATCGCGGCCTCGTCCCGCAGGGTGCCGCCCGCGAACAGCCCGCGCAGCGCCCGCCCGCGCGCCCCGCCGGCCTCAGGGGCCCCGCGCGGTGCCGCGGTCCAGCGCGGCCACTCCGGGACGGCCCGGCCGAGGGCCGCCAGCACCTTCTCCGCCGCCCGGGTCAGGTCGTCCTCGCCGGGCACCGGCAGCGCGAACACCACCGGCGTGTCCAGCCGGCGGGCCGCCTCCCGGATCAGGTCGAGGACCTGCGGCGCGGGCGGTTTGGACACCAGCACGATCAGCTCGGTGCCGGGGTCGGCGTCCAGCGCGGCGAGCGCCGCCAGCGCCGACCGGCCGCTCACCTCGGGCGACAGGTCGCGGCCGCCGACGCCGAGCACGTGGCTCACCCCGGTGCCCGCCGCGTCCAGCAGGCACATCAGCTGCTGCGCGCCCGTCCCGGACGCGGCGACGACGCCCACCGGCCCCGGCCGGACCGCGTTCGCGAACCCCAGGCCCGCGCCGCCGACCACCGCCGTCCCGCAGTCGGGGCCCATCACGATCAGGCCGCGCCGCGCCGCCGCCTCCTTCAGCGCGATCTCCTGGGCGAGCGGCACGTTGTCACTGAAGACCATCACATTGAGGCCCGCGTCGAGCGCGTCCATCGCCTCGGGGAACACGTGCGGGCCCGGCACCGACAGCAGCGCGATCGTCGCGTCCGACCGCGCCGCCGCCGACCGGGTCGTGCGCGGCGGCTCGGGCGCGCCCAGCACTCCGCCGCCGGCCGGCGGGCGGGACGCCGCGGCCAGCAGCGCGTCGAGCGCCTCCCGCGCCTCGTCGGGGCCGCCCTCGGCGCGGATCGCGACGACCAGGTCGTCCGGGCCCGTCCCGTCCGGCACGGCGAACCCCATCCGCGCGATCATCTCGCGGTTCGGCTCGGTGCCCATCGCCACCATCGCCGCGGTGACCTCCGGGCGCTCCGCCAGGTTCCGGCTGACCCGCATCAGCGTGACCGAATCGTGGTAGGCGCCCCGCCGCACCTCGACCCAGTCGTTCATGGGCGCGCCCTGCGCGGGACCTTCCCCCCGCGCCCCCCGGTCCGCTGCGCTCATGCAGGGACCCTCGGGAGGTCCAGGACGCCGGGGGAGGCCAGGGCGAGCGCGGCGCGGCAGCCCGCGAGGACGCCGTGGGCGAGGTCGGTGCCGGAGGTGTGCCCGATCGACAGCAGCCGGCGGACGGCGCCCTGGCCCGCGCCGCCCGGCGGCTCATGGCCCGCGACGAAGCGCAGCACGGCCGCGACC
The DNA here is from genome assembly GCF_900188445.1 of Actinomadura meyerae. Taxonomy (GTDB): domain Bacteria; phylum Actinomycetota; class Actinomycetes; order Streptosporangiales; family Streptosporangiaceae; genus Spirillospora; species Spirillospora meyerae. Next base: position 445,899 of record NZ_FZOR01000001.1, read on the forward strand.
TCGGCGCCGGCACCGCCCGAGGCGGCGCAGTGCAGCAGCGTCGCCGACAGCGCGGTGGTGCGGGTGCCGGCGTCGGCGGTCACGGCGGCGCCGAGCCAGTCGGCCAGCCGCACGGCCGCCTCGCCGCGCCGGACGGCGCCGCCGACCAGCCGCAGAGTCACCAGCAGGCCGCACAGGATATCGTCGCCGGACGGCGTCAGCCCCGGCCCGAGGCCGACGATCCGCTCGGCCGCCTCCACCGCGCCCGCGAGGTCGCCCGCCGCGCACGCGGCCGCCAGCGCGCCGGGGTCGGGATGCCCGTCGAGGCCGCCGCGCGCAGGCCCGCCCTCGGTGAGGACGCCGGCGGCGGCGAGCTCGGCCTCCAGGGCGCGGACGCCGCGGGCGAGCGCGGCCGGGTGCGGCGTCCCGAGCGCGGGCGAGGGATCCCACCAGCGGCGGACGCGCACGCTCAGCCCGTCCGCCTCCACCCGGCCCTCGCCGACGAGGGCGTCCCCGCCCTCGCGGACCGGCCGGAACGGGTGCTCGCGGCGCGTCGCGACGACGACCACCGCGTTCGGCGGCCGCCCGGCGTCGGAGGTGACGACGGCGAGCACGCGCGGCTCGGGGCCGCCCCGCGCCTCCAGGTACACCGCCGACGGGAACACGGCGATGACGCGGGCCGGGCGGCGCGGCGGGTCCAGCAGCGGCCGCAGCGCGAGGCTCGCCGCCCCGGCGGCGGGCGGCCGCCGCCGGGCCCGGGCCGGGAGCGGGACGGGGTCGCGGACGAGCGCGGTCACGGATCCTCCCGAGGCCGGTGTCGGCGGCCGTCCGGTTCGCGGGCGGCCCGGCCTCGCGACGACGGTAGAACGGCCCCCCCACCGGTCGTATGGAGAAAGCTGCCAAGGATGGTTGTCATCGTTCGTCTTTGTTGTCATTTTTGATCAGGAACCGGTAGCGATCACATCGTCACTGGCGATGAACGCACCAAAAGCGAGGTGACCCCTGGCATGAGCTACACCACTGCGGACCCGGGCCCACCGGCCCTGCGGCTCGCGAGTACCGGAACACTGACCTACGGCCTGTCGGTGGGCGAGGTCCTCGGCGTCAGCACCCTCAACGGCGCCCGCCTCATCGCCGGCCGGGCCGGACTCGACCGCGTCGTCCAGCGGCTCAACGTGATGGAGGTCCCCGACATCCTGTCGTGGGTCAAACCGAACGAGCTGCTCCTCACCACCGGCTACCCCCTCCGCAACACCCCCCAGTCGCTCGACAACCTGGTCGCCGACCTCGACGAGCGCGGCCTCGCGGCCCTGGCCATCAAACTGGGCCGCTACCTCGACTCCCTCCCCGCCGAGATGATCGCGCAGGCGGACCGGCGCGGCTTCCCCCTGATCCTGCTCCCGAACGACGTCGGCTTCGACGACATCCTCAACCAGGTCCTGACCGACATCCTGAACCGGCAGGCGGCCGTCCTCGCCCGCACCGAGGAGGTCCACCGGGCGCTGGTGCAGATCGTGCTGTGCGGCGGCGGCCTCCAGGAGGTCGTGGACGAGGTCGCGACCCTGCTGGACGTGGCGGTCGTGGTGCTGGACGGCGACCAGCGGGTCCTCGCCGGCGCCGGGCCCGACGAGCACGTCGAGGCGATGCGCGCGTTCGACGCCGGCCGGCACGCCGCCTGCGGGCGCGGCGGCTGCGGCGTCATCGGCGCCCACGGCACCGGCGACCACCTGGTGGTGCCGGTGATGGCGGGCGGCTTCGACCACGGCCGGATCGTCGCGTTCAGCCCCGGCGGCACGCTGCGCGGCACCGACCTCGGCATCCTGGAGCGCGCCGCGACGGTCGCCGCGCTGGTGGTGACCAAGCAGCAGGCCGTCGCGGCGGTGGAGAGCAAGTACCGCGCCGACTTCCTGCGCGACATCCTCGCCGGGCGGGCCGGCGACGACGGCCGCGTCGTCGCGCACTGCGGCGGGTTCGGCTGGGACCTCGACCGCCCGGTGGTGGTGGTCGTCGCCGAGCTGGACGGCCGCCCGCGCGGCGCCGAGCCCGAGGGCCGGGGCCGCGCGAAGGCCGCCGAGCCGGACGGCCGGGGCCGCGGCGCCGAGGAGCGCACGGCGCAGGAGCGGCTCGCCGCCGCGTGGACGACGGCCGTCCGCCGGCACGACCGGGGCGCCGCGGTCGCGAGCTTCGCGCACGAGGTCGTCGCGGTCGTCGGCGCGGACGGCGCCGACCCCGCCGAATGGGCGGCCGGGCCGGTGCAGGCGATGGTCAAGGAGGCGTCGTCGATCTTCGCCGAGCACCTGCCGGTGCGGCGGACGTTCTCCACCGGCATCAGCCGGACGGTGGCGTCCCCGGCGGAGCTGCCGGAGGCGTACGAGCAGGCGGTGAAGGCGGTGCGGGTCGGGCGCCAGCTGAACGGCGCGGGCGCGCGGGCGCACTTCGACCAGCTCGGCGTGTACCGGCTGCTCAGCCTCGTGTCGGACCCGGGCGAGCTGCACGCGTTCGTCCGCGAGACGCTCGGCGACCTCGCCACCGACGACGAACCGGAGCTGGTGGACCTGCGCAGGACGCTGCAGGTGCTGCTGGAGACCAACCTGAACGTCGCCGAGACGGCGCGCCGGCTGCACTTCCACTACAACACGCTGCGGTACCGCATCGGGAAGCTGGAGCGGATGCTCGGGGCGTTCACGGAGGACGCGCATCTGCGGCTCAACCTCACCCTCGCTCTGCACGTTCTGCGCATGCGCGGTATCTGAGCGTAGTGCATGTGCGCGCACACCGGCCGGTCCTCTCAAGCGGCGCGGCGGGGGTTTGGCACAAGTCGCCGATGCCCGCCTGCCAGGGTAGATCTACCTTGCCCGCATGAACGCGCTCGGCTGAGCAGGAGGAACCCCGCATGGTGATCGGCTGGAAGCTGCACGGCGACGGACGCACGCCGCCGCCCGGGGAGGTCGTCCGGCCGGACGAGCGGCTGTCGTGGCCGCGCACCGCCGGCATCGGCGCGCAGCACGTGGTGGCGATGTTCGGGGCGACGTTCGTGTTCCCCGTGGTGATGGGGCTGGACCCGAACCTCGCGATCATGATGTCCGGGGTCGCGACGGTGCTGTTCCTGCTGATCGTCGGCGGCCGCGTGCCGAGCTACCTCGGGACGAGCGCGTCGTTCGTCGGCGCGGTCGCGGCGATCCGCGCGGCGGGCGGCGACAGCGCGACGGTGACCGGCGCCATCCTGGTCGCCGGCGCGGTGCTCGCGCTGATCGGCGTGCTGATCCACTTCGCCGGCGGCGAGGTCATCCACCGGGTGTTCCCGCCGGTGGTGACGGGCGCCGTGGTCATGCTGATCGGCTTCAACCTCGCCCCGGTGGTCGCCACCGTCTACTGGCCGCAGGACCAGTGGGTCGCGCTCGCGACGCTGGGCTTCGCCGTCCTGGCCGCGGTGCTGCTGCGCGGGTTCTGGGCGCGCATCACGATCCTGCTGGCGCTGGTGTTCGGGTACGCCCTCTCGTGGATTCTCGACAAGACCGCGGGCATGGTGACGTCAGTCCTTCCCGGCCAGAACCTGCTGGACGGATCGGGCAAGGCGTGCGCCGCGGAGGGCCCGTACTGCGTCGCGACCGCCTTCCCGCACGACCGGGTCGACTTCTCCGGCGTGAAGGCCGCCGACTGGTTCGGGTTCCCCGACCTGCACGGCCCCGACTTCAAGACGTCCGCGATCCTGCTGGCGCTGCCCGCGGTCATCGCGCTGATCGCGGAGAACACCGGGCACGTCAAGGCGGTGTCGGCGATGACCGGCGACGACCTGAACCCCGTCCTCGGCCGCGCCATCACCGCCGACGGCATCGGCACCACCCTCGCCAGCGCGGTCGGCGGCTCGCCCACCACCACCTACGCCGAGAACATCGGCGTGATGGCCGCGACCCGGATCTACTCGACCGCCGCCTACTACGTCGCCGCGGTGGTGGCGGTGCTGTTCGGGCTGTGCCCCAAGTTCGGCGCGCTCGTCGCCGCGACGCCGGGCGGCGTCCTCGGCGGCATCACCGTCGTGCTGTACGGGATGATCGGGCTGCTCGGCGCGAAGATCTGGATCGAGAACCGGGTCGACTTCGCCGACCCGGTCAACCTCGTCCCGGTCGCCGCCGCGATCATCCTGGCGATCGGGAACGTGACGCTGCAGATCACCGACGACTTCCCGCTGCAGGGCATCGCGCTCGGCACGATCGCCGTCCTCGCCGGCTACCACGTCCTCAACGTGCTGCGCCGGCCGGACGACTCGGGCGGCGGCGTCATCGCGCCCGCGGAGAAGGAGATCGGCGGCCCGGTCCGCCCGGCGGCCGACACGTGAAGCCGCCCCCGTTCGGCTACCACGCCCCCGGCACGCTCGCCGAGGCGCTCGACGCGCTGGCCGCCGCGCCGGGCGGCAAGGTCCTCGCGGGCGGGCAGAGCCTCATCCCGCTGCTGAACATGCGGCTCGCCGCGCCGTCCGACCTGGTCGACATCAACCGGATCGCCGGGCTCGACACCCTGCGCGTCGAGGACGGCGGGGTCCGGGTCGGCGCGCTCGCCCGGCACGCCCGGGTGGAGCGGTCGGCGGAGGCGGCGGCCGCGCAGCCGCTGCTCGGGCAGGCGCTCCGGCACGTCGCGCACCCCGTGATCCGCAACCGGGGCACGGTCGTCGGCAGCCTCGCGCACGCCGACCCGGCCGCCGAGCTGCCCGCCGTGCTCGCCGTCCTCGGCGGGACGGTCGAGGCGGTGTCGGCGGCGGGCCGCCGCACCATCCCGGCCGCCGCGTTCTTCGCCGGCCCGCTGGAGCCGGCGCTGGCGCCCGGGGAGCTGGCCGTCGCCGCGTTCTTCCCGGCGGCGCCGCCCCGCACCGGCACCGCGTTCACCGAGACGGCGCGCCGGCACGGCGACTACGCGCTCGCCGGGGTCGCCGCCGTCGTCACCCTCGGCGGGGACGGGCGGGTCGCCGCGGCCCGCGCCGGGTACCTCGGCGTCGCGGCGACACCGCTGGTGTTCGACCTGACCGGCGCGGCCGGGCCGGACGGCGACTGGTCGGCCGCCGCCGCGCACGTCCGCGACCGGATCGACCCGGAGCCCGACATCCACGCAGGCGCCGACTACCGGCGGCACCTGACCGGCGTGCTCACCGAGCGCGCGTTGCGGGAGGCGGCGTCCCGGGCATCACTGCGGGTGGAGGAGCGGCGGAGGGCGGGGAGCTGATGGAGGAGTGCTTCGAGGTCGCGCTGACCGTCAACGGCACGCACCGCACGGCCGCGGTCCCGGCCAGGCGGCTGCTGTCGGACCTGCTGCGGCACGACCTCGGGCTCACCGGCACGCACGTCGGCTGCGAGCACGGCGTCTGCGGCTGCTGCACCGTCCTGCTGGACGGCGAGCCGGTGCGGTCGTGCCTGATGTTCGCCGTCACCGCGGCGGGCCACGAGGTCACCACCGTCGAGGGGCTCGCCGCCGAGGACGGCACGCCGTCGCCGGTGCAGCGCGCCTTCCGCGAATGCCACGGACTTCAGTGCGGCTTCTGCACGCCCGGGTTCCTCTGCACGGTGACGGCGCTGCTGCGGGAGACGCCGCGCCCGACCGAGGAGCAGGTCCTCGAAGGGATCTCCGGGAACCTGTGCCGCTGCACCGGCTACCAGAACATCGTGAGGTCGGTGCACCGCGCCGCCGAGCTGCTCGCCGCGTCCGCCGAGGAAGGGGAGTCCTGAATGGGCACGCGCGTGTTCGGTGAGCGGGTCGAGCGGCGCGAGGACGCCAGGCTCACCACCGGGCGGGGCCGCTACCTCGACGACCTCGGGCGCGGCGCGCTCGCGGCGGCGTTCGTCCGGTCGCCGCACGCGCACGCCCGCATCACCGACATCGACGTGTCCGGCGCGCTCGACGTGGACGGCCTCGTCGCCGTCTACACCTGGGAGGACCTGCCGGGGCGGGTCGGGGAGCCGCTGCCGCTGCTCATCCCGCACCCCGCGCTGACGCACGGCCGCACCGCGTACCCGCTCGCGCGCGAGGTCGTCCGGCACGTCGGCGAGCCCGTCGCGATGGTCGTCGCCCGCGACCGGTACCTGGCCGAGGACGCCGCCGAGCGCATCCGCGTCGACTACGAGCCGCTGCCCGCCGTCGTCGGCATCGAGGCCGCGACCCGCGCCGCCCACCTCGTGCACGACGACGTGCCGGGCAACGTCGGGGCCGTCCTCGTCCAGGAGAACGGGGACGCCCGCGCCGCGATCGACGCCGCCCCGCACGTGCTGGAGTTCAGCCTCGCCATCGAGCGCAGCGCGTCCATGCCGCTGGAGGGCCGCGGCGTCTACGCGCGGTGGGACGCCGACGACGGCTCGCTGCGGGTGTACTCCTCCACGCAGGCGTCCACCAGCGTGCGCGCCGCGATCGCCGCGCGGCTCGGGCTGCCGAACGGCAAGGTCGAGGTGGTCGCGCCGGACGTCGGCGGCGGGTTCGGCGTGAAGATCGTCCACCCGTGGCCGGAGGAGGTCCTCGTCCCGTGGGCGGCGCGGCTGCTGGACCGCGAGGTCAAGTGGACCGAGGACCGGCGCGAGCACTTCGTCTCCGCCGCGCACGAGCGCGGCCAGCTCCAGGACGTGCGGGTCGGGTTCGACGGCGAGGGCCGCGTCCTCGGCCTGGACGTGCGGATCCGGCACGACCACGGCGCCTACACCCCGTACGGGATCATCATCCCGATCGTCACCTCCACCCAGCTCCTCGGCCCGTACAAGATCGGCGCGTACCGGGCGGAGGTCGTCAGCCTCTACACCAACACGCTGATCGTCACCCCGTACCGGGGCGCGGGCCGCCCGCAGGGCGTGTTCTGCATGGAGCGGACGATGGACCGCATCGCCCGCCACCTCGGCCGCGACCGCGCCGACGTGCGCGCGGCGAACGTCATCCAGCCCGATGAGTTCCCCTACGACCAGGGCCTGACGTTCCAGGACGGGCGCCCGCTGATCTACGACTCGGGCGACTACCCGGAGCTGCTCCGCAAGGCCCGCGAGCTGATCGGCTGGGACGGCTTCGAGCGGGAGCGCGCCGCCGCCGCGGCCCGGGGCCGCCGGGTCGGGATCGGCCTCGGCGTCTACGTCGAGGGGACGGGCGTCGGCCCCTACGAGGGCGGGCACGTCGAGATCGACACCGCCGGGCGGGTGCACGTGTCGACCGGCCTGACCTCGCAGGGGCAGGGCCACGAGACCGTGTTCGCGCAGATCGCCGCCGCCGAGCTGGGCGTCCCGATCGAGGACGTGCACGTCACCACCGGCGACACCCGGCGGTTCGGGTACGCGGTCGGGACGTTCGCCTCCCGCGCGGCCGTGATGAGCGGCAACGCGATCGCGCTGGCCTGCCGGAAGGTGCGCGGCAAGGCGCTGCGCATCGCGGGGGAGGCCCTGGAGGCCGACCCGCGCGACCTGGAGATCACCGACGGGACCGTGCACGTGCGGGGCGACCGGTCGGCGTCGGTCCCGCTGCGGACGGTCGCGGTGCTGTCGAACCCGCTGCGGTACGCCTTCGACGAGGAGGCCGCGGCGGCGACGCAGTTCGCGGTGGGCCGCCCGGTCACCGAGCCGCCGGTGGCGTCCGGGGACGAGCCGGGGCTGGAGGGGCGCGACTACTACTCGCCCGTGCGGTCGACGTTCGCGGCGGGCGCGCACGCCGCCGTGGTGGAGGTCGACCCGGACACCGCGGAGATCGCGATCCTGCGGTACGCGGTCGTGCACGACTGCGGGCGGCTCATCAACCCGATGGTGGTCGAGGGGCAGATCCACGGCGGCGTCGCGCAGGGCATCGGCGGGGCGCTGTACGAGCGGATGGTCTACGACGAGGCCGGGCAGCTGCTGAACGCGTCGTTCATGGACTTCCTCATGCCGTACGCGACGGAGGTCCCGCGGATCGAGACCGACCACCTGGAGACGCCGTCGCCGCTGAACCCGCTCGGCATCAAGGGCGCGGGGGAGGCGGGCGTGATCCCGGTGTCGGCGGTGATCGCGTCGGCGGTGGAGGACGCGGAGGGCGTCCGCGTGGACGCGATGCCGCTCTCCCCGGACGCGCTCTACACGCTGCGTCGGCGCGCCGAGGCCGACGCGTCGCTGCGGGTCGATGCCGACGGGACCGGCTCGGTCGATGCTGGCGGGACCGGCTCGGGAAGCGGGGGACCTCGGCCCCGCCAGCGAGTTGACCCTAGTGAAGGACCACCTGGGGCCTCGCCGTAACCGGGATTCCTCCGGGAAGGTCGGTAATCAGCCGTGGGCGGGGGTGTCGGGGACGGTGCCGCCGAGCGATCTGGGCAGGTAGTTCTCCACGGCGGCGGTCCGGAACCCGGCCTGCTTGATCCAGCCGAGGATCATCTGGAACTCCTTGGCGAGGCCCTTGCGGTAGTGCATCAGGATGATGTCGCCGGGCTTGAAGCCCTTGCCGCCGTCCCCGCGCGCGAACCCGTTGAAGCCGACGCCGGGGCCGGTCGTGCCGTTGTAGAACTCCGCCGACCACAGCAGCACCGACTTGATGCCGCACTCCTTGGCGACCTGCAGCGTCGTCTGGTTGTAGCTGCCGAACGGCGGCCGGAAGACCTCGGGCCTGCGGCCGTACTGCGTCTGGATGGCGTCGGACGCGCCGCAGATCTGCTTCTTCTGCGCCTCGGCGCTCAGCGTCGCCATGTTGGGGTGGCTGATCGTGTGGTTCTCCATGGGCGACCCCGCGTTGCGCATCGCCCAGAAGTACTGGCCCTGCCCCTTGATGTAGGTGGAGGTCAGGAACGTCATGATCGGGACCTTCTCCTTGCGGACGAGGTCCACGAACTCCGAGTCGTAGGTGTAGCCGTCGTCGATGGTGAGGAAGACGACGCGCTCCTGCGTCTCGATGCGGCTGATGACCGGCGGCAGCCCGTTGGGGGCCGGCTTCGGCATCGTCCAGCTGCCGGGCTTCGGGGTGGGCCAGCTCTGGTCGCCGAGCACGGCGGCGAGCTGCGACCGGGTGGACGGTCCGGAGTCGCCGGCCTGCGCGGTGACGACGGGCCATCCGCCCGCGGCCAGGCCGAGCACTCCGGCGGCCACCATGGCGATCACGGGCGTCTTCCCTCGCATCGGCCGCGTACTCCGTTCGGTGGGGGGTCCGGTAGATGTCGCATCGGTTGACGCGCGGCGGGGGGCCGGGGTTCGCCCCCGGCCGGAACCTGCCGGACATATCCGATCATTTCCCGGGCCCATCGGGGCGCATTGCCCAATCGTCGGCGTGTACTCGGCAGATGTTGCCGTTCGGCGCCGCGGCCGCGTTCTCTACAGTCGGGACATGCAGCTCAACGGCAGTGCCGGCGTCGCCGCGCCGCTCGACCGCGTCTGGGACGCCCTGCAGGATCCGGCCGTCCTCGCCCGCACGATCCCCGGGTGCAGCTCCCTGGAGGAGACCGGGCCGGGCACCTACCGCATGACGGTCACCGCGGGCGTCGCGTCCATCAAGGGCACCTACGTCGGGCAGGTCGAGCTCGCCGAGCCCGACCCGCCGCGCTCGTTCGTGCTGAGAGCGCGCGGCCAGGGCGCGCCCGGCACGGTCGACGCGACCGTCCGCGTCCGGCTCTCGGACGGCGGCGGCGCGACCCGCATCGACTACGACGCCGAGGCGGTCGTCGGCGGGATGGTCGGCGGCGTCGGGCAGCGGATGCTCGGCAGCGTCGCCAAGCGCACCGCGGGCGAGTTCTTCGCCGCCGTCGAACGCGACCTCGCCGCGCCCGCCCCGGCCGCCGTCCAAGCCGCGCCGGCCGTCGCGCCGGCCGTCACTCCGGCCGTCACTCCGGCCGCCGCGCAGGCGCCCGCCGAGGTCCAGGCGGGCACCGGCGCGGTGTACCCGGGACGCGCCGCGGCCGCGCCGGAGCGCGCCTCCGCGGCGTGGCCGATGGTGGCGGCCTTCGGCGCCGGCGGGGCGGTCGCCCTCGCGGGCGCCGCGCTCGGCTACCTGCTCGGCCGCCGCTCGCGCCGCTGAGAGCCGGGGGCGGTCAGCTGACGGCGACCAGGTCGACGACGAAGATGAGCGTCTCGCCCGGCTTGATCGCCGGGCTCGGGCTGCGGTCGCCGTAGGCCAGGTGCGGCGGGATGACGAGCTTGCGGCGCCCGCCGACCTTCATGCCCTCGATGCCCATGTCCCAGCCCTTGATGACCCGGCCGGCGCCGAGCTGGAAGTCCAGCGTCGAGCCGCGGTTCCAGGACGCGTCGAACTCCTCGCCGGTGGACCAGGACACGCCCACGTAGTGCATCGACACCTGCGACCCCTTGGCCGCCACGGGCCCGTTGCCCTCGGTGATGTCGGTGATGTCGAGGTACTGCGGGGGCTGTCCCTCGGGGAAGTCGATCTCGGGGCGTTCAAGCGCCATGAAAGGGCTCCAGCATCATCGTCCGAATGAAAAGGCTCAGCCTAGCCCCCGCGCGGGTTCACGAAAGGACGGCGCGCCCGTTGGCAGATTGCGACGGTTTCCCTGGTGGCCGCCGTCCGGTAGACCCTTCACCATGGCGAGGCGGCTGCGGATCGGGATCGACACGGGCGGGACGTTCACCGACGTGGTCGCACTGGACGAGCGCGGCGGGCTCACCACCACCAAGACCCCGTCCACGCCCGCCGACCCCGCCGAGGGGTTCGCGGCCGGCGTCGCCAAGGTGCTCGGGCTGCTCGGCGCCGGGCCGGAGGACGTCGCGGTGCTCTCGCACGGCACCACGGTCGCGACGAACCGGCTCCTGGAGGACCGGATCGACGACCTCGGGTTCATCACCACCGAGGGGTTCGAGGCGGTCCTGGAGATCGCGCGGCAGAGCGTCCCGGACGGCTACGGCAACAGCTACTTCTGGGTGAAGCCGCCCCGGATCGTCCCGCCGCACCGGGTGCGCGGGGTCGGCGGGCGGCTCGACCACACCGGCGCGGAGATCCGCCCGTTCGACGAGGCGTCGGCGGTCGCGGCGGCCCGCTGGTTCCGCGACCGGGGGATCCGCGCGATCGGGGTCTGTCTCCTGCACTCCTACGCCGACCCGTCGCACGAGCTGGCCGTGCGGGAGGTCCTGCGCCGCGAGCACCCGGACGCCGTCGTGTCGCTGTCGTGCGAGGTGCTGCGCGAGTACCGCGAGTACGAGCGGTCGGTGACGACGCTCGTGGACGCCGCCGTCAAGCCCGCGATGGGCGGCTACCTCGCCCGGATCGCCGAGCGCGTCGCGTCCCGCCTGCTGGTGATGAAGAGCAACGGCGGCGTCCTGTCGGCGGAGGAGGTCGCGCGGCAGCCCGTCACGACGGTGCTGTCCGGTCCGGCGGCGGGCGCGCTCGGCGCGGCGTTCGTCGTCGCGCACAGCGGTCGCGGCTCGGTCGTGACGCTGGACGGCGGCGGGACGTCCACCGACGTCGCCGTGGTCCTGGACGGCGAGCCGACCCTCACCACCGAGGGCGCGGTCGGCCGCCACCCGGTGAAGATCCCGATGATCGACATCGTGACGGTCGGCGCGGGCGGCGGCTCGGTCGCCTGGCGCTCGCCCGAGGGCGCGCTGAAGGTCGGCCCGCGCAGCGCGGGCGCCGACCCCGGGCCGCTCTGCTACGGGCGCGGCGGCACCGAGGCGACGGTGACCGACGCGCACGCCGTCCTCGGCCGCATCCCGCCGCACCTGCTCGGCGGCGAGGTCCCGCTCGACGCGGACGCGGCCCGCGCCGGGCTCGGCGCCCTCGCCGCGGACCTCGGCCTGCCCGTCGAGCGCGCCGCCGCGGGCATCCTGGAGATCTCGGCGTGGAACCAGGCGAACGCGATCCGGCGGATCACCGTGAAGCGGGGCCTGGACGTGCGCGACTACCCGCTCGTCGCGTTCGGCGGCTCGGGGCCGCTGCTCGCCTGCCGCCTGCTGGACGTGCTCGGCCTGCCCGCCGCCGTCGTCCCGGAGAACCCCGGCAACCTGTCGGCGTTCGGGCTGCTCACGGTGGACGTGAAGAACGACTACGTGCGGACGCGGGTCGCCCGGGACGCCGAGCTCGACCCCGCGCTCCTCGGCGACGGCTACGCCGCGCTGGAGGCCGAGGCGTCCGCCGCCCTGGCCCGCGAGGGGTTCCCGGAGGGCGGCCGCCGCTTCGCCCGCTCCGCCGACCTGCGCTACAGCGGGCAGGCGTTCGAGGTGCGGGTGCCCGCGCCCGCCGGGACGCCCGGCGAGGCGTTCCGCGCGGAGGTCGTCCGCCGGTTCCACGACGCGCACGAGGCCCTCTACGGCTACTGCTACCGCGACGACCCCCGCCATCCGGTCGAGTGGGTCAACCTGCGCGTCTCCGGCATCGGCCCGCTCGAGCGGCCGCGCCTGGCCGAGCGCCCGCCGGGCGACGGCGACCCGTCCCGCGCCCGCACCGGCACCCGGAAGGTCTACTTCGACGCCTGGGAGGAGACGGCGATCTACCGCCGCGAGAGCCTCGCACCGGGCGACGTGATCGAGGGCCCGGCCGTCATCGAGGAGTTCGGCTCCACCCTGCCCCTCCACCCCGGCTTCACCGCGCGGCTCGACGGCTACGGAAACCTGGTGGTGACGCGATGACCGACCCGATCCTGCTGGAGATCGTCGAGGGCACCCTCGCCTCGGTGGAGCGCGAGGTGGAGACGGCGATCGCGCGCACCGCGCGCTCCCCGATGATCCGCGACGCGCACGACTTCCGCGCGGGCATCCACGACCGCCGCCTCCGCAAGCTCACCGGCCGCTCGTACTCGGCGCTCGTCCAGCCGATCGCGCGCGACTTCCCGCTCGACACCATGCGGCCGGGCGACGTGTTCTTCCACAACGACGTGTACCTCTCCGAGGGCGGCATCGGCCACCTCCCGGACCTGTGCGTCACGGTGCCGGTGTTCCACGACGGCGAGGTGGTCGCGTTCGTCCAGGCGTTCGGCCACCACGACGACATCGGCGGCGCCGTCCCCGGCTCGATGCCGAGCCACGCCCGCAGCGCGTTCGAGGAGGGCCTGATGGTCCCGCCGATCAGGCTGTGGGACCGGGGCGTTCCGAACGAGGCGGCCCTCGCCATCATGACCCGCAACTCGCGGATGCCGGACTCGCTCGCCGGCGACCTCGACGCCGAGTGCTCGGCCTGCCTGATGGGCGCCCGCCGCCTCGGCGAGCTGTTCGCCCGCTACGGCCGCGCCGCCGTCGAGGACTGCTTCGACGCGATCATCGACCGCACGACCGAGACGTTCCGCCGGGAGCTGCTCGCCAAGATCCCGGACGGCACGTTCACCTGGGAGGACTACGCCGAGCACGACGGCGTCGACCCGCCCCGCCTGCACGCCCAGCGGATCACGCTCACCGTCGACAAGTCGGCCGCCGTCCCGCTGGTCATCGACTTCACCGGCACCTCGCCGCAGGCCAAGGGGCCGATCAACCACGCGGGCGACTACGCCGACGGCGTCTTCCTGAAGAAGTGGCTGGCGCCCGTCCTGCGGAACCTGGCCGACACGCCCGAGCGCGCCGCCGAGCTGGACGTCAACGAGGGCGTCGTCCCCCTCATCGAGATGCGCTTCCCCGGGAAGGGGACGCTCCTCACGCCCGTCTTCCCGGCCCCGACCAACGCCCGCACGTTCGTCATCCTGCGGCTGCTGGGCGTCCTCGCGGGGGTGCTGGCCAAGGCCACGAACGGGCGGATGCCCGCCGACCAGGAGACGATCCGCTACACCGGCGTCTACGGCGAGGACGACCGCGGCCCCTACCTCATGCGCGAGGTCCTCGGCGGCGGCTCCGGCGGGCGCTACTACGCCGACGGCGAGGACACCATCCACGTGGTGCCCGACTCCCGCAACATCCCCGCCGAGTTCGCCGAGGCCCGCTGGCCGTTCGTCGTCGAGCGCCTCGGCCTCGCCACCGACTCCGGCGGCCCGGGGGAGCACCGGGGCGGCCTCGGCTACGACAAGCACATCCGCATGCTCCGCGACGCCCGCTACATGTCGATCGCCGACCGGTCGATCCTGTCCTGCTGGGGCGTCAACGGCGGCCGGGCCGGACGCCCCTTCCGCGTCGACATCGACGGCGAGGAGATGGACGGCCTCGTCGACGACCACCCGGTCAAAGCGGGCCAGACCATCCGCATCCGCACCACGGGCGGCGGCGGCTGGGGCGACCCGCTGAACCGCGACCCGTCCCGCGTGGCCGCCGACGTCCGCGACGGCAAGGTCTCCCTCGAAGGGGCCCGCGAGGACTACGGCGTCGTGCTCCAGGACGGCACGGTCGACGACGAGGCCACCGTCGATGACGAGGCCACCGCAGCCCTGCGCGCGCGCCTGCGAGCCGACCGCGGCCCCGTGCCGTTCTTCGACCGAGGCCCCGGCTACCCGCGCCTCGCCGACGGTGCCGCTTCCGCCGACGTCGACACCCTCGACTGAACGCTCGCTAAGGGGCGATGAACGGCTGCAGGGCGGTCTGGTAATCCGTCATCGGGGGGTAGGTCTCAGCCCGCAGTACGTCGTTGTGGGGCGGCGGGCCGTAGACGAGCTTGGCGGGGGCGCACTCGTCGACCTTGGCGCGGCCCGTCAGCATCCGCCGTCCGACGAGGCGGCCGGTGCGGGCCTCGTAGACGTCGAGCCGGTGGCGGCCCTGGTAGGACTCGGTGCGCAGGCCGCCCCTGTACAGGCACACCTGGATCGGCTTGTCCGAGACCCGGCCCGCCGGGTAGCTGCACGCCACCAGTTCCACCTCGTCCGGCGCGGGGTGCCTCCCACCCTCGCCCGCGGTCGCGAACTCCGGACGGCCCGCGCCCTCCCGGAAGAAGACCAGCGGATGCGGGCCCGCCCCCGCATACTTCGCGGCACGCTCGAACGGGCGGTCCTGCCGCCAGCACAGCCGCGCGAGGTCCTTGAGACGCTCGGGCCGTTCCCCGAGGACGGTGCGGACGAGCCACGGCTGCACGATCCAGCCCACCAGCACGAGCACCGCCAGGCAGGCCGCCGCGGACACCAGCCGTGGACGCGGCGACGCCCGCACCGGCCCCCGGCGCTCCAGGGCCCTGGCCAGGTCCCGGGCCGCGCTCACCGGACCGACGAACACGGACCGCTCTTCGGCGCCGTCCGTCCAGGACAGCCGTATGACCGACTGCTTCGGCCCCAGTTCGGGCGTCGCCAGCGCGTCCCACGGTATGGCGGTGGAGGAGTCCCGGTTCCACACCAGCAGGCCGTCATCGCACACGATGAACCGGTGCCGCGAGCCGTCCACCGGCCCGAAGCGGACCCAGAGGGCCAGGCCCGCCCACACCAGCGCGGGCAGCAGGAGGACGTACCGCCAGTCGAAGGCGGCGACAGCGCCCGCCGCCATGGCGAGGCCGAGAACCCACGGGAGGAGGTCGCTCCAGTCGGGCCACCCCCGACGCTGCCGGTGGACGCGCCGGACGGACCCCAGCCCCGCCTCGGCCGCCGCCCGCCTCGATGCCGGGCGCCTCACCGTTCGGGTGCGCGGCCGGAGGCGGCGAGGCGATCCGCGCCGATCGTCACCGGTCGGTTCCGGCCCGGAGCTCGGCGAGCCGTTCCATGGCGCCCCGGTGCCCCTTCGCGGCCGCCTTGGCCAGCCACGCCTCGCCGTCCTGGACGTCGCCCGCCTCCAGCTTCAGGCGCCCCAGGTTGGCCATGCCGTCGGCGCTGCCGGTGTCGGCGGCGCGCCGGAACCACCGCTCGGCGTCCGCGTTCTCGCCCTGGAGGACGTGCTGGACGGCGAGGTTGTTCATCGCGAGGTCGACTCCGGCTTCGGCGGCGCGCCGGTACCAGGACATGGCCTCCTCGCGCCGGCCGGCGCGGCTGAGCCGCGACCCCAGGTTGTTCATCGCCATCGCGTGACCCGCCTCGGCCGCCCGGCGGTACCAGCGCTCCGCCTCGTCCGGGTCCGGGACGGACCGCCCCAGCCCGTACATCGCCCACGGGTCGCCCGTTCCGGCGGCGCGCTCCAGCCACGTCCCGGCGTCACCGTCCTCGCCGGCCTCCCAGGCGAGCCAGACCATGCACTTGACCGCGGCGAGGTCCCCCTCCTCCGCGGCCGGGCGGAAGTGACGCCTGGCCGCCTCGACCATCCCCGACTGCGCCAGGCGCGAGCACCACAGGGGCGCGGCCTCCTCGTCGTCCTCGGCCGCCGCCCGCCTCAGCGCGATCTTCGCGGCAGGACCGATCCCGTGTGCAAGGCCGTCAGCGTTCATGACGCCAAGCTACCGACCGAGATCACACCGTCATGCGGATTTCGGCAGATGAATGTACTTGGCATGAAATGCGCGGACCGGGGGACGAATCCCCGCCGAGCGACCGGCCGCGGATCCCCGGCGTGCCGTGCGGGGACGGCCGGTCGCCGACGGCACTGCAAGGAGAAGAGGCCGGAATGACCGTCCCCCAGCAACGTCCGGCGGAGCCCGAGACCGCAACCGGCACCCCCTCGGCCGCCACCCCCTCGACCGCCGCCGCCTCGGCCGCCGCCGATCGAGCGCACCGGATCCGCCGGTCCCTGGAGCGGCTCATCGGCGTGGCGGCGACGGAGGGCAACGCTGTGACCCCCCTCGTCAACGGGGATGAGATCTTCCCCGCGATGCTGGACGAGATCGCGGGAGCGCGGCACACCATCGACATGATGACCTACGTGTACTGGCGCGGGGACATCGCCCACCGGTTCGCCGACGCGCTGTCGGAGCGTGCGCGCGCCGGGGTGCGGGTCCGCCTGCTCCTGGACGGCATCGGCAGCCTCCAGATCGAGAGGGACCTCCTGGACAGGATGGACCGGGCGGGCGTCACGGTCAGGTGGTTCCGCAAGCCCGTCACGCGCTCGCCGTTCAAGCAGAACCACCGCTGCCATCGCAAGGTGCTGGTGGTGGACGAGCGCACGGCGTTCACCGGCGGGGTCGGCATCGCGGAGGAGTGGTGCGGTGACGCCCGCGACGAGCACGAATGGCGCGACAGCCACTTCCGGGTGCGCGGGCCCGCGGTCGACGGCATCGCGGCCGCGTTCGCGCAGAACTGGGCCGAGGTCGACGACGTGCTGTTCGACGACCGCGACCGGTTCGGCGTCCACAAGCCGGCGGGCGACGCCGTGGTGCAGGTCGTCCGGGGCTCGGCCAGTCTCGGCTGGCAGGACATGCAGACCCTCTTCAGAGTCGTCCTCCAGCTGGCGGAGCGGCGGCTGCGGGTGGCCACCGCCTACTTCGCCCCCGACTCCTACTTCATCGACCTGCTGTGCGAGACGGCCGGCCGCGGCGTCGAGGTGGAGCTGCTCCTGCCGGGCCCGCACGCCGACAAGCGGGTGAGCCGACTGGCGAGCCAGCGCAACTACGAGACGCTGCTCGGCTGCGGCGTGCGCGTCCACCAGTACCGGCCGTCCATGCTGCACACCAAGATCATCACGATGGACGGGATGGTCTCCCTGCTCGGCTCGACGAACTTCAACCGGCGGTCCCTCGACCACGACGAGGAGGTCATGCTCGCGGTGATCGACGAGGACCTGACCGCGACGCTCGACGCCCACTTCGACGCGGACCTGGCCCGCAGCGAGCGGGTCGACCACGCGCGCTGGGCCCGGCGCTCCCTGGCCCAGCGCGCCAAGGAACTGTCGATCGCCCCCATCCGCCGGTTCCTCTGACCCTGGCGGACCGCTGAAGGCGGCCGGGGGCCGTCAGGCGACGTGCGCGCGGACGCCGGGAAGGACGGCGCCGAGGAGGCCGGGGAACGCGGCCTCCAGCTCCGCGGTGCGCAGCACGTTGAGGGCCTGGCCGCGTTCGCGGTGGGTGGCGATGACGCCCGCCTCCCGCAGGATCTTGAAGTGGTGGCTGAGCGTGCTCTTGGCCACCGGGGCGTCGAAGCGCCCGCAGGCGATCGGCGCGTCCGACTCGCTCAGCTGCCGGACGAGGTCGAGGCGCACCGGGTCGGCGAGGGCCTGCAGGACGGCGATGACCTCGAGCGACTCGGGCGGTGCCGGGGGCGGTGCCATGGTTCCTCCTCGCTTCCAGGGTAGGCGACGTGTTCGACGAAGATCAAACTCGTGTCTAGAGTTGTTCTATGCCTATCGAACACCGTCGGCCCGTCGAACACCGTCGCCCCATCGAACACCGCCGGGGTGTCGTGGTGCTCGCGCTGGTCGCGTCGTTCATGGTCTTCGTGGACGGCACCATCGTGCATCTGACCCTCGCCCAGCTCGCCGCGCACCTGGACGCCACCCGCTCCGAGCTGGAGTGGGCCGTGAACGCCTACACGCTGTCCTTCGCCGCCGTGATGCTCGGCGCCGGCGCGATCACCGACACGCTCGGCGCGAAGCGCGCCTTCGCGGCGGGGCTCGTCGTCTTCACCGCGTCCTCGGCGGTGTGCGCGGCGGCCCCCTCGATGGCGGTGCTGAACATCGCCCGGCTGGTCCAGGGGGCGGGCTCGGCCCTGCTGCTGCCGAGCGC
The DNA here is from genome assembly GCF_900188445.1 of Actinomadura meyerae. GTDB lineage: Bacteria > Actinomycetota > Actinomycetes > Streptosporangiales > Streptosporangiaceae > Spirillospora > Spirillospora meyerae. The sequence continues at coordinate 464,268 of NZ_FZOR01000001.1, forward strand.
CCTCGTCCTGGCGACGGCGTCGGCCGCCGACGAGCGGGCGCGGGCCCGGCTCGTCGGCTGGTGGGCCGCCGCCGGGGGCGCCGGCATGGCCGCCGGGCCCCTGCTCGGCGGAGGGCTGGTCGCGCTCGCGGACTGGCGGGCCGTGTTCGCCGTCAACGTGGTCATCGGAGTGCCCGCGCTGGTGTGGGCGCTGCGCCGGATGCCGGCCGTCGCGCGCCGCGCCCGGCGGCTCGACATCGCCGGGATGGCCGCCGCGACCGTGCTGATCGGCGGGCTGGTCTTCGCGCTGATCGAGGCCCCCGCGCGCGGCTGGGCGAGCCCGGCGGTCGTCACCGCCGCCGCGCTCGCCGCCGCGGGCCTCGCCGCCTTCGCCGGGGTCGAGCGCACCTCCCCGGCGCCGCTCCTGCCGCCGGGCGTCCACCGCGACCGCCGGTTCCTCGCCGCGGCCGGCCAGGGCGCCCTGTTCAACTTCGCCTTCTACGGGCTGCTGTTCGCGCTGAGCCTGATGCTCCAGCAGGGCCGCGGGCTCGGCGCGCTGGAGAGCGGGCTGCTGTTCCTGCCGCTGACCGGCCTCATCTCGCTCGGCGGCCTCAGCGCGGGCCCGCTCGCCCTGCGCACCGGACGCCGGGCGGTCCTGGCGATCGGCCTGGGGGCCCTGACCGCCGCCCTCGTCGCCGTGGCGTGGGCCGGGACGCTCACCGCGCTCTGGCCCATGACCCTCGCGCTCGTCCCCGCCGGTTTCGCCTCGGGCCTCCTCGTGCCCACCATGACCTCGCAGTCGATCGAGGCGGTCGAGCCCGCGCTGCACGGGGCCGCGTCCGCGGTGTTCAACACGTCCCGGCAGGTCGGGTCGGCGATCGGCGTCGCCGCCTTCGGCCCGCTCCTCGGCGCGACCGGCGACCTCGGGGACGGCTTCGTCGCGTGCGTCGCCGTGGCCGCCGCCGCCACCGCGGCCGCCCTCATGCTGACCGCGCTCGCGAGACCCGCCGCCGTCCCCGCGCGCCCTGACGAGCCGGTGCGGCTGAGCACCGCGTCGAAGCGCAGCCCGTGCCCGTCCTGACCCCCGCTCACCCGCGCCGGCCGCGCCGTCCGCGTCGGCCGCCGCCGGTCAGCGGGGCGGCAGGACCGCGAAGCGGTGCGGGGTGAAGGCCGTGCCGTCCACGCGGAGGTCGCAGCGGGCCTCGGTGCCGTCCTCGGTGAAGAACTCCGCCTCGCGGGTCGCCCACCGCTCCCAGGCGTCGGCGTACTCCAGGCCGTCGCGGGCGAGGGCGCGGGCCTGGCGGACGCCGTAGGGGGCGTCGATCCAGATCCGGTACGCCGCGGGCGAGCCGGCCCAGGCCGAGCCGACGCCCTCGACGATGAGGACGGGCGGCGGCGCGATCTCCTCTTCGGGGCCGTAGCCGTCGCGGTGCCAGTCGTAGCGGCGCAGGCGGGCCGGGCGCCCCGCGCGGAGCGGGTCGAGGACGGACGCGCGCAGCGGCTCCCACCAGGTGAGCGGGTCGGCGTCCCACGGCACCCGGAAGTCGTCGGAGCGGACGATCGGCGCCCCCACCAGCGCCTCCGCGAGGTGCCCGGCGAACGTCGACTTCCCCGCGCCGCTCGGGCCGTCCACCGCGACCAGCCGCGCGGGGCCGCAGGACGGCGGCAGCGCGAGCAGGCGCGCGGCGAGCGCGGGGTAGGTCGCGGGGCGGGGGATCGCGGGATGCGGCACGGACGGCATACTTCCAGGTGCCCCACCCGCGAAGGAGGACGTCCTTGCCCGGACCGCTCGAAGGCGTCGTGATCGTCGACCTCAGCCGCGTGGTGGCGGGCCCGCAGGCCACCATGGCGCTCGCCGACCTCGGCGCCCGCGTCATCAAGGTCGAGCACCCCGGCGGCGGGGACGAGACCCGCGGCTGGGGGCCGCCGTTCGCGGGCGAGGACCAGGTCAGCACCTACTACCTGTCGATCAACCGGAACAAGGAGTCGATCACCCTCGACCTGAAGTCGGACGAGGGCGCCGGCGTCCTGGCCCGGCTGGTCCGGCACGCCGACGTGCTGGTGGAGAACTTCCGGCCCGGCGTGCTCGACCGGCTCGGCTTCCCGGTCGGGCGGCTGCACGAGCTGAACCCGGGCCTGGTCGTCCTGTCGATCACCGGGTTCGGGCACGACGGCCCGGAGGGCGGCCGGCCCGGCTACGACGCGATCGTGCAGGGCGAGGCGGGGATCATGAGCGTGACCGGGCCGCCCGGCACGCCGAGCAAGGTCGGCCTGTCGATCGCCGACATCCTCGCGGCGCACAACGGCGTCACCGGCGTCCTCGCCGCCCTCTACGAGCGCACCAGGACCGGGCGCGGCGCGGTCGTGCGCACGTCGCTGCTGGCCTCGGTGGTCGGCGCGCACATGTTCCAGGGCACGCGCTGGACCGTCGCCCGCGACGCGCCCGAGTCGGTGGGCAACGACCACCCGTCCATCGCCCCGTACGGGACGTTCCGCTGCAAGGACGGGCAGATCCAGATCGGCGTCGCCAACCAGAACCTGTGGCGCAGGTTCGCGCCGCTCGTCGGCCTCGACCCCGATGACCCGCGCTACGCGACGATCCCCGACCGCGCGGCCCGGCGCGCGGAGCTGACCGCCGACATCGAGCGCGTCCTCGCCGGGGACACGCGCGGCGCGTGGCTCGCGCGGCTGGACGGGGCGGGCGTCCCGGCCGGGGCGATCCGGTCGATCGACGAGGTCTACGAGTGGGAGCAGACGAGGTCGCAGGGCCTCGTCGTCGAGGTCGACCATCCGCGGCTCGGCCGGATCGAGCTGCCCGGCCCGCCGCTGCGCTTCGACGGCGCGCCGCCGCGCGAGCACTCCGCGCCGCCGCTGCTCGGCGAGCACAACGACGCGGTCCTGGCCTGGCTGGAGGAGAAGGAGAGGGGCGAATGACGAACCTGCTCGGCGAGACCGGCGGCCCGGTGCGCGTCGCGGGCCGGGAGCTGGCGCGCGACGACCTGCTCGACCGGGCGTCCGCCGTCGCCGCGGAGATCCGGGGCGCGGACGCCGTGGCCGTGCACGCGACCGCGTCGCCGGAGACGGTCGCGGCGGTCGTCGGCGGCCTCCTCGCGGGCGTCCCGGTGGTGCCGCTGCCGCCCGACTCGGGGCCCGCGGAGCGCGCCCACATCCTCGGCGACTCCGGCGCGAGCATGATCCTCGCCGCCGGCGGCGCGGAGCCCGTGGACGGCGAGCCGCCCCTGGTCAAGGTCGACGCCCTGCCCCGCCGGGGCGGGGGAGGGGCGTCCGGCGTCCCGGCCGACGCGACCGCGCTGATCCTCTACACCAGCGGGACGACGGGCGCGCCGAAGGGCGTGCTCATCTCCCGGAGCGCGATCGCCGCCGGGCTGGACGCGCTCGCCGAGGCATGGGCGTGGACGCCCGACGACGTCCTGGTGCACGGCCTGCCCCTGTTCCACGTGCACGGCCTCGTGCTCGGTGTGCTCGGGCCCCTGCGTGTGGGGTCGCCGCTCGTTCACACGGGACGTCCCAAGCCGGAGCTGTACGCGGCGGCGGCGCGGAACGACGGCGGCAGCCTGTTCTTCGGCGTGCCCACGGTCTGGTCGAGGACGGCGGCCGACCCCTCGTCCGCCGGGGCGCTGCGCGGTGCGCGGCTCCTCGTCTCCGGCAGCGCGCCCCTGCCCGTCCCGGTCTTCGAGCGGCTCTCCGGACTCACCAGGCACCGGCCCGTCGAGCGGTACGGCATGACCGAGACCCTCATCACGGTCAGCGCGCGCGCCGACGGCGACCGGCGCCCCGGCTATGTCGGCACGCCGCTGCCCGGTGTCGAGACGCGCCTGGTCGCCGAGGACGGCACTCCCGTCCCGCACGACGGGGAGACGCCCGGCGAGCTGCACGTCCGTGCGCCGCTGCTGTTCAAGGGCTACCTCAACCGGCCCGAGGCCACCGCGGAGTCGTTCGCGCGGGACGGCTGGTTCCGCACCGGCGACATCGCGACCATCGGTCCGGACGGCTGGCACCGCATCGTCGGGCGGGCGTCCACCGACCTCATCAAGAGCGGCGGGTACCGGATCGGCGCCGGCGAGATCGAGAACGCGCTGCTGGCGCATCCGGCGGTCCGGGAGGCGGCCGTCGTCGGCACCCCGCACGACGACCTCGGCGAGCAGGTCACCGCCTACGTCGTCGCCGACGGCGTCGCCGCGGACCAGCTCATCGGGTTCGTCGCCGAGCGGCTGTCGGCGCACAAGCGGCCCCGCACCGTCCATCTGGTCGAGGCGCTGCCGCGCAACGCGATGGGCAAGGTCGTCAAGACGCGCCTCGGCGAGCTCTAGGGCAGGACCTCCGCCAGGACGGGCCGCACGAGGCCGCGCGCGAACGACTCCGGCAGGTCGGGGCCGTCGTCGCCCTCGGCGAAGTAGTGCAGGAACCCCTGCTGGAAGGACGCCCCCATGAGCAGCGCCGCCACCGCCTGCGCGTCCGCGCCGGCGGCGACCCGGCCGAGCCCGCGCTCGGCCTCCAGGTACCGGGCGAGCGCCTGCACCGGCTCCCGCGGGCCCGCCCCGTACTTGCGCAGCGCCTCGCGGGTGGCGCGCAGCAGCGCCGGCTGCGCCGCCACAGAGGCCATCATCGGGAACGTCAGCCGGTAGAAGCGCAGCGCGCCGTGGACGACCGCGACGAGGTTCGACTCCACGGTGCCCTCGCCGGGGACGGCCATCGCGGTGAACGGCGGCATCCGCTCCTTCAGCACGCTCAGCATCAGCTCCTCCTTGTCGCGGAAGTGCTTGTAGAGCAGTGCCTCGGAGTAGCCGGACGCCTTCGCGATCTCCTTGGTGGTGGCGCGGGGGACGCCGTGCCGCCGCATGAGGTCCGCCGCGGCGTCGAGGATCCGCTCCCGTGCGCTCAATAGGGCTCCCTTGACAGGTGAGTGAACACTCACCATGCTAAGGGTTAGTAAACACTCACTCACCCAGGGGGCCACGATGAGAATCACGATCTTCGGAGCGACCGGCGGCACCGGCGTCCTCACCGTCCGGCGGGCGCTGGACGCCGGGCACCACGTCACCGCCGTCGTCCGCGACCCCGCGCGGCTGCCGGACGAGCTGCGCGCCTGCGCCGAGGTCGTCCAGGCCGACGCCATGGACCCGGCCGCGATCGAGGAGGCGGTCAAGGGCCGCGACGCCGTCCTGTCCGCCCTCGGCACCCGCGAGGGCCGCGCCCCGACCACCGTCTGCGCCGACGGCGCCCGCAGCGTCCTCGCCGCCATGGGCGCCGCGGGCGCCGACCGGTTCGTGCTGGTCAGCGCGGCCGGGCTGCACGCCGGGCCGGGCGACGACCCGCTCACCCGGTTCGTCGTCAAGCCGTTGGTCCTGCAGCCGCTCCTCAAGCACGCGTTCGCCGACATGCGCGCCGCCGAGGCCCTGGTCCGCGAGTCCGGGCTGCGCTGGACGATCGTCCGCCCGCCCCGCCTCACCAACGGCCCCGGCAACGGCCGCTACCGCAAGGCGATCGACCGCAACGTGCTCGGCGGCGCCACCATCGCCCGCGCCGACCTGGCCGTCGCCCTCCTCGACCAGATGGCCGACGACTCCTCCATCGGCCGCGTCGTCAGCGTCGCGAGCTGAGCGGCATGACACCTGTCATGCCGATCGCCTGACAGGCGCCGCCGGAACCGGTGACACCGGCTCCTACCGGCCGCCGCCCGCGGCCGCGAGGCTGGAGCGCATGAACGATCCGGCCATCACCGTCACCGGTCTCCGCCAGCGGTACGGGGACTTCGAGGCCGTCGCCGGCATCTCCTTCGAGGTGGGGGAGGGCGAGCTGTTCGCCCTCCTCGGCACCAACGGCGCCGGCAAGACGACCACGCTCGAGACCCTGGAGGGGCACCGGCCCGCCCACGCGGGCACCGTCCGGGTGCTCGGGCACGACCCGTACCGGGAGCGCCGCGCCGTCCGCCCGCGCATGGGCATCATGCTCCAGGACGGCGGCTTCTTCGCCGACCTCACCGTCGCCGAGACCGTCGAGCACTGGCGCGGCTTCACCCCGGCGGCGCGCGGCGCCGAGGAGGCCATCGCCGTCGCCGGGCTCGCCGGGAAGGCCGGCGTGCGGGTGCGGCAGCTCTCCGGCGGCCAGAAGCGCCGCCTCGACCTCGCCCTCGCGCTGCTCGGCCGCCCGCAGGTCATCTTCCTGGACGAACCCACCACCGGCATGGACCCCGAGGCCCGGCAGGCCACCTGGACGACCGTCCGGGGCCTCGTCGCGGACGGCACCACCGTCCTGCTCACCACGCACTACCTGGAGGAGGCCGAGCACCTCGCCGACCGGCTCGCGATCATGCACCGGGGCCGGATCGAGACGTCCGGGACGGTCGGCGAGGTCGTCGCCGGGCACGGCGACCGCATCCGCTTCCGCGTCCCCGGCACCGTCCAGGTCGCCGAGCTGCCGGAGCTGCGCGGCGCCCGCGCGTCCATCTCCGTCGACGGCGGCCGGGCCGTCGCCTCCTACGCGGTCACCGGCGCCGGCCTCCAGGCGTGCCTGTACGACCTGCTGCGCTGGGCCGACGGCCGGCGCCTCACCCTGGACGGCCTGGAGGCGCGCAGCGCGTCCCTCGAGGACGTCTTCCTCCGCACGGCCGAAGGAGCCGCCCGATGAACCCCTCCGCCGTGCTCCGCGTCGCCCGCCTCGACGCCACCCTGCTCTGGCGCAACCGGACGGCGCTGTTCACCGTGGCCGGCCTGCCGGTCCTGTTCGCCGCGATGCTCGTCCCGATGCGGGGCCAGGAGATCGGCGGCGTCGACGGCGCCCTCCTCCAGGGCACCGGGCACCTCGGGTTCTTCCTCGTCTTCGCGGTGTTCATGAACCTCGTCAACGTCTTCACCGCCCGCCGCGAGGACCGCACGCTCAAGCGGCTGCGCGGCACCGCGCTCTCGGACGCCGAGATCACCGGCGGCAGCGTGCTGACCGCGACCGCCGTGTACGCCGTGCAGGCCCTCGCGCTGCTGGTCGCGCTGGCCGCCGCGTTCGGCGGCCGGTTCCCCGCCGACCCGGTGCTGCTGCTCGCCGGGCTCGCCGGCGGCGCCGCCGTCTTCGCCGTGCTGGCCTTCGCCGTCTCCGGCCTCACCCCGAACGCGGAGCTGGCGCAGCTCACCGTGCTGCCGATCATGTTCGGCTGCCTGCTGGGCGGCGGGGTGATGTTCCCGCTGGAGGAGCTGCCGGGCTGGCTCCAGCACGTGTGCCGGGCCGTCCCGCTCAACCCGGTCGTGGAGATCGTCCGGACCGGGTACTTCGGCCGCGACTTCGTCCACCACGGCGCCCCGCAGCCGTCGCTGAGCATCGTGCAGGGATGGCTCGCCTGCGTCCGGCCGTTCCTCTACCTGGTCCTCTGGGGCGCCCTCGGCCGCGCCCTCGCCGCCCGCTGGTTCCGCTGGGAGCCGCGGCACGCCTGACCAGCGGTACTACCCTGCGTTGAGAGGAGGAACGGCACATGACGGTCGCCACCACGGCGGATCTCGAAGAACAGGACACCCGGAGGCTGGAGCGGTACCGGCGCGTCACCTACCGGTCGTTCATGTTCGCGGCCGTCGGCTTCGTCGCGCCGCTCGTCGCCGGGCTCGGCGCCGCCTACGCCGACGGCGACGTGGGCGCGCCCGTCGCCGCCGCCGTGCTCGCCGGGTTCGGCGCGCTCGCCTTCTCCTACCGCAGGCTCGTCCGGACGGGCCTGGAGGGCGGCTCGTCCCGCGCCGACATCGCGGTGAGCGGCGCCGTCGCCGCGGCGCTGAGCCTGATGCTCCTCGTCAGCCCCTGGTTCACGATCGTCCCGGTGTTCTGGCTCTCCGCCGTCGTCCTGACGCCGATGAGCCGCGGGCGCCTCGCCGCCCTCTGCGCGGCAACCGGCGCGTACAGCGGCGCGGTCTCCACCGTCGCCGCGGACCGCCTCGGCGCGCACGGGGGGATGCCCTGGTACGGGGTCTTCCCGATCCTGTTCGTGCTCTACACCGCGGTCTGCGCGGTGGTCGCGTTCGTCAACCTCTACCAGCGCCGCATGTGGGACATGCACCGCGAGACCCACGCGGCCCGCGACGCCCTCGCCCGGCTCGCCGTCACCGAGGAGCGGCTCCGCTTCTCCCGCGACCTCCACGACCTGCTCGGCCACAGCCTGTCGCTGATCGCGGTGAAGAGCGAGCTGGCGATGCGGATGGCCGGCACCGACCCCGAGCGGGCCGGCGCCGAGATGGCCGACGTCCGGCACGCCGCCCGGGAGGCGCTGCGCGAGGTGCGCGCCGCCGTCAGCGGGTACCGCGCGGTCGAGCTGGACGCCGAGCTGGCCGGGGTGCGGGCGGTGCTGGAGGCCGCCGGGGTCCGCTGCGAGGCCGGCGCCCCGCCGGACGGGCTGCCGCCCGAGGTCCGCTCCGTGCTCGCCTGGGTCATCCGCGAGGGCGCCACCAACGTCATCAAGCACAGCGAGGCGCGCCGCTGCGCGATCTCCATCACCTCCCACGGCGGGTCCGTGGTGCTGGAGATGGTGAACGACGGCGCCCGCGCGGCCGGCGGGCCGGGCGGCTCGGGGCTGACCGGGCTCGCCGAGCGCGCCGCCGTGCTCGGCGGCGAGGTCGCCTTCGGGCGGCGCGGCCGCGACGAGTTCCTGCTGCGCGCCGCCGTACCGCTGCCCGCGCCCGGCGACGACCCCGTGCCCGCCGCGGCGCCCGCCGGGAGGGGAGCGTGATCCGCGTCCTGCTCGCCGACGACGAGCACCTCATCCGCGGCGCCGTCGCCGCGCTGCTCGGCCTGGAGGCCGACCTGGAGGTCGTCGCCGAGGTCGGCCGGGGCGACGAGGTCGCCGCCGCCGTCGCCGCGCACGACCCGGACGTCGCCGTCCTGGACATCGAGATGCCGGGCGCGGACGGCCTCGCCGTCGCCGAGGAGCTGCACGCCTCCGGCGCCCGCTGCGCCGTCTGCATCCTCACGAGCTTCGGCCGCCCCGGCTACCTGCGCCGCGCCATGGCCGCCGGGGTCCGCGGCTTCGTCGCCAAGGACGCCCCCACGCAGGAGCTCGCCGCCGCCATCCGCAAGGTCCACGGCGGCGGCCGCTACCTGGACGCCGAGCTCGCCGCCGGCGCCATGGCCGCCGGCGACAACCCGCTCACCGAGCGCGAGCGCGAGGTCCTGCGCCTCACCGGCACCGGCGCCGGGACGGCCCGCATCGCCGCCTCCCTGCACCTGTCCGAGGGCACCGTCCGCAACTACCTGTCCACCGCCATGAGCAAGCTCGACGAGTCCAACCGCCTCGCCGCCGTCCGCGCCGCCGAGCGCATGGGCTGGATCTGACGCCGCCGCGTGCCCCGCCGTTACCCTGGTCGGCGTGGGTGAGCCTCTCGTAGCGCGCATGCAGGGATTCGGCGAAACGATCTTCGCTGAGATGTCGGCCCTGGCCGTCCGGACCGGGGCGATCAATCTCGGCCAGGGCTTCCCGGACGAGGACGGCCCGGCCGGTGTCCTGGACGCGGCGGTCGGGGCCATCCGCTCGGGCGGGAACCAGTACCCGCCCGGGCCGGGCGTGCCGGAGCTGCGGGAGGCGGTGGCGGCGCAGCGGCTCGGCCGGTACGGGCTGGAGTACGACCCGGCGACCGAGGTGTACGTGACCGTGGGCGCCACCGAGGGCATCGCCGCGTCGGTGCTCGCCCTCGCCGGGCCCGGCGACGAGGTCATCGTCTTCGAGCCGTACTACGACTCCTACGCGGCCGTCGTCGCGCTCGCCGGGGCCGTGCGGAGGCCCGTCATGCTGCGCCCGGTCGAGGGGCGGTTCACCTTCGACCCCGACGAGCTGCGGGCGGCGGTCGGCCCCCGCACCCGCGCGATCCTGGTGAACTCGCCGCACAACCCGGCGGGCACCGTCTTCACGCGCGGCGAGCTGGAGGCCATCGCGGCCGTGTGCCGCGAGCACGACCTGGTCGCGATCACCGACGAGGTGTACGAGTACCTCACCTTCGACGGCGCCGAGCACATCCCCCTGGCCGCGCTCGACGGGATGCGGGAGCGGACGGTGTCGGTGTCGTCCGCCGGGAAGTCGTTCTCCGTCACCGGCTGGAAGACCGGCTGGGTCACCGCGCCCGCCCGCTACGTCCGGGCCGTCCAGACGGTGAAGCAGTTCCTCACCTACGCGGTCAGCGCCCCCTACCAGCGGGCCGCCGCGTACGCGCTGCGCAACGAGATCCCGTGGGTGGAGGAGCTGCGCAAGTCGCTGCAGGCCAAGCGCGACCGGCTCATCACCGGCCTGGAGGCCGCCGGGTTCACGGCGTACCGGCCGCAGGGCACCTACTTCGTGCAGGCCGACATCCGGCCGCTCGGCTTCACCGACGGCATGGAGCTGGCCCGCGCCCTGCCGGAGAAGGCGGGCGTCGTCGCGATCCCGACGCAGGTGTTCTACGACCACGCCGAGGCCGGCGCCCACTTCGTCCGGTTCGCGTTCTGCAAGAAGGACGAGGTCATCGACGAGGCCGTGGAGCGCCTCGCCCGGCTCCGCTGAGACCCGGCTTCCGCTGAGAAAGGCGCGGCGCGCGTGTAAACGGGACCGCCCGCCCGGGATTACCTCACGACAACCGACCCCGACGGGAGGTACTCGTGGATGATCCCGAATCACGGTTCACCCGCCTGTACGACGAGAACCATCGCCGCGTCCTCGCCTACGCGCTCACCCGCGCCGAACCGCACACCGCCGAGGACATCGCCGGCGAGACGTTCCTGATCGCCTGGCGGCGGCTGGACGACATCGCCGACCCGCCGCTGCCGTGGCTGCTCGGCGTCGCCCGCAACCTGCTGCACAAGCAGCGCGACCGGCGGCTGCGCGGCCACGCCCTGGCCGACCGGATCCGGGCGCTGGCGACGCCCGCCGACCTCGCCGCCTGGGACGTCGCCGAGCACGTGGTGGAGCGCGAGACCGCGCTCGCGGCGATCGCCGGGCTGTCCGAGCGCGACCTGGAGGTCCTCGCGCTCGTGAACTGGCACGGCCTGGAACCGCGCCAGGCGGCGAAGGTCGTGGGCTGCTCGGTGCCCGCGTTCGCCGTCCGGCTGCACCGGGCCCGCAGGCGCCTCGCCCGCGCCCTGGACGCCGCCGCCCCGGCCGGTCCCCGTCCCGCCGTCCAGGCCGCCCCGGAGGCGGCCCGATGACCAGTGGAGAGAGCATGAAGGACGCCGACACGATCTTCCGGGGCCTCAAGCCCGCCGCGCTGGACGAGCTGGCCGGCGAGGGCCACGCCCGGCGCCGCGACACCGACCTCGCCCGCGCGATGGGCGCCGCCGCCGAGCCCGCCCCGCGCCGCGCCCTCCGCCTGCGCCGGCCGCTGCTGCTGGCCGCCGCAGCCACCGCCGCGGCATGCGCCGCCGCGGGCGCCATCGTGATCACGGACGGGGACGGGGGCGCGTCGCCGCCGGGCGTGGTGCAGCAGGGGCCCGCCGGTGCGCGCGACATCCTGCTCGCCAGCGCCAAGGCGGCCGAGAAGACCCCGGCGACGGTGGGCCGCTACTGGTACGCGCGCACTCAGACGAGGGTGGTGCACGAGTACGAGCAGGGCCCGGCGGCCAGGAGGCCGGGGAGTCCTGGCGGCCGTCCCAAGCAGCCGAAGAAGCTCCCCTACACGTACGTGACCACGGGGGAGCAGGAGAGCTGGACGGCGCGGTCCCCGCGCGACCGCACCCGCACGATCGCCGGGATCGGCGTGAAGGCGAGCTTCCCCACGGCCCGCGACGAGGCGGCATGGCGCCGCGCCGGCTCGCCCGAGCTGCTCGACGAGGAGGACCGGACCCGGTCGGTGAACGACTACGACGAGCCGGTCAGGTACACGATCGGGAGCGGCCAGGTGTCGATGGCCGAGCTGCGCCGGCTGCCCGCGGACGCGGCGGGCCTGGCGGCCGAGCTGCGCCGCCGCTACGCGGCCGACGTGCGCGCGGCGGGCGGGCGGGAGAACGTCGACCCCTACCCGTACTACGTCTGGATGGTCGCGCAGGACCTGCTCGCCGGCCCCCTCACGCCGGGCACCCGGGCGGCGCTGTACCGCGTCCTGAGCGAGCAGGAGGGCGTCCGGTCCGACGGCGCGGTCACCGACCAGCTCAGGCGCCGGGGCGTGGGCGTCTCGATGGGCGGCCCCGCCGGGCGCATCCGGCTGATCATCGACCCGCGGACGGCCGCGCTGCTCGCCTTCGAGTCCTTCGTCGACGAGCGCGGCGAGCCCGGCCTGTCGATGGCGTACAAGGCGATGGGCTGGGTGGACTCCCTGGACGCGCGTCCCTGACGGTTCGGCGGAGTTCGCCGAAGAGGCGGCGCTCGTTGGGCGGATTTCGCCCATGAGCGCCGCCCTCCGCGCGGGTTAGCGTCCGTCCCGTGACCTGGAACGGCGGCGGGCCGCTCGACGGCGAGCGGATCCTCATCGCGCTCGGCGGCAACGCCATGACCGCACCGGACGGCAGCGCCGCGCCGGACGCGCAGGCCGCGGCGATCGAGGCCGCGATGGCGCACGTCGCCGACCTCGCCGCGGCGGGCGCGCGCGTCGCGCTCACCCACGGCAACGGCCCCCAGGTCGGCAACCTGCTGATCAAGAACCGGCTGGCGGCGGGGGTGGTGCCGCCCGTCCCGCTGGACTGGTGCGGCGCGCAGACCCAGGCCACCGTCGGCGTGATGATCATGAACGCGCTGGACCGGGCCCTGTCCGCGCGCGGCGCCGCCCGCCCGGTGTCCGCGGTGGTGACGCGCACGCTGGTGGACGCCGCCGACCCCGGCTTCGCCGCCCCCGCCAAGCCGATCGGCCGCTACTTCCCCGAGGAGCAGGCCCGCCGGTCCATGGCGCGCGGCGAGACGTGGCGGCGGTTCGGCACGCGGGGCTGGCGGCGCGTCGTCGCGAGCCCGGAGCCGCTGGAGATCCTGGACGCGGAGGCCGCCGCGGTCCTGCTGGACGCCGGGCACGTCGTCGTCGCCGCGGGCGGCGGGGGAGTGCCCGTGGTCCGGGCGGACCGCCCCGGCGGCGGGCACGGCGCGCTGCGCGGCGTCGAGGCCGTCGTCGACAAGGACCTGGCGGCGCAGCTGCTGGCCCGCCGGCTCGGCGCGTCCGTCCTCGTCATCGCCACCGACGTGGAGTCCGCGATGACCGGGTTCGGCACGCCGCACGCCCGGCCGCTGCGCCGCACCACCGCCGCCGAGCTGGCCGCGCTCGCCGCCGCCGGGCACTTCGCCGGCGGCAGCATGGGCCCGAAGGTGGAGGCGGTGCGGCGGTTCGTCGCGGCCGGGGGCCGGCGCGCGGCGATCGCGTCGCTGGACCGGCTCGGCGACGCCGCGCACGGCCGCGCCGGGACGGTCGTGGAGGCGCCGGCCGGGGTAGAGACCACACCGAGCAGAGCAGCCGAGGAGCGATGACGTGCCCGACCCGATCGAAGTCCGCAAGATCCCCATCGAGAGCGTGACCGACGCGTCCGGGCTCGCCCGGCTGATCGACGACGGCGTCCTGGAGGCCGACCGCGTCCTCGCCGTCGTCGGCAAGACCGAGGGCAACGGCGGCGTGAACGACTACACGCGGCTGCTGGCCGACCGGGCCTTCCGCGAGGTCCTCACCGCCAAGGGCACCCGCTCGGCGGAGGAGGTGGCGCGCGTCCCGCTGGTGTGGTCGGGCGGCACCGACGGCGTCCTCAGCCCGCACGCCACCGTGTTCGCCACGACCGACCCGGCCGCGGCGCCCGCCTCCGACGAGCCGCGCCTGTCGGTCGGCGTCGCGATGAGCGAGATCATCCTGCCCGAGGACATCGGCCGCCCCGCGATGGTCGAGACCGTCGCCGCCGGGGTCCGCGAGGCGATGAAGACCGCCGGGATCGACGACCCCGCCGACGTCCACTACGTGCAGACCAAGACGCCGCTGCTCACCCTCGACACGATCAACGACGCCAAGGCGCGGGGCCGCGACGTCGTCACCGAGGACACGCTGAAGTCGATGGACATCTCCAACTCGACCACCGCGCTCGGCATCGCCGTCGCGCTCGGCGAGATCGAGATGCCGTCCGCCGGGCAGATCCACCGGGACCTGTCGCTGTACTCGTCGGTGGCGTCCTGCTCGTCCGGCGTGGAGCTCGACCGGGCGCAGATCGTCGTCGTCGGCAACGTGCGCGGCATCGGCGGCCGGTACCGGGCCGGGCACGGTGTGATGAAGGACGCACTGGACGCCGACGGCATCTGGGACGCGATCGCCTCGACCGGCCTCGATCTGCCCGACCGGCCCCGCGCGTCCGACCTCGGCGACCGGCTCGTCAACGTGTTCATCAAGTGCGAGGCCGACCCGCGCGGCGCGGTCCGCGGCCGCCGCAACATCATGCTGGACGACTCCGACGTGCACTGGCACCGGCAGATCAAGGCGTGCGTCGGCGGCGTCGCGGCGTCCGTCACCGGCGACCCGGCGGTGTTCGTGTCGGTCGCGGCCGTCCACCAGGGCCCGTCCGGCGGCGGCACCGTGGCCGCCATCGCCGACCTCGGCTGAGCCGGCGCTCGGAGCCGGACGGGCGATCCCGTGCGGCGATCCCGGGCGGGGGGCACGGAGAGTATCCGGTTAGTCGCCCGCAGGGGTCGCCGGAGGTTATAGCCTGCCTGGCGTGTCCGGACTGACCATTCCCGAACCACTGATCCCCGGGGACGACGGCAGCGCCGATCCCCGGCTGTGCGAGGCGCTCGCGGGGTACGCCGCGGGCCGTACCGGCGCGCACACGGTGCTGCGGCGGCTCCAGGGCGCCCGGCTGCTCGTGCCGATCGTCGCCGTCCTCACCGAGGAGGAAGAGGTCGAGCCCGGCGAGCTGCGCCGTGAGAAGTCCAGCGAGATGGCGCTGCCGACGCTCATCGGCGAGGACGGGCGGCGGGGCGTGCTCGGCTTCACCTGCACCGAGACGATGAAGGCGTGGCGCGCCGACGCCCGCCCGGTGACGGTGCGGGGCGGCGACGCGTGCCGCGCCGTCCTCGACGAGGGCGCCGACGCGCTGGTCGTGGACGTCGCGGGCCCGGTCCCGTTCGCGGTGGAGGGGCTGCGCCTGCACCTGCTCGCCGAGGGCCGCCCGATCCCGCCGCCGCACGAGGACCCCGACGTCCTCGCCGCCGTCGACGCCGCGTTCGGCTCCGACCCGGCGGTGACCGGCGTCCGGGTGACCGAGGGGACGTCCGCGGAGGTCGCGGTCCGGTTCTCCGTCGCCCCGGGGCACGACGAGCGGGGCACCGTCCAGCGGGTCTCCGACCGGCTCGCCGAGGTGCTGCGCGGCCGCATCGTCGGCGGCGTGGAGCTGAACGTCATCCGCCGGTAGACCGCCCGGCCCCGCCGTAAATCGTTCGACCCGGGCGGGCCCGCCCTGCGACCCTGGGCGCCATGATCGATGTCGACGCCTTCATCACCGACGGGTTCGTGCGGGTCGAGGAGGCGTTCCCCCGCGAGCTGGCCGGCGAGTGCCGGGCGATCCTGTGGCGCGGCACCGGCTGCGACCCGGACGACCCCGCGACCTGGACCCGGCCGGTGGTCCGCCTCGGCGAGTACGGCGGGGAACCGTTCCGGGCCGCCGCGAGCACGCCCCGCCTGCGCGCCGCGTTCGACGCGGTCGTCGGCGAGGGCGCCTGGCTGCCGCGCGGCGGGCTCGGCACGTTCCCGGTGCGCTTCCCCAGCGACGAGCCGCCCGGCGACGACGGCTGGCACATCGACGCGTCCTTCCCCGGCGACGACCCCGCCGACTTCATGGCCGCCCGGGTGAACGTCGAGTCGAAGGGCCGCGCGCTGCTGATGCTGTTCCTGTTCTCCGACGTCTCCGAGGACGACGGCCCCACCCGGATCCGGGTCGGCTCCCATCTGGACGTCCCGCCGATCCTGGAGCCCGCCGGCGCGGCGGGCGTGCCCTTCATGGAGCTGGCGGGCAAGGCCGAGGCCGCGACGGAGCACCGCCCGCTCGCGCTCGCGACGGGGCGGGCCGGTGACGTGTACCTGTGCCACCCGTTCCTCGTCCACGCCGCGCAGGCGCACCGCGGGACGCGCCCCCGGTTCATGGCGCAGCCCCCGCTGCTCCCCTCCGGCCCCCTTCCCGCGGCGTCTCCCGTGCGCGTCGCGATCGAGCGAGGTCTCGGGCGCTTCTAGGCTTGTCCTTCCGCGCCCATTGGAGACTCCCGTGCTGACCATGCAGGACGCCCTGATCCGGCTCACCGAGTACTGGTCGGGGCGCGGCTGCCTCGTCGCGCAGCCGATGAACACCGAGGTGGGGGCGGGCACGCTCAACCCGGCGACGGCGCTGCGCGTCCTCGGCCCCGAGCCGTGGCGCGTCGCCTACACCGAGCCGAGCGTCCGCCCCGACGACTCCCGCTACGGCGACAACCCGAACCGGCTGCAGACCCACACCCAGTTCCAGGTGGTCCTCAAGCCGGAGCCGGGCGACGCGCAGGAGCAGTACCTCGGCAGCCTCGGCGCGCTCGGCGTCGACCTGCGCGCGCACGACGTCCGGTTCGTCGAGGACGACTGGGCGTCGCCCGCGCTCGGCGCGTGGGGGCTCGGCTGGGAGGTGTGGCTGGACGGCCTGGAGATCACCCAGTTCACCTACTTCCAGCAGTCGGGCGGGCTGACCCTCGACCCCGTCTCGGTCGAGATCACCTACGGGATGGAGCGCATCATGATGGCGCTCCAGGGCGTCTCCCACTTCAAGGACATCCTGTACGCCCCGGGGGTCACCTACGGCGAGGCGTTCGGCCAGGCCGAGTACGAGATGAGCCGCTACTACCTCGACGACGCCGACATCGCGACCAACCGGGAGCTGTTCGAGGCGTACGCGGCCGAGGCGCGGCGGATGCTGGACGCGCGGCTGCCCGTCCCGGCCCACGCCTACGTGCTGAAGTGCTCCCACGCGTTCAACGTCCTGGACGCGCGCGGCGCGATCGGCACGACCGAGCGGGCGCGCGCCTTCGCCCGGATGCGCGGCCTGGCCCACGAGGTGGCCGCGCTGTGGGTGGAGCGCCGCGCCGAACTGGGGCACCCGCTCGGCGACGCCGCGGCGCGGCCCGCCGTCGCGGCCCCGGCCGACCTGCCGGACGCCGTGCCCACCGGGACGTTCGCGCTGGAGATCGGCGTCGAGGAGCTGCCGCCGGGCGAGATCGGGAAGGCGGCGGGGTACGCCGGGGAACGGCTGCGCGACGGGCTCGCCGGGGCCGGCCTGCTCACCGGGGATTCCGCGCTCGCCGTGTACGCGACGCCGCGCCGGATCATCGTGCTCGCCCGCGGCCTGGAGGCCCGCGAGCCCGACACCGAGCAGGTCGTGAAGGGGCCGCGGTTCGCGGCCGCCTACGACGCGTCCGGCGAGCCGACGCGGGCGCTGGCGGGGTTCGCCCGCGGCCACGGCATCGACGTCTCCGCCGTCCGGAAGGTGACCGTCGCCGGCGGGGAGTACGCCGGATACACCCGGACGGTGGCGGGGCGCTCCGCCGCCGAGGTCCTCGCCGGGCTGCTCCCGGAGATCGTCACCGGGCTCCGCGCCGGGAAGAACATGCGGTGGAACGCCCCCGGCCTGTCGTTCGCCCGCCCGATCCGCTGGCTGCTGGCGCTGCTGGACGACCGGGAGGTCCCGGCCGCGGTGGGCGGCCTGACCGCCGGGCGCGAGACCCGGGTCCACCGGACGTCGGCGACGCCGCGGGTCGCGGTGCCGGACGCCGCGTCGCTCGTCGCGGTGCTGCGCGAGCACGGGATCGAGCCCGACCCGTCCCGCCGCCGGGCCCGGATCGCCGAGGCGGCGCTCGCCCTCGCGAGCGCCCGGGGCGGGACGGTCGACCTGGCCGCCGAGCACGGCCTCGTCGAGGAGATCGTGAACCTGGTCGAGGAGCCCGTCGCCGTCCTCGGGGCGTTCGACGCGGCGTACCTGGAGCTGCCCGAGGAGATCCTCACCACGGTCATGCGCAAGCACCAGCGCTACCTGCCGGTCCGGGACGCCGGGGGCCGCCTCCTCCCGCACTTCGTCACCGTCGCCAACGGCGACTGCGACCACGACGCCGTCCGGGCCGGGAACGAGGCGGTCCTCCGCGCCCGGTACGAGGACGCGTCGTTCTTCTTCCGGCAGGACCTGCGCCGCACGCCCGAGCAGATCAAGGAGGGGCTCGGCAGGCTGACGTTCACCGAGCGGCTCGGGTCGATGGCCGACCGGTCGGCCCGCGTCGCCGCGATCGCCGCCGACCTGGCGGGCCGCGCCGGCCTCACCGCCGCGGAGCGCGCCGTCCTCTCCCGCGCCGCCGCGCTGGCGAAGTTCGACCTGGCCTCGTCCATGGTCATCGAGCTGCCGAGCCTCGCCGGGACGATGGCCCGCGAGTACGCCCGCCGAGCCGGCGAGGACGACGACGTCGCCGAGGCCCTCTACGAGATGGAGCTGCCCCGCACGGCCGGGGACGCGCCGCCCGCGACGGCCGCCGGGGCCGTGCTCGCCGCCGCCGACCGGCTCGACCTGCTCGCCGGGCTGTTCGCCGTCGGGTCGGCGCCGACGGGCAGCTCCGACCCGTTCGGGCTGCGCCGCGCCGCGCTCGCGCTGACCGCCGTTCTGCGTGAGGTCCCGCGCCTCGCGCCGGTCACGGTCGGGGACGGCCTCGCCGTCGCCGCGCGGCACCAGCCCGTCGCCGTCGCGCCGGACGCGCTCGCCGACGCCGAGCGGTTCATCGCGCGCCGCCTGGAGCAGCAATTGCTGGACGAGGGGCACCCGGTGCGCGTCGTCCGGGCCGTGCTTCCGCTCGCGGGCGCGCCCGCCCAGGCCGCGCGGGCCGCCGCCGACCTGGCGGAGCTGCTCGGGTCGCCCGGGTTCGAGCGGCTCACGACCGCGCTGCAGCGCGTCCTGCGGATCGTCCCCGACGACGCCGCGGCCCGCTACGACCCCGGCCTGTTCACCGAGCCCGCCGAGCACGCCCTGCACGAGGCGCTCACCCGCGTGAAGGCCGAGCTGACCGCGCGGCCCTCCCTGCCGGAGTTCGCGGACGCCGCGTCAGCGCTCGCCGGGCCCATCGACGCCTACTTCGACGGCGTGATGGTGATGGCCGACGACCCCGGCGTGCGCGCCAACCGGCTGGGGCTGCTCGCCGCCGTCCGCGACACCGCCGCACCCGTCCTCGACTGGCGCGAGGTCGCCTGACCCGGGTGCCGCCCCTGACCCGGGTGCCGACAGGGCCCGCCGGTCTTCGTCAACACTGGCCGTTGAAGCCCCCGCCCCGCCGTGGTCATGATCAAGTCACCCGGTGAGGGAAGGGGCAGATCGTGACGGACCTCCACGACGCGCACGAGTTCCGGCGGCGGGGCTGGTGGCGGGACGGGACCTTCCTCGACGATCTCGACCGGTGGGCGGAGACCGCCCCCGGCCGCCCGGCGGTGGTCGGCCATGTCTGGGAGACGGGGGACGGCCCCGACACCGTCCTCACCTACGCGCGGCTCGCCGAGCTGGTGGACCGCTGCGCCGCCGGTCTCGCCGCGCTCGGCGTCCGGCCCGGCGACCGCGTCGCGATGCAGCTCGTCAACCAGTGGCAGGCGACCGTCCTCGCGCTCGGCTGCGGGCGGGCCGGCGCCGTCGTCGTCCCGTACTACATCGCCACGGGCGCCGCCGACACCGAGTGGATCCTGCGCGAGTCCGGCGCCCGCGCCGTCGTGTCGCTGGACGGGGTGCGGGGCCTCGACATCGCCGGGACCATCGCGGGCATGCGGGACCGGCTGCCCGCCCTGCGCCACCAGATCGTCGTGGGGGGCCGGGTGCCGGACGGTGCGATCGGCTTCGAGAGCGGCCTGCTCGCGGCGGACGGCGCGGCGCCCCGGCACCGGCCCTCCGGCGACGACCTCTTCCAGATCATGTACACGTCGGGCACCACGGGGAAGCCGAAGGGCGTCCGGCACTCGCACAACACGCTGTACGCGATGGCGCGCTCCTACACCGTCCCGCTGGGGCTCGGCGAGGACGACGTGCTGTCCACGCCGTGCATCGTCGGCGGGCAGGGCGGCTGGCTCTACGGGATGCTGGCGCCGCTCGTCGCGGGCGCGACGTCCGTGTGGGCGGACGCGTTCAAGCCCGGCGACTTCCTCGACCTCGCCGTGCGGTACGGGATCACCGCGGCCTACTTCACCCCGCTGGTCCTGGACGAGCTGGTCGCCGAGCAGCGCGCGAACCCGCGGGAGGTCGCGCTGCGGCACATGGTCACCGGCTCCACGCCGATCCCGCCGGACCTGCCGGGGCGGTTCCTGGAGACGTTCGGGTTCCCGGTCCGCCCGCTGTGGGGGATGACCGAGAACGGCGGCGTGACGATCGGCCGCCCGGACGACCCGCCCGACTGGGCGGCCCGCAGCGACGGCCGCCCCGTCGAGTGGATGTCGCTGCGGCTCGTCGGCGAGGACGGCGCCGTCACCGGCGACGGGCCGGGCCGGCTGGAGGTCCGCGGCGCGAACATGTGCCTGGGCTACGAGGGCGCCGACGACGTGTTCGCCGAGGCGCTGCACGACGGCTGGTTCGTCACCGGCGACCTGGCCCGGCCGGACGGCCGCGGCGGCATCAAGGTCATCGGGCGCACCAAGGACATGATCAACAAGGGCGGGGTGCACGTCCCCGGCGCCGCGGTGGAGGGCGTCCTGCGCGCCGACCCGCGCGTCGCGGAGGTCGCGGTCGTCGGGGAGCCGGAGCCGCTGCTCGGCGAGACCGTCGTGGCCGTCGTCGTGCCCGCGCCGGGCGGCCCGCCGCCGACGCTGGAGGAGCTGCGCCGACGCGTCGCGGACGCGGGCATGACGCCCGGGTACGAGCCCGACCGGCTGGAGGTCGTCGCCGAGCTGCCCAAGACCCCGACGGGGAAGGTCCGCAAACGGGTCCTGGAGGAGGAGTTCGCCCGGAGGGCGCGCGCGGCCGCCGCGCGGTGAGCGCCGGGCCGCTCGCCCCGCGCCGCGCCGCGCCGGCGGGCCCGTCGCGGCGGCGGGCGCTGGCGCTGGCCTCGGTCGTCCTCGCCAACGCCATGGCGGTGGTCGACTACAACATCGTCAGCGTCGCGATCCCGGAGCTGCTCCGCGCGTTCCCCGGCAGCACCCTCGCCGGGCTGTCCTGGACGATCACCGCCTACACGGTGGTGTTCGCGGCCGTCCTGCTGCCCGCGGGCGGGATGGCCGACCGGCTCGGGCCCAAGCGGATCTTCCTGGCCGGGCTCGCGGTGTTCACCCTCGGCTCGGCCGCCTGCGCGCTCGCCGCGGGGCCGGTGACGCTGGTGCTCGCGCGGATGCTGCAGGCCGCCGGCGGCGGCGCGGTCGTCGCGCTGTCGATCTCCGTCGGGCTGAGCGAGTTCCCCGGCCGGGCCGGGCACGCGTTCGGGCTGCTCGGCGCCGTCTCCGGGATCGCCGGCGCGAGCGGGCCCGCGCTCGGCGCGGCGCTGCTCGCGGCGGGCGGCTGGCGCTGGATCTTCCTGGTCAACCTGCCGGTCGGCGCGCTCGCGCTGGCGTGCGCCGCGGCCGGCGTCCCGGCCCGGCCCGCCGCCGGGCGCGGCCTGCCCGACCTGCTCGGCACCGCGCTGCTCGCCGCCGGGGTCGCCGCGCTGGTGCTCGGCGTCGTCGAGGGCCCCGGCTGGGGCTGGACGGCCGCGCCGACCCTCGGCGCGCTCGCCGCCGGGCTCGCGCTGGCCTGCCTCGGGGTGCGGCGGTCGCTGCGGCACCCCCGCCCGGCCGCCGACTTCACGCTGCTGCGCGCCGCGACGACGGCGGCGGGCAACGCGGCGATGGTGCTGCTGAGCGTCACCCAGTTCGCGGTGGCGCTGTGCGTGGCGCTGTTCCTCACCGAGCGGTGGGGCTACTCGGTGCTCGCGGCCGGGCTCGCGCTCACGCCCGGCCCGCTGACCTCGGCCGCCGTGTCGTGGCTGAGCGGGCCGCTGGTGCGGCGGGCCGGAGCGCGGGCGGTCGCGGTGGCGGGCGGCGCGGTGGGCGCGGTGGGCTGGTGCTGGCCCCTGGCGGCCGAGGCGCTCGGCGCCGGGCGCGGCTACGCGGCGGTGGTGCTGCCCGCGCTCGTCGTCGGGACGGCCGGGGCGGCCGCGGCGGCCGTGGCGATCGAGACGATCGCGATGGCGGCCGTCCCGCCCGCCCGGTTCGGCAGCGGCAGCGCGCTGATCATGCTGGCCCGGTCGGCGGGCGCCGCGGCGGGCATCGGCGGGCTCGCCGCGGTGCTGCACGAGCCGTCCGGGGCCGCGTTCCGGATCGCGTGGGCGGGGCTCGCGGCGGGCCTCGCGGCGACGGCGCTGGCCGGCGCCGCCGCCCGGGACGGGGGGCGCCCGCGGCCCCGGAGGGCGCCGCGGGCGCCGCAGCGCCGCCACCGGTGGATTCGGCGCCCGCATCCGTGAATTTGTGCGACCGAATTACCTCGGCGCAAATGCAGGTTACGGCACTGGCACCGGCCATTGTTGTGCCGCCTTCCGGCCCTTCACGGAGCGCGCACGCCGGTTTACCCCGGTGTCGTGCGCATTAATTCTGTGTAAATCACCACGGGGGCGTGCGCATGCGATTCACCTCCTGGTCCGAAGGGGCGGGACGGGAGCGCGGAACATCACCACGGGGGCGTGCGCATGCGGATCACCTCCTGCACTCGCCGGGACGGGCGGTCACGGAACGTCACCACGGGGGCGTGCGCATGGGGCACCTCCACTTCTCGGCGGGCACGGGCCCGGACGTGCGGGCCCGCGGGGAGTGGGCGGCCGCCGGGGCGCGCGAGGGCGCCGGGACGGCCGCGTCCGAGCGGGTCAGAGGGACAGCAGCAGGAAGTGCTGGGGGAGGTGGACGGCCAGGCCGAGGCGCATCGAGGCGGTGATGACGGCCTCGCCGCCGTCCGCGCCGGCGGGCCGGCGCAGGGCGAGGGTCGACTCCTCGCCGTCCAGCAGCGTGATGCCGGCGCGGAAGTCGCCGAGCAGCACCCGGCCGGGTTCGATCATGCGGGTCCGGGTGAGGCGCAGCCCGGCGGCGTCCAGCGCGGGCAGCGCCCCGCCGCCGACGAGCCGCCAGTACAGGGCGGGGTGCATGACCATCCCGTCGCAGGAGCCGCCCATCTCCTCCACCTCGGCGCAGCCCGCCATGAGGGCCTCCAGCACCGCGCCGGCCGCGGCCTCCGCCCCCGGCGCGCCGAGGCGGCGCAGGCCGTCCAGGGCCAGCAGCCCGGTGATCGCGCCGTCGTCGCTGCCGCGCAGCAGGACCTCGTTCTCCACGGTGCACAGGCGGACGATGACGCGGTGGTCGACGAACCGCGCCAGCAGCGCGGGGTCGGCGCACAGCTCGGCGGGCACCGGGACGGAGACGGAGATCTCGGTCAGCTCGGCCTTGGCGAGCGCAGGGCGGAACACCGCCTCGGGCGTCGCGCCGTAGCGGGTGCCGGAGCGGCCGTCCTCGCCGGGCCCGGTGTCGCGGAGTTCCCGCACGTAGCGCAGGGTCCGGTCGGTGACCGTGCCGCCCTTGGCCTGCTCGCGGACGGTCGGCCGGGGCCGGGTGGAGGCCAGCGGGAACAGCGTCGTCAGCGGCGCCCGGATCCGGACCGCGGCGTCGCCCCCGGCGGCCCTGGCGACCGCGATCGCCAGCTCCTCACCGGGGCCGCGCTCGCGCAGCCCGGGGTCATCGATGAGGTAGTCCAGCATGGAGCACTCCCATCAGACATACCTTTCGCGGCCGTCCGGATCTCGGACCGGCCGGCAAATGCACGGCGCCGATCCTGCACCGTGCCAACCCCGAGAGTAAGCACAGCGGCGGGTAAATTAAAAGGGTCTCCTTCGATCTTGTTCGGAAAAATCGGCCATGGTAGAACTTCGTAGCGGATTGCATGGGGAGGTGCCATGGCGAAGCCGGATAATGGAGCCGGGGGAGCGGCATTCACCGATCCGGTGCTCGATCCGCGGCGCGGGACGGGCCCCCGCCCGGCCGCGCGGCCCGCGCCCGGCTGCCCGCTGCGCGCCGCCCGCGCCACCCGGGAGAAGGACGGCGATCCGCCGGGTGGCGGCGGATGAGCACCCCGACCGCGTCCCGCCCCGGTGCCCCCGGCCGGCCCGGAGCCGCCGGCGGTTCCGGTGACCCCGGCGACCTGGGCGACCTCGGCCTGCTGGAGATCGCGCGGCCGCTGATCGGCGCCGCCCGGCGCGACCTGGCGGACCGGCTCGCCGCGGGCCCGCCCGTCCCGGACGGTCTGGCCGCGCTGCTGCTGCGCGACCCGCCGCTCGGCTGGCTCGCGATGGCCGTCCAGCCCGCGCTGGCCCGCGAGCTCGCCGCGGCCCGCCGCCGGGGCCTGCCCGGCGCGACGCCCGAACGGCGCTACGCCGCGTTCACCGCCGGCCTGCGCGACCCGGCGCGGGCGCGGGAGATCTGGGCGGAGTACCCCGTCCTCGCCGGGCAGGCCGCCCGCATGCTGGACGCCTGGGCCGCCGCCCGCGCGGCGTTCGCCCGCGACCTCGCCGCCGACCTGCCCGCGCTCACCGAGGCGTTCGGCGCCCTCGGCGGCGTCGCCGACGTCCGCTTCGGGTCCGAGGAGACGCACCGGGGAGGCCGCACGGTCGCGCTCGTCCGGTTCGAGCGCGGCACCGTCGTCTACAAGCCCCGCGGGCTGGCCGTCGACCGGTGCTTCGACCGCCTCCTCGCCTGGTTCAACGCCTCCGGTGAGGTGTCCCGCCCGCTGCGCCGGATCCGGCTGCTCGACCGCGGCGACCACGGCTGGAGCGAGTACGTCGAGCCGGCCCCCTGCCCGCCCGAGCGGCTGCCGGACTTCTTCTGGCGGATGGGCGCCCTGCTCGCCCTGACCCACGCCGTGCACGGCTACGACCTGCACGCCGACAACGTGATCGCCGCCGGCACCGACCCCGTGGTGATCGACCTGGAGGCCCTGTTCCACACCGAGGGGACGCAGCCGATGGCGCGACGCGCGCGGCTCGGCGACCCCGCGGCCGAGCGGCTGGCCGCGTCGGTGCTGCGCACCGGCCTGCTCCCCGGCCCGCTCGTCATGCCGGACACCGGCACCGAGCTGCCGTTCGGCGTCGACATCAGCCCCCTGGGCACCGCCTCCGGCCGCCGCTCCCTCATCCCGACGCCGGTCGTCGAGCACGCGGGCACCGACCGGATGACCATCCGGCTCGGCTACCGGGACGTGCCCGCGCCCGCCGGGCGGCTGCGCCTGCCGGACGGCGGCACCGCCGACCCCCGCGCGCACCGCGACGCGCTCACCGCCGGGTACGCCCTCGCCCACCGGCGCCTGGCCGCCGCCGGGCCGGACCTGCTCGCGCGCGGCGGCCCCCTGGACGGCTGCGCGGACGTCCCGGTGCGGCTGATCCAGCTGTCGACGTTCCTCTACGTCCGGCTGCTGCTGGAGGGCTGGCGGCCGGAGGCGGCGCGCGACCCCGCCGTCCACGAGCGCGGCCTCGCCCGGCTCGACGCGGGCTGGCCCGGCGTCCCGCACCGCGCCGCGCTCATCGCGGCGGAGAAGGCGGCGCTGCGGCGCGGCGAGGTGCCCGTGTTCGAGATCCGCCCCGGGCACCGCGACCTGTGGCTGGAGGACGGCACGCGCCTGCCCGGCGTCCTGCCCGCCGCGCCGCTGGAGGAGACCGCGGCCCGCCTCGCCGCGCTGCGCGAGGAGGGGTCCGCCGCCCAGCTGGAGATCATCGACGCGAGCCTGGCCTCGCTCGACACCCGCCCCCGCGCCGGGCACCGCGTCCCCGCGCGCGCACCCGGCGACGACCCGGTGCGCGGCGCCCTGGCCGTCGCCCGGTGGCTGGAGGAGACCGCCGTCCGGGACGGCGACCGCATCGGCTGGCCGGCCATCGAGGTCGTCGACGGCGGCTCCCGCCGCGTCGCGGCCGCCGGCCTCGACCTCTACGGCGGCCTCCCCGGCATCGGCCTGTTCCTGACCTACCTGTCCGCCGTCACGGACGATCCGCGTGCCGCGCGCCTCGCCGAGCGGGTCGCCGACGAGGTCGCCGCGCGCCTCCGCGCGGGCGCGGACGTGCCCGGCCTCGGCCCCGTCTACCACCTCGCGCACGCCGCCGCCGTCCACCGCCGCCCCGACCTGGCCGGAGCGGCCCGCGACGCGCTGCTCACCGCCCCCGCCCCGCCCGGCCCGGACCTCCTCGACGGCGAGGCGGGCGTGCTCCTGTCCGCGCTCGCCCTGCACGCCGTCCAGCCCGGCGAGCGGGTCCGCGACGCGGCGCGCGCGTCCGGCGAGCGGCTCATGGCCATGGAACCCGCCGGGCCCGGCCTCGGCTACGGCGCCCCAGGCGCCGCGCTCGCCCTCGCCCGCCTGCACGGACTGCTCGGAGACCCCCGCCACGCCGCCCGCGCGAAGGCGCTGGCCGTCCCGCCGGACGACCCCGAGCCCGGCTGGTGCCAGGGCGCCGCCGGCACCGGCCTCGCCCTCGCCGACCTCCTCGCCCGGCCCGCCTGCGCCGCTCCGGAGCTGGAGCGCGCGCTCGGCACCGCGGTCGCGACCGCCCGCTCCGCCGGGCCCCTGCCCGACGACTCGCTCTGCCACGGCACCTCCGGGACCGCGGAGCTGCTCGCCGCCGCCGGCGAGGACGTCCCCCGCCCGCCCCGCGGCGCGTGGCGCACCGCCCTGCCCGCCCCCGCCCCCGGCCTGCTCGCCGGCCTGTCCGGCATCGGCTACGGGCTGCTGCGCCGCGCCCGCCCCGACGGCGTGCCCGCGGTGCTCGCCCTGGCGCCCCCGCACTCCTGAGCGATGCTCCCGTTCCCCGTGGAGGAGACGAACATGACCGTGGACGTCCAGCCCGGCCTGCTCGCGATCGACGGCGCCGCGCCGGTGCGCACCGAACCCTGGCCGACCTACGACAAGGGCGACGTCTTCATCGGCGACGACGACCTGCGCGACGCGCTCGACGCGGTCCGCGACCGGCTCTACTTCCGCTACGACCACCGCCCCTACGCCGAGACCCGCACCGGGCTGCTCGAACGCGACCTGTGCGGCTACTTCGGCGTCCCGCACGCGCTGGCCTGCGCCAGCGGCACCGCCGCGATCACGCTCGCGCTGCTTGCCCTGGACCTGCCGCCCGGCTCCCGCGTCGCCTGCCCCGCCTTCACCTTCGCCGCGACGCCCAGCGCGATCCTGCTCGCCGGGCACCGGCCCGTCCTCGTCGAGTGCGACGAGGACCTGCACCTCGACGTCGCCGACCTGCGCCGCCGCCTCACCGGAGACGTCCGCGCCATCGTCGTCGTGCACATGCGCGGGTTCGCCTCCGACATGGACGCGGTCTGCGCGCTCGCCCGCGAGCACGGCGTCCCCGTCGTCGAGGACGCGGTGCCCGCCCTCGGCGCCCGGCTCGGCGGCCGGCTCCTCGGCACGTTCGGCGACGCGGGCGCGTTCAGCACCCAGTCCGACAAGTCGCTCAACACCGGCGAGGGCGGGTTCCTGCTCGCCCGCGACCCGGCCGTGCACGCCCGCGCGGTGGTCTACTCCGGCGCCTACGAGGGCCGGATGGCGCGCCACTTCGACGGCGCGCCGCCGCCCGTCGACGACCTCGCCCTGCCCATCTTCGGGCTGCGGATGGACGAGATCCGCGCCGCGCTCGCCCGCCCCATGCTGCGCCGCCTGCCCGAGCGGCTCGCCGCCCACCGCCGCAACTACGACGACATCGCCGGCCGCCTCGCCGGGGTGCCCGGCCTCGCGCTGCGCCGCCCCGTCGCCGACGGCGCCTACCTCGGCGAGGCGCTGGTGTTCCGGCTGCCCGGCGCGGGCGCCCGCGGCACCGCCTGGACGGCCGCCGCGCTGCGCGCCGAGGGCATCGACGCCCGCGCCCTCGGCGACCCCGGCGACACCAACGTCCGCGCGTTCTGGAACTGGCGGTTCCTGTTCCCCGACCCCGAGCGCGCCCGCGCCGAGTACCCCGCCACGGCGGCGCGGCTGGACGAGGCGGTCGACATCCCGCTGTCGGCGAACCTCACCGCGCGGGACCGCGACCACGTCGTCGAGGCCGTCCGGAAGGTCGTCGGCTCCGGCGCCGGGCGCCGCTGATGGTCCGCGTCCTGTACGTGACGGGCTGGTGCCGCAGCGGCACCACCCTCCTCGGCAACCTCCTCGGCGAGCTGCCGGGCGTCGTCCACGCCGGCGAGCTGCGCTACCTGTGGACGAACGGCGTCCTCGGCCGCGGCACCAACACCCTGTGCGGCTGCGGGCGCGACGTCCCCGCGTGCCCGCTGTGGAAGGGCGTCATCGCCCGGGTCGCGGGCGGCGACCCCGCGTGGCACGCCGAGCGCGCCGTCGCGCGGCAGCAGGCCGCGCTGCGGACCCGGCACACCGGGCGCCGCCTCGCCGAGGCGCGGCACGTCCGCGCCGCCCACCCGGCCGTCCGCGACCTGGTTCGGCTGTACGAGGCGATCGCGGCGGAGTCCGGCGCCGAGCTGATCGTCGACACCGGCAAGTTCCCCGCCGAGGCCGCCGCGCTGTGCGGCGCGCCCGGCGCGGACGCCCGCGTCCTGCACGTCGTCCGGGACCCGCGCGCCACCGCCGAGTCGTGGCGGCGCGCGAAGGAGTACATCCCGGCGATGGGCCCCGTACGCAGCACCGCCTACTGGACGGGTTTCAACCTCGCCTCCGAGCGCGTCGCCCGCGCGTTCCCCGACCGCTGCCTGCGGCTGCGCTACGAGGACTTCACCGCCGCCCCGCGCGCCGAGCTGGCGCGGGTGATGCGGCACGCCGGGCTCGCCGGCGACCCGCCCGTGGACGGCGGCGGCACCGCCGTGCTCGGCGTCAACCACACCGTGACCGGCAACCCCGACCGGCTGCGGCGCGGCCCGGTCCGGATCCGGGAGGACGACGCGTGGGTGCGCGCCCAGCCCGCGCCCGCCCGCGCCGCCGCCACCGCCCTCGCGCTGCCGCTGCTCGCCCGCTACCGCTACCCGCTGCGGCCCGCCCCGGCCGCCCCGATCCCCGTGGAGACCTGATGGACCTCGGACTGCGCGGCCGGGTCGCGCTCGTCGCCGCCGCGACCAGCGGCCTCGGGCTGGCCACCGCCCGCGAGCTGGCCGCCGCGGGCGCCGACGTCGCGTTCTGCGGGCGCGACGACGCGCGGCTGGAGGCGGCCCGCAAGGAGATCGACGCCGCCGGGCCGGGACGCGCCGTCGCGACCCGGCTCGACGTCCGCGACCACGCCGGGGCCGCCGCGTGGGTCGAGCGCACCGCCGCCGAGCTCGGCGGGCTGCACGTCCTGGTCACCAACGCGGGCGGGCCCCCGGCCGGGCCCGCCCTCGGGTTCGGCCTCGACGCCTACCGCGACGCCGTCGAGCTGTGCGTGCTGTCGCACATCGCGCTCGTCCAGGCCGCCGTCCCGCACCTGCGCGACGCGGGCTGGGGCCGCGTCCTCATGATCGCCTCGGAGACGATGCGGCAGCCGACGCCGAAGCTCGCCCTGTCCGGCACCGTGCGGCCCGCGCTCGCCGGGTTCGCCAAGTCGCTCGTCCGCGAGCTCGGCGCGGCCGGGATCACCGTCAACGTGCTGGCGCCGGGCTACCACCTCACCCCCGCCGTGGAGGCGCTGCTCGGCCCCGACCGGGACGCGGGCCTCGCCGGCATCGCGGCGGGCATCCCGCTCGGCCGGCTCGGCTCGCCCGCCGACTTCGGCGCCGTCGCCGCGTTCCTCGCGAGCGAGCGGGCGGGCTTCATCACCGGGACGACGCTGCTGGTCGACGGCGGCCTCAACCAGGGCATCTGAGCACCCGGGGAGCCGGGGAACCCAGGACGGCCGGGGGATCCGGCCGGGAACGGAGACGCGTGTGGAGTTCGACGAGGTGCTCGCGCGGCGGCGGATGGTCCGCCGCTACCGCCCCGACCCGGTCCCGCCGGACACCGTGGAGAAGATCGCCCGCACCATCCGCAGGGCGCCGAGCGCCGGGTTCAGCCAGGGGCACCGCCTCGTCGTGGTCACCGAGCGGGCCGCCCGCGAGCGCGTCGCCGAACTCGCGGAGGAGTCCCTCTACCCGGAGAAGTGGCTGTCGGTCGCGCCGGTGCTGATGGTGCTCGGGGTCCGCGAGGACGACTACCACGACCGCTACACCCGCCCCGACAAGCTCATCGACGGCAAGGAGCTGGAGTGGCCCGCCCCGTACTGGTGGGTCGACTCCGGGGCGTTCCTGATGCTGGTCCAGCTCGCCGCGATCAACGAGGGCCTCGCCACGGGGTTCGCGACCGTCCGCCGCACCGCCGCGCTCAAGGAGCTGCTCGGCCTGCCGGACGACGTCGCCGTGGTCGGCGTCGTCACGATCGGCCACCCCCGCGAGGACGCCGTCCCCCCGGCCGACACGGCCCGGCTGCGGTCGATGGCCAGGCCCTTCGGCGACCTCGTCCGCCGCGAGTCCTGGGCGGACCCGCGCTAGCACCCGGCCGTTACGCCGAGACCAGGCCGCCGCGCCGGTACCAGGTGGTCGGCAGGCCGTGCGACGGGCCCTCGCCGAGCAGCCGCGCCTCCCCGCCCGGCCACAGCCGCAGCGCCACGACGTGCCCGACGCTGAGCCGCGAGGCGTCCCGGCCCTCGAACGACAGGTGCGCCACGGGCGCGTCCTCCGTCGCCGCGGCCCCGGCGGCCTCGATGTGCCGGTCGACGAGCGCCGCCTCGTCCGAAGGCAGGTAGGCGCGCATCGTCGAGTGCCACACCACCGTGGCGGTGCCCGGCTCGGGGGCGAGGCCGTCCAGGAACTCGGCCGCGCCCGCCCGGACGACCTCCGCCGGGACCCGCCGCGCCACCTCGAGCGCCGCCAGCAGCCGCGCCACCCGGTCCGCCTGGTCGGGCCACACGTACGACAGCAGCCGCCGCCGCGCCTCGGGCGAGGCCGGGTCCAGCGGGTTCGGGTCGCAGCCCCGCCGCTCGGCCACCGCCAGCGGCGCGTCCACCGGCGGCACGCCCCGCCACGCGCCGGGCAGCACGACCGGCGACTCGGGCCCGTACACCCCGCCCTCGTCCTCCCCGCCCTCGTACTCCCCGTGCGCGTCGTACTCCCCGTGCGCGTCGCGGTAGCGGAACCGGAAGCGGTCGGCGCGCAGGTTCAGGCCCGCGCTCGCCCCGATCTCCAGCAGCCGCACCGGCAGCCCGCCCGTGGCCGCGCTGATCGCGAGCAGCCCGCCGACCAGCGGAGCCGACCGGCCCACCTCGTTCGTCTGCGGCGGATCGGTGAGGCCCGCGCGGATCTCCGCCGCGTGCTCGGCCAGCACGTCCCGGAACGCGGGCCAGGCCAGCAGCGGGTCCCGCGTGCCGCCGGCGGTCGGGTAGTACGCGGCCAGCTCGGGCGCGCGCCCCTCCAGCACGAGCCGGTGCACCGTCCCGAGCATCCCCAGGATGAAGCCGGACCCGCGGTGCTCGCCCAGCACGCGCGCGACCTCGCCGCCCGGGTCGTCCGCCGCCCGGGTCAGCAGCTCCGCGTACATCGGCGAACCCAGCTCCGCGCACGCCCGCGCCTGGCCGAGCAGCTGCCTCCTCACCCGGTCAGCCTCTCAGATGGTGGACGCCGTCACGGGCGGGCGCGCGGAGTCAATAGGATCGTGGCCATGCTGCGCTGGTTGACCGCGGGGGAGTCCCACGGCCCGGCCCTGACCGCGATCGTGGAGGGGCTGCCGGCCGGTGTGCGCGTGACCTCGGGGGACATCGCCGAGGAACTGCGCCGCCGGAGGCTCGGGCACGGGCGGGGCGCCCGGATGAAGTTCGAGCAGGACGAGGTGACGATCCTCGGCGGCGTCCGGCACGGGGTGACGCTCGGCGGGCCGGTCGCCGTCCAGGTCGGCAACACCGAGTGGCCCAAGTGGGAGACGGTCATGTCGGCCGATCCCGTCGACGCCGCCGTCCTCGCCGCCCAGGCGCGCAACGCGCCGCTGTCGCAGCCGCGGCCCGGCCACGCCGACCTCGTCGGGATGCAGAAGTACGGCTTCGACGACGCCCGTCCCGTCCTGGAGCGGGCGAGCGCCCGGGAGACCGCCGCCCGCGTCGCGCTCGGCACCGTCGCCAAGGCGTTCCTCAAGCAGGCCCTCGGCGTGGACGTCCTCAGCCACGTGATCGCGCTCGGCGAGGTCGAGGCGCCGGCCGGCGTCCTGCCCGGCCCCGGCGACCTCGCGCGGGTGGACGAGAGCCCCGTCCGCTGCTTCGACGCCGACGCCTCCGCGGCGATGGTCGCGCACATCGACGAGACGAAGAAGGCGGGCGACACCCTCGGCGGCGTCGTCGAGGTCCTCGCCTACGGGCTGCCGCCCGGCCTCGGCAGCCACGTCCACTGGGACCGGCGGCTCGACTCCCGGCTCGCCGGGATCCTGATGGGCATCCAGGCGATCAAGGGTGTGGAGCTCGGCGACGGGTTCACCACCGCCCGCCGGCCCGGGTCCCGCGCGCACGACGAGATCGACGGCACCCCCGGGGGCGTCCGCCGCCGGACGAACCGCGCGGGCGGCGTCGAGGGCGGCATGACCACCGGCGAGGTGCTGCGGGTCCGCGCCGCGATGAAGCCGATCTCGACCGTCCCCCGGCGGCTGGACACCATCGACGTCCGGACCGGCGAGCCCGCCAAGGCCATCAACCAGCGCAGCGACGTCACCGCCGTCCCGGCCGCCGGGGTCGTCGCCGAGGCGATGGCCGCGCTCGTCCTCGCCGACGCGGCGCTGGAGAAGTTCGGCGGCGACTCCGCCGAGGAGACCGCCCGCAACCTGCGCGGCTACCTGTCCGCCCTGACGATCAAGTGAGCGGGACCATGCGACCGAAGGCAGTCATCATCGGGCCGCCCGGCTCGGGCAAGACCACCGTCGGCGGCGCGCTCGCCGAGCGGCTCGGCGTCGCGCTGCGCGACACCGACGCCGACGTCGAGGCCGCGGCGGGCAAGCCGATCGGCGAGATCTTCATCGACGACGGCGAGGAGCGCTTCCGCGAGCTGGAGCGCGCCGCCGTCGCGGCCGCCCTCGCCGAGCACCCGGGCGTGGTCGCGCTCGGCGGCGGCGCCGTCCTGGCCGCCGAGACCCGGGACCTGCTCGGCGGGCACACCGTCGTCTACCTGAGGGTCGGGCTGTCCGAGGCGATCAAGCGGGTCGGCCTGGCGTCCGCCCGCCCGCTGCTCGTGCTGAACCCGCGCAGCCAGATGCGCAAGCTCCTGGAGGAGCGCCTGCCGATCTACGAGCGGCTCGGCACCGTCGCCGTCGACACCGACGGCCGCGAACCCGCCGAGATCGTCGATGAGATCGCCAAGGCCCTGGACGCGGGCCCGGAGGACGCATGACGGAGGGCCGGGTCCACGTCGGCGGGGCCGACCCCTACGACGTTGTCATCGGGACGGGCGTCCTCGGCGAGCTGCCCGCGATGGTCGGCGACCGCGCCCGCAGCGTCGCCGTCGTGCACGCGCGGGGCCTGCCGGAGATCGCCCGCCCGGTGTGCGGGGCGCTCGAACGGGCCGGGTACGCCGTCCACGCGCTGCCCGTCCCCGACGGCGAGGCCGCGAAGGAGATCGGCGTGCTCGCCGGGCTCTGGTCGTCGTTCGCCCGGCTCGGCATGACCCGCACCGACGCGGTCGTCGGCGTCGGCGGCGGCGCCACCACCGACCTCGCCGGGTTCGCGGCGGCGTCGTGGCTGCGCGGGGTGCGGGCGGTGCTCGTCCCCACCACGCTGCTCGGCATGGTGGACGCGGCGGTCGGCGGCAAGACCGGCATCAACATCCCCGAGGGCAAGAACCTCGTCGGCGCGTTCCACCCGCCCGCCGGCGTCCTGTGCGACCTCGCCACGCTGATGACGATGCCGCACGAGGACTACATCAGCGGCCTCGCCGAGATCGTCAAGGCCGGGTTCATCGCCGACCCGGCGATCCTCGGCCTGGTCGAGGACGACCCGAAGGGCGCCGCGTCCCCGGACGGCCCGCACACCCGCGAGCTGGTCGAGCGGGCGGTCCGGGTCAAGGCGGAGGTCGTCTCGGCCGACCTGCGCGAGAGCGGGCTCCGTGAGATCCTCAACTACGGACACACGCTCGCGCACGCGATCGAGAAGGCCGAGGAGTACCGGTTCCGGCACGGCCACGCCGTCGCGATCGGCATGGTGTACGCCGCCGAGCTCGCCCGCCTCGCCGGGCGGCTGCCCGCCGGCGACGTCCGGCGGCACCGCGACGTGCTCGCCTCCGTCGGCCTCCCCGTCTCCTACGCCGCCGACTGGCCGGGCCTGCGCGAGACGATGACCATCGACAAGAAGTCGCGCGGGCGGACGCTCCGCTTCGTCGTCCTGGACGGCATCGGGCGGCCTGGCCGCCTGGAGGGCCCGGACGAGGAGCTGCTCGCCGCCGCCTACCGGGAGATCGCCCCATGACCCGCGTGCTCGTCCTGAACGGCCCGAACCTGCGCCGCCTCGGCGTCCGCGAGCCCGACACCTACGGGACGGCGAGCTTCGACGACCTCGTCGCGCTGTGCCGCGACACCGGCCGCCGCCTCGACCTGAACGTCGAGGTCCGGCAGACCGACGACGAGGCGGAGCTGGTCCAGTGGGTGCACGAGGCCGCCGACGAGCGCGTCCCCATCGTGCTGAACCCGGCCGCGTTCACGCACTACTCCTACTCGCTGCGCGACGCCCTGGCCCAGCGCACCGCCCCGCTCATCGAGGTCCACATCACCAACCCGGCGGCCCGCGAGGAGTTCCGCCACAACTCCGTCGTCGCCGGCGTCGCGACCGGCACCATCGCCGGGTTCGGCCCCATGTCCTACGTCCTGGCCCTCCAGGCGATCGCCACGATCCTCGCCGAGAACCCCTGACCCGGCCGCACCCCTGACCCGGCCGCGTTCGGCGGCCGGAGCGCGGGGCGCCGTCAGTCCTCCCGGACGGCCTGCCTGGCCATGTCCTTGAGCTCGGCGACGACGTCGTCCAGCGGGGCGACGTCGCGGTGGGCGCGGCAGAGGATGGTGGCGCCCTCGACGGCGGCGACGATCAGCCGGGCGAGCCGGGCGGCGCGGTCGTCGGGGACGCCGGCGTTGCCGAGGCCGGTGGCGAGGGTGTCCTGCCAGCGGCCGAACACCGCGGCGGCGGCCTCGGCGAGCTGCGGGGCGTCGTCGTGGGCCTCCACGGTGACCGCGACGACGGGGCAGCCCGCGCGGAACTCGCTCTTGATCAGCACCTGCCGCCACCAGCCGGTGAACGCGTCCACGGCGGACGCGGCGTCGCCGCCCTCGGTGGCGGCGAGGATCCCCGCGTTGAGGAACTCCCCGGCGTAGCGGACGGCCTCCTCGGCGAGCTGCGCCTTGCCGTCCGGGAAGTGGTGGTAGATCGACCCGCGCGGCGCACCGCTGTGCGCGATCACGTCGCGGAACCCGGTGCCGCTGTAGCCACGCTCGCGGAAGAGGTAGGCGGCGCTGCGCACCATGCGTTCCCGGCTGTCGGTCCCCATGGCTCGATTATGACATTCATCATATGGTGCTCGCGTTGCCCATGACGGACGTCATAGAACATCGTTCCTATGACGGACGTCCTACCGAGGGAGCGGTGATGGAGAGTACGGCGGGACTGGAGCAGCTCAGGGAACTGCTCGCCACGGGCGCGGAGAAGGGGCAGGGCATCGGGGCGCTGCTGGGCATGACCGTCGAGAGCCTGGAGCCCGGCCGGGTCGTGTGCGCCCTCACGCCCCGCCCCGACTTCAGCAACCCCCTCGGCACGGTGCACGGCGGCGTCATGTCGACGCTGCTGGACTCGGCGATGGCGTGCGCGGTGCACACGTCGCTGCCGGAGGGAGCGAGCTACACGACGCTGGAGCTCAAGGTGAACTTCGTCCGGGCGGTGCCGCTGGAGGGCGGCCGGCTCGTGTGCGAGGGGACGACCGTCCACGTCGGGCGGAAGGTCGCGACGGCGGAGGGGCGCATCACCGACGCGAACGGCAGGCTCGTCGCGCACGGGACGACGACCTGCATGGTCTTCCCCGCGACTACCCGCGAGTAGGGTTCGCTCAGGCACGGATGAAGGAGAGCCACGTGATCGACCTCCAGCGCGACGGAGACGTGTACGTCCTGCGGTTCGACGAGGGGGAGAACCGGTTCAGCCCCGGCTTCCTCGGGGCGGTCGAAGAGGCGCTCGACACGGTGGCCGAGAGCGACGGGCCGGGCGCCCTGGTGACCGTGGGCACCGGCAAGTTCTACTCCAACGGCCTCGACCTGGAGTGGCTCGGCGCCAACCAGGACAGGTTCGAGGAGTACCTGAAGCGCGTGCACGGGATGTTCGCCCGCGTCCTGGAGCTGCCGATGCCGACGTTCGCGGCGGTGAACGGGCACGCGTTCGCCGGAGGCGCGATGCTGGCGCTCTGCCACGACACCGTGGTCATGCGCACCGACCGCGGCTACTTCTGCCTGCCCGAGGTCGACCTCGGCATGAGCTTCACGCCCGGCATGAACGCGCTGCTGAAGGAGCGGCTGCCGAGGGCCACCGCGCACGAGGCCATGCTCACCGGCCGCCGCTACACCGCCGAGCAGGCGCGGGAGGCCGGGATCGTCCAGCGGACCGCCGCCGAGGACGAGGTCCTGCCCGCGGCCGTGGAGCTGGCGGCGGCGTCGGCGGGCCGCGGGGGCGGTACCGTCGCCAGGATCCGCGCCGACCTCTACCGTCCGGTACTGGACGCGCTGCACGGTCCCGCCCTGCCCTGAGCCCGGGGCGGGGGGATAGGTTACGTTCGACTGGAATCGGATTCGGTTAGGGAGGATGCCTGATGCGCATCGGGATGGCGCTCAGCTACTCGGGCGGTTTCAAGGAGACCGTCGAGGAGCTGGCCGACTACGAGAAGGCCGGTCTCGACATCGTCTATATCGCGGAGGCCTACAGCTTCGACGCGGTGAGCCAGATGGGCTACATCGCCGCCAAGACCGAGCGCCTGGAGATCGCCTCCGGCATCCTCAACATCTACTCCCGGACGCCGACGGCCATGGCGCAGACCGCCGCCGGCCTGGACTACGTGTCCGACGGCCGGTTCACGCTCGGCATCGGCGCGTCCGGCCCCCAGGTCATCGAAGGCTTCCACGGCGTCCCCTACACCGCGCCGCTCGGCCGCACCCGCGAGGTCATCGAGATCTGCCGCAAGGTGTGGCGGCGGGAGCGGCTCCAGTACGAGGGCAAGCACTACAAGCTGCCGCTGCCCGCCGACCAGGGCACCGGCCTCGGCAAGCCGCTGAAGCTGATCAACCACCCGGTGCGGGCCGACATCCCGATCCTGGTCGCCGCCATCGGCCCGAAGAACGTCGAGCAGACCGCCGAGATCGCCAACGGCTGGGAGCCGATCTTCTACATGCCGGAGAAGGCCGCGGACGTGTGGGGCGCGTCCCTCGCCGCGGGCAAGGCGCGCCGCGACCCCGCGCTCGGCGAGCTGGACGTGGTCGGCCAGGCCGCGCTCGCCATCGGCGACGACGTGCAGGGCTACCTGGAGTTCGGCCGCCCGATGGCGGCGCTCTACATCGGCGGCATGGGCGCCAAGGGCAAGAACTTCTACAACGACCTCGCCCGCCGGTACGGCTTCGAGAAGGAGGCCGAGGAGATCCAGGACCTCTACCTGGACGGCAAGAAGGACGAGGCCGCCGCGAAGGTCCCGCAGGAGCTGCTGGAGAAGATGTCCCTCATCGGCTCCGAGGGCCACGTGCGCGAGCGGCTCGCCGCGATGAAGGAGTCCGGGATCACGACGCTGAACGTGTCGCCGATCGCGGGCGACCACAAGGGCCGGCTCGCCCTGATCGAGAAGGTCAAGGAGATGGCCGCCGAGGTGTGAGCCGCGAGCGGCGGGGCGGGCCGCGCGACCGGCCCGCCCCCGCGCCCTCACAGTGCGGCGTGGACCTCCCGGGCGACGCGCTCGCCGGAGCGGACCGCGCCGTCCATGTAGCCCGTCCAGTAGTCGGACGTCTCGGTGCCCGCCCAGTGGATCCGCCCGCACGGTTCGCGCAGCGCCGGGCCGAACGCGGTCAGGGCGCCGGGCGGGGCGATGCCCACCGGCCCGCCGCCGCTCCACATCTCGTTGTCCCAGCGCTGGACCGCCGTCATCCGCGGGGCGGCGGCCTTGTCGCCGAACAGCTTGGTGAACGACGCGAGCCCGGCGGCCCGGACCTCGTCGGCGGACGCGCCGTCCAGCTTGCGGATGTTCGCCTGGTTGATGAAGCCCATCAGGATGCCGCGCGACCCGTCCGGCGGGCTGTTGTCGAAGGTCGCGTCGATGGCGCCGCTGTCGGCGACGGCCTGCCCGGTGAGGCCGTCCTCCCGCCAGAACGGCGTGTCGTAGACGCCGACGAACTTGGCGATCGACCCCATCGGGTAGCGCTGCATGAGCTGCGCCCGGCTCGCGGGCAGCCCCGGCGAGTAGTCGATCTTCCCGGCGATCGCCGGTGACATCGCGACGACGACCCGCTTCGCCGACACCGTGACCCCGTCGGCGGTGACGGTGACGCCGTCCGCGGTGCTCGCGATCGACCGCACCGGCGCGTTGTACCGGACGATGTCGCCGAGCCGCGCCGCCAGCCGGACGGGCACCTCCTGCGACCCGCCGACGAACCGCGACTCCTGCGCGCCGCCCTTGGTGTTGATCAGCCGGTCGATCGTGCCCGGGGTGCTCTCGTTGCCCGCCGCGGCCGCGTAGTTCAGCAGGTACAGCAGCGAGATCTCCTGCGAGCGCATCGACAGCGTCGAGGAGGCGAACGCGTCCATCAGGAACCGGGCGCCGCCGCTCAGCGAGTTGGACCGCGACCAGGTGTAGAAGGTCTGCGCGTCCCACTCCTCGGCCTTCGCCGCCTTCCACGGCTCACCGACCGGGATCTCCTTGATCATGGCGCCGAGCTTCAGCAGCGCCAGCTCCAGGTCGATCACGCCCCAGTCCGGCGGGACCGCGCCGAGGAGCCCGTCGGTGGCGTACAGCGACCGCTTGCCGTTGCGGTAGTAGACGTTCTTGCCCTCGTTGTAGGTCTTGAAGGTCTCGACGCCCATCTCCCCGGCGAGCGCGGCGATGCGGTCCTGCGTCGGGCCGATGAACTCGGCGCCGCCCTCGCTGGTGGTGCCGTCGCCGAGCGGCAGCCCGTACACGCGCCCGCCGGGGCGCTCCCGGGCCTCCAGGACGATGACGGACCGGCCGGCGGCGGCGAGGTCCCGCGCGGCGGTGAGACCGGACAGCCCGGCCCCGACGATCACAACGTCGGCGCCGAGGGGGGCGGTGCGGGCGGCGGCGGCCGGCGCCGCGGCGGCGGAGGCGACGGCGCCGGCCGCGGTGAGGGCGCCGGTGCCGAGCAGTCTTCGGCGGCTGACTCGGGTCAAGGGGATCCCTCCCGGGGGGAAGACCAGAGCGGGGGACGGAAGATCACACGGCAGCTCACGCTAGGCCGGACCGCGCGCCGAAGTCGAGGGTTCTTCATGTTTCGTGACCGCGTCGAGACGGCCTCCCGCACCGCCGCGGCGATCATCTAGAGTCCTGGCCATGGGGGAGACGCACATCGCGCGGCGGCGCCGGCTCGCCGCGCTCGCCGCCGACCGGGGCCTGGCCGCCGCACTGGTGACCCGGCTGGTCAACGTCCGCTACCTGACCGGCCTCGACAGCTCCCGCGCGGCGCTGCTCGTCCCGGCCGACGGCCCGGCCGTCCTCGCGACCGACGGCCGGTACGCCGGCATGGCCGCCGAGGTCTGCCCGGAACTGCCCGTCGTCGTGGACCGGCAGGTCGCCTGGGCCCTGGTGCGGAAGGCCGCGGACGACGGCCGCCGCCGGCTCGGCTTCGAGGCCCACGACATCACCGTCGAGCAGCACACCGCGCTCCGCGAGGAGGCCGCCAAGCTCGACGCCCCGGTCGAACTGGCGCCGCTCGGCCGCCTCGTCGAGGAACTGCGCATGGTCAAGGACGAGGAGGAGATCGGCCTGCTGCGCGAGGCGTGCGCCGTCACCGACCGCGCGTTCGAGGCCGTCCTCCCCGAGATCCGCGCGGGCGTCACCGAGCGCGCCGTCGCGATCGCCCTCGAACGGGCCATGGTCGACCTCGGCGCGGAGGGCCCCGCGTTCGAGTCGATCATCGCGTCCGGGCCGAACGGCGCCGTCCCCCACCACCACCCCGGCGGCCGCGAACTCCAGCCCGGCGACCTCGTCACCATGGACTTCGGCGCCCGGTACGGCGGCTACCACGCCGACA
The DNA here is from genome assembly GCF_900188445.1 of Actinomadura meyerae. GTDB lineage: Bacteria > Actinomycetota > Actinomycetes > Streptosporangiales > Streptosporangiaceae > Spirillospora > Spirillospora meyerae. The sequence continues at coordinate 504,348 of NZ_FZOR01000001.1, forward strand.
TGACCCGCACCGTCGCCATCGGCGAGCCCGCCGCCTGGCAGCGCGACCTCTACGACCTCGTCCACCGGGCGCAGCGGGCCGGGATCGCCGCCGCCGCCCCCGGCGCGGACACCAAGGACGTCGACGCCGCCGCCCGCGCCGTCATCGCCGGCGCGGGCCACGGCGAGGCGTTCTCCCACGGCCTCGGGCACGGCGTCGGCCTGGAGATCCACGAAGCCCCGCTCATGGGGTACGACCAAACCGGTAAACTGCTGGACCGGGTTCCGATCACCGCGGAGCCGGGGGTCTACCTCGCGGGCCGGGGCGGGGTCCGCATCGAGGACACGCTGGTGGTCCGCGCGGACGGTCCCGAGCTCCTCACCACAACCACGAAGGACCTGCTCGTCCTGTAGGCGCGCGGGTCCGCGACCGGGAGAATCAGCCAGTGGCGACGACGAACGACCTGAAGAACGGCATGACGCTGAACCTCGACGGCCAGCTCTGGACCGTCCTGGAGTTCCAGCACGTCAAGCCAGGCAAGGGCGGCGCGTTCGTCCGCACCAAGCTCAAGAACGTGCTGTCCGGGAAGGTCGTCGACAAGACCTTCAACGCCGGCACCAAGGTCGAGGTGGCGAGCGTCGACAAGCGGGAGATGCAGTACCTCTACCGCGAGGGCGAGGACTTCGTCTTCATGGACACCGAGACCTACGACCAGCCGCACATCCCGGCGACCGTCGTCGGCGACGCCGCGAACTACCTGCTCCCCGAGCAGAACGCCGTGATCGCCTTCAACAACGAGAACCCGCTCTACGTCGAGCTGCCCGCCGCCGTCGTGCTGGAGATCACCGAGACCGAGCCCGGCCTGCAGGGCGACCGCTCCACCGGCGGCAGCAAGCCCGCCACCGTGGAGACCGGCGCGCAGATCCAGGTCCCGCTGTTCATCACCACCGGCGAGAAGGTCAAGGTCGACACCCGCTCCGGCGAGTACCTCGGCCGCGCCTGAGATGGCGGCGCGCACCAAGGCACGCAAACTCGCCCTGGACATCCTGTTCGCGGCGGAACTGCGCGAGGAGGAGCCGACGGCCGTCCTCGCCGGCCGGGGCCGCCCCAACCAGGACGAACTGGCCGAGTACCCGCACGCCGTCCGCCTCATCGAGGGCGTCCAGGAGCACCGCGAGCGCATCGACGAGCTCATCGCCACCTACGCGACCGGGTGGACGCTGGAACGCATGCCCGCCGTCGACCGCAACATCCTCCGCATGGGCGCCTACGAGCTCCTGTGGGTCGACGACGTCCCCGACGGCGTCGCCGTCAGCGAAGCCGTCCGCCTCGCCACCGAACTCTCCACCGACGAATCCCCCCGCTTCATCAACGGCCTCCTCTCCCGCCTCCAGCAGTTGAAGCCATCGCTGGTGCTGTAGGTCTGTTGGTCCAGGGGGGCGACCCCCTGGAACCCCCGTTGCGAGCCGGTCGATCCTCGCGCCACGGTGCGGGTGTGTTGTGACCGTGCGGGTTTGTGGCGTGTCGCTGCGGTCGCCCGGCTCGGCGGGCATGCCCGCTGCGCTCGCTGGCGCTCGCTCCGCGTGCCTGCCCGTTGTTGGCCCAGGGGGGGCGACCCCCTGGAACCCCCGTTGCGAGCCGGTCGATCCTCACGCCACGGTGCGGGTTTCGGTGACCGTGCGGGTTTGTGTTCGTGTCGCTGCGGTCGCCCGGCTCGGCGGGCATGCCCGCTGCGCTCGCTGGCGCTCGCTCCGCGTGCCTGCCCGTTGTTGGCCCAGGGGGGCGACCCCCTGGAACCCCCGTTGCGAGCCGGTCGATCCTCACGCCACGGTGCGGGTTTCGGTGACCGTGCGGGTTTGTGTTCGTGTCGCTGCGGTCGCCCGGCTCGGCGGGCATGCCCGCTGCGCTCGCTAGCGCTCGCTCCGCGTGCCTGCCCGTGATGCGGGCTGGGGTTGTTGGTCGGTTTTTTATTACGGACCCTGGGCGCTCAGGTGGGGCACGGGTCGGGTGGCCGGAGGGCGCTCTGCGCCCGGAGGTCGCACGACCCGGCGGGCGGGAGGCTGTTTCGCCGAGACGCGCCAGCGGATCGGGGAAACGGCCTCCCGCCCGTGACGGGGGTTCCAGGGGGTCGCCCCCCTGGGTGAACAGCCGCCCCTGCGGGGGCCACACCCGGCTAGGCTGGGGCGGGATGAGTGACGTTAGGGGAGTGGCCGTGACCGGCCGGCAGCAGAAGCGGGTGCGGGGCGGCGGCCGGGTGCGCAGTGCGGTCCTGTGGGAGGCGCTGCGCACCGTCCTCGGCCGGATCACTCCCGAGGCCGGGTCGCGCGATGTGGTGGACGTCGGCGGCGGCACCGGCGGGTTCGCGGTGCCGCTCGCGGAGCTCGGGCACCGGGTCACGGTGGTCGACGCCAATCCGGACGCGCTCGCCGCGCTGGAGCGCCGCGCCGCCGAGTCGGGGGTCCGGGTCCGCGCCGTGCAGGGCGACGCCGTCGACCTGCCCGACCTGCTGGGGCCGGACGCCGCCGACCTCGTGCTGTGCCACAGCGTCCTGGAGTACGTCGACGACCCCGGCGCGGCGATGGCGGCGCTCACCGGCGCGGTCCGGCCGGGCGGCTCGGTCAGCGTGCTCGTCGCCGGGCAGGTCGCCGCGGCGCTGCACCGCGCGGTGGCGGGGCATTTCGACGACGCGCGGCGGGTGCTGACCGACCCCGCCGGGCGGTGGGGCGAGGGCGACCGGATGCCCCGGCGCTTCACCCGGGAGACCCTGTCCGCGCTGGTGCGCGGCGCCGGCCTGCGGGTCGCCGAGCTGCACGGCGTCCGCATCTTCGCCGACCTCGTGCCGAGCGGCCTGCTGGACGGCGACGACGCCGAGGCGCTGATCGCGCTGGAGTCGGTCGCGGCCGTCCACCCCGTCCTGCGGGACCTCGCCACCCAGCTGCACCTCGTGGCCGACAAGCCGGCCGGCTAGCGCCGTGAGCCGCAAGCAGCAGCTGCACCGCCCCGGGCCGCAGCCGGGGCCGCCCGCCGACGACACCGGCTGCCACATCCTGCACGTCGACATGGACGCGTTCTTCGTCAGCGTCGAGCTGCTCGAGCGGCCGGAGCTGCGGGGGCGGCCGGTGATCGTGGGCGGTGCCGGGCCGCGCGGCGTGGTGTCCGCGGCGTCCTACGAGGCCCGCGCCTTCGGGGTGCACTCGGCGATGCCGATGACGCGCGCGCGGCGGCTGTGCCCGCAGGCGGTGGTGCTGCCGGTGAGCCATGAGAAGTACTCCCGCGTCTCCGCCGCGGTGTTCGAGATCTTCCGGTCGGTCACCCCGCTGGTCGAGGGGCTCTCGCTGGACGAGGCGTTCCTCGACGTGGCGGGCGCCCGGCGGCGGCTCGGCCGGCCCGCGCGGATCGCGCGGCTCATCCGCGAGCAGGTGCGCGACCAGCAGGGCATCACCTGCTCGGTCGGCGTCGCGAGCACCAAGTTCGTCGCCAAGCTCGCCTCGACCCGGTGCAAGCCGGACGGGCTGCTCGTCGTCCCCGCGGACGGCGCCGTCGACTTCCTGCACCCGCTGCCCGTCGCGTCCCTGTGGGGCGTCGGCGAGCGGACGGAGCAGGCGCTCGTGCGGCTGGGCCTGCGGACGGTCGGGCAGCTCGCCCAGGTGCCGCTCGCGACGCTCCAGCGCGAGCTCGGCTCCGCGCTCGGCGCCCACCTGCACGAGCTGGCGTGGGGCCGCGACCCGCGCGAGGTCGTCCCGGAGACGCCGGACAAGAGCATCGGCGCGGAGGAGACGTTCGACACCGACGTCGACGACCCGGAGGTCATCCGCCGGACGCTGCTGCGGCTGGCGGAGCGGACCGGTGAGCGGCTGCGCGCGAGCGGGAACGCGGGCCGGACGGTCAGCGTCAAACTCCGGATGGCGAGCTTCAAGACCATCACCCGGGCGCGGACGCTCAGCGAGCCGACCGACCTCGCCCGTGTGATCTATGTCACAGCATGCGAGCTGTACGAGGCGGCCGGGCTGGAACGGGTACGACTCCGTCTGGTCGGCGTCCGGGTGGAGAACCTGGGCCCGGCCGGCGAGGCCCCCCGTCAGCTCGCCTTCGACGAGCCGGAACGCGGTTGGCGTGAGGCCGAGCGAGCCATGGACCAGGTCGCGCACCGGTTCGGCCGCGGCGCGGTCCGCCCCGCCGCGCTGGTGCGGCGCGCGGCGGACGGTGACGGACGGGACGGAAGACCATGAAAGAAGGCGGTGGGGTGACCGGCACCGGGCCCTCGGCGGGCCGTTCGCTTTCGTACGCTCGACAGTGCTCGTATTCTGGGCATATCACCGTTGACGTTCGCGTCCCGCATCGGATACCCCGTCGCGGAGCTGTCGTTGGGAGGTGCCGTGCCGCTCTCTGAGCACGAGCAGCGCATGCTCGAACAGATCGAATCGGCTCTGTACGCCGAGGATCCGAAGTTCGCTCACGCGGTTCGCTCGACCAACCCCCAGGTCCACTACAAGCGCCGGATCGTCAAGGCCGCCCTCGGCTTCGTCGTGGGCGTCTGCGCGCTGATGGCCGGCCTCGTGATCAACGAGGGCACGGTCACCATCGCGATCAGCGTGACGGGTTTCCTGCTGATGGTGGTCTGCTGCGTCTGGGCATTGACGAGCTGGAAGCGCATGGCGGGCATCGGCAGCGAGCCGGCCCGCCCCGGTGGGGGACGTGCCGCCCGCCCCGCCAAGGCGGGCTTCATGGAACGCATGGAGGAGCGCTGGCGCCGCCGCACCGAGGGCGACTGACCGGGGCGGAGGGCGCCCGCCGGCGGAGTCGGGGGCGGCGGACAGGTCCCGCGGACGCGGGGGCCGCGCCGCCCTCAGGCATGACCGGCGCCGGCCGCAGGTGAGGTTTCGAGCGCCTCGGTCCCGTGCGGGGCCCGGGGCGCTCGCGTGTCCGGCGTTACCTGCGGCGGAGGCGGGCGGGCAGGTCGTTCACCCGGGCGGTGACGTCCAGGACGCGGTCTCCGGCGGTGCGGAGCGCCGTGCGGGCCTGCGCCATCGTCGACGGGGGCAGCAGCCGGGCGCGCCACCGGGCGCGGCGGCCCACGGACGCGGCGAACGCCTCCCGGACGGTGCGGACGTCGGCGCGGAGCCGCTCCGCCGGCTCGGGCGAGCGGGTCCGGGAGTAGCGGGCCAGTTCCTCGGCGCGGGCGATGCGGGTGAGGGCCCGCGCGTCCTCCCCGTCCAGCTCCAGCAGCTCGCCGAGGCGGCGCGCGGTCGCGCGCGGGGAGTCGCTCGCCCGCCATTCGAGCCCGTGGTCGAGGGCGTCCGCGCGCATCTCCCGCCACGCGGCGTGCGCCACGCCCGCGGGGTCGGGCGCCGTGGCCCGGGGACGGCGCGCCGCCCCCGCGGGGCCGGACGCGGGAGCCCGGGGACGGGGCGCGGCGCCGGGCGGCGGCGGTGCGGGCGGTGCCGCCACCGCGGCCCAGCGGCGCCGCCGGGTGATCACCCGCAGCACCATGGGGACGGCCATCAGCACCAGCACCAGCGGCACGCTCGCGAGCCAGGGGACGGCGCCGAACCCGTCCTCCTCCTCGTTCTGCGCGGCCGTGGCGCTGCCGGGGCCCTCGTCGTTGCGGTGGCGGGCGGCCGCGCCGGGCGTCGCGGTGGCCTCGGCGCCCGCGGCGGAGCTGTCCGGCGCCTGCGTGCCCTGGCCGTCGCTCTCGCCGCCGGTGCTGACGGCGGGCTGGCTGTAGGACGGGGCGACGGCGGTGCCCTGCCCGGCCGCGCCGGCCGGCGTCGGCTCGAACCGCACCCAGCCGGTGCCCTGGAAGTACAGCTCCGGCCAGGCGTGCGCGTCCCGCGACCGGACGACCCATTCGCCCGGCCGGACCTCGCTGCCCGGCGTGTACCCCATCGCGACGCGGGACGGGATGCCGAGGATCCGGGCGAGCAGCGCCATCGACGCGGCGTACTGCTCGCAGTAGCCGCGCTTGCCGCGCAGCAGGAACTCGACGAGGTCGTTGCTGTGCTGCGGCGCCGGCGCGGACAGGTCGTAGGTGTACCCGCCGTCGACGGTGAACCACTGCTGCAGCCGCACGGCCTGCGCGAGCGCGGTCGACGACCCGGCGGTCACCTGCTCGGCCAGCCGCCGGACCTCCTGCGGGATGTTCTTCGGGACGGCCGTGTAGTGCGCGACGACGTCGTCCGGGTAGCCGGCCGCGGCGGCGAGCTGGCCGCTGGTCGGGTCGGCGCGCAGGCTCTCCACGGTGTAGGTGCGGCCGCCCGCCGAGTCGCGCAGCGAGTACACCATCAGCGACGAGGCGTGCACCCGCCAGTCGCCCTTGATCGACACGCTCGTCGGCGCGTACGGCACCGGCAGGAACGTCATGTTCCGGACCTCGGGCCGCACCCGGACCCGCGTCGTCACCTTGTGCACCCGCCCCATCGTCAGCCCCGGCGGGGACGGGAACGACCGCCCGAACTCGACCTTGTCCTTGCCGCTGCTCTTCAGCGGGCTGTAGGTCCACCGGTCGCCGTCGAACCGGTCCAGGGCGTACAGGCGCAGGTAGTCGGGGCCGTCGGGGTCGTCGGTCCGGTAGGTGAGGACGACCGAGTCGTCCAGCCGGGTCAGCTCCCGCTTCAGGCTGACGAGGGGATCGGGGGTGGTCACGGTGCGGGTGCCGCCGCTGCCGCCCTCGCCGAGGCCGAACATGCCGCGCGGCTCCAGGCCCGGCACCGCGGCCGGGAGCAGCACCGCGACGGCGACCGCGCCGACCGCGATCCGGCGGCCGCTCACCGCCAGCGGCGTCGCGTCGGGGCCGGCCGCCCCCTCGGGCGGACCCGGGTCCGCGCCGGCCAGCGGGACCTCGCGGGGCCGGCGGTGGGTGGTGACCGTCCGGCCCCACCCGCCGACCTTCTCGCGGGCGTCGGCCATCAGCAGGCTGAGGAAGCCGAGCGCGCCCGCACCGAACGCCAGCCAGCCGACGCCGTCCTCGCGGACCGCGGCCGGCACGCTGTACATGGCCAGCAGCGGCAGCCCGGCGGGCGCCGTGCGGTGCAGCCGGACGGCGAGCAGGTCGACCAGCGCCGCGACGAGCCCGATCCCGGCGGCGGTCAGCATCGCGATGCCCGGCAGCATCGGGACCGGCGCCGCGTACCGGTTCGCGGCCCGCCACCCGTCCCCGGCGAGCTCGCCGAGGTGCCGCAGCGACTCCGGCGACGGCACGAACCGCAGCCACGCCTCGTCGCCGGCGTACACGAAGTTGAGGTAAAGGAGCAGCGCGGCCAGCCCGAACACGAGGTTCATCGGCGCGGGCAGCCGCAGCCGCCGCGACAGCAGCCCGCCGCCGGCGACCGCGAGCACCGCGCCGAACCCGGCCCAGAACCAGCCGGCCTCCTCGAACAGCGGGTAGAGGCCGAAGGAGCCGGCGAGCGTCGCCGCCCCGGCCATGGCCGTCATCCGGATCCTCATGCACCGTCCCTGACGAAGTCCTCGCCGGCCTTGCCGGCGGTCGCCCACGCCTGCGCGAGCTCGGCGGCGGTCCGGACGGGCAGCACCCGCCAGCCCGCCGCGCGCAGCAGTCCCACGGCCGCGTCCGGGCCGCCGCCCGCCGGCCCGCCGCGAACCAGCACCGCGACCCGCGTTCCGGTGCCGCCGGGCAGCTCGGCGACCGTGCGGGCCTCCTCCGCGGTCAGCGCGCCGAACACCGCGACCACCAGGCCCTCGCCCTCCCGGCCGCCGCCGGGGCCGCCGCGCAGCGCGGTCAGCCCCGCCGTCAGCGACGCCTCCTTCGACCTGCGCGCCACGGCGAGCGCGTCGAGCAGCAGCCCCTCGAACGCGCCCTCGGACGCCGCGGCGGGCAGCGCCTCGCCGGCGTCGGTGACGTACCGCAGGTTCATCCCGGTGCGGACGAGGTGCACGCCGATCGACGCGGTCGCCGACACGGCCTGCTCGAACGTGCCGCCGAGCCCGTCGCCCCAGTGCGCGGCGCGGCGGGTGTCGAGGAACAGCGTCCCGCTGCTCTGGAAGTGCTGCTCCTCGCGCCGGACCATCAGCTGGCCGTGCCGGGCGGTGGACCGCCAGTGCACGCGGCGCAGGTCGTCGCCGTGCCGGTACTCGCGCGGGGCGGCGTCGTCCTCCCCGGCCGCGGACACCGCGCGCGCGACGCTGTCGCCGCCGCCCGTCCAGGCGCCCGACAGCCGGCTGTGCGGCAGCGGCACGATCGCGGGCGTCACGGTGAGGGTGTCGGACAGGCTGAACGAGCGGATCAGCTCCACCATCCCGAACGGGTCGGCGAGCCGGACCGTCAGCGGCCCGACGCGGTAGCGGCCCCGCACGTCCGAGCGGATCCGGTAGCCGAGCTGGCGGGTGCCGTGCGGCTCGATCCGCTCCACCACGAACCGGGCCCGGCCGCCGAGCGCGTAGGGGACCCGGTCCTCCACCATCAGCAGCCCGCTCGGCAGCCGCGACACGTTCTCCAGCCGCAGGTCGACGCGCGACTCCCGGCCGACCGGCAGCCGCGCCGGCTCCAGCCGCCGCGCGCACGCCAGCCGGTACCGGGTCCGCGACACCGCGATCATGCACAGCAGCGGCAGCACCAGCACCAGCACCCCGGCCCGCAGCAGGTCGCGCTCGCCGAGGACGACCGCGCACACGATCGCGGTCGCGCCGGCGGCCACGAAGGACCGCCCGCGCGTGGTGAGCCCGGCCAGCGCGCGTCGCACGGTCACCTGCCGGGGGAGGGCACCGGCAGCCGCTTCACCAGTTCGGCGACGACCTGCTCGGGGCGGCGCCGCTCCACCTGCGCCTCGGGCGTCGGCAGCAGCCGGTGCGCGAGGACGGGGACGGCCAGTTCCTGGACGTCGTCGGGGACGACGTAGTCGCGGTCGTCGAGCGCCGCGTACGCGCGCGCCGCCCGCACCAGGTGCAGCGTCGCCCGGGGGGACGCGCCGAGCCGCAGCTCGGGGTGCTTGCGGGTGGCGGCGACGAGATCGATCGCGTACTGCCGGACCGGCTGCGCGACGTGCTGGCGCCGCACCACCTCGATGAGGTCGCGGACGTCGGCGGCGTGCGCGACCGGGGCGAGCCGGTCGAGCGGCGACGCCTGGCCGTGCGTGTCGAGCATCTCCAGCTCGGCGGCCGGGTCGGGGTACCCCATCGAGATGCGGGCGGTGAACCGGTCGCGCTGCGCCTCCGGCAGCGGGTAGGTGCCCTCCATCTCCACCGGGTTCTGCGTGGAGATCACCATGAACGGCGGCTCCAGCGCGTAGGTGGTGCCGTCGACCGTGACCTGCCGCTCCTCCATGCACTCCAGCAGCGCCGACTGCGTCTTCGGGGACGCGCGGTTGATCTCGTCGCCGACCACGATGTTGGCGAACACCGGGCCCGGCTTGAACTCGAACTCGCGCAGCTCCTGGTTGTAGGCGCTCACCCCGGTGATGTCGCTCGGCAGCAGGTCCGGGGTGAACTGGACGCGCCGCACCGAGCAGTCGACCGAGCGCGCGAGCGCCTTGGCCAGCATCGTCTTGCCGACCCCGGGGACGTCCTCGATCAGCAGGTGCCCCTCCGCCAGCAGCACCGTGAGCGCGAGCCGCACCACCGAGGGCTTGCCCTCGATGACCGACTCCACCGCGTCCCGGATCTTGTTCGCCACATGGGCGAGCCCGTCGAGCCCGCGGCCCGGCTCCTCGCCTCCCGAGGCGCGCCGCCGGGACGGATGGGAAGCCGGGGGGTCGGTCTCCATGAACGACTCTCCGTGCGTGCCTACTGCCACCAAACCCTCCTCAGCCGTCCCACCCGACAGTACGTCGTCGGAACGCCCGCCGCGATGTTCATGGGGAACGCGAGCCCATTGTGCTGCACGGGGCGGACGGCGTACGCCGGGCGCCGGGCTCCACTCCGCTCCACCACGATCATCCACCGCGCGCGGCGGCACGGGAAATCGCGCCGCCGGGCGGCTCCGTCCGGTCCGGCGCGCGGTGGGGGCGCCGCTGGGCCCCACCGCGCACCACCCGCTCTGACCTGCGCTTTCGTCCGCCGAATTCGTCCGGTGGAGGTGTTTTTCTTGTTGACGGTGGGGAAGAGTGGAGTAGAGTGGGGCGCCGTGGGGGCGGTAGCACCCCATGCGGCGCGGGAGGTGGGGCCGGTGTTCCTCGGCACCCATTCACCGCGCCTCGACGACAAGGGACGGCTGTTCCTGCCGGCGAAGTACCGCGAGGAGCTGTCGGGGGGATTGGTGATCACGAAGGGCCAGGAACGCTGCCTGTACGTCTTCCCCATGGCGGAGTTCCAGCGGATTACCGAGGCTCTGCGTGCCGCGCCGGTCACGGAGAAGGCGGTCCGGAGCTACAGCCGGGTCTTCTTCGCCAGCGCCTCCGACGAGGTACCGGACAAGCAGGGCCGCGTCACGATTCCTCCTCCCCTGCGCAAGTACGCGGGGCTCACCCGCGACTGCGCGGTCATCGGGGCCAACACGCGCCTGGAGATCTGGGACGCCCAGGCATGGGAGACCTACCTGGAGCAGGAGGAGCAGACGTTCTCCGACGTCTCGGAGGAGGTGTTGCCAGGGATCCTCTGAGCGAATGACTCGTCGGTCCGTTGACCGGCCATGGCCCACGTTCGGCCAGGTCTCCAGCCGCTCTCCGAGCCAGCTGGCGCAGCTTCCCCGGTGCCAGACGGCGACCCCCCGCGGAAACGCGGTGATCTTCCTCTAGGGCAGCGGATGGGGACCTGGCCGGGCGAGGCCGCCGCCGGGGGCGCGGAACGGTCCGGTCCGGCGATGCCACGCAGTCCGCGAGCGAAGTGGCAGTACAGGGGGGTGAACCATGGACGTGGGCGACCACGCGTCCGAGGGTGCCGGCGTGCCCGCCGGCGACCGGGGGCCGGACGGCGGCCACGTGCCGGTCATGCTCGGCCGCGTCCTCGAACTCCTCGTCCCCGCCGCCGAGGCGGTGACGGGCCGCGACCCCGTCTACCTGGACGCCACCCTCGGCATGGGCGGCCACGCCGAGGCGATGCTGCGCGCCGTCCCGCGGCTGCGGCTGATCGGCCTCGACCGCGACACCCTCGCGCTGGAGCGCTCCGCGCGCCGGCTCGCGCCCTTCGGCGACCGGGTCGTCCTGGAGCACGCCGTCTACGACGAGATCCCCGCGGTGCTGCGCCGCACCGGCGTGCGCGCGGTCGACGCCGTCCTGTTCGACCTCGGGGTCTCCTCCCCGCAGCTCGACGAGGCCGACCGCGGCTTCGCCTACTCCTACGACGCCCCGCTCGACATGCGGATGGACCGCACCCAGCGCCTCACCGCCGCCGAGGTCGTCAACGGCTACCCGCCCGCCGAGCTCGCCCGCATCCTGCGCGAGTACGGCGAGGAGCGGTTCGCCCAGCGGATCGCCTCGGCCATCGTCCGCGAGCGCGAGCGCGCCCCGCTCGACTCCACCCGCCGGCTCGCCGACCTCGTCCGCACCTCCATCCCGGCCGCGACCCGCCGCACCGGCGGCAACCCGGCCAAGCGCACCTTCCAGGCGCTGCGCATCGAGGTGAACGGCGAGCTCGACATCTGGCGCCGGGCCCTGCCCGCCGCACTGGACGCGCTTCCGGTCGGGGGCCGGGTCGCCGTCCTGTCCTACCACTCCCTCGAGGACCGCATCACCAAGCAGGTCCTCGCCGCCCAGGCGGCCGACACCACCCCGCCCGATTTGCCCGTCCCGCTGCCCGAGCACGAGCCGAGGTTCCGGCTCCTGACGCGCGGGGCCGAGCTGCCGTCCGAGGCGGAGACCACGACCAACCCACGGGCCGGATCGGTGCGGCTGCGCGCCGCGGAGCGGGTCCGGGAGGCGACATGACGACGACGAGCAGGCGCCCGCCGGCGAAGGCGCCGAAGAAGAAGAGGACCGCGGCGCGCGGCGCGGCCGCGCCAGCGAAGCCCGCGCCCGCGGCCCCGCCGAAGACTCCCGCCAAGACCGCGCCGAAGGCGGCGGCGGCCAAGACCGCGCCCAAGACGACGCCCAAGACCGCCGTGCCCAAGGCCGCCGAGACGCGGGTCAAGGCGCCCGCCGCGAAGGCGGCGGGCGGCAGGAAGGCGAAGGCGGCGGTCCGGTCCCGCCCGGCCGCGGCCGGGCGGCCCGCGCCGCGCACGCCGTTCGTGCTGCTCATCGTCGGCCTGCTCGGCGGCGCGCTGGTGAGCCTGCTGCTGCTCAACACCGTCCTCGCCAAGGACGCGTTCACCCTGACGCGCCTCCAGCAGAGCAACAAGCAGCTCGAGCAGCAGCGCCAGGCGTACGAGGAGGAGATCGCCCGCGAGGGGTCCCCGGCGGGGCTCGCGCGCAAGGCCAGGGCGCTCGGCATGAAGGAGGCCGAGGACCCGGCGTTCTTCGACACCGAGACCGGACGGCCCGGCGCCGGGAAGATCCGGCCGGTCCCGCAGGCGGCCGCCGCGTCCGCGGGCGCCGCGGGCGTGCTCGGCGTCCCCGGCACCGTGGTGCCCGGCGACGGCGTGCGGCCCCCGGCGGCCGCCACCGGCGCGCGCCCGGGTGCGAACCCGCGCGCCGGGAACGGCACGCCCGCGCGCGCCGGGAACGGGACGCGCTCTGGCAACGGGACGCCGGGCGCGCGCGCCGGGAACGGGACGCCGTGACGGGTCGCGGAGCAGGCGGGGAGCGGGGGAAGCGATGACGAAGCGGCCGGGGCCCGGGACCGCCGGCCCTCCGCCCGGCCGGCGGCGCGGGCCGGACGGCAGGGCCTCCCGGGGCTCGGCCGGGCGGGACGACAAGAGCGGCCCGGGCGCGGCGCGCGCGTCCGGGCCTCCGGCGGGCGGTGCTCCGCGCGCCTCCGGCGGGCGGGCCGACGGCGCGGGACGGCCGGGCGGCAAGGGCAGCGCGCCCCGCCGTCCCGCGCGCGGCGGCACGGGCTCCGCCCCCCGCCGCGAGGCGCCGCGCAAGTCCGGGGAGGGCAGGACGGGCGACCGCAAGGCGCCCGGCGGCAAGACGTCGGGCGGCAAGACGTCCGGCGGCAAGACCTCCGGAGGCAGGGCGCGCGACCGGAAGACCTCCGGCCGCAAGGCCGCCGAGCGCAGGACGGCCACGCGCGCGGAGCCGCCGAAGGCGGCGCCCGCCGGCCGCCCGGCCCGCAAGAAGGCGCCCGCGGGCACGGTGCCCGGCAAGGGCGCCGCGCGCACCGGAGGCGGAGGCCCGCGCGGGCCGCGCCCCGGCGGCTCCGGGCCGCGCCCGCCGGGCCGGGGGCCGCGCGCCCGCGTGCCGTTCAACCGCCGCGACCCGATGAAGCGGCTGAACATCGGCCTGCTCGCCGTGGCGTTCCTGCTGTCGCTGTTCGCCGGGCGCCTGGTCCAGCTCCAGACGATCGAGTCCGGCAAGTACACCGCGGAGGCGATGCGGCAGCGGATGCAGGAGATCGAGCTGCCCGCCGTCCGCGGCGACATCACCGACGCCCAGGGCCACCCCCTCGCCATGACGGTGGAGGCGCGCGCCATCTACGCCGACCCGTCGCTGATCGAGGCCGGCCGGCGGCAGGCGGTGGTGAACGCGCTCGCCCCCACGCTCGGCCTGAACCCGGCGACGCTGATGAAGCAGGTCAGCAAGCCCGACACCCGGTTCGTGTACCTGGCGCACGGGGTCCGCCCCGACCAGGCCCGGCTCATCACCTCCTGGGACCTCCCCGGCATCGGAACCCTTCCGGAATACCGGCGCGAATACCCCAACGACTCGCTGGCCGCGAGCGTCATAGGGTTCGTGAACGACACGGGCAAGGGCGCCGCCGGCCTGGAGAGCTCGATGAACGACGTGCTCGCCGGCCGCGCGGGCTGGCAGCGGGTGGAGATCAGCCTGGAGGGCCAGCACATCCCCATGGGCGAGGACCAGAAGCGCCCGTCGGTGCCCGGCCGCGGCCTGCGCCTCACCCTCCAGCGCGACCTGCAGTTCAAGGCGCAGGAGGCGATCGAGAAGCAGGTCAAGGCGTCCAGGGCCGAGAGCGGCAGCGTCATCGTCATGGACCCGCGCACCGGGAAGATGCTCGCCATGGCCTCGGCGCCCGGCTTCGACCCGAACCGCTACGGCGAGTCCGACCGGTCCCGGTGGGGGAGCCCGCTCGTCCAGGACGCCTACGAGCCCGGCAGCACCGGCAAGGTCGTCACGGCCGCCGCCGTCATGGAGCACGGCGGCGTCACCAAGACCACGCCGTACACCGTGCCCGACAAGATCCGGAAGTACGACGTCGAGTTCCACGACTCGCACCCGCACGCCCCCGAGCGGCTGACCTTCGCGGGGGTGCTGGCGAAGTCCAGCAACGTCGGCACCATCATGGCCAGCGAGAGCATCAGCGCCCAGCGGCTCTACGGGACGCTGCGCGACTTCGGGTTCGGGCAGCCGACCGGCCTGCCGCTCCCCGGCGAGACCTCCGGCCTGCTGCCGCCGCCGTCCAAGTGGTCGGGCACCGACCGGTACTCGATCGCGTTCGGGCAGACCGCGTCGGTGACCGCGGTGCAGATGGCGAGCGTGTACGCGACCATCGCCAACGGCGGCGTCCGCGTCGCGCCCACCCTGATCGAGGGCACGGTCGGCGAGAACGACGCGTTCACGCCGGCGCCGCCGCCCGCCCGCCGGCAGGTCATCAGCGCCAAGACGGCGCGGGAGATCAGCGACATGCTGGAGGGCGTCACCACCGGCGAGGGGACCGCCCCGAAGGCCCAGATCCCGGGCTACCGCGTCGCCGGCAAGACCGGCACCGCCGAGAACGTCAACCCGCGCTGCGGCTGCTACAAGGGGGGCGGCTACACCGCGTCGTTCGCGGGGTTCGCCCCGGCGGACGACCCGCGGCTCGTCGTGCAGGTCGTCCTGCGGAACCCGAAGCGCGGCAGCCACTATGGTGGCGATGCGGCCGCTCCGGTCTTCAAGGACGTGATGAGCTTCGCGCTGCAGTCCGAGAAGATCCCGCCGACGGGGAGCCGACCGCCGATCATCCAGATCCACGCCCGAGACTGAGCGCAGCGAGTACCCTCCTCGCCTGTGAGTCCACCACCCGCGTCCCACCAGTCCCGTTCCGCGAGCACCGAAAGAACAGCCATGCGTCCGACCACCAATCCGGCCCGCCCGCTGAGCGGGCTCGCCGAACTCCTCGGGATCGACTGGGACGGGCGGGACGCCACATCGGTCACGGGCATCACGCACGACTCGCGGGCGGTGCGCCCCGGCGACCTCTACGCGGCGCTGCCCGGCGCCCGCGCGCACGGCGCCCAGTTCGCGGGCCAGGCCGCCGACGCGGGCGCGGCGGCGGTCCTCACCGACCCGGACGGGTACGACCGGGCCGCCTCGGCGGGGCTGCCGGTCCTGGTGGTCCCCGACGTCCGCGCGCGGCTCGGCGAGGCCGCGTCCTGGGTCTACGGCGACCCCGGGCGCGACATCACCCTCATCGGCGTCACCGGCACCAGCGGCAAGACCACCACCGTGTTCCTGGTGGACGCGGGCCTGCGCGCCGCCGGGATCGAGACGGGCCTGGTCGGCGGCGTCGAGATCCGGGTGGGCGGCGAGGCGGTGCCGAGCGCGCTGACGACGCCGGAGTCGACCGACCTGCACGCGCTGCTGGCGATGATGCGCGAGCGCGGCGTCGGCGCCGCCGCGATGGAGGTGTCCAGCCACGCGCTCGTGCAGGGCCGCGTCGGCGGCGCCCGCTACGAGGTCGCGGTCTTCACGAACCTCTCCCAGGACCACCTGGACTACCACCCGACCATGCAGGACTACTTCCTGGCGAAGTCGCGGCTGTTCACGCCCGAGTACTCCCGCGTCGGCGTGGTCAACCTCGACGACCACTACGGCCGGGAGCTGCTGGAGATCGCCACGGTGCCGACCACGACGTTCTCCCCGTCCGGGGACCCGGCCGCCGACTGGCGCGCCGAGGACGTGCGCGTCGGCGCCGACGGCAGCGTGTTCCGCGTGGTCGGGCCGGGCGGCATCGAGGCGGACGCCGAGGTCCGCCTCGCCGGGCCGTTCAACGTCGCCAACGCGCTCGCCGCGATCGTGGCCCTGGTCGAGGCCGGCATCACGCTGCAGGCGGCCGTCCACGGCGTCGGCTCGCTGCCCGGGGTCCCCGGCCGGCTGGAGCGGGTCGACGAGGGCCAGGAGTTCGTCACCCTCGTCGACTACTCGCACAAGCCGGGCGCGGTCGAGGCCGTGCTGACCGCGCTGCGGCCCGTCACCGAGGGCGAGCTCACCGTCGTGCTCGGCTGCGGCGGCGACCGCGACCGCGGCAAGCGGCCGCTCATGGGTGAGGCCGCCGCCCGGCTGGCCGACATGGCGTATTTCACCAACGACAACCCGCGGTCGGAAGATCCACTGGCCATCCTCGCCGCTATGGTCGAGGGCGGGCTCAAGGTGCCGCAGCCCGAGCGCGCGCACATCGTCGTCGAGCCCGACCGCGCCGCCGCGATCGGGCTGGCCGTCGGCCGGGCCCGCCGCGGCGACGTCGTCGTCGTCGCGGGCAAGGGCCACGAGCAGGGGCAGAGCGTGGCGGGCGAGACCCATCCGTTCGACGACCGCGAGGTCGTCCGCGCCGCCCTACGAAGGCGCGGACAAGGGACTAGAGGGGACGGGACGCAGGCGTGATCCCACTTCCGCTGGCGACGATCGCGGAGATCACGGGAGGCACCCTCCACGGGCCGCCGGACGCGGTGGTGACCGGCCCCGTGGTCATCGACTCCCGCGCGGTGGAGCCCGGGGCGCTGTTCGCGGCGTTCAAGGGCGAGCGCGCGGACGGGCACGACTTCGCGGCCGGGGCGCTCGCCGCCGGGGCCGCGGCGGTGCTGGCGCAGCGCCCGGTCGAGGGGCCGTGCGTGGTCGCGGCGGACGTCCAGGAGGCGCTCGGGCGGCTGGCCAGGGGCGTGCTGGAGCGGCTCCCCGGCCTCACCGTCATCGCGGTGACCGGCTCGGCGGGCAAGACCTCCACCAAGGACCTCATCGCGCAGGTGGTGGGCCGCGCCGGGCCGACGGTGCACCCGCCGGGCTCGTTCAACAACGAGATCGGGCTGCCGCTCACCGTGCTGCGCGCCGACGAGGGCACCCGCCACCTCGTCCTGGAGATGGGCGCGCGCGGCATCGGCCACATCGCCTACCTGACCGGGATCGCCCGGCCGGACGTCGGCGTGGTGCTCAACGTCGGCACCGCGCACGTGGGCGAGTTCGGCGGCCGGGAGAACATCGCCCGCGCCAAGGGCGAGATCGTCGAGGCGGTGCCGCCGGGCGGCACGGCCGTGCTCAACGCCGACGACCCGCTGGTCGCCGCGATGGCGGCGCGCACCCGCGGCGAGGTCGTCACGTTCGGCCGCGGCCCGGACGCGGTCGTCCGCGCGGCCGGCGAGACGCTCGACGAGCAGGGCCGGGCCCGGTTCACCCTCGTCACCCCGGAGGGGTCGGCGCCGGTCGCGCTGCGCCTGCACGGGTCGCACGCCGTCGCGAACGCCCTCGCCGCGGCCGCCGCCGCGCGCGCCGCCGGGCTGGCGCCGGACGCGGTCGCCGAGGCGCTGTCGGAGGCGGTGCCGGCCAGCCGGTGGCGGATGGAGGTCACCGAGCGGCCCGACGGGGTGACCGTGGTGAACGACGCCTACAACGCCAACCCCGACTCGACGCTGGCCGCGCTCGAGGTGCTGGTCCACATGGCCAAGGGCCGGCGCGCCTTCGCGGTGCTGGGGGAGATGGCCGAACTGGGCGCCGCCTCCGTGGCGGAACATGCCAAGATCGGGCAGCATGTCGCGCGCAGCGGGATCGCCGGGCTCGTCGTGGTCGGTGCGAACGCGGCGGCGATGGCCGAAGGGGCCGGGCAGGTGGCGTCATGGACGGGAGAGTGCGTACAGGTGGATGACGTCGGCGCGGCGGTGGCCGCGCTCAGCGAGCGGCTCGCGCCGCGGGACGTCGTGCTGGTGAAGGGCTCGCGCGTGGCCGGGCTGGAACGGGTGGCCGAGGCGCTGCTGGCGGGGGCCGCCCGATGACCAACATCATCATCGCCGCGGGGATCGCGCTGGTCTTCGTGGTGGTCGGCACGCCGGTGTGGATCCGGATCGTCAACCGGCTCGGCTACGGCCAGATGATCCGCGACGAGGGCCCGGAGGCGCACCTCAAGAAGCGCGGCACCCCCACGATGGGCGGCGCGGTCTTCATCGTCGGCGCGCTCGTCGGCTACGCCGCGGCGCACCTGGTCACCGGCGAGGAGCCGACGATCTCCGGCGTGCTGGTGCTGTTCCTCATGACGGGCCTCGGCCTCGTCGGGTTCGTCGACGACTACATCAAGGTGTTCAAGCAGCGCAGCCTCGGCCTGCGCAGCGGCGCCAAGATGGTCGGGATCATCCTCGTCGGCGTCGTGTTCGCCGTCGGGTCGCTGAACTTCCCCAACGGCTACGACGTCACCCCCGCCGACCCCCACCTGTCCTTCCTGCGCGACTTCGGCCCCTCGATCGGCCCGTACCTGTTCGTGCTGTGGGCGCTGCTGCTCATCGCGGCCATGTCCAACGGCGTGAACCTCACCGACGGGCTGGACGGCCTCGCCGCGGGCCCGGCCGGCATGGTGCTGGCCGCCTACGTGATCATCGGGAACTGGCAGCTGCGCAACAGCTGCGCCGCCGCCCTCGCCCCCAACTGCTACAGCGTCCGCGACCCCCTCGACCTCGCGGTGGTCGCCGCGGCCGTGCTCGGCGGCGTGTTCGGCTTCCTGTGGTGGAACGCCCCGCCCGCGAAGATCTTCATGGGCGACACCGGCTCGCTGGCGCTCGGCGGCGTGCTGGTCGGCCTCGCGATCCTCACCCGCACCCAGTTCCTGCTCGCGATCCTCTGCGGCCTCATCGTGATGATCACGCTGTCGGTGATCATCCAGGTCGGCGGGTTCAAGATGACCGGGAAACGGGTGTTCAAGATGGCCCCGCTGCAGCACCACTTCGAGCTGTCCGGCTGGGCCGAGACCACGATCGTCGTGCGCTTCTGGCTGATGTCCGCGCTGTTCACCGCGGCCGGGCTCGGCCTGTTCTACCTGGAATGGATGCCGAAGAAGTGAACCAGCCCTGGGACGGCCTGCCGGTGTGCGTGGCGGGGCTCGGCGTGTCCGGCCGCGCCGCCGCCCGCGTCCTCGCCGCCCGCGGCGCCCGCGTCACGGTCGTGGACGCCCGCGACGGCGACGAGCAGCGCGGGCACGCCGCCGAGCTGGCGGCCCGCGGGGTCGCCGTGCGGCTCGGCGACGGTGAGAGCCTTCCCGAGGGCACCGGGCTGGTCGTGACCTCGCCCGGCTGGCGGCCGGACGTGCCGCTGCTCGCCGCGGCCGCCGCGGCGGGCATCGAGGTCATCGGCGAGGTGGAGCTGGCGTGGCGGCTGCGCGGCCCGGACGCCGCGCCGTGGCTGGCCATCACCGGCACGGACGGCAAGACCACCGTCGTCCGCATGCTGGCCTGCATGCTCACCGCGGCCGGGCACAAGGCGCTCGCCGTCGGCAACGTCGGCACGCCGATCGTCGAGGCCGTGGGCGGTTCCGGGGCAGCCGGGGGGGCGCCTCCCCAGGGGGAGCACGCCGAGCCGTACGACGTCCTCGCGGTGGAGCTGTCCAGCTACCAGCTGCACTGGTCCAGCTCGCTCGCGCCGCAGGCGGCCGCCGTGCTGAACGTCGCCCCCGACCACCTCGACTGGCACGGCTCCATGGACGCCTACGTCGGCGCCAAGGGCAAGATCTACACGCCGGGCGCCGTCGCGGTCTACAACGCCGACGACGACACGTCCGCCGCCCTCGCCGAGCGCGCCGAGGGCGTGCGGAGCCGGGTCGGGTTCACCCTGCGGGTGCCGCGCCCGGGCGAGCTCGGCGTCGTCGAGGACCTCCTCGTCGACCGGGCCTTCACCGACGACCCCGCGCACCACGCCGCCGAGCTGGCCGCGCTCGCCGACGTCCGCCCGTACGCGCCGCACAACGTCGCGAACGCGCTGGCCGCGGCCGCGCTGGCGCGCTCGTTCGGGGTGCCGCCGGAGGCGGTCCGCGCGGGCCTGCGGGCGTTCGTCCCCGACCCGCACCGCATCCAGCACGTCGCCGACGTCGCCGGCGTCGCCTACGTCAACGACTCCAAGGCCACCCAGCCGCACGCCGCCGCCGCGTCCCTCGCCGCCTACGACCCCGTCGTGTGGATCGCCGGGGGCCTGCTCAAGGGCCTGGACGTCGACGACCTCGTGCGCTCGTGCGCCGCGCGGCTGCGCGGCGTGGTGCTGATGGGCCGCGACCGGCACCGGATCGCGGAGGCACTCGCGCGACACGCCCCGGATGTCCCCGTCGTGGACGTCTCCGACACCGACACTGGGGCCATGGAACGCGTCGTCAACGAAGCCTCCGCCCTCGCCCGCCCCGGGGACACCGTGCTCCTCGCGCCCGTCGGGGCGTCCTTCGACATGTTCGCCAACTACCCGGCCCGCGGCGACGCGTTCATCGCGGCCGTCGAACGGCTCGCCGCCGCGTCCGGCGCCGGGGCGGCCGGGTAGCCGTGACCGCCGCTGCCGAGGAGGAGGGCGGCGGGCGTCCGGGGCCGCGCGAGCGCGTGGCCGCCGCCGTCGGGCTGCTCGACCGGCCCCTCACCTCCTACTACCTGGTGCTGGGCTGCTCGATCATGCTGCTGGCGCTCGGGCTGACGATGGTGCTGTCGGCCTCCAGCGTGAAGCAGCTCCAGGCGACCGGATCGGCGTACACGCTGTTCCAGAAGCAGGCGATGTGGATGGCGATCGGGCTGCCCGCCATGTGGCTGGCGTCCCGGCTGCCGGTGCGGACGTTCCGCGCGCTCGCCTACCCGCTGGTCCTGCTGTCGGTCGTCGCGCTGGCGCTGGTGCTCGTGCCGGGGCTCGGCCGCAGCGCGGGCGGCGCCACCCGCTGGGTCGACCTCGGCCCGGTGCAGATCCAGCCGTCCGAGCTCGCCAAGCTCGGCCTCGTGCTGTGGGGCGCCGACCTGCTGGCCCGCAAGGAGCGGCTCGGCCAGCTCACCGAGTGGCGGCCGCTGCTGGTGCCGCTGATGCCGGGCGCCGGCATCCTCGTCCTGCTCGTCATGCTGGGCAGCGACCTCGGCACCACGCTGGTGCTGCTCACCATCTTCCTCTCGCTGCTGTGGGTCGTCGGCGCGCCCGGACGGCTGTTCGTCGGCATCGCCGGGCTGGTGTGCCTGCTGGTGTCGATCCTCATCATCGTCGAGCCGTACCGGATGCAGCGCCTCACCGGGTTCCTCGACTCGTCGGGCAACAAGCTGACCATCAACTACCAGGGCACCCAGGGGCTGTACGCGCTCGCGTCCGGCGGGCTGTTCGGCACCGGCCTCGGCGAGGGCCGCGCCAAGTGGGACTACCTCCCGCACGCCGAGACCGACTTCATCTTCGCGATCGTGGGGGAGGAGTTCGGCCTCATCGGCACCCTCGTGGTCGTCGGCCTGTTCGGGACGCTCGCCTACGCCGGGCTCCGCATCGCGCGGCGGGTGAAGGACCCCTTCACCCGGCTCGCCGCCGCCGGCGTGACCGCCTGGCTCGTCATCCAGGCCATCGTGAACATCGGCGCCGTCATCGCCGTCCTACCCATCACGGGGATCCCGCTCCCGCTGGTGTCCTACGGCGGTTCGGCGCTCATCCCGAGCCTGTTCGCGCTCGGGATGCTGCTCGCCTTCGCCAAACGCGAGCCGGGCGCGCGGCAGGCACTCTCCGCACGTGGCCCCGGACCCGTCGTGAGGGCTCTAAGCTGGCTGGGTCTGGCACGGCGTTGAAATCCCCCCTTTCGAACACGCTGAGGAGTTGTCAACGAGCATGAGGGTTGTCCTGGCCGGCGGGGGCACCGCCGGACACATCGAGCCCGCTTTGGCCCTCGCCGACGCGCTGCGCCGCAACGACCCGAACACCGGGATCGTCTGCCTCGGGACCGAGCGGGGGCTGGAGACCCGCCTCGTCCCGCAGCGGGGGTACGAGCTCGCGCTGATCCCGCCGGTGCCGCTGCCGCGCACGCTGACCCCGCAGCTGCTGTCGGTGCCCGGCCGGCTGCGCGGCGCGATCAACGCGGCGGCGGCCGTCCTGGACCAGGCCCAGGCCGACATCCTGGTCGGCTTCGGCGGCTACGTCGCCACGCCCGGCTACCTCGCCGCCCGCAAGCGCAAGGTGCCGATCATCGTGCACGAGGCCAACCCCAAGCCCGGCCTCGCCAACAAGCTCGGCGCCCGCTTCACCGAGCACGTCGCCGTCTCGCACGCCGACTCGCCGCTGCCGAACCCGACGTTCGTCGGCATCCCGCTGCGCCGCGAGATCGCCACCCTCGACCGGCTCGCGATGGGCGACAAGGCCCGCTCCTACTTCGGGCTGATGCCCGACCTGCCCACGCTGCTCATCTTCGGCGGCTCGCAGGGCGCCCGCTCGCTCAACCAGGCCGCGGTGGCCGCCGCGCCGTACTTCCGGCAGGCCGGCATCCAGGTGCTGCACATCGTCGGGCCGAAGAACACCGAGGAGCCCGAGCCCGCGTCCGGCGGCCCGCAGTACGTCACGATCCCCTACTGCGACCGGATGGACCTCGCCTACGCCGCCGCCGACATGGCGATGTGCCGGGCGGGCGCGATGACCTGCGCCGAGCTGGCCGCCGTCGCGCTGCCCGCGGTGTACGTCCCGCTGCCGATCGGCAACGGCGAGCAGCGGCTGAACGCCGAGCCGATCGTCGCGGCGGGCGGCGGCATGCTGGTCGACAACGCCGAGCTGTCGCCCGACTGGATCGCCGCGAACCTGCTGCCGGTGCTGGCCGACCCGGCCCGGGTCGCGCACATGTCCGAGGCCGCCGGCCGGATGGGCCGCCGGGACGCCGACGTCGCGCTGGCCCGCATGGTGTACGACGTGGTCCGCGCGGCGGGCGCCGCGCGATGAGCCTGATCGACCCGAGCGCGGTGGTGCCGGCCGGCGAGCTCGGCCGGGTCCACTTCATCGCCATCGGGGGCGCCGGGATGTCCGGCATCGCCCGCATCATGCTGCGGCGGGGGATGGCGGTGTCGGGCAGCGACGCCCGCGACTCCGAGCTGCTCGGCCAGCTCGGCGACCTCGGCGCGAAGGTCTTCGTCGGGCACGACGCCGCGCACGTGGGCGACGCCGACACGGTGGTGGTCTCCACGGCGATCCGGGAGTCCAACCCCGAGCTGGTCGCCGCCCGCGCGCGGGGGCTGCGCGTCCTGCACCGGTCCGCGGCGCTCGCGTCCCTCATGGCCGGGCGGCGCGCCGTCGCGGTCGCCGGGACGCACGGCAAGACCACCACGACCTCGATGCTGACGGTCGCGCTCCAGCACGCGGGCGCCGACCCGTCCTACTGCATCGGCGGGCAGCTCGTCACCACCGGCCTCGGCGCCGACGAGGGCACCGGCGACGTGTTCGTCGCCGAGGCCGACGAGAGCGACGGCTCGTTCCTGATGTACACGCCGCACATCGCGGTCGTCACCAACGTCGAGGCCGACCACCTCGACAACTACGGCGGCTTCGAGAAGGTGAAGGAGAACTTCGCCCGGTTCGTCGACCGGGTCGAGCCCGGCGGGACGCTCGTCGCGGGCGCCGACGACCCGGTCGCGAGGGAGCTCGCCGATCTCGCGCGGGCGCGCGGGCTGACCGTCCGCACCTACGGCGAGGCCGCGGGCGCCGACCTGCGGGTGACCGGTTTCACCCCGCGCGGCCTCGGCTCCCGGTTCGAGATCGAGGGCTCGGGCGAGGTCGTGCTGGGCGTGCCGGGCCGGCACAACGCGCTCAACGCCACCGCCGTCGTCGCGGTCGCGCGGGCCCTCGGCCTGGACGAGGCGGCGGTGCGGGCGGGCCTCACCGCGTTCGGCGGCGCGATGCGGCGGCTGGAGCGCAAGGGCGAGGCGGGCGGCGTCGAGGTGTTCGACAGCTACGCCCACCACCCGACCGAGCTGACCGCCGACCTGGAGGCCACCCGCGACTACCTGGGGGAAAAGGGCGAGGGCGGCCGCATCGTCGCGGTGTTCCAGCCCCACCTGTACAGCCGCACCCGCTTCTTCGCCGCCGAGTTCGGCGCGGCGCTCGGCCTCGCCGACGTCGCGGTGGTGCTGGACGTGTACGGCGCCCGCGAGGACCCCGAGCCCGGGGTGACCGGTGCGCTCGTCGCGGACGCCGTCCCGGCCGGCACCGAGACCGTGTACGCGCCCGCCCGCGACGAGGTGCCCGGCATCGCCGCGTCGCTGGCCCGGCCCGGCGACGTCGTCATCACGCTCGGCGCGGGGGACGTGACGCAGCTCGGGCCGCTCGTCCTGGACCGCCTCGGCGGGTGACACGCCGCCGGCCGCGCGGTCGGCGGCGGGCGGGGGGAGAACTGCCAAGCTTGGGTCATGACCGAGGTACGGACCGGCCACGCCGCCGCGGGGCGGGAGGCCGGCGGCGCGGACGCGGACGGGGAGGGCCGCGCCCGGCCGAACCGCTGGAAGGCGATCTTCGTCACGCTGCTGGTGGTCGGCGCGCTCGGCCTGGTGACCTGGGTACTGCTCGGTTCCCGGCTGCTGGTGGTGCGGCACGTGGAGGTCGCGGGCGCCGGGCTGGCGCCCCGCGACCGGATCGTCGCCGCCGCCGCGATCGACCTCGGCACGCCGATGGCGCGGCTGCGCACCGGCGCGATCGCCGAGCGCGTGGAGCGGCTCCGCGAGGTCGAGTCCGCCCGGATCGAGAGGCACTGGCCGGGCACGGTGCGGATCGTGGTGCGGGAGCGGGCGCCGGTGGCGGTCTTCAGCCGCGACGGGCGCTACCACCTGCTCGACCGGCACGGCGTCACCGTGGCCGACCGGGAGGCGCGCCCGTCCGGGCTGCCCGCGCTGACGGTGGCGACGCCGGCGGCGTCCGACCGGGCGACGCGGGCGGCGCTCGCCGTGCTGACCGGCCTGCCGGAGCGGCTGGGCCGCGCGGTCGCGGAGGTGGAGGCCACCGGGCCGGAGGCCGTCACGCTGCACATGGCGGACGGGCAGACGGTCGTGTGGGGGGCCGCCGAGCGGGCGGAGGAGAAGGTCAGGCTGCTGGACGCCGTGCGGCGCACCGCGTCCGGCCGGGCGATCCGCACCGTCGACATCAGCTCTCCCGAGGTGCTGAAGACGAAGTGAGGCCCCGAAGTGGGCCGGGCGCGTGTGTCGCGGCGATTCCCGCCGCCCGATCGGGCACGCTGGAACGGTCATGCCGGACCGATGCGGACGTGGAGGGGGGACGCCGATGCGCGCGGGCGGTGGAACGGGCGGGTGCCCGACGACAAGCTGGGCAAACCCATGCCAGCCGCGACACGCCGGTGGAGTTCGGGGGAGGTTAGTTGACCCTGGCGGTAAGGCCGCCCTACTGTCCGTATCAGTCTTCAGGTTGACATAAGTGTAAGCCTCAAGTTGAGGGTGAGGGTTTCGGCCCCTCCCTCGGTGCACAGGTCGGAACACCGCGGCGGCACGGTCGGCAGGCCGGTCTGGGCGGTCGGAGAGAGCGGAAAGGCCCCTCGTCGTGGCAGCACCGCAGAACTACCTCGCGGTCATCAAGGTCGTCGGCATCGGCGGCGGCGGCGTCAACGCCGTCAACCGGATGATCGAAGAGGGTCTCAAGGGCGTCGAGTTCATCGCGATCAACACGGACGCCCAGGCGCTGCTGATGAGTGACGCCGACGTGAAACTGGACGTGGGCCGCGAGCTCACCCGCGGCCTCGGCGCCGGGGCCAACCCCGACGTCGGCCGCAAGGCGGCCGAGGACCACCGGGAGGAGATCGAGGAGGTCCTCAAGGGGGCCGACATGGTCTTCGTCACCGCCGGGGAGGGCGGCGGCACCGGTACCGGCGGCGCGCCCGTGGTCGCCAACATCGCCCGCTCGCTCGGCGCGCTCACCATCGGGGTGGTGACCCGCCCGTTCAGCTTCGAGGGCAAGCGGCGCGCCATGCAGGCCGAGGCCGGCATCGAGACGCTGCGCGACGAGGTCGACACCCTCATCGTCATCCCCAACGACCGGCTGCTGTCGATCTCCGATCGGCAGGTCAGCGTGCTGGACGCCTTCAAGGCCGCCGACCAGGTGCTGCTGTCCGGTGTCCAGGGCATCACCGACCTCATCACCACCCCGGGCCTGATCAACCTCGACTTCGCCGACGTCAAGTCGGTGATGTCCGGGGCGGGCTCGGCGCTGATGGGCATCGGCTCCGCCCGCGGCGACGACCGCAGCGTCGCCGCCGCCGAGATGGCGATCTCCAGCCCGCTGCTGGAGGCCAGCATCGACGGTGCGCACGGCGTGCTGCTGTCCATCTCCGGCGGCTCCGACCTCGGCCTGTTCGAGATCAACGAGGCCGCGCAGCTGGTGTCGAACGCCGCCGCCCCGGACGCCAACATCATCTTCGGCGCGGTCATCGACGACGCGCTCGGCGACGAGGTCCGGGTCACGGTGATCGCGGCGGGTTTTGACGAGGGGCGCCCTGCCAAGCCGGCTCCCGAGCCGGAGGGCAAGCGGCTGCCCCCGCCCCCGCCCCGTCCCGTGCCGCCGCCCGCGCAGCCCGCCGCCCCGGCCAACCCGATCCCCAGCCGGGTCGGACGCTCGGAGCCGGTGGGCGGCCAGCAGGCCGGAGGGCAGCCCGCGCAGCCGTCGGTGGCGCAGGCCGCCGCCGCGCCGCACCCGCCCGCCCCGGCCCCGCCGGCTCAGACCCCGCCGCCGCGCCCCGAGAGCGACCGCGCGCAGCCGCCCGCGCCGGCCCACGACGACCGGTCCGCCGGCCGCGGCGACCGCGACGAGCCCGCCCGGTCCGAGGGCGCCTCGTCCGGGCCGCCGGGCGACCGGGACGCCGGCGGCTCCGGGGAGTCCGCCGGGTCGCGCGCCCCCGCGCCGCGCCAGCCCGCCGAGCCGGCCTCCTCCCGGGTGCACGCGGGAGAGAACGACGGCGGCCCCGCCTCCTCCGGGCAGCGCCGCCGTCCCGTCGTGTTCGACGAGGACGACGACCTCGACGTCCCCGACTTCCTGAAGTGATCACGCCCGTCGCCCTGGGCGACGGCGTCGGCGCCGGCTTCACCGGCCGCGCCGGCGGCGTGAGCACGCCCCCCTACGACTCCCTGAACCTGGGCGGCGCGGTCGGCGACGACCCCGCGGCCGTGCGCGGCAACCGGCGGCGCGCCGCCGAGGCGCTCGGCGTCGACCCCGGCCGCACCGTCTACATGCGGCAGGTGCACGGCGCCGACGTCGCGTTCGTCACCTCCCCCGAGACCCCCGGCCCCGTCGATGCCGTCGTCACGACCGTCCCGGGCCTCGCCCTCGCCGTCCTCGTCGCCGACTGCGCGCCCGTCCTGCTGGCCGACCCGGTCGCCGGCGTCGTCGGCGCCGCGCACTCCGGCCGCCCCGGCACGGCCGCCGGGGTCGTCCCCGCGCTGGTGAAGGCGATGTGCGAGCGCGGCGCGGACCCGGCCCGGATGGCGGCCGCGATCGGGCCCGCCGCGTGCGGCCGCTGCTACGAGGTGCCCGCCGCCATGCGGGACGAGGTCGCCGCCGTCGTGCCCGAAGCGCACTGCGTGACGGCCAAGGGGACGCCCGGGCTCGACATCCGGGCCGGCATCGCCGCGCAGCTCGCCTCCGCCGGGGTCGCCGAGGTCGCCGCCGACCCGCGCTGCACCATCGAGGACGCGGGCCTGTACTCCTACCGCCGCGACGGCCGCACCGGCCGCTTCGCCGGGTTCGTCTGGCTCGAGGACGGCGCGTGACCGGCGAGACCGATCCCGCCGCCGGGCGACGCCGCGCCGAACTCGCCGAGTCGCTCGCCGCGGTCCGCGCCCGCATCGCCGCGGCCTGCGCCGCCGCCGGCCGGGACGAGAGCGAGATCACCCTCATCGCGGTGACCAAGACCTTCCCCGCCTCCGACGTGCGGCTGCTGGCCGGACTCGGCCTCACCGAGGTCGGCGAGAACCGCGACCAGGAGGCCCGCCCCAAGGCGGCCGAATGCGCCGACCTCCCGCTCACCTGGCATTTCGTCGGCCGGGTGCAGACCAACAAGGCCCGCGCGGTCGCCGGCTACGCCGACGTCGTCCACTCGGTCGACCGGCCCCGGCTGGCCGCCGCGCTGTCGGGCGCCGCCGTCCGCGCCGGGCGGACGCTGCGCTGCCTGGTCCAGGTGTCGCTGGACGCGGAGGAGGTGCGCGGCGAGCGGGGCGGCGCGGCGCCGGGGGACGTGCCGGAACTGGCCGACGCCATCGCCGGGGCGCCGGGCCTCCGGCTGGGCGGGGTGATGGCCGTCGCGCCGCTCGGCGCCGACCCGATGCCCGCCTTCGCCCGGCTCGCCGAGGTCGCGGAGCGTTTGCGGCGGAACCATCCGGACGCCCGGATCGTCAGTGCGGGTATGAGCGGCGATCTGGAGCAGGCGATCGCGTGCGGCGCGACACACCTGCGGATCGGTACGGCGTTGCTCGGCGGCCGACGGGCAATCGTCAGGTAATGTCCCCCCAGTGGTACCTGGCGGTACGCGGGTCGCCACGACGGATCAGTCCAACGGCGGCACCGGACGCGCCCGGCGCCGCGGCCACAGGACACGGAGGGGCGTATGGCCAGCGCGATGCGCAAGATGGCGGTCTACCTCGGCCTTGTGGAGGACGACCGTTACGACGACAAGTACGGCGACTACGACGAGTACGAGGTCTACGACGACGAGACCGACCCGGGTCAGACCCGTCGCCGTGAGGACGAATCCGGCGGTCAGCTTACCCGAGCCGAGGAGACCGCGGACCGGGATCGCGACCATCACTCCGCGTCGACGCTGGAGCGACGCTCCGTGGCGCTCTACGAGTCCGGTACCACCGACCTCGCTCGTATCACTACTCTGCATCCAAGGACCTACAACGAGGCGAGGACCATCGGGGAGCACTTCAGAGAGGGCACACCGGTGATCATGAATCTGACCGAGATGGTCGACAGCGACGCCAAGCGTCTGGTCGACTTCGCGGCGGGTCTCGTGTTCGGCCTGCACGGGAGCATCGAGCGTGTTACGAACAAGGTGTTCCTCCTGTCGCCCGCCAACGTGGAGGTGACGGCGGAGGACAAGGCCCGGATGGCAGAACGAGGGTTCTTCAACCAGAGCTGAGACCCACATGCGAGAGTATCCGTGAACATCGCTGGACAGGTGCTGACGTACCTCCTGTACCTCTTCCTCCTCTTCCTGATCGGGAGGCTGGTGCTGGAGGTCCTTCAGTCGTTCGCCCGCCAATGGAAGCCCTCCGGGGTGGTGCTGGTGATCGCCGAGGCGACCTACACCATCACCGATCCGCCCTTGAAGCTGCTGAGGCGTTTCATACCGCCCGTGCGTCTGGGTAACGTTGCACTGGACCTCAGCTTCACCGTGCTCATCCTTGTGGTCTGGATCCTGATCATGGTCATTGGCTCCGTATTCGGCGGTCCCTAGATCGATCGGATACCGTCCTTCAGGGACAGACTCCAAGCGCGCCAAGGAGACGAGAACATGCCGCTGACACCCGCCGACGTGCGGAACAAGCAGTTCAGTACCACCAGGCTGAGGCCGGGGTACGACGAGGAGGAGGTGGACGCCTTCCTCGACGAGGTCGAGGCCGAGCTCGACCGCCTCATCCAGGAGAACGAGGAGCTGCGGGCGAAGCTGGCCGAGTGCCTGCGCGGCAAGGTCCCCGCCATGGCCGCGCCCATCGTGGAGCCGAAGCCGGACGTCCAGAAGATCCCCGAGCCGCCGCGCCCCGAGCCGCAGCCGCAGCCCGAGCCGGAGCCCGCGCTCGGCGGCCTCGGCATGTCCCCCGCCCCGACCGGCGAGGACAACATGGACACCGCGGCCCGCGTCCTCGCGCTCGCGCAGCAGACCGCCGACCAGGCGATCGCCGACGCGCGCCGGGAGGCCGACGAGACGCTCGGCCGCGCCCGCCGCGAGGCCGAGGAGATCCTCGGCAAGGCCCGCCGGCAGGCCGACCAGATCGTCAGCGAGGCCCGGTCCCGCGCCGAGGCGCTCGATCGCGACGCGCAGGAGCGGCACCGGCAGGTCATGGGCTCGCTCGTGCAGCAGCGCGAGGAGCTCGAGCGCGAGGTCGACAACCTGCGCGCGTTCGAGCGCGAGTACCGCAGCCGCCTGAAGGTCTACCTGGAGGGCCAGCTCCGCGACCTGGAGGCGGGCAGCACCGAGACCGGCGCGTTCGCCGCCGTCCCGGGCGCGGCCCCGGTCCAGTCGCCGCAGAACGCCCCGCAGGGTCCGCAGACGGGCCCGCAGCCCGGCCTTCCGCACCCGGAGAACCGCAACGGCGCCGCCGGCGGTCCCGCGCCCGCGCCCGGCACGTTCCCGCAGCCGGCCGAACACGGCCAGCAGGTGCAGCACTCGGCGACCGGCGCGTTCCACGCGGGCGGCGACAACCCGCCGCACGATCGGCGCTGACGCGGCCGCCGCAGGCGATAGTGTCGTCCCGATGCCCGCGCCGGGTGGCAGCGGCGCCATCCCGGCGGGCGCCGTTCGGCGCTGACGGGCGGTCGTGGGCGGCGACCGGGTCTCTCGCACGGCCCGGAGCCGAGCGGTCCGAACGAGTGGGAGAGACCCTGTGATCATCCTGAGTGGCGTTCTCGTGGTGGTGGCGATCGCCCTCCTGGTAGCGGGAATCGTCGCCGGCAACGGAGACAGCGCCCAGGTCTTCGGCCTGGACGCGCTGGTGGTGATCTACATTTCGATCGCCGTCAGCATCATCTCCGCGCTGTGCCTGGCCATCGGGGTGTTCCTGCGGCGCAAGGAGCTCTGGGGCGCAGCGGCCTCGGCGGCACCCGCCCGGCAGAGCAAGCAGAGCAAGAAGTCCAGGAAGGACCGGCGCAAGAGGCCCGCGCCTCCGGCACCGGCGCCCGCCAAGAGCGCCGCGGGCGCTCCGGCCGCGGCATCCGCGGCGGCGGCGCAGGGGGACGCGGCCGACGACGGGCCCGAGGTCCCCGCCCCGCCCGCCGACGTCCCCGAGGGCGCGCTGGTGTTCGTCGTCCGCGGGCGCAAGCGCTACCACCTCGACACGTGCCGGCAGCTCGCCGGGCGCGACGTCGAGGAACTGACCTACGCCGAGGCCAAGGAGGAGGGGTTCAGCCCCTGCACCGCCTGCATGCCCGACACCGCCCTGGCGGCGCGCGCGGCGGCGTCGGTGCCCGCCCCCGCCGGCAAGAGCGGCGGGACGGCCGGCCGCGAGCCCGGCGCGGAACGCTCCGAGGGCGGCCTGGCGGGCCTCGCCAAGCCGGCGTCCTCCGCCGCGCCCACGTCGTTCGACACGCCCGTCTCCTTCGCCGATCCCGGCAAGCCGGCCTCCTCCGATGAGCCCGGCGCGTTCGACAAGCCCGGCGCGTTCGACCGCACCGCCGAGATCCCGCGCGCGGACGAGTCCGCCGCGGAGCCCCCGGCGAGCCCGGCCGGGCCGACCCTGACCGACGTGCCCGCCGCGAGCCTGTTCGGCGCGGCCGCCGCGGAGGCGCCCAGCGCCCCGGAGACGCCGGAGAAGGCCGAGTCCGCCCCGAAGGAGCCGGAGGCGCGCTCCGGCTGGGAGCGGCCCGCTGAGCCCGCGTCCGCGGACCCGGGCGCCACGGTCGACCTCGGCTCGGCGCCTCTCGCGGGCGGCGAGGCGGCGGCGAAGCCGGGCCGCACCGATGACGAGCCCGGCGCCGAGTCCGGCGCCGAATCCTCCGCCGACGACGCCTTCGCGGCGTCCGAGCCCGAGCCGTCCGGCGCGGACGAGCCGTCCGGCGAGCCGGACGACGAGGGCCCGCAGGTCCGGATCCTGAGCGGCACCAAGCGCTACCACCGCGTCGACTGCGCCCTCATCGAGGACGTCGGCGACGACGCCGACGACCTGGAGTCGCTGTCCCGCGCGGAGGCCAAGTCCCGCGGCTGCACGCCCTGCCTGGTCTGCCAGCCCGACCGCGCCCACGCCCGCGACTGACCCCGCCCGCGACTGACCTCGCCCGCGGACCGGCCCCCGTCCGGGGCCGGTCCGCGCCGGCGACTGACAGGTCCGCGACCGGTCCGTGCCCGTGACCGCCCGCAAATCCGTGCCCGTGACCGGCTCGCGTCCGGGACCGGTCATGTCCGGGAGCGGCCCGCGCCGCGACCGGCCCCACCTCCCCGGCGGCCTGCCTCCGAGCCGGTGACGGCCCATGCGCGCGACCGCCGGGCCCATGGGGCGGGGAGGCCCCGCGGCCGGGTGGGTCAGCGGTGGCGGCGGCGTTCCGCGCGCAGCTCGCGCAGCCGCTCGCGGCGGGCGTCGCGGTGCTCGCGGTGCAGTTCCCGCAGTTCCTCGTGGTGCCTGCGGTGCACTTCGCGATGCCGGTCGCGGCGGCCGTTCTTCTCGCCCACCGCGCGGCGGCTGACGGACACGCCGCCGAACAGCAGCATCCCGGTGATGCGGATGATGGGCGCGTCCGGCTCCACGGTGTCGTCGTCGGGCACGTCGGTGCCGCCGAAGACGGAGGTGTTGGACGCGATCACCCGCACCCCCGGCGGGACGATCATGGTGACGCCGCCGAAGACGCAGGTGACGTTGACGGTGACCTCGCTCCGGCTGAGGACCGCCTGGCGGAAGTCGAGGTCGGCGCCGCCGAACACGCAGGAGACGTTGGTGGTGGGCTCGACGAGCCAGCGGCCCTTGCGCTCCACCCCGGAGAAGATCGCCACGAGGTTGGGCGACTGCGGCGGGGGCGGCGCGAGGGCCTGCTCCTTGCGCAGGTCGACCCGGGGGCGCGGGGGGTGCTCGTCCGGCAGGTCGCTGAGGACGGGCGCCAGCTCGGCGTAGGTCTTGGCCTTGTAGACGGCGTCGATGCGCTCGGCGTGCTCCTCCGGCGTGATGCGCCCCTCCGCCAGGGCCTCGCGCAGGCGGTCGGCCACCTCATCGCGGTCGGCGTCCGACGCGCGCATGCTCGCGGGGGACGGGGCGGCCGGAGGTTCGGAGCCGGAAGGCTGCTCGGGAAGATTCACGGCACCATCATCGCAAACGCGATGTGTCGCGATGAACCCCATCGGGGAAAGTTCTCCGCCGCGCCCGTCCCCGGGCGCGGCGGAGCCGATCATGATTCGCGGGCGCGGGTCACGCGCGGCGCAGGTAGTAGGTGAGGCCCAGCTCCTCGTCGCGGTTCGCCGGGACGTCCGCGGGACGGCCCTCGGACACCGAGGTCGCGAGGACCTCGGCGGCCACCTCGGCGGAGTGGGCGCGCAGCGCCTCGGCGAGGTCGGTGCCGGTCGCCTCCCACCACAGCTCGATGCGGTCGGTGACCTCCAGCCCGGCGGCCTTGCGGCCCTCCTGGACGAGCCGGACGGCCTCCCGCACCAGGCCCGCGCGGCGCAGCTCGGGCGTGACGGTGAGGTCGAGCGCGACGGTCTCGCCGGCGGCGCTCTCCACCGCCCAGCCGCTGCGCGGCCGCTCGGTGACGATCACGTCGTCGGCGGTCAGCGGCACCGTGCCGAGGTCGGCGGCCTCGACCTCCGCCGTGCCGTCGCGCAGCGCCCGCACGAGGTCCGCGGCGTCGGCGGAGGTGATCGCCTTGGCGACCTTCGGGGTGTCCTTGGCGTAGCGCTTGCCCAGCTCCCGGAAGTTCGGCTTCACCTCGTACTCGACCAGGTCGCCGCCGATGGAGGACAGCTCCTCGAAGCCGAGGACGTTCAGCTCCTCGGAGATCTGCGCGCGCAGCTGCTCGGGCAGCGCGGACCAGCCGGGGGCGCCGACGAGGGCGCGGCCGAGGGGCTGGCGGGTGCGGACGCCGCTCGCGGCCCGCGCGGAGCGGCCGAGCTCCACCAGCCGCCGGACGAGCGCCATCTGCCCGGTCAGGGTCTCGTCGAGGAGGCTCTCGTCGACGGCGGGCCAGTCGGCCAGGTGCACCGACTCGGGGCCGTCCTCGGGCCGGATGACGTCCCACACGTGGTCGGTGATGAACGGGACGATCGGCGCCATCAGCCGGGTGAGGGTCTCCAGGCACTCGTAGAGGGTGGCGAACGCCGCCGACCCCTCCGGGGTCTGCGGGCCCTCCCAGAAGCGCCGCCGGGACCGCCGCACGTACCAGTTGGACAGGTCGTCGACGAACTGCGAGAGGCGCCGGCCCGCGCGCGCGGTGTCGAACTCCTCCAGCGCGGCGTCGACCTCGCGGACGGTGCGGTGCAGCTCGGCGAGGGCCCAGCGGTCCAGCAGCGGCCGGTCGGCGGGGGCCGGGGCCTCCGACATCCGGTCCGGCGTCCAGGCGCGGCCCTGCGCCTGCGCGGCGTTGGCGTACAGGACGAAGAACGACGCGGTGTTCCAGTAGGTGAGGAGCACCTTGCGGACGATCTCCTCCAGGGCGCCGTGCCCGACGCGGCGGGACGCCCAGGGCAGCCCGCTCGCGGCCATGAACCAGCGCACCGCGTCGGCGCCGTGCTGGTCCATCAGCGGGATGGGCCGCAGGACGTTGCCGAGGTGCTTGCTCATCTTGCGGCCGTCCTCGGCGAGGATCAGGCCGAGGCACACGACGTTCTCGTAGGACGACCGGTCGAACACCAGCGTCCCGACGGCCATGAGGGAGTAGAACCAGCCGCGGGTCTGGTCCTGGGCCTCGCAGATGTACTGGGCCGGGTAGGCGTTCTCGAAGACGTCGTTGTTGCGGTAGGGGGCGCCCCACTGCGCGAACGGCATGGACCCCGAGTCGTACCAGGCGTCGATGACGTCGGGGACGCGGCGGGCCTCCGCACCGCATCGCGGGCAGGGGAACGCGACGTCGTCGACGTAGGGCCGGTGCGGGTCGAGCGCGGACAGGTCGCGCCCGGCCAGCTCGCCGAGTTCCTTGAGCGACCCGACGCAGGTGACGTGGTCCTCGTCGTCGCCGCAGACCCACAGGGGCAGCGGCGTGCCCCAGTAGCGGCTCCGCGACAGCGACCAGTCGACGTTGTTGCGCAGCCACTCCCCGTACCGGCCGTGCTTGACCGTCTCGGGGTACCAGTTGGTCTTCTCGTTCTCCTCCAGCAGCCGGTCCTTGATCTGCGTGGTGCGGATGTACCAGGCCGGGAGCGCGTAGTAGAGCAGCGGCGTGTGGCAGCGCCAGCAGTGCGGGTAGCTGTGCTCGAAGTGCCCGCCGCGGAACAGCAGCCCGCGCGCGCGCAGGTCTTCGGTGAGCGGCTCGTCGGCGTCCTTGAAGAACTTGTTGCCGACGAGGGGCACCTCCCGCAGGAAGCGGCCGTCCGGCCCGACCGGGTTGACGATCGGCATGCCGTACCGCTTGCAGACGGTCATGTCGTCGCCGCCGAACGCGGGCGCCTGGTGGACGAGCCCGGTGCCGTCCTCCACGGTGACGTAGTCGCCTAGGACGACGTAGTGCGCGTCCGGGATGTCGACCAGGTCGAAGGGGCGCTCGTAGGTCGTCCGCTCCAGCTCGGTGCCACGGTAGGAGGCGAGCCGCTCGGCGCCCTCTCCGAGGACCTGGTCGACCAGGGGCTCGGCCACGACGAGGACCTCGCCCGACCCCGCCGGGCGGGCGGCGACGTAGGTGACGTCGGGGTGGACGGCCACGGCGGTGTTGGACACCAGGGTCCACGGGGTCGTCGTCCAGATGAGCAGGGAGGCGCCCAGCTCGGCGAGCGGCCCGGAGGTCACCGGCATGCGCACGTACACCGACGGGCTCGTCACCGTCTCGTACCCGCCGGGCTGGCCCAGCTCGTGGTCGGACAGGCCCGTCCCGCAGCGCGGGCAGTACGGGGTGATGCGGAAGTCGCGGAACAGCAGGCCCTTGTCGAACACCTGCTTCAGCGACCACCAGACGGCCTCGACGTACTCGGGGTCCATCGTCCGGTAGGCCTGGTCGGTGTTGACCCAGTAGCCCATGCGCTCGGTCATCTCTTCGAACGCGTCCACGTGGCGCAGGACCGACTCGCGGCAGCGGGCGTTGAACTCCGCGACGCCGTACTCCTCGATGTCCTTCTTGCCGGTGAGGCCGAGCTCCTTCTCCACGGCCACCTCGACCGGCAGGCCGTGGCAGTCCCAGCCGGCCTTGCGGGGGACGTGGTGGCCCTTCATGGTCTTGAAGCGCGGGAAGACGTCCTTGAACACGCGGGCCTCGACGTGGTGGACGCCCGGCATGCCGTTGGCGGTCGGCGGCCCCTCGTAGAACACCCAGGGCTCGCCGGACGCGGTGCGCTCCAGCGACCGCTCGAAGACCTTGTTCTCCTGCCAGCGGCGCAGCATGTCCCGCTCCAGGGCGGGCAGATCGACCTGCGCGGGCAGCGGCCGAAACGCTCGGCTCACGGTGGCGGACCTCCGGATCGACGTGGACACGTGACCGGAGGGACGAGGCGCGCGGCCCCGCGGTACCACCCTCCTTGACCGCGCCGGATCGGCGCGGCCCGCTTCGTTCGCCGTCTCGGCTGCCGGGTCTACCGCGCCCGCGGCCGACCGGCCGGGGCGTTTCTTCCGGCGGCTCCGGGGTGATCAGACCGCCGGGCGCGCCTCCGGGCTCGCACCGTCCCCGGATCGCTCATGGCCGCTTACGGCGGCAGGTGTCCCCATCAGCGCCTGCCGTACGACTGTTCGTCTGCACTTTAACGCACGCGCGCGCTCCGCTCTTCCCCTTTCCCCGGCCCGGGACGGCGGTGCGGGCCCCGCCCGGTGGGCGGGGTGGCGTTCCTTTGCGATCTCGTGCGCCGACCAGGGGTTTCCAGCCGATCGGCGACCGGGCATAAGCGGTCGGTACCACGGCCCAGGGTTGTTTACCGCGTCCGAGAAAGGGGACCTATGCTGCCCGCAGTGCCCGTCGAGGCGATCAGCGCGAGGGAGGCCGACATGGCCGGCGCGACGAAGGGCGCCCCGCCCACCGGAAGGCGGCCCGCTGCAGGGCGGTCCGCCGACAAGCAGCCCGCGGAGGCGGACTCCGCCGAGGCGCGCGCCGCCGGGAGCGGGCGCAGGTCCCCCGCGCGCAAGGGCTCGGCCGGGCGCGGAGGCAGGGCGGCGGCGCCGCAGGACGGGGCCGCTCCCGCGGCGGCGGCCGAGCTGCCGGTGCGCGAGGGCGAGGACCGGTGGACCTCCGAGGAGCTCGCCCGGGTGCGGGCCGGGCTGCAGGAGCAGATCGAGGGGCTGCGCGCCGAGATCGCCGCGTCCGCGAGCCAGATCGCCGAGGGCGACGGCAGCGACGGGGCGGGCGACGACCAGGCCGACGCGGGCGCCAAGACCTACGAGCGCGAGCACGAGCTGGCGCTGGCCTACAATTCACAGGACCTGCTCGCCCAGATCGAGCGGGCCGTCCAGCGGATGGACGCCGGCACGTACGGGACCTGCGAGTCCTGCGCCAAGCCGATCGGCAAGGCGCGACTTCAGGTCTTCCCGCGTGCGACCCTATGTGTGACATGCAAACAACGCGAGGAACGTCGCTGAGCGACTCAACGAACCCAGAGGGCGAGGCCGGGGGGTCCACGGGACCATCCCGGCCGCGCCGCGTCGGCGTGCTCGTCGCCGTGGCCCTGGCCGCGCTGGCCACCGACGCCGTGTCCAAGATCATCGTGGTGGCGACGCTCCAGGACCGCGAGCCGGTCCGGCTGCTCGGCGGGCTGCTGACGCTGCGCGAGACCCGCAACAGCGGCGCCGCGTTCTCCATCGGCACCGGCTACACGATCGTGTTCACCCTGATCGCCTGCGGCGTGGTGGTGGCCATCCTGCGGACGGCCCGCAACCTGCGGAGCGCGCCGTGGGCGATCTGCCTCGGCCTGCTGCTCGGCGGCGCGATCGGCAACCTCGCCGACCGGCTGCTGCGCGAGCCGGCGCCGCTGAAGGGCCACGTCGTCGACTGGATCCAGCTGCCGCACTGGCCGGTGTTCAACCTGGCCGACTCGGCGATCGTGTGCGGCGGCGTCCTCGCGGTGCTGCTCGCCGCGCGCGGGCTCCAGGTCGACGGCACCCGCGTCACCGAGGAGGACGACGAACCCCCCGCCCCCAAGACCGATGGCGGGACCGGGGCCGAGGCCGGCGCCGGGACCGGCGCCGGGACCGGAGCCGAGGCCCCGTCCGGGGGCGAGGCGGCGGACGCCGGGCCGGAGCAGGAGCGGGCCCCGGAGGAGAAGGCCTGATGGGGGAGGTGCGCAGCCTCCACGTGCCGGACGGCCTGGAGGGCGAGCGGATCGACGCCGCCCTGGCGCGGCTGTTCGGCCTGTCGCGCAGCGGCGCGGCCGAAATCATCGCCGCGGGCGACGTCCTGCTGGACGGCGCCGAGGTGGCCACCAAGTCCGAGCGGCTGCACGCGGGCGCCTGGCTGGAGGTCACGCTGCCGCCGCCGCCCGCGCCGCCCGCGCCGGTCGCCGAGCCCGTCCCCGGGATGGGCGTCCTGTTCGAGGACGACGACATCGTCGTGGTGGACAAGCCCGTCGGCGTCGCGGCCCACCCCACCACCGGCTGGACGGGCCCGACCGTCCTCGGCGGGCTGCTCGGCGCCGGGCACACGATCGCGACCAGCGGCGCGGCGGAGCGGCAGGGCATCGTCCACCGGCTCGACGCCAACACCACCGGCGCGATGGTCGTCGCGAAGAGCGAGATCGCGTACTCCCGGCTCAAGCGGGCCTTCAAGGAGCGCCGCATCGACAAGCGCTACCAGGCGCTGGTGCAGGGCCACCCCGACCCGTTCCGGGGCACCGTCGACGCGCCGATCGACCGGCACCCGTCCGGCGACGGCCGGTTCGCGGTGGTGGCGGGCGGCAAGCCGTCGGTCACCCACTACGACACCGTCGAGGCGTTCCGGGCGGCGACGCTGCTCGACATCGACCTGGAGACCGGCCGCACCCACCAGATCCGGGTGCACATGTCCGCGATCCGGCACCCGTGCGCGGGCGACATGGCCTACGGCGCCGACCCGACGCTCGCCGCGCGGCTCGGCCTCAAGCGGCAGTGGCTGCACGCCGTCCGGCTGGGCTTCGAGCATCCGACCAAGGGGGAGTGGGTGCAGTTCGAGAGCCCCTACCCGGACGATCTGGCCCGCGCGCTGGAGATCGTCGAAGCCGAGTCCTGACCGCTACAGGCCGAGCAGGCGCAGGCCGGCGGCGACCCCGGCCGCGGCGGCCAGCACCACCAGGAACGGCGCCCGCAGCAGCAGCGCCGCCACGGCCGCGCCCAGCCCCGCGAGGCGGGCGGGGTCGAACTCCAGCGAGCGGCCGTCGGCGAGCGCCTGCACGGCGATCAGCGCGGTGAGCAGCGCCACCGGCACGAGGCCGGTGAACCGGCGCACCCGCGGATCGTCCAGCACCCGCTGCGGCGCGACGAGCCCCGCGAGCTTCAGCGCGTAGCAGCCGAGCGCCGTCGCGGCCACGGCGATCCACACGCTCACGGCGCCGCCCTCCGCCCGATCAGGGCGGGCAGCGCGGCGGCGGCCGCCAGCATGACCGGCACCCCCGGCGGCAGCAGCGGCGTGGCCGCGACCGCGATCACCGCCGCGCCCACGGCCACCCGCACCGCGCCGCCGCCGCCGGTCAGGCGCGGCCAGAGCAGCGCCAGGAACGCGGCCGGGCCGAGGACGTCCAGGCCGATGGCGTCCGGGTCGCCGAGCCGGGCCGCCCCCGCCGCGCCGAGCAGCGTGGTGAGGTTCCAGGCCAGGTAGAGCGTGACGGCGGTGGTGTAGAAGCCGGCGCGGGCCGCGGCCCGGTCGCGCTGCGCGGTCGCGACGGCGGCGGTCTCGTCGATGACGACGTGCGCGGTGAGCAGCCGCCGCCACCCGCGCACGCCGAGCGTGCCGGCGAGCCGCAGCCCGTACAGGGCGTTGCGCCCGCCGAGCAGCACCGCGCCGAGCGTGCCGGCCACCAGGCCGCCGCCCCCGCCGACCACGCCCGCCAGCGCGAACTGGGACGCGCCCGTGAACGCCAGCAGGCTCAGCACGCACGCCTGCGCGACGGTGAGGCCGGCGGTGACGGCCGCCGCGCCGAACGCGAGCCCGGACACGCCCACGGCGACGCCCACGCTCAGCCCGTTCCGGACGGCGCTCGCCCGTGCGTCCCCGTCCGGTGCCGCGCCGTGCGCGGTGTCCATCGTGCTGATCGGTCCAGTGCTCATCGGCGGGCTTCGGCCG
This sequence comes from Actinomadura meyerae, assembly GCF_900188445.1. Classification (GTDB taxonomy): domain Bacteria; phylum Actinomycetota; class Actinomycetes; order Streptosporangiales; family Streptosporangiaceae; genus Spirillospora; species Spirillospora meyerae. Next base: position 544,313 of record NZ_FZOR01000001.1, read on the forward strand.
CGTCCAGGCCGGCCTCGATGATCGCGTTGACGATGGGCGCGAGCCGGGCGGCGCCGAGGGACGGGGCGCGCGCGGCCATCGCCTCGACGATCTCCCGCTCGCGGCGCGGGTCGCGCCCGGCGAAGCCGCCGACCGGCTTGAGCCGCTGCACGGCGGCGGCGACCGCGGCGCGGTGCTCCAGCAGGGTCGCGAGGGCCGCGTCGATGCCGTCGATCGCGGCGCGGGCCTCGCCGAGGGTGGCGAGGGCGTCGGCGGACGGCAGCGCGACCCGCAGCTCGGCGGGGTCGATCACCTGGTCGGGCATGGGTTCCCTCTCATGCTGCGGCGTGGCCGCACGGGGGGAGAGCCGGTGCCGGGCCGCGCCTGGTCGATGCGGATCGAAGGCAGATGCGGATCAAGAAAGGCGAAGCCCCTCGGGGGCTCCGCCTCGGCCGGCTCCGGGGTCGTCGCTCAGGTCGCCGCGGCGACCGGCTCGCCCGGAGCCGGCCGCGTAAACCTGGGAGGACGACGCGTCATGGCCCCGATGGTAGGCGGTGCCGTTCCGCGTGCCAAATCCCGGACGGCGCGTCCCATGCACTGAGACGTCCCGGCGGGGCCGCCCGGATTGGGCGCGTCGGGGCGCGTGGGGCCCCGGGGGCGGGTTAGGCTCTCAGGACCGCGTCGTCCCGGCCGCTCCGCCGGGCCGGCGATCTTCCCCCGGGACCGATACCGCCACCGCGCGCCGTCCGCGCGCGGGCGGTCGCATGCGACGAGCAGGAGGCGCAGCACGCATGGCCGACTCTTTCGTTCACCTGCACGTTCATACGGAGTACTCCATGCTCGACGGAGCGGCCCGGCTGAAGCAGATGTTCGAAGAGGTCGGCCGGCAGAAGATGCCGGCGATCGCGATGACCGACCACGGCAACATGCACGGCGCCTACGACTTCCACAAGCAGGCGACGGCCGCCGGGGTCACCCCGATCATCGGCATCGAGGCGTACATGGCGCCCGAGTCCCGCTACCACAAGAAGAAGGTCCAGTGGGGCGAGCCGAGCCAGAAGCGCGACGACGTCTCCGGCGGCGGCCTGATCAACCACATGACGCTGTGGGCGCGCGACAAGACCGGCCTGCACAACATGTTCAAGCTGTCGAGCCGCGCCTACACCGAGGGCTTCGTCTTCAAGTACGCCCGGATGGACGAGGAGCTGCTCGCCGAGCACGCCGACGGCGTGATGGGCACCACCGGCTGCCCGTCCGGCAAGATCCAGACCCGGCTGCGGCTCGGCCAGTTCGACGAGGCGCTGAAGGCCGCCGCCACCTTCCAGGACATCCTCGGCAAGGAGAACTACTTCCTGGAGCTGATGGACCACGGGCTGGAGATCGAGCGCCGCGTCCGCGACGGCCTGATCGAGATCAGCAGGAAGCTGAACATCCCGCCGGTCGTCACCAACGACTCGCACTACACCCACGAGTCCGAGGCCACCGCGCACGACGCGCTCCTGTGCGTCCAGGTGGGCAAGCAGCTCGCCGACCCCGACCGGTTCCGGTTCGACGGCAGCGGCTACTACCTGAAGACCGCCGAGGAGATGCGCGGCATCGACTCCTCCGACATCTGGCTCGAAGGCTGCCGCAACACGCTGCTCGTCGCGGAGAAGGTCGACCCCGCGGGGATGTTCGAGTACCGCGACCTCAGCCCCCGCTTCCCCGTCCCCGAGGGCGAGACCGAGGAGAGCTGGTTCCGCAAGGAGGTCTGGCGGGGCCTGGAGCGCCGCTTCCCCGACGGCCTGCCCGAGGGCTACAAGGAGCAGGCCGAGTACGAGATGGACGTCATCCTCGGCAAGGGGTACCCGTCCTACTTCCTCGTCGTCGCCGACTTCATCATGTGGGCCAAGCAGAACGGGATCCTGGTCGGCCCCGGCCGCGGGTCCGCCGCGGGCTCGCTGATCGCGTACGCGATGGGGATCACCGACCTCGACCCGATCCCGCACGGGCTGATCTTCGAGCGGTTCCTGAACCCCGAGCGCGCGTCCATGCCCGACATCGACATCGACTTCCCTGAAGACCGGCGCGCCGAGGTCATCAAGTACACGACGGAGAAGTGGGGCGCCGACAAGGTCTCCTTCATCGCCACCTTCGGCACCATCAAGGCGAAGGCCGCCATCAAGGACGCGGGCCGCGTCCTCGGCTTCCCGTACGCGCTCGGCGACCGGATCTCCAAGGCGTTCCCGCCCGCCGTGATGGGCAAGGACATCCCGCTGTCGGGCATCTTCGACGACAAGCACCCGCGCCACGGCGAGGCCGGCGAGCTGCGCAAGCTGTACGAGGAAGAGGCCGACGTCAAGCAGATCATGGACCTGGCGCAGGGCCTGGAGGGCCTGATCCGCCAGACCGGGGTGCACGCCGCCGGGATCATCATGTCCGGCGAGACGATCACCGACCACGTCCCGATCATGCGCCGGGACTCCGACGGCGCCATCATCACGCAGTTCGACTACCCGACCTGCGAGACGCTCGGCCTGCTGAAGATGGACTTCCTCGGCCTGCGCAACCTGACGATCATCGACGACGCGCTCAAGGGCATCAAGAAGAACAAGGGCGTCGACGTCGACCTGCTCGCGCTGCCGCTGGACGACCAGGCCACCTACGACCTGCTCGCCCGCGGCGACACCCTCGGGGTGTTCCAGTTCGACGGCGGCCCGATGCGGTCGCTGCTGCGGCTGATGAAGCCCGACAACTTCGAGGACATCTCCGCCGTCGGCGCCCTGTACCGGCCGGGCCCGATGGGCGCGAACTCCCACACCAACTACGCGCTCCGCAAGAACGGCCAGCAGGAGATCACCCCGATCCACCCGGAGCTGGAGGAGCCGCTCAAGGAGATCCTCGACACCACCTACGGCCTGATCGTCTACCAGGAGCAGGTCATGGCGATCGCGCAGAAGGTGGCGGGGTACACGCTCGGCAAGGCGGACCTGCTCCGCCGCGTCATGGGCAAGAAGAAGAAGGCCGAGCTGGACGCGCAGTACGTCGGCTTCGAGCAGGGCATGCTCGACAACGGCTTCTCCAAGGAGGCCGTGAAGACGCTGTGGGACATCCTCGTCCCGTTCTCCGACTACGCGTTCAACAAGGCGCACTCGGCCGCGTACGGCCTGGTGTCGTACTGGACGGCCTACCTCAAGGCGAACTACCCGGCCGAGTACATGGCGGGCCTGCTCACCTCCGTCGGCGACGACAAGGACAAGAGCGCCCTGTACCTGTCGGAGTGCCGCCGGATGGGGCTGAAGGTCCTGCCGCCGGACGTGAACACCTCCGAGGCCGACTTCACCCCGCTCGGCGACACCGAGATCCGGTTCGGCCTGTCGGCGGTCCGCAACGTCGGCCACAACGTGGTGGACGGCATCGTCGCCGCACGCAAGGAGAAGGGCGCCTACACCGACTTCAACGACTTCCTGAACAAGGTCCCGCCGCAGGTCTGCAACAAGCGGGTCGTGGAGTCGCTGATCAAGGCGGGGGCGTTCGACGAGCTGGGCCACCAGCGCAAGGCGCTGCTGATGGTGCACGAGCAGGCCATCGACTCGGTCATCGACATCAAGCGCAAGGAGGCCGTCGGGCAGGACTCCCTGTTCGGCGCGCTGGAGGACGACGGCGGCGAGGACGCGTTCGCCGTCGCGATCCCCGAGGGCGAGGAGTGGGACAAGACGACCCTGCTCGCCTTCGAGCGGGAGATGCTCGGCCTGTACGTCTCCGACCACCCGCTGCTCGGCGTCGAGCACATCCTCGAGCGCGAGGCCGACTGCACGATCGCCGCGCTGAACGAGGGCGAGCGGCCGGACGGCCAGGTCGTGGTCGTCGCGGGCCTGCTGTCCGGGCTGCAGCGCAAGGTCACCAAGCAGGGCAACTCGTGGGCGATGTTCCAGCTGGAGGACCTCGCCGGCTCGATCGAGGTGCTGTGCTTCCCGTCGTCGTACCAGCTGTGCTCGACGCTGCTCGCCGAGGACGCGATCCTGATCGTCAAGGGCCGGCTGGACCGCCGCGAGGACGTCGCGAAGATCATCGCGATGGAGGTGACCCAGCCCGACCTGACGGTCACCGACGCGACGGGCCCGCTGTCGGTCACGATGCCGCTCGGCCGGTGCACGCCGCCGACGGTGTCGCGGCTGAAGGAGGTGCTGGTCACCCACCCCGGCACCGCCGAGGTCCACCTGCACATCCAGAACGGCCCGCGCACCACGGTGGTCCGGCTGGACGACCGGCTCCGGGTGGCCCCGTCCCCGGCGCTGATGGGCGACCTGAAGCAGCTCCTCGGCCCGTCCTGCCTCGGCTGACGCCCGCCCCGCCCGCACCGCGGGGCTCCACCTCCCGCGGCGCGGGGGTCAGCCGCCGAGGACGGCCGGGGTGAGCTCCGCCTGCCAGTTCACGAAGCGGCCGAGGCCGTCGAAGGAGGCGCGGGCGGTGCCGCCGCCCGGCAGCGCGGCCTCGGTCAGCGTGTCGGTCTGCCGGTAGGGGACGCGGTGGTGGGAGAGCAGCCCGGCGAGCGTCAGCCGCGGCTCGTGCGGGAACAGGCTCGCCGCGTTCGCCAGCAGGCGGGGCAGCGTGACCGGGTCCCAGCGGGCGGCCGGGACCTGCGGGTCGTCGACGTGCAGGTAGGCGGAGCCGCCGTCGTAGCCGGCGCCGATGTAGCCGGCCCCGCCGAGGACGCCGCCGGCGGCCATCGCGATCAGCTCGCCGCCGTGCCCGGCCGGGCCCTCGTACCAGGACAGGTCGACCTCGGGGGTGGTGAACTCGGGGATGCCGAGGCGCTCGCCGATCGCCCGGATGGCCAGCGTCGGGGCGACCGCCGGGTGGGCGTCGCCGAACTGCGGGTTCGCCCAGCCCCACAGCCAGGTGCGCTCGCGGGCCGCGTAGCTGCCGAGCAGCGAGACGCGGACCGTGACGCCGCCGCTGGCGTAGGTGCGGGCGGTCAGGTCGGCGCTCCAGTCCTCGCGCGGCAGGAACTCGGCGAGCGTCTCCTGCTGCTGCAGGACGACGGCCGCGCGCGCGGCGCCGAGGCGTTCGAACGCAGGACTGAATCCGGACATGTCGGGCACATTATCCCAGTAATCGGGGCTGTCGTGGGCGGGAATCGGACACCCTTCGAGAGTCGATCGGCCGAACCGGGCAGGCTAGGCTTTCGCTGTCACGGGACTTACAGCTAGGAGCGTACGAGGTGCGGCGACCCGCCGGGAGGCTCTTCGCGACGAGGCCGTGGGCGACCTGGGCCGCCACCACCGCGATCATGGCGCTGCTGGGCCCGCTCGCGGGCCTGCTGTGGGCCGCCGCCGCGCCGAAGGTGACATTCGTGATCGTCCAGGGTGAGGCACTGCTGGCCGATCCGGAAGGCCAGGGCCCGATCGGCACCGACGCGCGGTTCGCCCTGATCGCCCTCGTCGCCGGGGTCCTGTGCGGCGCCGCCGCGTACGCGGCGGGCGGCCGGGGCAACGACGTCGCGCTGCTGCTCGGCCTGGCCGCCGGCGGGTGCGCCGCGGCCGTGCTGGCCTGGCGGACCGGCCACCTGATCGGCCTCGGCGACTTCCAGGACGCCGTCCGGCACGCGCGCGACGGCACGACCGCCACCGGCGTCGCCGACCTGCGCGCCAGGGGTGTGCTGGTGTTCTGGCCGGTGGCGGCCGTGGGCGCCTACGGGCTGCTGGAGCTGGCCGTCCGGCGGCTACCCGCGGGCGATGTCGCCGACCCGGGCGCCGGTGAGCCGGATCAGGTCGGCGGGGGCGAGCTCGATCTGGAGTCCGCGCCGGCCGGCGGAGACGTAGACGGTCGCGAGCGCTGACACCGACGCGTCGACCACCGCGGGGAGCCGGCGGCGCTGCCCGAGCGGGCTGATCCCGCCGACGACGTAGCCGGTGGCGCGCTCGGCGTCCTTCGGGTCGGCCATCCGGGCCTTCTTCCCCCCGGCCGCCGCCGCGAGGGCCTTCAGGTCCAGGGTGGACGACACGGGCACGATCCCGACGGTGAGCCGCCCGTCCACCTCCGCCAGCAGCGTCTTGAACAGCCGCCCGTACGGGACGCCGAGGGCGTCGGCGGCGGCCTCCCCGTAGTTGTCGGCGGCGGGGTCCACCTCGTAGGCGTGCAGCGTGTACTCGATCTTCGCCTTGGTCGCGGCGACGGTCGCCGGGGTCCCCTTGCCGCCCTTGGCCTTGGTGCTCATGGGGGAGAGTCTGCCGTGCCCGGCCGCTTCGGCGGGAACCGGTCCGGAAAGCCCGGCCGCTCCGGGGCCGCGGGGCCGGCCGCGCGGAAGATCAGTTCGGGGTGAACGCCCCGTCCAGGAACTGCCCGGCGGGGATCATCGGCAGGATGTCGAGGATGCGGTTCTCGCGGGACAGCAGGTCGCGCTCGGCGGCGAGCCGGAGCGCCGCGTCCTCGCACTCCAGCAGGCGCTGCTTCTCGTGCCCGTCCAGGACGAGCGCCGCCGCGATCGCGTACGACAGCTCGATCGGGTCCCGCGGCGGCTCGGGCGCCTCGGGCGGGCCGGCGCCCGCCGCGCCGAGCCGGTGCCGGTAGAGCCGGAACAGCCGCCGCACCCGCGCCGCGACCGGCCCGGGGTCGGCGCCCGCCTCCTCGGGCAGGAACTCGACCTCGCCCTGCAGGTAGGGGCGGGACCTGACCAGCTCCTTGACCCGGAACCGCCGCGCGCCGACCGCCACGATGTCGTAGCGGCCGTCGGGGTGCGGGGACACCTCGCGCAGCTCGGCGACGCAGCCGACGTCGGCGAGCCGGTGCGCGGCGCCCTCGCCGACCTCGTGCCCGAGCTGGATGCCGACGACGCCGAACCCGCGCGGCTCGGGCCGCTCCAGCAGGTCGGCGACCAGCCGGCGGTACCGGTCCTCGAACAGGTGCAGGGGCAGCACCAGCCCCGGGAACAGCACGGTGCCCAGGGGGAACAGGGCGATCCGCTCGGTCACACTCTCACTCCCGCGTCCTGGCGCCGCCGGGAAGACGCCCTCGCCGCCAGGGTACGCGGCCATTGATGATCTTTGTAAGGGGTCTTTTTTCACAGTGTGAAGCCGGTGTCATCACGGCCGGGCCACTGCCGCGGATTGGCCCTGCCGCCGCGCGCCGGGCGGCCGGTAGCGTCGGCGCCATGAGGATGCTCGTCGTCGATGCGCTGACCGGCCGCCCGTTCACCGGGAACCCCGCGGGGGTGTGCCTGCTGGAGGGCCCGGCCGACCCGGAGTGGATGCAGCGCGTCGCCGCGGAGATGAGGCACTCGGAGACCGCGTTCGTCCGCCCGCTGGACGAGCCCGGCGCCGACTTCGAGCTCCGGTGGTTCACGCCGCTCACGGAGGTCGCCCTCTGCGGGCACGCCACGATGGGCGCCGCGCACGCCCTCTACGAGACCGGATCGGTCGCGCCGGACCGCCCGGTCCGCTTCCGGACGCTGCACAGCGGCGTCCTCGCCGTCACCCGCGAGGCCGGCGGCGAGCTGGCGATGGACTTCCCCGCCGCGCCGGCCGAGCCGATCGGCGTCCCGGACGGGCTCGCCGAGGCGCTGGGGCTGCCGGTGCTGCGCGCCGGCCGCAACGGGCAGAACGACGTCCTCGCCGAGGTCGCCGACGAGACGGCCGTGCGCGGGGCCGCACCCGACATCCCCGCGCTCGCCGCGATCGACGCGCGCGGCGTGATCGTCACCGCGGCCGCCGACCCGGGCCGCGGCTACGACTTCGTGTCCCGGTTCTTCGCGCCGCGCGTCCTGCCCGGCGACGCCGAGGACCCGGTCACCGGCTCCGCCCACTGCGCCCTCGCGCCGTACTGGGCCGCGCGGTTCGGCCGCGACACGCTGACGGGCTACCAGGCGTCGGCGCGCGGCGGGTACGTCGGCGTCGCGGTGCGCGGCGACCGCGTGACCCTGTCGGGGCGGGCCGTCACGGTGCTCGACGGTACCCTCCGGGCCTGACGGCGCGCCGCGTCTCGGGAGCTGAGACGATGCGCGGGGGACGGGGCCCACTCCGTAGACTGGACGGGTGATTTCCCGTATCGACCTGCGCGGCTCGCTTCCCGGCGACCTGCGCTCCGTGCTGCCCCGCGCCGAGCTCGACGTCGAGGCCGCCCTGGACAAGGTGCGGCCCATCTGCGAGGACGTGCGCCATCGCGGCTCGGACGCGGTGCGGGAGTACACCAGGGAGTTCGACGGCGTCGAGCTGGAGAGCACGCGGGTGCCGGTCGCGGCCGTCCACCAGGCCCTCGCCGCCCTCGACCCCGCCGTCCGCGACGCGCTGGAGGAGAGCATCCGCCGCGCCCGCGCCGTGCACCGCGACCAGCGCCGCGCCGATGTGACGACGCGGGTCGTCCCGGGCGGCACGGTCACCGAGCGGTGGATCCCGGTGGGCCGGGTCGGCCTGTACGTGCCGGGCGGGCGGGCCGTGTACCCGTCCAGCGTGGTCATGAACGTCGTCCCCGCACAGGAGGCCGGCGTCGGCTCCCTCGCGGTGACCTCGCCCGCGCAGAAGGACTCCGGCGGCCTGCCGCACCCGACCATCCTGGCGGCCTGCGCGCTCCTCGGGGTCGACGAGGTGTACGCGGCGGGCGGCGCGCAGGCCATCGCGATGTTCGCCTACGGCACCGACGAGTGCCCCCGCGCCGACCTCGTCACCGGCCCCGGCAACGTCTACGTCGCCGCCGCCAAGCGGCTGCTCAAGGGCGTGATCGGCATCGACGCCGAGGCCGGGCCGACCGAGATCGCGATCCTCGCCGACGGCACCGCGAGCCCGGTGGACGTCGCCGCCGACCTGATCAGCCAGGCCGAGCACGACACGCTCGCCGCCGCCGTCCTGGTCACCGACTCGGTGCGGCTCGCCGACGAGGTCGAGACCGAGCTGAAGGCGCAGGTCGCCCGGACCAGGCACACCGAGCGGATCACCGAGGCGCTCGCCGGGCGGCAGTCCGGCATCGTGCTGGTGGACGGCGTCGAGGACGGCCTGAAGGTCGTGGACGCCTACGCCGCCGAGCACCTGGAGATCCAGACCGCCGACGCCGCCGCGGTCGCCGCCCGCGTCCGCAACGCCGGCGCGGTGTTCGTGGGGCGGCACGCCCCCGTGTCGCTCGGCGACTACCTCGCCGGGTCCAACCACGTCCTGCCGACCGGCGGGTGCGCCTGCCACTCCTCCGGGCTGTCGGTCCAGTCGTTCCTGCGCGGCGTCCACGTCGTCGAGTACGACCGGGACGCCCTCGCCGAGGCCACCGCGCGCGTGGTCGCGCTCGCCGAGGCCGAGGACCTGCCCGCCCACGGCGCCGCCCTGAAGGCCCGCTTCGACTGGGAGATCCCCTCGTGACCTCGCTCAACGACCTGCCGCTGCGGGACGACCTGCGCGGCCGGGAGCCCTACGGCGCGCCGCAGCTGGACGTCCCGTACGCGCTGAACACCAACGAGAACCCGTACCCGCCGTCCGAGCACCTGGTGAAGGCCCTCGGCGAGGCGGTCATGGACGTCGCCGCCGGGCTGAACCGTTACCCCGACCGCGACGCGGTCGCGCTGCGCACCGACCTCGCGGCGTACCTGGACACCGACACGCCCGGCGCCGGCCTCACCTGGGAGCGGGTGTGGGCGGCCAACGGCTCCAACGAGATCATCCAGCAGATCCTGCAGGCGTTCGGCGGGCCGGGCCGCACCGCGCTCGGCTTCGAGCCGTCCTACTCGATGCACCCGATCATCACCGCCGTGTCCGGGACCCGCTGGGTGAACGCGTTCCGCGACGAGGACTTCGGCCTCGAACCCGAGCGCGCGGTCGCCGCCGTCGCCGAGTACCGCCCCGACGTGGTGTTCCTCACCTCGCCGAACAACCCGACCGGCACCGCGCTGCCGCTCGCCGCGATCGAGGCGGTGCTGGAGGCCGCGCCGGGCATGGTCGTCGTCGACGAGGCGTACGCCGAGTTCCGCCGGGAGGGCACTCCCTCGGCGCTGACGCTGCTGGCCGGCAACCCGCGGCTGATCGTCACCCGGACGATGTCGAAGGCGTTCGCGATGGCCGGGACCCGGCTCGGCTACCTGGCCGCCGACCCCGCGGTGATCGAGGCGCTGCTGCTCGTCCGGATGCCCTACCACCTGTCGTCGGTCACCCAGGCCGTCGCCCGGACCGCACTCGCGCACGGCGAGGAGCTGCTCGGCGGCGTCGCCGCGCTGCGCCGCGAGCGCGACGACCTCGTGGCCTGGTTGCGCGGCGAGGGGTACCGGGTGGCCGACTCCGACGCCAACTTCGTCCTGTTCGGAACGTTCGAGAACCGGCGTAGGGTCTGGGAGGGGCTGCTGGAGCGCGGCGTGCTGATCCGCGAGGTCGGGCCGCCCGAGTGGCTGCGGGTCAGCGTCGGGGCGCCCGAGGAGATGGCCGCGTTCCGCACCGCGCTCCGCGAGGCGTGCGAAGCGGCGGCCCCCGGGGCCGGAACGGCCGGGAACAGTGCCGGAGACAACGAGGAGAGTCTGTGACGCGCAAGGGACGGGTCGAGCGCGGGACCAAGGAGACCGAGGTCCTCGTCGAGATCGACCTCGACGGCACCGGGCGGGTCGACGTCGCGACCGGCGTGGGGTTCTTCGACCACATGCTGGCCCAGCTCGGCAAGCACGGGTCGTTCGACCTCACCGTCAAGACCGCCGGCGACCTGCACATCGACAGCCACCACACGATCGAGGACACCGCGATCGCGCTCGGCCAGGCGTTCCGGGAGGCGCTCGGCGACAAGGCCGGCATCCGCCGCTTCGCCGACGCGTCGATTCCCCTCGACGAGGCGCTCGCGCAGGTCACCGTGGACGTCTCCGGCCGCCCCTACCTGGTGCACGTCGAGCCGGACGGCATGGCCCCGATGATCGGCCCCGAGTACGACACCACGATGACCCGGCACATCTTCGAGTCGTTCGTCTCCAACGCCCGGGTCGCGCTGCACGTCCACGTGCCGTACGGGCGCAACGCCCACCACATCGTCGAGGCGCAGTTCAAGGCCCTCGCCCGCGCGCTGCGCGACGCCGTGGCGTTCGACCCGAAGGTGCACGGCGTCCCGTCCACCAAGGGGGCCCTGTAGCCGTGGAGATCGGCGACCTGCACTTCACCTACGGCACCATGGCGATCTTCGCGGTCGCGGTGTTCCTGCTGGCCGGGGTGTACAGCTTCATCAAGCAGGGCATCAAGATCGGCGCCATGATCCTGCTGGTGCTGGCCGGGCTGGCGTTCGCGGGCGGGGTGATGTGGCTGTGACCCGGATCGTGATCCTCGACTACGGCTCGGGCAACCTGCGCTCGGCCGAGCGCGCCGTCGCCCGCGCCGGGGCGGAGGTGACCGTCACCGCCGACTGGGACGCCGCGCTGGACGCCGACGGCCTGGTGGTGCCGGGCGTCGGCGCGTTCGCCGCCTGCATGGCGGGGCTGCGCGCGGTCCGCGGCGAGCAGATCATCGGCCGCCGCCTCGCGGGCGGGCGCCCCGTCCTCGGCATCTGCGTCGGCATGCAGATCCTGTTCACCAAGGGCATCGAGCACGGCGTCACCACCGAGGGCTGCGGCGAGTGGCCCGGCACCGTCGACCGGCTGAACGCGCCGGTCGTCCCGCACATGGGCTGGAACACCGTCGAGCCCCCGGAGGGCTCGGTCCTGTTCAACGGGCTGGCGGACGCGCGGTTCTACTTCGTGCACTCCTATGCCGCCCGCAGCTGGGACCTGGAGCCCGACCCCGCCGGCCGCATCGAGCCGCCGCTGGTCACCTGGGCCGAGCACGGCGACCGCTTCGTCGCGGCGGTGGAGAACGGCCCGCTGTGCGCGACCCAGTTCCATCCGGAGAAGTCCGGCGACGCCGGCGCCCAGCTGCTGCGCAACTGGCTCGGCACGCTGCGCTGAGCGCACGATCACCCCGTCCACCAGCCTCGATAGGGTTTCCGCATGACTTTGACGCTCCTTCCCGCGGTCGACGTCGCCGACGGCCAGGCGGTCCGCCTGGTCCAGGGCGAGGCCGGCACCGAGACCTCCTACGGCGCCCCGCTGGAGGCGGCGCTCGCCTGGCAGCGGGCCGGGGCGGAGTGGATCCATCTGGTCGACCTGGACGCGGCGTTCGGGCGCGGCTCCAACCGGGAGCTGCTCGCCGAGGTGACCGGGCGGCTGGACGTGAAGGTGGAGCTGTCCGGCGGCATCCGCGACGACGCGTCGCTGGAGGCGGCCCTGTCCACCGGCTGCGCCCGCGTCAACATCGGCACCGCCGCGCTGGAGGACCCGGAGTGGTGCCGCAAGATCATCGCCTCGCACGGCGACAAGATCGCGGTGGGGCTGGACGTGCGGGGCACGACGCTCGCCGCGCGCGGCTGGACGCGGGAGGGCGGCGACCTGTGGGAGGTCCTCGCCCGGCTGGAGGACGACGGCTGCCCCCGCTACGTCGTCACCGACGTCACCAAGGACGGGACGCTCCGCGGCCCCAACACCGAGCTGCTCCGCGAGGTGTGCGCGCGGACCGACAAGCCCGTCGTCGCCTCCGGCGGCGTGTCGTCGCTCGACGACCTGCGGGCGCTGGCCGGGCTCGTCCCCGACGGAGTCGAGGGCGCGATCGTCGGCAAGGCGCTGTACGCGCAGGCGTTCACGCTCGAAGAGGCCCTGGAGGCCGTGAAGTGACCGTGGCCGTGCGGGTGATCCCGTGCCTGGACGTCGACGCCGGGCGCGTGGTCAAGGGCGTCAACTTCCAGAACCTGCGGGACGCCGGCGACCCGGTGGAGCTGGCGCGCCGCTACGACGCCGAGGGCGCCGACGAGCTGACGTTCCTCGACATCACCGCCTCCAGCGCCGACCGGTCCACGACCTACGAGGTGGTGCGCCGCACCGCCGAGCAGGTGTTCATCCCGCTGACGGTCGGCGGCGGCGTCCGGACGGTCGAGGACGTCGACCGGCTGCTGCGCGCGGGCGCCGACAAGGTCTCGATCAACACGGCCGCGATCGCGCGGCCGGAGTTCCTGCGCGAGGCCGCGCACCGCTTCGGGTCCCAGTGCGTGGTGCTGTCGGTGGACGCCCGGCGCGCCGCGGGCACCGGGTCGGGTTTCGAGGTCACCACGCACGGCGGCCGCAAGGGCACCGGCATCGACGCGATCGAGTGGGCCCGCCGCGGCGAGGAGCTCGGGGTCGGGGAGATCCTCCTCAACTCCATGGACGCCGACGGCACCAAGGCCGGCTTCGACCTGGAGATGCTCCGCCGCGTCCGCGCCGCGGTCTCCGTGCCGGTGATCGCCAGCGGCGGCGCCGGCGCCGCCGGCCACTTCGCGCCGGCCGTGGCGGCGGGCGCGGACGCCGTCCTCGCCGCGAGCGTCTTCCACTTCGGCGAGCTCACGATCTCCGAGGTCAAGTCGGCGCTGCGCGAGGCGGGCAACCCCGTCCGCTGAAGCGATCCCCCGAGCAAGGAACCCCCCGAGCAAGGACCCCCGTATGACCATCGCGTTCGCGACCTGTTCCCTGCTGCCCGACGGCAGCGACGACGTGCGGGCCCTGACCGGCGCGCTCGCCCCGCTGGGCGTCGAGGCCGAAACCGTGATCTGGGACGCCGGCGTCGACTGGTCCCGCTACGACCTCGTCGTCATCCGCTCCACCTGGGACTACCCCGAGCGCCGCGACGCGTTCACGGCGTGGGCGGACGGCCTGCCCCGCGTCCTCAACCCGGCCGGGGTCATCCGGTGGAACACCGACAAGCGCTACCTGCGCGACCTCGCCGCCGCCGGGCTGCCGGTCGTCCCGACCCGCTGGGACCCCGACGACGTCCCCGCCGACTGGCCGGAGTACGTGGTCAAGCCGGCGGTCTCCATCGGGTCCGGCGACACGGCCCGCTGGGGCCCCGGCGAGCGCGAGCAGGCCCGCGCCCACCTGCGCTCGCTCCGCGACGCGGGCCGGACGGCGATGGTCCAGCCGTACCTGTCCGCCGTCGACGGCGTCGGCGAGACGGCACTGGTCTACTGCGACGGCGAGTTCAGCCACGCCGGACGCAAGGCGCAGATCCTCACCGCCGGAGCGGGCATCCAGGGCCCGGTACGCGGTGACACCACGCGCGGGCAGGTCACCGCCGCGACCGCCACGCGGGCGGAACTGGACGTCGCCCGCCGAGCCCTGGCCGCCGTCCCCGGCGGTGAAGACCTCCTGTACGCCCGAGTCGACCTCATCCCCGGCCCCGACGGCGAGCCGCTCATCGTCGAGCTCGAGCTGACCGAACCGAACCTCTACCTGCAACTCGCCCCCAACGCTGCCGACCGCTTCGCGAAAGCGATCGCCGCCAGGTTGTAGTGGCCCGTCGGGCTAACGCGCGTCCTCTGCGGGGGCGGGGGTGGCGGCTTCGGGGGAGTGCTCCGCGATCGGCAGGATGATCGCGGAGGGGTGGTCGGGGTCGTGGAAGAGCTCCTGGTGGGCCTCGAGCATGCGGGTCGTCGCGGTCGCCAGGGGAGCGCCGGTGCCGGGGTTGGCGGCCACCTTGGGGTGGGCGCCGCTGGTGACGTGCACGCGGACGCGGTGGCCGCGCTGGAAGCGGTGCCCGGTGGGCCACAGGTCGACGGCGATGCGGCGGACGCCGCGGGTGCCGACGGGTTTCTCCGCGGCCGCGGGGAGCCGCAGGCCGCCCTCGCAGACGTTGCGGGACGTCCCGTCCGGCGCGACGTCGCAGAGCCGGACGACGAAGTCGGTGTGCTCGCGGTCGGAGCGGACGAACAGGTCGGCGCCGACCGGGCCGATCACGTCGAGGTCGGTGGTGAGGGCGGGGGAGGTGAACGCCAGGACGTCGGGGCGCCGCTCCAGCGGGCGGTTGTCGACGGGGCGGGAGCTGCCGAGCAGGGTGGGCCCGCCGAGCGCGGGCGTGGGGTCGGACGGGTCGAAGGTGTAGGTGCTCGGCGGGCGGTCCTGGGGGCCGTCCTCGCCGAGGCCGCGCGCGCCCGGCGGGCCGCCGTGCAGGTGCCAGCGGACCTGCCGGGTGCCGGGCGGGGGCCAGTCGCGGTAGTGCCGCCATTCGCGGGCGCCGGTGATGTAGAGCCGGACGGGGTCGGCGCGCAGCCCGGACGGGTCGCCCTGCAGGTGGGCGCGGAACCAGGCGAGCGACTCGCGGATGCCGGGCAGGCCGTGCCGGGCGTCGGTGTGCCACCAGGGCCCGATGGTCAGGTACGGGGTGTGCCCGGCGCCGCGCAGCGCGAGGTAGTCCTTGATCTGCCAGGGCAGGAACACGTCGTACCAGCCGCCGAGCAGGGTGACGGGCGCCTCGACCCGCCCGACGGTGCCGCTGAAGTCGCGCCGGTCCCAGTAGCGGCCGGGGGCGCCGTGGTTGGCGAGGAGGTCCTGGTAGAAGCGCATGGGCCGGCCGCCCGCGAGGACGTCCAGCTCGGCGAGGGGGCGGCCGGAGCGGGCGGCGCGCAGGGCGCGGCGCCGGGCCGTCAGCGGCGCGGTGAGCATGCCGAGCCGCTGCTGCTGCCGGTGGGTGAGGTCGGTCCAGGTGAGCGTGGACTCCAGCGCGAACGACCCGCCGACATAGGCGGCGTCCCGGAACGACGACGCCGTGATCTGCAGCGACATCGCCTTCAGCGCCGGGCCCGCCTCGGCGGCGATCGCCCAGGCCGAGTAGCCGAGGTAGCTGGCGCCGTAGGTGGCGAACGAGCCGTGGAACCAGGGCTGCCGCTTCAGCCACTCGACGGTGGCGAGGCCGTCGTCGCGCTCGCTGCCGAGGGGGTCGAACTCGCCGCCGGACCCGGACGTCCCCCGCGCGCTCTGCACGACGAGCTGGAAGCCGAACGGGACGAACGGCAGCCCGTTGGCGAGCGCCGCGGGCCCGCGCCGGCCGTAGGGCGTCCGCACCAGGATCGTGGGCGGGCGCTCCACGCCCGTGGGGACGTACCGGTCGGCGAGCAGCGTCACGCCGTCCGGCATGGTCACCGGCAGGTCCCGCTCCACGGTGTACCGCAGCAGTCCCCGCGGGTGGGGCAGCCTGATCGAAGGGGCGGTCAGTCGGTCCCAGGGCGCCATGCTGACTCCGTCCGCGGTCGGCTACTCCCAAGTAAGGTAACCGCGGACGGCGCCCGCAACCGTCATGGTCCGGTGATGAACGCCCACGGGTCGGGCGCGGCGGCGGCCGCGGCGCCCAGGTCGTCAGCCCAGTCGGTCTCGTTGCCGTACTCGTCCCGCCACGCTCCGAGCCGCAGCGTGACCTTGTGCAGCACGTGCTCCTCGGTGACGCCCAGCGCGCCGTGGACCTGGTGCGCGATCGCCGCGACCGCGCCCGCCGCGCGGGAGGCGTCCGCCTTCGCGGAGGCCACCGCGACGGGGTCGCCCGGGGCCCGGACGGCGGCGCGCACCGCGACGTCGGCGACCGCGGCCTCCCCGGCGAGCTCGGCGAGCATCTGCTGGACGGCCTGGAACCGCCCGAGCGGCCGCCCGAACTGCTCCCGCTCGCGCGCGTACCGGACCGACAGGTCGAGCGCCCGCGCCATCGCCCCGGTGAGCTGCACCGCCCGCGCCAGCGCCCCGCGCCGCCGCAGCTCGGCCGCGTCCACCGGGCACGGCGCCGCGGCCTCCGGCCGCACCCCGGACAGGACGACGTCGTCGCGGGGCTCGCCCGCGACGTTCGCGCCCTCGGTGATCTCCGCGCGGGCGGGGTCGACGACCGCGACGGCCCCGCCGGCCAGGACGACGAGGCGGTCGGCGCCGCGCGCCCAGGGGACGCGCCGCAGCGTCCCGCTCAGCGTCCCGCCGCCCCCGGTGGAGACCGCGCCGGAGGCCGCCGTCAGCACCCCCGCCGTCAGCACCCCCGCGGGGACCGGCAGGCCCGCCTCGGCGAGGAGCCGCCCGGCGAGCCACCCCGTCTCGGCGAGCGGGACGGCGGCGGCGTGGTACCCGGCCGCGCGGAGCACGGCGGCGGCGCCGGCGAGGTCCCCGCCGCTGCCGCCCGCCTCCTCCGGCACCCCGACCAGCGCCAGCCCGGACGCCGCCAGCGCCGGCCACGGCCGGTCCCCGGCGAGGATCTCGTTCGCGGTCTCCTCCAGCAGCTCCATCAGCGCACTCCCAGGCCGCGCGCGACGATGCCGCGCAGGATCTCGTTGGTGCCGCCCCGCAGCGTGAACCCGGGCGCCTGGACGACCGACTCCGCGAGCGCGCGCGCCAGCGGGTCGGGGGAGGCGGGGTCGGGCTCCACGCCCGCGTGCTCGCGCACGGCCTCGATCACCTCGCGCTCGAACCGCGTCCCGAGGTCCTTGACCAGGGCGGCGGGGACGTCCGGGGACAGCCCGGCGTCCAGCGCGCCCGCGACGCCCAGGGACGCCTGCCGCAGCGCCCACAGCCGCGCGGTCAGCCGGCCGAGGGTGCGCCGCGCCGCCGGCCCGTCCGCGCGGCCGTGCAGGAGCCGGATCAGCAGGAACGTGCTGAGCAGCCGCTCCGGGCCGCTGCGCTCGTAGGCCAGCTCGGCGGTGACCTGCCGCCAGCCGTCCCCGACGCGGCCGAGCACCATCGCGTCCGGGACGAACACGCCGTCGAGCACCACCTCGTTGAAGTGGTGCGCGCCGGACAGGCCCCGGATCGGCCGGACCGCGACCCGCTCGTCCGGCAGCGGGACGATGAACTGGGTCAGCCCGGCGTGCCGGTCGTCGCCCCCCGGCGCGCTGCGGGCCAGGACGAGGATCGCGTGCGCGAGGTGGGCGCCGCTCGTCCACACCTTGGTGCCGTGCAGCCGCCACCCGTCCCCGTCCCGCTCGGCGCGGGTCCGGACGGACGCGAGGTCCGACCCGGAGTCGGGCTCGCTCATCCCGATCGCGAAGAAGCACTCGCCGCGCGCGATCGCCGGCAGGAACCGCTTCTTCTGCTCCTCGGTCCCGTGCGCGAGGATGCTCGGCCCGGTCTGCCGGTCGGCGATCCAGTGCGCGCCGACCGGCGCCCCGGCGGCGAGCAGCTCCTCGATCACCACGAACCGCTCCAGCGGGGAGCGGCCGTGCCCGCCGTAGCGCTCCGGCAGCGTCATCCCGAGCCAGCCGCGCTCGCCGAGGGCCCTGCTGAACGCGGGGTCGGCGCCCGTCAGCCAGCTGTCGCAGCGGGCCGTGAACGGCGTCTCCGCGAGAAAGTCCCGCACCTGCCGGCGCAACGCGGCGGCCTGCGGCGGGAACGTTCCGGGCTCCAGGTCGGACGGTCTGGCCACTGCGCCTCCTCGGTCTCGGGGCGACGTTACCGGCGCGCCCCCCGACGGGCGTCAGCGGGTCCTTACCTGGGATCCTTCTCGACCGGATGGGCGTTGTCTGCAATGGTTGCGTTCTCAACGCCCGTATCCAGGGGGAGCACACGACATGTGGCCGGGGTCGAACCTGCCGATGGGACCGCCGCCCGCAGGGCGGGGACAGGTGCCGCCCCCGTGGACCCCGCAGCGCCGCGCGGGGCCTCGCGGGGGCTGGTACGCGCTGCCGGTCGCCCTGCTCCTCGCGGCCGTCGTGGGCTTCTTCACCGTGCTCGCGCTCCTGTGGGACGACTCCAAGGTCGCCGGGGGCCCGAAGGCCGCCGGCGACCCGGCCAGGGGAGTGGCGGTCCGGCTCTCCGAGGGGCACGGCTACTTCCTCTACGTCCGCACGGGCAGCTCCACGCCCTACGCGTGCGCCGTGCGGGCCGGCGAGCGGTCCGGGCCCATCAGGCTCACCCGCAAGAACTCCTGGAGCGCCTCCGACCGCGCCGGCTACCGGTACACGGCCACCTTCGAGGCGCCGGTGACCGGGGCCGCGCTGCTGACCTGCCGGGGCACCGACGGCCTGGTCCTGGTGGTGCCGGACGACACCGCCGACGCCTACATCGGGTTCGCGGTGTTCGCGGCGCTGGCGGTGGGCGGGCTCGCCGTCCTCGGCTTCGTCGTGATCGCCTTCCGGCGGAGCGCCGCCCGCCGGTGACCGGGCGCGGCCCGCCGTTCAGGACGTGAGCTCGCGCTCCAGCGGGGTGCGGAAGCGGGGGACGGCGCGCACCTCGCCGTACCAGTCCGCGAGGCGCGCCGCCTCCCGCTCGATCGCCGCCTCCGCGTCGGCGCCCGCGTCCTCCAGGACGCGGACCGCGATCTCGCCGTCCGGGCGCTGCGCCCAGCCGCCCACGACGCGGCCGTCCCACCAGACGGACGGGCCGATGTTGCCGCTGCGGTCGAACAGCGCGGGGCCGTGGGCGCCGAGGAACCAGCCGCGCTCCCGCCAGCCCATCGGCGTCGGGTCGAGCGCGGGCAGCAGCGCCGCCCACGGCTCGGGCTCCGGCGCCGGCTCCAGGTCGTCGGACAGGACGAGGCCGGTGCCGCCTCCGTCGAGCGCGACCTCGGTGACGTCCAGCGCCGCGAGGGCCTTCTTGACGTCGCCGGCGTTCCAGCCCGTCCACCACTTCAGGTCGGCGGCCGGGGCCGGGCCGAACGCGCGCAGCCAGCGGCGGACGAGCTCCGCGCGGGCCTGCGCGGCGGGGACCTCCGCGATGCCGCCGGGCAGCCACTCCTCGACGGGCGCCCACCGGTACTGGCTGCTGATCCACGACCCGTTCGGCCGCCCGCGCACGACGCGGCCCTCGCAGCCGAGCGTGACGAGGACCCACGTGGTGATGCCCGTCGGCCGGGAGTAGGACTTGCCGGGCGCCGGGTCGACCTGCGTGCGCAGCGCGGGGACCTCGGCGCTGAGCTGGGCTCCGGTGGCCTCGCCGCGCGCCAGCAGCGCCCTGTGCGCGGCCTCGGCGGCCTCGGCGAAGAAGGACGGGACGTCCTCGATGTCGCTGCCGCGCTCGATGATCCGGGTGTAGGTGGCGCGCTGCTTGGCCGCCAGCGCGTTCGCCGTGGACGCCTGCAGCACCGGCACCAGCTCGGTGGGGGCGACGAACATCGTCCGGCGCATGGCGAGCATCCGCAGCAGCGTGCGGTCGTCGTACAGGGCCCGCTCCACCGCGCCGGGGGCGGCCTGGACGCTGCGGGCCGCGACCGACAGGTACACCGTGGCCGGGTCGGTGGCGTGCAGCACCACCAGGGACCGCGCGATCCCGGGGACGTCGTCGGTGCGGGCCTCCGGGGCCAGCCGGTGGCGGAGCGCGAGCCGGGCCCGCCGCTCCGCCGTCGTCATCGAACGCATGTACGAAGGATAGCCGGGTTCAGCCGCTGTTGGAGATCTTCACCACCACCTGGTCCGCGGTGACCGACTGGACCGAGACGTTGAAGCCCTCGGCCTGCTCGCCGTCGCCGACCGGCACGGTGACCGTCTGGCCCGCCACCTTCAGGGTGACCATCTCACCCTGCACCTTCACGAGTTCGGCCTTCACGCCGAGGATGGACGCGCTCGCCTCCACGCCGCGGTCGAAGGTCACCGTGCAGGAGTTGACGTCACAGGAGGTCTTGCTGTTCTCGCCGCCGCACGCGGCGAGGGCGCCGAGCGGCAGGAGCGCGAACGGGAGTACGGCCAGCTTCCGCCGGAGGGGAAAGGAGGTCATGCCGGGGAGTCTAGGCGCGGCCCGGCCCGCCGCCGCCCTCCCGCAGGCGGATCCGCGAGGGCCGAATGTGGTACCGCACGGTGACGCGGCTGGATCTTCCCGGCCACCCCGTGCTTCGCTGGACGCGTGAGCACGGACAGTGACCCGCGCGCCGGCACCGGTGCCCCCGGCGCCGCGGCCGACGGGGGCGTGGCCGACGGCGCCGTGGCCGGGGATGTCCCGGTCGTCGGCCCGGTCGTGTGCGCCGCGCTGCGGATCGAGGCCCGCGCGGTGCGGCGCGGCCTCACCCGGACCCCGGTCGTGGTCGTCGGCTACCGGGCCCGCCGCGCCGCCCGCCTGCCCGGCGCCTGCGCCGCCCTGGTCACCGTCGGCTTCGGCGGCGCGCTCGACGAGCGGCTGCGGCCGGGCGACGTCCTCGTCGCCGACGAGATCCGCGGGCCCGGCGGCTCCGCGGTGCGGTGCAGCGCGCCCCGGCTGCTCGCCGGGGAGCTGATCCGGGACGGGCTGAGCGCCCAGGTCGGGCCGCTGGTCACGACCGACCGCGTCGTCCACGGCCGGCAGCGGGCCGTGCTCGCCGCGCAGGGCGCGCGCGCCGTCGACATGGAGTCGGCCATCGTCGCGGCGCGGGCCGGCGGGCTGCCGGTCGCCGCGCTGCGCGTCATCGTGGACGGCCCCCGCCACCCCCTGTGGCATCCCGGCACGATCGGCCGCGGGCTGGCCGCGCGGCGCGTCCTGGCCCGCACCGGGCCCGCGCTGGAGCGCTGGAGCGTCCTCCTGGTCCGCGGCGAGGACGCCGCCGGGCCGTGAGCGGCCGGGCGTGGGCCCGGCCGAGGCGGCGGCGAACGGTCAGCCGTGCCCGCCCTCGTGCCCGCCCTCCTGCCCGGAGCCGTGGTGGTCGCCCTGGACGATCTTGCCGCCGAGGTCCTTGCGGAGCGACTCCAGCGTCGGCTTCTGGCTGACCGCCACCCAGCGCGCCCCGACCAGGTACCAGCCGCCCCACGGCTTGGCCTCCTCCAGCCAGGAGTGCATGCCCGCGTCGGTGGTGAAGCTGACCAGGACGAAGCGTCCCAGCGAGGTCTTGCAGTTCCCCTGCTCCAGGTCCTTGACCTTGCGCTGCCCGGTCACCTGGCAGTCCGTCTGCTGCGCGAGTTCCTGCAGGCTGGCGGGCTTGGCGGTCTTCTCGCCGGAGGCGTCCGATTTCGCCGAGCAGCCCGCCGCGAGCGGCAGCGCCAGCGCGGCGGCGCACAGCAGCGCCGCCCTTCCCCGCGGCGTCCTGCGGCGCGGTGTGATCGGGCGGGGGTGGTGTCGGGGACCCATCGCCATTCCTCTCCGGGTGAGATGCGCGATTCGACGGAGCAATACGCATCGCGCCCCGGCGGGGTTCACCGGCGGCCCCGCGAAGTCCCCGAGGCCGTCCGGCGTCCGGCCCGCGCCGTCCGGCCCTGGCCGGCGGGCTCGGGTCCTCGGGTTCAGGTCATCAGGCGGGCGCCCGCCGCGGCGCGGACGCCGGGGTCCTCGGCGCCGTCCTGGTGCAGCCGGCGCAGCCGCAGCCCCGTATCGCGGGTGAGCGGCGCGGACCGGGCGGCCTCGGCGCGGACGCCGTCCTCGCAGTCCCACAGCCCCTCGACGGTGTAGGACTCGGCGGTGTGCGGGGCCGTTCTCGTCAACGCGGTCAGGATGCGGGGTCTCAGATAGGCGTAGGTCGACTCGGTCCAAGCGGTCTTCAGCAAGGGGACGGCCTCACCGGCGCGCAGCCGCCCCAGCCCCTCGATGGGACCCGCGGCGCCGCCCCACTCCCGCCGGGCGACGGCCCCTTGCAGCTCCTCCATCAGCAGCGGGATGTCCTGCCGGGTGCCGTACCGGGCGAGGATGCGCAGCCCGATGTCGGCGCAGCCGCCGCGCTCGGCCGCCCACGCCCGCGCCCGCGGCAGCGTCTCCGGGCCGTAGTCGCGCAGCGCCCGGCACACCGCGCCGCCGAACCGGCTCGGCCGCTGCGGCAGCAGCTCCTCGGCGAGGTCGAGCAGCGCCGGCGTCCGCCGCCGCCCCAGCTCGAAGATCGCCGCGATGGCGCCCTCGCCGCGCCGCCGGGCGAGCGCCAGCAGCTCGGCGTCGCTCTGCGCGTCCCGGCCGGGGCCCGCGGCCATCGCGCGGCGCGCCGCCCGGCCCGCCGCCCGCTGCCGCTCCAGCGCCGCGGCCACCCGCGGCTGCCGCGCCGCCCACGCCTCGATCACCGGGTTGCGCCCGGCGGGCACCAGCATCTCCAGGTCGGCGTCGTCGCAGCGCGCCGCCACCAGCTCGTCCAGGCCGTCCGTCAGCGATGGGTCCTCGAGGTCGATCAGCTCCGTCACCGCGTCGAACCACTGCGCGCCCTCCTCGGCGTACCGCCGCAGCGGCGCCGCCGCCTCGCGCCGGCTCAGCCGCACCAGGTCCGCGAGGACGCCGAGCGCGAGGTCCACCCGCCATTCGTCGGGGTCGGTATGGTCCGCGGGGTCGAACAGATGCTCGGCCACCGGCCCCGCCGGCAACTCCAGATCCACCATCAACCGGGCGTAGTACAGCCGCCGCGACTCGCACTGGCGGTCCCAGCGCGGATCCGACCGGACGCAGTCGTAGACGTACTCGCCCGCGCCGGGCCTGTCCGCCGCGCGCCGCGCGGCCCTCCCGAGCCCCCGCTGCAGCTGACCGCGCAGCGTGCCCGCCGATTCCAACACGACCTCGTTGCTCACCCCGTCAGAATGCGCACTGGACCAGATATCGGGCAAGTGCTTTACCCCAGGTCGGTCCGGTCCTCATGGCGCTTCTCACAGCGACCGCTGCGCGATCCAGGACGCGTGCAGGTCGGCGTAGACCCCCGGACGCGCCACCAGCTCGGCGTGCGGGCCGCGCTGGACGATCCGCCCGGCCTCGAAGACGATCACCTCGTCGGCCGCCTCGGCGGTCGACAGCCGGTGCGCGATGGCGATCGCCGTCCGGCCGCGGGTGACGCCGTCCAGGGCCCGCTGGATGCGGACCTCCGTCGCCGGGTCCACCGCCGAGGTCGCCTCGTCCAGCACGAGCAGGTCCGGGTCGGCGATGTAGGCGCGGGCCAGCGCGACGAGCTGCCGCTCCCCGGCCGACAGCGACTCGCCGCGCTGCCCCACCGGGGTGGCGAGCCCGCGCGGCAGGCCGTCCAGCCAGTCGGCGAGGCCCAGCTCGGTGAGCGCGCGGGCGAGGTCCTCGTCGGAGGCGTCCGGCCGCCCGTACCTGATGTTGTCGGCGAGGGACGCGTCGAACAGGAACCCGTCCTGCGGCACCATGACGATCCGCTCGCGCAGCGAGGAGAACCGGACCCGGTCCAGCGGCACGCCGTCCACCAGGATCCGGCCCGAGACCGGGTCCATGAGCCGGGTGAGGAGCTTGGCGAACGTGGTCTTGCCGGAGCCGGTCTGCCCGACGACCGCGATCCGGCTGCGCGGCGCGATCTCGGCGTCCACCCCGTGCAGCACGGGCGGGCCGCCCGGATAGGCGAACCCGACCGACTCGAACCGCACCTCGATCGGCCCGCGCGGCAGCGTCTCGCCCGCCTCGCCGGGGTCGGCGACGTCCGGCTCGGTGTCCAGCACGCCGAGGACCCGCCGCCAGCCCGCGATCGCGTTCTGCGCCTCGTTCAGCACCTCGGTGGCCGTCTGCATCGGGCTGACGAACAGCGTCACCAGGAACAGGAACGCGACCAGCTCGCCCGCCGACACCTCCCCGGCGACGCCGAGCAGCGTCCCGGCGATGACGACGGCCGCGGTCGCCAGCGCCGCGACCAGCTCGCTGACGGGGAAGGTCAGCGCGACCATCGCCTGCGCGCGGGTCTGCGCCGACCGGTAGGACTCGACGGTCTCGTCCACCCGGCGGCCGGTGCGCTCCTCCGCCGCGTACGCGCGGATCACCGGGGCGCCGACGACCGACTCGCCGACCGCGGCCAGCAGGTCGCCCATCCGCTCCCGCACCCGGAAGTAGGCCGCCGAGAGGATCTTCTGGAAGCGCCGCAGGGCGAACGCCAGCGGCAGGAACGCCACCCACACCAGCAGCGCCAGCTGCCAGGAGTAGACCAGCATCAGCACGCTCGCCACGAGCAGCTGCCCGATCGAGACGATGAACATCAGCCCGCCGGACTGCATGAACTGGCTGATCTGGTCGACGTCGCTCGTCACCCGCGACACGAGTGCGCCCCGCCGCTCCCCGCTCTGGGTGAGCATCGACAGGTCGTGGACGTGCCGGAACGCCTTCACCCGCAGCCCCGCCAGGCCGCCCTCGGACGTCTTGTAGAGCCGCACGTTCATCAGGTACGCGCACACCGCGGTCACCAGGACGGCCGCCGCGCACAGCAGCACGGCCGTCCGGATGAAGGCGATGTCGGGGCCGCCGGGGCGCCCGATGCCCTTGTCGATCGTCTGCTGCACGGCGATGGGCACCACCACCCGCCCCGCCGTCGACACCAGCGCGAGCAGCAGCGTGCCCGCCAGGCCCGCCCGGAACTCCGGGCTCAGCCGCAGCCCCCGCCTCAGCGTGCTGATCGCGCCCTCGGTGGTCGCCGCGCCGTCAAGGACCGTCATGCCAGTGCCTCCTCGCCGCCCTCGACGGCCTCCTGCTCGGCCTGCTCGGCCTCCTGTTCGGCCTCGGCCCGCTCGTAGGCGTTCACGAGGTCGGCGTAGCCCGCCGAGCGCTCCAGCAGCTCGGCGTGGGCGCCGCGCGCGACGACGCGGCCGTGCTCCATGTAGACGACCTCGTCGGCCAGCGCGATCGTCGC
Source organism: Actinomadura meyerae (assembly GCF_900188445.1). GTDB lineage: Bacteria > Actinomycetota > Actinomycetes > Streptosporangiales > Streptosporangiaceae > Spirillospora > Spirillospora meyerae. The sequence continues at coordinate 569,500 of NZ_FZOR01000001.1, forward strand.
CTTGCGGTAGGCGACGACCACGACGGTCGCGCCGCCCGCCTCGCCCGACTGCGCCTCCCGCAGGCTCTGCAGGATGCGCGCCTCCACCTGCGGGTCGACGCTGGAGGTCGCGTCGTCCAGGACGAGCAGCCGGGGCCGCCGCACCAGCGCGCGCGCCAGCGCGAGCCGCTGCCGCTGCCCGCCCGACAGCGTCGCCCCCCGCTCGCCCACCTTCGTGTCGAGCCCGTCGGCGAGGGCCGCGACGAACCCCTCGGCCTGGGCGAGGCGCAGCGCCTCCCAGACCCGCTCGTCGGGGACGTCGAGGCCGAGCGTCACGTTGCCGCGCACGGTGTCGTCGAACAGGAACGTCTGCTGCGGGACGAGCGCCGCCGTCTCCGCGACCCCGCCGCGCCGCACGTCGCGCAGGTCGACGCCGTCCAGCAGGACCGAGCCGTCGGCCGGGTCGACCAGCCGCACCAGCAGCGAGGTCAGCGTGGACTTGCCGGAGCCCGTCGGGCCGACCACCGCGATCGTCCGCCCCGGGGACGCGGCGAACGACACGTCGTGCAGGATGTGCCGCCCGGAACCCCCGCCGCCCTCCTCGCCGCCCTCCTCGCCGTCCGCCGCGCCGTCCTCCTCGCCGTCCTCCTCGTAGGCGAAGCGGACCTCGCGGACCTCCAGATCGGTCGCCTTGCCGCCGTTCCCGTCCAGCGCGTCCTCCCCGAACGGCAGGGAGCCGGTCGCGTCCAGCACGTGGCGGACCCGCTTCCAGCCGACGACGCTGCGCGGCACCTCGCCGAGCACCCAGCCGAGCGCCCGGACCGGCCACGACAGCAGCGTGAACAGGTAGGCCGCGTTCACCAGGTCGCCCGGCGACATCGCGCCGGCCTCCAGCCGCAGCGACCCGATCAGCAGGACGGCGAGGACGCCGAGGTTCGGCAGCGCCTCCAGCACCGGGTCGAACAGCCCGCGGATGCGGCCCACCGCGATGTTGGCGTCCCGCAGCTCCTCCGCCCGCTCCCGGAACCGCGCCGTCTCGGCCGCCTCCCGGCCGAGCGTCTTGACGACCAGGCCGCCCTCGAAGCTCTCGTGCGCCACCTCGCTGACCTCCGCGCGCAGCTGCTGCGCGCGGGTCGCGACCGGCGACAGCCGCCGCTGGTACACCACGTTGATCAGCGCGACGGCGGGGAAGACCAGGAAGCCGACCGCCGCCACCACCACGTCCGTCACCAGGATCGACACCGCGGCGATCAGCAGCATGAACACCACGCCCACCGCCATCGGCAGCGGCGCGATCGGCGCCCACACCGCCTCGACGTCGGCGTTGGCGTTCGACAGCAGCTGCCCGGTCGGGTGCCGGTGGTGCCAGGCCAGCGGCAGCCGCAGGTACTGCCGGGTCACCGCGCGGCGGTAGGACGCCTGCATCCGGTACTGCATGAGGCCCGCGTAGAAGCGCCGGCCGGCGACGCCGAGCGCCTTCAGCAGCGCCACACCCATGATCAGCGCGGCGGCGCCCGCCAGCGCCCCGGCGGTCGTGTCCCCGGACTCGAAGGCGGGCAGGACGACGTGCTCGGTCGCCCAGCCCAGCACCTTCGCCGTCGCCACGGTCATCGCCGCGTACAGGGCGCTCGCGGCCACCGACGCCGCGAAGACCCGGGGCTCGGCCTTGACCGCGACCCACAGCACGCCCATGCCCTCCCTGAGCACGTGTGGGCTGACGCGTCTGGACGCAGGGGGCACGGCGACTCCTCGATCACGGCGGGCGCCCGGGACTCCGCCCCGGCGACCGGGGCGCGGGGGATCTCCGGGCCTGCACATGCCTACCATCCGGCCGCGGTGCTTATTCCCGGCCGGGCCCGCACCGCCTACGATCAAGGGATGAGCGCATCCGAGGGCCGCCCGGCCGCGGGCCCGGCCGAGCCCGGCGCGGACGCCCCCGGGCCCGTCCGGCGCGAGCGCCTGCTGCTGGCCGGCGCGCTGGCCGACGCGGGGCCCGACGCCCCCACCAGGTGCGGCGGCTGGACCGCCCGCGACCTGGCCGCGCACCTGGTCGTCCGCGAGGACCGGCCGGACGCCGCGCCCGGGATCCTGCTGCCCCCGCTGGCCTTCTACACCGAGCGCGTCCGGCGCCGCACCGCGCGCGCCGTCCCGTTCGACCGGCTGGTCGAACGCTTTCGGGACGGACCGGCGAAGTTCTCCCCGTACGCGCTTCCGGGAGTCGACAAAAACGCGAACGGTGTCGAGTTCTTTGTTCACCATGAGGACGTCCTGCGTGCGCGCCCCGACTGGGAGCCCCGGGAGATCTCGCCGGAACTCGAGGAAGTGCTCTGGCGACGGATAAAAATTGCCCGCTTTGTCCTAAGAAAAGTTCAGGTCGAGGTAACGCTGGTGCAACCCGACGGGCGCAGCCTGCGGGTGCCCGGCCGGGGCCGTGACGCCCGCGGAGCCGTGCGCGTGCACGGCCCGGTCGGTGAACTCGTCCTCTGGGCACTGGGCCGCCGGGACGTCGCGGACGTCCGCCTCACCGGGGCCACGGAGGCTGTCAAGAGCCTGACCGAGACCGGTTGGAGTCTTTAACGGGCAGGTAACGGCAGGGTTCGCCGAGAGGAGAATCGCGTCCCTTGCGGCTCCTCCGCTTTACGCGGAACCGGTGATACTGTGGGGCGGTCGGTTGCAGTCGTGGTTCTCGATCGTGCAGACGCCCGCGGACTGATGGCAGCGGGCGTTTTGGCTTTTCCGGGACCGTACGGGGGGCGAGAGCGTTCCGCAGCGACCGCACGGGCCCGCGAGGTGTGGGCCCAGGTTTTGCCGCAAGGAGAAAGACATGCCCCAGCAGGGCACCGTGAAGTGGTTCAACGCCGAGAAGGGCTTCGGGTTCATCGCCGTCGACGGCGGCGGGCCGGACGTCTTCGTGCACTACTCGGCTATCCAGACCTCCGGATACCGCACGCTGGACGAGAACCAGCGCGTCCAGTTCGAGGTGACGCAGGGTAACCGGGGTCCGCAGGCCGACCAGGTCGTCCCCCTGTAACACCCGCAGTCGTACGTCGGGGCCCGCTCCCTCCGCCAGGGGAGCGGGCCCCTTCGTCTTCACCGGGCTCGTTCCGGGCGGGCCCGTTCCGGGCGGGCCGGCTCGTCGGGCGAGGTCGGCGGCCGGTAGCGCTGCAATAAACTCTCGGCCATGTCCCCACGAGCGTCCAGCGACCTGGACCCGAAGATCGCCGCGCGACTGAAGCGCGACCCGAACGGCCTCGTGCCCGCCATCGCCCAGCAGTACGACACCGGCGAGGTGCTCATGCTCGGCTGGATGGACGACGAGGCCCTGCACCGCACCCTCACCACCGGCCGCTGCACCTACTGGTCGCGCAGCCGGGGGGAGTACTGGGTGAAGGGCGAGACCTCCGGGCACCAGCAGTGGGTCAAGTCGGTCGCGCTGGACTGCGACGCCGACGCCGTCCTGGTGAAGGTCGACCAGGTCGGCGCCGCCTGCCACACCGGCGACCGCACCTGCTGGGACGCCGACGTCCTTCCCGCGGTCGTCGGGGAGCGCCCTGACGGGGCGTCATGACGCCCGGGCGTGAACGCGGGCTGACGGCGCTGCTGTGCGCCGCCGGCGCGGGTCTCGCCCTGCTCGCCGCCGGGCGCACCTGGGCCACCGTCAAGGCCGAGCACGCCATCACCCCCTTCACCCAGACGCTCACCGGAGGCGACCTGGGCGGCGCGGCGGGCGCGCTGGGCTGGGCCGGCCTGGCCGGGCTCGCCGCCCTGTTCGCCACCCGCGGCCGTGTGCGCGCGGGCGTCGGCGTCCTCATCGCCCTGTTCGGCGCGGGGATCGCCTACGCGTCGGCCGCCGCCGTCCAGCGGTCGAACGTGCTGTCCGCCGCGGGCGACAAGAGCGCCCTGCTGAAGCTCGGCGCCGACCCCGCCCTGGACGTGAACCTGTGGTGGATGGCCTCGGTCACCGGGGGCGTGCTGCTCGCCGTCGCCGGCCTGGTCACGGCCGTGCGCGGCGCGCGCTGGCCCGGGCTGTCGTCCCGGTACGAGCGCGCCGGGACGCGCGGCCCCGCCGCCGGGGGCGCCGCTCCGGCCGGCGACCCCTCCGCGATGTGGCGCTCCCTCGACCGCGGCGAGGACCCGACCGCCCGCCGCGACGGCCGGTCGTGACCGCCGACGGGGGCGGGCTCGTGCTCGTCGTCGAGCACGATCCCGCCGTCGCCGAGCTGCAGCGCCGCTACCTCGCCCGGGAGGGCTTCGCCGTCGAGATCGAGGCCGATCCCGGGCGGGCGGCCGCCGCCGCCGAGCGCAGCCGCCCCGACGTCGTCGTCCTCGACCTGTCCACCGCCGCGCTGCCCGCCGACCTGTACCGCCGCGTCGCCGACGCCGCATGCCCCGCCCCCGTCGTCGCCGTCACCGGCCCCCTCGACCCCGCCATCGCCCGCTCGCTCGGCGAGCACCGCGTCGACCGGCCGTTCGGCCCCCGCGTGCTCGTCGGCGCCGTCGCCGAGGCGCTGCGCCGGGGCGCCCCCGCCCCCGCCGGCGAGCCCGGTCCGCTGCGGGCCGGCGCGGTCGCCCTCGACCGGCCCGGCCGGGCCGCCGTCGCCGGCGGCCGCCGCGTCGCCCTCACCGTCACCGAGTTCGACCTCCTCGAGTTCCTGATGGCCAACCCCGGCCGCGTCTTCACCCGCGAGCAGCTCCTCGACGCCGCGTGGGGGCCCGGCGCCGGCGCCGGGAGCCGCACCGTGGACGTCCACGTCGCCCAGCTCCGCGCCAAGCTCGGCGAGGACAGCCCCATCCGGACCGTCCGCGGCGTCGGCTACGTCCTGGACGGCTGACGGCGGCGGCTGACGGCGGACGGCGGCGGGCCGTCCGTCCTCCCGGTGGCCGCGCGGGCGCCCCCCGGGCGTCGCCTATCGTGGGCCCTGTGACTCGCGCACCCGTCCCTTCGCAGGAGCACGCGCATCCGCACGGGCCCGCACCGCACGCGCCGGGCCCGGGGCGGCTCAGGGCGCTCCTGCCGCAGGCGGCGGTCCTCGCCGGTGTCACCGCCGGAGCCCTGGTCGTGGCGCTGCGCGGCGACCCCAACGAGGCCGGGCACTACCCGGGCTGCCCGTTCCTGGCGATGACCGGGTACTACTGCCCGGGCTGCGGGGCCACACGGCTCGTCTACGCCCTCACCCACGGGGACGTGGGCGCCGCCTTCGGCCTCAACCCGCTGCTGTTCGCGCTGCTGCCGGTCTTCGGCTACCTCTACGCGCGCTGGACGGTCCGGACGGCGCGGGGGCTGCCGATGCGGACCGCCCTGTTCAAGCCGCCTGTGGTGTACGCGTTCGTCGGGCTCCTGATCGCCTATTGGGTGGTCCGGAACCTGCCGTTCGCGGCGGCGCTGGCGCCCTGACCTGCGCGGGGCGGGCGCCGCCCGGTCCGCCGGAGGGCGGCCGGAGGCGGACGCGGCCCGCCCGGGTGGGGGCCGCCCCGGTGGGGGCGGCTACGATCGGTGCACGGAACGACCTGAAATAGGGGGCCTGCGACCTTGAGCGTTTTGGACGAGATCATCGAAGGCGTCCGGGCCGATCTCGCCGACAGGCAGCGCGAGGTCCCGCTCGACGCCGTCAAGGAGAAGGCGGCCGCCGCCCCGCCCCCGCGCGACGCGCTCGCCGCGCTGCGCGGCCCGGGGGTCCAGGTCATCGCCGAGGTCAAGCGCAGCAGCCCGTCCAAGGGCGCGCTCGCCGCGATCGCCGACCCCGCCGCGCTCGCCCGCGACTACGAGGCCGGCGGCGCCAAGGTGATCAGCGTGCTGACCGAGCGGCGCCGGTTCGGCGGCAGCCTCGCCGACCTCGCCGACGTCCGCGCCAACGTCGACGTCGCCGTCCTGCGCAAGGACTTCATCGTCACCTCCTACCAGCTGTGGGAGGCGCGCGCCGCGGGCGCCGACATGGCGCTGCTGATCGTCGCCGCGCTGCCGCAGGACGCCCTGGTCTCGCTGATCGAGCGGGCCGAGTCCATCGGGCTGCTCCCGCTCGTCGAGGCGCACACCGAGGAGGAGGCCGCCCGCGCCGTGGAGGCCGGCGCCAAGGTCGTCGGCGTCAACGCCCGCGACCTGCGCACCCTCAAGGTCGACCGCGGCGTGTTCGCCCGCGTCGCGCCCACCCTGCCCAAGGACGTGGTGAAGATCGCCGAGTCCGGGGTGCGCGGCCCGCACGACCTGCTCGCCTACGCCTCCAGCGGCGCCGACGCCGTGCTGGTGGGGGAGAGCCTGGTCATCGGCCGCGACCCGCGCGCCGCCGTCGCCGACCTGGTCGCCGCCGGCGCCCACCCGGCGCTGCGGCAGAGCGGCTGAGCGGCCGAGTGGCCAGGTGGCCGGGCGTCCGAGCGGCAGGGCGTCCGGGTGGCAGGAGTCCGAGTGGCCGAGCCGCCGGCGGCGCACGCCGGCGGGCCGACTGGATAGGGTGAGGGCATGCAGGTCGAACCGCTCCGGGAGCGATGGCGGGGCCAGCCGAGCAACCGCTGACCCCATCGGCCACTTCTCCACGACAGGACCCGTTTACCCATGACCATGGACACCGCCGCGCGCGGTGCTGAAGCCGTACCCGACGCCACGGGCCACTTCGGCCGCTTCGGCGGCCGGTTCGCCCCCGAGGCGCTGATGGCGGCGCTGGACGAGCTGACCCGCGAGTTCGAGAACGCCAAGCGCGACCCGGCCTTCACCGCCGAGCTCGACGACCTCCTCGCGAACTACGCGGGCCGCCCCAGCCTGCTGACCGAGGCCGAGCGCTTCTCGGCGGAGGCGGGCGGCGCCCGCGTGCTGCTCAAGCGCGAGGACCTCAACCACACCGGCTCGCACAAGATCAACAATGTGCTCGGCCAGGCGCTGCTCACCCGCCGGATGGGCAAGTCGCGGGTGATCGCCGAGACCGGCGCCGGGCAGCACGGCGTCGCGACCGCCACCGCCGCCGCGCTCCTCGGCCTGAGCTGCACCGTCTACATGGGCGAGGTCGACACCGAGCGGCAGGCCCTCAACGTCGCGCGGATGCGGATGCTCGGCGCCGAGGTCGTCCCGGTGCGCACCGGCAGCCGCACCCTCAAGGACGCCTGCAACGAGGCGTTCCGCGACTGGGTCGCCACCGTCGAGGACACCCACTACTGCATCGGCTCGGTGATGGGCCCGCACCCGTTCCCGATGATGGTCCGCGACTTCCAGCGGGTCATCGGCGTCGAGGCGCGGCGGCAGTGCATCGACCTGACCGGCGCCCTGCCGGACGCGGTCGTCGCCTGCGTCGGCGGCGGCTCCAACGCGATCGGCACCTTCCACGCCTTCGTCCCGGACGAGTCGGTCCGGCTGTTCGGGTTCGAGGCGGGCGGCGACGGCGTCGCGTCCGGCAAGCACGCCGCGACCCTCGTCGGCGGGTCCCTCGGCGTCATCCACGGCATGCGGACCTACCTGCTGCAGGACGAGGACGGCCAGACCATGGAGACCCACTCGATCTCCGCCGGCCTCGACTACCCCGGCGTCGGCCCCGAGCACTCGTGGCTGCGCGACACCGGACGCGCCGAGTACCGCGAGATCACCGACGCGGAGGCGATGGACGCGTTCGCGCTGCTGTGCCGCACCGAGGGCATCATCCCGGCCATCGAGTCGGCGCACGCGCTCGCCGGCGCCCTCAAGGTCGGCCGGGAGCTCGGCCCGGACGCCGTGATCGTGGTCTGCCTGTCGGGCCGCGGCGACAAGGACATGCACACGGCCGCCTCCTTCTTCGGCCTGATGCCCGAGGAGGAGGGCCAGTGACCGTCCGGACCGCCTACGAGAAGGCCCGGGCCGAGGAGCGCGCCGCGCTCGTCGGCTACCTGCCCGCCGGGTTCCCCACCCGCGACGGCGCGATCGAGGTCATGAAGACCATGGTCGACGCGGGCTGCGACGCCATCGAGATCGGGCTGCCCTACAGCGACCCGGTGATGGACGGCCCCACCATCCAGGACGCCGTCCACCGGGCCCTGGTCGGCGGCGTCCGCATCGCCGACGTGCTCGCGACGGTCGAGGCCGTCGCCGCGACCGGCGTCCCCGTCCTCGTCATGACGTACTGGAACCCCGTCGACCGCTACGGCGTCGACCGGTTCGCGCGCGACCTCGCCTCGGCCGGCGGGGCCGGGCTGATCACCCCGGACCTCACGCCCGAGGAGGGCGGCGAGTGGCTGGAGGCGTCGGACGCGCACGACCTCGACCGGGTGTTCCTCGTCGCGCTCAGCTCCACCGACGAGCGGATCGAGACGGTCACCGGGGTGTCCCGCGGCTTCGTGTACGCGGCGTCGCTGATGGGCGTCACCGGCGCCCGCTCGGCCGTCGACACCGGCGCCCCGCGGCTGGTGGAGCGCACCCGGGCGGCCATCGACAAGAGCGGGACCGGGCTGCCGGTCGGGCTCGGGCTCGGCGTCGGCACCGGCGCGCAGGCCGCCGAGGTCGCCGGGTTCGCCGACGGGGTGATCGTCGGGTCGGCGTTCAGCCGCCGCGTCCTGGACGCCCCCGACCTCGCCTCCGGCCTGTCCGCGGTCCGGTCGCTGACCGAGGAGCTCGCGGCGGGGGTCCGCGGCGCCCGCTGACCGCGTTCCGGACATGCCGGCGGGGCCCGTGCGGACGGCGGAAAAGCCGTATCCGCGCGGGCCCCGCCGGTCACCGGGAACTCGGCGCGGCCGCCGCCGAGTTCATGCTTGTGGCGGCGCGGCGCTCCCGTAGGGTGTGATCGCCGGAGAGGCGGTCCCGGAAGGATCACGATGACGCAAGAGATGACGGCGAAGGGCCGGGCCGAGGCGGCACGGCCGCCGCTGCCCCCCGCGTGGTTCCAGGCTGCGGCCTGGCTGCTGACGCTCGCGGGCCTCGGGATCTCCGTCTACCTGACGATCACCCACTACGACGAGGGCGCGCTGGTCTGCTCCGCGACCTCGACGATCGACTGCCACGCGGTCACCACGAGCGACTACTCCACGCTGCTCGGCATCCCGATGCCGCTGCTGGGCCTCGCCTTCTTCGTCGGGTTCGGCGCGCTGCTGACGCCCTGGGCGCTGCGCTCGACGTGGGCGCCGCTGCGGTGGGGCCGGGTGGCCGGCGTCTCCGTGGGCGTGCTCATGGTCGTCTACCTGGTGACCGTGGAGCTGGCGATCCTGCACAAGATCTGCCTGTGGTGCACCGGGGTCCACGTCGTCACCGTCCTGCTGTTCCTCCTCGTCCTGGCCGACGAATTCCGACGGATCGGTCAAGTCGACTAATCTCGCCGTTACCGCGCCGCACCGTCCGCGGCGCCGGGTCCGCACGCATAGGAGAACCAATGAGCAAGGCCGCACGAGAGCGGTCCGCGAGGGAGCGCCTGGCCGCCGAGCGCAAGCGGCAGGCGGCGCGGGAGAAGCAGCGGCGGCTGCTCGCCATCGTCCTCGGATCGGTGGTGGCGGTGGCGCTGGTCGTCGTCGCCACCGTCCTGGTCCTCGACCAGCGGAGCAAGAACGGCCGCGCCGAGGCCCACACCGGGCCCCTCGCGCCCGTCAGCCGCCAGGACGACGGCTCCATCGTGATGGCCAAGGCCGGGGTCGCCAAGCCCGAGCTGGAGATCTTCGAGGACTTCCAGTGCCCGATCTGCAAGGAGTTCGAGGAGGCGACCGGCAAGACCGTCAAGCAGCTCGCGCTGGAGGGCAAGGTCAAGGTCGTCTACCGGCCGTTCCACCTGTTCGGGCAGCAGAAGGACCCCATCCGGATCAACTCGCTGCGCTCGGCCGAGGCGGCGCTGTGCGTCCCGGCCGACAAGTGGGTCAGCTACCATGACGCGCTCTTCAAGTTCCAGCCCGCCGAGGGCTCCAAGGGCTTCTCGCCCGACGACCTCGTGAAGTGGGGCAAGGACGTCGGCGTCACCGACCCGAACTTCGAGAAGTGCGTCCGGGACGAGCAGAAGAAGAGCACGGTCGACGCGATGACCAAGTACGCGCTGCAGGACCGCGGCGTCGACGGCACGCCGACGGTCTTCCTCAACGGCCAGAAGCTCGACACCGCCCAGGTCATGAACCCCGCGGGGCTGCGCGCCATGGTCGACGCCGCCGGCGCCGCCGGGAAGTGACCTCTCCCGGCCCGCACGGCGCTTCCTGAGGACGATCGCCGCCCCCGCCGCTACGCTCGTCACAGCCAGGAGCACGCAGAGTGGCGATCGGGGGATCGATGAGCGAGCAGGGCAGCGGGGGGTCCGCGCGGCGGCGCCTCGCGCGGGAGCGGGCACGGGAGGCGGCCCGGGGGCGGCGCCGGCGCGCGCTGGTGGTCGTCCTCGGGGCCGTCGCGCTGGCGGCGGTCGCCGTCGTGGCGGTGGTCGTGGTGACGTCCCGGGACGGGGGCGGGCCCTCGGTCGACGACTACAAGGGCGCGCTCGCCCCCGCGACCCGGCAGCAGGACGGCTCGGTCGCGATGGCGAAGCCCGGCGTGACCGCGCCCGTCCTCGACGTCTGGGAGGACTTCCAGTGCCCCGCCTGCAAGGCGATGGAGGCGCGGCTCGGCGCGACGATGAAGCAGCTCGCCGCGGAGGGCCGGCTGAAGGTGGTGTACCGGCCGTTCCAGCTGTTCCAGCAGGAGCCGCTGATGGGCAACTCCCGGCGGGCCGCGAACGCCGCCGCCTGCATGCCCGCCTCCCACTGGGTGAAGTACCACGACCGGCTCTTCGCCGAGCAGCCCGAGGAGGGGACGAAGGGGTTCCTGCCGAAGGAGCTCATCGCCTGGGCGGTCGACCTCGGGGTGCGCGACGCGGCCTTCACCGCCTGCGTCGACGGGGAGCAGCGGATGAGGACCGTGAACCAGGCCAGCGCCGCCGCCGGGAAGGCCGGCGTCGACGCCACCCCGTACCTGGCGCTGAACGGCCGGAAGGTCGGCGACGAGGTCCTCGGCTCGGCCGACGAGCTGCGCAAGGCGATCGCGCGCGCCGCAGGCGGGCCCGCCCCGGCGAGCGCCCCCTCGCGCGGGACGGCCGCCTCGTGACGGCGGCGGCACGGCGGTGACGGCCCGGCCGGCGGGGCGGCCGTAGGGCAGGCCGGGGGCCCGGCCGGCGGCCCGGTCGGCGGCCCGGTCGGCGGAGGGGGCGCGCACCGCGCCCGGAAGGCGGTAGGTTCAACGGTCATGCAGCAGCTCGCCTCCATCCCGAGCCCGTCGCAGGGCGTCTGGGAGCTCGGGCCAGTCCCGCTCCGCGCCTATGCCCTCATGATCATCCTCGGCATCATCGCCGCGGTATGGCTGGGCGAGCGGCGCTGGGCCGCCAAGGGCGGCACCTCCGGCGTGATCATCGACGTCGCCGTGTGGGCGGTGCCGTTCGGCCTGGTCGGCGGGCGGCTCTACCACGTGATCACCGACTACCAGCGGTACTTCGGGGAGGACGGCGACCCCGTCCGGGCGCTGGAGATCTGGAAGGGCGGCCTCGGCATCTGGGGCGCCATCGCGCTCGGCGCGGTCGGCGCGGTCATCGGCTGCCGGCGGCGCGGGATCTCGGTGCTGGCGCTCGCCGACGCCGTGGCGCCCGGCATCGCGCTCGCGCAGGCGATCGGCCGCTGGGGCAACTACTGGAACCAGGAGCTGTACGGCCGCCCGCTGGACGCCTTCTGGGCGCTGGAGATCGACGAGAACCACCGGCCGATGCTGGACGGGGGCCCCGCCCTCGATCCCAAGTACGCCGACGTCGCGACCTACCACCCGACGTTCCTGTACGAGTCGCTGTGGTGCGTCGGCGTCGCGGTCCTGGTCATCTGGGCCGACCGCCGCTACAAGCTCACCCACGGCCGCGCGTTCGCCCTGTACGTCGCCGCCTACACGGTCGGCCGCGGCTGGATCGAGGCGCTGCGCATCGACGACGCCCACCACGTCCTCGGCCTGCGGCTCAACGACTGGACGTCGATCGCCCTGTTCCTCGGCGCGGTCGCCTACCTGTACCTGAACCGCGGCCGGACCGGTCCGGAGAACGTCGGCGCGGTCCCCGCCACCGCCGGAGGCGAGCCGGAGCCCGCGGCGGGCGGGCCCGCCGCGCCCTCGGACGAGCCGGAACCCGCCGGCAAGCCGGAGCCCGCGGACGGTCCGGAGCCCGCCGCGGAGACGAAGGCCGATCCCGAGGCGGCGCCCGCGAAGGACTCCGGCGAGGACGCCGGCGACGACCCGGCCGGGAACGCCGCCGGCGGCGCGGGCGGGGGTGCTGAGAAGGACGCTGAGGCCACGGACCAACCGGAGGCGCACTCCGAGGGCGACGTCCCCGCCGGCGCCCCCGAGGAGGCCCCTGAGGAGCCCGAGGGCGCCGCCGGCGCCGGGCCGGAGCCCGACCCCGGGGCCGCGCCCGCGGCGGAGATCACGGACAATGAGGGCGACGGCGCCGCCGGCCCCGCCGGGGCGGAGAAGGGAGAGCCCGTCCGGGACGGGAAGTAGGAGGCGATGGCGGACGCGGGGGACCCGGCCGGCGGCAGGGGCGGGGTGATGCCCGAGCGGCACCACCAGCACCGCGACGTGACCGGAGGCTGGCTGCGGCCGGCGGTGTTCGGTGCGATGGACGGCCTGGTGTCGAACTTCGCGCTGATCGCGGGCGTCGCGGGCGGCCGGGTCGACCGGACGGTGGTGCTGCTGGCCGGCCTCGCGGGGCTGGCGGCGGGCGCGTTCTCCATGGCGGCGGGCGAGTACATCTCGGTCGCCTCCCAGTCGGAGCTGGCGGAGGCGGAGATCGAGGTCGAGCGGCTGGAGCTCGCCCGGCATCCGGCCGCCGAGGAGCGCGAGCTGGCCGAGGTGTTCGAGGCGCGCGGCGTCGACCCCGAGACCGCCGCGGAGGTCGCCCGGCAGCTGTCCAGGGACCCCGAGGAGGCGCTGGAGGTGCACACCCGGGAGGAGCTCGGGGTGACCCCCGGCGACCTGCCGTCGCCGGTGCTGGCGGCGGGCTCGTCGTTCCTGTCGTTCGCGATCGGCGCGATCCTGCCGGTGCTGCCGTACCTGCTGGGCGCCACCTCGCTGTGGCCCGCGGCGATCGTCTCGGCCCTCGGCCTGTTCACGGCCGGGGCGCTGGTGTCGCGGATCACCGCCCGGCCGTGGTGGTTCGGCGGGACGCGGCAGCTGCTGTTCGGCTCCGCCGCCGCGGGCATCACCTACGTCGTCGGCGCGCTGATCGGAGCCAACGGCCTGTAGCCGGCGAGAATCTGGACGAAAAGCCCTTTTGGCCCCGCGAGGGGCGCCCGGACCGCTAAGCTCCGGGGCGTGATCGAGGCTCGTGACACGGGTTCCGCCGCGGCCGCCCGGGAGGGCGGGGGGCGGGACTTCTGGCCGGAGGACAAGCCCGGCCGCAGGCTCCCCAGTCCGAAGCTGTTCTTCGGCGGCGCCGCGGCGCTCGTCGTGGTGATCGTCGCCGTGGTGGCGGTGGTCCTGCTGACCGGCGGAGGAGGCGGCGGGGACGCCGCGCCGAAGACGGCGGTGCCGACCGCCTACACGCCGGACTACGCGGGTGAGGGCTTCAGCCAGATCGCGTCCCGCGACGCCGACAAGCGGGCGGTCACCGAGGGCGAGGCGTTCGGCGCCAAGTCGCTCAAGAGCGGCGCGTACTCGTTCGCGCTGGCCTCGTCCAAGCTGTCCGGCGACTGCAAGGACGGCACCTGGGGCGGCCGCCTGCAGGCCGACCTCGCCAAGTTCGGCTGCAGCCAGCTCGTCCGCGCCGCCTACGTGAGCGCCGACAAGAAGCACGTCGGCCAGTTCATCGTGCTGAACATGGCGGACGAGAACGGCGTCAAGCAGATCCTGCGCGACCTCGACCCGGCGACGGGCGCGGGCTGGGTGGCGCCGCTGAAGGCCGAGGGCGTCCCCGCGTTCGGGTCCGGGTTCAGCGCCGCCTACGCCAAGACCTACGGCCACTACGCCGTGCTCACGTGGGTGCAGCGGGCCGGCGGCGCGCAGCCCGCCTCGCTCAACGAGATGATCGATGTGAGCCTGGTCATCGAGAACGCCGCCGACTTCCTCTACGGGCGCCTCGACCTGGCCGCCGGCGGAAGGCCGGGGCAGTGACCGGCCCGCGCGCGGGCGTGTCACCGGCCGGCGGGCAGTAGTCTGCGCGCTCGTGGACCCCGATGACCCCCGCCGCGGCGGACGCGGCCGAGCGCCGGTGAGCCGGCAGCAGGGCCGCGGCGGCCGTCCCGGCCCGCGCAGGACGGCGCCCGCCCGGATGGGCGGCCCGCGCCGCGGCGGACCGTCGTCCCGCCCGGCCCCGCGCCGGGAGCGTCCCGCCCCGCCTCCCGCACCGCCTCGCGACGGCGCGCCGCCGCCCTACGACGGCATGCCGGCCTACGGGGAGGCTCCGTACGAGGCGTCCCCGTACGCGGACCCCGCCCACGGGGAGGTCCCCTACGCCGAGGCCCCCTACGGGGAGCCGTACGGCGAGGGGTACGGCGAGCCGTACGACGAGCCGTACGAGGCCGCCCCGCCCGCGCGCCCCGGCGGGCGTCCGGCGAAGCGGCCCGGCAAGGCGAAACGGCAGGACCGGCCCGGCCGCCCCAAGCAGTTCAAGCAGGGCAAACCGCCGAAGCGGCCGAAGAAGCCGGCCCGGCCGGGCGAGCCGGCGGCCCCGGGCGGGCTCGCGGGGCTCGGCCCGAAGCTGTACTTCGGCGCGGCCGCCGTGCTCGGGGTGTTCGTGCTGCTCGGGCTCGCCGCCGTCGTCGCGTTCCGCGACGGGAACGGTCCCGCGGCGGACGGCGCGGCGAACGCGAAGATCGGGCGGCCGGCGGGCAACGGGCCGTCCCCGACCTCCTACTCCAGTTCGCCGTCGACGTCGGCGTACGGCGGGATCGCCGCGCGCGGGTCCGATCCCGCGCCGCTGACGGCCGCGGAGGCGTTCCCGCCGGACGAGACGACGCTCGCCGTCCCGGACGGCGAGGTCAAGGTGAAGCTGCGCGCCAAGCGGCTGGACGCCGACTGCGCCGCCGCCGTGTGGGGCGGCAGCGTGGCCGCCGAGCTCGGCAAGGGCGGCTGCACGCAGGCGGCGCGCGGCATCTACTCCGACACCAGGCGCGGGTACGGGCTGGCCGTCGCGGTGTTCAACCTGAACAGCTCGGCGGACGCGGACCGGTTCGTCGCCCGGCTGGAGCAGACGATCGGCGCCGGTTTCGTCCGGCCGCTGGAGGCGCCCGCGCCGCTGGACGACTTCGGCCGCGGCTTCGGCATGGCGCGGGGCCTCGCCATGGGCCACTTCGCCGTGGTCTCGTGGGCGGAGCGGCTGGACGGCAAGGGCTCCGAGACCGACGAGACGCTGCTGTCGCTGCTGATCGAGGGCGGCAAGTCCCCGGCGGTGCTCGGCCGCGCCGCCCGCACGTCCCAGTAGCGTCCGGCCGGGGAGCGCCCGTCCGGGAGCGCCCGTCCGGAGCGTCCAGCGAGGGAATCTTTCGGTAGATCACCGGTGTTGCGGGTTAAACGTCCCGTATACGGTGATGATGCTCACCCAGGTCAGCGCCATGCCGGGTCGAAGCCCGGCACTAGCCTTGGTCTAAACCACTCCGAGATGGCATGCCGCCGGATCGTCGCGGGGAAGTTTCGCGATCCGGTGCAGTCGGGCATGTTCCCGACAGTGATGTAATGTCATCTCACCGCAGCAGGGCCAACGTCGTCCCACGACTGCACTGACAACGAAGCAGTGACACGAGACGACGACGGGAGGGTTGATGGCCGCAGCTGCCTTCACACCTGCTGCCCGCGCACAGGGCCGCCCCGATGCCGAGGGGCTGTACGACCCGGCCAACGAGCACGACGCCTGCGGCGTCGGCATGGTCGCCGACATGCACGGCCGCAAGAGCCACGAGATCGTCCAGAACGCCCTGACCGTACTGAAGAACCTCGACCACCGCGGTGCGGTGGGCGCGGAGCCGGACGACGGCGACGGCGTCGGCATCCTCGTCCAGATCCCCGACGCGTTCTTCCGCGAGGTCTGCGACTTCCCGCTGCCCGAGGCCGGCGCGTACGCGGCCGGCATCGCCTTCCTGCCGGTCGAGGCGGGCGAGCGCGTGGCGGCGGTCGCGCACATCGAGAAGCTGTGCGTGGAGGAGGGCCTCACCGTCCTCGGCTGGCGCGAGCTCCCGCACGACCCCGACTTCACCGGCCCCGCGGCGCGGCGCGTCATGCCGCACTTCGCGCAGCTGTTCATCGCCCCCGCCGCCGGCGGCCCGCACGCGGACCGGACCGGCCTGGAGCTGGACCGCGTGGTGTTCTGCATGCGCGAGCGCGCCGAGCAGGACGTCCGGGTGTACTTCCCGAGCCTGTCCAGCCGCACGATCGTCTACAAGGGGATGCTGACGACCCCGCAACTGGAGCCGTTCTTCCCCGACCTGTCGGACCGCCGCTTCAGCAGCGCGATCGCCCTGGTCCACTCGCGGTTCTCGACCAACACCTTCCCCGCGTGGGAGCTGGCCCACCCGTACCGGTTCATCGCCCACAACGGCGAGATCAACACGGTGAAGGGCAACCGGAACTGGATGCGGGCCCGCGAGGCGCTGCTGAAGTCCGACCTGCTCCCCGGCGACCTGTCCCGGATCTTCCCGGTGATCGACATCGAGGCGTCCGACACCGCCTCGTTCGACGAGTGCCTGGAGCTGCTGCACCTCGGCGGCCGGTCGCTGCCGCACGCGGTCCTGATGATGATCCCGGAGGCGTGGGAGAACCACACCGAGATGGACCCGGCGCGCCGGGCCTTCTACGAGTTCCACTCCACGCTGATGGAGGCGTGGGACGGCCCCGCCAGCGTCAGCTTCACCGACGGGACCGTGGTCGGCGCCGTCCTGGACCGCAACGGGCTGCGCCCCGGCCGGTACTGGGTCACCGACGACGGCCTGGTCGTGCTGGCCAGCGAGGCCGGCGTGCTCGACATCCCGGCGAGCAAGGTCGTCCGCAAGGGCCGCCTCCAGCCCGGCAAGATCTTCCTCGTGGACACCGCCGCCGGGCGGATCGTCGAGGACGACGAGGTCAAGGCCGAGCTGGCCGCCGAGCACCCGTACGGCGAGTGGCTGCACGAGGGCCTCGTCCGGTTCGAGGAGCTGCCGCAGCGCGAGCGGGAGATCCCGACGCACGAGACGCTCGTCCGGCGCCAGCAGACGTTCGGCTACACCCTCGAAGAGCAGCGGATCATCCTGACGCCGATGGCCAAGACGGGCGCGGAGCCGATCGGGTCGATGGGCACCGACACCCCGATCGCGGTGCTCTCGGAGCGGCCGCGGCTGCTGTTCGACTACTTCAAGCAGCTGTTCGCGCAGGTCACGAACCCGCCGCTGGACGCGATCCGCGAGGAGCTCGTCACCTCGCTGCAGTCCACGCTCGGCCCGGAGGGCAACCTGCTGGAGCCCGGCCCGGACTCGTGCCGCCGGCTCGTCCTGCCGACCCCGATCCTGGACAACGACGAACTGTCCAAGATCATCCATATCGACGACGAGGGGTCCCTGCCGCACCTGCAGGCCCACGTCGTGCAGGGCCTGTACGAGGTCGCCGGCGGGGGAGAGGCCCTGGAGGCCCGCCTGGAGGAGATCAACTCCGAGGTGAGCCGGGCCATCGCGGCCGGCGCCCGCATCATCGTGCTGTCGGACCGCGGCGCCGACTCCGCCCGCGCCGCGATCCCGTCGCTGCTGCTCACCGGCTCGGTCCACCACCACCTGATCCGGGAGAAGACCCGCACCCGGACCGGCCTGGTGATCGAGACGGGCGAGGCCCGCGAGTGCCACCACATGGCGCTGCTCATCGGGTACGGCGCGTCCGCGATCAACCCGTACCTGGCGATCGAGACCGTCGAGGACCTCGTCCGCGCCGGGACGATCGACGGCGTGGAGCCGGCGAAGGCCGTCCGGAACCTCGTGAAGGCGTACGGCAAGGGCGTCCTGAAGGTCATGTCGAAGATGGGCGTGTCCACGGTCGCGTCCTACACCGGCGCGCAGATCTTCGAGGCGATCGGCCTCGGCGAGGACGTGGTGTCGCGCTGCTTCACCGGCACCACCTCCAGGCTCGGCGGCGTCGGGTTCGACGTGCTGGCCCGCGAGGTCGCGGAGCGGCACGCCCGCGCCTACCCGCCGGGCGGCAACGACCTCCCGCACCGCACCCTGGAGGTCGGCGGCGAGTACCAGTGGCGCCGCGAGGGCGAGCCGCACCTGTTCAACCCGGACACGGTGTTCAAGCTCCAGCACGCCACCCGCACCCGCCGCTACGAGATCTTCAAGGAGTACACCGCCAAGGTCGACTCGCAGGCCGAGAAGCTCATGACCCTGCGCGGGCTGTTCAAGCTCCGGGAGGGCGAGCGGGAGCCGGTGCCGATCGAGGAGGTCGAGCCGGTCTCGGAGATCGTCAAGCGGTTCTCCACCGGCGCGATGTCCTACGGGTCGATCTCCGCGGAGGCGCACGAGACCCTCGCGATCGCGATGAACCGGCTCGGCGGCAAGTCCAACACCGGCGAGGGCGGCGAGGACCCGGCGCGGTTCACCCCGGACGAGAACGGCGACCTGCGGCGCAGCGCCATCAAGCAGGTCGCGTCCGGCCGGTTCGGCGTGACCTCGGAGTACCTCACCAACTCCGACGACATCCAGATCAAGATGGCGCAGGGCGCCAAGCCCGGCGAGGGCGGCCAGCTGCCCGGCCACAAGGTCTACCCGTGGATCGCCAAGACGCGGCACTCCACCCCGGGCGTCGGCCTCATCTCGCCGCCGCCGCACCACGACATCTACTCGATCGAGGACCTCGCGCAGCTCATCCACGACCTGAAGAACGCCAACCCCGCGGCGCGCGTGCACGTCAAGCTCGTCGCCGAGGTCGGGGTCGGCACGGTCGCGGCCGGGGTGTCCAAGGCCCACGCCGACGTGGTGCTGATCTCCGGGCACGACGGCGGCACCGGCGCGTCCCCGCTGACGTCGCTGAAGCACGCCGGCGCCCCCTGGGAGCTCGGCCTCGCCGAGACGCAGCAGACGCTGCTGCTGAACGGCCTGCGCGACCGCATCGTCGTGCAGACCGACGGGCAGATGAAGACCGGCCGCGACGTCGTCATCGCCGCGCTCCTCGGCGCCGAGGAGTACGGCTTCGCGACCGCGCCGCTGGTGGTGTCGGGCTGCGTGATGATGCGGGTCTGCCACCTGGACACCTGCCCCGTCGGCGTCGCCACCCAGAACCCGGTGCTGCGGCAGCGGTTCTCCGGCAAGCCCGAGTTCGTGGTGAACTTCTTCGAGTTCGTCGCCGAGGAGGTCCGCGAGTACCTGGCGGCCCTCGGGTTCCGGTCGCTGGACGAGGCCATCGGGCACGTCGAGATGATCGACGCCCGGCAGGCCGTGGAGCACTGGAAGGCGTCCGGCCTGGACCTGACCCCCGTCCTGCACACTCCCGAGGTCGCGGACGGCGCGTCGCTGCGCCGCACCGCCGAGCAGGACCACGGGCTGGAGAAGGCGCTCGACAACACGCTGATCCAGCTCGCCGAGGGCGCGCTCGCCTACGGCGACCAGGTGAAGCTGGAGCTGCCGATCCGCAACGTCAACCGGACGGTCGGCACCATGCTCGGCCACGAGCTGACGAAGAAGTGGGGCGGCGCGGGCCTGCCCGACGGCACGATCGACGTGACCTTCACCGGGTCGGCGGGCAACTCGTTCGGCGCGTTCGTGCCCCGCGGCATCACGCTGCGGCTCGTCGGCGACGCCAACGACTACGTCGGCAAGGGCCTGTCCGGCGGGCGGCTCACGCTGGCGCCGCCGGCGGACGCGGCGTTCGCGGCCGAGGAGCAGATCATCGGCGGCAACGTCATCCTGTACGGCGCGACCTCCGGCGAGCTGTTCGCCCGCGGCGTCGTCGGGGAGCGGTTCTGCGTCCGCAACTCCGGCGCCACCGCCGTCGTCGAGGGCGTCGGCGACCACGCCTGCGAGTACATGACCGGCGGCCGCGCGGTGATCCTCGGCCGGACCGGCCGCAACCTCGCGGCCGGCATGTCCGGCGGCATCGCCTACGTCCTGGACCTGGTGCCCGAGCGGGTCAACGGCGAGATGGTCGACCTGGAACCGCTGGACGCCGGCGACACCGGGTTCGTCCGGGGGCTGGTCGAGCGGCACCTCGCCGAGACCGGCTCCGCCGTCGCCCGGCGGCTGCTGGACGACTGGGACGCCGCCGCCGCCCGCTTCACCAAGATCATGCCGCGCGACTACCGGCGCGTCCTGGACGCCATGGCCAAGGCGGAGGCCGAGGGCCGCGACGTCGACGAGGCCGTCATGGCCGCGGCGCAGAGCTGAGAGAGGGGGGAATCCACATGGCCGACCCGAAGGGTTTCCTGACCGTCGGGCGGGAGCTCCCGAAGCGCCGCCCGGTCGACGTGCGCATCAAGAGCTGGTCGGAGGTCTACGAGGACTTCGGCACCGACCGGCTCGAGAAGCAGGCGAGCCGCTGCATGGACTGCGGCATCCCGTTCTGCCACCAGGGCTGCCCCCTCGGCAACCTGATCCCCGAGTGGAACGACCTCGTCTACCGCAAGGACTGGCGGGAGGCGATCGAGCGGCTGCACGCCACCAACAACTTCCCCGAGTTCACCGGGCGGCTGTGCCCCGCCCCGTGCGAGAGCGCCTGCGTCCTCGGCATCAACCAGGACCCGGTGACGATCAAGCGGGTCGAGGTCGAGATCATCGACCGGGCGTTCGCCGAGGGCTGGGTGCGCCCGCAGCCGCCCGCGGTGAAGACCGGCCGGACGGTGGCGGTCGTCGGCTCGGGCCCCGCGGGCCTCGCCGCCGCGCAGCAGCTCACCCGCGCCGGCCACGACGTCACGGTGTACGAGCGCGCCGACCGGATCGGCGGCCTGCTGCGCTACGGCATCCCCGAGTTCAAGATGGAGAAGCGGCACCTCGACCGGCGCCTCGCCCAGATGCGCGCCGAGGGCACCGCCTTCAAGACCTCGGTGAACGTCGGCGTCGACGTCACCGCCGACGAGCTGCGCGAGCGCTACGACGCCGTCGTCCTGGCGGGCGGCGCCACCGCCTGGCGCGACCTGCCCGTCCCCGGGCGCGAGCTCAAGGGCGTCTACCAGGCGATGGAGTACCTGCCGCCGTCCAACCGGGCGCAGGAGGGCGACTACGACGAGTCGCCGATCTCCGCGAAGGGCAAGCACGTCGTCGTCATCGGCGGCGGCGACACCGGCGCCGACTGCATCGGCACCGCGATCCGGCAGGGCGCCGCGTCCGTCACCCAGCTGGAGATCATGCCGCGGCCGCCGGAGACCCGCCCGGACGCCCAGCCGTGGCCGACGTACCCCATGCTGTTCAAGGTCGAGAGCGCCCACGAGGAGCTCGCCGACATGGGCGGCGACCGCGTCTACGCCGTCTCCACCACCGAGTTCGTCGGCGACGGGGACGGCAACGTCCGCGCGCTGCGGCTGGTGGAGGTCGGCGGCCCGGAGACCCGGTTCGCGCCGGTCGAGGGCACCGAGCGGGAGATCCCCGCCGAGCTGGTCACGCTCGCCATGGGCTTCCTCGGCCCGCAGCGCGAGGGCCTGCTGGAGCAGCTCGGCGTCGACCTCGACCAGCGCGGCAACGTCGTCCGCGACGGCGACTACCGGACGTCGGTGGACGGCGTGTACGCCGCCGGCGACATGGGCCGCGGCCAGTCGCTGATCGTCTGGGCGATCGCCGAGGGACGCGCCGCCGCGCACGGCGTCGACGCCTACCTCACCGGCCGCACCGACCTGCCGTACCCGATCCCGCCGACGGCGCGGCCGATCGCCTGACCCTCTCGACCGCACGCCGTGAAGGCCCCGGAGGGACGTCCCTCCGGGGCCTTCGTGCGAGCATGGGGACCATGCAGAACACGGCATCCGCGCCGGACACCGCCGTGCTGCGGCGGATGCGGGTCGCCCGCGACGCCATGGACCGCGAGTGGGCCGAACCCCTCGACGTCGCCGCCGTCGCCGCCCGGGCCGGGTACTCCCGCTACCACTTCGTCCGGCTGTTCAGCGAGGTCTACGGCGAGACCCCCGGCGCCTACCTCGCCCGCCGCCGCATCGAACGCGCCCAGGACCTGCTGCGCACCGCCAACCTCACCGTCACCGAGATCTGCATGCTGGTCGGCTTCACGAGCCTCGGCACGTTCTGCACCCGCTTCAAGCGGCAGACCGGCATGACGCCGACCGAGTTCCGCCGCCGCGCCCGCGCCGGCGGGGCCGCCGCCATCCCCGGCTGCCACGTGCTGCTGTGGGCGGGCGGCTTCCGCGGGCGCTGAGCAACTTTCGAGAAGGCCGCCCGCCTCCCGGCCGCCTAGCGTGAACACCCCGAACCACCGCCCACCAGGGAGGCACCATGATCACTAAGCTGGGGCTGGCCACCGTCTGGGTCCTCGACCAGGACTCCGCCATCGCGTTCTTCACCGGGAAGCTCGGCCTGGAGGTCCGCGACGACCTGACCCTCGGCGAGGGCGGGATGCGCTGGGTGACCGTCGGCGCCAAGGACCAGCCCGACCTCAGCCTCGCCCTGATGGTCCCCGGGCCGCCCACCATGGACCCCGAGTCCGCCGCGCAGATGAGGGCGCTCATCGCCAAGGGCGTCCTCGGCGCCGGCGCGTTCAACACCGACGACTGCCAGGCCGAGTACGAGCGCCTGTCCGCCCTCGGCGTCGACTTCGTCCACAAGCCGGAGAAGCGCCCGTACGGCATCGAAGCCGTCTTCCGCGACGACTCCGGATGCTGGTACAGCCTCACCCAGCCCTTCGAGGCACTCGACGAGACCGTCCCCTGGAACGACTGCGCGACCTGAGGGGCGGCGGCCCGAGTCATCGAGAAGGCCCTGGAGGGACGTCCCTCCAGGGCCTTCGCGGTTTCGCGGCCGGGTCTTCGGCCGGCGGGTCATCGGCCGGCGGGGCGGCGGACCAGGGGCAGCAGCGCCACCGCGACCACGATGTGGATCACCGCCAGCGCGGCGCGGGTGGCGGGCGAGGCCTGCTCCAGCCCGAGCGGCACGAACGACAGGGCCAGCACGGCGGCGGCGAGGACGCTCCACACGGTGCGCGCGTGCCGGGTGAACCGCTCCAGCAGCGCCATCGTCCCCCAGCCGAGCAGGGCGAACAGCAGGGTGAACGCGGCGATCTCCGGGACGATCAGGTGGTGCGACTGGTCCTTGCCGGGGTCGGTGAGGAGGAAGTCGGTGCCGGCCGCGGAGGCCGCCAGGTAGAGGGCGACGTTGGCGGCGACCGCGGCGCCGACCGCCGTCGCGCGCACCCGCCGGACGCTCCGGCCGGCCGTGGCGGAAGCGGTGCTCTGCATCGTCGTCGTGGCCATCACGTGCTCCTTCGGTTCGCGGGGCGGGTGCCCCGGGGGGACGCCTCACATCCTGCGCTAGGACAAACTGAATTGTCAAGACAAAAAAATTTGTCGGTGTGGGATGACGGGGGACCGGCGCGGTGACCTTTGGAGATGCCGTCGCGGGGCGGCCGCCCGAGCCGCCCCGCGACGCGGCTCAGACCGTGATGGTGGGGCCGAGTTCGCGGAGGACGTCCACCAGGCGCTCCACGTCGGCCTTCGTCGTCCGCCAGTTCAGCGGCGCCGGGCGGAACACCGTCATCCCCCGGTAGGTGCTCGTGCCCGCGTACACCCGGCCGTCCCTGAGGAGCGCCTCACCCAGGCGCGCGTTCAGCTCGTCGAGCCGCTCCTCGGGGACGCCCTCCGGCCGGTACCGGAAACACGCGATGCACAGCTGGACGGGCGCCAGCAACTCCAGATCCGGAGCCGCCTCCACGAGCGCGCCGAGATGGGCGGCCACGTCCAGGTGCCGCTCCACCATCTCCCGGTAGCCGTCCCGTCCGTACGCGCGCAGCGTCGCCCAGATCGGCAGCGCCCGCGCCCGCCGCGACGACTCCGGGCCCAGCATGTTGTAGTTGACCCGGTCATCGCCCTCGTCCGGCAGGTACGCCGCACCCCACGCCCCGAACGCGCGGCTCAGCCAGCCCGCGTCCCGCACGAACGAGAACCCGCTCTCGTACGGGACGTTCAGCCACTTGTGGCCGTCCGCCGTCACCGAGTCCGCCCGCTCCACCCCGCGCGCCAGATGCGCGGTGCGCGGGCTCAGCGCGGCGAACAGCCCGAACGCCCCGTCCACATGCAGCCACGCGCCGTGCCGCTCCGCCAGGTCCGCCAGGTCGGCGACCGGATCGCTGTCACCGGTGTTGACCTCGCCGAGATTCGCCACCACCACCGCGCGCCCGCCCACCCGGGCCAGTGCCTCGTCCATCGCGGCGAGATCGACCCGCCCCGCGTCGTCGCGGGCGAACGTGCGCAGCGTGTCCCGCCCGCACCCGAGGATCTGCAGCGCCTTCCGCGTGCTGACGTGCACCAGCCCGCTGCTGAACACCGGCATCGCCGGCAGCCCCGCCAGGCCCCGCGAGGTGACGTCCACGCCGTACCCGTCCGCCCACCACGACCGCGCGCACGCCAGGCCCGCCACATGCGCGAGCGTCGCGCTCGGCGTCAGCACGCCCCCGAACGCCGTAGGCAGCCCGAACAGCTCCTTCAGCCACCGCAGCACCACCGTCTCCGCCCGCGCCGCCAGCGGCGACGTCAGCCACAGCCCCGCCGCCTGGTCCAGCAGCGACGCCGTCCAGTCGCCCGCCATCGCCGCCGGCGTCGACCCGCCCACCACGAAGTGGAAGAACCGCGGCCCGGACGAGTGCGTCGCCGCCGCCGTCCCGACCCGCACCAGCCGCTCCACCGCGGCCACCGCGCCGTCCCCCGCGGCCGGCAGCGGGCCGTCCAGCTCGTCGAGCAGCGCGTCCATCGCCCCGTCGTGCACCGGACGCTCCCGCAGGCTGTCCAGATACGGCCCCGCCTCCCGCGCCACCACCGCGAGAGGCTCACCGGCCCTGTCACGTTCGTCTAGGGGATCACTCATGACGCATAGCAGACCACAGCGGACACTCCGGTGAAAGCGGCCTTGACCTCGACACCCCCTTGTGGTCTTGGAACCGGTCGGCTACGGTCCCGCCAGGGTTCACGCCCGGCGCCGGACGGCACACTCCCCGGCACGCCGCCGTGGACCACCCGCTCCCGCACCCCGCAACGCGGGACATCAGGGGCCCGGCCACCCACCGCTGGGGTGGCCGGGCCCACCGCGTCCCGCGGCGGACCGCGCCCACCGCGTCCCGCGGCCATGACCGTTTCCTGCAAGACGGGCCGGAAGCGGCCGCCCTACGGTGGCGCCATGACCGTCCCGCACCCCGACGCCCTGACCCGCGCCGAACAGTTCATGCTGCTCAACGCCCGCCTCATCGACCGGCACCGGTTCGCGCTCCACTTCCGCGGAGCACCCGGAGCCCCCGTCGTCGCCGCGCTCCGGCCCTACGAGAACCCCGACGGCGGCTACGGTCACGCCCTCGAACCCGACCTGCGCGGACCGGGCAGCCAGCCCGTCCCCGCCCAGCACGCCCTCCAGTACCTCCACGAAGCGGGCGCGGACACCGACCCCGCCGTCGACCGCGTCGCCGGCTACCTCGCCGGCATCACCCGCGCCGACGGGGGAGTGCCCTTCGTGCTCCCCACCGTCCGCGACACCCCGCACGCCCCCTGGTGGCAGACCCCCGACGACCCGCCCGGCGCCCTCAACCCCACCGGCACCCTCGCCGGAATGCTCCACCGCGCCGGCTCCGCCCACCCCTGGCTCGGCCCCGCCACCGACTTCTGCTGGCGCCACCTGGACCGCCCCGGCCTCAACCTCGGCCCCTACGACGTCCTCGCCGTCCTGACCTTCCTCGACCACGTCCCCGACCGCGACCGCGCCGAGGCCGCCTTCTCCCGCCACCGCGACACCCTCGCGGCCGCCGCGCACAGCGACCACCAGGGAATCCTCGACTTCGCCCCCGCCCCTGGCGGATACGGGCACCGCCTCTTCGACCACGACGCCATCGAGGGGCGGCTCGACGCCCTCATCGCCGCCCAGGCCGACGACGGCGGCTGGGACGTCGCCTTCGCCGGCTGGACCCCGCTCACGCGGCCCGAATGGCGCGGCCACACCACCGTCGAACGCCTCCTGACGCTCCGCGCCTACGGCAGGCTCAAACCCTGACTCACAGGAGGTTCCCGACGGGCTCGCCCGCCAGGTCCCGCACCTCGTGCGCGAAATGGGCCTGGTCGGCGTAACCCGCCGCGTACGCCGCCCCCGCCCGCGACTCGCCCGCCCGCACCAGCGAGAGCGCCCGCTGGAACCGCAGCACCCGCTGCAGCGTCTTCGGCCCGTACCCGAACGCCGCCAGCGACCGTCGGCGCAACTGCCGCTCACCCAGGCCCAGCTCGTCCGGCAGGGCCCGCACCGGCCCGCGGGACACCCCCGCCACCACCGCACCCACCAGCGGATCCGGCGGCCCCATCCGCGCCCGCACCGCCGCGACCAGCGCCGCGCGCCGGTCGCCCGCCGCCGCGACCCCGTCGGCCAGCCGGTCCGCCTCCGCGCCCCACAGGTCGCGCAAGGGGACGCGCCCGTCCCGCAGCGCGTCCGCGGGCACGCCCAGCACCGGCGGCGCCGTCCCCGGCCGGAACCGCACCGCCACCACCGCGTCGCCCGGCCGCATCGTCGCGGGAGCCGGGCCGGTGTCCGGCCCCGCCACCAGGATCCCGGCCTCCGACCAGATCAGGTCGACGCAGGCGTCCGGCACCACGCGCTGCACGAACGGCTCGGCGCCGCTCGGCAGCGCCGCCGTCCACGCGCAGGCCAGCCCCGGCGCCTGGTACTCGCGATAGCCGGTCGGGCTCATCCCTCCTGCATACCACCCGACAATCCGGGCAAGGGCCAATCAAAGCGACTAACAAGGAGAACTCATGCCGAACGATCTCCAGGCCAAGACCATCGCCTTCCTCTGCGCCCCCGAGGGCACCGAGCAGGTCGAGCTGACCGAGCCCTGGGCCGCCGTCGAGCAGGCCGGCGGCACCCCCCGCCTCGTCTCCACCCAGTCCGGCCGCCTCCAGGCGTTCGACCACCTGGACAAGGCCGACACCTTCCCCGTCGACACCACCGTCGACGTCTCCGACCACACCGAGTTCGACGGACTGGTCCTCCCGGGCGGCGTCGCCAACCCCGACTTCCTGCGCACCGACCCCAAGGCCGTCGCCTTCGTCAAGTCCTTCTTCGACGCCGGCAAGCCCGTCGCCGTCATCTGCCACGGGCCGTGGACCCTCGTGGAGGCGGACGTCGTCCGCGGCCGCACCATGACGTCCTGGCCGAGCCTGCAGACGGACCTGCGCAACGCCGGGGCCACGTGGGTCGACGAGGAGGTGCAGGTGGACGAGAGCGGGCCCAACGTGCTCGTCAGCAGCCGCAAGCCCGACGACCTCAAGGCCTTCTGCCAGGCCGCCGTCGAGGCGTTCAAGCGCTGACCGGCCACATGTGGTCTAGACCTCTGACCTAGACCAATCGGCGAACCGCGGGCGACCATATCCTGCGTGAATATCCGTACCGACAAGTAACTAAGTACGGTTGTGCACGTGACCCGTCGAGCGAAGATTGTCAGCACCATCGGTCCCGCCTGCTCCAGCACCGAGCAGATCAACGCCCTCGTCGAGGCCGGTATCGACGTCGCCCGCCTCAACATGAGCCACGGCGACCACGCCGTCCACGAGGAGGTCTACCACCGGATCCGGGCGGCCGCCGACGCCACCGGCCGCGGCGTCGGCATCCTCGCCGACCTGCAGGGCCCCAAGATCCGCATCGGGCGCTTCCCCGACGGGCCGGTACGCCTCACCCTCGGCGACGAGTTCACCATCACCACCGACGACGTCCCCGGCACCCGCCGCGAGGTCTCCACCACCTACCAGGGCCTCCCCGGCGACGTCAGCCCCGGCGACACCGTCCTCATCGACGACGGCCGCGTTGCCCTCAAGGTCGTCGGCGTCGACGGCGCCCGCGTCAGCACCACCGTCACCGTCGGCGGCATGGTCTCCGACAACAAGGGCCTCAACCTCCCCGGCGTCCCCGTCAGCGTCCCCGCCCTCACCGAGAAGGACGAGCGCGACCTCCGCTGGGCCCTGCGCCTCGGCGTCGACCTCGTCGCCCTGTCCTTCGTCCGGACCCCCGCCGACGCCGACATCTGCTACCAGATCATGGAAGAGGAGGGCATCCGCGTCCCCCTCATCGGCAAGATCGAGAAGCCGCAGGCCGTCGAGCGCCTCCCCGAGATCGTCGCCGCCTTCGACGGCATCATGGTCGCCCGCGGCGACCTCGGCGTCGAACTCCCCCTCGAGCAGGTCCCCATCGTGCAGAAGCGCGCCATCGAACTCTGCCGCGAGAAGGCCCGCCCGGTCATCGTCGCCACCCAGATGCTCGAATCCATGATCTCCGCGCCCCGCCCCACCCGCGCCGAGACCTCCGACGTCGCCAACGCCGTCTTCGAGGGCGCCGACGCCGTCATGCTGTCCGGCGAGACCAGCGTCGGCCAGTACCCCATCGAGTCCGTCCTCACCATGAGCCGCATCGTGCAGACCGCCGAGCAGGCCGCCCTGCACGCCACCCACACCCTGGAGCGCATGCCCGAGACCGTCGGCGGCGCCATCGCCCGCGCCGCCGCCGAGGTCGGCGCCATCGTCGGCGCCGAGGCCCTCGCCGCGTTCACCATGTCCGGCGAGACCGCCCGCCGCCTGTCCCGCTACCGCTCCCCGATCCCGCTGCTGGCCTTCACCTCGGTCCCCGCCGTCCGCGGCCGCCTCGCGCACGTCTGGGGCGTCGAGACCTTCATCGTCCCCCAGGTCGACCACACCGACGCCATGTTCGGCCAGGTCGAGCAGGCACTCCTCGAACTCGGCCGCTGCCAGAAGGGCGACAAGGTCGTCGTCGTCGCCGGCTCGCCGCCCGGCACCCCCGGCTCCACCAACGCCCTCCGCGTCCACACCCTGGGCGACGCCATAGCCGTCCAGCACTGAGCCGAGGCCGCCCGCACCGAGCCATCCGCCCCGCCGGGCACCGCGCGACCCGCACCCCGCGCGGTGCCCGGCCTCCCCGGCGCCCGCAAAACGTGCCCACTGGGCACGTATCACCACCCGATCTCATTTCCACGTCGCTCCGGCCAACCGCCCGCCCGTGCACGCGGACGGCCCGCACGCCCGCCACGCGGGTGAGGGCGGCGCTCAGAACTTCGGCCCGACGAACTCGTCCAGCCGCGCCACCGCCTCCCGTCTCGCGACCGACACGGTGTGCGCGTTCATCTGCTTCCAGGCGATCCCGAGCCGGTCGAGGACGTCGGTGAACACCTTCTGGATGTCCAGCGACACGCTGGTGAAGTTGTACCGGGGGTACTCGTACCAGCGCTCGCCGCCCTTCAGCGGTCTCCGCACCCGGTTGACGAATCTGCAGCCGTCGGAGTGGAGCAGTCCGCGGACGAGTTCCTCGGCGAACTCCTCCACGATCTCCCGCTGCCATGCCGCCAACTCGATCTTGCGTTCGTGCTTCTTGCCCGGGCCGTGCTGCGGGAAGAGGCAGGGCCAGTGCTTGGAATGACTGTTGACCTCGACACAGCCGACCCGCGGGATGATGCGAACTTTATTCTCCGGCCGGACGGCGCTGACCGCCGCGGCGCACTGCCGGATGAGCCCCGGCCAGGCGTCGGCGCAGGCGATCCGGATGGCCCACACCTTCTTGTCGCGGTCGCCGACCGGGCTGATGTAGCCGTCACCGAGGTAGAGGCCGAGAAGGTAGGCATAAGAGTCCATCGGCTCCGGCAGCGTGGGAGTCTCGGTGCAGCGGGGGCACCGGGCACGCGGCCTGACGTACAGATCCCTTCCCTGGCTCGTCCGTAAGCGCCATTCACGAATCGAGGAGCGGGCGATGCCCGTCCGGCGGCTCGTCTCGCTGATGGTCAGACCCTCATCGAGGAGGGCCAGCGCTCGTTCACGCATGGTGACGTCGTACATGCGCACAGGGTTGCGAACGCCACCGACAATCCTGCGCTGTCCGAGGGGGCGCACTGGCAGATGATTCGACGAGATAGGCCGGTGCGCCGGGTGGGGCCGTATCGCTCAGAAGGTGCGGGCCGCCGGGGGTGTCCGTCGCTCGGCCGGCGGAGTGGTCAACGGTCGCCGGAGAAGCGATGGTTTAGTGGGAAGTGCCCCGAGTGGGATTCGAACCCACACTTGATGTGGTTTGAGCACATTGCCTCTACCTATTGGGCTATCGGGGCATTTACCGGGACATGTCCATTATTGGCTTGTTCGTCACCTCTGAGGGGCGACGGGGACCAGGGTAGCGGGTTTCGGTAGGCTCGTGCGCGTGGAGAGCGCTCGGCGAGTTGTGATCGCGGAAGATGAGGCCCTGATCCGGCTGGACCTGAAGGAGATGCTTCAGGAGGACGGCTACGAGGTCGTCGGGGAGGCGGGGGACGGCGAGGCCGCCGTGCGGCTGGCCGGCGAGCTCAAGCCGGACCTGGTGATCCTGGACGTGAAGATGCCGGTGCTGGACGGGATCTCGGCGGCCGAGCGGATCTCCGCGGACCGGATCGCGCCGGTGGTGATCCTCACCGCGTTCTCCCAGCGCGAGCTCGTCCAGCGGGCGACCGAGGCGGGGGCGATGGCCTACCTCGTCAAGCCGTTCTCCAAGACCGATCTCGCGCCGGCGATCGAGATGGCGGTGAGCCGGTACACCGAGCTGCGGGCGCTGGAGGCCGAGGTCGCGGGGCTGCAGGAGCGGCTGGAGACGCGCAAGGTGGTCGACCGCGCGAAGGGCCTGCTGCAGCAGGCGCACGGGTGGTCCGAGCCGGAGGCGTTCCGCTGGATCCAGAAGACCTCGATGGACCGCCGCCTCACGATGCGGGCGGTCGCCGAGGCGGTCGTGGCGGGCGCGTCCGGCCAGAAGGACGAGTCCGCCGCCGAGTGACCCGGAGTGACCGGTGACCCGGCGCGTTGTCAAGGTCCAACCGCGGGCTCTGGACTGGCCCAGTATCGCTACTCCCCGTAATCGTCCCAGGCAAGTGCCGGTATCGGATGGGCACAGGGGCGTAACGAACGAGTAACCCTTCGATCCGGGGGTCCTGTTTCGGGGTGGGTCGACGGTGTACGACATAGCTGGTCCCCGACTGACCGTTTTCCTGGTTCCAAGGTCCGGCGTCGGGGCGATGACTCGTACCCGATCCCCTCCCGGATCCGGATGGAAAGGTTGGGCACCTTGCGGCGCAACAAGATGAGGATCACCGGCGCGGTGGCGGTGAGCGCGGCGCTCGCGCTCAGCGCCGTGGCCTGTGGTGACGACGGCGACTCCGGTGGCAGTGGCGATGAGGTCACGATCGGCTTCATGGGTGACCTGACCGGTGAGAACTCGGGCCTGGTGATCCCGCCCAAGCAGGGCGCGCAGCTGGCGATCGAGCAGTACAACGCCACGAACCCGAAGGTCAAGATCAAGCTCAAGACCTACGACAGCCAGGGCAAGCCGGAGCAGGCGACCTCGCTGGCGCTGGCGGCGGTCAAGAACGACAAGATCGCCGGCCTGGTCGGCCCGGCGTTCTCGGGTGAGTCGCAGAGCGTCGGCCCGATCCTCGAAGAGGCCAAGATCCCGAGCGTGTCGCCGTCGGCGACGAACATCACGCTGGCGGAGAAGAGCTGGAAGTACTGGCACCGCGTGGTGGCCGACGACGCGGCGCAGAGCAGCGGCGTCGCCGACTTCGTGATGAACTCCGGCGCCAAGAAGGTCTTCCTGGTGTCGGACAACCAGGACTACGGCAAGGGCCTCGCGGACGCGATCGAGAAGGCCGTGAAGGCCAAGGGCGCCCAGACCCAGAACGACGCGGTCGACGACAAGGGCACCGACTACTCCTCGACGGTCAACAAGATCAACGAGTTCAAGCCCGACTTCGTGTACTTCGGCGGCTACTACGCGGTCGCGGGCCGGCTGTTCAAGCAGCTGCGCGAGGGCGGCTACACCGGCAAGATGATGTCGGGCGACGGCTCGCTCGCCACCGGCCTGATCGAGGGCACCGGGCAGAAGAACGCCCAGGGCACGCTGATCAGCTGCGGCTGCCTCATCGACCCGACGGGCAAGACCAACCCGAAGGCCAAGAAGTTCGCCGACGACTACAAGGCGAAGTTCGGCTCGGACGTGGCGATCTACTCGACCGAGGGCTTCGACGCCGCGACGGCGTTCATCGAGGCGGTCAAGGCCGGCAAGACCGAGCCGGAGGAGATCAACGAGTTCCTCAAGACCGTGGACGTCCAGGGCGTCGGCAAGCAGATCAAGTTCGCCGAGAACGGTGAGCTCGCGACCGAGGACATCTACGTCTACGAGGTGAAGGACAACCAGCTGCCGCTGCTCGGCAAGAGCAACGAAGCGAAGGTCTCCTAGGCGCCACAGCGCCCCTGACGAGATCCCCTGATGGCGCGGGAGCGGGAGCGCTACAGCGCTCCCGCTCCTTCTCTGATTAAGGCGACCCCAAGGTGCTCGACGACTTCATCAATCAATTCTGGCCGTCGACCATCGACGGTCTGTCGCTAGGCGCGATCTACGCGCTGCTGGCGCTGGGCTACACGATGGTCTACGGCGTGCTGAGGCTGATCAACTTCGCGCATGCCGACATCTTCATGGTCGGCACGTTCGCCGCCCTGTGGACGGTGCGCACGCTCGGTGTCGGCACGGTGGGCGGTTTCGCGCTCATCGGCGTCGTGGCGCTGACCGCGGTGGTGGCCGGGGCGGTCACGGCCGGCAGCGCGATGCTGCTGGAGGTGACGGCGTACCGGCCGCTCCGAAAAAGGGGCGCGTCCCGGCTGGCCGCGCTGATCTCGGCCATCGGGGCGTCGATCTTCATCCAGCAGCTGTTCGCGACGGTCGTCGTGCACCGGGTGTTCGGGACCTCGAAGGAGGGCGGCCGGCTACCCGTCGACGAGCACTTCAAGCAGCTGTCGAACGTGGTGGACTTCGGCCCCATCCAGATCAGCAACGACAAGCTGATCATCTTTTTCGGCGCGGTGCTGATGATGGTCGCGCTCGACCAGTTCGTGAACCGGACGAAGCTGGGCCGGGGCATCCGCTCGACGGCGCAGGACCCGGAGACGGCGGTGCTGATGGGCGTCAACATCGACCGGGTGGTGTCGGTGACGTTCATGGTCGGCGGTGTCATGGCGGGTGTCGCGGCGGCGCTGTACTTCCTGCGTTTCGAGCAGACGAACTACTTCGTCGGGTTCCTGCTCGGCATCAAGGCGTTCACGGCGGCGGTGCTCGGCGGGATCGGCAACATCCGCGGGGCGCTCGCGGGCGGGTTCGTCCTCGGGCTGCTCGAGATGTACGGGTCGAGCCTGTTCGGTTCGCAGTGGCGGGACGTGGTCGCGTTCACCGTGCTGATCCTGGTCCTGATGTTCCGTCCCACCGGCATCCTCGGTGAGTCTCTCCAGCAGGCGCGCGCATGAACCTTTCGAAGACGAAGAACGGCAAGGCGGGCCGGCGCGGTTCCGGTCTCTCCCTCGATCCGCTGCGGGACTGGTGGGCGGGCGCCCCCGGCTGGCAGCGCTGGGCGGTCTACATCCTGCTGATCGTCGGTGCGGTGTTCCTGCCGAGCGAGGCGATCGGCAGCTTCATGGCGCCGAGCGGCGCGAGCTGGCCGTCGATGCTGAGCGACCAGATCGCGATCTACGTGCTGCTGGCGCTGGGCCTGAACGTCGTGGTCGGCATGGCGGGCCTCCTGGACCTCGGTTACGTCGCGTTCTACGCGGTGGGCGGGTACACCATCGCGATCTTCGCGGTGCGGTACCACTGGAGCTTCTGGGAGACGCTGGTCCTGGCGATCCTGTTCTCGGCGCTGGCGGGGGTGATCCTGGGGGCTCCGACGCTGCGGCTGCGGGGCGACTACCTGGCGATCGTGACGCTCGGCTTCGGTGAGATCGTCAAGCGGACGGCGAACAACAGCTCGTTCGTGAACGGCCCGCGCGGTGTGCAGGGGATCCCACACCCGCCGTCGCTGTCGGAGTTCGAGATCCTCGGGGTGCAGCCGCTGAAGTACGGGCTGCTGGACACGCGGCCGTACTACTACCTGCTGCTGGCGTTCATCGTGATCGCGATCATCTTCGTCCGGCGGCTGGACGCCTCGCGCGTCGGCCGGGCGTGGGCGTCGATCCGCGAGGACGAGGACGCGGCGGAGCTGATGGGCGTGCCGACGTTCAAGTTCAAGCTGGCGGCGTTCGCGATCGGCGCGGCGATCGGCGGCAGCGGCGGCGTGGTGTTCGCCGCGAAGCAGACGTCGATCCTGCCGGCGAACTTCGAGTTCATCGTGTCGGCGCTGATCCTGGCGGCGGTGGTGCTGGGCGGCTCGGGGAACATCCCGGGTGCGATCCTGGGGGCGTTCGTGGTGGCGTGGCTGCCCGAGCGGTTCCGGTTCCTGGACGAGTACCGCATGCTGATCTTCGGTGGCGCGCTGGTGCTGATGATGATCTTCCGTCCGGAGGGTCTGTGGCCGTCGCGGCGGCGCAAGGCCGAGCTGGCGGAGGGGACGGGCGGCATGGGCAGCATGGGCGCCGAGGTCGCCGGTCCGGGTCAGTCCGAGGCCGCGGAGGTGGGCAAGTGAGCGGGACGGACGAGCGCAGGCCGGTTCTGGAGCTGCGCGATGTCGTGATGCGGTTCGGCGGCGTCGTGGCGCTGAACAAGGTGGCGATCACCATCCGCGAGGGCGAGATCTTCGCGCTGATCGGCCCGAACGGGGCGGGGAAGACGACGGTGTTCAACGTGACCACCGGCGTGTACCGGCCCACCGAGGGCGCGGTGGTGTTCGACGGCAAGCGCATCGACGGCAAGAAGCGCTATGTCGTGACGAAGCTCGGTGTGGCGCGGACGTTCCAGAACGTGCGGCTGTTCCACAACATGACGGCGCTGGAGAACGTCCTGGTGGGCACGGACGCCCACCACCGGACGGGGCTCGCCGGCGCGGCGCTGGGGCTGCCGTGGTTCCACCGGGAGGAGCGGCAGGGCCGCGAGCGCGCCCGCGAGCTCCTGGAGCTGGTGGGGATCCCGCACCGGGCCGAGGAGGCGGCGAAGAACCTGCCGTACGGCGACCAGCGCCGGCTGGAGATCGCGCGGGCGCTGGGCACGAATCCGAAGCTGCTGCTGCTGGACGAGCCGGCGGCGGGCATGAACCCGGCGGAGAAGATCGCGCTGCAGGATCTGATCCGGCGGATCCGCGACACCGGGGTGACGGTCATGCTCATCGAGCACGACATGAGCCTGGTGATGGGGATCAGCGACCGGGTGGCGGTGCTGGACTTCGGGCAGAAGATCGCCGACGGCCTGCCGGCCGAGGTGCAGAACGACCCGCGGGTGATCGAGGCGTATCTGGGGGCTCCGGCCGATGCTTCTTGAGATCGAGGACATCCACGTCCACTACGGAAAGATCGCCGCGCTCAAGGGCATCTCGGTGTCCGTGGACGAGGGCGAGATCGTGACGCTGATCGGCGCGAACGGCGCCGGGAAGACGACCACGCTGAAGACGATCTCCGGGCTGCGGAGCCTGACGTCGGGGGCGATCCGCTTCGACGGTCAGGACATCAGCCGGCTGGCCGGGCACAAGCGGGTGTCGGCCGGGATCGGGCAGGCGCCGGAGGGGCGCGGGATCTTCCCCGGGATGACCGTGGAGGAGAACCTCCTGATGGGGGCGTACGCCCGCAAGGACAGCGCCGCCAAGGAGCTGGCCGAGGCGTACGAGCTGTTCCCGCGGCTGGCCGAGCGCAAGTCGCAGCCGGGCGGCACGATGTCCGGCGGCGAGCAGCAGATGCTCGCGATCGGGCGGGCGCTGATGGCCAAGCCGAAGGTGCTGCTGCTGGACGAGCCGTCGATGGGTCTGGCGCCGATGCTGGTGCAGCAGATCTTCTCGATCATCGAGGAGATCAACCGGCGCGGCACGACGGTGCTGCTGGTGGAGCAGAACGCGCAGCAGGCGCTGCAGATCGCGAGCCGCGCGTACGTCCTGGAGACGGGCCGGGTGGTGAAGTCGGCGCCGGCGGCCGAGCTGCTGGACGATCCGCAGGTCCGGGCCGCCTATCTGGGCGCCGGGGAGTCGGTCACGGCGTCGGACGCGTCCGCGCCGGACGCGCCCGCGTCGGGGCCTGCCGCGTCGGGTTCCGCCGCGTCGGATGCGGCAGGGTCGGATGCGGCAGGGCCGGGTTCGGCGAAGGCCGCGTCCGCCGAGAACGGTGAGGAGTCCGGCTAGCGGGCGTCCGCTCGCGTCGCGCGCCCGCCGGTCCCGGTTCGTCCGGGGCCGGCGGGCGCCGCCGCGTTCAGGGGAGCGGTATCTCGGCCGGGGGCGGGTCGCTGACGGCACCGACCGGGGGCGAGCCGTAGAGGCGGATCGCCGTGGCTTTGGCGCCGCGCGGGATGTCGAACCACAGGTCGAACTCGACGCGCATGGACGCGCCGACCGACAGCCGCTCCGGCTGCCGTTTGATCATGGTGGCGTTGACGTCGGGGGAGTGGGCCGTGCCGTCGGCGGTGACGAGCCGCTGCTTCCAGGTGTCGAAGACCTGGATGTCGCGGCCGGTGTTGACGGCGAGGACGCGGACGCGGGTGAAGGCGCCCTTGGCGTCCATGGCGGCGTGGGTGCCCATGACGTCGGTCATGGCGGTGCTGTAGCCGATCACGGTGAAGCTCATGTCGGCGCTGCGGGCGGTCTTGCCGGCGGGTGCGGACTCGCCCTCCCGGGCGGTCTCGGCGGGGATCCTGTAGGTGGGGAGGGCGTCGCCGTCCCCGGAGCCGGAGCAGCCGGCGAGGGTGAGGGCGGCGGTGAGCGCGAGCGCCCCGGTGAGGGCGGCGGCCGGGCGGGTGCGCGTTCGGTGGTGGCGCATGGTCCGGAACGTACGGCGGGGCGGGGACGGGAATGAACCGGTGATCCCGTTTCGCAACCCAACCGCAACCGGTCACGAACCCACGCCGGTGTCGCCGGGAGGCGGCCGCGCGGAGCACCGCCGGGACGGGTCCGGACATGCGTTGACCCGGGGTCACCTTTGGGGCCGTACGAACCTTCCCCGGGCGCGTACGTTGTCTACTCGGTGACCCCGGGCCGTTCCGATCACGCTACCGACCCCGGGGCGGGGCCCGCAAAGAAAGCGCGGATCGCGCGGCGGATCAGGCCCCCGGCGGCGCGTCGCGCAGCATGCAGGTGAGCCGCGCCGTGCAGACCCGCCGGTCCCGGTCGTCGGTGATCACGATGTCGTAGGTGGCGAGGGTGCGGCCGCCGTGCGCGCGGGTCGCGACGCCGGTGACGTACCCCTCGGTCGCGGACCGGTGGTGGGTGGCGTTGATCTCGATGCCGACGGCGACGCGTCCGGGTCCGGCGTGCAGCGCCGACCCGGCGGAGCCGAGCGTCTCGGCGAGGACGCAGGAGGCCCCGCCGTGCAGCAGCCCGTACGGCTGGGTGTTGCCCTTGACCGGCATCCGGCCCACGACGCGCTCCGCCGAGACCTCCAGGTACTCGACGCCCATGGCCTTGGCCAGGTCGCCGTACCCGTCGAAGCCCCCGCCGGTGTTGATCTCCGCGGCCGCCCGCTCCGGGGACGTCCCGCCGGTGTCAGTCACTTACGCCTCCACAAAACTGTCGTACGCGCAGACTAGAGTCCTGGTGTGGCGACGACACCAGCGACCCCTGACAAGCGTGACCGGCTTCTCCTGCTCGACGGGCACTCCCTGGCCTACCGGGCGTTCTTCGCGTTGCCCGTGGAGAACTTCTCCACCACCGACGGGCAGCCGACCAACGCCGTGTACGGCTTCACCTCGATGCTCATCAACGTCCTGCGGGACGAGCAGCCGAGCCACATCGCGGTGGCGTTCGACCGGTCGGAGCCGACGTTCCGGCACGAGCAGTACGTGGAGTACAAGGCGGGGCGGCAGAAGACCCCCGACGAGTTCCGCAGCCAGGTCAGCCTGATCTTCGAGGTGCTGGACGCGCTGCGCATCCCGCGGCTGTCGGTCGCCGGCTACGAGGCCGACGACATCATCGCCACGCTGTCGGTCCAGGCGACCGAGGCGGGCATGGAGACCCTGATCGTCACCGGCGACCGGGACGCGTTCCAGCTCGTCGACGAGCACGTCACGATCCTCTACCCGGTCCGCGGCGTGTCCGAGCTCGCCCGGATGGACCCGGCCGCCGTCGAGGCCAAGTACGGCGTGCCGCCCGAGCGCTACCGGGAGCTGGCCGCGCTGGTCGGGGAGAGCAGCGACAACCTGCCCGGCGTCCCCGGCGTCGGCCCGAAGACCGCCGCGAAGTGGCTGACCAAGTACGGCGACCTCGACACCCTCGTCGCCCGCGTCGACGAGATCAAGGGCAAGGCGGGCGACAACCTGCGCGAGCACCTCGCCGGGGTGCTGCGCAACCAGCAGATCAACAAGCTCGACACCGAGGTCGGCCTGGAGCTGACGCCGCCGCAGCTGTCCATGGGCCAGTGGGACCGCGAGGAGATCCACACCCTGTTCGACTCGCTGCAGTTCCGCGTCCTGCGCGAGCGCCTGTACGCGTCGCTGTCGGCCGCCGAGCCCGAGGCCGACGAGGGCTTCGAGGTCGAGCTGGACGCGCTGGAGCCCGGCGCGCTCGGCGCCTGGCTGGACGCCAACGCCGGCGAGCGGCTCGGCGTCGCCGTCACCGGCACCTGGGGCCGCGGCACCGGCGAGATCACCGCGCTGGCGCTGGCGTCCAAGAAGGGGCCGGCCGTCCACCTCGACCCGGCCGAGCTGATCGAGGACGACGAGCGCGCCCTGGCCGCCTACCTCGCCGACCCGGCGCGGCCCAAGGCCGTCCACGAGGCCAAGGGCCCGATGCTGGCGCTCGCCGCGCGCGGCATGTCGCTGGCCGGCGTCACCAGCGACACCGCGCTCGCCGCCTACCTCGCGCTGCCCGGCCAGCGGACGTTCGACCTCGCCGACCTCGTCCTGCGCTACCTGCACCGCGAGCTGCGCAGCGAGACCGAGGACTCGGGGCAGCTCACCCTGGACGGCTCCGGCGAGGAGGAGGCCGCCGAGGCCCTCGCGGTCCGCGCGCGCGCCGTCACCGAGCTGGCCGACATCCTCGACAAGGACCTGGAGAAGCGCGGCGCCACCCGCCTCCTCCACGAGGTGGAGCTGCCCCTCGTGCGCGTCCTGGCCGACATGGAGCGCGCGGGCATCGCCGTCGACGCCGACCGCCTCGCGCACCTGTCGGCGTCCCTCGGCGGGCAGGTGAAGGAGCAGGAGCAGCTCGCCCACGACGCCGTCGGCCGCGACTTCAACCTCGGCTCGCCCAAGCAGGTCCAGCAGGTGCTGTTCGACGAGCTGAAGCTGCCGAAGACCAAGCGCACCAAGACCGGCTACACCACCGACTCCGAGGCCCTCACGACCCTCCTGGAGAAGGACGGCCACCCCGTCCTGGAGCACATCCTGCGCTGGCGCGAGGTCGCCAAGCTCAAGAGCATCGTCGACTCGCTGATCCCGATGCTCGACGACGCCGGGCGCATCCACACCACCTACAACCAGATGATCGCCGCGACGGGCCGGCTGTCGTCCACCGACCCGAACCTGCAGAACATCCCGATCCGCACCGCCGAAGGCCGCCAGATCCGCGAGGCGTTCGTCGTCGGCGAGGGCTACGAGTCCCTCCTCACCGCCGACTACTCCCAGATCGAACTGCGGATCATGGCGCACCTCTCCGAGGACGAGGCCCTGCTGGAGGCGTTCGGCTCCGGCGCCGACTTCCACACCATCACCGCGTCCCGCGTCTTCGGCCTCCCGCCCGAGCAGATCGACTCCGAGCTGCGCGCCCGCATCAAGGCCATGAACTACGGCCTCGCCTACGGCCTGTCCGCCTACGGCCTGTCCCAGCAGCTGCGGATCTCCCCCGACGAGGCCCGCGGCCTCATGGAGGAGTACTTCGAGCAGTTCGGCGGCGTCCGCGACTACCTCCGCGACATCGTCGCCAAGGCCCGCCAGGACGGCTACACCGAGACCATCCTCGGCCGCCGCCGCTACCTGCCCGACCTCAACTCCGACAACCGCCAGCGCCGCGAGATGGCCGAGCGCATGGCCCTCAACGCCCCCATCCAGGGCTCCGCAGCCGACATCATCAAGGTCGCCGGCCTCAACGTCGACCGCGCCCTCCGCGACGCCGGCCTGACCTCCCGCATGCTCCTCCAGGTCCACGACGAACTCGTCTTCGAAGTCGCCCCCGGAGAGCTCGACACCCTCAAGACCCTCGTCAGCACCGAGATGGCCGGAGCCTACGAACTCCGCGCCCCCCTCAGCATCTCCATGGGCACCGGCCCCACCTGGCAGGACGCTGCGCATTGATTGTTTTGCCCTTGGCGTCAGACATCCCTGGAGGTTGAATGTCAAGCGGCGAGGTCGTGGTGGTGGTGTGACCATGCGGTGGTCTGGTCGTAGGTGGTGTGGGTTTTGAGGCA
>NZ_FZOR01000015.1 GCF_900188445.1 Actinomadura meyerae
CGGGGACAGGCTCAGGCACTAGCCTGGAATGCATTTCGACTTTCCATCGACCTCCAATCATGCATTCACTCGAAACGTGCGACTTCACGTCGCACAACCAGTTGGGGTCGTGCCCGAGACGGGCGTACCAGAGCATGGTCGTGAACAGGCCGCCGGTGTTCCAATCCTTGTCCAGGACGCCGGCCTGGGCGTCGGTCAGCTTCGCCTCGCAGTTCTCCAATCTGGAAATCGAGGAACGCGCACAGTTGAGGAGCTTGGCCAGCGCATGGCCTGACATGCCGTGCTGCATC
The DNA here is from genome assembly GCF_900188445.1 of Actinomadura meyerae. Lineage (GTDB taxonomy): Bacteria > Actinomycetota > Actinomycetes > Streptosporangiales > Streptosporangiaceae > Spirillospora > Spirillospora meyerae. Next base: position 291 of record NZ_FZOR01000015.1, read on the forward strand.
CGGTGAAACCGCAGGCTGTAGGCCATCCAAGCCCACATCGACGACCGGGGGTCGGGAGATTCGTTGATGTGCATGAGACTTCCATCCGCCGCCTGAATTTCCAGGTGCTCCAAGGAACAGCGACACGGTAACCATCGCGGAGCGCGCTTGTCCCGAAAACCGCGAGGTCACAGCGACGGTACGGGAAACGGAGACATCATGGACAATCTGGAACAAGAACTGCATCCCCGGCGCCGGCAATACCTTCTTGGATGGTTGGCGGGCCAATTGCAGCGTTACGGGCTCTGCCCCGAGGTCCTGTGGACGGGACCGAACGCCGTCCTGCGCGTCACCAGCTACCGGTCGAAGACCACCCGCTTCGTCACCTGTATCCCCGCACCGCAGATCCAGACGTGGGTCTGGGTGTGGTCTGGTGACTGGGCCCTGATCACCGACCCCCGGGCAGTCCCCGCGATCGCGGAAGCTATGAACGCATGACGAACTGGAGCGTCCTCGGCCGCGTGACCTTGCCGGCCACCCCGGAGAGCGTCGGCGAGGCTCGCCGCTTCGCAGCCAAGATCCTGGACGACACCGACCGCACGGCGACAGCGCAACTGCTGATCTCCGAGGCATGCACCAACAGCGTGCGGCACTCCAACTCCCGCCACGGTGGAACGTTCCCCCTCGCGCTCTCCGCCAGCGGCAACGCCATACGCTGCGAGGTGATCGACGCGGGCGCCTCCACCCTGCCGACCCGCCGCCATGACACCGAACTCCGCGACCACGGTCACGGGATTCTTTTAATCGAGACTCTGGCCACCCGCTTCGGCTACGACACAGACGAGACCGGCCGCCTGCGCACCTGGTTTGAAATCGCCTGACCGGCTGCAGAATGGCCTTACAGGCGGAGATTCCGCGCCTCTCGGAAGCGTCTCCAACGTGCGGACAGCGGGTTCGTTTGGACGAGCCGGAGATACGGCGGACGCCGTGCCCTCACAAGGCACGACCGCCGACCATCTATTTGCCGTACAGCAGGTGGTACTCCAACGGGGCCCCTGCGCGCTGGCCCCGGAGCCTCGTGATCAGAAGCCGGGTTTCTTCGGAATCAACTCGCTTGGCGCGTTCGAGCGGGAGTGGCGGATTCCGCTGCCTCCTGGAAGTCGGCTATGGCTCCGCCATGGTCTCTCGCCCAGTTCGTCAGGACCTCGATGGGCTCTATAAGGGTCTGGCCGAGGTCGGTGAGGCTGTACTCGACCCGATGGGGCGCTTCGGCATGGCGTTCGACGAGACCGTACTGCTGGAGCCGGCGCAGCGTCTGGGTGAGGACCTTGCGCGAGACGCCGCCGATGAGGTCGACGAGTTCGCCGTGCCTGCGCGGCTGCCGGCTGAGCCCGAAGAGCACGAGCGCGGCCCACTTGTCGGAGATGATCTCTACCGCCAGTCGTGTGGGGCAGTCCGCGAGGAAGACCGGCCCAGCGGCATTCTCCATGAAATCGAAGGTACCAGGAGGTAACCGCCGGCTTCGTAGCGTCGTGGACGAGAAGCAAGTCCAGCGCGAGATGCGGAGGAGTCACCATGCCACGAGTCGTCGTGTTCGACGAGTTCGGCGGGCCGGAGGTCATGCACGTCGTCGAGGAGCAGGCCGTCGAGCCCGCGGCCGGCGAGGTCCGGGTCAGGATCGAAGCGTTCGCCGTCAACCCGCTCGACCAGATGGTGCGATCCGGTACTTCGCCCGTACCCGTCCCCCTGCCGCACGCTCGCCTCGGAGTCGAAGGGACCGGCATCATCGATGCGCTGGGCCCCGAAATCACCGGGCTGAAGGTCGGTGACCCGGTCATCCTCGCGGCGATCCCGGACGCGAACGTGAGGGGCAGCTACGCCGAATCCACCACGCTTCCTGCAAGTCGTGTCGTCGCCCGGCCCGCCGGGCTCGGCGTCACGGAGGCGGCGGCGATCTGGGTCGCGTACTCCACCGCTTACGGAGCACTCGTCGAGAAGGCGGGGATGCGTCCCGGTGACCGCGTCCTCATCACCGCGGCGTCCGGCGGCGTCGGCCGGGCGGCGATGCAGATCGCCAACCAGATCGGCGCCGTGCCCATCGCCGTCACCCGGCACAGCGCGAAGACGGACGAGCTGATCGCCGCCGGTGCCGCCGCGGTGGTCGCGACCGACCGCATGGACGTTGCCGAAGCCGTTCGCCGGCACACCGGCGGGACGGGCGCCGACATCGTCCTCGACCTCGTCATGGGCCCAGGCCAGCAGGATCTCCTGAAGGCGGCCCGCCCCGGCGGGACCCTGGTCGCGGCGGGCTTCCTGGACCCTCGCCCCACACCGTTCCCGATGGGCACGCCGCTCTCGATCTTCGGCTACCAGAGTTTCGAGCACACCCTCGACCCTGTGGTGGTGCAGCGTATGGCGGCCTTCCTGAACGCCGGTGTACGGCTCGGCGCACTGCGGCCCGCCATCGACGAGGTGTTCGCCCTCGACGACATCGTCGAGGCGCACCGCCGCCTGGAGAAGGGCCTCCATGCCGGAAAGAAGATCGTCGTCACGGTCTGATTTCCCGGGGCCTCAGGGGCGGCGCTCGGCTTGTTCCTCGCGGTACAGCACGAGGTGCTCGTGGTAAAGGACGCCGTCTCGGATGTCGCCCGTCGCCGTGAAGCCGGTGTCGTCGATGTAGTCGATGTGGTTGCCGGTCACCGTGTACCGGCCTGTGTACGCGCTGCGCCGGTCGCCGCGGGCTTCGTCGTAGCGGCCGTCCGGCAGCAGTTCCTGGCGGATATGGCCGTCCGCGGTCACCCACATTCCGACCACGTCGAGGTTCTCGTTCTCAGCCATGGCGGGGTCCTCTCTGTCGTTCACCTCCACAAGTTTGCGCAGCTCAGCGGGCATCAACCAGGGCGCGTGGTACCTGGGTACGGCGCACCCGGGCACCACACCCCGCCCTCCGTATGGCCCGGCCGCAGGACTTCGCCATGGCGAGCTGTGGCGCCCGCTGGGAGAGTTGTGTCCGCAGTGGCTCGGGCTTTGGCGGAGGAGGCTTGGTGGGAAGCAGGAGCCCTCAGGAGAAGAAGCGGCTCAGCTATGCGAAAGACCGCCGCAATGCCTACGCGGAGAACGACAAGACGTCCAGGAAAGCGGTACGGCTGAACAAGCGGTTTCCCAATCGTGCCAACCGTCATCGTCTGCAGCGCATTCTCCGGGACGCCACCGGAGGGGTGGACGCCGCCAGGGCCGAGGAGGCCGAGGAGCGGCTGGCGCGTAGGCGGCCGAAGACGTGGCGGAAAGAGCCCGACCTGCCGCTGGGTGACTGGGTCGAGAGCAGGTTGCGGCGGCGCGTCCGGCTGGAGGGCGGCGGGCAGGCTGATGGGCGGCGCCTTGTCCGGGTCGAGAAGCGGCGCAGGCGGCGGGTTCGTGGTGTTACCAAGGCGCGTGTCGCCACCAAGGGGATGGTCGAACGGTATTGGTGACGTCCTGACTGGTGATTCTTGGATGGGGCAGAGGCCGCCCCGGGTCTGGCCTGGGGCGGCCTCTGATTCTCAGGCGACGGCCGTGGCCTCCAACTCGACCATGAGGGTCGGGATCGCCAGGCGGGTCACGCCCAGCATCGTGGTGGTCGGGGCTACTCCGGCGGTGGCGAGGCGGGCGGCCAGTTCGGCGTAGTGCTGGAAGAGCTCGTCCACGTCGGTCGTGTAGACGTTGAGCCGGACGAGGTTCTCCAGCGTCATGCCGGCCTCGCCGAGGACGGACTCCAGGTTGTCGAGGCTCAGGATCAGCTGTGCCTTCATGTCGTTCGGGTGCTGGGGCTTACCCTCGGCACTCATCGCGGTCTGGCCGGAGATGTAGAGGGTCCGGGGCTCTCCGGTGACGAGTTCGCCCTGGTTGTAGCCCATCTCCATCGACCACGTCCACGGGTTGACCGGCGCTCGCTCTATGGTCACTACGGCTCCATTCGTCGGAAGTATCGGCTTCGGCGGCCGATGTGCTGAGAGCCTGCCAACTAATCACGACATCCTTTGTCATGTATTCGCTAGGGTTTTGGCATGCGCGCCGACCGGCTGGTTTCGCTGGTGCTGCTGCTGCGCCGGCGCGGCCGGTTGTCCGCGGCCACGCTGGCCCGCGAGCTGGAGGTCTCCACCCGGACGGTCCTGCGGGACATCGAGGCGCTGTCGGCGGCCGGGGTGCCCGTGTACGCCGAGCGCGGGCGGCATGGCGGGTTCGAGCTGCTGCCCGGTTTCCAGACGGAGCTCACCGGGCTGAACCACGACGAGGCGCTCGCCCTGCTGATCGCCGGGTCGCGGCGCGGCGCGCAGGCGTTCGGGCTCGGGTCGGCGCTCGCGTCGGCGATGCTCAAGGTGGTCGACGCGCTCCCGGAGGGCCATCGGGACGTCGCGGCGGGCGCGGCCCAGCGGCTGCTCATCGATCCCGAGATCGACCTGCTGTCGCGGCGGCAGGTCGCCGAGGAGGTGCCCGACGCCGTCGTGGCCGAGGTGCGGCGCGCGGTGTTCGCCGGGCACAAGCTACGCATCCACTACGCGGCCGCGGGCAGGGCGGCGCGGTGGCGGACGGTCGATCCGGTCGGGCTGGTGACCGTCCGCGACCTGGGCTACCTGCTGGCGAGAAGGGCCGGGGAGGACCGCACCTACCGGCTGTCCCGGATCCTGGCCGCCGAGGAACTCGACGAGCCCGCGCAGCGGCCGGAGCAGGTCGATCTGGACCGCGTCTGGCAGGAGCGCAGTACCCGGTTCCGGACCGGCGGCGACCAGGTCGCCGTGCTGGTTCGGGTGCATCCCAAGCGGCGGGACGAGCTGGCCGGCACCGCGCTTGCCGTCCTGACGGAAGAGGCTGAGCCAGACGGCTGGACACGGCTCGAAGTGACCTTCCAGGACCGCAGGCACGCCGAGTGGGCACTGTGGCAGCTCGCCATGAGCGCGGAGGCCTTGGAGCCCGAGTGGTTGCGTACGTCCCTGCGCGATCGGGCTGCCGCTATCGCTGCTCGCTACGGCGACGGACCTTGAAGCTCAGGTGCAGAACGCCGTCCCCCTGGATGACCGTGTGGGGCGGCTCCAGCAGGTGCCGGCCGTCGACGGGGCCGAAGTAGCGCTTGCCGGTACCGAACACCACCGGGACCATGTCCATCGCCACCTCGTCCACGAGGCCGGCAGCGAGGGCCTGGCCGCCCACGTCGCCGGCGTTCACGCTGACGGTGCGGTCGCCGGCGAGCTCTCGGGCCTTGCCGATCCCGGCCGCCACGTTGTCCACGAAGTGGTAGGACGCCTCGGGGTGCCAGCCTTCGGGCTTGGGACGGTGGGAGACCACGACCACGTGGTCACCGGTGGGCGGGCTGCCCTCCCAGCCGTTCACCAGGTCGAACAGGGTGCGGCCCATCACGATGGCGCCGATCCCGTCCCAGATCGGCCGGATGTAGTCCGCCGACGCCTTGGAGACCCTGAAGGAGGTTCCGGCTCCGGAGTGGTCGAACCCCTCCGGCTCGGCGTCCGCCAGCGGTGTGTCTCCGTTGAAGTACCAGTCGTGGAGCGGTCCGACGTCGTTGTTGTCGTCGGCGATGAAGCCGTCCACCGACACCGCGCAGTGCATGATCACCGAGCCCATGGGTTCTCCTCCGGTCGCTCGCTCTTCGGCCCTGCGATCCTTGCGCCCCGGGGAGCGCGCCGGATTGTAAAAAATCACTCGGCGGGCATCGGGCCGCTGTCCGGCGGGAACGCCGCGTCGGCGGGGAATCGGCGCCGCAGGGCCAGGTACTCCGTCGGGGTGAGGCCGGTGAAGTCCTTGAACTCCCGGATGAAGTGGGCCTGGTCGAAATAGCCCGCCGCATGGGCGAGGTCCGGCCAGTCGACCGGATGCCGGGCGTCCACCGAGAGGATCAGCCGCGCGAAGCGGTAGATGCGCGCCACCCGCTTCGGAGTGACCCCGACATGCGACTTGAACTGCGCGGCCAGGTGGTTGCCGCTCACCCCGGCGGCATCGGCCAGCGCGCCGACCGGAAGCGCGCCGTGGACGGTCTCCAGACGTCCGGCGGTGTGCTGGACGAGGTCAAGGCCGCGCGAAGGCGTGTCGGCGAGGCGCGCTCGCAGTTCCCCTTCCACCGCGTGCAGCGTCTCGGCGGCCGTTGCGATGTCGCCGATCTGGTTGCGGATCCGGTCCACGGACCGCTGCCAGACGGCGTCGACCGGCACCCAGCGGTCCCTCAGTTCGGACGCCGGCATGTCGATGAACGGCGAAAGCCCCCACGGCTTGAAATGCACCCCGACCAGCCGCACTCGTGCGGGGTATTCGATGAGGAAACGTCTGGTCCAGATGCCCATGAACCAGCCGTCGACGACCAGCAGCGGCGGCACGGAAGGGTCGGAGTCCCAAAGGCGGGCGGGCTCCCCCAGGTTGATGAAGAGGTGCGCGGACGGCATCGGCGGCACGCTCATCCGGCGGTGGCGCGGCACCCCGCTCAGGTAGTAGACGTCGTCGATGAACCGATCCAGCGGCGGCGCGGGCACCCGGCCGACGTAATCCATGCGACCAGTGTGGAGGACGAGGTCGGGTCGACCTCCGGCAAGGGGCGGCCGGTCAGGGGCGGGGGTGGTCGCCGCCCGCGATCTGGTCGACGGCGTGGGGCAGGACGCGGGCCAGGACGGCCATGCCGTCGCGGACGCCGCCGGTCGAGCCGGGCAGGTTGACGATCACGGTGCGGCCCGCGACGCCCGCGAGGCCACGGGACAGGATCGCGGCGGGCACCTTCTCGCGGCCCTCCAGGCGGATCGCCTCGGCGATCCCCGGGATCTCCCATTCCAGGACTTGGCGGGTCATCTCGGGGGTCTGGTCGGTCGGGGTCAGGCCCGTGCCGCCGGACGTGACGACGACGTCGTAGCCCTGGGCGACCGCGTCGCGCAGCACCTCCGCGACCGGGGGGCCGTCCGGCACCACGACCGGGCCGTCCACCTGGCAGCCGATGTCCTCCAGCAGCTCGACCAGGACGGGGCCGGACCTGTCCTCGTAGACGCCGGCCGCGGCGCGGTTGGAGACCGTGACCGCCATCGCCCTGATCATCGCCGCCACACGCCCTTCTTGCCGCCGGTCTTCTCCTCCACCCGGACATCGGTGATCACCGCGGCGGGGTCGACGGCCTTCACCATGTCGACCAGGGCCAGCGCGGCGACGCTGACGGAGGTGAGGGCCTCCATCTCGACGCCGGTCCGGTCGGCGGTGCGGGTGACCGCGGTGATCGCGACGCCGTCGTCCCGGACCTCCAGGTCGACCGTGACGCCGTGCAGGGCGATGGGGTGGCACAGGGGGACGAGGTCGGGGACGCGCTTGGCGCCCATGATCCCGGCGATGCGGGCCACGGAGATCGCATCGCCCTTGGGAATGTCACCGGCGCGCAGGAGGGCGACGCAGTCGGGCGACAGGCGGACGAGACCCGTCGCCGTGGCGGTCCTGGCGGAGACGTCCTTCGCCGACACGTCGACCATGCGGGCCGCGCCGGTGTCGTCCAGGTGGGTGAACTCGGTCACGAGGGCAACCTCAGTACGTTGACGGTGGAACCGGCCTGCACGGCCTCGGTGTCTTCTGCGAGCTCGATCAGCGCGTTCGCCGAGGAGAGGGAGGCGAGCTGGTGGGAGCCCTGCACCTCGGCGGGGGCCACGCTGTAGGAGCCGCCGCTGAACGACAGCTTGCCGCGCAGGTAGTGGCGCAGCCCGGTTGGGGACGTGACGTCCTCGGCCAGGACGGCGCTCACGGTCGGCAGCGGCTCCGGTGGCAGCCCCTGCATGGCGAGCAGCGCGGGCCGGACGAAGACCTGGAACGAGACGTACGCGCTCACGGGGTTCCCGGGGAGCGTGAACACGGGCGTGCCCTCAAGGAGGCCGAACCCTTGCGGCTTGCCCGGACGCATCCGCACCTTGTGGAAGCCCACCGTGCCGGTCAGCGCCTCCTTGACGACGTCCCTGGTGCCCATGGACACGCCGCCGGTGGTGATGATGGCGTCGGCCCGGACGAGCTGGTCGTGGAGCATCTCCAGGACGTCGCCCGGCTCGTCCTCGACCGTGGCGTGCCGGAACCCGACTCCGCCCGCCTCGACCACGGCCGCGATGAGCATGAAGCTGTTCGATTCCCAGATCTGGCCCGGGGACAGGGCGGAACCTGGCTCGCGCAGCTCGTCGCCCGTCGAGACCACCACGACGCGGGGTTTCGGACGCACCGTCACCCGGGGCCGGCCCACCGCCGCGACCATGCCGAGCTGGGGCGCGGTCAGCCGCGTGCCGGCGGGCGCCACGACCTCGCCGGCGCGGACGTCCTCGCCCGCGCGCCGGATGTAGTTGCCCGGCGGGGCCGCGCGGAAGACCCGGACGTTGGCGGCCCCGCCGTCCGTCCACTCGACCGGGATGACCGCGTCGGCGCCGGCGGGCAGCGGCGCGCCCGTCATGATCCGCGCGGTCAGGCCGGGCCGGATCGCCGCCACGCCGGAGTCGCCCGCCACGATGTCGCCGACGACGGGCAGCGTGACCGGGGACCCCTCGGCGGCCGCCGCGATGTCGGCCGCGACGACGGCGTAGCCGTCCATCGCGGAGTTGTCGAACGGCGGCAGCGGCACCGGCGCGGACACGGGCTCGGCGAGCACCGTGCCCTGCGCCTCCAGCAGCGCCAGGTCGAGCGGCGGCAGCGTCTTCACTCTGCCGAGGATCTCCTGCAGATGCTCATCGACCGATCTCATGACCACGCCTCCCAGTGTGGCGGGTCGTCACGCGTCCCCGGAGCCGCCCACGCCGCCGGCGCCGTCCTGCGACTCGACGAACTCGCGCAGCCACGGGATGAACTCGGGCGCCAGGTCGGGGCGTTCCGCGGCGAACTGGACGACCGTCCGCAGGTACTCCAGCTTGTTGCCGGTGTCGTAGCGGCGCCCCCGGAACTTGACGCCGTAGACGCCGCCGCCCTGGTCGGCGGGCATGTCGGCGAGGGTGCGCAGCGCGTCGGTCAGCTGGATCTCGCCGCCGCGCCCGGGCGGGGTCTTCTCCAGCACGTCGAACACGGCGGGGTCGCAGACGTACCGCCCGATGATGATCCAGTTGCTCGGCGCCTCCTCGGCGGCGGGCTTCTCGACCAGGTCGGACACACGGACGACGTCGTCCTCGTCCGTCGCCTCGATGGCCGCGCACCCGTACGCGGAGACCTGGTCGGGCGCCACCTCCATCAGCGCGATGACGCTGCCGCCGTACTGGTTGCGCACCTCGATCATGCGGCGCAGCAGCTTGTCGCGGGCGTCGATCATGTCGTCGCCGAGCAGCACCGCGAACGGCTCCCGGCCGACGTGCTGGCGGGCGCAGTGCACCGCGTGCCCGAGGCCCCGCGGCTCCCCCTGCCGGACGTAGTGCATGATCGCCAGGTCGCTGGACTCGCGCACCGCGTCCAGCCGCCCGTCGTCGCCCTTCGCGCGCAGCGCCTCCTCGAGCTCGTAGGCTCGGTCGAAGTGGTCCTCGATGGACCGCTTGCTGCGCCCGGTGATCATGAGCACGTCGCTGAGGCCGGCGTCGACCGCCTCCTCGACGACGTACTGGATCGCCGGTTTGTCGACGATGGGCAGCATTTCCTTGGGAGTCGCCTTGGTGGCGGGCAAGAATCGGGTACCGAGGCCGGCCGCAGGGACGACCGCCTTGAGTACAGGTGCAATGTCGGCCATGTACCGACCCTAACCATCCGTGAGGACGACAGCGTGCACGACATCCTTTCGAAGGCCGGACTCCGGGCGGAAATGCTGGGCCGACGTGCGGCGATGCGACCGGAGGAGCGCTCCGCGGCGGCGCGCCGGGTCCGGGACGCGCTGCTGTCGGTGCCCGAGGTGGAGATGGCGGGGACCATCGCGGCGTACGCGTCGATCGGCGACGAGCCCGACACGCGCAGCCTGCTGTTCGCGCTCTGGAAGCGCGGGACGTACGTGCTGCTCCCCGTCCTGCTCCCGGACGGCGACCTCGACTGGGCGTCCTACGAGGGGCCCGACTCGCTGGTGCCGGGGGCGCGCGGGTGCCTGGAGCCGTCCGAGCCGCGGCGCGGGCCGGGCGCGATCGCCGGGGCGGACGTCGTCCTGGTCCCGGCGGTGGCCGTCGACCGGACGGGGATGCGCCTCGGCCGCGGCGGCGGCTCCTACGACCGCGCGCTCGCGCGTGTCGGCCCGGCGATCCTGACGGTCGCGCCGCTGTACGACGGCGAGCTGGTGGAGGCGCTGCCGTCCGAGCCGCACGACCGGCGCGTCCGCGCCGTCGCCACCCCGTCCGACGGGTTCGTCCGGCTGGGCTGACCGGTGGCCCGGGCATGCGGCCCAGTGGAGGGGCGGCCGGGAAGGAGGACGGTCCGGCAGGGGACGTGCGAAACATCGTGAACAGGGTAAAACCGCAGGCCATACAGCGTTTGGGATCGTTTCCGACATGCCGATGCTCAACAGGAAATGCGCGATCGACCGTTGAATCTGTAGGATTGCTAAACGTTCAACTTTGACGACCCCGAAGGGCGGGATGTGCATCTCGACATCTGGCTACTCCTCGGGGCCGCGCTCGTACTCTGCGCCATCATCGCGGTCAGGCTGTCCCACAAGGCGGGACTCCCGACCCTGCTGGCGTACATGGCCCTCGGCCTCTTCATCGGCGAGTCCGGTCCCCTCCACATCCACTTCGACGATGCCGAACTCGCCGAGACGCTCGGGCTCGCCGCCCTCGTCCTGATCCTCGCCGAAGGCGGCATCACCACGGACTGGCGGCGGATGAAGCCGGCGGTGCCCGTCGCCGTCAGCGTGTCCGTCCTCGGCACCCTGATCAGCATCGGCATCGTGGCGGCCGCCTGCATCTGGCTCCTCGGGATGGACTGGCGCTTCGCCTTCCTGCTCGGCGCCGTGCTCGCGCCCACCGACGCCGCCGCCGTGTTCTCGGTGCTGCGGCGATTGCCCCTGCCCTCCAGGCTGATGGGCCTGCTGGAGGGCGAGTCCGGCATGAACGACGCCCCCGTGGTCATCATCGTGATCACGCTGAGCGCCCACAGCACCGCCCCCAACCTGGCCGAACTGCTCGGCGTGATGGTGTACGAGCTGGTCGCGGGCGCCGTGATCGGCATCGCCATCGGGTGGCTCGGCGCGCAGGGCCTGCGCCGCATCGCGCTGCCCGCCTCCGGCCTCTACCCCATCGCGGTGATGTCGCTGGCCGTCGGCGCCTACGCGTCGGCGTCGATGCTGCATGCGAGCGGGTTCCTCGCCGTCTACGTGGGCGCGGTGGTGCTCGGGAACTCCCGGCTCCCGCACCGTCCCGCCACGCGGGGCTTCGCGGAGGGCGTCGGCTGGCTCGCCCAGATCGGGCTGTTCGTGATGCTCGGGCTGCTCGCCGACCCCGGCGAACTCCCCGCCCAGATCCTGCCCGCGCTGATCGTCGGGTCGGTGCTGCTGCTGGTCGCCCGGCCGGTGTCGATCGTGCTGTCCACGATCGGGTTCAAGCTGACCTGGGGCGAGAAGCTCTTCACCTCCTGGGCCGGGCTGCGCGGCGCCGTCCCGATCGTCCTCGCCACCATCCCGATGGTCGCCGACATCCCGAACGCCGACCGGCTGTTCGCGATCGTCTTCAACATCGTCGTCCTGTTCACCCTGCTCCAGGGGCCGACGCTGCCGCTCGTGGCGCGCTGGTGCCGGCTGTCCAGCGACGAGCCGACCCGGGAGCTGGACGTGGAGGCCGCGCCGCTGGAGGAGCTGCACGCCGACCTGCTGGAGGTCCGGATCCCGCCCGACTCGATGCTGAGCGGCGTGGAGATCTTCGAGCTGCGGCTGCCCCCGGGCGCGTCCATCACGCTCATCGTGCGGGAGGGGACGAGCTTCGTCCCCGAACCGACCACGCCGCTGCAATCCGGTGACACCCTCCTCGTCGTGACCACCGACGCCGTCCGCGAGGCGGCCGAGCGGCGGCTCCGCGCGGTGAGCAGGAAGGGCAAGCTGGCGGGCTGGTTCGGCGAGACCGGCACCTGATGCGCACGGCGGGGACGGGCGGACACCTGCCGGGCGGGGACGGGCGGATTCGTGACCGACCTGGGAACAGGCCGGGGGCGAATCCCGTTCCACGCATGGGTACCATTAGCAGTCGTTCACAGTGAGTGCCAGTCCGGACTCCGCCGGGCTGAGTCAGCTAGGAGGAACCGTGCCGACGTATCAGTACGTTTGCACCGAGTGCGGCGAACCTCTGGAGGTCGTGCAGAAGTTCAGCGACGACGCGCTGACCGAATGCCCGGCATGCAGCGGCAAGCTCCGCAAGGTCTTCTCCGCGGCGGGGATCATCTTCAAGGGGTCGGGCTTCTACCGCACCGACAGCCGCGGCTCCGGCAAGTCGTCCTCGACCGCGGGCTCGTCGTCGAGCACCTCGTCGAACGGGTCGTCCAACGGCTCGTCGGGCACCTCGTCGAACGGCTCCTCGGGCGACTCCTCCTCGGCGGCCTCCGGCTCGTCGTCGTCCGGCGGCGACTCCTCGTCGTCCGGCAAGTCCTCGTCGTCCGAGAAGGTCGCCTGACCTCGTAGGACCCTCGCGCCCGACCCGGCGGTCCCCCGCGGACCCGCCGGGTCTCAGGCGTTCCCGGGCGCCGGCTACATCTCAAGACGTAGCCGGCGCCTTTTCCATGGCCCGAACGGCGTAGCCGCGTTCCCTTCTCACGCCGGACGCGCACGGCCGGCCCTGACGCGACGATTGAGATCAGGGAACGGCCCACCCCTACCGCTCCGCCGCACGACCCTCGGGGATTTCGAGATAGTACTTGACATCTCTCGGGGAGCGAGACACTCTAGCTAACGCGATATATCTCGTCTTCGTGCCTCAGGAGAGGATCATGAGCGCTTCGAGCCCGGCTCCACCCAGAGCCCCGTCCCACCGGCTTGCCGGACTGATCGCCGGACGGCGCACCAAATGGGTCGTCCTGGCCCTGTGGATCGCCCTGCTGGTGGGCCTCGGCCCGCTCGCCGGCAAGCTCGGCGACGTCGAGGAGAACGACGCGGCCGCCTGGCTCCCCGCCGGCGCCGAGTCGACCCAGGTCGTCGAGCTGGAGGAGCAGTTCCGCAAGGACGAGACGATGCTCGCCGTCATCGTCTACGAGCGGTCCGGCGGGATCACCCCGGCGGACCGCGCCAAGGCCGCCGCCGACGTGACCGCCCTGCAGCAGCTGCCCGGCGCACAGAAGGCGTCCGGCCCGTTCCCGTCCAAGGACGGCAAGGCCCTGCAGACGCTCGTTCCCCTCACCGACGAGGACGTCACCGGCGCCGTCGACCAGGCGCGCGACATCGCCAAGCGGGGGCCTCCCGGGCTGACCGCGCACGTCACCGGGCCCGCCGGCAGCGGCGCCGACATGTTCAAGGTCTTCGAGAGCCTCGACGGCTTCCTGCTCATGGCCGCGGGCCTCGTCGTCATCGTCCTGCTGCTGTTCATCTACCGCAGTCCGCTCCTGTGGATCGTCCCGGTGCTCAGCGCCGTGTTCGCCCTGGGGCTCGCCCAGTCGTCGGTGTACCTGCTGGCCAAGTACGCCGACCTCACCGTCAACGGCCAGAGCGCCGGCATCCTGACGGTCCTCGTCTTCGGTGTCGCCACCGACTACGCCCTGCTGCTCGTCGCCCGCTACCGGGAAGAGCTGCACCGCCATGAGGACCGGCACGAGGCCATGGCCTTCGCGCTGCACCGCGCGGCGCCCGCCATCATCGCTTCGGCCGCCACCGTCGCGGTCGGCCTGCTGTGCCTGCTGCTCGCCGACATGAACTCCACCGCGGGCATGGGCCCCGTCGCCGCCGCCGGCGTGCTCACCGCCCTGGCCGCCATGACCACGCTGCTGCCCGCTCTCCTGGTCATCTTCGGCCGGTGGCTGTTCTGGCCGCTCGTCCCCCGGTACGACGAGAAGTACCTGCGGCCGGAGGCGTACGAGGCCGAGCACGGCGTGTGGAGCCGTATAGCCGCCTTCGTCGGCAGGCGCCCGCGCGCGCTCTGGGCCGGCACCCTGCTCGGCTTGATCGTCCTCACTCTGGGGCTGGGGTCGCTCAAGGCGGACGGGCTGACCGACGCGGGCCAGTTCACCGGCAAGCCCGACTCCGTGAAGGGCTCGGAGGTCGTCACCCGGCACTTCGCCGCGGGTTCGGGCTCCCCCGCCGTCGTCATCGGCCGGGCGCAGGCGTCCGACCAGCTCGCCCAGACCCTGCGCGGGACGCCCGGCGTCGCCGAGGTCTCCCCGCCGGTGACCGTGAACGGCCTGGTCAAGTACGAGGCGGTGCTGAAGGACCCGGCCGACGGCGAGGCCGCGCGGGCGACCATCGACCGGCTGCGGAGCGCCGTGCACGGCGTCCCGTCCGCGGACGCGAAGGTCGGCGGCATGACCGCGACGGCGCTCGACATCGAGCGCGCCTCCAGCCGCGACAACAAGGTGATCATCCCGATCGTGCTGGGCGTGGTGTTCCTCATCCTCATCGCGCTGCTGCGCGCCGCCGTCGCGCCGCTGCTGATGATCGGCACCGTCGTGCTGTCGTTCCTCGCCTCGCTCGGCGCCTGCGCGCTGATCTTCGAGCACGGCTTCGGCTTCGAGGGCGCCGATGCCGGGTTCCCGCTGCTGGCGTTCATCTTCCTGGTCGCGCTCGGGGTCGACTACAACATCTTCCTGATGCACCGGGTGCGGGAGGAGTCGCAGCTCCTCGGCACGCGCCGCGGCATCCGGCGCGGCCTCACCGTCACCGGCGGCGTCATCACCTCGGCCGGGCTGGTGCTGGCGGCCACGTTCGCGGCGATGGTCACGCTGCCGCTGGTCAGCATGGTGGAGATGGGCTTCGTGGTCGCGTTCGGCGTCCTGCTCGACACGCTCATCGTCCGGTCCCTGCTGCTCCCGGCGCTGGCGCACGACATCGGCCGGCGGATCTGGACGCCGGGACGGCTCGCCCGCGAGGAGCCGGCCGTCGAGCCCAAGGTCCTGGACCCGGTCGGCTGACGGTCTCCGGGGGAGAGGGAGCGGGTGCCCTCTCCCCCGGTCCCCGGTTATCCACAATCGGCGGACGGCCTGCCGGACCCGGCGCGCGGGTGGCTAGGGTCGGCGCCATGTCCACTTCCGGTTCCCAGCCCACCGCCGATATCGGGGTCATCGGCGGCTCGGGCTTCTACTCGTTCCTCGACGACATCGAAGAGGTGCGGGTCGACACCCCCTACGGCCCGCCGAGCGACCCCATCGCGATCGGCGAGCTGGGCGGCCGCCGCGTCGCCTTCTTCCCCCGGCACGGCCGCGACCACCGCTTCCCGCCGCACCGGATCCCCTACCGGGCCAACCTGTGGGCGCTGCGCTCCCTGGGCGTCCGGCAGGTCCTCGCGCCCTGCGCGGTCGGCTCCCTGACGCCGCGGTACGGCCCCGGCACCCTCGCCGTCCCCGACCAGCTCGCCGACCGGACGTCCGGGCGCGAGCAGACCTACTACGACTCCGGCGCCGCGGTGCACGTGTCGTTCTCCGACCCGTACTGCCCCACCGGCCGCCGCACCGCCCTCGAAGCCGCCCGCGCCACCGGCTGGGACCCCGTCGACCGCGGCACGCTCGTCGTCATCGAGGGGCCCCGGTTCTCCACCCGCGCCGAATCGCAGTGGTTCGCCTCCCAGGGCTGGACGCTCATCGGGATGACCGGCCACCCCGAGGCCGTCCTCGCCCGCGAGCTGGCGCTCTGCTACACCTCCCTCTGCCTCGTCACCGACCTCGACGCCGGCATCGAGGAGGGCGAGGGCGTCACCATGCAGGAGGTGCTCCGCGTCTTCGGGCAGAACATGGAGCGCCTGCGCACCCTCGTCGCCGACGCGGTGAAGGCGCTGCCCACCGAACGCGCCTGCCCGTGCCCCCGCGTGCTGGACGGCATCGACCTCCCCCTGGAACTCCCATGAGAACGGCCCGCCTGCGGCGGCCGGCGGCGGCGCTGCTCGCCGCGGCCGCCGCGGGCCTCGCCCTCGTCGCGCTGCGGCCGGGGCCTCCGCCGTCCGTCCGCGTCCTCGCCGCCGCCCGCGACCTGCCCGCGGGCACGACCCTGACCGCCTCCGACGTCCGCCCCGTCGCCCTCCCGCCGTCCGCCGTCCCGTCCGGCGCCCTCCACCGGGCCGCCGCCGGCCGCACCCTCGCCGGCCCCATGCGCCGCGGCGAACCGCTGACCGACGCCCGCGTCCTGGACGATGCCCTCCTCGACGGCTACGGCCCCGGCACGGTGGCGACGCCCGTCCGCGTCGCCGACCCCGGCGCCGTCCGCCTCGTCCACCCCGGCGACCGCATAGACGTCCTCACCCGGCCCGCCCCGGAGGCGTCCACCGCCTCCGCCGAGCGACCACCGGACGCGCCGGCCGACCCCCGCTGGGGCACGGCGAAGATCGTGGTCTCGGACGTGCCGGTGATCGCGGCCCCGCCCGCGGACGACACCGGCGCCCAGGAGGGAGCACTGATCGTCCTGGCGACCAGCAGACCCCAGGCGCTGGCTCTGGCAGGCGCGGGCCCCTACCTCTCCTTCACCATCGCCGGCCACTGACCTTCGACTTGGCCGGGCGAGAAGTGTTCATTACCATCCGTAGCCGTTCCAGCGCCCGTGCGGCCCCAGCCGGCCCGCGGGCGCTCCCCGATACCCCCTGGAGCTCTCATGAGCGGATTCAAGAAGTTCCTCTTCCGCGGAAACCTGGTCGAGCTCGCGGTCGCGTTCGTCGTCGGCGCGGCGTTCGCGAGCCTGGTGAAGGACTTCGCGAACTCGTTCATCACCCCGCTGATCGCCCTCCTCGGCGGGAAGCCCGACTACACCCGGCTCGCCGTCGACATCAACGGCACGACCTTCCCCTACGGGATCTTCGTCACCTCGGCGATCGCGTTCGTCATCACCTCGGCGATCGTGTACTTCCTGGTCGTCCTGCCGACCACGAAGCTGATCGAGCGGATGGACCGCGGCAAGGAGGCCACCGAGCGCGAATGCCCCCAGTGCCTCAGCGAGATCCCGGTGAAGGCCCGCCGCTGCCGCTACTGCACCTCGGAGGTCGTCCCCGCCACCGAGGTCCCCTACTAGGCCCGGCCTCTCTCCGCGAGCGGCCCAGGGAGCACCGCCGGGAGCCGGCGGCCGGGCGGGTGAGCCAGGCCGGTCACCCGTCCTCGGTCCCGAACTCCCAGTGCCAGGGCTCGAACGGGTTGCTGTAGGCCCATGCCGGGTGGATCCAGCCGTACCGCCCGGCGTGGGCCTCCATCCAGTTGAACTGGAGGGAGCCCGAGTTCTGGACGCCGCCGCACAGGTCGAGGGCCTGCCCCTTGCCGTGGTTGCTCGTCCCGGGGACGGCCGCGAAACCGGGGCGCCGCGCGTACACGGAGTGCTGCTCGGCCAGGCTCCGGTACGCGTCCGTCACGCACATGTCGCGGCCGAACCGCCGCTTGTACGCGGTGTTCAGCTTGTAGAAGGACAGCGCCGCGTCGGCCCGCAGCTTGTGGTCGCCCTTCTGCGGCAGCGCGCACAGGTACTTCGCCGGGATCAGCCCGTTCGGGAACTTCCTCGCGTCCGCGGCGAGGGTCTTGTCACAGCCCAGCTCCAGCCGCCTCTGCCGGCTCACCGCGAGCTTGTCGAGCATGTCGTTGAGCTGCTTCGTCAGCTGCGCCGACTTCTTCTTCAGCCCGTCCACCTCCTGCTGGAGGCGGGTCTGCTCGACCGCGTTGCGCGACTGCAGGTCCTGCGCGGTGGAGGCGAGCTGCTGCCGCCGCTTCTGCAGGTCGTCGGCACGGTCCACAAGCGCCTGCTGCGACTGGGCGAGCAGCGTCACGTCCGCCGTCGAGCGCAGCGCCTGGCCGGGGTCACCGCCACCGAAGATCGACATGGATCCGGCCGCGCCGCTCTGCTGGTAGGACGTGTTCGCCAGCCGCGCCAGCGGCCCCCGGATCCGGTTCAGCTCGGCCTCGGCGACGGCGAGGTCCTTCAGCGTGCCGCGCAGCTTCACCTGCGAGGCGGCGAGGTCCTTCTGCCGGCCCTTCATCTGATCGGTGGCCTTCTCCAGCTCGTCCCGAGCCTTCGACGCCTCGCGCCGCAGCGACTCCAGCGGGTCGGCCCGGCCCGCGGCGGCGGCGCCGTGCGGTGACAGCACCGCGATCACCAGGAAGACCGCGGTCAGCGCCGCCGACCGGGTGTACGGCACGGTGGTTTTCCTCCAGATGCCCAGATGCGGAACAGCGGCAGAACGCTACTACAGGTTCTACGGTGACCTGCGCGTAACCGGTTCAGCGGTCACCGTAACCGTGGCGCTCGCACCACCGGCGCATCCACCAGACGTCCTCCCAGCCCGCCGGGCACGGCCGCCGCACCTGCCGCGTCGGGGACGGCGACGGCGCGGGGGTGGTGCGCCTGCGCGGCTTCGTCACCGGCGCGGGCGCCCGCTTCGGCGCCTTCGTCGCGATCTGCGGCTCCGACTCGGGCGGCACGTACTCGCCGTAGGTCGGCTCCGGCTGCGGGGTGACCGGCGTGGCGTTCCGCGCCGGCGTCCCGGCGGTCTCCGGCCGCCGGCTGACGGGCTCGTCCCGCATCCCGATCGCGATCACGGACGCCACCAGCACGGGTACCAGGAACGCCCCGGCGATCACCGCGGCCCGTCTCCCCCGGGACGCGCCGCGCTCCTCCACCTCGTCCTCGGCGCCCTTGAGCTTCGGCTGACCGCGATGCCGTCCCGTCACGGCACCGAAGCGTACCGATCAGGGCCCCACGGGGCCTAGGGCCCCGGGAGACCCATAAGAAGAAGCGTTCAGCGCTCCCTTTCGCCTACCCTGTACCTGCCGTCCGCTACGCTCTAGCGCGAGCGACGACATGCCTCCGTAGCTCAGGGGATAGAGCACCGCTCTCCTAAAGCGGGTGTCGCAGGTTCGAATCCTGCCGGGGGCGCCCAGAACGCGAACCCCCGAGCGGCGGTGGGGCGTTCCGTCAGATCCATCCCGCTTGGGCGGCCAAGGCCGTGCGGTAGAAGGCGTCGCCGACCACGACGATCTGGCGGGGTCACTGGGCGATCCCCGGGGGCACGGGGGCCGGTCCCCTAGGGGGTCACGGATGCGAACCGGGCACGTGCCCGGGAAGCCTGTTGCCATGCGCAGATATCCGGTCGTAAAGCACGCACCGTACGGGTCTGAGGAGAAGGACGCTCGTCGCATGGCCGACCTGGACTATGGGTGGAGTCTCCGCGAGGTCATGGCGGAACGCGGCATGTTCTCCACGACGGAACTGCGCCCGCTGCTCGCCACCCGGGGCGTCGAGCTGTCGGCGAGCCAGGTGTACCGGCTCGTGGTCGACAAGCCGGAGCGGCTGAACCTCCGCACGCTGATGGCGTTGCTGGACATCCTCGACTGCACGATGGACGACCTGATCAAACCGCTCTCCACGCGGGCCTCGCACGGTTCGTCCGAGTGACGCCTTCCCGCCGTGCGCGGGAGTCCCGTGGTTCCGGGAGGCGGCCCGGGACTCTCCAGTGAGCCTGCCCAGGCTGTCACTGATGCGGTCTCCCCATGTGCCCGCACACAGTTGTCGTGTCCGCGAAAGGTGTCCACCGGCAGGCTGAACGGAGGGGTCATGGCGGTCGAGCCGATGATTCGGGGGCGCACCGGCCCCGTCCCACCGTCCGGTGATCTCCCGCTCCGCGGCCGCGATGCCGAGCTCGGGCTGCTGGTGGGACGGCTCGCCGCGCTGGCCGACGGGGAGGGCGGGGCGGTGGTGGTCGAGGGCCCGCCGGGTTCGGGAAGGACGCGGCTCCTCGCCGAGACCCGGGCCCGCGCGCTTGAGGTCGGCCTCTCGTGGAGGCATGGGGCCGGGGCGTTCAGCGGGCTGCCCGTCCCGCTCGGGCCGCTGCTGGAGGCATTGTGCGGCGGGGCGGAACCGCTGCTCGGTACGGCCTCCGCCGGACCGGCCGATCTGCGCTCGGGGACGCTGCAGGAGATCCGCGGCGGGCTGGCGCGGAGTGCGGCACGGCAGCCGCTGGTGATCTGCCTCGACGACGTGCAGTGGTGCGATCCGGCGACGCTGGAGGCGCTGGCGGTGCTCATGGACGGCCTGGCGGACGCCCGGATCCTGTGGGTGGTGGCGGTGGGACCGGCCTCCGCCGACGTGTGCGGGGCGCTGGACCTGGTCCGGGAGCGCGCCGGGCATCGGATCGTCCTCGGTGAGCTGCCCGACCGCGCCGTCGTCGCGCTGGCGGCCGATGTGCTGCGGGCCGCGCCCGGTGACGGCGTGCTGCGTGCGGTGCGGAGCGCGCAGGGCACGCCGCGGCTGGTCGTTGAGCTGCTGCGCGGCCTGCGGGAGGAGGGACTCGTCACGGTCCGGGGCGGAGTCGCGTCGATGTCGGGCGCGACGATTCCGCGCCGGGTCCAGGCCATGGTGCGGGGTCGGCTCGACCAGTTGCCACCGCATGCTCGGGAGGGCTTGCGGGTCGCGTCGGTGCTCGACCGGCCGTTCACTGCCGGAGAGCTGGGCGACCTCACCGGGGTTCCGGCGGATGAGGTGGCCGCGATGGTGGACGACCTCGTCCGTGCCGGGTTTCTCGACCTGGCGGGAGATCTGCTGGCCTTTCGTCATGACCTGGTGCGGCAGGCGATTTCCGGGACGCTTTCCTCGGCGCTGCGCCGATACCTGCGGCGGCAGGCGGTGGACGTCCGGCTGGCGCGGGGTTGCGGGGTG
Source organism: Actinomadura meyerae (assembly GCF_900188445.1). Taxonomy (GTDB): domain Bacteria; phylum Actinomycetota; class Actinomycetes; order Streptosporangiales; family Streptosporangiaceae; genus Spirillospora; species Spirillospora meyerae. Next base: position 20,953 of record NZ_FZOR01000015.1, read on the forward strand.
GCCGAGGTCGCCGACGCGCTCGCCGAGGTCGCCGCGCCGGGCGACCGGCGGGCCGTGGACCTGCTGCGCGAGGCCGCCGCAGACCTGACCGCCTCCGCGCCATCGCGGGCTGCGGAGCTGAGCCGCAGGGCGCTGGAGCTGGCGGATCCGCTCGGCGCGGACACCGCCGAGATCGCCGGTGAGACGGTCGAGCTGCTCGGCGCGGACGGCCGGTATGCGGAGGCCAGGGCCCTCGCCGGCACCACGTTGGACGGCCCCCTCACCGCGGTAGAAGAAGCGCGGCTGCGGTTGGTGGTGGCGCACCTGGTGAGCCCTTGTTCCTTTGGGAAGGCTCTTCGCGAGTGCCGGACGGGGCTGTCGCTGCCGGGGTTGCCCGAAGCGCTGCGGGCCCGGCTCTCGGCGGCCGAGGCCCTCTACCTCGCGCTGTCGGGTGACGCCTCGCGGCCGACCGCCATCGCCAGTACGCAGAGCCCGCAGTGGACGCTTGAGGTGTGCGCGCGGGCGTTCTCTCTCTCCGCGTCCGGGCAGACGGGGGCCGCGTTGCGGAAAGTCGATGCGGGCATCCGGGCCGCGCAGCGGACCGGGCATGCGGCGGCGGCTCTGTGGTCGATGAGCCGCGCGCGGATCCTGCTCGACGCGGGCCGCCTCGGCGCCGCGCGCACCGAGGCCGGTGCCGCCCTTGCCGCCGCGGACGACCTGGCCGCGGGCGACTTCGCGGACATCACGGCCCGGTACGCGCTCGGCCGGGCGTCGGTGATGCTCGGGGACCGGGAAGGCATCCGCCGCTGCGCCGCCGACGGCGCGCGGATGATGGGCGCCGAGGCACCGGTCGTGCGGCACACCGGCGCCTGGCTGGCCGTGCCGGCGGCGGAGGCCCTGGGCGACACCGCCCGCGTCGCCGAACTCCTCGAACTCGCCTGGGACGGCGTGGACCGATCGCCCGACCCCGCCGACCTCGTCGTGCTCGCACGCCTCGCGCTGGCCGCCGGGCGGCCCGGCCTCGCGGCGGCCGCCGCCGAGCGCGCCACCGGTCTCGATCCGGAGATCCCGCTGCTGCGGGGCGTCGCCGCCCAGACGCGCGGGATCGTGGACGACGACCCCGATCTCCTGCTGCACGCGGTCAAGCTGTTCGAGGACACCGAGAGGCCGCTGGTCCACGCCTCGGCGGCCGAGGACGCGGGCCGTGTCCTCGGCGCGGCCGGCGGCCCCGGCGCGCGAGACCTGCTGAACACCGCGCTCGACCTGTACGAGGAGTCGGGCGCGGCACGCGACGCCGCGCGCGTCCGGCGCCGGTTGCGCCGACTGGGCGTGCGCCGGGCGCCCCGGACACTGGACGGGGCTCGAGAAGGCCAGTGGGGGCTGACGGCGGCGGAGGTCACCGTGGCCCGGCTGGTGGCCCAGGGCGCGACCAATCGGCAGGTGGCCGAGCAGTTGTTCCTGTCGCGCCACACGGTCAACACCCACCTGCGGAACGTCTATACCAAGTGGGGCATCAACTCCCGGGTCGATCTGGCCCGCCTCGTCCTGGCGCGCGAAGCCGCTTGATCGCAGCGCGCGCCTCGTCCTTCCGGTCGGCGGGCGCCTGCGCTTTGCGCGAGTCTGCGGTGCTCTCCCTGGGGGCACCGGGGCACCTGCCCAGGGCTCCTGCCAGGTATCTCCCGGATGCGACCGCGCCCCGTACCGGACGACAGTGAGTGATGCCGGGCGGTGATCGTCCGCCCGGCAGGGTCGGACGGAGGAGGCGGGGGCATGGCGGTCAAGGAGATGGCGCGAGAAGCGGGCGGCGTCCTCACGCCGGACGACGGGCTCCCGCTGCGAGGCCGCGATGCCGAGGTCGCCGAACTGACCGGGTGGCTGGGGCGGCTGTGCAGCGGGCGAGGCGGGATTCTGCTCATCGAGGGGGTTCCGGGGTCCGGCAAGAGCCGCCTCCTGCGGGAGGCCCGGGTCATCGCGGAGTCCCTTCCGGTCCGGGTTCTCGGCGGGGCGGGCGAGCGCGACCGTCGGAACGTTCCGTTCGGCGCGCTGCTCGACATGCTGGCCTCGCCCGCCTTCGATGCTGCTGCGCTCCGGACGCTCTCCGGGTCCGCCGAGCAGCGGTTCTGGCTGTTCCGGGCATTGCGGGACGAACTGGAGCGGGCGGCGCGGGAACGGCCGCTGCTCGTCGTCCTCGACGACCTCCAGTGGTGCGACGCCGGGACGCTGCTGGCGCTGCGCACCCTGCCCGCGCGGCTGTCCGCGCATCCGATCCGGTGGCTGGTCGCCGCCCGCACAGGGTCGCCGGGCGCCGACGTGAGGGCCGCCGTCGCCCGCCTCGCGGACGCCGGCGCCCGAACGATGCGCCTCGGCCCCCTGCCGGCCGACGCCGCCTCCCAGATGGCCGCGGACCTGCTCGGCGCCGAGCCCGGCGCGGACGTCCTCGCCCTGATTCGCCGAGCCGAGGGCCGGCCGCTCGCGGTGACCGAGATCGTCAGCGGGCTCCGTGCCGAGGGCGCGGTCATCCGGACGGGCGGGGCGGCGCGGCTGACCGGGCGGCACTCGCCGGTCCACTCCTACGGGTCCGCGCGGCGCCTGCTCGGGCACCTGTCGCCGGTCGCCCGCGACGTGCTGCGGCTCGCTTCGGTGCTCGGCCGCGACCTGGACGCCGGGCGGCTAGCCGACCTCGGCGGGTACGGCGCCGCCGAGGTCGTCACGGCGCTCCAGGAGGCCGTCGACGCGGGCCTCGTCCGCGCCGGTGACCCCCTCGGCTTCCGGCACGACCTCGTCCGCGAGGCGGTGCGCGGGACGGTCCCCGCGGCGCGGCGGCGGGCGCTGCGCAAGCGGGCCGCCGAGCTGAGCCTGGCGCAGGGGGTTCCGATCGGCCAGGTCGCTCTCGCTCTGGCCGAGACGGCGGAGCCCGGCGACGCCGATACCACCGCGCTGCTGCGCAGGGCCCTGGCCGAACTGGCGGAGGCCGCGCCGGACGCCGCAGTGCCGCTCGCCCGGCAGGCCGTCGCGCTCGCGCCCGCGGGCTCGCCGGAACGGGCCGCCGCCGTCGCGGAGGCCGTTCCTCTGCTCGTCCGGACCGGCCGGGGCGGCGAGGGCCGCAAGCTCGCCGACTCGGTCTTGGACGGTCCGCTGGACGCGGCCGTCGAGGGCCGGATCCGGCTGGAGGCGGGGCTGTCGGCGCTTCAGGGCTCGTACGCCGAGGCACTGCGGCACAGCCGAGCGGGCGCCGCGCTCGACGGGCTGCCGGACGGTATGCGCGCCCAGCTGATGGCCGTTCAGTGCCTCTCCACCGTCCTGACAGGTGACGTCGCCGCTGCTGAACGGCTGCTCGCGCCCGCCACCGAGGCGGCTGTGCAGGCCGAGGACGGCGCGGCGCTGGCGCTGCTCCACACCGCCGACTCCCTCGCACACGCACGGCGGATGGAGTTCGCCGCAGCCGAGCGTCTCGCCGCCGCGGCCGTCGCCGCCTCGCCGGACACCGCCGCGCTGTTCAGGCCGGCCGTCTGGCAGGCGTCGCTGCACGGCATGACCGGCCGCCTGGAGGAAGGGCTGCGCGGGGCCGCGGACGGTGCCGCAGCGGCCCGCCGACCCGGCCAGACCCACGGCTTGCCCCTGTGGCTGGCCACGCACGCCCGGCTACTGCTGGCTGCGGGACGGCTGGCCGAGGCGCGGGCGGAGGCCGACGCCGCGCTCGCGATGACCGGGGAAGCGGGCGCGGGCGAGGCCGTCTCCTTCGACGCGCTGAGCGTGGCCGGACGTGTCGCAGCGCTGACGGGTGTGACCGCCGCAGCGGGCCGGGTCCTGGGTACGAGCGAGGCCGACGGGCTGCGCCGGCCTGGCGAATGGCCCGCGGACGATCCTCTCTTCGTGCGGATGCTGCTGAGCGCCGGCCGGTCCGGCAATGCCGCGGCCGTGGTCGATGAGGCAGAGCGCAGGGCCGCGCTGAACCCTGGCATCGGGTTCTTCACTGCGGTCGCGGCGCACGCGCGCGGGCTGCTGGATAACGACATCGCCCCCATCAGGCAGGCCGTGGAGATCTTGCGGGGATGCCCGTACCCGCTGGCGCTGGCCTCCGCCCTGGAGGACGCCGGGCGCCTGCTTCTGGACGCCGACCGGAACGCGGCCATCGCGTACCTCACCGAGGCCGAGGACGGATACGTCCGGACGGGTGCCGATCACGAAGCGGCGCGGGTCCGGCGCAGGATGGGCTCCGCCGGACAGCGGCAACGGCGGCGGTCCAGACCCCGCCGCGCCGAGCAGGGCTGGCAGGCGCTCACCCCGGCCGAACGGCGGGTCGCGGCGCTCGTCGCGGGAGGCGCGACGAACCGTGAAGCCGCCGCGCAGCTCTTCCTCTCCCCGGCCACGGTCGGCACGCACGTCATGCACGTCTTCCAGAAGCTCGGCGTGAATTCGCGCGTCCAGCTCGCACGCCTTTACCTGGAGCACGGAGAGACCGCCGGCTGACCCGTCGGCTCCCGAAAGTCGGAACCGTTCAGCAGCGAACGGTTCCGAACTTTCGCCATACCCTTTCCGACCTCCGCATCCGCCATTCTCTAAATGGGTGCGCAACCTCATTCGTCGATCTCATGTGTTCGTGTCATGCCACGTCAGAGCCACCAGGAGAAGGTGAGTAAGGCAAGCCCGGTTCGTCCGGTGAAGCGCCTGCCCTGGGAGGACGGAATGTCGCACGACCGCCGCGGCGAAGGTCGCCCGAGGAACCGTTCCGCATCCGGCGACGACGTTACCGCGTCGAGCCGGGCGGATTCTCTCGAAAAAGCCGCCGCCACCCTCACCGAAATACCGCTCCCGTCCGAACCGGCCGACCCCGGCCGACCCCGGCCGACCCCGGCCGACCCCGGCCGACGCTCGTTTGACCGGTGCTCCGGCCGGAGCCGCCCATCCGGATGACCAGTCGCGACCGCGGCGTTCCGCCGCGCCTGAGGAGGTACTCATGAGTGCGAGACCCGCCCGCCGGAAGCTGGGGTTGTGGATGGCCACGGCCCTGGTGGTGGGCAACATGATCGGGTCGGGCGTGTTCCTGTTGCCCAGCTCGCTGGCCGAGTACGGGCCGATCAGCCTGATCGCGTGGGGGTTCACCGCGGCGGGCGCGATCCTGCTGGCGCTGGTGTTCGCGCGCCTGTCCCGGGCCTATCCGAAGACCGGCGGCCCCTACGCCTACGCGCGGCGCGCGTTCGGTGACTTCGTCGGGTTCCAGACCGCCTGGGGCTACTGGATCGCGGTGTGGGCGGGCAACGCGGCGATCGCGGTCGCGTTCGTCGGCTACCTGGCCCACTTCTGGCCCTCGCTCGCCGACGACAAGGTCCTGGCTGCGGCGGTCGGGGTCGCGACGATCTGGCTGCTGACGGCGGTGAACGCCTACGGCGTCCGGGAGAGCGGCGCCATCCAGGTGTTCACCACCGTCATCAAGCTGGTGCCGCTGCTGATGATCGCGGTCGGCGGGCTGTTCTTCGTCAAGTCGGGGAACTTCGGGGAGTTCAACGCCAGCGGGGACAGCGCGTTCGGAGCGGTCACCGCCGCCGCGGCGCTCACCCTGTGGTCGTTCATCGGGCTGGAGTCGGCGACCGTCCCGGCCGAGGACGTCGCCGAGCCGGAGAAGACCATCCCCCGCGCCACCGTCGCCGGGACGGCCGTGACCGCGCTGATCTACATCCTGGGGACCGTCGCCGTCCTCGGCCTGGTCCCGGCCGCCGCGCTGGCGACCTCGACGGCGCCGTTCGCCGACGCGGCCGACGCCGCGTTCGGCGGGTGGGCCGCCGACCTGGTCGCGGCGGGCGCGGCGATCAGCGCGTTCGGCGCCCTGAACGGCTGGATCCTGCTGCAGGGCCAGATCCCGTTCGCCGCCGCCCGCGACGGGCTGTTCCCGCGCGTGTTCGCCCGCACCGGGCGCGGCGGGACGCCCGCCGTCGGGCTGGTGATCTCCAGCGTGCTGGTGACCGGGCTGATGCTGATGAACTACAACGCCGGCCTGGTCGACCAGTTCACCTTCATCATCCTGCTGGCGACGCTCACCACCGTCATCCCCTACGCCTACGCGTCCCTGGCCGAGCTGGTGCTGCTGGCCACCGACCGGGTCGCGTTCTCCGGGCGGCGCCTGGCCCGCGGCTCCATCATCGCGCTGCTGGCCTTCGGCTACACCGTCTGGGCCATCGCCGGCGCCGGCTACGAGGTCGTCTACAAGGGCACGCTGCTCATCTTCGCCGGCATACCCGTCTATGCCTGGCTGAAGTACCGCGAGCACCGCGTCCGCGAGGAAGTGATCGAGGCCGAGATCGAGGTCGCGGTGGAGGAGGCCGAGGAGTACGGCCCGCCGCCCGCTCCGTCCGCACCGCCCGCTCCGTCCGCACCGCCCGGCCCGGCCGAACCGCCCGTGCACGCCGTCTGAAGGGACCCATGCCCGTGTTCACCGTCTCCTCCGAGGCCGGACGGCTGCGGCAGGTGCTGCTGCACCGCCCCGACCTGGAGCTGCTCCGCCTCACCCCGGCCAACAAGGACGACCTGCTCTTCGACGAGGTGCTCTGGGCCAAACGCGCCCGCCAGGAGCACGACGTCTTCGCCGACACGCTTCGCGAACGCGGCGTCCAGGTCCACTATCTCGCCGACCTGCTCGCCGAGACCCTCAAGACCGACCAGGCCCGCGCCCACGTCCTCGACCACACCGTGTCCCAGGCCGTGCTCGGCCCGACCCTCGCCGACCCCGTGCGCGCCGTGCTGGAGGACATGGACCCCCACACCCTCACCCGCCACCTCATCGGCGGACTCACCAAGGCCGAACTGCACCTGGCCGCCCACAGCCTGCTGCTGGCCTCCCTGGACGACGGCGACTTCATCCTGCCGCCGCTGCCCAACCACCTGTTCACCCGCGACCCGTCCGCATGGGTCTACGGCGGCGTGACGCTGCACCCCATGGCCAAGCCCGCGCGCCGCCGCGAGACCCTCCACCTGGGCACCATCTACCGCCACCACCCGATGTTCACCGCCGCCCAAGCCCCTGTCTGGTATCCGGGCACCGACTTCGGCCTGCCGTCCATCGAGGGCGGCGACGTCCACGTCCTCGGGAACGGCGTGGTCCTGATCGGGATGAGCGAGCGGACCACACCCCAGGCCATCGAGCTGCTCGCCCAGCGGCTGTTCACCGCGGGCGCCGCCCGCCAGGTCATCGCCGCGCAACTGCCCAAGCAGCGCGCGTACATGCACCTGGACACCGTCATGACGATGGTCGACCGCGACGCCTTCACCGTCTACCCCGAGCTGCCCGCGCTGCGGTCCTACACCCTCACCCCGGGCACCGGCGGCACCGTCACCGTGGACGACAACGACGCGCTGTTCCCCGCGATCGCCCGCGCGCTCGACCTGCCCGAGATCCGCGTCCTGTCCGCCAAGCAGGACGTGCGGGCCGCCGAACGCGAGCAGTGGGACGACGGCGACAACGTCCTGGCCCTCCAACCCGGCGTGGTCGTCGCCTACGAGCGCAACGTCACCACCAACACCATGCTCCGCCGCAACGGCATCGAGGTCATCACCATCCCCGGCGGCGAACTCGGCCGCGGACGCGGCGGCCCCCGCTGCATGAGCTGCCCCCTCCAGCGCGACACGGCCGCTCCAGAAAGCCAGGCCACTCCCCAGAACGAGGTGACTCCGTGAAGGACCTGCTGCGCATCGCCGACCTGGGCAGCGACGACCTGATGCTGCTGCTGCGCCTGTCGGCCGACTTCCACCGGGTGCCCGACTCGGCGCACGACCTGCTCGCCCACCAGATCGTGCCGATGTACTTCGCCAAGCCGTCCACCCGGACCCGGCTGTCGACCGCCGCCGCCGTGACCCGCCTCGGCGGGACGCCCATCGCCGTCGGCCCCGACGAGCTGCAACTGCGCCGCGGCGAGACCATCGCCGACACCGCCCGCGTGATGGGCGCCTACTCGGCGGCGATCGTGATCCGCACCTACGCCGACGCCGACGTCGCCGACCTCGCCGAGGCGGCGCCCGTCCCGGTCGTGAACGCCCTGACCGACGGGCACCACCCGCTCCAGGCCGTCGCCGACCTGCTCACCGTCCAGCAGCACTTCGGCAGCCTGCGCGGGCACCGCGTCGCCTACTTCGGGGACGGCGGCAACGTCGCCCGCAGCCTGATGGAGGCCGCGGCCCTCGCCGGGATGGACGTGGCGATCGCGACCCCGCCCGGCTACGCGCCGCCCGAGGAGGCCGTCGCCTTCGCGGCAGCCGAGGGGCGGCGGCGCGGCGGGGCCGTCCTGGTGACCGAGGACCCCGCCGAGGCGGTCAAGGACGCGAGCGTCGTCTACACCGACGTCTGGCTGTCCATGGGCGACGCCGATGACGAGCGGGCCCGCCGCGCCGAGGCCCTCGCGCCCTACCGGGTGGACGAGCGGCTGATGGCCCGGGCCCGCGACGACGCCGTCTTCATGCACTGCCTGCCCGCGCACCGCGGCCAGGAGGTCACCGCCGGCGTCATCGACGGCGCCCGCTCGCTGGTCTTCCAGCAGGCCGCCAACCGGCTGCCCGCCGCGCAGGCCGTGCTGTTCGCGCTGCTCACCGAGCGCCTGGACGGCCGGCCGTGAGGATCGTCGCCGCGCTCGGCGGCAACGCGCTGCTGCGCCGGGGCGAGATCCCGGACGCGTCCGTCCAGGTCGAGCACGTGCGCGAGGCCGTCGGCGGGTTGGCCGCGCTCGCGGCCGGCAACGAGCTGATCGTCACGCACGGCAACGGCCCGCAGGTCGGGCTGCTGGCCGTGGAGAGCGCCGCCGACCCGGCCCTGTCGGCGCCCTACCCGCTCGACGTGCTCGGCGCCGAGACGCAGGGCATGATCGGCTACTGGCTGGTCCGCGAGCTGCGGCGCGCGCTGCCGGGCCGGGAGATCGCCGCGCTGCTCACCGAGACCGAGGTCGATCCCGGCGACCCGGCGTTCGGCGACCCGGCCAAGTTCGTCGGCCGCGGCTACGGCGACGCGGAGGCCGAGCGGCTGCGCGCCGAGCACGGCTGGACGATGCGCCGGGACGGCACCGCCTGGCGGAGGGTCGTCCCCTCCCCCGAGCCCCGCGCCATCGTCGAGCTGCCGACGATCGCGCGGCTCACCGGCGAGGGATGCCTGGTCGTCGCCGTCGGCGGGGGCGGCGTCCCCACCGGCGGCGGCCACCTCGGCGTCGAGGCGGTCGTCGACAAGGACCTCGCGGCGGCGCTGCTCGCGCGGCATCTCAAGGCCGACGTGCTGCTGCTCCTCACCGACGTCCCCGCGATCGAGCGCGGGTTCGGGACCGCGCGCGCCCGCCCGGTCCGCCGCGTCACCCCCGCGCTGCTGCGGCGGCTGCCGCTGCCCGCCGGCTCCATGGGCCCCAAGGCGGAGGCGGCCTGCCGCTTCGCCGAGCACCGCCGCGGCGCCGTCGCCGTGGTCGGCGCGCTCACCGACGCGCCCGCGCTCCTGTCCGGGGCCGCGGGCACCCGAATCGAGGACGACGGAGGACGACGGTATGGATGACCAGGCCGATGTGGTGGTGGTCGGGCTCGGCCCCGGCGGCGAGTACGCCGCGGGCGCGCTCGCCGAGGCCGGGATGGACGTGGTCGGCATCGAGGCCGGGCTCGTCGGCGGCGAGTGCCCGTACTGGGGGTGCGTGCCCAGCAAGATGATGATCCGCGCCGGGAACGTGCTCGCCGAGGCGGGCCGCGTCCCCGCGCTCGCCGGGGAGGGCAAGGCCGTCCCCGACTGGAGCCGGGTCGCCGAGCGCGTCCGGTCCGAGGCCACCGCCGGCTGGAACGACGAGGCCGCCGCCGACCGCCTCACGGCCAAGGGGGTCCGGCTGGTCCGGGAGCGGGGGCGGCTCGCGGGCCCGCGCCGCGTCACCGCCGGCGACCGCACGTTCGAGGCCCGGCGCGGCGTGCTCCTGGCGACCGGGTCGCAGCCGCGCGTCCCGCCCGTCCCGGGGCTGGAGGGGACGCCGTACTGGACGAACCGGGAGGCCATCGAGGCCGCGGAGATGCCGGCCTCGATGCTCGTCCTCGGCGGCGGCGCGATCGGCGTCGAGCTCGCGCAGGTGTACGCCCGCTTCGGCTGCGCGGTCACCGTCCTGGAGGGCGGGGAGCGGCTGCTCTCCCGCGAGGAGCCCGAGGCCGGGGAGCTGGCCGCGCGGGCGCTGCGGGCCGACGGCGCCACCGTCCGCACCGGTGCCCGGACCGTCGCCTTCGCGCATGACGGGACGATGTTCGAGGCGCTGCTCGAAGGCGGCCTGGAGCCGGTCCGCGCGGAGCGGCTCCTGGTCGCGACCGGGCGCGGCACCGACCTGGCCGCGCTGGACGTCGGCACCGCCGGCCTGGACCCGGCCGCGCACGCGGTGCCCACCGACGGGCAGATGCGGGCGGCCGACGGGCTCTGGGCGGTCGGTGACGTCACCGGCCGCGGCGCGTTCACGCACGTCTCGATGTACCAGGCGCAGATCGCCGTCCGCGACATCCTGCGCCGCCCCGGCCGCGACGCCGACTACCGGGCGCTGCCCCGCGTCACCTTCACCGACCCGGAGATCGGCGCGGTCGGGATCACCGAGCGGCAGGCGCGCGACCGGGGCATGCGGGTGCGCACCGGCCTCGCGCCGATCCCCGAGTCCACCCGCGGCCGGATCCACGGCCCCGGCAACGACGGGTTCGTCAAGCTCGTCGAGGACGCCGACCGGGGCGTGCTGGTCGGCGCGACCTCCGCCGGGCCGGCGGGCGGCGAGGTGCTGTACGGGCTGAACGTCGCCGTCCACACCGAGACGCCGACCGATCTCCTCAAGCACATGATCTTCACGTATCCGACCTTTCACCGCGCCGTGGAAGCGGCGCTGCACGACCTCCACTGAAACAACCTCCGCTGAAACAACCTGCACTGAAACAACGGATCCACCGAAAAGGAGAAGGCCATGAACGGTTCCTCCGGTCAGATCGCCGGTCACTTCAGGAGGAGACCCGCCGCGGCGATCCTCGTCCTCGCCGTCGCGCTCGTCCTCACGAGCATCGTCCAGACGCAGAGCGCGTTCTCGCAGGAGAAGCGGCACAAGACGCCGAAGCCGACGGTCGTTCTCGTGCACGGGGCCTGGGCCGACGCATCGAGCTGGAGCAAGGTCGTCACCCGGCTCCAGGACGACGGGTATCCCGTCGTGGCGGTCGCCAATCCGCTGCGGTCGCTGTCCGGCGACGCCGCGTTCGTGCGGGCATTCCTTGAAGCTCAGAAAGGCCCGATCGTCCTGGTCGGCCATTCCTACGGCGGCGCCGTGATCACCAATGCGGCGACGGGGAACGCGAATGTCAAGGCGCTCGTCTACGTGAACGCCTTCGCGCCCGACGAGGGCGAGTCCGCCACCGCGCTCGCCGGTCCGGACTCCGCGCTCTCGGTGGACCCGGCGACCGTCTTCGACTTCGTGCCGAACACCCTTCCGCCCACGCCCGCGACCGACCTGTACCTCAAGAGGTCGACCGTCTCCGCGTCGTTCGCGACCGGGCTGGACGCGCGGGACAAGGCGCTCGTCACGGCCACCCAGCGTCCGGCCACGGTCGGCGCGCTCAACGAGCCGTCCGGCGCCCCGGCCTGGCGGAGCATCCCGTCCTGGTACCTCATCGGAACGCAGGACGAGATCATCCCGGCGGCGGCCGAGCGGGCCATGGCCGCGCGGGCCGGGTCCACGGTCGCCGAGTACCGCGCCGGTCACCTCGGCCTGATGACGCACCCCGGGACGGTCACCCGGGTCATCGAGCGGGCGGCGAGGTCGAGCGTCCGATAGCGGGCACTCCGCGAGGCGGGCGGATCCGGGCTGCGGGGGCCGGATCCGCCCGGCCGCGTGTCAGGTGGAGTCGCGCACGACGAGCTCCGTCGGCAGGACCACCGGCTCCGCCCGCTCCCCGTAGCCCTCGCCGTCGCCGTCGAGGAGCATCCGGACGGCGGCCCGCGCCACCTCGGCGACCGGCTGGCGGACGGTCGTCAGCGGCGGGTCGGTATAGCGGGCGGCCTCGATGTCGTCGAAGCCGACGACGGCGACGTCGTCCGGGACGCGGCGGCCCGCCTTCCGCAGCACGTGCAGGGCGCCGGCCGCCATCAGGTCGTTCGCGGCGAACACCGCGTCGAGACCCGGGTCGTCCTCCAGGAGCTGCGCCATGGCCGCCGCCCCCGACTCGCGGGTGAAGTCGCCCATGGCGGCCAGGGACCTGCGGTCGGTCCCGGAGAGGATCTCGCGGTAGCCGGCCAACCGGTCCAGCCCGGCGGACATGTCCGGTGGACCGGTGATCGTGGCGATGCGCCGCCGCCCCCTGTCCAGGAGGTGCTCGACGGCTGCGCGCGCGCCGCCGACGTTGTCGGCGTCGCAGTACGGGGGCCTGGTCGTGGACACGGGGCGGCCGTGCGACACGACGGGCACGCCCGTCCGGAGGAGGGCCGCCGGCAGCGGATCCGCGCCGTGCAGGGAGAGCAGGATGACGCCGTCCACGTGCCGTCCCGCGACATACCGCTCCACCCTCGCCTGGCCGGCCGGCGTGGACGGCATCATCAGCACGACCTGCTTGTCGGCCGCCTCCAGCTCCTGGCTCACGGCGCGGACGACCGCCGGGAAGAAGGGGTCGTCGGAGAACACCCGCGCGGGCGGCTCGGAGACGACCAGCGCGATCGACCCGGTCCGCTGGGTCACCAGGCTGCGGGCGGCAGAGTTCGGGATGTAGCCGAGTTCCTCGACGGCGCGCAGGACCGCCGCGCGTATCCCCGGGTCCACCGTGGCGGACCCGTTGACCACGCGCGACACCGTGGCCCGCGAGACCCCGGCCCTGGCCGCGACGGCCTCCAGCGTGGGACGTCTCATGCCCGCCTCTCCACCCGCCTTCACGAGAGAGCGATTTCGCAGATAGTTCAGAACTTCCCTGAGGGGCACAACAGACCTGTTCACACCATACTTCGCTGCCTGATCGTGTCAAGAGAGCGCTCTCTCGACCTCTTGACGAAGGGTCCCGGGCGAGTGACATTGAGCGCACCAGAGGCAGGCCCCCCGCTTGCTCCCACCCCTCTCTGGAGGTTCCCGCCATGACCTCACCGAGACGTCCCACGTTCTGGCGCCGGCCCGCGCTCGCCGTGCTCGCCGCCGCGCTCCCGGCCGCGGCCGCCGTCGCCTTCGCCGCGTCCCCGCCGGAGGCCGGCGCGTCCGTCCCGCCGCCCCCGTCCGGCTGGAGCCTGGTCTGGAGCGACGACTTCGACGGCGCCGCCGGGGCGCTCCCCTCCTCGGCGAACTGGATCATCGACACGGGCCACGGCTACCCCGGCGGCCCGGGCAACTGGGGCACCGGCGAGATCCAGAACTACACGGCCGACCCCGCCAACGTCAGCCTCGACGGCGGCGGCAACCTGCGGATCACCCCCGTCAAGACCGCGTCCGGCGAGTGGACGTCGGCCCGCATCGAGACGCGGCGCACCGACTTCAAGCCCGCCGACGGGCGCGTGCTGCGCATCGAGGGACGCATCCAGATGCCCAACGTGACCGGAGCCCAGGCGCTCGGCTACTGGCCCGCGTTCTGGGCGCTCGGCTCCCCGTACCGGGGCGACTACCAGAACTGGCCGTCGATCGGCGAGTTCGACATCATGGAGAACGTCAACGGGATCGACTCCGTCTGGGGCGTCCTGCACTGCGGCACGAACCCCGGCGGCGCCTGCAACGAGACGAGCGGCATCGGCGCCAGCCGGGCCTGCCCGGGGACGTCCTGCCAGGCGGGCATGCACACCTACCGCTTCGAGTGGGACCGCAGCGTCAGCCCCAACCAGCTGCGCTGGTACGTGGACGGCCAGCAGTTCCACAGCGTCGGCCAGAACCAGCTGGACGCGGGCACATGGGCGAACATGACCGGCCACGGCGGCTACTTCCTGCTGCTGAACGTGGCCATGGGCGGCGCCTTCCCCAACGGCGTCGCCGGCCAGGGCACGCCCACCGCCGACACCGTCTCGGGACGGCCCATGGTCGTCGACTACGTCGCGGTCTGGCAGAGCGGCGGCTCGACCACCCCGCCGCCGACGGGCGACACGGTCGACGCCCGCTCGACCATCCAGGCGGAGAGCAGCACCGCGCAGTCCGGCACGCAAGTGGAGACCACGACCGACACCGGCGGCGGCCAGAACGTGGGCTACATCGGCAACGGCGACTGGCTGCGCTTCGACAACGTCGACTTCGGCGGCACCCCGGCGACGCAGTTCAAGGCCAGGGTCGCCTCCGGCGCGGCGGCCGGGGTCAGCGGCCTGGTGCAGGTGCGGCTGGACAGCCCGACCGGCCCGGTGATCGGTGACTTCGCGATCGCGAACACCGGCGGCTGGCAGAGCTGGCGGACGGTCCCCGCCACCATCTCCGGGACGACCGGCACCCACACTGTCTACCTCACCTTCAGCAGCGGCCAGCCCGCCGACTTCGTGAACCTCAACTGGTTCACCTTCGCGAGCTGACCACCACCGCACGGCCGCCGTCCCGCCACCGGGCCGGCGGCCCTGCCAGTTCTCAGGAGCGCCAGTTCTCACGGAGCGCCGGTTCTCACGGAGCGCGAGTTCTTACGGAGCGCGAACGACCCCGCCCGAACTGGGCGAACAGCGGCTTGACGACCTTAGAGTCCCTTTCGAGTGATCTTGAAGGGCGCCGGTAGGGCGGCGCCCTCGCGCATGCCGGGGCCCGCACGGGGCCGCCGGCTTGGGGGGACGGAATGGAGCCGGTGATCCGGGTTCGGAATCTGCGAGTGGGCGGCCGCGAGAAGGGCGCGGGCGTCTCGTTCACCGTGGCGGCGGGTGAGATCTGCGCCCTTCTCGGCCGGGCCGGGTCGGGCAAGACGGCCGTCCTGGAGGCGGTGGCGGGGCTGCGGCGGCCCGTGTCCGGGTCGGTGCGGGTGAGGGGCGCCGACCCGTACGGCGACCGGGAGGGGCTGCGCCTCGGCGCCGTCTGGCGGGAGGGCGGCGACCATGCCGGCTTCACGGTGGAGGAGGTCGCCGAGTCCTACCGCCGCTGGACGCTCGACCCGCTGACGACGGCGGAGGCACTCGAGCTGACCGGCCTCGGCGACCTGGCGGCGGTCCGCTTCGAGCGGCTGACCGCCGGGCAGCGGCGCCTGCTGGATCTGGCCCTGGCCCTGCTGAACCGCTCCGACGTCCTCTTCCTGGACGATCCCCTGGCCGGCCTCGACAGCGGCACGGTCGAGCGGATCTGGACGGTACTGCGCGATGTGGCGGGCTCGGGAGCCGCGATCCTGTTCTCCACGCGCTCGCTCGCCGAGGCGTCCCGCGCCGACCGGACCAGCGTGGTCGACGAGGGCCGGGCCTGCCCAGCCGCGCCACCTCCGCGCGCACGGGCCGCGTGAAGCCCCGTCAGCCCTCGCCCACGAGGGCCCGGCCGGTTCCAGCCGCCTCGGCGGACGGGGCGGCGGGCGGGTCCGGGAAGGGGACGCCGAGCAGGCGGAGCAGCGGGGCGGCCTTGACCGCGGTCTCCGCGAACTCGGCGTCCGGGTCCGACAGCGCGGTGACGGCGCCGCCGATGCCGAACTCGACGCGCCCCGGCGTGGCGACGGCGGTGCGGATCACGATGCTGAGGTCGGCCGCCCCCGACAGCGAGAAGTAGCCGAGCGCGCCGGAGTACACGCCGCGCGGTCCCTCCTCCAGCCGGTCGAGGATCCGCATGGTGCGGATCTTCGGCGCGCCGGTCATCGAGCCGCCGGGGAACGCCGCCCGCACGCACCGCAACGCCGAGACGTCCGGGCGCAGCCGGGCCCGGACCGTGCTGACCAGCTGGTGGACCGTCGTGTAACTCTCCACGGCGAACACCGGGTCGGCGGTGACCGTCCCCGTCTCGGCGACTCCGCCGAGGTCGTGCCGGACGAGGTCGACGATCATCAGGTTCTCCGCGCGGTCCTTGGCGCTCGCCGCGAGGTCCGCGCGCAGCCGCCGGTCCTCGGCCGGGTCGGGCGAGCGCGGCCGGGTGCCCTTGATCGGCCTGGACTCGGCCGTCCCGTCCGCCGACACGCGCAGGAAGCGCTCGGGCGAGGCGCTCAGCACCGACAGGTCGCCGAACCGCAGCAGCGCCCCGAACGGCACGGGGTCGGAGCGCCGAAGCCGCCGGTAGAGGTCCCACGGGTCCGCGCGGACGTCGGCGGTGAGCATGTTCGTCAGGCACACCTCGTAGGTCTCCCCGGCGATGATCTCCCGCCGGCATTCGGCGATCTTGCCGAGGTAGCGCGGGCGGCCGTGCCGCAGGGCGATCCCGGACGGCGCCGCGACCGGGCCCGGCTCGACCGGGCCCGGCTCGGGCGGCGGCGCGAGGTCCGCCAGGCGGGACTCGGCGGCGTCCAGCCAGGCCAGCGCGTCGCGGTCGTCCCGGGCCCGGCAGAGCGCCAGCAGGTGGACCGCGCCCTCCGCGTGGTCGAACGCCACGGCCCGGTCGGCGAACACCATGGCGGCGTCGGGGTGCGGTGACCGGTGCGCCCGCGCCCCGCCGGTCTCGGCCTTGAGCTCGTAGCCGAGGTAGCCGACCCAGCCGAGCGCGAAACCGAACGGCAGGTCCGGGACGTCGGCCGCGTGGGCGCGCAGGTCGGCGTCGAGCCAGTCGAAGAAGGACCCGCGCTCCACCCGCTCGCGCCCGCCCGCCGACTCGACCGTGAGGTCCCCGGTGGCCACGTCGAACGCGGCGAACCGCGCCAGCGGGCCGGAGGCGTCCCCCATGAAGGAGAACCGCCCGCCGTGCTCGCCGGTGCGGCTGCTGTCCAGCCAGAACGCCCGGTCGGAGGACGCGAACAGCGCGCCGAACACGTCCTCGGCCACCGCCGCCGCGCCGAGCCGCCGCGCGATCACCCGGAACGGCGCCGGCCGCGCCTCAGGCCGGACGGGTCGCGCCTCGGGCTGGGCAGGTCGCGCCTCGGCGGCGGCGGCCCGGCCCCGGGAGGAGGGCTTCGCGCCGACCGGCCCGGCCTGGGCCAGGAAGTTCGCGATGATGCGCCGCCCGTGCTCCGTGCACACTGATTCCGGATGGAACTGGACGCCCCAGATCGGCCGCCGCCTGTGCCGCACGCCCATCAGCACGCCGTCGGGCGTCCACGCGATCGGTTCCAGCGCGGGCGGCGGATCGTCCGCGACGAGCGAGTGGTACCGCACCGCCGTGAACGGCGACGGCACGCCCCGGAACAGGGCGTCGCCGGTGTGCTCCACCGGCGAGGTCAGCCCGTGCCTGACCTCCGGGGCGGGCCGGACGCGCCCGCCGAAGTGGTGGCAGATCCCCTGGTGGCCGAGGCAGACGCCGAGCAGCGGGATCCGGGCGTGCTCGATCACGTCCCGGCAGATGCCGAAGTCGGCGGCCCGCTCCGGCGAGCCGGGGCCGGGCGAGATGACCACGGTGTCGAACGGGTCGAGCAGCCCCGCGTG
The DNA here is from genome assembly GCF_900188445.1 of Actinomadura meyerae. Classification (GTDB taxonomy): domain Bacteria; phylum Actinomycetota; class Actinomycetes; order Streptosporangiales; family Streptosporangiaceae; genus Spirillospora; species Spirillospora meyerae. Next base: position 38,351 of record NZ_FZOR01000015.1, read on the forward strand.
CCAGGCCGCCTCGTCGTTGCGCAGCACGACGGGCTCGGCACCGGCTTCGGCCACGTACTGGACGAGGTTGCCGGTGAACGAGTCGTAGTTGTCGATGATCAGGGTCCGCACCGACCGCGCCGCCTCCGCATTGTTGTCCGGCCTGACCCGGTTACGCCCAGAACGGTACTCGACGCCACCGGGCCCCGGTCGCCCGCGGGGCGGGTTCAGGACCAGGTGAGGCGGTCGGCGAGGAGGGCCTGCTGGGCGGGGTTGGCGGTGAGCGCGAGGGCGCGGCGGTCGGCGGCGCGGGCGCCGCCGTCGCGGCCGAGGCCGCGCAGGAGTTCGGCGCGGGTCGCGTGGTAGAGGTGGTGGCCGTCCAGCGGCCCGGCGAGCGGGTCCAGCTCGGCGAGCGCCGCCGCGGGGCCCCGCACGTAGCGGAGCGCGATGGCGCGGTGGAGCCGGACCACCGGCGACCGCGTCATGCCCAGCAGCATGTCGTAGAGGACGAGGATCTGCGTCCAGTCGGTGTCGTCCCATGTGGCGGCCTCAGCGTGGCACGCGACGATCGCGGCCTGCACCTGGTACGGGCCGGGGCGGCGCATCGCGGCGGCCCGCTCGATCAGCCGGACCGCCTCCGCGACCGCGTCGCGGTCCCACTTGGCGCGGTCCTGGTCGCGCAGCAGGACGAGGTGACCGCCGGCGTCGAAGCGGGCCGGCGTGCGGGCCTGGTGCAGCATGATCAGGGCGAGCAGGCCGAGCACCTCCGGCCGGCGCGGCATCAGCCAGGCGAGGCTCTCGGCGAGCCACTGCGCGTCGCCGGCGAGGTCGCGGGCGTGCGGGCGGTCGCCGCGGCTCGTCAGGTACCCCTCGTTGAACAGCAGGTACACGACCGAGAGGACCTGGTCGAGGCGCTCGTCCAGTTCGCCGTCCGGCGGGATCCGGTACGGGATCCGCGCGTCGGTGATCTTGCGTTTGGCGCGGGTGATGCGCCGCGCGACGGCCGTCTCCGGGACGAGGAGCGCGGCCGCGATCTGCCCGGTCGTCAGCCCGCACACCGTGCGCAGCGTGAGGGCGACCTGCGAAGCGGTCGGCAGCGCGGGATGGCAGCAGGTGAAGACCAGCTTGAGCCGGTCGTCGGGCTCGCCGGGGACCGGCCACTGGAGCCGGGCGAGCTTCTCCCGGTAGGCGGCCTGGCGGCGCAGCAGGTCGATGCCGCGGCGGCGGGCCGTGGTGAGCAGCCACGCGTCCGGGTGCTCGGGGATGCCCTCGGCGGGCCAGCGCTTCAGCGCGGTCTCCAGGGCGTCCTGCATGACGTCCTCGGCGGCGGAGAAGTCGCCGAGGGTCCGGATGAGGGACGCCGTGAGCCGGCCCGCGTGCTCGCGCAGCACCCGGGCCAGCTCGGCGTGCACCGGGTCCGTCACGTGAGCGGGCGGACCTCGACCACGGGGCAGGCGGGCCACGCGCGGGCGATGGCGAGGGCCTCGTCCAGGTCGGCGACCTCCACCTCGGCGTAGCCGCTGACGACCTCCTTGCCCTCGACGAACGGGCCGTCGGTGAGCATCGGCTCGGGGCCGTCCAGCCGCACGGTCGTGGCGGTGTGCGCGGGCTGGAGGTGCCCGTGGTGGGTGATCTGCGCGTCGTGCTCCGCGAACCACTTTGCGACCTGCTCGTAGGAGACCTGGCGCTCGTCCTCGCTCATCTCGGCGAGCTTCCTGGCGAACTCCTCGGTCTCCACGAACAGCAGCACGTACTTCATCGGGTCCCCCTCGTGTCGATCATCAGGGCCGGTCGGTTCCGCCTCACCCCCTAGACGATCGGCGGAGGCCCGGATCGGACATCCCCCGCGAGGATCATGGTTTCCGGCCGACGCCGCAGGCGGCGTCCACCTCCGGCGGCGGGCCGAACGGGCTCGGGTCGGGCCGCCACCGCGAGGTCGGCACGATGCCCGGTTCGAGCAGCTCCAAGCCCTCGAAGAAGCCGGCCAGCTCCTCCGGAGAGCGGTCCACGTACGGGGTCGAGCCCTGCTCCACCGCGATCTTGACGGCCTCCTCGCGGGCCTTCCTGTCGACGCTGCCGGTGCCGTCGTTGAGGGCCAGGAAGCTGCCCGGCGCGAGCGCGTCCACCAGGCGGCGGACGATCGCCGTCGCCTCGGCGTCGTCCACCACGTTCCCCATGATCCCGAACATGATCAGCCCGACCGGCGCGGCGAAGTCGAGGGTGCGCGCGGCCTCCGCCAGGATCCGCTCCGGATCGCGGACGTCGCACTCGACGTAGTCGGTTCTGCCCTCGGGCCGCCCGACCAGCAGCGCCCGCGCGTGCACCAGGACGAGCGGATCGTTGTCGACGTACACCACCCGCGTCTCGGGCGCGATGCGCTGCGCGACCTCGTGGGTGTTGTCGTGGGTCGGCAGGCCGGTGCCGACGTCCAGGAACTGCCGGACGCCCTCGGCCTCGGCGAGGTGGCGGACCACGCGGCCGAGGGCGGCGCGGGAGTGCCGGGCGACGTCGCCGACGCCCGGGTACGCGGCGGCGACCTGGTCGCCGACCTGCTTGTCGATCTCGTAGTAGTCCTTGCCGCCGACCCAGTAGTTCCACATTCGGGCCGGATGCGGGCGGGACGTGTCGATTCGGGATGATTCGCTGGCGGACATGGCGCTCATCGTCGCCGCGGGCATGCCGTGCCGCAAGGCACAATTCGGTTGTGGCCAGAAAATGTCCGTGCGGCGTCGGCGCCCGGTACCGGGACTGCTGCGGCCGGTTGCACCGGGGCGAGGGTTCGGCGGAGACCGCCGGGGAGCTGATGCGGTCGCGGTTCAGCGCGTTCGCCGTCGAGGACGAGGCGTACCTGCTGCGGACGTGGCATCCGGCGACCCGCCCGGAGCGCGTCGGCTTCGACGGCGGCACCCGCTGGACGGGGCTCGACATCGTCCGGGAGGAGGCCGGCGGCCCGGCGGACGAGAGGGGCGTCGTGGAGTTCCGGGCGCACTACCTGGCGGACGGGCGGCCCGGCGCGATGCACGAGGTCAGCCGGTTCGTCCGCCAGGACGGCGCGTGGGTCTACGTCCGCGGCAAGATCATCGACCCGGACGGCTAGGCCCGGTCCCATTCCGGGACGGCGCCGGGCGCGTGCAGGCAGAAGTCGGGAGCGCCTTCGAGGGCCCTCTCCTCACCGCCCGGCGTGTACGTCACGATGAGGCGCAGCGGCCGCCACGTCGCGTTGTACGTGGAGTGCCAGGCGCCCTTCGGGATGTGGACGGCGTCGCCCTCGCCGATCCGGAAGGGCTCCCCGTCGTCCACCATCTGCGTCGCCTCACCGGAGATCACGTAGATGACCTCCTCGGCGCCGGGGTGGTTGTGCCGCGCGTGGCCCTTCCCCGGGTTGACGATCACCTCGCCCAGCGTGCTGCCCGCGCCCGCGACGCTCGACGGGGTGACGAACCACTTGATGGACCCCCAGTCGAACGACATCGTGGCCACGTCGTCGGGACCGACTCGCATTCACAGCTCCAGGTTCTTGAAGGCGGCGACCTGCTCGGTGATGGCCCGCTCGGTCGGCAGGCGCTCGACGGACGAGGCGCCGAAGAAGCCGACGACGCCCTCCGTGCGCGACAGGACGTAGGCGGCGTCCTCGGGTTCGGCGATGGGCCCGCCGTGGCACAGCACGACGATGTCGGGGCGGGCGGCGTACGCGGCGTCCCGCATGGCCTGGACCCGCTCGACCGCCTCGTCCAGCGTCAGCGCGGTGCCCGCGCCGATGCTGCCCTTGGTGGTGAGCCCGACGTGCGGGACGAGGACGTCCGCGCCGGCCTCCGCCATGGCGCGCGCCTGGTCCTCGTCGAAGACGTACGGGGCGGTGACCAGGCCGCGCTCGTGCGCGAGCCGCACCATCTCGACCTCCAGGGCGTAGCCCATGCCGGTCTCTTCGAGGTTCTGCCGGAACACGCCGTCGTAGAGGCCCACCGTCGGGAAGTTCTGGACGCCCGCGAACCCCATCGCCTTCAGCTGGTCGAGGAAGACGGGCATCACCCGGAACGGGTCGGTGCCGCACACTCCGGCGAGGACCGGGGTGTTCCTCACCACCGGCAGCACCTCGGACGCCATCTCCACCACGATCTGGTTGGCGTCCCCGTAGGGCAGCAGCCCGGCCAGCGACCCGCGCCCGGCCATCCGGTACCGGCCCGAGTTGTAGATGATGATCAGGTCGACGCCGCCGGCCTCCGCGCACTTGGCGGACAGCCCGGTGCCCGCCCCGGCGCCGATGATCGGCTTGCCCTCGGCGGTGGCGGTGCGCAGCCGGAACAGGACCGTGTCGCGGTTCATCGCGCCCCCTCCGTGATCAGCCGGTGCAGCCGGTCGGCCATCGCGCGGCCGAACGCCGGGTCGTTGATGTCCATGTCGAGCCTTTCGGTCTCCACGGCGCCCTCCATGGCCGCGAAGCACGCCTCGTCCGCCTCCGGATCGTGGAACGGCATGCCCTCGGTGTCCAGCGCCGACACGCCCCGCAGGGGCAGGAACAGCACGGTCGGGCCGGTCGCCGCGGCGAGCTTGCCCGCGACCCGCCGCCCGAGTTCGGCCATCTCGTCCCGCGTCGTGCGCATCAGCGTCACGGTCGGGTTGTGGACGTAGAGGTTGCGGTCCCGGAAGCGCTCCGGGACCGTCGCCAGCGGCCCGAAGTTGACCATGTCGAGCGCGCCGGGCGCCACGACCTGCGGTATACCGGTCCGGCCCGCCGCCGTGAGCCGGTCGGGCCCGGCCGACAGGACGCCGCCGACGAGGTCGTCCGCCAGCTCCGTCGTGGTCAGGTCCAGGACGCCGGCCAGCAGCCCGCTCTCCGCGAGCCCTTCGAGCGCCTTCCCGCCGGCGCCGGTCGCGTGGAAGACGAGCACCTCGTAGCCCAGCTCGTCCAGGCGCTCGCGCGCCGCCTCCACCGCCGGCGTGGTCACCCCGAACATGGACGCCCCGACGAGCGGACGGTCGTCCATGACCGGGGACGGCGCCGCGTACGCCTTCGCCATCCCGGCCACCGCTGCCGCCGCGTTCCCCAGGACGAGCCTGGACACGCGGTTCACGCCCGCGATGTCGACGACGCTGTACATCATCGCCACGTCCTTGGCCCCGACATAGGGCGCGACGTCCCCGGCCGCCATCGTGGACACGATCAGCTTGGGCACGCCGATCGGCAGGTCCCGGACGGCCCGCGCCGCGATCGACGACCCGCCGCTGCCGCCCACGGCGAGGACGGCGTCGACCCGGTCGAGCCCGGCGAGGACGGCCGCCGCGCCCTCCCCCATCGCGGTGACGGCCGCTCCGCGGTCACCGGCGTCGCGCAGCTCCCGAAGGGACGTCCCCCCGGCCCGCGCGACCTCCTCCGCGGAGACGTCGGCCTCCGCCTGCGGCGGCCCGACGCCCGCGTCCACGAGGACCACGTCGCAGCCCAGCCGGCCCAGCCGCTCGCGCAGCCAGGCGTACTCCTCCCCTTTGGTGTCGAGCGTTCCCACCAAGACCACGGTCGCCATGAACGATCACTTCCCGCGCGGCCGTCAGTCCAACCGGCGCAAAGTCCGTCCCACCCGCGCAACGCCCGTCCCACGCGCGCAACGTCCGTCCCACCCGCGCAACGTCCGGGCAACGGGCCGGCTGCGACCATTCGGGCAGGAGCCCGCGCACAACGATCAGCTACCCCGCACGCCGGAGTGACCGTGACCCGACCCGCATATCTCCGCATCGCCGATGAACTGCGCAAACAGATCGTCGAGGGGCGCCTGGTCCCGGGCGACCGGGTCCCCTCCCGCTACAAGCTCGCCGGCCTGCACGGCGTCTCCGACCGGGTGGCGGTCGAGGCCGTCCGGCTGCTGGTGTCCGAGGGCTACGTGGTGTCCCGCTCGGGCAGCGGCACGTACGTGCGGCGGCGCCCGCCGGTGCGGCGCCTCACGAGCGGCTGGTACCGCGCCAACGGACGCGCGGGCAGCCCGTTCCGCGCGGACATGGAGGCGCAGGGCCACGCCGGGACGTGGCTGGCGGTCTCGGAGACCGGCACGGCGTCGCCGGAGGTGGCCGACCGTCTCCGCATCCGCACGGGCGAGCCGGTAATGGTGACGCGCTACACCTTCCTCGCGGGCGACCAGCGGGTCATGCTGTCCACGTCGTGGGAGCCGCTCGACCTGACCCGGGACACGCCGGTCATGAAGCCGGAGGAGGGACCGTACGCCGGGGCGGGGGTCGTCGCGCGGATGCGGGCCATCGGGCGGGACGTCGCGCACGCCACCGAGGTCGTCACGGCGCGCACCGTCCTCGCCGAGGAGGCCGAGCGGCTGCACGCGCCGATGGGGTCCATCGTGATGGTGATCCGGCGCACCTACACCGCGGACCGGCCCGTCGAGACCGCCGACATCGTCGTCCCCGCGGACCGCTACGAACTCTCCTACACGGTGCCCGTCGAGTGACCCGTGCCCGTCGAGTGACCCGTGCCCGTCGAGTGAGCCGGGTCCCCGGGCGGGGTCAGCCGGCCGGGACGGACGCCTCGGTGATGACGCCGTCCTCCAGGCTGAGCACCCGGTCGGCCTCGGAGAGCAGGTTCTGGTCGTGCGTGGCCACCAGGACGGTGACGCCCTCGCTGGCCACGACGGCGCGCAGCAGCGGCATGATGGCGGCGGCCGTCTCGGAGTCGAGCTGGCCGGTCGGCTCGTCGGCCAGCAGCAGCCGCGGGCGGTTGGCGAGGGCCCGCGCGATCGCGACCCGCTGCCGCTGACCGCCGGACAGCTCGTAGGGGCGCTGCGCGGCGTGGTCGCCGAGCCCGACCAGGCCGAGCAGGACGCGGACGCGCTCGTCGCGCTCCTTGGGGTCGGTCCGGACGAGCCGCAGCGGCACCTCGACGTTCTCGGCGGCCGACAGCACCGGGATCAGCCCGTGGGACTGGAAGACGTAGCCGATGTGGTCGCGGCGCAGCGCCAGCAGGTCGTTCTCGGGGAGCGTCCCGACGTTCTTCCCGTCCACGTGGACGGTGCCGCCGTCCGGGGTGTCGAGGCCGCCGATCAGGTTGAGCAGCGTCGTCTTGCCGGAGCCGGACCGGCCCTTGATCGCGACGAGCTGCCCGGCGTCGACGCTGAACGACGCGCCGCGCAGCGCCGGGACCTCGATCTTCCCGGTGCGGTAGACGCGGGTCAGGTCCTCGACGGCCACCATCGCGTCACTCATCGGTCTCCTTCCGGTCCGGCCAGACGCCGACGTGGTCGCTCTCCAGGGCGAGGCGGACGCGGTCGCGCAGGTCGAGGGCCTCGGTGAACGCGGCGGGCAGCTGGACGCGCCCGGCGCGGTCGAGGAGGGCGTACTCCTCGGCGGTGCCGCCGCCGCGGCGGACCTCGACGCTGGTGCGGCCGTCGCGGATCCCGACCGTGCGGTCGACGCGCTCGGACACCTGCGCGTCGTGGGTGACGACGACGGTGGTGGTGCCGAGCTCCTCGTTGACGCGGCGCAGCGCGTCGAACACCCCGGCGGCGGTGGCGGTGTCGAGCTCGCCGGTGGGCTCGTCGGCGAGCACGACCTTGGGCTCGTTGGCGACGGCGACGGCGATCGCGATCCGCTGCTGCTGGCCGCCGGACAGCTCGGCGGGGCGCCGGTTCGCGCAGTCGCCGACGTCCAGCATGCCGAGCAGCTCGGCGGCGCGGGTGGCGCGCTCGCGCCGGGACCGCCCGGCGAACCGCATGGGCAGCTCGACGTTCTGCACGGCGGTCAGGTACGGCAGGAGGTTGCGGGACGTCTGCTGCCAGATGAACCCGACCTGCTCGCGGCGGAAGCGGAGCCGCTCCTTGGACGCCATGGTGAGCAGGTCGGACCCGGCGACGCGGGCGACGCCGGCGGTCGGCACGTCCAGCCCGGACAGGATGTTCAGCAGCGTCGACTTGCCGGAGCCGGACGCGCCGACGATGGCGATCAGCTCGCCGGGGTCCACGAGCAGGTCGAGGCCCTGGAGGGCGACGACCTCGACGCCGTCGGTCTTGTAGATGCGGACGAGGTTGTCGCAGACGATGTGGGCGCCCTCGCCGTAGACGGGCCCGCGTTCGGCTGCGCGGCGTTCCAGTTCCGCGAGGTCGGGTGCGTCGGTCATCAGTCCCCCGTTCTCAGGACGGTGCCGGGGCGGGTGTCGAAGAGCCGGTCGACGGCGACGGCCGCGGCGGCGGCGAGCAGCAGCGCGCCCGCGAGGCCGAGCAGCGCGGGAAGGCCGGGCGTGTGGGCGGTGACGGCGAAGCCTCCGGTGTAGGGGCGCAGGTCGACGACGGGCCCGGTGATCTCGGGCAGCAGCAGGCCGAGCACCCAGCCGGCGCCGACCGCGCAGACGAGCACGGGCGCGATCTCGACGAGCGCGAGACCGCGGCTCTGCCTCCGGCTGAGGCCGAGGGCGCGCAGGTGGGCGACGGTGCGGCCGCGTGCGCGCGCGCCGACGACCAGGACGAGCAGCACCGCGAGCAGGCCGTACGCGCCGCCGATGAGCGCCCCGTCGCGGAACGTCTCGTGGACGACCGTCACCAGGGGCGCGTCGGTCATGGCCTTCTCGACGTCCCGGCGCAGCCGTACGTCCCGGCCGGGGGCGGCGGCGCGCAGGGCGCGGGCGTCCACGTCGCCGGTGACGAACACCTGGGACGGGAAGCCCTTCTCACCGGCGATCAGCTTGTACGGGACGAGGGCGAACGCGGTGCCCGGCCCCTGCCCGGGGAAGTGCTCGATCTGCCCGGCGGGCTTCACCTCGACCGGGGACATCCCCGGGCGGGCCAGTGTCACCTTGCCGGTCCCGAGGGTGCGGGCGGCGAGCGGCGACAGGTAGACGCCGTCTCCGGACGGGAGGTCCGGCACGCCGGGCGCGAGGTCGCGGTAGGCGTCGAGGTCCACGCCGACCAGCGTCAGCGGCGCCGGATCCGAGGTGCTGGACACCCCGGTGATGATCCGGGCCGGGAGCGCGCCCCGCACGCCGGGCAGGGCGCGGATGCGGGCCAGCGCCGCGTCGTCCACCGGCCCGGCCTCGATGCGCGCGTCGCCTCCGGTGTCCGACCAGGACGCGCGGGCCTGGCCGTCCCGCAGGGCGGTGTCGACGGTGGCGGTGAAGCCGGCGACGGTCGCGGCCAGCAGCAGAACGGCGAGCGGCAGCGCCCCCACGAGGCTCTGCCGGGACGCGCGGGCCACGCCGAGGAACGCGACCGCGCCGCTGCGGCGCCGCAGCAGCGGCCCGGCGGCGCGCAGCAGGTAGGGGTAGCCGCGCAGGACGAGCACACCGAGCGCCGCGCCGAGCAGCACCGGGACGGCGGCCACGAGCGGGTCGGTCCCGGCGGACGCGCCGCGCCGGCGCAGCAGCACCACGCCGATCACGGCGAGCACGACCAGCAGCGCGTCGAGGACGAGCCGCCGCGCCGACGGCCGCGCGGACACGAGGTCGTCGCGGCGGTCGGCGACCGAGCCGAGGCCGCCGCCGCGCTCCCGCCACACCATGGCCGCGGAGACGAGCAGCGCGGCGAGCACCAGCGCGGCGACCGCACAGGCGGACACGGGCTGCGGCGGACCGGCGTCCAGCAGGCGGCCCGCGCCGTAGCCGAGCAGGGCGGCGGGGACGGTGGCGAGCGCGGTGAGCCCGACGGCGGGCGCGGCGATCTGGCGCAGCGACGCGCCGCGCGCCCGCATCGTGCCGAGCACCGGCCGGAGCCGGTCGCCGAGCAGCCCGGCGGCGAGCAGCAGCGCCCCGGCGGCGACGGCGGCGAGCCCGCCGAGCGCGAGGCCGAGCACGGACTTGGCGGTGTGCAGGCGTCCGGCGAACTCGCCCAGCCGGTCGTCGAGCGCGGTGACGACGTCGCAGGAGAAGAACCCGGCGCGGCCGCGGACGGCGGACCGCAGCGCGTCGAGGTCGGCGGCCATGGCGGCGGCGTCGTCCGCGCCGACGGCGCCGACGCGGATCGGGAAGCGCCAGCTGAAGGTGAACTGCGTGGCCCCCTCGCGCGCGAGCCGCGAGTACCCGCCCGCGTCCAGCAGCGCGGTGCCCGCGTCGGCCTCGGTGCCGTCGCCGCCGAGGCTCTCCTTCACCGGGTGCAGCATGCGGGCGCGGGGCGACCAGAACGGGTCGGCGGCGTTCACCGGCTCGTACAGGCCGGTGATCCGGACGGTGACGCCGCGCACGGTGATCCGGTCCCCGACCTTGTAGCCGAGCTGTTCGGCGTACCGCTCGGCGACCAGGATCCGGATGTCGCCGCTGCTCTCGGTCGGCGGGTTGAACGCGCGCGTCCCCGCGACGAGGCGGAGGCGGGTGAACGCGCCGAGGTCCCAGCTCAGGTACAGCAGGCGCGGGGCGTCGAACTCGCCCTCGACGGGCATCCGCTCGGCGGTGACCGACGCCTCCGGCTCGCCCGCGGCCGCGCGCAGCGAGGCGGGCAGCATCTGCTGCCAGGTGACGTTGTTGCCCTCCAGCGCCGCCTGGCTGGGCACCGCGGCCCACGCCTCGCCGCCCTGGGCCTTGCCCTCGATGCGGATGTCGGCGTCGGCTCCGGCGGCGGCCGCGGCGGCGCGGTCGTATCCGGCCGCGGTGCGGGCGGGGACGGCGACCGCGAGCAGCGCCGACAGCAGCGACAGCACGGCCAGCGCGGCGAGCGGCGCCCACTGCGCCCGCGCCAGCCGCAGGGCGGTGCCTCTCATCGGTCCTCCCCCACGCGCAGGCCGGCGCCGGGGTCGCGGCGGCGCAGCATGCGGATCACCAGTGGCAGCACGAGGCCGAGCACCGCCGCGACCCCGGCGAGCATGGCCAGCAGCACCGGCCACTGGACGACGAGCCCGGCGGGCGGGTACGGCTCCGCGGCCTGGACGCCGAGCACGATGTGCGGGACGACGAGCCGCGCCACGGCGAGCCCGAGCAGCGTCCCGCCGAGCAGGCCGAGCGCGACCAGGTACGCCTGCTCGATGGCGAGCATCCCGCCGACCTGCCGGGGCGGGACGCCGAGGGCGCGCAGCACCGCGAACTCGCGGGTCCGCTCGCCCGCGGTCACCGCGGCGTTCACCGCGAACGCGATGACCGCGAAGGCCAGCGACGCGCCGAAGCCGAGCACGAGGGCGCCCTGGAGGGCCGCGCCGAGGGGGGCGTCGCGGAGCTCGGCGCGGACCTTCACCCGGTCGGCGGCGATCTCGCCCCAGGCGGGGTGCTGGGCGAGCGCCTTCGCGGCCGGACCGGTGCGGCCGCCGCGCACCGCCGCCCACCACTCGTCCGGTTCGATGTTCCCGCTGATGAATCCGCCCGCGGCGAGCCGGCTCTGGGTGAGCGTCGGCAGGTCCACCAGGACGCCGGGTTCGCCCGGCGGGACGGTCGGCAGCGCGGGGGCGATGCCCGCGACCTTGACCGGCTGCGCGCCGTCCACGGTGCTGACGGTGAGGGTGCCGCCGACGCCGACCTTGGCGCGCGCGGCGGCCTCCTCGGTGACGACGCCCGGCACCGCGGGGAGGAGGTCGGCGTTCCGCGGATCGTGGTCCGGCGGCGTGGACGTGCCGAGGACGCCGTGCACCACCATGCCCGTCTCGGACCCGAGGTAGTCGCCCGCGTCCTCGCGGAGCAGCGGCGACTCGGGGATCACGACGTCCACGAGGGCGCCCTTCGCGCCGGTGGCGTGCGGCTCGAGCGGATCGACCAGGTTGGGCTGCTCGGCGAACACGTCCCAGCGGCTTCCCGCGGGCGCCGCGGCCTTGCCGGTGCCCTCGCCGCGCACGTCCAGGAGCTGGAGGTCGAGGACGCCGCTGAGCGCGTTGTCGTCGTAGACGAAGTGGACGCCCCGGACCGACAGCGGGAAGGACGGCACGCCGTCCGGCCCGGCCAGCTCCGCCGTGTCGAGGGCGAGGGTGTGCACGTCGCCGTCCGCGTCGAAGGCGGGCAGGTCGAACCTGCGGGCGAGGCCGGCGCCGTCCATGACGGTCACCGCGATCCGGTGGTCCGGGCCGGGCGGCGGCCGGTAGTCCTCCGGCATCTCGGGCACCGGCCCGGCGCGGCGGAGCCGCACGTCGAACAGCAGCCGCTCCGGGCGGCCCGGGACGGTCAGCGCGGGCGCGGGCGGCCGGGCCTTCGCCAGCTCGTCCAGGCGCAGGTCGTCGCGCAGGCCGGGCTGGACGCGCAGCAGCGGCCCGAGCGTCCTGGCGTCGGCGCCGAGCACGGTCGCCGGGTCGTTGCCGAGGTCGGCGTCCGTCCGCAGCACCGGCACCGTCCCGGTGACCCCGGGCAGCGCGGCGAACCGCCCGCCGAGCCCGAGCGTCCCGGGGCCGCCGGCCTGGGCGGTGCGGGCCATCCGCAGGTCGGCGCCGCTCTGGAAGTCGGCCTGGTCGGTCTGCGAGTCGCGCCAGGTCGCCATCGTCGTCACCGACAGCACCCCGACGGCCATCGCCATCACCAGCAGCAGGACCGGGCCCGCGTAGCGGAGCTGGCGGCGCCCGACCTGCCGGGTGCCGAGCACGGGCACCAGCCCGCGCGCCCGGGTCGCGAGGCGTTCGGCGGCGCGGGACGCCACGGGCACGACGCGCAGCAGCAGCACCCCGCCGGCGAGCAGCGCCAGCGCGGGGCCGGACACGATGAACGGGTCGATGCCGGACGCGCCGTCCCCGGTGCCGCCGGAGCCGTCCGCCCCGTACCGGGTGAGCTGCCAGACGGCGAGGCCGGCGACGAGCAGCAGCGCGAGGTCGACGCCGGAGCCGCGCAGGCCGCCGCGCCCCTGGCGGCCGATCCCGGCCTGCGCCTCGACGAACGTGCGGTTCGCGCCGCGCAGCGTCGGGATCGTCAGGACGACCGCGCAGGCCAGCGCCGTCAGCACCGACACGGCCCACAGCGGCGCGAGCGGCCCGGCGTCCAGCCGCAGGCCCGCGGACCGCACCGCAGGGGCGTGCCCGGCGAGGCGCAGCAGCGGACCCGCGAGCAGCGGGCCGAGCACGGCGCCGGGCAGCACGATCAGCAGTCCCTCGGCGAGGCCGAGCCGGGCGAGCTGCCGCATGCCCATGCCGCGGGTGCGCAGCAGCGCGACCTCGCCGCGCCGGTGGTCGGCGAGCAGCCGGGCGACCAGCAGCCACGCGCACCCGGCCAGCAGGACCAGCTGGATCACCGGGATCAGCATGGTGGACCGTGCCACGGCCACGGCGCCGCGGAGCTGCGAGGTCAGCTCGGGAAGGTCGGTGACGACGGTGAACTGCTCGCCCCCGGCGTCCTCGAACGTCCGGGCGGCGCGGGTCACCCGGTCGCCGAGCGGGCCGAGGTCGCCCGCGCCGACGCCGCGCAGGTCGGGCATGACGGTGAAGCGGGCGTCGGCGCCGGTGCCGGTGAAGTGCTCCGCGAACACCTCGGGAGGCACGACGAAGGGCCCGTAGGTGGTGTAGTCGAGGCGCTCGACGCCGGTCGTGACGAGCCGGTCGCCCTGCCAGAAGTAGTGCTGCGGGTCGGGGACGTCGAACAGCCCGACCAGCCGGACCTTCACCACGGACTTCTTGTCGACGCGGCCGTGCAGGGTGAGGACGTCGTCCACGCGGGCGCCGATGGCGCGGGCGGCGGCGCCGGGCAGCACCGCCTCGACCTCCCCGGACGCGGCGGGCGCGGCGGCGGCCCAGCGGCCGGCGGTGAGCCGCGCGTGCTTCTCGATGCCGGTGTAGGTCCCGAACGCGGTCAGCTCGGGGTGCTTGCTCTTCTCCTGCCCGGGCAGCGTGTAGGAGTCGCTGCGCACGCTCATCGAGACGGTGAGCGGCACGTCCCGGTAGATCTGGTCGAGCCCCTGGGAGACCTGCTCCCGCACTTTGGGGAGGCCGTTCGCGGGGACGTGCGTGCCGAGCGTCGCGCCCACCGAGGCGAAGGTCGCGTCGGCGAGCGTGCGCCGCAGCCCCTCGCGGGTCACCGACCCGGTGTAGCCGACCAGCGCGGCGAGCACGGTGGTGGCGAACAGTGCCGTCGCGCACGCGGCCAGCACCAGCATGCGGTCACCGGCCATCCGCCTGAGTACGAGCCCCCGTCTCCCCACAGCCGCTCATGATCAATTGCCTGTGGCGGACGCCACAAGGGGCCGCAACCTTTCCGTGATTTTCCGCAACGTTCCCGCAATACAGGGCAAATCGATCAGCTTACTACCGGTGCGCCCGCGTACCGGTGCACCCGCGTACCGGTGCGCCCGCGTAAAGGTTCCGGTGAAGGGCGTGTCGCGGCGGCCGGGCCGTGAGAGACAGGAGCGGCGGGAGGGAGAGCCCGGCACCGGACGGATCCGCGGAGGACGCGCATGCGCAAGATCATCAACTCGACGTACGTGTCGCTCGACGGCGTCATCGAGAAGCCGCAGAACTGGACGGCGGCCTACTTCCAGGACGAGGCCGCCGCGTACGCGCGGGAGCTGCTGTTCTCCTGCGGCGCCCTGCTCATGGGGCGCCGGACGTTCGACGGCTTCTCGCAGTCGTGGCCGGCGATGGAGGAGGCGGCGGGCGACTTCGGCGTCCGGATGAACACCCTCCCCCACTACGTCGTGTCCGACTCGCTGAACAAGCCGGGCTGGGGCGACACGACGGCGATCCCCCGGGCGGAGGCCGTCGCGGAGATCAGGCGGCTCAAGGAGCGCGACGGGCAGGACATCCTCCAGTACGGGTTCGGCCCGGTGACCCGGACGCTCATCGCGCATGGCCTGCTGGACGAGCTGCGCCTGTGGATCCACCCCGTCCTCGTCGGCCCCACCGCCCCGGAGGACACGATCGCCCGCTCCGGCTTCTCGGCGGCGTTCGAGCCGACGGAGGTAAGGACGTTCGAGAGCGGCGTCGTCATCGCGACCTACGCCCCGGCCCGCGCGTAGCCGGGGGGCGTCACCGGTCCTCCCCCATGCGCAGGTCGGCGGCGAGCGAGCGGCGGCGCAACGCGGCGATCATCAGCCGCAGGACGAGGCCGAGCACCGCCGCCGCGCCGGCGGTCATGGCGAGCAGGACGGGCCACGGGAAGGCCGCCTCGACGGGCGGGTACGGCCGGGCGGCGCGCACGCCCAGCACGATGTGCGGGACGGCGAGCCGCGCCACCACCAGCCCGATCACCGTGCCGCCGGCCAGGCCGAGCACGACCAGGTACGCCTGCTCGACCGCGAGCATCCCGGCGACCTGCCGCGGGTGGACGCCGAGGATCCGCAGCACCCCGAACTCGCGCGACCGCTCCCCGGCCGTCACCGCCGCGTTCACCGCGAACGCGAGGGCGGCGAACACCAGCCCGGTGCCGGAGCCGAGGACGAGCGCGCCCTGCAGCCCGGCGCCGAGCGGCGCGTCGCGGAGCCGGTCACGCAGCGCGGCGCGGTCGGCCTCGGCCTTCCCCCAGCCCGGATGGGCGGCGAGGACCGCCAGGACGGGGCCGGTCCGGCCGTCGGGCACCGCCGTCCACCATTCGCCCGGTGCGAGGGCCGCCGGATCCGCTCCGGTCACGGCGACCCACCGCTCGGTCAGCGTGGGCAGATCCACCAGCGCGCCCGCCGCGCCCGCGGGCACGCTCGGAAGCGCCGGAGCGACGCCCACCACCTTGATCGGCTGGTCGCCGCCCGCCGTGGACACGGTGACCGTGTCTCCGGCACCGGCGCGCGCACGCTCGGCCAGCGCGCTCGTGACGACACCGGGGACGGCGGGACGCAGGTCGGCGTTCTCCATCACGTGGCTCGGCTGCCGCTCCCCGGTGGCCATCATGTGGACGGACACCCTGGGCACGGCCGTCGCCTTCCCCTCGTACGTCCGCTGGAAGGGGGTCGCCGGAATGCTCAGCCGCAACGGGCCGCCCGACACGGCCAGGGCGGCGGGCGCGACCCTCGTCCGGCCGTCGGACGAGCCGCCGAACGCGTCCCAGCGGGCGCCCGAGGGCGGCGCGGTGGCGCCGTCCTCGCCGCGCACGCGCAGCAGGTCAAGGCCGAGCGGACCGGCGATGGGGTTGCCGTCGTAGTCGTAGCCGATGCCGCGGATCGACAGCGGATGGGCGAGCACACCGTCCGGTCCGGCGAGGTCGGCGAGGTCGAGGACGAGCGTGTGGTCGGCGCCGTCGGCGGGCAGCGCGGGCAGTGTCATGCGCTGGGCCAGCCCGCGGGCGTCCACCAGCGTCACCGCGATGCGGAACGGCGCGGACACCGGCGACGCCTCCCGCGCGAGCGCCTCCGGGACCGGCCCGGTACGGCGCAGCCGGACCGTGAAGCGCAGTGTCCGGGGACGCCCCGGGACGGCCAGCGCCGGGACGGGCGGACGCGCCGCCGCCAGTTCACCGAGCCGCAGTTCGCGCCTCAGCTCGGGACGCACCCGCAGGACCGGACCGAGCGCCCCCGCGTCCACGCCGAGGACGGTCACCGAACCGTCGCCCACGGTGGAGTCCAGGCGCAGCACCCCGGTGGTCGCGGCGACCCCGGGCAGCGCGGCGAACCGCCCGCCGCGCCCGAGCGGCCCGGGGCCTTCGACGGCGTCCGGGCCGACCAGCCGCAGGTCGGCGCCGGCCTGGAAGTCGGCCTGGCCGGCCTGGGACCGGCGCCACGTCGCCATCGTCGTCACCGACAGCACCCCGACGGCCGTCGCCATGGCGAGCAGCAGGACCGGCCCCGCGAACCGGAGCCGGCGCCGCCCGACCTGCCGGGTCCCGAGCACGGACACGAGCCCGCGTCCCCGGGCGGCGCCCCGCTCGGCGATCCGAGACGCGGCCGGAAGCAGCCGCAGCAGCAGGACGCCTCCCGCGAGCAGCGCCAGCGCGGGCCCGGACACGATGAACGGGTCGACGCCGGCCACCCCCTCCGCGCCCTGCCCAACCTGCCCTGCCTGCCCAACCTGCCCTGCCTGCCCTGCCTGGCCAGCCTGCCCTGCCGGGCCGTACCGGGTGAGCTGCCAGAGCGCCATCCCGGCGAGGAGCAAGAGCGCCACGCCGGCCCACACGCCGCGCCCGGCGTCCCGCGACTGGCGGCCGAGACCCGTCTGGACCTGCACGAACGTGCGGTTCGCGCCGCGCAGCGCCGGGATCGTCAGGGCGGCCGCACAGGCCAGCGCCAGCACGGCCGAAAGGGCCCACAGCGGCGGGAGCGGCCCGGCGTCCAGCCGCAGCCCGGACGCCCGCACGGCCGGTGCGCGCCCGGCGAGCCGCAGTACCGGACCGGCGAGCAGCGGGCCGAGCAGCGCGGCGGGCAGCGCGATCAGCAGGCCCTCGGCGAGGCAGAGCCCGGTGAGCTGCCACATCCCCATCCCCCGGGTGCGCAGCAGCGCCACCTCGGCGCGCCGGTGGTCGGCGAGCAGCCGGGCGACCAGCAGCCACGCGCAGCCCGCGAGCAGCACGAGCTGGATCACCGGGATCAGCATCGTGGACCTCGCCACCAGCACGGCGGTGCGCAGCTGCTCCATCAGCTCGGTGAGCTGCGAGACGACGACGAACTGCGTCCCGCCCCCGCCGGTCCGGCCGAGGACCTCCTGGGCGGCGGCCACGCGGTCGTGCAGGCGCCCGAGGTCGCCGGCGTCCACGCCGCGCAGGTCCGGCAGGACCGTGAAGCGGGCGTCCACGCCGGTCCCGGTGAAGTGCTCCGCGAACACCTCGGGACGCACCACGAACGGCCCGTACGTCGTGTAGTCGAACCGTTCGACGCCGGCGGTCATGAGCCGGTCGCCCTGCCAGAAGTAGCCGTCCGGGTCGGGGATCTCGAACAGCCCGACGACCCGGACGGTCGCCGCCGACGTCTCGTCCACGCGCCCGCGCAGTGTGAGGACGTCGCCCGTCCCGGCACCGATGGCGCGGGCCGCCGCCACCGGCAGTACCGCCTCGACGCCGCCCGGCGCGGCGGCGGGCCAGCGTCCCGCGGCGAGCCGGGCGTGCCGTTCGATGCCGGTCCAGGTCTCGAAGGCCGTGAGGTCGGGGTGGTCGCGGCCCTCCTGGCCGGGGAGCGTGTAGGTGTCGCTGCGGGCGCTCATCGAGACCGCCGAAGGCACGTCCCCGTAGATCTTTGCGAGCGCCCCGCGGACCTGGTCCCGCACGCCGGGAAGGCCGTTCGCGGGGACGTGCACGCCGATCGTCGTCCCCGCGGACTCGAACGTCGCGCCCGCCAGCGTGCGGCGCAGCCCCTCACTGGTCACCGACCCGGTGTAGCCGGTCAGCGCCGCCAGCACGGTCGTGGCGAACAGCGCCGTCGCGCAGGCGGCCAGCACCAGCGTCCGGTCACCGGCCATCCGGCTGAGCACGAGCCCGCGTCGCCCCACGCCGAGCATGATCAGCGCCCGCCGGACGCATTGCAAGGCCCGCTCACCCGGACCTAGCCTGAGCCGGTGAGCGGAGGGCACGCCCATTACGTCGTCGTCGACCGCGGCGGGTACCGCGTGTGGTCCCGCCACCGCGGCGCCTACACGCTGTGGCACGACGTCCTGCGCGGCCCCGACGGCACGATCACGTTCATCGAGGAGCAGAAGGGCGGCACCGCCGACTTCTGGATGAACTCGGTGTGGTGGAACGCCGTCCTCTTGCTCGACCTGCCGCGCCGCCGGATGCTCGTCCACATCATGGACGACGTGCGCGACCCGTCCATCCCCGAGATCCGCGCGTGGCTCGGCATCGTCCGGGTGCTCTGGCCCGGCTGGGAGGTCGACTGGGCCACCCGGAGCCTGCACGAGGTGATGGAGTACCTGGGGCTGGGCTATGACACCGTCCTCTACCTGGACGACCCGCCGATGCCCCTGCCGGCCAAGTGGGCGGGCGCGCCGATGGAGGACGACGACCTCTCCACCGTCGCCGAGACCCTGGTCGCCGTGCGCACCGAGGCGGGTCTCGCCTTCGCGGGCGAGTGGGGCCACCGCGCGTCCGACATCCTGCTCGCGGGGCCGGACGTGCTCCTCGCACCGCAGCCGGAGGCGATCCCCTGCGCCGTCCTGGAGAGCATCCCGAACAACGGTCTGTACGTGGACGTCCCGAACCGCCGCGTCGACTGGTGGGCGAGCGACCTCCCGATGAGCGCGGACGCCCTGCCCGGACCCTGGCTCGGCTGGACGCTCACCGACCACGGCGACGCCTACGAGGAGGTGGCGCCCCTCATCGGCCCGGATCTGTGCATCGAGCCGCCCCCGGACCCGGCCGGCACCGTCACGTACTGGCTGGAGAGGAACGCCGTCGACCCGGCCGTCCGCCGGCGGATCGGCGCCGTCACCCGTTGAGGAGGGCGGCCAGGATCTGCGGAGTGCTGGACGGCGGCTCGGCCTGCACGCCGATGCGGTCGAGGACATCGCGGTAGCGCGCGATGTCGGCCGCGCGGTCGGGGTACAGGGCGCCGGTGAGCTGCTCCAGGTAGACGACGTCGGGCAGTTCGGGTTCGGCGAACCGCAGCAGCGTCACCGGGCCGCACTCGGCCGCGTGGCCGCCCGAAGCGAACGGCAGGACCTGCACGGTGACGTTCGGCAGCTCCGCCATCTCGATGAGGTGCTCGATCTGGGCGCGCATCGTCAGGGGGCCGCCGACGACGCGGCGCAGCACCGCCTCGTCCAGCACGGCCCACAGCTTCAGCGGGTCGGGGCGCTCGAACACGCGGCGGCGCGCCATGCGCAGCTCGACCCGGCGCTCGATTCCCTCCTGGTCGGCCTCCGGGTGGCGGGCGGACAGCAGGGCGCGCGCGTAGCCGGGGGTCTGCAGCAGCTCCGGGACGTACTGGACCTCGTACACGCGGGCGACCAGCGCCCCCTGCTCCAGGCCGAGGTAGGGCTCGTACCAGCCGGGCACCACGTCGGCGTACGCCTGCCACCAGCCGGGGGTGCCGGCGTGCTCGGCCAGCTCCAGCAGCGTGTCGCGGACGCCGGGGTCGGTCACGCCGTAGAGGGTCAGCAGGTCGGCGATGTCGCGCCCCTTGAACCCGACCCGGCCCAGCTCCATCCGGCTGATCTTGGAGTGCGAGCCGCGGATCTCGTAGCCCGCGTCCTCGGTGGAGATCCCCGCCGCCTCGCGGAAGCGGCGCAGCTGCGCGCCGACCACCATGCGCAGCACGGTCGGCCCGGAGTCGCGCAGGTCCGGCGCGGTGCGCAGCGGCTCGTCCGGGCGGGGGCGCGCGGTCATGATCTCTTCACGCCCACGGCGCAGTACTCGTCGACCTCGTCCGGCTCGCCGAACGGGCCGGGCTCGCTGCGCCACCGCGACACCGGCACGACCCCGGGCTCCAGGATCTCCACGTCCGCGAAGAAGCCGGCGATCTGCTCGGGGGTGCGCAGGTGGTAGGGGGCGTCGCTGGCCTGGTTCCACATCTCGATCGCGGTCCGGAACGCCTCGCCGGTGATGACGTCGGTGCCGTCCGCGACCACCAGGTGGCTGCCGGCCGGCAGCGCTCCCACGAGGTGCCGCACGACCGCGCGGGCCTCGTCGTAGTCGGCGACGTGCCCGAGGATGTTCAGCAGCATCAGCCCGACGGGGCGGCCGAGGTCGAGGGTGCGGCCGGCCTCGGCGAGGATGCGGCCGGCCTCGGCGAGGATGCGGGCGGGGTCGCGCAGGTCGGCGTCGACGTAGCTGGTCGCGCCCTCCGGCCTGCTGGTGAGCAGCGCTCGGGCGTGCGACAGGACGAGCGGGTCGCTGTCGACGTAGACGATGCGGGCCTCGGGCGCGACGCGCTGCGCGACCTCGTGGGTGTTGTCGACGGTGGGCAGGCCGGTGCCGATGTCGAGGAACTGGCGGATCCCGACGGTGCCGGCCAGGTACCGGACGGCGCGGGAGAGGAAGGCCCGCGAGTGCCGGGCGATGTCCACGATCTGCGGGTAGGCGGCCACGAACTGGTCGCCGGCGGCCCGGTCGACGGGGTAGTTGTCCTTGCCGCCCAGCCAGTAGTTCCAGATGCGCGCGGACTGCGGCACCGTGTCGTCGATGCCGGGTCCCGGTCGCGGACCGGTATCCGGTGCCGGATCTCCCACGGAACTCCTCCTCGACAGGAAAGAAAACTACCTACGGAGAGAAGTTACTCGACGCCGGGCGCCTTGCCCACCTGCCCTGAACGCCCCGGTTTGTCGTGATCTGCGGAAACTTCCGGCGTCCGGGGCTGCCCTCCGGCGGGCTGACCTGGCACGATCCATGCTCCGAAGAAAAAACCAAAAAACCGGGCCGCGGATGTCGATCCGCCCTCCCCTTCTTCGACGCGCCAGTGAAGGCCGGGGATGACCCCGGACACCGACGACAGGAGGCACCCCATGCGATTCATGATGATGACCACCGACACCGGCCCCGACACCGCGCCGCCGGACGAGCGCCTCCAGCAGGAGATGGGCGAGTTCATCGCGGAGATGGCCAAGGCGGGCGTGCTGCTCGCGACGGGCGGGCTGGAGCCGCACGGCACCCGCATCACCTCGGTCGACGGCAAGGTCACCGTCACCGACGGCCCGTTCGCCGAGTCGAAGGAGGGCGTGGTCGGCTTCGCGCTGATCGAGGTCCGCAGCCGCGAGGAGGCGATCGAGATGTCCAAGCGGTTCTACTCGATCGTCGGCAGCGGCGAGGGCGTCATCAAGCAGGTGTTCGGCCCGGACGACCCCTTCCCGGGGCAGTGACCGCGCGCTGAGCTTGCGCGGCGGCCGGTGCGGGTGCTCTCATCGGCGGCGTGACGGCTTCGGACGGGCCCGGAGGGCACGCGCCCCGCGTGCGGGCGAGCATCGACGCGGTGTGGCGGCTGGAGTCCGCCCGCATCATCGGCGGCCTCGCCCGGATGGTGCACGACATCGGGCTCGCCGAGGAACTCGCGCAGGACGCGCTGGTCGCCGCGCTCGAACAGTGGCCGGAGTCAGGCGTCCCGGACAACCCGGGCGCCTGGCTCATGGCGGTCGGCAAGCGCCGCGCCATCGACCGCATCCGCCGTCAGCAGCGCTTCGCGCACAAGCTGGAGGAGATGGGCCGCGACCTGGAGAGCCAGGCGCCGGCCGAGCTCGACGTCCCCGACGAGGAGCACATCGAGGACGACGTCCTGCGGCTCATCTTCACGGCCTGCCACCCCGTGCTGCCTGTCCAGGCGCGGGTGGCGCTGACGCTGCGGATGCTCGGCGGCCTCACCACCGACGAGATCGCGCACGCGTTCCTGGTCGCCGAGTCGACCGTGGCGCAGCGGATCGTCCGGGCCAAGCGCACCCTCGCGGACGCCGGCGTGCCGTTCGAGGTCCCGGAGGGGGCCGACCGCGCCGCGCGGCTGTCGTCCGTCCTGGAGGTCGTCTACCTCATCTTCAACGAGGGGTACGCCGCCTCCACGGGCGACGCCTGGGTGCGGACGGATTTGTGCCAGGAGGCGCTGCGCCTGGGCCGCATCCTCGCCGAACTCGCGCCCGGCGAACCCGAAGTGCACGGGCTCGTCGCCCTGATGGAGATACAAGCGTCACGGACACGCGCGCGCACCGGTGCGTCCGGCGAACCCATCCCGCTCCTGGAGCAGGACCGCGGCCTCTGGGACCGGCTCCTCATCCACCGGGGCTTCGCGTCCCTGCTCCGCGCCAAGGCGATCGGGCAGCCGCCCGGCCCGTACGTCCTGCAGGGGGCCATCGCCGCCACCCACGCGCAGGCCCTCGCCCCCGAGGACACCGACTGGGCGCAGATCGCGTCCCTCTACGACATCCTCGCCAACGTCGCCCCGTCCCCCGTCGTGGAGCTGAACCGCGCGGTCGCGGTCGGCCACGCGCACGGCCCGGAGAAGGGCCTCGAACTCGCCGACGCGCTGCTGGACGAGCCGTCGCTGCGCGGCTACCACCTGCTGCCCGGCGTCCGCGGCGACCTGCTCGAACGCCTCGGCCGCCGGGAGGAGGCCAGGGAGCAGTTCGAGCGCGCCGCCGAACTGACCCGCAACGCGCCCGAGCGCGCGGTGCTCCTCGCCCGCGCCGCCGCACTTGGCGACCCTTCGCCCGGCGCACCGTGAGCGGCCTCTCGCCCGGCACCGCGCCCGGCGCGCCGTGACGGCGCTCCCCGGGCCGGTCATGCGCCAGACTGGACGTGACCGCCGAGGCTCGGGGAGGAAGACCGGTGATCGCTCAATCCGACGTCCGGGCGGCGGCCCGGCGCATCGCGGGCCGCGTCCGCCGCACGCCGCTGATCGAGGTCGACCCGGCCCCGCTCGCGCCCGCCGGACGGATGTGGCTGAAGCTCGAACTCGCCCAGCACACCGGGTCGTTCAAGGCGCGCGGGGCGTTCAACCACGTCCTCGCCGCGCGGGACGAGGGACGGCTCCCGCCCTCCGGCATCGTCGCGGCCTCCGGCGGCAACGCGGGCCTCGCGTTCGCCTACGCGGCGGCGGAGACCGGCGTGCCCGCCGAGGTGTTCGTCCCGGAGACGGCGCCCGCGGTGAAGGTGGAGCGGCTCCGCGCCCTCGGCGCCACCGTCGTCCAGGTCGGCACGCGGTACGCCGAGGCGCAGACCGCCGCGCTCAAGCGCGCCGCCGACACCGGGGCCCTGTTCTGCCACGCCTACGACCTGCCGGAGGTCTGCGCCGGGCAGGGCACCCTCGGCCTGGAGATCCTGGAGCAGACCGGCGGCGAGGTCGACACCGTCCTGCTCGCGGTCGGCGGCGGCGGCCTGATGGCCGGGGTCGCCGCGGCCCTCGACGGGCGGGCCCGCGTCGTCGGGGTCGAGCCCGAGGGCATCCCGACGCTCGAACGCGCCCTGCACGCCCGGGGCCCGGTCGACGCGGCGGTGTCGGGGATCGCGGCCGACTCGCTCGGCGCCACCCGGCTCGGCGACATCGCGTTCGACGTCGCGACCCGCACCGGGGTCCGGTCCGTCCTGGTCCCCGACGAGGCGATCGTCGAGGCCCGCCGGTTCGTGTGGGACGAGTACCGCCTGGTCGTGGAGCACGGCACCGCCGCGGCCGTTGCCGCCCTGCGCACCGGCGCCTACCGGCCGTCCCCGGACGAGCGGGTGCTGGTCGTGCTGTGCGGCGCCAACACCGACCCGTCCGACCTGGCCTGACGCCTTCTGCGCGGCGGGTCGCGGTCAGGGGACGGCGCGGTACGACTGGAGCGGCAGCAGGCGCAGGGGCTCGCCGGGAGCGGCCGTCGCCGTCGCGGGCCGGGTCCCGCAGAGGGCCTCCACGACGTGCGCGGCGAGCGCGTTGTCGATCGGGTGCGTGACGGGCACGCCGTTCGCGTCGAGCTGCTGGTACTTCATCAGGTTGAAGGCGACCGACACCTGGCGCGCGCCGCCGGCCGACGACAGCGCCTGCGTACCGGCCCCGAAGACGGCGCCGTCGTGGCCCCAGAACGTCCCGCACGGAAGGTTCAGCGCGTAGAGGCCGAGACCGTAGTTCATCAGGACGTTGCCCTCGGCGTCCTGCACCGGGACGGTGCGCTTCATCTCCGCCAGCGCGTCCTTGCCGATGATGCGGCCGGTGAGGAGCGCGCGGTAGAAGCGGTTGAGGTCGTCCATGGTGGAGACCAGTGCGCCCGCCGTCCACGCCCAGCTCATGTTGTAAACGCTGTAGTCGCGCGGGGGCTGCACATGCCGGTACAGCGACTCGTACATGCGCGGGTGGGGCTCGGCGATCCAGGGCGAGGACGGGAAGTAGGTGTGCTTGAGCCCGGCCTTCTCGATGACGTTGCGGGTGATGTACTTCTCCACCCTGGTTCCCGTCACCTTCTCCAGGAGCCTTCCGGCGATGATGTAGTTGGTGTTGGAGTAGGACCAGCGCTCCCCCGGCATCCCGGTGCGCGGCGCCTGGAGGCCCCACGCGATGAGCTGCTCGGGCGAGACGTTCCGGTAGCGATACTCGTCGAGGCTCTTCGGTGACAGCTCCGTCCACGACGGGAACGCGATGCCGACGTAGTCGCCGATCCCGCTCGTGTGGTTCAGCAGCATGCGGACCGTGATCTGGTCGCCGAGACCCCCCGGAAGCAGGCCCGGCAGGTACCGCCCGACCGGCGCGTCCAGGACGATGCGCCCCTTCTCGGTCTCCAGGAGGACCGCGGCGGCGACGAACGACTTGGTGATGCTGCCGACCCGCTGCCGCATGCCGGGCGTGACCGGGCGGCGCGTGCGCACGTCGGCGACGCCGGACGCGCCGTCCCACGCGGTGCGCCCGTCGCGGGCCTCGGAGAACAGCCCGTACATGCCGGCGTCGCGGGTGGCGTCCAGGGTGGCGCGCAGCTTCGCCGCGTCGAACGCCACGGTCGGCGGGCGCAGCGTCGTACCGGAGGCGGTGGCGGAGGGGGTGGCGAGCGCGGCGCCCGGACCGGTCGCCCGCGCCGGGGCCGGGACCGCCGTCAGCGCCAGTGCCGTGGCCGCAGCCACGGCCGCGGCCGCCGGCCGCCCGAACCGCCTTGCCATCATGCCCAACTCTCCACCGGCCGCAGGACGTCAGGACACGAGTGTCCTCGGCGATCAGCCGCCCTGTCATCCCCATCCCAATACGTGAGAAATCAACGGCCCGGTTCACCGCGTGAACCGGGCCGTGCTACGGGTCTTTCCGGGGCCGCCTTCAGCCGAGCAGGTCGGCGAGGGTCTCCCGGCGGGACGGGTGGCGCAGCTTGTGCATGCCCTTCGACTCGATCTGCCGGATGCGCTCGCGCGTCACCCCGTAGACCTTGCCGACCTCTTCGAGGGTCTTCGGCTCGCCGCCGGACAGCCCGAACCGCATGGAGATGACGCCGGCCTCGCGCTCGGTGAGCGTCTCCAGCACCGCGTCCAGCCGCCCGCGCAGCATCGAGGACGCGACGACGTCGGCGGGGTCGCCGCCGTCGGGGTCCTCGATGACGTCGCCGAGCTCGCCGTCGCCGTCCTCGCCGAGCGGGGTGTGCAGCGACAGCGGCTCGCGGGCCTGCCGGCGCAGCCACTCCACCTTCTCGGTGGTGATGTCCAGCTCGGCGGCCAGCTCCTGCGAGGTGGGCTCGCGGCCGAGGTCCTGCATCATGCGCCGCCGGACGCGCGTCATCCGGTTGAGGACCTCGACGACGTGCACGGGGATGCGGATGGTGCGGCTCTGGTCGGCCAGCGCGCGGCTGATCGCCTGCTTGATCCACCAGACGGCGTAGGTGGAGAACTTCAGGCCCCGGCGGTACTCGAACTTCTCCACCGCGCGGATCAGCCCGAGGTTGCCCTCCTGGACCAGGTCGTTCAGCGGGAGGCCGTGGCCCATGTAGCGCTTGGCGAGCGACACGACGAGGCGCAGGTTGGCCTCGACCATGTGCTCCTTGGCGCGGCGCCCGTCGGCGGCGATCCACTCCAGGTCCTCCTTGTCCTGGAGGGAGAGGTCGTCGCCGAGGGTCTCGAGACGCTCGCGGGCGAACAGGCCGGCCTCGATGCGCTTGGCCAGGTCGACCTCCTGCTCGGCGGTGAGCAGCGGGGTGCGCCCGATGCGGGACAGGTAGTCCTTCATCGGGTCGACGAGGTTCACGGTCGCGCGGGGGGACGCGCTGGGCGCGTGGCTGGCGTTCAGGGCGGTGTCCTTTGCTCGTCCGGCCGGGAGGGAACGGGTCACCCGATCTCGGTACCCGGCTGCCTTGCGACATAAACTTAGGACGAACCTAGAGATGTGTCAATGACAAACTTAGGTCGGTATGGAATAATCTCCGCCATGGGACTGCGGGAGATGAAGAAGCAGCAGACGAGGCAGAACATCTCGAACCAGGCGACGCGCCTCTTCCTGCGGCACGGCTTCGACCGGGTGACGATCGCCGACGTCGCGGCGGCGGCGCAGGTCGCGAAGATGACCGTGACCAACTACTTCCCCCGCAAGGAGGACCTCGCACTCGACCTGCACGAGGAGTTCACCGGGCTGCTGGCCCGCACGGTCGCCGGCCGCGCGCCCGGGGAGTCGGCGCTGGCCGCGCTGCGGCGCGCGTTCCTCGCCGCCGCCGACCGGCACGATCCGGTCATCGGCTTCTCCGGCCCGGACTTCGCCCGCATGATCGTCGAGAGCCCGGCGCTGGTCGCCCGCCTCCGCGAGTTCCACGAGGAGCGCGAGGAGGCCCTCGCCGCCGTCCTCGCCGAGGAGACCGGCGCCGCCCCGGACGACCCCCTCCCCCGGCTGGCCGCCGCCCAGCTCGGCGCCGTCCACCGCTTCCTCTTCCAGGAGACCCTGCGCCGCACCCTCGCCGGGGAGAGCGACGACGAGATAGCCGCGTCCCTCGCCAAGACGGCCCGCACCGCCTTCGACCTGCTGTCCCCGTCGCTCGGCGACTACGCGGTGCGCCGGGAGGCCGGGCGCTGACGCGCGGCGGGGTCCCGCCGCGCCGCTCGGACGCCGCGGGACCCCGCGCGAACTCGGTCAGGACTCCTGGATGACCAGCAGGAGGTCGCCCGCCTGGACCGGTGTGGCCTCAGGGACGGCGAGGCGCGCCACCGTCCCGGCCACGGGGGCGGTGATGGCGGCCTCCATCTTCATCGCCTCGATCGTGGCGACCACGTCGCCCGCGGCGACCGTGTCGCCCTTGGCGGCGCGGAGGGTCACCGAGCCGTCGAAGGGCGCCGCGACGTGACCGGGTTCGGACGGGTCGGCGCGCTCGACCGGCGGCGCGTCCGACACGACGGACTTGTCACGCACGGACAGCGTGCGGAGCTGGCCGTTCACCGTGCAGATGACCTGCCGGACGCCCGCCTCGTCGACGTCGCCGACCGCCTCCAGCCCGGCGAGCACGCGCACGCCCGGTTCGAGGTCGAACGCGACCTCGTGCCCGGTGCGCAGGCCGTAGAGGAACGGGCCGGTGGGCAGGACGGAGAGGTCGCCGTAGGCGGCGCGGGCTTCGCGGTAGTCCTTCGCCGGACCGGGGAAGAGGAGGCGGTCCAGGGTGTCGCGGACCTCCGGCCCGGCCAGGGCCTTCTCTTCGGCGCCGTCCAGTTCGGCCCTGGGCGGCGTGTACTGGCGTCCGGCGAGGGCCTTGGTGCGGAAGGGCTCCGGCCAGCCGCCCGGCGGGTCGCCCAGCTCGCCGTTGAGGAACCCGATGACGCTGTCGGGGATGTCGTAGCGCTCCGGGTTCGCGGCGAAGTCGGCGGGGTCGGCGCCGGCGGCGACGAGGTGCAGGGCCAGGTCGCCGACGACCTTGCTGGACGGGGTGACCTTCACCAGGCGGCCGAGGATCGCGTCCGCCGCCGCGTACAGCCGCTCGATCTCCTCGAAGCGGTCGCCGAGGCCGAGCGCGACCGCCTGCTGGCGCAGGTTGGACAGCTGCCCGCCCGGGATCTCGTGCCGGTAGACGCGGCCGGTCGGCGACGGCAGCCCCATCTCGAACGGCGCGTACAGCTTGCGGACGGCCTCCCAGTACGGCTCCATGACGGTCAGCGCGTCCAGGTCGATGCCGGTCGCCTGGTCGGTGAAGTCGGTCGCGGCCACGATCGCCTGGAGGGGCGGCTGGCTGGTGGTGCCCGACAGGGGCGCGGCGGCGCCGTCGACGGCGTCGACGCCGGCCTCGATCGCGGCGATGTAGGTGCCGATCTGCCCGCCGGCGGTGTCGTGGGTGTGCAGGTGGACGGGCAGGTCGAACCGCTCGCGCAGGGCCTTGACGAGTGTGCGCGCGGCGGGCGCGCGGAGCAGGCCGGCCATGTCCTTGATGCACAGGATGTGGACGCCCGCCTCGACCAGTTCCTCCGCGAGCCGCAGGTAGTAGTCGAGCGTGTAGAGGTTCTCATCCGGGGACGAGAGGTCGCCCGTGTAGCAGAGGGTGCCTTCGACCAGGGCGTGGGTCTGGAGTGCCGCGTCGATGGCCGGACGCATGGCCTCGATGTCGTTCAGGGCGTCGAACACACGGAAGATGTCGACGCCCGTACTGGCCGCCTCCTTCACGAAGGCGCGCGCGACCGAGTCGGGGTACGGGGTGTAGCCGACGGTGTTGCGGCCCCGAAGCAGCATCTGGATGCACAGGTTCGGAGCGGCCTCACGGATCGCGGCCAGCCGGTCCCAGGGCGATTCACCGAGGAAGCGGAGCGCGACGTCGTAGGTTGCCCCACCCCATGCCTCGATGGACAGAAGCTGAGGCGTCATGCGCGCCAGGTAAGGCGCGGCGGTGAGCAGGTCGTAGGTGCGTACTCGTGTCGCCAGGAGCGACTGGTGCGCGTCCCGGAATGTCGTGTCGGTGACGGCCAGAGCGCTCTGGTTGCGGAGCTGCTCGGCGAACGCGCGCGCGCCGAGGGCGAGGAGGCGGTCCCTCGAACCTTCTGGGAAGGGCGCGTCCAGGTCCAGCGGCGGCAGCTTCGTCGACGGGTCCAGGTCGGTCGGAGCGTCGCCGTGAGGCTTGTTGACGGTGACGTCCGCGAGGTACCGGACGAGCCGGGTCGCGCGGTCGCCGCTCGACCGTGCCGTCAGCAGCTCGGGGTGGTCGGCGATGTAGGACGTGGTGACGCCGCCCGCGCGGAAGTCCGGCTCGTCCAGCAGCGCCTGGAGGAACGGGATGTTGGACGCGACGCCGCGGATGCGGAACTCGGCGACGGCTCTGCGCGCGCGCCGCACCGCCTCCTCGAACGTCCTGCCCCGGCAGGTCAGCTTCACCAGCAGCGAGTCGAAGTGGGGGGAGACGATCGCACCGCCGTAGGCGGTGCCGGTGTCGAGCCGGACCCCGGCGCCGCCTGGCGACCGGTACGCCGAGATCTTGCCGGTGTCCGGGCGGAAGCCGTTCGCCGGGTCCTCGGTGGTGATGCGGCACTGCACGGCGAAGCCGCTGACGGTGACGTCCTCCTGCGCGATGCCGAGGCCGGGGAGGGTGTCGCCGCCCGCGATGCGCAGCTGGCTCTGCACCAGGTCGACGCCGGTGACCTCCTCGGTCACGGTGTGCTCCACCTGGATGCGCGGGTTCATCTCGATGAACACGTGCTCGCCGCGGTCGTTCACCAGGAACTCGACGGTGCCCGCGTTCTCGTAGCCGATCTCGCGGGCGAACTTCACCGCGTCCTCGCAGAGGCGCTGCGCCACGACGGGGTCGAGCCGGGGCGCGGGCGCGATCTCCACGACCTTCTGGTGGCGGCGCTGCACCGAGCAGTCGCGCTCGCGCAGGTGAACGACGTGGCCCTCCCCGTCCGCGAGGATCTGCACCTCGATGTGGCGGGGCCGGTCCACGGCCTGCTCCAGGAAGACGGTCGGGTCGCCGAACGCGCTCTCCGCCTCGCGGCGCGCGGTGGCGACGGCGGCCTCCAGCTCGTCGCGCTGGTCGACGCGGCGGAGCCCGCGCCCGCCGCCGCCGGCCGCGGCCTTGACGAACAGCGGGAAGCCGACCTCGTCGGCCGCCGCGAGCTCCTCGCCCGGCGCGGGGGTCGCCGAGCGCAGCACGGGCAGGCCCGCCCGGCGCGCCGCCGCGACCGCCTCGATCTTGTTGCCGGCCAGGCTGAGCACCCGGGACGGCGGGCCGACGAACTTGATGCCGTTGCGCTCGCACGCCTCGGCCAGCTCGGGGCTCTCGGACAGGAACCCGTACCCCGGGTAGACCGCGTCGGCGCCCACCCGCAGCGCGGTCTCCACGATGGCGTCCACGTCGAGGTAGGCGCGGACGGGGTGGCCGTGCTCGCCGATCTCGTACGCCTCGTCCGCCTTCTGCCGGTGCAGGGACAGCCGGTCCTCGTGCGCGTAGACGGCGACGCTGGCGATGCCGAGTTCGTAGGCCGCGCGGAAGGCGCGCACGGCGATCTCGCCCCGGTTGGCGACGAGCAGCTTTCTGATCAACGTATCTCCCCAGGAGGCGGCACGGGCGCGTCCGCCCGCGGCCGACGGTCTCCTGGGGCTCCACGCTGAGCCGCTCCGGGGCGGGACCAGCCCGGCGGGCGAACCGAATCTTCGGATACCTACCCAGTTGAGCGGTCCGCTGAGCCTCGCACAGCGGTCCGGACGCGTGAACAAAGTGACAGATGGCACTTAATGGGAAAAACCCGCAATTGTTCCCATGGTGGCGGGTTACCCTTCCGGCCTCGGCCGGTCCGGCCTCCGGAAAGCCCCAGATCGCTAGGCTTCGCCCTGTTTCGTGAACTGCGGGGAGGAGCAGCGGTGCGGCTGCCGGAACATCTGGAACTGCTCGTCACGGACGAGCCCGTCCTCGACTTGTACGCGTCCCCTCCGTGGCGCGTCCCGGACGGGTTCTACGAGGAGATCCACAGCCGCGTGGACGCGCTCGTCAAGGACCCTCGCTGCGCGGAACTCACCGTGGACGAGCACGGGCTGATGCACTCCCCCGCCCCGCTCATCGTCGCCGAGCTGATGACCATGCTCGGCTTCCTCCCTGGCGGCGCCGCCGTCATGGCCGGGTCGGGCGCAAAGCTGTACTACGACGTCTTCGGTCCCTACATGCGCGACCCGATGGACCCCTCCGAGAACGACGTCGACTGGACGGCCGGGGCCGGGGACTTCCGGCCCTTCGACTGGCTGGAGGAGACCCGCGACCAGGATCTCGCGCTCACTCTCGCCCGCGAGGCGGTCGGGGTGTTCGAGGGCCTGGAGCCGTTCGAGCGGCGGCGGCGCGCCCTGCTCCGGCTGTTCGACAACCCGCCGTCCGGGGACTGGCTCTCGCTGCCCCTGGAGAAGCGGCGCAACGCGTGGGCCGCGCAGGCCGACGACGACGTCCTCGCCGTCCTGCCGGAGCTGGCCGGCCCGATCGGCTACCTGGACTGGGTGTGCTCGGGGCTGCTGCCCGTCCACGAGCACCTGCGCCAGGTGGCCCCGCACGGCGAGACCGCCGACGGGCTGCTCGTCCACCTGCTGCTCCAGGCGGGGCTCGAGCAGGTCCCGGCCGAACTGTCGGTCGTCCTCACCGAGGACCGGTTCGGCGAGCTGCTCGGACGGTTCGAGGACGCCCGCGGCTCCTCCTTCGACCCCGACGACTGGTGCTCGGACGAGTGGGCGTGGCTCGCCCGCGCGCTCGGCGCCGGCGCCGTCGACGCCTGCCGGGGGTGGCTCGACATGGCCGCCCGCTTCACCGGCTGCGTCCAGGGGCTGCCCGGTCCCGCGCGCGGGCCCGACCCCGTGTGGCTTCCCGTCGGCGGGTTCCAGAAGGACGTGCGCCGCCTGTTCGGCCCGCGCCGGCGCGTCGCCAACCCGCTCGCCGCGAGCCTCGGCGCGGCGCCGTCGCGGGGGCGCCGCGGCCGCACCGCCGAGATCGAGACCGGGCTGATCGGGCAGCCGGACGTGGTCGCCGCGCTCGGCGCCATCGCCGCGGGCGACGGCCCGGTCCGGCTGATGATCGTCGGCCCGGACGGCACCGGCAAGCGCGACGCCGCCCAGGAGGTCGCCGAACTCGTCCAGCGGCACGGCATCGTGGAGCCGCCGCTGTGGCTGGCCGGCGACTTCTTCGCCGCCAAGGAGGTCTCCGCCGCGACCAGCCAGCTCTACTCCGAGGCTCGCGACTGCGCCGGCGTGCGGCTGATGGTCATCGACGGGCTGGACGACATGTCCCACGACACGCAGAGCGGCGAGGCCATCGTCGAGCAGCTGCACCGCACCCTGGACGCCCACGACGACCTGCACGTCGTCGTCCTGTGCGAGCCGGGAGGCGACGAACGGATCCGCGAGGTCAACCCCGCGCTCGCGCTGCGGTTCCAGATCGTCCGCACGCATCCGTTCACCGCCGAGGGCCACGCGGAGCTGTTCAACCGCGCGATCCAGAAGCGCGGGGCGCGCGCGCACAAGCGCGCCCTAACCGCCGCCGGTGAGCTGCTCGTCCGCACGCCTCCCGTGCGGAACCTGCGCAACGCCCGCCTGGCCCAGCACCTCGCCGACACCGTCGTGGACGCCGTCCGCGCCCGCACCGAGCCCGGCGCCGAACTCGTCGTCACGCACGCCGACATCCCCGCCTCGTTCGACACCACCGGCGACGACCCGATGGCCGAACTCGCCGCCCTCACCGGGCTCGGCGGCGTCAAGCAGGAGATCGAGCTGCTCGTCGCCGCCGCGAAGGCCGCGAAGATGCGCCGCGACGCCGGGCTGCCCGTCCCCGCGCCGCCCGCCCGGCACATGGTGTTCACCGGCAGCCCCGGCACCGGCAAGACCGTCGTCGCGCGGCTGTTCGCCCGCGTGCTGAAGGACCTCGGCGTCCTGTCGTCCGGGCACCTGGTCGAGACGTCCCGCGCCGGGCTCGTCGGGCGCTACGTCGGCGAGACCGCCGGGAAGACCCGCGGCGTCGTGCAGCGCGCCGTCGGCGGCGTCCTGTTCGTCGACGAGGCGTACGCGCTGGCCCCGACGGGCTCGGAGGACGACTACGGCCCCGAGGCCGTCGCCGAGCTGCTGAAGGGCATGGAGGACCACCGGGACGACCTCGTCGTCATCGTCGCGGGCTACGAGCGCGAGATGCAGCGGTTCATCGCCTCCGACCCGGGCCTGGCCTCCCGGTTCCCCGGCACGGTCCGGTTCCCCGACTTCAGCGACGCCGAGCTGCTGGAGATCTTCACCGGGCAGGCCGCGGCCGCCGGGCTGGAGGTGTCGGACGGGGCGCGCGGCAAGCTCGCCGACCTGCTGCGCCGGGCCCCGCGCGGCCGGTCCTTCGGCAACGCCCGCGTCATGCGCAACCTGTGCGAGCGCGCCATCACGCTGCAGGCCCGCCGCGTCACCGCGCTGGACGCGCCCACCGCCGCCGACCTCGCCCGCCTCACCGCCGACGACATCCCGGACGGCCTCGGCGGCGCCACGCGGGTGCCGCCCGCCACCGACCCGCTCGCCGGGCTGGACGCCCTGATCGGGCTCGCGTCCGTCAAGGAGGAGGTGCGCCGGCTCGCCGCCGAGGCCCGCGCCGCCGACCTGCGCCGCGCCGCCGGGCAGTCCGCCGGCGCCCCGGCCCGGCACATGGTGTTCACCGGCAACCCCGGCACCGCCAAGACGACCGTGGCGCGGCTCGTCGCGTCCGTCTACGCGCAGGTCGGGCTGCTGTCGTCCGGGCACCTCGTCGAGGTGTCCCGCGCCGACCTCGCCGGTGCCTACGTCGGCCAGACCGCGCCGCGGGTGCGGGCCGCCGTCGAGCAGGCCCTCGGCGGGGTCCTGTTCATCGACGAGGCGTACTCCCTGGCCGGCGACCAGTACGGGCGGGAGGCCGTCGCGACGCTCGTCCAGCTGATGGAGGAGTACCGCGGCGACCTGGTGGTCATCGCGGCGGGCTACCAGCGCGAGATGGACGCCTTCCTGGACGCCAACTCCGGGCTGCGGTCCCGCTTCCCCAAGCGGCTGGCGTTCCCCGACTACTCCGACGACGAGCTGGTCGCGATCTTCGAGCACCTCGCGGCGCGGGACGGGCTCCGGCCCGCGCCGGACGTCCCGGCCCGCCTCCGCGAGATCCTGCGGGACGTGCCGCGCGGCCCGTCGTTCGGCAACGGCCGCCTCATGCGCAACCTGCTGGACGACGCCCTGGCCGTCCAGGCCGGGCGGCTCACCGCGGCCTCCGGCCCGGAGGAGCTCGCCACGCTGGAGGCCGCCGACCTGCGGCCCCCGCAGGGCCCGTCCGGCGCGTCGGGGAGCGTCGGCCTCTACCTGTAGGGCCCGCTACTGGGCGCGATGGGTCTGCCACCTGCGCAGGCCCATCAGCACGAGGGCCACCACGCCGCCGGTCAGGCAGCCCGCGATGAAGGTGGGGTGGGAGTCGTCCGGAGCTAGGACGACCCACGCCGTGCACAGCGCGGCGATGAAGGCGAAGTAGCCGACGATGAAGAGGTAGAAGCGCTTGCTCCAGTAGGTCGCCTTGGCCGGGACCTCCGGCGACGCGTCGAGCTCGCCCTCCAGGCCGAGGGTGGCCGCCTTGGGGCGCTTGAAGTACTCGTAGTGGAACCATGTCCCGCAGGGCTCCCAGCCCTCCGGGGCGAGGCGCTCCTCGACGGCGGCGCGGTTGCGGGGCAGCACGGTCTCGCGGCGGTACTCCCAGCGCAGCGGGCGGTCGGCGGCGCGGCGGCTCACGAAGCGGCCGGCGGCGTCGACCCGCTCGACCTCCCATCCCTCGTCGCCGTAGCGGTCGAGCACCTCGCGCTCGTGGAACGCGTCGGCACGCCACGTCCATGTCTCGGCCTCCGCCGGGGGTGCGGCGGCGGCGCTCGCGCGCTCGCCCTCCCCAGCGAGCTGGGCGGCGAACGCGTCCGGCGTGCCGAACTCCTGCTCGGGGTCGGTGCCGGACTCGGCCGCGAAGGCGGCCAGGTCGGCCACGGTCCGGGTGATCTCGTTCTCGGGGAGGCCGCGGCCGCGCAGGCTCCGCGTCAGTTCGTCGAAGTAGGGGTGGGTCATCGCTCGGCTCCCTGGGTGAGCATCTTCCGCACTGATTCGTCGAAGGCGAGCCACAGGCCGCTCTGCTCGGCGAGCGTCGCGCTGCCCGCGGCCGTGAGGCGGTAGTACCGGCGGCCGGGCCCGCGGTCGGCGGCGCGGAACTCCGAGGAGACCAGCCCCGCCTCCTCCAGCCGGTTGAGGACGGGGTACAGCGTGCCGCCCTTGATCTGCCCGAGCCCCGCGTCCGCGAGGGTCTTGGCGATCTCGTACCCGTAGCTCTCGCCCCGGGTCAGCCCGGCGAGGACCAGCAGGTCGAGGACGCCCTTGAGCCAGCTGGCGCGGCGGTCGACGGCCATGGCGGTCGGCACCTCCCCTTCTGTTCGGCCCATCTGTTCAGGACAACGATCTATACGGTAGGGCAACCTAGTTAGGATTACAACCTAGATAGCCAGACGAGCATCACCGTCGCAGGCCGCGGCCGGAACCGGACGCGCATAAACGGAACGATCACTCGGAATAGCCGGAAGGATCTTGCGGTTGCAACTACCGTGCGAACACCGGCGTACCGGGTAGCACCCAGGTCCACGACCCATGGAGGTGAACCGTGCCGAGCAGCATCCCCCGCACCCGTTCCTCGAACGGACGCAAACACGTGAAGACGACGTCGCTGCGAGCCCTCGCGGTGGCGGCCCAGCTGGAACGCAACCACGCCCCGGAGGGACCACCGGGCAAAGTGGACGGCCGGGGGGAGCCCCGTCCCGAGCGGAAGACTCCCGACCCGGCCTGACCCCAGCGTGACGCCGAGCCCCCGTGCATACCGCACGGGGGCTTCGCCGTCTCGCGCTCAGGGCCCGCCGTGGGCCACGGTGTAGAGCGCGTGGACGGCGGCACGCGTGCGTTCCGCCCCCACGCCGTCGACCATCGCGGCGAGATGCTCCGCCCCGAGGACGGCCAGGAGCGCATGGGCGGTGGCGTCCGGGTCGGCGACGGCCTCCCCGCCGCCCCCGGCGTCCGGGACCGTTCCGCCGAGCTGGTCGAGCAGGATCACCAGGTGCCGGTGCCAGAACCCGTAGGCGCCGATGCGGTAGCGCGCTCCCGGCGCGGCGGTCTCCGACATCCGCACCAGGGACAGATGGGCGAGCACGTAGTCGAGGTAGGCGTCGGCGAAGGCGTGCAGGCGGTCGGCCGGCGGGACGTCCGCGGTCCCGTCGCCCGGGCCCAGCGGGGGCGGCCCGGAGAGGATCGCGTCCTGCAGGTCGCGCTCGCGCTGGTTCAGCAGGGCCGCCGCCAGCCCGGCCTTGTCGCCGAACCGGCGGAACAGCGTCCCCTTGCCGACCCCGGCCGCGGCGGCGACGGCGTCCATCGAGACCGAATCGACCCCCTGCCGGGCGAAGAGCTCGGCCGCCGCGTCCAGCACCTTCGCGCGGTTGCGGGCGGCATCGGCGCGCTCCTTGGGCGGCGGCGTCCGCATCAGTTCGAGGTCGGCGCGCCGGCCGCTCGCGGGTCCCCGCTCCATCGGCCGCCTCCCCGTCCCCGTCCGACCAGCCTCGTCGAATCAACCTCGTCGAATCAACCGGACTATAGTCCTATTGCTCGCGCGCACGCACCCGGATCGAGGTCGCCGGGGAGATCATCGATCGTGCGGAGCGCCTACCATCGTCTGCCCAATAGTCTTGCTGCACGGTCTTGCGGACGAGCCGGAAGCGACGGGGAGCGAGTGGTGTGACGGACAGGACGATGCCGGACGCCCTGCCACTGAGGTCGGGCGACCCCACTGAGCTGGGCGGATACGAGATCCTCGGCCGCCTCGGGGAGGGCGGCCAGGGGGCGGTCTTCCTCGGCCGCCGGGCCGGTGACACCGGACCGATCCGGTCCTCCGACCATGTCGCGATCAAGCTGCTGCACGGCGGTCTCGCCGGCGACGAGTCGGCCCGCGCGCGCTTCGTCCGCGAACTCGAGGTCGCCAAGCGCGTCGCGCGGTTCTGCACCGCGCAGGTGCTCGACGCCGATGTCGCGGGCGACCAGCCCTACATCGTCAGCGAGTACGTGCCGGGCCTGTCGCTGCACCATGTCGTGCGGACGGAGGGCCCGCGCACGGGCGGTGCGCTGGAGCGCCTCGCGATCAGCACCCTGACCGCGCTCACCGCGATCCACCAGGCCGGCATCGTCCACCGCGACTTCAAGCCGCACAACGTGATGCTGGGCCCGGACGGCCCTCGCGTCATCGACTTCGGCGTGGCGCGCGCGCTGGGCGCGGCGGGCGAGACGCAGAACGTCGGCACGCCCGCCTACATGTCGCCCGAGCACTTCACCGGCGGCGAGGTCGGCCCCGCGGCCGACATGTTCGCGTGGGGGACGACGATGGCGTTCGCCGCCACGGGGCGTCCCGCGTTCGGGAACGACGAGATGGCGACGGTCATGCACCGGATCCTCACCGGCGAGCCCGATCTCGGCGACCTGCCCGACCCGATGCGCGAGCTGGTCCTGGCGTGCCTGTCCAAGGAGCCGTCGCAGCGCCCGACCGCGCGGCAGGCCCAGGAGCGCCTGGTCGGCGCCGCCACCGGGACGTTCGCGGCCGGATCGCCCGTCCCGCCGCTGCCCGCCTTCCCCGGCCTGCCCGCCGACTCGGCGGCGACCCCCGGCGCGGGCGGCCCGCGGAGTTCGACGGACCCTTACGCCTCCCCGTCGGCGATGGCGGGCGCCCTGCTGCCCCCCGACCACGTCACCGACCCGTCGGCTCCCCGGAACAGGACGGCCCCGCAGCCGCCGCCCTACGAGGAGCTGAACCCGCAGCCGGCCATGCCGGGCCAGGCGCACGGCGCGCCCCCGCCGGTCCCGCCCGCCGGACCGCACGGCCAGGGCCCGCACGGTCTCAGCCCGCACGGTCTCAGCCCGCACGGTCTCAGCCCACACGGCCAGGGCCCGCACGGCCCGGAGCGCAGGAAGCGCGGGCGTCTCGTCGTGCCCATCGCGGCAGCGGCGGCGGTGGCCGTCGTCCTCGCGGGCGGTGCCGCCTGGGCCGCGACGAGGGGCGGCGACGACCAGGGCAAGGACCAGCAGACCGTCGCCTCCGACGACAACCAGGGCGCGCAGGAGGGTGCCGGGCCGACGGACGACGCGGGCAACGCCGCGCAGAACCCGTCCAGCCGGAAGCCCGGTCAGCCGCAGGGCGAGAAGAGCGGCGACCCCGCGTCCCCCAGCCCGTCCAAAAAGCCGGGGACGCCGCAGCAGCCCGGCCAGCCCGCACCCACGCCGGGCACCGGCGGCGGTGGCGGTGGTGGCGGCGGCACCACCCCCGGCAAGGAGCCCGCCAACAAGTACACCCCGCAGCAGGCGTGCAACGGCGGCGGCCACGGAAGCGGCTACTACGTGCAGCGGTCGCTGAGCGTCTCCGGCGGCGTCGCCTACCTGCTCTACAACAGCTCCGGCTACAACTGCGCGGTCACCATGAAGACGGTGAACGTCGGCAAGGCGTCGTCCGTGTCGGTGTGGATCCAGAAGAAGGGCGGCAGCTCCATCGCCGACAGCGGGTCGTTCGCCTGGTACGCCGGACCGGTGTACGTGAAGGCGCCCGGCGTCTGCGTGAGGTTCGGCGGCAACGGCCGCAGCGCCCCCTACGGCAACTGCGGCTGACCCCGGCGGGTCCCGGCGGGCCTCGCAGCGACGGAGTCGAGGCGCGAGAGCAAGGCGGCAAATTAAAAGGCCACCCTCGCGCCTGGGTGGCCTGTGAGCGGTCCGCGGCCCGTACCGCGGCCGGGTCGACATTCGGTGTTCCGGAGCCGACCCGCCGCCGTTCGGGCGTGCCGATCGTTGGGAGAGCGGTCAGTTACGGGAGGCGATGAGATGGTCGAAGTCGCCGTCCTTGGCTCCAAGGATCAGCGCCTCTATCTC
This sequence comes from Actinomadura meyerae, assembly GCF_900188445.1. Classification (GTDB taxonomy): domain Bacteria; phylum Actinomycetota; class Actinomycetes; order Streptosporangiales; family Streptosporangiaceae; genus Spirillospora; species Spirillospora meyerae. The sequence continues at coordinate 77,293 of NZ_FZOR01000015.1, forward strand.
CGGGCGGGTGTAAATCAAGGCGGGTCCGTCGGGATGACGGGAGTTGCGCATCGCCACCTGCCCACCGGGCAGCTCGGCGATTTCCACACAGTTCCCCTGGGAGTTGCTTCGCCGGGACTTCAGCCACCGCGCTCCGAGGAGTTCGGCGGCCGGCATCCCGTTGTCGTAATCGGTCTGGAGCATCATGTCTCTCTGAGAAGATCACCGAGAAGCTCGACGGTGCGCTCCGGGGTCGCACTGTCGACGCACAGGCGTTCCATCGCCTGCAGATAGGTGTCGACGTCGTCGCGCTTGTCCAGGTACATCGCGCCGGTGAGGTTCTCGACGTAAACCACGTCCGGCAGGTCCTGCTCGGGAAAGCGCAGGATGGTGAAGGCCCCGCCCTCGGCGGCGTGGCCGCCGAACCTGAACGGCATGGTCTGGATGGTGACGTTGGGCAGCTTGGACATCTCGATGAGGTGCTCGAACTGGCCCCGCATCACCTCCGGACCGCCGATCGGGCGCCGGAGCGCCCCCTCGTCCACCACGGCCCACAGGCGCGGCGCGTCCGGGCCCGTGAGGCGTTCCTGACGTTGCAGGCGCAGTTCCACGCGCTGGTCGATCTCGTGTTCGGCGGCTCCGGCGTTGCCCAGGCGGATCACCGCTCGCGCATACCCCTCCGACTGCAGCAGCCCCGGGACGAACTGCAGTTCATATGTGCGGATCAACGCCGCCGACTCCTCCAGGCCCACGTAGGTCTGGAACCAGCCGGGCAACACGTCGTTGTACCGGTGCCACCAACCGGGGGTGTTGGCCTCCCGCGCCAGTTGCAGCAGCGCCTCGCGCTCGGTCTTGTCGCTGACGCCGTACAACGTGAGCAGGTCGTCCACGTCGCGTTCTTTGAAGCTGACCCGGCCGAGCTCGAGACGGCTGATCTTCGACTCCGACGCACGGATGACGTAGCCGGCGTCCTGACGGGTCACGCCCTTCTGCTCGCGCAGACGGCGCAGCTGCGACCCGAGCAGGATCCGACGGACCGTCGACCCGCTTCCCGGCGTCTCTGGAGTCACGCCCAACCTCCCGGCTATTCGGCGGACAGCGAACCTAGTGTGCCACTGGCCTGAGTGTCCTGCGGTTACCTCCGATCACCCGCGTGCAATCCGCGTCGCCCCACACCCACACAACCCGGATGCACGTGCATTGGGCCTTGCATTCGCACGCTACGATGCGCAGGATAACGCACGAGACTTCCGAGCCACGGCTGCACAACGAGATCACTCTGCGGGGTCCGGTGGAATGACGTCACGCCACGCGCACGACGACACGCGGTGGGAGCTCGGCCCCGTCGCGGGGCCCAGCGACCCACGGGACCACGCTGGGCTGTCGACGCCGGTCCCCGAGTCGGTGGACCTGCCGCCGCGGCTGGACACGGCGGTCACGGCGCTGACGGAGCTGCGCGGCTCCACGGTGTCGTTCACCGTGCAGCCCGATCCGGAATCGGTCACCGAGGCCCGCCACTTCGCCATCTCCCGGCTGGCCGAATGGGATCTCTCCGAGCTCGCCGACGACGTCGGACTCGTCGTCTCCGAACTCGTCACGAACGCACTGCGGCACAGCGGAGGGGTGAACTCCAGCGGGCGGCCGGGCGTCGACGTGCACCGCGAGGGCGTGTACGGCGACCCGGCCGACCCGCTGGGCTCCGCGCCGTCCGCCATCAGGCTGCGCCTGGGGCACGAGGCGCCGTGGCTGCTCTGCGGCATCATGGACGCCAGCCGCGCCGCGCCGCGCCGCCGCGAACCCGACTACATCGCCGAGACGGGACGCGGCCTCCACCTCGTCGAGTCGTTCAGCGTCCGGTGGGGGTGGCGGGGGCTCGACCACGGCAAGGTGGTGTGGGCCCTTTTCCGTGCGCCGTGACCCACGGCGCAGCGCCCCCAGGGCGTAATGGAGCGCGACACGGGTAACTATCCAATCCCCCCGCGGGCACCTCGCACAGGGCCCGACGAGCCATGCGGACGAGAGGAGAACCTGTGGACTTCGCCGTCGAGCACCGCGTCGAGAAGGGCCTCACGGTCGTCAAGATCAGCGGTGAGATCGACGTCTTCACCAGCCCCCGGCTGCGCGAGGCGCTGCTCGACATCATCGACAACGGCGGTACCCATCTCGTCATCGACCTCGGGGAGGTGACGTTCCTCGACTCCACCGGCCTCGGCGTGCTGGTCGGGATCTACCACCGGCTCCGCGCGCGCGACGGCTCGATGTCCTTCATGGGCGTCAACGACCGGGTGCGCCGGGTCTTCCACGTCACCCAGCTCACCAAGATCTTCGTCCTGCACGGCTCCCTGGAGGACGCGATCGCGGCCCACGAGGCCGCCACCTCCTGACCCTCCACTCCCCTTTCGAACTCCCCTTCCGAACTCCCCGCCCACTCCCTCCGACTCCACACCTGCTCCCTATCGACACGCGTCCCGCCCCTTCGACACGCGTCCCGCCCCTTCGACACGCGTCCCGCTCCCCTTCGACACGCGTCCCGCTCCCCTTCGACACGCGTCCCGCTCCCCTTCGACACGCGTCCCGCTCCCCTTCGACACGCCTCCCGCTCCCCTTCGACACGCCTCCCGCCCCGCACGCGCTCCCCGCACCCGTCCCCTTTCACCCGTTCTTGTCCGGCTTTGTCGACCTGCTCGTCCACAGGTCGGCGTGGACGCGCCCGAGGCGGGACGCAGCCGGTACGGTGAGACCGAGATCAAGCCCGCCGCTCGGGCATGACCCGCCGACGCGCGCGGTGCTGTCCGCCGGCCGACCCATCGAACGGACGGGAGCGCTCCGTGGCAGAACAGCCGCTGCATGAGCACACGCTCGGCAATGGCCTGCGCGTGGTGGTCTGCGAGGACCACGTCGTACCACTGGCCGCCGTGAACATCTGGTACGGGGTGGGCTCGCGGCACGAGCGGGCCGGCCGGACCGGCCTCGCCCACCTCTTCGAGCACCTGATGTTCCAGGGCTCGGCGAACGTCGCCGAAGGCGAGCACGCCGCGCTGCTGGAGAGCGCGGGCGCCGCGTTCAACGCCAGCACCTCGTTCGAGCGCACGAACTACTACGAGACGGTGCCGGTCAGCCACCTGGAGCTCGCCCTCTGGCTGGAGGCCGACCGGATGGGCACCCTGCCCGCCGCGCTCACCCAGGCCAACCTCGACAACCAGCGCGACGTCGTGAAGAACGAACGCCGCCAGCGCTACGACAACCAGCCCTACGGGACGGCCTTCGAGCGGCTGTGCGCGCTGACGTTCCCCGAGGGCCACCCGTACGCGCACACGCCGATCGGCTCGATGGACGACCTCGACGCCACCACCCTCGACGACTGCACCGACTTCTTCGCCACCTGGTACGCGCCGGGCAACGCCGTCCTGTCCGTCGTCGGCGACGTCGACCCGGCCGCGACGATCGCGGCGGTCGAGCGGTACTTCGGCGGCATCCCGGCCGGCCCGGCCAAGCCCGCCGCCCGCCCCGGCGAGCTCGGGCCGCTGACCGGCGTCCGCGGCGAGACCCTGACCGAGGAGGTCCCCTCCCCGGCCTACTTCGCGATGTTCACGCTGCCGACCGACGGCGGCGACGACGTCGAGGCCGCCGAGCTGGCCGTCGAGATCCTCGGCGGCGGCTCCGGCTCCCGCCTCTACGACCGGATGGTCCGCCGCGACCAGATCGCCACGGAGGTCTGGGCCGGGGTGACCCGGCTCGCCTCCGGCCCGTCGCTGGCGATCGTCGACGCGATCGGGCCGGAACCGGACAAGATCGCCGCCGTGCTGGACGAGGAGCTCGAGCGGTTCGCCGCGCACGGCCCCGACGCCGACGAGACCGCCCGCGCCACCGCGCAGGCCGAGCGCGGCTTCCTGGAGCAGACCGAGACCGTCACCGGCCTGGCCAACGCGCTGTCGCAGAACGCCACCCAGTTCGACGACCCGGCCCGGGTCTTCACCGCCCCCGGCCGCGCCGCCGCCGTCACCGGGGACGCGATCAAGGAGATGGCGGGCCGCTGGCTGGCCCCCGGCGCCCGCACCGCCCTGACCTACGGAGGCACCTCGTGAGCAGCGGCCTGGCACTGCAGCCCCGTCCCGTCCCCGGCCCGGCCCCGGCCTGGGTGTTCCCGTCCGGCGTCGAGGGCCGCGTCCCGGCCGGCCCGGCGACGATCCGCTGCGACCTGCCCGGCCGCCGGCTCGCCGCGGTCCGGCTCGTCCTGCACGCGGGCGCGGGCCGCGAGCCCGCCGGCCTCGACGGCGTCGCCACCCTCGCGGCGCACGCCCTGATGGAGGGCACCGAGCCCGGCGGCGGCACCGCGCTGACCGCCGCGTTCGAGCGCCTCGGCGCCAGCTTCTACGCGAGCGCCGACCTCACCGCGCTGCGCATCGCGCTGGACGTGCCGACCTCCCGCCTCGGCGCCGCCCTCGACCTGTTCTCCGGCGTCGTGCGGCGCCCCGCCCTCGACGACGCCGACGTCCGGCGGCTCGTGCGCGAGCGACTGGAGGAGATCGCCCAGGAGGACGCCGACCCCGGCTCGCGCGCCATGCGCGAACTGCGCGCGGTGATGTTCCCGTCCGAGGCCCGCGCGTCCCGCCCGACGGGCGGCGACCGCTCCTCGGTCGGCGCGCTGCAGGGCTCCGACGTCCGCGCCTTCTACGGCTCCATCGTCCCGGCCGAGGCCACCGCGGTCGTCACCGGCGACCTGTCCGGCACGGGCGCCGACGCGGCCCTCACCGCCGCGCTGGAGTCCTGGGCGGCCACCGGCGAGCCGCTGCCGACCCCCGACCGCGTCCTGCCCGACTCGGCGGCGCGCATCGTCGTCGTCGACCGCCCCGGCTCCGTCCAGACCTACCTCAGCTTCGGGCACGGCGTCCCCAACCGGTCGCACCACGACTGGCCGTCCCTGACGGTCGCCGCGCACGTCCTCGGCGGCGGCCTCACGTCCCGCCTGAACGCGGTGCTGCGCGAGGAGAAGGGCTACACCTACGGCATGCGCGCAGGCCTGCTGCGCATGCGGCACTGCGGCCTGTTCATCGCGCAGGGCTCCGTCCACACCGAGGTCACCGCCGACGCCGTCGGCGACGCGCTGACCGAGCTGCGCAGCGTCGTCTCGCGGGGCATCGACGCGGAGGAGCACGGCCTGTCCGTCCGCGCCCTGGCCGACCGGGCGCCCGCCGAGTACGAGACGGCCCGCGCCGTCGCCGCCGAACTCGCCGACGCGGCGGCGAACGGCCTCGGCACCGGCTACCCGAGCGCCTACCTGGCCGCGGTCCGCGCCTCCACCCCCGACGGGGTGGCCCGCGCCTACCGCAAGCACGTCGACCCGGAGGCGCTCACCGTCATCGCCGTGGGCGACGCCGCCAAGATCCGCGAACCCCTGGAGCGCCTCGGCTACGCCCCGGTCACCGTGACCTCCAAGGAGGAGTGACCGGCAAGGAGGAGTGACCGGCCCGCCGTCCCACCCCGGCACGCGGCCGCACCACGCGGGCCGCACCCACGCCGGAAAGCCCGGCCGCCGCTCACGGACCACCGTGAGCGGCGGCCAGGCCCGGCACCCCGCCACGGCCGCACCTCTGCCCGGTCCCGACGCCACTCGCCCTCGCCCCGTTGCACTACCCCCGCGTGGATCGCAGGGGCGGTGCGTCCGGCGCGGGTGGCCGCGGGCGGGGATCGCGGGAAATAACCGAGGAAATAGGGGCGGAGATCCGCTTCGTGGGTGAACCGATGGCATGGTGAAGTAGGTCTAACTTGCGTGGCCCCAGGCGGACGCGGTGGGCTGGTGCGGGGAGGACGTCCCCGCGAACTGGAGAAGGGAACGGCCGGTGTCCTACGGGCAGATGGCGGGTGGCGGGCCGTCCGTCGACACGATCCTCGCGGAGCCGAACTGCAGGCCGGGCGGGGTCGTGGCGGGCAAGGTCCACCTGCGCGGCGGGCCCGGGCCCGTGGAGATCCGGCATGTGACGCTCGCGCTCATGCCGCGCATGCAGAACCCCCACGGCGGCGAGACCGCGGGGCCCGAGGTGTACCGGGGCGCGCTCACCCGCCGCTTCCGGCTCGAACCGGCGCAGCAGCGCGATCTCGCGTTCTCCATCCCGCTGCCGTACGAGCTGCCGTTCACGACGGTCCTCGGGCACGAGCTGCCCGGTTTCACGATCGGCATGTGCACCGAGGTCGACGCCGTCGGGCAGCCCGACCCGGGCGACATCGACCCGATCTCCGTCGAGCCGCTGGAGTCCCAGCAGTGGGTGCTCGCCTCGATCGCGCGGCTCGGCTTCCAGATCACCAATGTGACGTTCGAGTCGTCGAAGCTGCGCGGCGTCGCGCAGCAGCTGCCCTTCCACCAGGAGATCCACCTCAACCCGCCGGACGCGCACCGGGGGCGGATCGGCAAGGTCGGGCTGAGCTTCGTCGCCAGCCCGCGCAGCATGGCCTTCGTCCTGCGCGCGGAAGACTGCGACACGCCGAAGGACGAGTCGTTCGGCGTGTTCCAGGTCGCGCACGCCGAGGCCGCCGAGACCGACTGGAACGCCAAGATCGGCGAGTGGCTGGAGGCCGCCGCCGCGCTGCCGCGCTCGTCGGCGCCCGGCGGCGGGGGTCCCGCCGGGGCGCCGCTGCCGCCGCCCGGCGGCTCGCCCTTCCCGCCGCCGCCCCCGGGTGATGCCGCCCCGTACGGGCAGGCGGGGAACGCCCAGTTCCCGCCCCCGGCGCCCGCCCCCGGCGAGGCACCGGCCGCCTACTCCCCCGATCCCGGGTACGGGGGTGCGCCGAACCCCGCGTTCCCGCCTCCCGGCGCGCCCGCGCACGCCGCCATGCCTCCCGGGCCCGGAGCGCCGCCTCCGCCCGGTCAGCCGCCGTACGGCGCTCCTGCCCCCGGCCAGACCCCGCCGCCGCCTCCGCCTCCCGGCGGGGCGTTCCCACCTGGGCCCTCCGGACCGCCGCCCGCGCACCACGGTGCTCCGCCTCCCGCGCCGCCGGGCCCTGGCGGCATGCCCGGCCACTCCGCACCGCCGCCCGCACCGCACGGTGCCCCGCCGCCCGCACCGCACGGTGCCCCGCCGCCTCCGTCACCGCACGGTCCCCCGCCTCCGGCGCCCCAGGGTCCGCCGCCTCCGGCGCCCGGCGGCCCGTATCCGCCGGCACCGGGCCACGCGGGCCCGCCGCCCGCCTACCCGCCCGCGGCGCACGGGCACCCGGCGCCACCGCCGATGCACGTCCGCCACGGCCACCACGGGCACCGGGGCCACCACGGCATCGCCGCCGCGGGCCTGGTCGGCGGTGCCGCGGCGGCCGGTGTCGCGGGCGGCATGGCCTTCGGCGCCATGGGCGACGCCGCCGGGCAGGCGGCGAACGTGGCCGGCTACGTCGCGGGCGCCCCGGTGGACGCCTTCGGCAACGCCGTCGCCGGATACGCCGGGAACGTCGCCGGCGGGATGATCGCGGACGCGGCCGGCGGCGTCGCCGGGGACATCGCGGGCGACGTGGCCGGCGAGCTCGCGGGCGGTGCCGCCGAGGTCCTCGGCGGGCTGCTCGGCGGGCTCTTCGGCTGACCGCACGCACCGAATTCGCCGGACCTTTCGGACGAGATACGCCGCGATCTCGTCCAATCCGGCCACGGATGGTTATCGTCGAAGGCGCAGCCGCTTCCCGAGGAGTCACATGACCACCGTGATCCTGGTCCTGCTCTGCCTTGCGATCGCCGGACGCGAGCTCTACCTGGCGTCCGACAAACGGCTCCCTCGCGCCCAGGCGGAGCTGCGGCAGCTGCGCAGGCAGCTGGACGACCTCGCCAGGGACCACCAGGCCCTCAAGGCGGTGGTGGACGAGGCGACGGAGCCGGCGGGCATCCCCATCCCGCCGCCGGAGCCGCCCACCGAGATCCTCGAACGGCTCGACTCCGCCGTCGGGCGGGTGGAGCGGCTGGAGAAGCAGTTCGGCGACATCTCCGCCGAGCTGGCCGGCGCCGACCTCGACCGCGACGCCCAGCGCGCTCTGGCCCGCTCCCTCGACGCGGTGGAGCAGGACGTCCTCGAACTGCACCGCGAGATGCTCGACCGGCTGGACCGCGAGGAGGGCGTCGTCACCGGCGTCCTGCTCAGCGAGGAGGGCGAGAACGAGACGCTGCTGGCGGAGGCGTACGAGAAGTGCGCCGCCGAGTGCGGGCTGCGCGTCCGCATCCGCGACCAGCGCTCCGCGCAGGCGACCGGCACCTACTGGGGCACCGTGTACCACATGTCGGGACGGCGCCCCGATGTCCTCGCCGAGGACCTGTTCTCCTACGTCCGCGCCCTCTACGACCCGCGCGACGAGTCCGCCGTCAACGCGCTGCTCACCGAGCTGGCGTCGCTGCGCGGCGGCGGCATCGCGCAGTTCGGCGCGTTCGTCGCGGTGGGCACGCCGAGCGCGCTGCTGTGCGGCGTCCTCCCGGACGACGAGAGCACGCCGCCGACCGAACCGTGGCAGCTCGTCGACCGCATCCGCGAGCTGCCCGCCGACCGGCAGCGCGACCTGTCCTGGCTGCGCCCCGACGACTGATCACAGCCGGACGACTGATCACGGCCCGACGACTGATCACGGGCGGACGAACCGGGCCGCGCCCTCCTCGTCCACCCCGAAGGCCAGCAGGCAGCGCGGCACGCGCGCCGCGTCGATCCGCAGGCAGAGCCCGAGCCGCAGGTCCGGGTCGACGACCACGACCTGGCGCAGCGCCCGCAGCGCCCGCCGCACCCGCGCCCGCGTCTCCGGACGCCCCGGCTCGTGCAGCGTCCCGGTGACGACCCTGCCCGCGTACCGCCACAGCGCCGCCGAGTCGAGCACCCGCACGCCCGCCTCCGTGAGCTTCGCGACGACCACGACCCCGCCGTCGTCGTCCTCCGCTCCCGGCGGCACCCGCAGCGCGCCCTCACCCGACAGGTCGCGCGGCGCCCTCGGCCCGCCGACCGCGCGGTGGTAGCGCAGCGGATCGAGCGTGTCGATGACGAACGCGCCCGCGTAGGGCCGGGACGCGCGCGGCGGGGCGGCCCGCCCCGGCATGGGCGACCGCACCGGGCGCCTCGCCTGATGCGCGCTGAGGTCGAACACCATCCCGGCGTCGTCGAGCCAGGCGGGCACTCCGAGGCTCGTCGCCGCCTTCCTGTCGAGCGCGCCCAACGCCACATCGCTCCGCCGCGAGAGCGCCGAGGCGATCCCCAGTCCGGGGAAGGCGCTCTCCAGCACCGCCAGCATCGCGCGCCACGTCGTCCCGCCGACGAACTCCCCGACGAAAGCGTCCGCCATGGCCCCGCGCCCCATGGACTCGACCACGTCCCCCGGCCGCGGCGCCGGCACGGCCCCCACCGGCGGCTCCGCCGACAGTCCCTTCACCGGCAGGTACGGCTCGTCCTGCCCCGGACGCGCCACCACATCGGGCCTGGTCTCCCGCTCCGCCTCGCCGCCGCCCCACTCCTGCGGGACCTCCGACGGCCCCGGCGGCTGCGCGCCGCCCGACTGACCACCGGTGTCGTAAGGCGTCCACGCGGCCGTGCCTTCTCCCGGCTCCGCCGAGGGCACCGAACCGTGCGGCGCCCACGTCGGCGTCAGCGGCTCCTCAGCAGCCCCGTCGGCGGTCTCGTAGGGCGTCCAAGGCTCCGTGGACGCCGACGCCCCGCCGAGCGCCTCGCCACCCGACGACCGCTCCCCTTCGGCTTCGGCCCCGGACACAGGCTCTTGCCCAGTCGACGCCGCCGCACCCTGCTCAGGGGACGACGTCGCCGCGCCGGCGCTGGAGCCTTGCGTCCACTCCTGTGAGGACGGCGGCCTCGCCGAGTTCGCCTGCTCGCTCGCAGGCGTCACTGGAGAAGCAGCACCGTCCCGCTCGGAATACCAAGACGACGGGCCGCCCGCCGAGCGCTCGCCTTCCGATGGCACAGCACCCGGATCATGTGGCGCCCAACCCGGCGAAGATTCAGACGAGGAAGAACCCGACTCCTCGTGCACCGGGTTCACCGGCGAAGCAGCACCGTCCCGCTCAGTTGACGAGCCACCTGCCTCTTGCGGATACCAAGACGGGCCGCCCGACGACCGCTCACTCTCCAAGGGCGCAGCACCTGAACCAGGCGGCGCCCAACCAGGCGAAGACCCGGACGACGAAGAAGCCGACTGTTCCCCGGCCGGGTTCGGCGGAGGGGCGACAGGGCCCTGGTCGGCGGCCGGCCGGCCGCCCGCCTGCTGCGGGTACCACGATGACGGCTCGGCTCCCGCAGGGGCGGCGCCGCGGTCGGGAGGCGGGGTGCCGGGCGGGCCCTGCCCTGGGGACGGCGCCGGGCCCGGCTGCTGGGGGTACCACGTTGACGCCGCTGGCGCGGCGGGCGTCTCGTGGGGCCTCCACGGCTGGGTGGGCGTGGTGGACGCGGCGTCCCGTCCTGGTGCCGGGGTGCCCGATCCCTCCGGGTACCACGACTGCGGCGTGGCCGGGGGTGCGGCGCCGGGGGCGGGCGGCGGCGCCCCGCCCTGGTCGGGCGGAGTGGGGTGGGGGACCCATTCGGACGTGCGCTTGCCTGCGACGTGGACGTCTCCCGGATGGGGAACCTGGACGGGGTCCCCGGAAGAGTCCTCTGGCTCGGGGCTGGGGCGGTCACGCGGGCCGATTCTCACGTTGTCGATCCTGCGCTCCTATCAAGATCATCGGCAAGGTCGGCCGCCGAAGAGGGCGGCGCAGAGGGGGGCGAGGGTGTCGGGTTCGCCGGCGGTGAGGACGGGGCCCGGGTCGAGCCGGAGGCGGACGAGCGCCTCGCGGTCCTCCGGGTCGCCGGTGCCCTGGGCGGCGGCGATGTCCCGCAGGCCGACCGGGACGGTCTCGGGGATGTCGGCGGTGAGGGCGGCGCCGGGCAGTTCGGCCAGCCACAGGTCGAGGACGCGGTGGGCGAGGCCGTTGAGGACGCGGCCCCAGGGTTCGAGGAGGTCGGGCGTGACGTTCTCGGTCTGCAGCTCGGGGAGGCCGAAGCGGGCGAGGCCCTTGGTGGTGACGAAGAAGCCGTCCGGGCCGGCGGTGTGCGGGAGGAGCATCCAGTCGGTGAGCCGGACGGTCCCGTCCGGGCCGGGCAGGGAGCGCCGCAGGTGCTCGGGCGCCAGGACCCGCGGGGTGAACACGTCCACCACCGGGGTGCCCGCGATCGCCGCCAGGGCCCCGGCGACGGCGCGGGACGCCCATTCGTGCGCGGGCGGGCGGCCCGGCGGGTAGGCGGCGCGGACGGCGATCAGGTGCGCGGCGGACGTGATCGCCTCCAGGTCGGGGGCGGCGGCGCCGTAGGCGGCGAGCAGGTCGCGGGGCAGCGGCGGGAAGGCGTCCGCGGGCCGCTGGTCGAGGGTGAGCATGGGGCTGCCGAGCATGCCGAGGACGAGGTCGCGCAGCGGCGGCTCGGTGTGGTGCGCGATGTGGTCGCGGGCGAGGGCCGCGGGGTCGTCGAGCGGTTCGGTGAGCGCAACGGCATAGGTTCCGTAGAGGGTCTCCGGCACGGGCAGCGTCAGATGTTCACCCAAACTCGTCCCCCGGGGGTAGTCGGCACCCTTCGATCAGAGCCGATGGGGACGGCGGAACGGATCTGGCGGCAACGGAACATTTACCTCACATCGGCTACCTCACCTCAGCGCGGCAGCCGCTGCTCGAACCAGACGATCTTGCCCGCGGCGGTGCGGTGGGTGCCCCAGCGGGCGGCGAAGTGCCCGACGAGCTGGAGGCCGCGGCCCGACTCGTCGGTGGCCTCGGCGTACCGCAGGTGCGGCAGGTCGTGGCCGTCGTCGTGGACCTCGCAGACCAGCGTCCGGCCCTTGATCAGGCGGACGCCGAGAGCCCCGGCGCCGTGCACGAGCGCGTTGGTGACGAGCTCGCTGACGAGCAGCTGCGCGGTGTCGGTGAGGGCGTGCAGGCCCCAGCCGGCGAGCCGGGCGGCGACCTGCGCGCGGATCCACGGGACGCTGTTCGGCTCCGGGGCGAGCTCCCAGGCGGCGGCCTCGTCCTTGGGGATGCCGTCGCAGCCGACCGCGACGAGCGCGATGTCGTCGGCGGGGGTGTGCGCGGCGAGCGCGGCGAGGAGGTCGTCGCAGGCGCCGTCGAGGTCGCCGGACGCCCCGGCGAGCAGCCCGCGCAGCCGCTCCAGGCCCTCCTCGACGTCGCGGTCGCGGCGTTCGAGGAGCCCGTCGGTGCACAGGACGAGCCGCGAGCCGTCCTCGACGTCGACCTCCATCGTCCGGAACGGCTCGCCGCCGACGCCGATCGGCACGCCGGGCGGGACGTCCAGCACGCGGCTCTCGCCGGCGGGCGAGACGAGCACGGGCGGGACGTGCCCCGCGTTGGCGAACGTGCAGCGCCGCTCGACCGGGTCGTACACCGCGTAGAGGCAGGTGGCGAGGTAGTCCTCGCCGAGCCGGCGGGCGAGCCCGTCGAGCTGGCGCAGCACCCGGTCGGGACGCATGTCCTCGGCGGCGAGGGTGCGCACGGCGGTGCGCATCTGCCCCATGATCGCGGCGGCGGTGAGGCCGTGCCCCATCACGTCCCCGACGACGAGGCCGAGCCGGCAGCCGGGCAGCGGGATCGCGTCGAACCAGTCGCCGCCGACCTGCGCGGCCTGCTCGGCCGGGCGGTACCGGTAGCGGACGCGGGCCCCGGCGACCTCGGGCGGGTCGTCGGGCAGCATGCTGCGCTGCAGCTTCTCGGCGACCTGGACCTCGCGCCGGTAGAGCCGCCCGTTGTCGATGCACAGCGCGGCGCGGCGGGCGAGCTCGTCGACCATGGCGAGTTCGAGGTCGCCGAACCCGGGCCGGTCGGGCTTGCGGAGCAGCTTGAACGTGCCGAGGACGCGGCCGCGCGCGATGAGCGGGACGACCAGCAGCGCCCGCCCGGCGAACAGGCCGCGCAGCTCCGGGTTGCCGAACGCGATGGCGAGCCGGGCGGCCTGCCCGGGGCCGACGCGCCGGATGTGCACGGGGCGCCCGGTCCGCATGGCCTGGACGAACGGTGTGCCGGACGGCAGGAACAGCGGCTCCCCCTCGCGGACGGCGTCGTCCCAGCGCCCATGGTCGTCGTTGTGGGCGACGGCGACGCGGCGCATCGGGGTGGTCTCGTCGACGTCGTCGGCGGGCGGGGCCGAGTCGGCGACGACGCGTTCGAGGAGTTCGACGGCGGCGAAGTCGGCGAGCCGCGGGACGATGACCTGGGCGAGCGTCCGGGCGGCGTGCAGGTGGTCGAGGGAGCTGCCGATCTGCGCGCCGGCCTCGCCGAGGTAGGCGAGGGGCTCCCAGGCGGCGGGAACGTCGCCGCCCGCGGACCGTCGCCGGCGGGCCTGGGCGGCGGGCCGCGGCGCCGGGACGGCCGGCGGCCCCCCGGCGTGCGGGACGACCGGCAGCCGGACCGTCAGCCCGAGCGCGACGGCCGGGCAGCCGAGCCCCGCGACCCGGGAGGTGATCTTCTCCGCGGCGGCCGGGTCGAGCGCGGGCAGCAGTCCGGCGAGCCGTCCGGTGAAGGTCTCGGCGGCGCCGTCGCCGTCGCCGGACGGCGCGGCGAGGGCGGGCTCGACGCGCAGCAGCCGGGTGGCCGGGCGGCGGGCCGGGGCCGGGCCCTCCGGCGGCGAGAGCAGCAGGTCGCCGACGGTGATGCTGATCCCGTTGCGGCGGAGCCGGTACAGGTCGGCGGCCAGCGCCAGCACGCTGACGCCGCGCTCACCGGGCGCCCGGTCGATGGGGTACACCCACCAGGCGACCTCGGCGGGTTCGCCGGTGTCGACCCGCGGCAGGGTGCAGGAGCCGCACCAGACGTGCCCGAACGTCTCCGGTTCGAAGGCGCCGCGGTGCTCGGACGGCAGCCGCAGCAGCGCGGCGGGCGGGCGGCCCAGTGCGCGTGGTGCCCCGACCCCGAACAGCTCGGCGGCGGTGTCGTCCCAGTGGCTGATGTGGCCGTGCTCGTTCAGCGTGATGGCGGCCATCTTCGCCACTCCCAGCAGGTCTGCGATGACCATGCTGTCCCCCTTCCGGGCGCGGTGCACCCGAAGTCCCCGGCGACGCCTGGTAAAGGGGACGTTACCTGCTGTAAGACGAGTGCGCTGCAACTCAGCAGAAATGCTCTGGATGAGCGCCCGCCTCGCTTGCCGAAGGGCTTCGAGCACGCTGGATTCGGGCGTCGGGCCAGGACGGAGCCGCAGGGGATCGGCGAGCACAAATGGACGTCTCCGCCAAGATGCCCGCCCGGACCGGAGGTGGCCAGCATGGCCGGAATGCACCGCGCACAGTAATTCAGTGGCCGAATGCGGGCTTAGGCAACTTTTGCCCCATTGACACCCTTTGCCCTCCGGCAGACGATCGCGCAACCCCCGTTGTGATCCCTGCCAGGAGGCGCAATGCCGCGCACATCGTTCCGGCGTCGAAGACTCACGCCCATCGCCGCCACCGCCGCGCTCCTGTTAGGGACGCTCGTCGCGGCGCCCGCCCACGCAGCACCGGCCCACGCAGCACCGGCCCACGCGGCCCTCACCGACGCGGCACCGGGCCCGGCGGCGTCCGGCCCGGCCGTGGGCGTCTACACCGCCGAGCTGACCCCCGACCAGGTGAAGGTGCTGACAGGCGCCGCCCTCGACCGGGAGGACGTCCGCTTCTCCAAGAGCGCGCAGAAGGACCGGGTACACGTCGAGGTCGTCATGAGCGGCACCGAAGCCGCCGCCCTCAACGCGCGGGGTCTCGACCTCACCGCGGCTAAGGACGCCCGCGCGCGCACTAAGGCCGCCGCGCAGAAGGTCTTCCGCCCCTACAGCGGGCCGGGCAACATCCGCGAGGAGCTGCTCAAGGTCGCGGCCGACCACCCGTCCATCGCGAAGGCCGTGGACATCGGCACGTCCATCAAGGGGCAGCCGATCACCGCCGTGCGGGTCGCGGGCAAGGAGCGGCGCGGGCACGGCAAGCGGCCCGTCGTCGTCTACCAGGCCGCGCAGCACGCCCGCGAGTGGATCACCCCGGAGATGGTCCGCCGGCTGCTGCACCACTACGTCGGCGGGTACGGCACGGACGCGGCGCTCACCAAGGTCATCGACACGACCGAGCTGTGGTTCGTCCCCGTCGTCAACGTCGACGGCTACGACCTGACGTTCCAGGACGGCTTCCGGCTGTGGCGCAAGAACGTCCGCGACAACAACGGCGACGGCCAGATCACCGGCGCGGACGGCATCGACCTCAACCGCAACTTCCCCTTCAAGTGGGGCTACGACAACGAGGGCTCCTCGCCCCTGCCGGCCAGCCAGACGTTCCGCGGCAAGGCGCCGGCGTCCGAGCCGGAGACGCGCGCGCAGCTCGACCTCTACAAGCGCGTCCGCCCGAAGTACCTGATCAACTACCACTCGGCGGCGGAACTGCTGCTGCACGGCGTGGGCTGGCAGGCCCTCACCCGCAGCCCGGACGACGCGATCCACGACGCCCTGCTCGGAGACATCGACCACCCCGCCGTCCCCGGCTACACGCCCGAGCTGGGCGCCCAGCTCTACACGACCAACGGCGAGACCGACGGCCAGGTCGACGGCGCCTACGGCAGCCTCGCGATCACGCCGGAGATGGCGACCTGCACGACCGCCGCCGACGAGGACCCGGACGACGCCTGGGAGCCCGGCGACTGCGGCAGCGACTTCGAGTTCCCGGACGACGAGGCGCTGATCGAGCGGGAGTTCCGCAAGAACCTGCCGTTCGCGCTGTCGGTCGGCAGGTCCGCGCACACGCCGGACGAGCCGGTGTCCCCCGTGGGACGCACCGCGCCCGACTTCGAGACCGACGCGTTCGCGACGTCGTACGGGTCGTCGCAGGAGGTCGCGTCCGTGATCCGCAGGTCACTGAAGAACAAGGAGCTGCGCTACCGGGTCAACGGGGGCCGGGTGCGGCACGGGCACGTGCGCGAATGGCGCGGCGGCGAGCGGTTCGGCCGCGACGGCAGGATCTACTACGCCGAGTACCGGGGCACGATCGACCGGCAGCGGCCCGGCGACCGGATCGAGGTGTGGTTCACCGGCCGGAAGGGCCACAAGCAGGTGGAGAGCAAGCACTTCACCTACACCGTCCGCGACCAGCACAAGGCGGACGTCCTGATCGTCGCGGACGAGGACTACACCGGGATCAACCCCGTCTACCCCGCCAAGGCACCCCGGTACACCGGCCAGTACGCCGACCTCGTCAAGGCGGCGGGGCACCGGCCGCTCGTCTGGGACATCGACAGGGACGGCGTCCCGCACGACCTCGGCGTCCTGAAGCACTTCAAGGCCGTCGTCTGGTACCTCGGCGACAACCGCCTCACCCAGGACCCGGCCGACGACCCGGTGAAGACCTACATCGGCAACGCCCCGGACTCGCAGGTGGCCGACCGCGAGAAGGACCTCGTCCTGTCGGTCCGCTCGTACCTGAACGAGGGCGGCAAGCTCCTCCACACCGGCGAGACGACCGGTTACTACGGCCCGATCAGCCGGCTCAACGGAGGCGGCATCTACTACGGCCTGAAGGGCCATCCCGAGAAGCCGTGCGTGGTCACCGGCAACTTCCGGGACGACTGCGAGCTCCTGTCGGACGACTTCCTCCAGTACTACATGGGGGCCTACGACAGGCAGCGCGTGGGCGCGCCCACCGGCTTCACCGGAACCAGGGACCCGTTCTCCGGAGTCACGTCCGCGCTCGGCGGCACCGCGACCAACCCGGTGAACGAGGCCGGCGGGTTCCAGGTCACCTCGACCGTCCTGCCCAAGGCGGAGTTCCCGCAGTTCACCAGTTGGAAGGCCGGGGACTACACCGGCGCCGCCGCGCCCACCGAGCCCGTCGAGGGCCAGTGGTACGTCGCCGGCCCGCACCAGGACGGCGCCTACCGCCGCCTGACCCGCACGATCGACCTCTCGTCGATCACCGCGGCCCAGGCCCCGACCCTGCAGGCCCAGCTCTCCTACAGCACCGAGACGGGCTTCGACAACATCATCGTCGAGGCGCACACCGCCGGAGCCGAGGACTGGACCACGCTGCCCGACAAGAACGGCCGGACGAGCACCGCCGTCCCCGAGCAGTGCGAGCAGGGCTACTACCTGGACATGCATCCCTTCCTCACCCACTACCTCACCGGCGGCAACCCCTGCGGCAACACCGGGACGTCCGGCCAGTGGAACGCCTTCACCGGCAACTCCAACGGCTGGGTCCCGGCCGCGTTCGACCTGTCCGCCTACGCGGGCAAGAAGGTCGAGGTGTCCATCTCCTACGTCAGCGACCCCGCCACCGGCGGGACCGGGGTGTTCATCGACGACACCCGGCTGACCACGTCCGGCGGCCAGCCCGACGCCGAAGGGTTCGAGGCCGGGCTCGGCCCGTGGACGATCCAGGGCGCCCCCGCCGGCAGCCCCGGCAACGGCGCCGAGTACGTCCGGTCGCAGGCCCTGATCGACTCCGTGTCCGCGGTGGCGACCCGGGACACCGTCCTGCTCGGCTTCGGCATCGAGCAGTCCCCCGGCGCCCGGACCCTGATCACCAAGGCCCTGCGCCACCTGCTCGACTGACCGCAACACCCACTCCGCATAGACCCACTCCGCATAGACCCACTCCGCATACACCCACGATCCGCATCCCACGGTCCGCATCCCACGGTCCGCATCCCACGGTCCGCATACGCCCGCAATCCGCATACGCCCACGAACGCGGCCCTCGTCCCGGACGCTCGACGCTCTGGGCGGGGGCCGCCCCTTTCGGGACAGGTGGGAATAGCCCGGCGTCGGCGCGCCTTATACCAAGGGTTCATCGCGGGTTCGCCGACACGCCACGCGGATGTGATGAGCGACACCTCGATCCGAGGCAACCTTTTGGACCCTTCCACGCGTCTTACCTGGCAGGAAGACCACCGGCGGGTGGTCAAGCGCCTGATCGAGCATCGCCCGCGACGTCCCGGACCACCGGGGTCGCCCTGGCACCGCCGACCCGCGCAGAACCTCCGGCCCGGCCTCCGCGCGGGACCGGGGACCTTCTCCGAACCCGCCGGGAACGGTGGCACGTACCACTCAACGGGGGGCGGTTTCATCCGCCCGGTCCGCGCGTGCCCCCGACCACGCGCCATGCAACCGGCCCTTCTCACACGGGGCCCTACCACGGGGAGCGACGATGACCGCTGTCACCACTGTCCGCGACAACGGCCGCGACGCCAGCCGCACGATCCACACCATGAGCATCAAGGGCGGCGCCGGCGTCGAGAGCGGCGCCGGTACCAAGAGCGACACCGCCGTTAAGAGCACCGTCAAGAACACCGCGAGCGCCGCCGGCGACGGCGCGCGCGCGAAGAGGAGCACCACGAACATCGACAGCACCCGGCGCTACGAGCAGGACGTGCTTCCGCTGGCCGACCCGCTGTACGCGAGCGCCGTCCGGATGACCCGCAACTCCGCCGACGCCGAGGACCTCGTCCAGGAGACCCTGGCCAAGGCCTACGTGAACTTCCACCAGTTCCAGGAGGGCACGAACCTCAAGGCCTGGCTGCACCGGATCCTCACCAACAACTTCATCAACACCTACCGCAAGAAGCAGCGCGAGCCCCAGCGCGCCGGCTCCGAGGAGCTGGAGGAGTGGCAGCTCGCGCAGACCGAGGCGCACAGCTCCGGTTTCCGGTCCGCCGAGTCCGAGGCCCTCGACCGCATCCCCGACTCGCAGGTCATCGACGCGCTGCGCGCCCTGCCGAAGGACTTCCGCGACGCCGTCTACCTGGCCGACGTCGAGGGCTACGCCTACAAGGAGATCGCCGAGATGATGGGCACCCCCATCGGCACGGTGATGTCCCGGCTGCACCGCGGACGCAAGCAGCTCCGCGAGTCCCTCGCTGGCCACCGCCGCGCCGCGCACACCCTCGCGGCCTGACTCCCGAGTCGCACCGGATCGCCACTGCACGCGATCGCAATTGCTCGATTTCGCAATTCGCGATGATCGGAAAAAACGTGGTCCCGCAGCTGCCCCGTGGCTGCGGGATCACTTGTTTCCACCTACAGAACGTTGTCGGTTCGCTACTCTGAGTGGAGAGTCCCCTCGACCATTCGGAGGCTTTCGTGTCGAACCTCCTGACGGGGGTCATCGCCGGTGCGGTGATCGCCCTCGTGCCCGCCGTCCCTTCGGATTCGTCGCTGCGGCTCACGCTCACCCATCCCGGGCGCGACACGTCCGGGACGCGGGCCGTCACGCTGCGGTGCGATCCGCCCGCAGGCGCGCATCCCTCGGCGGCCCGGGCGTGCGCCGAGCTGAAGGCGTCCGGGGGGAGGTTCGAGCACCCGCCGGACGGCCGGATGTGCACCGCCGTCCACGCGCCGGTCGTCGCGCGCGCTGACGGTAAGTGGCGCGGAAAACCGGTGCGGTTCCGGGCCGAGTACGGCAACGACTGCGCCATGTGGTCGCGGACCGGCACGGTGTTCGCCTTCTGACCGCGGATGCTTCCCACTACGGACGCTTCCCACTACGGACGCTTCTGACCACAACGCTGCTGACCACGCGAAACGACACGAAATGTCGGCTCGTCCCCAACTGTCCGAATAGGCGCGCCGACCCTGGGTAAGGCGCGCTCACGGGACACGCGAGCCGCCGGGCGATTCGGGAGGATGTGCGCGCGATGCCACCAAGGGTCAGCGACGTGATGACGGAGGCCCCCCTGTCATTGCCGCTCGACGCGACGCTGTACGAGGCGGCCCGCGCGATGCGGGACGAAGGCATCGGCGACGTGCTCGTCACCTATGCCGGGCGGTTGTGCGGGGTGGTGACCGACCGCGACATCGTGGTCCGCGCGGTGGCGGAGAGCCGGAACACGGCGCTCACCCACCTCGGGGACGTGTGCACGGCGGAGCTGATCACCGTCCGCCCGGACGACGACACCGGGACCGTGGCGCGGCTGATGTGCGAGCAGGCCGTGCGCAGGCTCCCGGTCGTGGACGCCGAGGAGCGCCTGGTGGGCATCGTCTCCATCGGCGACCTCGCGATGGCGAACGGGGAGACGGGTCCGCTCGGGGAGATCAGCAAGGCGCCGCCCAACAACTGAACCCAACGACCCGGCCCGGCAACCAGGCCCCGCGACCGGGCCCACGACCGGGCCCACGACCGACAAGGCCCGACGACTAGGACGCTCCATGGACCACGAGGGTCGCCACGGGCGCGGCCATGCGCCGCAGGTGCCCGGCCAGGATAATCTCGGAGGAGTGACGGCCACCGAAACGGTCCTCACGGACCAGCTCGCCCTCGAGATCGCCCGGCTGGGCATGGTCGGGGAATCCTCGGACGTCGGCACCCTGAACCGGGTGACCGAGCTGGCCGCGCGCGCCGTGCCCGGCTGCGCCGGCGCGGCGAGCGTCCGGTGGGCACTGCCCCCGGCGGCCGGCGCGGCGACCGCGTGGCCCGCGGCCGCCGAGGCCCCGGACCGGGACGCGGAGATCGCCGTGGACGCCCGCGCGGCGGAGGAGGCGCGGCCGGAGCCGCTCGCGGCCGCCGCGAGCCATCCCGATCTCGCCGAGGTGACCGACCGGCAGCTCTCGCGCGGGCACGGGCCGCTCTACGACGTGGTACGCGAGCGCCGGGTCCTCACCTCCGACGACATCCTCGCCGAGACCCGCTGGCCCGAGTCGATGTCGGACATGCTGCGCCGCGGGGTGCGCTGCTTCAGCACGACCCCGCACCTGAACCCGCCCGTCCTGGTCACGCTGACCCTCTACGGGGTGCAGCCGAAGGCGCTCGGCCACGGCCGGCACGCGCTCGCGGCGCTGCTGCTGGCGCAGGGCACCGCCGCCGTGTCCAACTCCCAGCAGTACGACGACGTGCACCGGACGGCCGTCCAGCTCCAGCAGGCCGTGGAGGCGCGCGCGATCGTCGACCAGGCCAAGGGCATCCTCATGCACGCGCTGGGCTGCGACGCCGACGAGGCGTTCGCCGAGATGCGTCGTATCTCACAGACACGTCATGTGAAGCTGACGGCGCTCGCGCAGCGTATCGTCGGTCACCAGGGCCTTCCTTAAGGCTGTGCTTACAGACGCATGCGGGAGAGGCGAATAGGCTGCTCGAAGCGGCTTCGCGGACCGCGGCCGGTCCGGAGGGGAGCCGTGCTGGTTCCACCGTGTGACGCGGAGGAGAAGGAGACCAGATGCACGATCAGCCCGACCAGCTCGAACCCGAATCCCTGACGCGGGAGATCACGGATCTCGAGGGACGCATCGGCGAGCTGCGCCAGGCCGCCGGGGTCCCGGAGCCCGATCTGCGCGCCACGCTGGACGCGGCGCTGGTCGAGCTCGAGCTGGCGCTGACCGTGCTGCGCACGATGGGCGGCGAGCAGTCCGGCGAGCAGGGCGGGTCGGCCGCGGCGGAGAACGAGCGCCGGGTGCTGCGCACCGTGTTCCAGGACGCCCCCGTCCCGCTGTTCCTGCTGGACCGGACGACCAGCGTCCGCCGCGTCAACCGGCAGGCGGCGATGCTGCTCGGCACGTCGTCCGGGTACGTGTCGGGCAAGCAGTTCACGGCGTTCTGCGACATGGCGACGCGCGCGGCGGTCCGGTCGCAGCTGGCCGCCGTGGTCCGGACGGGCCGGCGCCGCCGCGTCAACGTCCGCTTCCTCGGCCGGGACCGCCCGGTCGACGCCGTGGTGACGCTGGCGCGGGTGTGGATCCGCGGTGAGCCCGACCCGATGGTCGTGGTGGCGGTCGGCCCGACGACCACGCCCGTCGACGACGAGGAGCCGCGCCGGCCGCAGGCGCGGGGCCGGGCGCGGACGGCGCAGCACGCGCCCGCCGACGACGAGGCCGTGGCGACGATCGTCCACCGGATGGACGTCCTCGCCACCGCGAGCGAGCTGCTGCTCGACGAACCGGTCTTCAACGAGACGGTGGCGGTGCGGCGCTGCGCCCGGCTGCTGGCCGCCGAGCTGGCCGACTGGGCGTTCATCGACCTGACCGGCCCCCCGGGCGCCGGGCCGGGCGGCGCGCCGCAGGGCGGCATCCACGCGGCGAGCGCGAAGCCGGAGCTGCGCCGCCAGGTGGTGATGGGCCCCGAGGACGAGCACTCCGTCGAGGCCGCGCGGATGCTGGAGGAGGTCGAGCCCGGCCAGGGCACCCTCCCGCACACCGTGTTCGTCACCCGGCAGAGCGCCCTGCGCCCGCACCTGGAGAACCTCGACGTGCTCGGCGTCTGCCCGGACGGCCAGCCCGTCTGCGGCAAGATCGGCGCGACCTCGGTGCTGAGCGTGCCGATCGAGGACGGCGACCGCGCCATTGGAACGATCACACTGGCGGCGAGCGGCGAGTACGGCGCGTTCGACCTGATGGACCTCGGGGTCGTGCAGCGGCTCGGCCGGTACCTGGCGCTGGTGATCCGCGCGGCGCGGCTGTACCGGCGGCGCGCCGAGGTCGCCGACACGCTCCAGGCGGGGCTGCTGCCGAAGAGGCTCCCGGCCATCCCGGGCGTACGGGTGGCCGCCAAGTACCTGACGTCCACGCACGGCTCCGACGTGGGCGGCGACTTCTACGACGTGTTCCGCACCGAGAGCGGCTGGGGGCTCGTCCTCGGCGACGTGTGCGGCAAGGGCGAGGACGCGGCGGCGGTGACGTCGACGGCGCGGCACTGCGTCCGGCTGGCGTCGCGGTGGAAGTCGTCCCCCGGGGACGTCCTCGGCATCGTGAACGAGGCGCTGCTGGAGGAGGACCGGTTCGTCACGGCCGTGATGGCCGGGCTGACGCTGGAGACGGAGCGGATCGTCGTGTCGCTGGGCACCGCCGGGCATCCGCCGGCGATCGTGGTGCGCGCCGACGGGGTGATCAGGTCGGCGTCGCGGGGCGGCGTCCCGCTGGGCCTGTTCGAGGACTTCGAGGCCGGGCTGGACACCATCGACCTCGCCGTCGGCGACACGCTGATCCTGCACTCCGACGGGGTGCTGGAGGCGTGCGACATGACGCGGCAGGAGTTCGGCCAGGAGCGGCTGCTGGAGGCGCTCGCCGGGCACGCCGGCGACACCCCGGAGGGCATGCTCGCCGGGGTGGAGCAGGCGCTGCTCGACTTCTGCGACGGCGACCTGCGCGACGACGTGTCGATGCTCGCGCTGCGGGTCGAGCAGCCCACCCTGGACTGACCCGGCCTGGACTGCCCCGTCCTGGACTGCCCCGTCCTGGACTGCCCCGGCCTGGACTGACGCCGCCCGGACTGACCACCCCGAACCGACCGTCATGCGCCGGTTGTCGGGATGATGGTCGTTCAGCCGGGGTAGATCGGGTACATGACCGTCGATCCCGCCGACAAGCCGCGCAATGAGACCGAGTACGAGCGGCTGGACCGGCAGCTGATGGAGCTGCTCCAGGGGTTCCGGGTCGCGACGACCGGGGTGCAGGTGCTGTTCGCGTTCCTGCTGACCGTCCCGTTCTCCGCCGGTTACGACAAGGTGGACGGCACCGGGACGACGCTGTACTACATCGCGCTGTTCGCCGCCGCGTTCGCGTCGATCTGCTTCATCGCGCCGGCGTTCCAGCACCGCATCCTGTTCCGGCTCGGGCAGAAGGAGCTGCTGATCAAGCGCGCGAACCAGTACGGCATCGCCGGCGCGTTCGCGCTGGCGGTCTCGATCACCGCGGCGACCATGCTGATCGTCGAGTCGCTGTCGGAGCGGGCGGTCCCGGTCGTCCTGACGGCCGTGGGGATCCTGGCGCTGAGCGGCTGGGTGTGGTTCGTCCAGCCGTATCTGGCCCGGATGAAGGCGAACGCCCGCGCGGAGGGCGACACGTGACCGCGCGGGCGCTCCCCGGCGGTCAGTAGGCGCGGCCGAAGATGACGCGCTTGCCGTAGGCGGACGGGCGGCCGCACTTGACGCAGGTACCGGTCTCCTCGGGCGCGTCCGCCGGGATGACCCGCGGGGTCGCGGCGGTGTCGGCCTTGATCGCGTCCTCGCACTCGGTCTCGCCGCAGTGGAAGGCGCGGGCCCAGCCGGTGGCGACCTGCGCGGCGAAGGCGTCCCAGCCGTCCACGACGGCGGTGTTGGACTCGCGGAACTCCTCGGCCCTGGCCAGCAGGAACGCCTGGAAGTCGGCGAGCATCCCGGGCAGCACCTCGGGGACCTTGGCGAGCGGGATCTGCTCCTTGCCCTGCCCCTCGGCGGTCGGCAGCCGCCGGACGACGGTCGCGACGCCGGCCTCGATGTCGCGCTTGCCGAGCTCGATGCGGACCGGGACGCCGCGCATCTCCCACTCGTTGAACTTGAAGCCCGGCGACAGCTGCGGGCGGTTGTCGTCGACGTGCACGCGCACGCCCGTCGACTTGATCGCCGCGCCCAGCCGGCGGGCCTCGGCGGCGGCCTGCTCGCCCTGCTCCTTGCGCCCGATCGGGACGATCACGACCTGGTAGGGGGCGAGCCGCGGCGGCAGCACCAGGCCCTTGTCGTCCCCGTGCGTCATGATCACGCCGCCGATCATGCGGGTGCTCATCCCCCAGGACGTGGTGTGGGCGTGGGTGAGCTTGCCCGCCTCGTCCTGGTACTGGATCTCGAACGCCTTGGCGAAGTTGGTGCCGAGGTAGTGCGACGTGCCGGCCTGCAGGGCCCGGCCGTCCCGCATCATGCCCTCGATCGTGTAGGTGCGGACGGCGCCGGCGAACCGCTCGCCGGGCGTCTTCTCCCCGGGCACGACCGGCATCGCCGCGAGGTCGCGGGCGACGGCGGCGTAGGCGTCCAGCGCCCACATCGTCTCGCGCATCGCGTCGTCCTCGTCGATGTGCGCGGTGTGGCCCTCCTGCCAGAGGAACTCGGTCGTGCGCAGGAACATCCGGGGCCGCATCTCCCACCGGACGACGTTCGCCCACTGGTTCAGCAGCAGCGGCAGGTCGCGGTGGGAGTCGATCCACTTGGCCATGTACTCGCCGATGACGGTCTCGGACGTGGGCCGCACGACGAGCGGCTCCTCCAGGTCCTTGCCGCCGGCGTGGGTGACGACCGCGAGCTCCGGCGAGAAGCCCTCGACGTGCTCGGCCTCGCGCTTGAGGTAGGACTCCGGGATGAACATCGGGAAGCAGGCGTTGTCGTGGCCCGCGTCCTTGATGCGCCGGTCCAGGTCGGCCTGGAGCAGCTCCCACATCCGGAAACCGTACGGTCGGATGACCATCGTGCCGCGCACCGGGCCGCGGTCGACGAGCTGGGCCTGCACGACCACCTCGTTGTACCAGGCGGAGAAATCCTCGCTCTGCGGTGTCACACCTTCTCGACTCACGGCACACAAGGGTACTGACCATCGGCGCTGATCCGGGCACCTTCGCTACCCTCGCGGGATGCGCTGGTCCCAGATGTTCGCGCCCACGCTCCGCGAGGACCCCGCGGAGGCGGACGCGGCGAGCCACCGGCTGCTGCTGCGCGCCGGGTTCGTCCGGCAGCTCACCGCCGGGCACTACTCGCTGCTGCCGCTGGCCGTCCGCGTCCGATCGAAGATCATCGCGATCGTCCGGGAGGAGATGGCGCGGATCGGCGCGCAGGAGATGCTGCTGCCCGCGCTGCATCCGGCCGAGCCGTGGCGCAGGTCGGGGCGCTGGGAGCTGATGGGGCAGGAGATGTTCCGGCTCCGCGACCGGCGCGGCGCCGAGCACGCCCTCGGCATGACGCACGAGGAGATCTTCGCGACGGTCGCCCGGGAGCTCGGCTCGTACCGGCAGCTGCCGCAGCAGTGGTACCAGTTCCAGACCAAGTTCCGGGACGAGCCGCGCCCCAAGGGCGGCCTCATGCGGACCCGCGAGTTCACCATGAAGGACGCCTACAGCTTCGACGCCGACGGCGCCGGGCTCGACGCGTCGTTCGAGTCCTACCGGGACGCCTACACGCGGATCTTCGCGCGGCTGGGGGTGCCGGCGCTGGTGTGCGAGGCGTCCAGCGGCACCATGGGCGGCTCCGGCTCGACCGAGTTCATGTGCCCGTCCGACGCCGGCGAGGACCTCGTGGCCCGCTGCCCGTCGTGCGGCTACGCGGCGAACATCGAGCGGGCGACGTCGGCGCTGCCGGAGGTGTCCGACGGGCCGGGCCTGCCCGCGCCGGAGCGGTTCGACACGCCCGGCGTCCGCACCATCGAGGATCTGCTGGCCTACGGCGCGCCGGGCGACCGCCAGATCAAGACGCTCGTGTACGTCCTGGACGGCGCGCTCACGCTCGTCCTGCTGCGCGGCGACCATCCGCTGAACGAGCAGAAGCTGGTGGACGCGACGGGCGCGGCGGAGATCCGCGCCGCGGAGCCGGCGGAGATCCGGGACGCGCTCGGCGCGCTGCCCGGCAGCCTCGGCGCGGTCGGCACGGCCCTCCCGGTGATCGCGGACGAGGCGCTGCGCGGCCGCCGCGACATGTTCACCGGCGCGAACACCGACGACGTCCACCTGCGCGGCGTGGACGTCGGCCGCGACATCGAGGTCGGCGCCTGGGCCGACCTGCGCGAGGTCGCGGCCGGGGAGCCCTGCGTCCGCTGCGGGACGCCGCTGGAGACCGTCCGGGCCATCGAGGTCGGGCACATCTTCAAGCTCGGCGACCGCTACTCCCGGGCGCTCGGCGTCGAGGTCCTGGACCCGGACGGCCGGCGCGTCCCGGTGGTGATGGGCAGCTACGGGATCGGCGTCGAGCGGGCGATGGCCGCGATCGTCGAGACCCACCACGACGAGCGGGGCATCGTGTGGCCCGTCTCCGTGGCGCCGTTCCAGGTGGTGGTCGTCCCGGCGCAGTCCGACGACCCGGGCGTGTCGGGGGCGGCCGAGGATGTCTACGCCGCGCTGTCGGACGCCGGGGTGGAGGTCGTGATCGACGACCGTCCCGAGCGGGCGGGCGTGAAGTTCCGCGACGCGGAGCTGACCGGCATCCCGTTCCGCGTGACGATCGGCCGCCGCGGCCTCGCGGAGGGCGTGGCCGAGGTGACGGTCCGCGCCACCGGCGAGACGTCCAAGATCGCCTTGACCGCGGTGGCCGCCCATGTCGAGTCGCTGCTGGCGAAGGCGGCCTGAGGCTGTCACAGCATCACAGCGTCAGCCTCACAGCGTCAGCCTCACAGCGTCAGCCTCACAGCGTCAGCCTCACAGCGTCACAGCAGGGTGCCGCCCAGCTCCCCCGTCTTGACCACCACCAGCACGGCCAGCAGGACGAACAGGGCCGCGGCGGCGCCCGCCTGGACGGGCAGGCGCCGCTCCCGGGGCGCGTAGGCGAAGGCCAGCGCGACCGCGCCGCCCGCCAGGAGGCCGCCGAGGTGCCCCTGCCAGGAGGCGATCCCGGCCGAGACGACCAGCCAGATCAGGGCGAGCACGACGAGCCGGTTCGCCTCGTCCATGCGGTGCCCGAGCCGGCGCATGAAGATCCAGTAGGCGGCGGTGAGCCCGAACACCGCGCCGGACGCGCCCACCGCGTTCATGCCGGGGTCGATCAGGTAGCCGAGCACGGAGCCGCCGAGCGCGGACAGCAGGTACAGGGCGAGGAACCGCCAGCGGCCGAGCATCTCCTCGGCGGGGCGGCCGAGCCGCCACAGCCACCACATGTTGAAGACGATGTGGAGGATCCCGAACCCGCCCTCCGTCGGCGGCAGATGCACGAACGCCGACGTGATCAGCCGGTACCACTCGCCGTGGGCCACGCCCACGGGATCGAACCCGGCGTAGGTCGTCCCGTCGGCCACGAAGAGGTCGCCGTCCGGCCCGGTGAGCCCGGTGCCCAGCGACCCGAGCCTGTCGACGAGGTCGGGCTTGGCCAGCTCACCGAGATACACCAGCACGTTGACCGCGATGAGTACGTACGTCACCCACGGCGTGACCGAAACCGTGCCGCCGAAGACGGTGCGCCCCTGCCGGACCGTCTTGTTGCCCTCCCGAACGCACTCGACGCACTGCTGCCCCACCGCGGCCGTCCGCATGCAGTCGGGGCAGATGTAGCGGTCGCACCGCGAGCAGCGGACATACGTCTCGCGCTTGGGGTGCCGGTAGCACGCGGGGGCCTCTTGTGTCGCCGTCATCGTCCAACCTCTCCCGGAGCCGGAGATCATAGCCGCAACCGCCGACAGCGCCCGGGAAAACCGTTTGACGCCCCGCCGCCGCCTCCGGACACTCGGTGGGTCAGCGAGGGGGAGAACGGTGGGACACGTCGAAGTCGGCCACATCAGCCATGTGCTTCCGGACGGCCGCAAACTGCTGGACGACGTCTCCTTCCGCGTCGGCGAAGGCGTCACGGCCGCCCTCGTCGGCCCGAACGGCGCCGGCAAGACGACGCTCCTGCGCCTGATCGCGGGGGATCTCGCCCCGCAGTCCGGGACGGTCGGGCACAGCGGCGGCATCGGCGTGATGCGCCAGTTCATCGGCAGCATGCGGGACGACTCCTCGGTGCACGACCTGCTGCTGTCCCTGGCACCGCCCCGCGTCCGGTCGGCGGCCGAAGCCGTCGAGGCGGCCGAGCTGGCGATGATGGAGCGCGACGACGAACCGACCCAGCTCCGCTACGCCACGGCCCTCGCGGGCTGGGGCGACGCGGGCGGCTACGAGATCGAGGTGCTCTGGGACGCGTGCTGCGTGGCGGCGCTGGGCGTCCCGTACGACTCCTGCCGCTGGCGCGAGGTGCGCACCCTGTCCGGCGGCGAGCAGAAACGCCTCGCCCTGGAAGCCCTCCTGCGCGGCCCCGACGAAGTCCTCCTGCTGGACGAGCCGGACAACTACCTTGACGTCCCGGGCAAGCGCTGGCTGGAAGAAAGGCTGCGCGAAACGCCCAAGACGGTCCTCCTCGTGTCCCACGACCGGGAACTCCTCGACCGCGCCGCCGACCGGATCGTCACCGTCGAGGCGGGCCGCGTCTGGATCCACGGCGGCCGCTTCGCCACCTACGCCGCCGCCCGCCGCGACCGCAACGAGCGGCTCGAAGAGCTGCGCCGCCGCTGGGACGAGGAGCACGCGAAGCTCAAGGAACTCGTCAACACGCTGCGCACCAAGGCGACGGTCAACGACGGCTTCGCGTCCCGCTACCGCGCGGCCCAGACCCGCCTGCGCAAGTTCGAGGAGGCGGGCCCGCCGGAGATCCCGCCCCGCGACCAGAACCTCAAGATGCGCCTGCGCGGCGGCCGCACCGGCAAACGCTCGGTGATCTGCGAGAACCTGGAACTGACGGGCTTGATGAAGCCGTTCGACACCGAGATCTGGTACGGCGAGCGTGTGGCGGTACTGGGCTCCAACGGGTCGGGCAAGTCCCACTTCCTGCGCCTGCTCACGGCCATAGCCGAGGAACTTCCTCGTGGCGCGACCCCGGTGAAACCCGTCGCCCACACCGGCGTGGCCCGCCTGGGCGCCCGCGTCGTCCCGGGCCTGTTCGCGCAGACCCACGCCCGTCCCGACCTGGCCGGACGCACCCCGTGCGAGATCGTCATGACCGAGCACGCCCGCCTCCGCAACGACGCCATGAGCGCCCTGGCGCGCTACGAGCTGACCGTCTGCGCCGAACAGCCCTTCGAGACCCTCTCCGGCGGCCAGCAGGCCCGCCTGCAGATCCTCCTCCTGGAGCTGGGCGGCGCCACCCTCCTCCTGCTGGACGAGCCGACGGACAACCTCGACCTCGCCAGCGCCGAAGCCCTGCAGGAGGGCCTGGAGTCCTACGAGGGCACGGTCATCTCCGTGACCCACGACCGCTGGTTCGCCCGCGCCTTCGACCGCCACTTGATCTTCGGCGCCGACGGCACCGTCTACGAGTCCCCCGACCCCGTCTGGGACGAGGCCCGAGTGGCCCGCCCCCGCTGACCCCACCCTCTCCACCCTCTCCACCCTCTCCACCCGCTCCACCCGCTCCACCCGAGCGACCAGCCCACCGAACGCCCTGCCAGAGGCTTGGCCGAGCAGTACTGCCGGTCGGCCGTACCCGGTCGCGTGTGATGAGCGTGCGTGCCGTCCAGAACGCGCAGGTTCAGCCCGTCCTCGGTGGCTTTCAGCAGCGCCGGTCCAGTCTCGGCCCGGACCCCGAGCTCGGCGGCTGGACGTACCCATCGCGATGATGCGGAGATCGACGTCCGCCAGAGGGGATGAACGGTTCACTGGTCATGCTTGAGCGCCTTGCAGGGTGACGACTGCAAGGAATGGCCAGAAGGGTGATTGCGCGTCCATCTCCCCGGTGTTCGCGACTGGGCAAGCAACGGGCCTCGTGCGGTACGTGCCAGTCATTGAGGTTACCGATTGGACAACCTGCTCCGATTGCCGCCTCTCCGATCCCTCATACAGGCGGACACAACTTACATTCCACAATCCACAAGTCCATGAAACCGAGATGCCCGAAATGTAACTTATGCAAAAACCGGCTGAGGGCGATCATGAGTCACCGCTAAAAAATCATGATAGAACTCTAGTTCGAGAGCGTGAAGTGACGTCCGGGCCAGATATCATGTGTCCATGAGTTCAATTTCGGTCGATCTTGACGCCGCGTCCACCGCCGAATTGGTGAACGCGGCGTCAGCGATCGCCGCCGAACTCGCTTCCCGCACCGCCCCCGACTCCCCAACCGCCTGCCTGGATCTGGCCGAGGATCTCGCCGCCACCAGCGACCTGCACGAGGCCGCACTGGCCGGGCTCGTCGGCGCCGTGGACAGTGCCCGGGAGGTGCAGCGGTGGGGTTTCCCCTCCACCCGCTCCTGGCTGCGGTCCCGCATGGGCATGCGCGAATCCCGCGCCAAGGAACGGCTGACCCTGGCGCGGCAGCGCCACCGCCTGACGGAGGTCACCGAGCGATGGACTACCGGTGAACTGTCGACCGGGTACGCCGCGACGATCGCCGAAGCCACCACCCGCTTAGACGATGACGATTGCCCGGCCGCTGAAGAGATCCTGCTGAGCATGGTCGACCAAGGCTTCTCCGCGGGGAAGGTCGCCAGCTTCGGTAAGCGGATCCGCGACGTCATCGCCGAACGCGACGGGCGTGAGCAGGCCCCGGCAGATGTGGCGCGCGGATATGAGCGGTCGTGGATCGACTCCACCCGATCGCTGGACGGCGGGCGGTACATCAAGGGCTGGCTCAACGCCGAAGACGCCGCGATCTGGGACGGCACCCTGGCACCGCTGGCCAAGCCCGCCGGAACCGACGACCACCGCGACCTGTCCGAACGCACCGCGGCCGCGCTCACCGGCGTGCTGGCGGGTGGGCACACGGCCACCAAGGTCACCGTCATCTGCGACCTGGACACCCTCACCGGCGGCACCACCCCCGCACGCCTCACCGACGGCACCCCCATCCCCGCAGAGCAGGCCCGCCGCATAGCCCTCAACGCCGGGGTGTCACCGGTGCTGCTCGGTCAGGGGAACACGCCGCTGTACCTGGGGCACCGGGTGCGGTTCGCCACCGCCCCGCAGCGCCAAGTCCTGGAAACGCTCTACGACACCTGCGCGGTGCAGGAGTGCGAAGTGCCTGGGACGCTGTGCGAGGTCGACCACGTCCACGGCTGGGCCCTCGGCAACAGCCCCACCGACATCGACAAACTCACCCTGTGCTGCGGCTGGCACAACCGCTACAAACACACCCACCCCGACCGACTCCACATCACCAAAACACCCGACGGCCGCTACACCTACCGCCTCCACCCACCCGACACCGCCCCCCTCCACCAGCGAAGACACCCACCACCCACATGGCCCCAAGCCGCCTGACCAACACACCGACACCCGAGCCCGCCCGCCACAGCGGCGCGGGCCCGGGCCCGGGCCCGACCGCCCAGGCTCGATGACCTTCCGCGTCAGCCCTGATTCCCGGCTGCCCGCTCGACACACCGCCCCCAGCCACTCCACCGGCACCGGCGCCGGCACGGGAGCGAGCACGGCACCACCCTCACCCGTCCGCCCACTGCTTGGCAGCCCACGACCACATGCATCAGCAGGCGCGCACCCAAGCACGACCACCCCGCCGGCACCACATGCCAAGCCCATCCCTGAGCCGACCCCCGAACCCGGTCGGCACCACACCCACCCAAGCCACAACAGCCCCCGCCCGCACCCGGCTCTTTCGACTGCTGATTTCTATGAGCTTCTGCAGGTCGAATAGGTCCCCGCCTAACGAAAATGCGGTAGGCCCCAGCAGCGGAGCCAGCGACGGGTGCTGCTACGGCGGCGGCTGCGCAACGCCGGTTGGCCGCAAGAGTTTTGCGGTACTTCGTGGACGGGACGCGGTGTCGTCGCGGATGCTGACGAGCGAAGAGATCGACCTCTTGGCCCGGACGTCCCGGTGACCCGCCACTTCCGGGTCGCCTACTCGCACGAAGAGCGCCCGATAGAGGAATCGGCGCTGGTCAAGAATTCCCACCTGTACGAACTGCTCTACTGCAACCCACCTGAGCGGCGTGAGAGATCAAGCTCGTCACGCTTCACCCTCGCGATGAGTTCACCGAACGCCCTGCCGGAGAGGGTGAGATGCCCGTTGCCGGGTGCTTTGCTGTCCCTGACACCGCGCCCCTCAGCGAGAGCCGCGGCCTCCACGCACTCATTGCCGGACGCATTGCTCCGGCTTGCCTTGCGCCACTCGCTCATCCGTAGTCCTCCGTGGCTCTTGGCCACCTCGGCAGGGGTGGACGGGGCGACATCACTGACAAGCGACGAAGCCCTGGACATCCGCAGGACCGATCGTAGGCGGGCGCGCCCGCCTACGGAGGCTCGCGAGTGCGGTGGTCACCCGTTCGCCCGTGACATCTCGCCCCTGGGGCGCACTCGTTGTGACCGCACCCCCGGGCAGGGCGGAGATCGCGCCCGACCAGCGTCCATGAGGATCACTCAGCCATAATGGTTTTCGCGAGAAGTGCTGTGGACGGAGGGGTGTCATGTGGACCGTGAGTTCGGTGCCGTACCTGTCTCCTCGGCAAGAGGGGCAAGTCGACCCGTGGAGGGAAGAGGCCGCCCGAACCGGCGGCGTCGGCACGCAGCGGTTGCGGGACGTCTCGACGGAGGTCCCGCCGCCGGACGTGGCCTTGGCCTTGAACCTGCCGCCGGAGACACCAGCGGTAGTACGGCGCAGGACCATGCTTCTCGACGACCGCCCCGTGGAGCTGACGGATTCCTGGTACCCGGCGGAGATCGCCGCGGGAACGGCTCTCGCCACCCCGGAGAGGATCAGGGGCGGGGCGGTGACCCTGCTCGTCGGCATGGGCCATACCGTGCACGAGGCGCGGGAGGACATCGTGTTCCGGGCCGCGACCAGCGTTGAAGCCGCCGAGCTGCAACTGCCGGCGGAGACGCCGGTGATCGTCCTGTCACGCACTTGCCTGGACGCCGAAGGCACATGCTTTGAGGCTTCAGTGATGGTGATGGTCGCCGAGGGCCGCCATCTGCGCTACCGACTCGTCATGGAGCCACGACATTGACGCAACGAGCTGATGACCGTCCGCCGTACGAGCAAGTGGCGGCAGAGGTGCGGGCCCGGATCATGGCCGGCGACCTTCTGCCGGGAACGCAGTTGCCCTCCACGGTGCATCTCGTCACAGAGTTCGGTGTATCGAACACGACCGTCCAGAAGGCTTTGGCGGTACTCAAGGCCGAGGGGTACCTGACGAGCCGCCAGGGCAAGGGCGTCTTCGTCCGTGACCGCCAACCGTTCCGTGTGGAGATCGGGGCGTATCTCACTCCAACACCCGGCGGCTACTCCTACGAGCTCCTGCAGGTTGAAGAGGTCCCCGCACCTAACGAAGTCGCGGAAGCGCTGGCCATCGGAGCCGGAGACCGGGTGCTGCTACGGCGGCGGCTGCTGCGCCACGCCGGTCGGCCGGTGGAGATCGAACGGTCGTACTACCCGCTGGAGCTGGCGGCCGGCACCGACCTCGCCGGGACGCAGCGGATCCGCGGCGGCGCCCCCCGCGTCCTGGCCGATCTGGGGTGGGAGCTGCGGTACTTCATGGACGCCGTGTCGTCGCGGATGCCGACGAGCGAAGAGATCGACCTCTTGGCCCTGCCGGACGTCCCGGTGATCCGCCAGTTCCGGGTGGCCTACTCACACGACGACCGCCCGGTAGAGGTATCGGTGCTGGTCAAAGGCTCCCACCTCTACGAACTGCTCTACCGCCTCCCCGTCTGACTCTCGCCCGTCGCACACCGAGGGTCAGATTCTCGTCACTATCGGTTGTCTGCTTATCGCGATAAGCATTAAAGTCCCCTCCGGTGCGCCAATGCGGGCGCTCGGCAGGTAGGGAGTGGGTCTGGTGATCGCATTCGAGCCGGATATGAGGATGGTGAAGGTGGCGCGGGAGCATGTCGCGGGGATCGCCGCCGGGTGGCCCGTCGACGCGTACGAGGTGAGCGTGGTCGCCTCGGAGCTGGTCACGAATGCCGTCCTGCACGCGAAGACCGACGAGATCCGCGTGGACGCGTGCGCGGACGGCGGCGTCTACGTGCTGAAGGTCTGGGACGGCGACGAGACGCTTCCGGTCGCATGCCGTCCCGGGTCCGACGTGGTCGGCGGGCGGGGGCTGATGATCGTCGAGGAGCTGGCCGCCCGCTGGGGCGCGGTGCGGGACGGCGAGGGCGGCAAGGGCGTTTTCGCCGAGTGGGGCGCTTCGTGAACCGGCGCCGACGAGTGGTGCGGGCCGTCGGGCGGTGGCGGTTGGTTCTCGAGGCCCGGACGCTCGGCGGCGGGCATGACGCGGCGGTGCGAAGCCTTGAGGTTCTGCGGGTGGCGCTGTTGCCGCTGGGCTGGCGCTGTGTCGGGCTGTACGACCGGCGGGAGTTCCGCTTCCCCGCGCTTCTTTGGGTGTACGCATGCGGGGTCACCCAGGACGTCGGCGCTTCGGTGACCGTCCGCGCCTTGCCCGGCGGGGAGTGGGGTTACTGCGAGACGGGTGACCGGCGGAGTGGTTTCGTCTGGCCGTGCGGTGAGGTCAAGGCTGCGGCCAGTGCACTCGACCTCATCCTCAAGCACCGCATGTTCCCGTGCCAGGAGTTGGTGTGAGCCTGACCGTCCGCCGGACGCGTCCGAGGTGGGGACAGAGGATAAACGCATGGGCGAGCACGGTGCGGTGCTGGGCATACGTAGGGCGCTGCGAATCGGAACGCGTACATCTGCGCTGGCGATGGCGCAGGCGCGTGGGGTGGCCGCGCGGTTGGAGGAGGCGGCCGGTGTTCGGGTCGACGTCGTCGGCATCACGACGGCCGGCGATCGGCACCGGGGGGCTCTCAGCGAGCTGGGCGGTAAGGGCGCGTTCATGCGGGAGATCGATCGGGCGCTGCTCGCGGGCCGTGTGGATCTCGCGGTGCACTGCCTCAAGGACGTGCCAGGCGATGTACCGCGTCCGGCCGGGCTGGCCTTCGCCGCCTACCTCGAACGCGATGACACCGCCGATGTGATGGTCTTCCCAAGGGCGAGCCAGGTTCGGAGCCTGGCCGGTCTCGCGCCGGGCGCGCGGGTGGGGACGTCGGCCGTGCGGCGGCGCGCTCAGCTCGGGCGGTTGCGTCCCGATCTGCGGGTGGAGAACCTGCGCGGGAACGTCGACTCGCGGCTCGGGCGGCTGGACGCGGGCGAGCTCGATGCGCTCGTGCTGGCGCGGGCGGGTCTGCGGCGGCTGGGCATCGAGCGGGCGGGCGAGGTGCTCGACATCGTTCCGGCCGTAGGCGCCGGGGTACTGGCCGTGGACTGCCGCCGCGACGACCTCGACGTCCGCAAGCTGGTGCGAGGGCTGGACGACGAGGACACGCGGCAGTGCGTGAGCGCCGAACGGGCGATGTTGCAGGGGCTTCAAGGACACTGCAACAGCCCGATCGCCGGGCATGCTCGGCTGGAGCGGGATGGGCGGTTGTCGCTCAGAGGCATGGTTTTCGCTTGTGACGGGGCCAAGTCCGTCTACGCGCACGAGTGGTCGGGCCCGGACGAGGGCGAGAGCTTGGGGGCGCGCGTGGCGCGTGATCTGCTGCGGAAGGGCGCCCGCGATCTGATCGACGGTATGCCGCTCTGAGAGCACCGATGAGTTCTGGTGGTGGCGGGAGTCAGCATCCCCGGTGAAGCATGCCGGACGGCTCTTGGAGGGCAGCATGACCGGGGTTCGGGTTCTCGTGGGTACGCGGAAGGGCGCCTTCATCCTCACTTCGGATGGCGCGCGGAAGGACTGGGCGGTCAGCGGCCCCCACTTCGGCGGGTGGGAGATCTACCACGTGGCGGGGTCGCCCGCCGATCCGGAGCGGCTGTACGTGTCGCAGTCCACCGGGTGGTTCGGGCAGATGATCCAGCGGTCGGACGACGGCGGCGCGACCTGGCGGCCGATGGGGAACGAGTTCGCGTACGAGGGCGTGCCCGGCACGCACCAGTGGTACGACGGGACGCCGAGACCGTGGGAGTTCAAACGGGTCTGGCATCTGGAGGCGTCGCCCTCCGATCCCGATGTCGTGCACGCCGGGGTCGAGGACGCCGCCCTGTTCCTGACGGACGACGGCGGCGCGTCCTGGCGGGAGGTGCCGGGGCTGCGCGAGCACGGGTCGGGGCCGTCGTGGCAGCCGGGCGCGGGCGGGATGTGCCTGCACACCATCGTGCGGGACCCGGTCGACGCGGCGCGGATGTACGCGGCCATCTCGGCGGCGGGCGTGTTCCGGACGGACGACGCCGGCAGGACATGGCGGGCGATCAACCGCGGGCTGCGGTCCGAGGGCATCCCCGACCCGGACGCGGAGGTCGGCCACTGCGTGCACCGCATCGCGATGCACCCGTCGCGGCCCGAGGTGCTGTTCATGCAGAAGCACTGGGACGTCATGCGCAGCGACGACGCGGGCGAGACGTGGCATGAGATCAGCGGTGACCTGCCGAGCGACTTCGGGTTCCCGATCGCGGTGCACGCCCACGAGCCGGACACCGTGTACGTCGTCCCGATCAAGAGCGACTCCGAGCACTACCCGCCGGAGGGGCGGCTGCGCGTGTACCGCAGCCGGGCGGGCGGCAACGAGTGGGAGCCGCTGACCGAGGGCCTGCCGCAGGAGCATTGCTACGTCAACGTGCTGCGGGACGCGATGGCCGTCGACTCGCTCGACTCGTGCGGCGTCTACTTCGGGACGACGGGCGGGCAGGTGTACGCGTCCGCGGACGCCGGGGACACCTGGGCGCCGATCGTCCGCGACCTGCCGGCGGTGCTGTCGGTGGAAGTCCAGACGCTGCCATGATCCGCGTCGTGCTGCCCGCGCACCTGCGCGTCCTGGCGCGGGTGGAGGGCGAGGTGGAGGTGGCCGTGCCCGAGCCGGTGACGCTGTGTTCGGTCCTGGACGCCCTGGAGGCGCGGTACCCGGTGCTGCGCGGCACGATCCGCGACCGCTCGACCGGCCGCCGCCGCGCGTTCGTCCGCTTCTACGCCTGCGAGGAGGACTTCTCCCATGTCCCGCCTGAGACCGTCCTGCCCGCGCGTGTCGTAGCGGGTGCCGAGCCCTTCATGGTGGTCGGCGCCATGGCGGGCGGGTGAGGGACCCTTGTGTCCGAGTCGGGCGCTAACGTGTCCGGCTCGGAGATCGAGACCTCATGGGGAGTGCGGGCCGCGTGAACTTAGACCTGAGCTATGTGCCGACCGCTCGTGAACGCCGCGGCGCCACGGCGTATCCGTGGTTCGTCCGGCTCCTGTACGCCGGGCTGGCGGGCGGCGTCCTGGCCGTCGTGGGCGCCGGTGCCCTGTCCCGCGCGGCGGCGCGGCATGGCGAGGCGACGGGGGCGGCGTCGCTGGCGGCCGTGGGCGGCGCTCTTCTCCTGGCCGTTCCCGTCCTGGTGAGCCTGTGGGTGTACCGCGCCCAGGTCCGGCAGCAGGCGGAGCGGCGCATCCACCTGACCTCCGCCCACGTCCGGGTGGAGGTCGACGGGATCGCCACCGAGATCCCCTGGGAGCGGGTGGATCGGGTCCGTGAGGTGCCCGATCAGTGGTTGCTCAGCGGACGGTCCTTCTGCGTGGCGCTTCCGAAGCGCGCCGTGCCGCCGGAGAGTGCGGCGGAGGTGGAGGGGTTCCTCCGCTCGACGGCCGGCCGGCGTCCCGGTGGCAGTCCTGGTTGAGCTGGGACGAGAGCCCTGTCCCGGTTCGGGGTCCTGCGGATAAAGTGCCCGGGTGCGGGTGGTGGTCACGGGTGCTGCGGGGTTCATCGGGAGCCATGTCGTCGACGCGTGCTCGGGGGCGGGGCACGAGGTGCTCGCCGTCGACGCGCCCGCGCGGTCGCTGAGTCCGGGGCTCGCGCGGCGGACGTGGGCGGAGGTCGCGGCGCGGCCCGGTGTCGTCGCCGCCGACATCGATCTCGCGGTGGACGACCTGGACGCCGCCGCGAAGGCGGATGTCGTCCTGCATCTGGCGGGGCGGCCCGGTG
Source organism: Actinomadura meyerae (assembly GCF_900188445.1). Classification (GTDB taxonomy): domain Bacteria; phylum Actinomycetota; class Actinomycetes; order Streptosporangiales; family Streptosporangiaceae; genus Spirillospora; species Spirillospora meyerae. Next base: position 115,555 of record NZ_FZOR01000015.1, read on the forward strand.
TGCGGGATTCGTGGGGTCCGGGGCGGGCCGTCGCCGAGCGGGACAACGTGACGGCGACGCGGCGGCTGCTCGCGGCGTGCGCGGCGGCGGGACGCAGGCCGAAGGTGGTCATCGCGTCGAGCTCGTCGGTGTACGGGTCGGCGGGGCGGCGGCCGAACCGGGAGGACGACCGGCTGCGGCCGCAGAGCCCCTACGCGGTCAGCAAGGTCGAGGTGGAGCGGCTCGCCGGGCTCGCGGCGGACGCGGGGCTCCGCGTCGTCGTGCTCAGGTACTTCTCGGTGTACGGGCCCCGGCAGCGGCCCGACATGGCCTTCCACCGGTTCGTGGAGGCGGCGCTGGACGGGCGTCCGCTGCCGGTGTTCGGGGACGGCCGCAAGTCGCGGAGCTTCACGCACGTGCGGGACGTGGTGGCGGCGACGCTGGCCGCGGCGGCCGAGGAGCTGCCCTCGGGGATCGCCGTCAACGTCGGCCATCCCGAGCATGTGGCCGTGCGGGACGCGATCGCGATGCTCGTCGACGCCCTGGGCGTCCGGGCGGAGATCCAGCGGGAGACGCCCGTGGCCGGTGACGCCGACCGGACGTGGGCCGACACCGGCCGCGCCCGGGAACTGCTCGGCTGGGAGCCCGCGATCGGGCTCCGGGAGGGGCTCGACGACCAGATCGCCTGGCACCGGGCGCTGGCGGAGGTGCGGGTCGGATGACGCACAGAGCGGCCTACGTCGCGTTCGACCGGTTCCCGTCCAGCAAGGGGTCGGCGGTGCACATCGCGCAGATGGCCGACGAGCTGTTCGACCGGTACGGCGGCGGCCTCCTCGGCGCGATCGGCGGCGGTGGCCTGCCCCGCTACCAGCGGGAGGGGACGCGGGAGATCGCGCGGTTCGACGCGCAGATCCCGAACCTGATCGACCGGGCCGAGGCGTTCTCCGGCTGGGTGGCCGACCATCTGGCGCCGCACTGGGACACCCTCGAGGTCTGCCACGTCCGGGACCCCTGGAGCGCGCTGCCGGCGGTCGCGGACGGGCGCCGGCACAGGGTCGTCTACGAGGTGAACGGCCTGCCGTCGATCGAGATGAGCCACACGTGGCCGTGGGCGGCGCCGAGCACGCTCGGCAAGATCCGCGAGCTGGAGCGGTTCTGCCTGGAGCGCAGCGACGCGGTCGTGGTGCCGTCGCGGGTGATCGGCGACGCGGTCCGGGAGCGGGGCGTCCCGGAGGGCAAGGTGCACCTCGTGCCGAACGGCGCGGACGTGCCCGGTGAAACCGAACGGCCCGCCGATGCGCCTGAGCGTTATGTCATCTATGTCGGCGCGATGCAGCCGTGGCAGGGGCTGGACGTGCTGATGCGCGCGTTCGCCCGGCTCGCCGACCTCGACGGGCTGCGGCTGGTCGTCTGCGCGTCCGTCCCGGAGCGGCGGGCGAAGCCGGTGCGGCGGCTCGCGGAGCGGCTCGGGATCGCCGACCGGATCGACTGGCGGTTCACCCTGCCGCACTACGAGGTCGCCGCCTGGCTCGCGCACGCCGAGGCGTCGGTGGCGCCGCTGACCGGCTGCGCCCGCAACCTCGACCAGGGCTGCGCGCCGCTGAAGGTCATCGAGTCGATGGCGGCGGGCGTCCCGGTCGTCGCCTCGGACCTGCCCGCCGTCCGCGAGCTGATGGCGGACGGGGTGCACGGGCGGCTCGTCCCGGCCGACCGTCCCGCCGAGCTGGCGCGGGCGGTCCGCATCCTGCTGGAGTACCCGGACGAGGCCGCCGCGATGGGGCGGAGGGGCCGCGCGCACATCGAGGAGGGCCTGACCTGGGCGCGGTCCCGCGCCCGGCTGGCCGAGGTCTACCGCACGCTGGACCGATAGATGGCTGGATCGACGGGTGGCCGGCTCGACGGGTGGCTGATCGACGAGTGGCTGATCGACGAGTGGCTGATCGACGAGTGGCTGGATCGACAGGTGGTTCGACATGTTCTGGCGTAAGCAGAAGGCCGCCATCGAGCGGTTCCATCCGCTGCACAAGGCGCTCACCCTGGAGAAGGGCTTCTCCGTCTCGCTGCGGCGCGACGACTGGGAGCCGGTGATCCAGAGCCTCGCGGGGCACCGCACGGTGGTGAGGCGCCGCAAGTGGCAGCTGTCCCCGCGGGTCCCGGCCGTCCTCGTCCCGCTGCTGCGGGTGCTGGCCGCCGACATGCCGCCGGACGGGGTGCTGTCGGTCGCTGCGGACCTGCGCGGCCCCGCGGTCGCCGAGAAGCGCGGCCCGCAGCACGACGTGCCCGTCCGGCGTCCCGTCATCTCGATGAAGCAGTGGTACGCGATCGACCCGTGGCTGCGGATGCGGGCGGAGCTGCGCGACGGCAGCGTCCTGGAGCTGTCCATCACCGACAGGGTCCGCTACCGCAAGCGCAAGAAGCGCAACCCGCGCGGCAAGGTCAAGATCAAGACGAAGACGAAGACCACGCAGCTCGTGCGGGTCACCCGGCGGCTGGCCAAGGACGCGGTCGTCCGGCAGCCGTCGTCACCGCCGCCGCGCTGGCTCAAGGTGCAGGTCAAGCCGGGCAGGCGCATGGCGATCCGGGTGGACGGCAAGCTGCGGGGCGTGCAGGAGGGCAAGGCCATGCTCAACCGCATCCTGGACGTGTCGACGGAGCCGTTCCGGTGGACCCCGCCCGGCACGGCCGCGAGGAGGGCCAAGTGACCCGCTGCACCGTGACCACCGGATTCTTCGTCCTCGGACGCTGCGGCCAGGCGGCCGTCGCGACGTGCCCGCGATGCGGGCGGCCCGTCTGCGCGGCGCACGAGGCGCTGGACGGGACGTGCCCCGAGTGCGCGGCCGCGCGCGGGTACCGCACGGAGGACCCGCACGACCCGGCGTGGGTCGGCAACCGCCGGCGCGAGTACTACGAGCGGAGCTCGCGGACCTACCAGGACACGTACTGGTACTCCTCGTTCGACCAGTACGACCGGGACGCCTTCAATCCCGGTGACGACTACTCCTACAGCGGCGACTGGGGGCCGGACGACGACACCGGGTTCGTGGACAGCTGATGCACCGCGTCCTGTGGCTCACCGAGCACTACCCGCCGAGCCAGGGCGGCATGGCGCAGTCGTGCGACCGGATCGTGCGCGGCCTGCGCGGCGCCGGGGTCGAGGTGGACGTCGCGCACCTGACGCGCCGCGCCCGGCCGTGGGGCGTGAAGCGGGAGCACGGCGGGCGGCTGCTGACGGCCCCGCTCGGCGACGACTCCGAGCACGCGCTGCGCCGGCTGTGGACGGCGGTCACCGCCGAGGGCCTCACCGGCTACAGCCACGTGGTCGCGTTCGGCGGCGTGTACGCGATGCTCGCCGCGCCCGTCCTGTCCTCGCTGCTGGACGCGCCGCTGGTCACGCTGCTGCGCGGCAACGACATCGACGTGGGCGTGTTCTCGATGCGGCGGCGCGGCGTGCTCGCGGACGCGCTGCGCGCCTCGTCCCGCGTCTGCGTCGTCGCGCGGTCGCACGCGCCGCTGGTGAAGGCCCTGGCCCCGGACGCGGCGGTCGAGTTCGTCGCGAACAGCGTCGACACGGCGCAGTGGCGGGTGCTGCCGTCCGAGCGGGCCGCGGGCCTGGCGTGGCGGGAGGCGCACGTCGAGCCGGGCCGCCGGACGATCGGCCTCATCGGTCAGCTCAAGGTGAAGAAGGGCGTCGGGTTCCTGCTGGACGCGCTGGCCGCGTCGGGACATGCCGGCGCGTTCCACCTGGTGCTGGTCGGCGAGGTCGAGGAGTCGGTGCGGGAATGGCTCGCCGGGCACGACGTCCCGCACTCGTTCCTGCCGTTCATGGAGCGCTACGACCTGCCGGCCGTCTACGCGGGCTGCGACCTCGTCGCCCTCCCCTCGTTCTATGACGGGATGCCGAACGTGGCGCTGGAGGCGGCGGCGCTCGGCGTGCCGCTGCTCGCCTCGGACGGCGGCGGCCTCGCCGACCTCGTGGACGGCGAGATCGGGTTCACGTTCCCGGCCGGGGACGCGCACGCCTGCCGCGCGGCCGTCGACCGGGCCGCGCGGGCGGGCGCCGGCGAGCTGGCGAAGCTCGGCGCGGCGGGCGCGGAGCGGATCCGCCGCGACTTCACCCCGGCCGCCGAGACCGCCGGGTACCTGGCCGTCCTCGACGCCGCCCGGTGATCGTCTGCTACGCGGCCGGGGACGGGCTCGGCCATCTGACGCGGCTCCGGGCGGCGCTGCACACCCTCGGGATGGACGGGGACGGCCCGGTGACGGTGGTGACCGGGTCCCGGTTCGGCGGCGACGCGCGCGTCACCGGCGGCTGGCGGGTCGTGGAGAGCGCGGCGGGCCTCACGCCGGACGAGGTCGTCGTCGACGCGTTCCCCGCCGGGCTGAAGGGCGAACTGGCCCGCTTCCCGTCCGGGACGAGCGTCACCCATCTGGCCCGGCTGCTGCGCTGGGACGCTTACCGCCCGCTGCTGCCCGCCGACCCGCCGCGCTTCGACCGCACGTTCGTGCTTGAGCCGCTCGACCCTGCCCATGACGCCTACCTGCGCGAGGTGTCGGACGAGGTGTCGCCGCTGGTCCTGACCGATCCCCCAGCGGATCCGGTCGATGTGGACGGCTGGCTCATCGTCCACAGCGGGCCCGACCCGGAGACCCTCGAACTCGTCTCCTATGCGCGGGACATGGCGTCCGCCGAAGGGGTCCGCCCGCCGATGACGCTGGTATCGCCCCAACGGCCGCATGGCCTGCCCGAAGACGTCGCCCATATGGACGTGTACCCCGCCCATACGCCGGGCCCGAACGTCGAACGCATCATCACCGCGGGCGGGTTCAACGCCGTCCGCCAGTACGCGCCCTGGCGCGAGCGGCACCGGATCCTGCCGTTCCCCCGCAGCCTGGACGACCAGTTCACGCGCGCCGCGCGCGCTCGGCGCGAGATGCCTACTCGGGGAGCGTGACGTCGAACTCCACCTCGACGTCGTCGGCGAGTTTCAGCGCGCCGAAGAACGCCGAGTACGGCTTGATGCCCCAGCGGGTCTGCGTCACCGTGGCGGAGCCCCGCACCCGGCGACCGTCCAGGGAGGCCGCGACCCGCACCGGCTTCGTCCGGCCCATGATCGTCAGATCGCCCTCGACGGCGTCCTCCCCGACCGCCGTCGAGACGAACGTGATCTCCGGGTACCGGCCGCTGTCGAGGATCTTGCGCAGGTTCCGCTTGATGTCGGCCCGGTCCTGGTCGCCCAGCGGCAGCGCGCCGCCGGTGCCGTCCCGGACCTCCAGCCCGTCCACCTCGACGGACACCGCGACCGACGACTCCTGAACCGGCTCCCGGGCCCGCACCGACGCCGACCACCGGGTGGCCTCGATCGTCAGATCGTGCCCCGCCCGCCGGCCGAGCCCGCTGCGGCCCGTACGGATCAGCAGCCGCCCGTCGTCCGGCCCCAGCTCGAACTCTCCCTGCATGCTCACCACCCTGCCATGCGCCGCCCCGCGCCCCTCAGCTGCATGTCACCTTCGGCTGCGGCCGGTACTCGGTGTGGAACTTCTCCCGCCGCACCTTGCGCTCCCCGGCGTACAGCGTCCGCCACACGTCGATCTCGAAGCCCTTGCGGCCCGTCATGGGCACGCACTTGCGGCCGTGCCCGACACCCTCCCCGTACGGGGTGAACCCGTACCGCTCGGACGTCTCCGACCGCACCCCGTACTTGCGTTCGCCCCACAGGTTCACCGTCAGCGACGACCCTGTGTAGGCCACCTGGATCCGCACAGGACCGTCGGTGTCGTTCTTCCAGGTGAAGTCGAGCTGCGGATAGGAGACCGCGGCCTCCCGCCCTTCCGGGTACTCCGGCATCCACATCGTGTGCGCGCGCGCCTTGCGGATGTCCAGGCCCGCCTTGAAGACGGCGTTGAACAGCGTCGTGGACACCTGGCAGATGCCTCCGCCCACGTCGTTCACCAGCCGCGACCCCAGGATGGCGGGCGCGGGCACGTACCCGCGGCTCCTCGTCCGCGGCCCGACCGCGCCGTTGAACGAGAACGTCCCGCCCGGCTCGACGATGTGCCCGTCCAGGATCTCCGCCGCCAGCTCGATGTTGCGGACGCGCGGCTCCCCCGGCGCGAACCGCGTCGTGTAGGTGCTCATCGGCCGCTCCGCCGCCCCGCGCCGCGCCGCGTCCGGCCGCTTCGCGCCCGGACGGCCCGGGGCGGCCAGCGTCGCCGACGCCCCCTTCTGGCGCGGGACCTCCAGGTAGGCGCCGAGTAAGAGACCGGTCGTCGCGAGCGTCCCCGCCACGATCGGCCACCACTGGCGGACGCACTGGCGCAGCTGCCGCTCGCGCCCCCGGCGTCGCCGGTACCGGTCCCGCAGGGTCCGTCCCACGGCTCACACCCCCCGATGATCCCCTATCGGGATCCTGCACCGGACCCTGCCGCCGACGGACCGGTAACCCCGTGCTTTTACCCGATCAAGACCGGTACCCGGCCAACACGGGGCCGCACCTTGGGACGGGGCGCCTTGGGACGGGACGCCTTGGGACGGGGCTCGTCACGGGCCGCCGTCCGACCGCTCGGAACCGCCGTCAGGACGCCGCGGGGTGGAACACCGCGAGCGCGCCCGCGTGCTTGCCGAACCGGATCGCCGGCGGCAGCGACGAGACCTCGCCGTCGCGCGCCAGCCGCAGCTCGCCGTCCATGGAGACGACCTCCAGGCCGTGCGCCCGCCACGCCCGGTAGCCGGGCATGACGTGCAGGGGACCGGCCAGCACCGCGGCGACCGCGCGGACCCGCGGCACCCGCCGCCCGGTGACGATCATCCGGATGTCGAGCCGGCCGTCGTCCAGCCGCCCGCGCCAGGTCGGGGCCGGGCCCCGCGAGCCGTAGGCGCAGTTGCCGACGAACGCCAGCCATACCCGCAGCGCTCGCCCGTCCACCCGCAGCTCGACGGGCTCGGAGTGCCGCAGCGTGCGGACCGCCGCGACCGCGAGCGCCGGCCACTTGCCGATCCGCCGCTCCAGCCGCTCGCGCCGGTCGACCAGCTCGGTGTAGGCACCGAAGCTCGCGGTGTTGAGGAACAGCCGCTCGCCGTCCCCGCCCGCGCCGTCCCCGCCCGCACCGGCCGGGGCGGCGTAGGCCACGTCGACCCGGCCGAGCCGCCCGTCCCGGTACGCGGCGATCGCCTCCGCCGCCGACTCGATGCCGAGCGCGCGGGCGAAGTGGTCGAACGTCCCGCCCGGGACGACGAGCAGCGGCACCCCGTGCTTCAGGGCGGCGCCCGCCGCCGCGTTCACCGTGCCGTCGCCGCCGACGACGCCGAGCACCCGGGCGCGCTCCGCCGCCTCGTGGAAGGCCTTGTCGACGTCGTCGTCCGGGTCCAGCTCGACGATCTCGGCCGCCGGCAGCTCGCGCCGGACCAGCCCCAGCGTCACCTCGGGCCGCCCCGGCAGGGAGATCCCGGCCGCCTCGCCGCCCGCGCCCGGCCCGGCGCCGGTGTTGGCGACCACGACCAGACCGCGCCCGTCCTCGGCCGCGCCCGCCCGCTCCGCCGTCGGCGCCACCCGCGCCACCGGGGGCCGCGCGGGCCACACCAGGCGGGTGCCCGCCCCGGCCAGCGCGCCGACCCCGAGGCCGGCGAGGACGTCGCCCGGGTAGTGGGCGCCGGTATAGACGCGGGAGAAGGCCACGGCGGCGGCCGTCACCGCGACCGGCACCGCCAGCCGCCGCGGCGCCTCCAGCGCGACCCCGGTCGCGAACGCGGCGGCGGACGCCGAGTGGCCGGACGGGAACGCGTGCGAGGTCGGCAGCTTCCAGCGGATCCGGATCGGCGGCACCAGGTCGACGACGGGGCGCTTGCGGCGGAACGCCTGCTTGCCCAGGAGGTTCACGGCCGGGCTCGCCACCGCGATCGCGATCGCCCCGCGCAGCGCCGCGCGCCGCAGCCGGGGCCGTCCCGTGAGCCCCATCACCCCGGCCGTGGTGAACCAGAGCACACCGTGGTCGGCGAACCGCGACAGCCGGGGCAGGACGTACTCCAGCCCGCGCAGCCGCGCCGCGGCCACCCGGTCGAACGCCCACCGGTCGGCGCGGCCGAGGCGGCGCAACACGACGGACCCGGGGGAGACGGATCGGGGGGAGACGGATCGGGGGGAGACGGATCGGGAGGCGGCATGGCCGGGCTCGTGACGACGCCGGATGACGGACCGTGACGGCACGGCGATGCTCCGTGAGTGGTTGACCCGCATGTCCGGGGTATCCCCAGGGACGCCGACATGATTCCGTAAAGATCTCAAATCGGGGGTCACATGCGGGCGAACGTCACTCTGGACTCAACGACTGCAATAGGCTTCGCGACATGAGTCACCCGGAACGGCTCGGATCCCCGGGTGGCGAGTCGGTCGGAACGATCGCGGAGCCATATCACGTGAACGGGTCCCTGGCCGACTACGCCGCACGACACGGGCTGAGGCAGAGCGCTGCGCGCCCCCCGCTGCGCAAGTACATCCAGGACGTATGGGCTCGCCGGAACTTCATCTGGGCGTTCGCGTCGGCCAAGAACATCTCGATGTACTCCGACTCGCGGCTCGGCCAGGTGTGGCAGCTGCTGACACCGCTGCTCAACGCGGCGGTGTACTACCTGATCTTCGGCAAGCTGCTGAACACCAGCCGCGGGCTGCCGGACTTCATCCCGTTCCTCGTGACCGGCGTCTTCCTCTTCGGGTTCACCCAGCGCTCGGTCACCTCCGGAGCGAAGTCCGTCGGCGACAACCTCTCGCTGATCCGCGCACTGCACTTCCCGCGGGCCACGCTGCCGCTGGCGATCGCGGTCGTCGAGCTCCAGCAGCTCCTGCTCGCCCTGGTCGTGCTGTTCGCGATCATCTTCGCGAAGGGGGAGCCGCTCTCCCTCCAGATGCTGCTGTTCATCCCGGTCGTCGCGCTCCAGCTGATGTTCAACGTCGGGATCAGCCTGGTGATGGCGCGGCTCGGCGCGTTCAACCGGGACATCAGCCAGCTGCTGCCGTTCGTCATGCGGACCTGGCTGTACATGTCCGGCGTCATCTTCAGCCTGCCCTCGCTGATGGGCCCCGGCTCCAAGCTCGCCGAGTACCCGTGGCTGGCCGAGCTGATGAAGGCCAATCCGGCGTACGTGTACGTCGAGCTGAGCCGGCACGTCCTGCTCGGCAAGTACCGCAACTACGTCCAGGACGTGCTCAAGCTGAACGAGGTGGGCCAGCTGTGGTTGTACGCGGTCGTGTGGGCCGTGGTGATGCTGGTCGGCGGTTTCATGTACTTCCACCGCGCTGAGGAGCGATACGGCCGTGGCTGACACGAAGGTGCGCATGAACCCCACCGGAAACCAGGTCACCATCGACCCGTCCCGGGAGCCGATCGTCGTCGTGGACGACCTGCACATCGTCTACCGCGTGTACGGCGCGGGCGGGAAGGGCAACGCGGCGTCCGCGTTCTCGCGGGTCCTGCGCCGGCAGAGCCGCCCCAGCATGACCGAGGTCCACGCGATCAAGGGCCTGTCGTTCGTGGCCTACCGCGGCGAGGCCGTCGGGATCATCGGCACCAACGGCTCCGGCAAGTCGACGCTGCTGAAGGCCATCGCGGGGCTGCTGCCCCCGCACCGCGGCGGCGTCTACACCGACGGCCAGCCGTCCCTGCTGGGCGTGAACGCGGCCCTGATGAAGGACCTCACCGGCGAGCGCAACATCATCCTCGGCTGCCTCGCGATGGGCATGTCCCCGGCGGAGACGAAGGCCAAGTACCAGGAGATCGTCGACTTCGCCGGGCTGAAGGAGGGCTTCATCCAGTACCCGATGCGGACGTACTCGTCCGGCATGGGGGCGCGGCTGAGGTTCGCGATCGCCGCGGCGAAGACCCACGACGTGCTGCTGATCGACGAGGCCCTCGCCACCGGCGACGCCAAGTTCCGGGCCAAGAGCAAGCGCCGGATCGACGTCCTGCGCAAGGAGGCCGGCGCGGTGTTCCTCGTCGCGCACCAGCTCGACACGGTCAAGGAGATGTGCGACCGGGTCATCTGGATCGACGACGGCCGCATGCACATGGACGGCGACCCCGCGGAGGTCATCGCCGCCTACACCGAAGCCACCGGCAAATAACACGGGCCACCGGCAAATGACACGGGCCACCGGCGAGTAACACTGGAGTACCGCCGGGGCCGTCGTGGCCGGTGAGGCCACAGTGACGCGGAGTTACCGGATCGTCTCTGGATGAAGTCCCCTCGCGGATCTACCGTCGAGGGGAGACCTCCAGCGGCGAGGGAGACTCCCATGGCCGATCGGTTCGACACCCCACGGATCAGCAGGCGCGGCTTCCTGTCCTCGGCGGCGGTCGCGGCGGGCGCGTACGGCGCGCTGGCGGGCTGCGCCAGCGAGTCCTCGGGCCCGCAGGCGAAGAGCAGCGGGAACGCCCCGAAGGAGGTGTTCACCGCACCCGCGAAGAAGCTGAGCGGCTCCCTCAGCATCCTGATGTGGAGCCACTTCGTGCCCCGGCACGACAAATGGTTCGACGCGTTCGTCTCCGACTGGGGCAAGAAGGTCGGGGTGGACGTCCGGGTCGACCACATCAACACCGTGGACGTCCCCCGCCGGGCCGCCTCCGAGATCCAGGCGGGGCGCGGCCACGACCTGATCCAGCACATCGCGCCGTTCTCGCAGTACGAGCCGTCCGTCCTCGACATGGCCGACGTCGTGCAGGAGGCGAACCGGCGCTGGGGGCAGCAGCTGGAGCTGTGCCGCAAGTCGAGCTTCAACCCCAACACCAGGAAGTTCTACGCCTACTGCCCCGGCTGGTCGCCGGACCCCGGCGACTACCGCCGGTCGATGTGGCAGAAGGTCGGCATGCCGAACGGCCCGTCGAGCTGGGACGACCTGCTGCGCGGCGCGGCCGAGATCAAGAAGCAGACCGGGGTGCCGTGCGGCATCGGGCTGTCCCCGGAGACCGACTCGAACATGGCGGCGCGGGCGCTGCTGTGGTCGTACGGCGGCTCCGTCCAGGACCAGAACGAACGGGTCGTGCTCAACTCGGACGCGACCGTCGCGGCCGTCGAGTACATGACGCGGCTGTTCAAGGAGGCCGAGACCAGCGAGGTCTTCTCATGGACGCCGGCGTCGAACAACCAGGCGCTCATCGCCGGCAAGTCGTCCTACATCCTGAACTCCATCTCGGCGTGGCGCACCGCGATGGGCACCAACCGGACGATCGGCGACGACATCTTCTTCGTGCCCGCGCTGCGCGGCCCGAAGGCGGCGATGGCGGCGCAGCACGTGATCCAGCAGTGGATCGTGCCGAAGTACGCGGGCAACGCGGACGCGGCGAAGGAGTTCCTGCTGCACTACACGGCGAACTTCCCGGCGGTGTCGTACCACTCGGAGCTGTACGACCTGCCGGGCTGGCCGTCGCTCGTCCCGCAGCTGAACGGCTGGCTGGACGACGACCCGTGGGGCGCGAAGCCGGCGGACAAGCTGGCGCTGCTGAAGACGGCGACGTCGTGGAGCGCGAACATCGGCTACCCGGGCCCGTCCAACCCGGCGATCGGCGAGATCTTCAACACCAACGTGCTGCCGACGATGTTCGGCCGCGCCGCCCGCGGCCAGGCGTCCCCGCGCCAGGCGGTCGAGGAGGCCGAGCGGCGCGCCAACGCGATCTTCAAGAACTGGCGCGGCCGCGGCCTCGTGGGCGGCTGAGGCCGGTGGAGACGGTCCTGAGGCAGGTGAAGACGGTCGAGGTCAAGGGGCTCGTCAAGACCTTCGACGGGCACGTGCGGGCTCGGCGGGGCCGGGCGGAGCACGTGCGGGCGCTGGACGGCGTCGATCTCGCGGCGGAGCCCGGGGAGTACCTGGTGCTGCTGGGGCCGTCCGGGTGCGGGAAGACAACGCTGCTGCGCACCATCGCGGGGCTGGAGCAGCCCACGGAGGGCGAGGTGCTGATCGGCGGGAACGTCGTGAACGGGCTTCCGCCCAGGATCCGGCAGATCGCGATGGTGTTCCAGTCGTACGCGCTGTACCCGCACAAGACGGTGAAGGACAACATCGTCTTCCCGCTGCGCGCGGAGGGCATGCCCAAGGAGGAGCGCGAGAAGAAGGCTCGATGGGCGGCGGGGCTGCTGGAGATCGAGCCGCTGCTGCGCCGCAGGCCGCGGCAGCTGTCGGGCGGTGAGCGGCAGCGGGTGGCGCTGGCGCGCGCGCTGGTCCGCGACCCGGCGGTCTTCCTGCTGGACGAGCCGCTGTCCAACCTCGACGCGAAGATGCGCGCGACGGCCCGGGACGAGCTGAAGCGCTTCCAGGAGCGCGTCGGCACCACCACCATCTACGTCACCCACGACCAGGCGGAGGCGATGGGCCTCGGCGACCGCATCGCGGTGCTGGAGCAGGGCCGCGTCCGGCAGGTGGGGACGCCGCAGGAGGTGTACGACGACCCGTCCGACACGTTCGTGGCGACGTTCATCGGGTCGCCGCCGATGAACCTGGTCGAGCGGGACGGCGTGCTGGTCGGGTTCCGTCCCGAGCACCTGCTGCCCGCCGAGAACGTCGCGGAGGCGGAGCGGGTGACGATGCCGCTGCGGGTGGAGCGGATGGAGTACCTGTCCGGCGACCGGCACGTGTACGGGACGGTCTCCGGCATCGGCGCGGAGACCCGCGTGATCGCCCGGCTCCCCGCGACCGTGGGGACGCCGCTGGCGGCCGGGGAGACCCGGGAGTTCGCGGTGCCGGCCGGCCGGCTCCGGTTCTTCGACGCCGCGTCGGGCGAGCGGCGGGCCGCCGTCCCGCTCGGGGACGCACCGTGACGCGGGCGGAGGCGGCCCCGTCCCCGGCCCCGCATGGCGCCGGGGACGGGTCCGGGGGCGGGGCCGAGGCGCCGCGGGCGAAGGCCGGGCTCGCCGACCGGGAGGGCGTCCTCGCCTGGGTGATGCTGCTGCCGTCGGTCGTCTACATCGCCGCGCTGGTCGGCGTCCCGTTCCTGCTGGCGATCGCGTTCGCGTTCTCCGACGTGACGACCGGCGACCCGTCGTTCGACCTCGTCGGGTTCCGCAACTTCGACGCGGTCTTCGCGGACGGCGTGTTCTGGCGGGCGCTGCGCAACACGCTGGTGTTCACGCTGGTGAGCATGGCGCTGATCGTCCTGTTCGGGAAGATCCTCGCGAACATCCTGGTGGCCGACTTCCGCGGCAAGTGGGTCGTGCGGTTCCTGGTGCTGCTGCCCTGGACGACGCCCGTCGCGCTGTCGACGATCTCGTGGCTGTGGTTCCTCGACTCGATCTACTCGCCGGTCGACTGGGTGCTGCGCCACCTCGGGCTGATCGACGCGAACGTCGTGTGGCTCGGGCGGCCGGGCACCGCGATGGCGTCGGTGATCGCGGTGCAGACCTGGCGGCTGACCCCGCTGGCCGCCGTGATCGTGATGGCCGGGCTGGTGGCGATCCCCCGCGACATCGACGAGGCCGCGCGGATCGACGGCGCCGGGTTCTGGCGGCGGATGTTCGAGGTGACGATCCCGCTGACGCTGCCGGTGATCGCGGTCGCCGGCCTGTTCGGCGCGATCATGACGTTCACCGACATGACGGTCCCGTACGTGCTGACCAGGGGCGGCCCGACGCACTCGACGGACGTCCTCGCGTCCTGGGCGTACTTCCGCGGCATCGAGGGCGGCGACGTCGGGCAGGGCGCGGCGATCGCGCTGTTCCTGTTCCCGCTGCTGCTGGCCGGCGCGGTCGCCATCCTGCGGGCCGTACGACGGCTGGAGGCCGGATGACCGAGCACGGCGAAGCCGTCCGGGACGCGCCGGAGGCCCGTCCCCCGGACACGGCGGGCACCGACGTGGCGGCGCTGCGGCGCAAGTACGCGCGGCGGCACGTGGCGGCGCGGTGCGGGGTGTACGGGGCGGCGGTGCTGGCGGCGCTGGTGTGCGCGCTCCCGTTCCTGTGGAGCGTGATCAGCGCGTTCAAGCAGAACCAGGACCTCTACGACCCGGAGAGCAACCCGTTCTTCTTCAACAAGCCGGCCACGCCCGACCACGTGACGTTCCTGTTCACCGACACGCCGTTCCTGACGTTCGTGGTGAACACGCTGATCGTGGGCGCGGCGGTGGTGGCGGTGACGCTGCTGCTGGCCCTGCCGGCGGCGTACTCGCTGGCCCGGCTGGACCGGCCGTGGGGCACCCCGATGGGCATCGCGATCTTCCTGGTGTACCTGGTGCCGCCGTCGCTGCTGTTCCTGTCGCTGACCCGGGTCGTGGTGGCGCTGCGCCTGGAGGACACCCTCTGGTCGATGATCGTGGTGTATCCGACGATCACGGTCCCGGTGTCGGTGTGGCTGCTGATCGGGTTCCTGAAGGCCGTCCCGAAGGACGTCGAGGAGCAGGCCATGGTGGACGGCCACAGCCGGCTCGGCGCGTTCCTGCGGGTCGTCCTGCCGCTGGTGTTCCCCGGGATCGTCGCGGTGGTCGTGTTCGCCTTCACGCTCACCTCCAGCGAGTTCGTGTACGCGCTGGCGTTCGTGTCGGCGAGCCCGGAGATGGTGGTCAGCACCGGCGTGCCGACCCAGCTGGTCCGGGGGGACGTGTTCTTCTGGCAGTCGCTCCAGGCGTCCACGGTGATCACGGCGGTGCCGATCGCGTTCCTGTTCAACCTGTTCCTGGACCGTTTCGTCACCGGGTTCACCATGGGCGCGGTCAAGACGTGACGCCCACTGGTAGAGATGGAGGCACACGAAGATCCTGATGGAGGAGGTCGCCATGGCCAAACCGCCGCTTCCGCACGAGCACCTGCCCGAGGTGCCGTCGTTCACCGTCGAGAGCGACGACATCCGCGACGGCGAGCGCCTCGGGGACGCGCACGTCTTCGACGACTGGGGGTTCAGCGGGGGCAACAAGTCCCCGCACCTGCGCTGGTCGGGGTTCCCGGCGGAGACGAAGAGCTTCGCGGTGACCTGCTACGACCCGGACGCGCCGACCGGCAGCGGCTTCTGGCACTGGAGCCTGTTCGACATCCCCGCCGACGTGACGGAGCTGCCCACCGGCGCCGGTACCGCGGACTCCAAGGTCGGCGTGCAGGCCCGCAACGACTTCGGGACGAAGGCCTACGGCGGCGCCGCGCCGCCGCCCAACGGGCCGCACCGCTACGTGTTCACCGTGCACGCGCTGGACGTGGAGTCGCTCGGCATCGACTCCGACGCCTCCCCCGCCGTCGTCGGGTTCAACGTCACGGCGCACACGCTGGCCCGCGCCTCGATCATCCCCGTCTACGAGTCCTGACCCTTTCCGCCGAGGCCGCCCCGCCCGGGGCGGCCTCGGCCACGCCGGCTGGGCCGGGGGTCTGGCCAGGCTGCGCTCAGCCAGGCCACCCCTGTCACGCCGCCCCTGTCACGCCGCCTCAGCCAGGCCGTCCCTGTCACGCCGCTTCAGTCGGTGCCCACGAGGACGTCCCCGACGGCCGTGCGCCGGTAGAGCACCGACCGGCCGCTCCGCTCCCGCGTCACCAGCCCCGACTCGCGCAGGACCGCGAGGTGGCCGCCGATCCCGCCGAGGCTCATCCGGAACCGGGCGCTCAGCCAGGTCGTCGTGGCGGGCTCGGCGAGCACCCGCAGCAGTTCCGCGCGGGTGCGGCCGACGAGCCGGTCGAGGGCGTCGTCGCCGCGCCGCTCCCGGCTCTCCCAGAGGGCGGCCACGCCCCGCGCCCGGTACATCAGCGTGTACGGCCAGTCCTGTTCGAGGGCGACGCCCAGTTCGGAGAAGACCACGGGCACGAGGGTCAGCCCGGCGCCGCCCAGCCGGAAGGTGCCGTCGCTGCGGATGTCGGCCTCGATGACGCCGTCCCGCCACCGCACCTGGCTCGACAGGCCGTCCAGCGCCGCCGCCCAGCCGTAGGCGGCGAGCCGCCCGGCGCGGTGGACGATGTCGCGTTCCAGGATCGAGCGCAGCACCGCCCAATCCGGCTTCAGCAGGGCGCGCCACACGGTCTCCAGGCCGGTGGCGAGGCGGTCGGCCACGTCCGGTGCGTCCAGGACGTCCCGGATCACGGCGTCCGGCTCCGGCAGGCCGTCCAAGTTGCGGGCGATCTCCCGGCGCGCCTGGTCGAGCGGCGTCGCCCGGACGGTCGCGAGCTGCTCGGCGACGGTGAGGTTGGGCCGGGCGGGCGGCGGGACGACGAAGTCCGCCATGTACCCGTGCCGGCGGCGCAGGAAGGCCAGTGCCCGCACGGCCGGATCGCCGGCGATCTCCCGGTAGGCGGGCCGCGCCCGCTCCACCCACGGTCCGAGCGGCCCGACGGGCATCCGGCCCGCGACCAGGCCGAGCGCGGCGTGCACCTCGATCAGCGGCGCGACCCCGAACCGGCTGGCCGCGAGGTCCCCCGGCCCGACCTCGATGCGGTACATGTTTCGCTCCTCCCCGAAACATTGTCGCCGACCGGGCCCGGAGCCGCAGAGTCACCGCATGACCGCTCCCCCTTCCGACGCTTCCGCCTCGGCGCGGTACCGCGACGTCTTCGGCGTCACCGAGTTCCGGACGCTCTTCTCGCTGCAGACCCTGCTGGTGGCCGGCGACTCCGTCCGGACGATCGCGCTGTCGGTGCAGACCTACGCGCAGACGGGCTCGTCCGTCGCGGCCGCGCTCGTGTTCGCCGCCGGGATGCTCCCCTACGTGGTCGGCGGCGCGCTGCTGTTGTCGCTGGCCGACCGCCTCCCGGTGCGGCGGCTGCTGACCGGGTACCACGTGCTGCGCTTCGCCGCCACGGCCCTGCTCGCGCTGGGCGTCCTGCCGCTGCCCGCGGTCATGGCGCTGCTCGTCGCGGTGGGGCTGTTCGCGCCGGTCGGCGGCGCGGCGGTGCAGGCCAGGCTGCCCGCGCTGCTACCCGGGGACGGCTACGTGCTGGGCCGGTCGCTGTTCACGATGACCAGCGCGGGCGCCCAGATCACCGGGCAGGCGGCGGGCGGGCTGCTGCTGGCGGCGATCACCCCGGCGGCCGCGCTGTGGCTGGCGGCGGCGAGCGCGGCGCTGGCCGCGCTGCTGGCCCGCACCCGGCTCCCGGACGTCCCCCCGGCGGCACGGCCGGCGTCGGGTCTGCCGGGCGCGTCCGGTCTGGCGGGCGAGACGTGGCGGACGAACCGGCGGCTGCTCGGCCATCGCTCCACGCGCGGGCTGCTGCTCGCCGCGTGGCTGCCGATCTCCCTCTCGGTCGGCGCGGAGGGCGTCGTCGTGCCGTACGCGGCCGGGGCCGGGCGCCCGGACGCGGCGGGCCTGCTGCTCTCCGCCGCCGCGGCGGGCATGTTCGCGGGCAACTTCGTGGTGGGACGCTGGATTCCGCCGGCGACGCGCGAACGTCTCACGCTCCCGCTCGCCATGCTGACGGGCGCGCCCCTGCTGCTGTTCGTGCTCGAACCGGGCCTGGCGGCGGCGTGCGCGCTGATGGCGGCCGGGACGTTCGGGCTGGGCTACGAGCTGACCGTCCAGCGGCGTTTCGTGGACGCGGTGCCCGAGGAGATCCGCGGGCAGGCGCTGGGGCTGTCGGGCAGCGGGCTGATGACGTGCCAGGCGGCCGGTATCGGCGCGGCGGGCGCGCTGGGCGACCTCCTGGCGCCCGGCCACGTCATGGCGCTGTGCGGCGCCGCCACGATCATCGCCTGCCTGTGCCTGGCCCGCTCGCTGCGCTGACCTTCCGGGACGGCCACAGCAGCCATGCCTGGACCAGCCCCGGGCCGGTCGTCGCCGCGAAGAAGAGGGCGGTGTCGAGGGGGCCGGGGAGCTCGCCGAACGGGAAGACGGCCAGCATCCCGAGTATCGACAGCGGGCTGGTGACGAAGATGAGCCAGACGCCTATGAAGCCGGGGTCGTCCGAGAACAGCATGACGGCGAGGACGACCGCGCTCACCGCGAGGACGGTCAGCGTGTAGCCGATGGCCAGCACGAGCCGGATCCGGTCGGCCCGGCCGCGCCCCTCGAAGGACAGGATGTGGGGGGACATGCGGCCATCGTCGCCCTGGCGCGGCGGGCGCCGCTTGGGCGTTCGTGCTCAGCCGGGGCCGACCGCGTACTCAGTCCGGCCTCGGCTGAGTACGCGGCCGACCCCGGCTCCCGATGTCCCTGCTTCCTTGGGAAGGGCCTACTTCTCCCAGGGGAAGCGGTCGGCGAAGGCGGGCTTCAGGTCGTCCAGCCAGACCGCGTCGGGGTCGTAGTGGGCGAAGAAGGGCTTGCCGACCAGCTCGGAGTCTCGGCACTGGATGAAGTGCAGCGCGAACACCTTCTCGCCGAGCAGGTCGAGCACTCCGTCCACGCAGACCTTGCCCGGGGTCGCCGACATGGACGGCCCCCGGACGGTACGGGAGAGCCCGGAGACGTTCCTGTAGGCGTCCCGGAAGATGTCGTAGGCGCGGGCGAGCGGGACGGCGAAGTAGTCCTGCGGCCCGGTGTCGCGCTCCACGAACATGTAGTAGGGGATCAGACCCATCCGGGTCTGTGTCCGCCACATGGTCTCCCACGTCTTGGCGTCGTCGTTGATCGTCCTGATCAGGGGGGCCTGGGTCCGGATGACCGCGCCGGTGTCGCGGATCCGGCGGCACGCCTCGGCGACCATGAGAGGTTCGAGCTCGCGCGGGTGCGAGAAGTGCGCCATGAACGCGAGGTTCTTGCCGGACTCCACGACCTGCTCGAACAGGCGGAGCATCTCGTCGGCGTCCGGGTCGGTGACGAACTTCTGCGGCCAGTAGGCCAGCGACTTGGTGCCGATCCGGATGGACTCGAGCTGCTCCAGCTCCAGCAGCGGCTCGACGTAGCGGCGCAGCACCGGCTCGCCCATGATCATGGCGTCGCCACCGGTGAACAGGACGCTGGTCACCTCGGGGTGGGCGATCAGGTAGTCGCGCAGCGCGGTGGGCTCGTCACCGGCCATCTTCAGGTCGGCCTCGCCGACGAACTGGGCCCAGCGGAAGCAGTACGTGCAGTACGCGTGGCAGGTCTGGCCCTGTTTCGGGAAGTACAGCACGGTCTCGTCGTACTTGTGCTGCATCCCGGGGATCTTGCCGTCGCCGAAGCTCGGGATGTTGAGCTCCATCTGGCCGGCCGGGTGCGGGTTCAGCCGCATCCTGACCCGGTGGGCGGCGGCCTCGACCTCGGCCTTCGGGGCCTCGCGGCGCAGCAGGTCCGACAGGTGGGCGACGTCCTCGGCGGGGAGCATGTCCGGGCGCGGGAAGACGAGCCGGTAGATCGGGTCGTCGGGCGCGGCCGTCCAGTCGATGAGCTCCTCGATGACGTAGGCGTTGGTCCGGAAGGGCAGGACCGTCGCCACCGCCCGGGTCGCGAGCCGCTCGTCGGGCGACAGCCCGGCGCGAGCGGTGAGTTCGTCCAGGTGCTTCGCCGTGAAGGCGCGGAACTTGCGACCGGTGGATCGCACCGCGGGAGCCGCGTCGTTCACCAGTGTCACGTGTTGGTACTCCTTGCTGTCAGCGGGGAGGGCGCGCCCCGGCGCGCGTCGTCACGATCTGTGATCAGGAGTGCGCGGGACACCCCCATTCAACCGTTTGGGACGGGTTCATGCCGAATTGATACCCCCTACCGGGTCCGGACAAAGGCAGGTCAAGGACGATCCAGACAAATAGCCTGGACATCATCGTTGACGCCCCGTCTCCAGTACAACGACTACGGGACGTCAACTTCTCCGTCATCCCGGGGTGATTTCGGCCGCGCCCCGCCCGGCGCGCCGACGCTGCCAGCGGATACGCCCCGACCGGCCGCCCCGGCCCCCACGAACGGCGATCTTGGGAAATACTGGGCGGGGCGGGCAGGACCGAAGCGGCGTGGGCGGGGCGTGCGGCAGGGCGCGGGCGCGACCACGCGGCGTGAGGGGGGCCGGTGGACGCTGTCGGACGAGACGGGGCCGGACGAGACGCTGTCGGACGGAACGGGGCCGGACGGGACGAGCCGGGCGTCGTCCCCCTGCGGGTGGTCGTCTTCGCGACCGTCGCCGGGCTCAGCTACGCGACCTTCGTGCTGGAGAACCTCCTCAGCCCCAAGCTCGACTTCTTCAACGGCTACGTCAGCGAGCTGTCGGCCGCCGACCAGCCGTTCCACCTCGTCTACAGCGCGGGCGACTTCGTCACCGGGGTGCTGTCGATCATGGTGGCGGCCGGCACGCTGCGCCGGCTCACCCGCCGGCCCCTCGCCACGGCGGGCTGGGCGTTCCTCGGGCTGTTCGGCCTCTGCGCGATCGGCGACGCGTCCTTCCCGCTGGACTGCGCGCCCAGCCTGGAGACCTGGTGCGCACTGCGGGAGCGCTCCGAGCACGTGTCGTTCTCCCACGAGTTCCACTCGGTGACCAGCAGCGCCGTGGTCGTCTGCGGGGTCGCCGCGCTGCTGCTGCTGTCGCTCGCCGCCCGCCGCTACGGCTGGTGGCCGGCGCTCGCCCGCTGGGGCTGGCTGCTCGCGCTCGCCGAATCGGTGGCGGCACTGGGCACGATGGCCGCGATGTACCTGGGGCAGTGGCTCGGGGTCGTCCAGCGCGTGCAGATCAGCATCCTCGTCCTCGGCCTGCTGGTCATCGCCTGGGCGCTGTACGCCGACCGGCGGGACGCGGCGCGCACCCCGCCCGGCGGCACCCCTACCGCGAAGGAGGAGGCCCGGCTGTGAGCGGGAACCAGACCGCGCCGGACGGCGGCGCGATCGTCAACGTTGGGCGCGAGCAGGTGCACGTGGTCGAATCCGGCCCGGCGGACGGGCCGCCGCTGCTGCTGACGTCCGGACTGGGCGGCGCGTGGTTCGACTGGGCGCCGAGCGTCGAGCGGCTGCGGGCCGGGCACCGGGTGACGGTGTTCGACCGCCCCGGCCTCGGGCTCAGCCCGGCCGCGGTCGCGCGGCCGTCGCTGCGCCGCGATACCGCGATCCTGGAGGCCCTCGCGGAGCGGGCGGGCGGGCCGGTGACCGTCCTCGCGCACTCGATGGCCGCGTTCCCCGCCGAGGCCCTGGCCCGGCTGCGGCCCGCGCTCGTCCGGGGCCTGGTCCTGCTCGACCCCAGCTACGAGCGCGACCCGCGCGTGCGCGTCCGGGCGGCCGCCGCGCTGACCCCGCTCGCCACGGCCGCCGGCGCGCTCCTCGGCGCGACCCGGGTGGCGCGGTTCGCCGGGCCGCTCGGGCGCCGGCTGGTCCTCCGCCGCACCAGCCGCCGCGACGAGGCCGTCCCGGACCGCGTGGTCCGGGCGGTGTACGGGCGCGGGACGGTGATCGGCACGGTGATCGCGGAGGAGCTGGCCTACCGGGAGATGGCCGCCGACCTGGCCCGGCTGCGGGAGCGGCACCCGTTCCCCGCCGTCCCGCTGGTCGTGGTGACCGCGCTCGGCGACGTGGACAAGGGGGACCGGAAGCGCGAGTGGGCCGAGGGCCACGAGCGGCTCGCCCGGATGAGCACGCACGGGAGCCGGATCGAGCTGCCCGACGCCCTGCACATGGTCCCGCTCGACCGTCCCGACGTGGTCGCCGACGCGGTCGCCCGCATCGGCCGGGTCGAGGAGTCCGCGTGAGAAGCCCAGCCCGCGTGAGAAGGGGAGCCCGCGTGAGAAGGGGCCCGGCCCTCGCCCTGGCGGTCCTGCTCGCCCTGACGGTGTCGGGCTGCAAGGTCATGCAGCGGATCTCGGAGGGCGCGTACCGCAACGCGGTCTCCGACGGCGTCGTGGACGAGCTGGAGATCCGCGGCATCACGCTGAAGGAGCGCCCCGCCTGCGAGTCGCCGGTCCCCGCCACCGGCTCGGTGGTGCGGGTCACCTGCACGGCCCGGACGGCGGACGGGAAACGGGTCGTCGTCGACGGCGTCGCCACCGGCGCCGACACCGACCGCCCGCGCGAGCGCTACGTGGTCACCGTCGGCGGGCGCGAGGTGCTGCGCAAGGACTGCCTCGGCCTCGGCTGCGAGCGTCCGAACCGCTGACCCCGGACGGCAACGAATCCACCTGCTGATCCCAAAAACCCACCACTCGACGCATACGATCCCGTACTGTCGGTGATGTTGCCGTCGTGAAGATGAGTCGCAAGAAGGCCCTGATCCTGGGGTCCGCCGCGCTGATCGTGCTCGCCCTGGCCGGCGGGGTCTCGTACCTGGCGCTGTCCGGCGGCAAGGAGCTCAAGTACAAGACGCAGGCCGCGCTGCGCACCGCGCTGCCGGTCACGGCCGCCGCCGAGCTGAAGCAGCGCGGCGTGACGCTCGCCGGGCCGCTGAAGTGCGCCGACCTGCCCGGCTGGACGAAGGAGCGGCTGCGCGTCTCGTGCACCGGCACCACGGCCGACCGCAAGCGCGTCGACGTCCTCGGCACCGGCGAGACCAGGACCGCCACGTCCAACTACACGATCCTCGTGGGCGGGCGCCCGGTCGTGGAGAACGCGAGCTGCCTGGGCGCCGACTGCCGCAGCGAGGAGGCCGGCGGCCGGGGGTGATGGCCGGGGGTGATGGCGGGGGTGATGGCGGGGTGATGATCGCCACTCCGGCCGGGCGCCGCCAAGGCAGGTGAAGGAACGCCATACGATGCGATGAGCTGCATTGTTGCGGCACACCGCATTTTCCTTCCCTCTCCTGGAGCGGCCATGACCGGCACTGGCGAGCCGTCGCGTGCCGCCGCGCCCCGTCGCGTGCCGCCGCGCCCCCTGCCGGTCGCGGTCGACACGATGGGCGGCGACCACGCCCCCGGGGAGATCGTCGCCGGGGCGGTGGACGCGGTCCGCGAGCACGGCGTCCGGCTCGTCCTGGTCGGGCAGGCCCCGCGGATCAGGCGGGAGCTCGACCGGTACGGCTATCTCGGCAAGATCCCGATCGTGCACGCCGAGGAGGCCCTCGACATGGGCGAGGGCGCGCTCGCGAGCTGGCGCAAGCCCCGCTCGTCCATCGCGATCGCCTGCCACCTGATCAAGCAGGGCCGGGCGTCGGCGCTGGTCTCGGCGGGCAGCACCGCCGGGGTGGTGGCGACCTCGCGGCTGCGGCTGAAGGGCCAGCAGGGCGTGCTGCGCCCCG
The DNA here is from genome assembly GCF_900188445.1 of Actinomadura meyerae. Lineage (GTDB taxonomy): Bacteria > Actinomycetota > Actinomycetes > Streptosporangiales > Streptosporangiaceae > Spirillospora > Spirillospora meyerae. The sequence goes on from NZ_FZOR01000015.1 coordinate 138,527, forward strand.
CCATCGCGGTGACGCTGCCGACCCGCCCGCGCCCGACGATCCTGCTGGACGCGGGCGCCACCGCCGACGTCAAGGCGGAGACGCTCGTCCAGTTCGCCGCGCTCGGCACCGCCTACGCGCAGATCCTGCTCGGCCCCGACCGGCCCACCGTCGGGCTGCTCAACATCGGCTCCGAGGCGGGCAAGGGCAACAAGCTCGCCAAGCGGGCGCACGAGCTGCTCGCCGGCGGCAGCCACGGGCTGGAGTTCGCGGGCAACGTCGAGGGCCACGACCTGCTCGCCGGCCGGGTCGACGTGATCGTCACCGACGGCTTCACCGGCAACATCGCGCTGAAGACGATGGAGGGGACGGTCGCCGCCGCGTTCAGCGAGGTCCGCGACGCGATGACCGCCAGCCCGGCGGCGCGGATGGGCGCGCTGCTCCAGCGGCGCCGCCTCCAGGACCTGCGCGACCGGCTCGACCCCGACACCTACGGCGGCGGCGTCCTGCTCGGCCTGAACGGCACCGTCGTGATCGCGCACGGCGCCTCGCGCGCCCGCGCGATCACCTCGGCGTGCGAGCTGGCGCACCGGCTGGCCGCCGGGCGGATCGTCGAGCGGATCCGCGAGCAGGTCGCCGCGACCCGCACCTCCCGGTTCGGCCGCTGGACGCACGGCGAGCGCGACGGCGACCGTCCGCCCGAGAAGCCCGAGAAGCCCGAGAAGCCCGCGGAGGCCCCGGCGCAGCCCGTCGAGGGGCCGCCCGCGCCGCGGCAGCCGGTCAGCGGGCCCGCCGGGGACACCGTCCCCGACCGCACCGAGCCGTAGCGGGAAAAACCGGGTCCGGTCGGCGGCGCCGCGCCGATAACCTTGGAACATGCCCGATCCGCAACTCGTACTCGCCGCCCGGGTCCAGGCCGCGCTGAGCGCCGCCTTCGGACCGTCATACGCGGACGCCGACCCGGTCATCCGGCCGTCGCAGTTCGCCGACCTTCAGGCCAACGTGGCACTGCCGCTGGCCAAGAAGCTGGGCCGCAAGCCGCGAGACGTGGCCGGCGAGATCGTCAGGAACCTCGACACCGCCGACGTCGTGGCGAACGTCGAGGTCAGCGGGCCGGGCTTCATCAACCTGACGCTCAGCGACGATTGGATCGCCGCCGAGGCGCAGCGAGCCCTGGAGGACGAGCGGCTCGGTGTCCCGCCGGCCGAGCGGCCGCAGAAGACCGTCGTCGAGTACTCCTCGCCGAACGTGGCGAAGGAGATGCACGTCGGCCATCTGCGGACCACGATCGTCGGCGACGCGATCGCCCGGATCCTGGCGTTCCTCGGCCACGACGTCGTCCGGGACAACCACGTCGGCGACTGGGGCACCCCGTTCGGGATGCTGATCGAGCACCTGCTCGACCTCGGCGAGGACGCCGCCGCGCGGGACGACTCGTCCGTCAGCGACCTGACCGCGTTCTACCAGGCCGCGCGGGAGAAGTTCGACGGCGACGAGGAGTTCGCCGACCGGTCCCGGCGGCGGGTCGTCGCCCTCCAGGCCGGCGACCCCGAGACCCTGCGGCTGTGGAACGTCCTCGTGGACGTGTCCAAGCGGTACTTCAACGCCGTCTACGGGCGGCTCGGCGTCACGCTCACCGACGACGACATCCGGGGCGAGAGCTTCTACAACGACCTGCTGGCCCCGACCGCCCAGGAGCTGGAGGACAAGGGCATCGCGGTGATCAGCGACGGGGCGCTGTGCGCGTTCCCGCCCGGCTTCACCGGCCGCGAGGGCGAGCCGCTGCCCGTGATCATCCGCAAGAGCGACGGCGGCTACAACTACTCCACCACCGACCTCGCCACCATCCGGTACCGGGTGGACACCGAGCACGTCGACCGGATGATCTACGTGGTGGGCGCCCCGCAGGCGCTGCACTTCCAGATGGTCTTCGCCGTCGCCCGGATGGCGGGCTGGCTGAACGACGAGGTCAAGGCCGAGCACGCGCAGATCGGCAACGTCCTCGGCACCGACGGCAAGATCCTGCGGACCCGCGCGGGCGGCACCGTCAAGCTCGCCGAACTCCTCGACGAGGCCGTCGAGCGGGCCGGCGCGGTCTTCGACGAGATCCAGCACGACGAACCGTTCGACGACGCGACGCGGGCGGCGATCGTCCGGGACGTCGGCATGGGCGCCGTCAAGTACGCCGACCTGTCGGTGGCGCGCGACAGCGAGTACGTCTTCGACTTCGACCGGATGATCTCGTTCCACGGCAAGACGGGCCCATACCTGCAGTACGCGGCGGCCCGGATCCGGTCGATCTTCCGGAAGGGCGGCATCGACGTCGCGGACGCGACCGGCCCGATCAAGCTCGGCCACCCGGCCGAGCGGGCGCTGGCGCTCGAACTCCTCGGCTTCGGCGCCGTCCTGAAGCAGGCCGGCGAGACCGCCGAGCCGCACCGGCTGGCGAACTACGTCTACGCGGTCGCCGACGCCTACACCACGTTCTACGAGAACTGCCCGGTCCTGAAGGCCCCCGACGAGGAGACGAAGGCGTCCCGGCTCGCCCTGTGCGCGGCGACGCTGCGCACGCTGGAGACGGGCCTGCACCTCCTGGGCGTCCCGACCCCGGAGCGCATGTAAGGCGAGAACCCCGACCACCGCCCACGGGTCGGGCGGCCGCAGGGCGCCCTAGCGTCCGGAGGTCGCCCGGCCCGGCGGGTTCGAGGCCGTTTCACCGAGATGCGCCAGCGGATCGGGGAAAGGGCCTGCCAGCCCTGACGGGGGTTCCAGGGGGTCGCCCTCCTGGATGGACATCTCCCCCTGGGGCGACACCTCCCCCTGTGGAGACCCCAATCCTTTCTTCTCCTCCGCCATCTTCTCCCTGACCGCCGGGACCACCTCCATGGCGAAGACCGGCAGGTTCGCCGGGTCGCCCGCGTAGAGGAACGTGTCGACGCCGTGGCCGATGGCCAGTTCGGTGAGTTCGTAGACCCATTGGCGGGGCGGGCCGTGCAGGAAGCCCTGGGAGTCCGGTCCGTCCAGGGAGCCTTCGAGGATGTAGACGCGGCGGAGCGTGTCCGGGTCGCGGCCGGCCTGGGCGGCGGCGTCGTCGAAGCGGCGGCGGCCGTCGGCGAGGCGTTTCGGCGGGACGCGGGACGACGGCACGATCCAGCCGTCGGCGAGCCGGCCGGCGAGGTCGATGCCGCGCGGGCCGGTGACGCCGAGCCAGATGCCGATCGTCCGCCGCGGTCGCGGGCCGGCGTCGGGCGCGGCGAACCGGTAGTGGGCGCCTTCGATGTGGAGCCCGGCCTGGTCGCTCCAGTGCAGCCGGATGAGCCGGACGGCCTCCTCCACGGCGCGGAGCGCCCCGAGGCCGCCGGGCCGGACGCCGCCGTAGGCTTCGATGCCGGCCGGGTCGGCGCCCGCGCCGAGCCCGAGTTCGACGCGGCCGCCGCTGAGCAGGTCCATCGTCGCGATCGCCTTGGCGAGCGCGGCGGGCGGGCGCAGCGGCAGGCACGCCACGGCGGGCAGCGCCCGGATCCGGGACGTGCCGGTCAGCACGGCCGCCAGCAGCGTGAGCGCGTCGGCGGTGCCGCGCCGGTGCGGCAGGTCGCGGATGCCGAGCAGGTCGAGGCCGTAGCGGTCCGCGTCCTGCGCGATGCGCAGCAGCGGCGCGGTGGCATCGGGGTCGAGGCGGGCGCCGAACCGCAGCCGCGGCCGCGCCCGGTGCGTCGGCGTCACTGCAGGTAGCCCTCGACCTCGTCCGGCGGCCGGACGCCGGTGGCGTCCGGGTCCTCGCCGGCCTCCAACCGGGCCCTGCGGCGGCGCAGCAGGTCCCAGCACTGGTCGAGGGCCACCTCCAGCTGCTCGAGCCGGCGGTGCTCCTCCTCGCGCCCCAGCTCGTCGCGCTGGTAGCGCTCGCGGAGCCGCTGCTCCTCGCCGACGTACTCGTCGATGCGAGCGAGGATGTCCTTCTCGTCCATCGGCTCTCAGCGCTCGCGGCCGGCGTTGGTGAGCCCGCTGAGGAACCCGCCCTCGCTCCGCGTCGAATGCTGGAACGGGCTGGTCTTCGGCTCGACCAGCGAGGACGCGGGCGGTGGTGCCGCCGCGGCCTCCACCGCACGGCGGGCGGGTGTCTTGCGGGACGCGGCGGACCGCGTCCCCGACCCCGTGCCGGCGGTGGTCTTGGACGAGGACGTCTTGCGCGCCGACGTCGTCCGCGACTTCGGCGCGGACGCCTTCCTGGCGGTGCTCGTCCGCGATGTGCCGGACTTCGATGTGCCGGACTTCGACGCGCTCGTCCGGGCGGAGGTCGTCGACCGCGACCGGCTGGACGCCGCCGAGGTCGTCTTGCGGGACGAGGTGCCCGACCTGGACGTGCCCGCACTGGACGTGCCCGACTTGGCCGTGCCCGACTTCGACGTGCCCGACTTCGACGTGCCCGACTTCGACGTGCCCGACTTCGACGTGCCCGCCTTGGCCCGGGACGTCCCGGACCTCGACGTGCTCGCCTTCGAGGTGCTCGCCCTGGACGACGAGCTGCTCCGGCTCGCCGGCGAGCTCGCCCTCGACGTGCTCGACTTGGCGGTGGTGGTGATGACCTTCGCGGCCGCGTCCATCGCCTTGGCGGCGTCGGACATCGCCTTGGTCGCGCTGGTCATCGCCTTGGTCATCGCCGTCATGGCCTTGGCCGACGAGGACGCCTTGGTCGCCACCGACTTCATCTGGGTGGCGGCGGTCTTGGCCTGGCTCGCGGCCTTGGTGACGCGGGTCGCGGCGGTCGACGACGTCCGGCTGGAGGTCGTCGACTTCTTCGCCGTGCTGCTCCCGGTCGACCTGCTCCCGGTCGACCTGGTGGTGGTCGACCGGGACGACGAGCTCGCCGCCGACGTGCGCTTGGCCGCCGGCTTCCTCGCGGTGGTGGACTTGGCGGCTGTGGTGCTCTTCGCGCGACCGGCCGTCCCTCGGCTCGTGGTCGTGCGCGATGCGGTTCTCGTTGCCACTGATCTCCCCCCCGAAATGATCAGTTACGGGGAGATCTATTCCACACTTTGTGACCCTCTACACGCGAAGCGTCATATCGAAATCAGACGCCCACCGGGTGCCAGACGGTCTTCGTCTCCAGAAATGCCGTCATACGGGCGGTTCCCGGCTCCCCGGTCCAGTCGGCGCGGGTGGGGCGCAGGACGCGCTTCAGGTTCTCGGCGGCCTTCTCCTCCAGGTCGGCGGCCTGGTCGTCGGCGACGCCCTCCAGGTCGATGGCGTTGACGTCCATGTGGGTCGCCAGCCAGGGCGCGATCTCCGCGCGGCGGCCGGTGAGGACGTTGACGACCCCGCCCGGCAGGTCGGACGTCGCCAGCACCTCGGCGAGGGTGATGGACGGCAGCGGCGCCGGCTCGGAGGCGACCACGACGGCGGTGTTGCCGGACACGATCGCGGGCGCCACCACCGACACCAGCCCGAGCAGCGGCGAGTCGGGCGCGACGACGGCGACGACCCCGGTCGGCTCGGGCGTGGAGAAGTTGAAGAACGGCCCGGAGACCGGGTTGGCGGCGCCGGCGACGGCGGTCAGCTTGTCGGCCCAGCCCGCGTACCAGACCCACCGGTCGACGGCCGCGTCCACCTCGGCGCCGGCCGCGCCCTTGGCCGCGCCGGCCTGGCGCAGCTCGTCCACGAACTGGTCGCGGCGGCCCTCCAGCATCTCGGCGACCCGGTACAGGATCTGGCCGCGGTTGTAGGCCGTGCGCCCGGACCAGCCGGGGAACGCCTTGCGCGCGGCGGCGACGGCGTCGCGGGCGTCCTTGCGGGACGCCTGCGAGGCGTTGGCGACGAAACGGCCCTTGGCGTCGGTGACCACGTACGACCTGCCGGACTCCGATCGGGGGAACGCGCCGCCGATGAACAGCTTGTAGGTCTTGCGGACGGCGAGACGGTCAGGCATTGAGGTAGGCCTCCAGTCCGTGGCGTCCGCCCTCGCGGCCGAACCCCGATTCCTTGTAGCCGCCGAACGGGGAGGCCGGGTCGAACTTGTTGAAGGTGTTGGCCCACACCACCCCGGCGCGCAGCCGCTGCGCCGTCCAGAGGATCTGCGAGCCCTTCTCCGTCCAGATGCCGGCCGACAGCCCGTAGGGGGTGTTGTTGGCCTTGGTGACGGCCTCGTCCGGGGTGCGGAACGTCAGCACCGACAGCACCGGCCCGAAGATCTCCTCGCGCGCGATCCGGTGCGACTGCGCGACGCCGGTGAAGACCGTCGGGGCGAACCAGAACCCCTGGGACGGCAGCTCGCACGGCGGCGACCACCGCTCGGCGCCCTCGCTCTCCCCCGCCTCGGACAGCTCCTTGATCTTGGCGAGCTGCGCGGCCGAGTTGATCGCGCCGATGTCGGTGTTCTTGTCGAGCGGGTCGCCGACGCGCAGCGTCGCCATCCGCGCCTTCAGCCGCTCCAGCACCTCGGCGGCGACGGACTCCTGGACGAGCAGCCGCGACCCGGCGCAGCACACGTGCCCCTGGTTGAAGAAGATCCCGTTGACGATGCCCTCGACGGCCTGGTCGAGCGCCGCGTCCGCGTAGACGATGTTGGCGGCCTTGCCGCCCAGCTCCAGGGTGAGCTTCTTGCCGGTCCCGGCCAGGGTGCGGGCGATCTGCCGTCCCACCTCGGTGGAGCCGGTGAAGGCGACCTTGTCGACGCCCTCGTGCTCGACGAGCGCGCGGCCGGTCTCCCCCGCGCCGGTGACGATGTTGACGACGCCGGGCGGCAGTTCGGCCTGGCGGCAGATGTCGGCGAACAGCAGCGCGGTCAGCGGCGTCGTCTCGGCGGGCTTGAGCACCACCGTGTTGCCGCAGGCCAGTGCGGGCGCGATCTTCCAGGCCAGCATCAGCAGCGGGAAGTTCCACGGGATGACCTGCCCCGCGACGCCCACCGGCCGCGGGTCCGGGCCGAACCCGGCGTAGGGGAGCTTGTCGGCCCATCCGGCGTAGTAGAAGAACCAGGCCGCGACGAGCGGCACGTCCACGTCCCGGGACTCGCGGATCGGCTTGCCGTTGTCGATCGACTCCAGCACCGCCAGCTCCCGCGACCGCTCCTGGATGATCCGGGCGATCCGGTACAGGTACTTGGCGCGCTCCCGGCCGGGCATCGGCCCCCACACCTTGTCGAAGGCCGTGCGCGCGGCCTTCACGGCGCGGTCGACGTCGCCCTCGTCGGCGCAGGCGATGTCGGCCAGGACGCTCTCGTCCGCCGGGTTGATCGACTTGAACGGCTCGCCGTGCCCGTCGGTGAACTCGCCGCCGATGAACAGCCCGTAGGAGGCGCGGATGTCGACGACCGCCCGCGACTCGGGCGCCGGCGCGTACTCGAAAACCATGGTCAGTCCAGCGTGAAGTAGTCGGGACCGGAGTAGACGCCGGTGGTCAGCTTGCGGCGCTGCATGAGCAGATCGTTCAGCACGCTGGACGCGCCGAGCCGGAACCACTCGGGGGTCAGCCAGTCGGGGCCGGCGGTCTCGTTCACCAGCACCAGGTACTTGATCGCGTCCTTGGTCGTCTTGATGCCGCCGGCGGGCTTGACGCCGACCTGCCGCCCGGTGGCGGCCCGGTAGTCGCGGACGGCCTCCAGCATCACCAGCGTGACCGGCAGGGTCGCGGCGGGCGACACCTTGCCGGTGGACGTCTTGATGAAGTCGGCTCCGGCGCGCATCGCGAGCCACGACGCCCGCCGGACGTTGTCGTAGGTGGCGAGCTCGCCGGTCTCCAGGATCACCTTCAGGTGCGCGTCGCCGCAGGCGTCCTTCACGGCGGTGATCTCGTCGAACACCTTGGCGTAGTCGCCGGCCAGGAACGCGCCGCGGTCGATCACCATGTCGATCTCCGCCGCGCCCGCCGCGACCGCGGCGCGCGTGTCGGCGAGCTTGGCCTCCAGCGGCGCCCGGCCCGCGGGGAACGCCGTCGCCACGCTCGCGACCCCGATGCCCGTCCCGGACAGGGCCCGGACGGCGACGTCCACCATGTCCGAGTAGACGCAGACGGCCGCGACCTTCGGCACCGACGCGTCCGCCGGGTCGGGGTGGGCGGCCTTGGCGCACAGCGCCCGCACCTTCCCGGGCGTGTCGGCGCCCTCCAGCGTGGTCAGGTCCACCATCGAGATCGCCAGGTCGATCGCCGCGGCCTTCGCCGTCGTCTTGATCGACCTGGTCGCCAGCCGCGCGGCCCGCTCCTCGGCGCCCACCCGGTCCACGCCGGGCAGGCCGTGCAGGAAGGCGCGCAGCTCGGCGGCGCCGTGCATAGTCTCCGTTGACACCCCACAAGCATCGCCGAACTACGTCCCCGGCACAAAACGGGCGCCTAACGAAGCGGTGTCGGCGGCCGGGAAGGCGGCCGGGAAGCGGTGTCGGCGGGCGGTGCGCGCGCCTTCCCCGCGGTGGTCAACGGGGGGCGAGCCTCAGGGTGGTGTCCCTCGGGCCGGGCCGCGTCATCGGCTCGGCGTAGGGCGTGCTGCCGTACTTGGCCATGTAGGCGGCGTCGACCTGCTCGTTGACGGCCGGGTCCCCCTCGTCGACGAACGCCACGTCCACGGTCGTGCCGTCGGCTCGGATCTGGCCCCGGTGTGTGTTCTCGGCGGTCTGGTACCAGTGGCCGTCGCGGCCGTTCACCGAGCGGACGTACATCTCCTCGCCGGTACGGACGATCCAGATCGTCGTCGGGCTGCGCAGCGTGCCGTCGCTCTTCTCCGGTGCGACCTGGATCTCGTCGGCGCCGCCGAGGCGGGCCAGGTCGTCATTGCTCCATGTGGACATGCCGGGGTCATGCCCGGCGAGCCGTCCGATACAGCCCGCTTTATCCGAAATTGGGGAGGTTCGAACCGCATGCAACCCCGGTCCCGCCCCGGAGGCGTTGACATCCGGCACCCCTACACATCTAAAGTACTAGGACACTAGATAAATGGAGGTGGCGGTGATCGAGTTCCATCTGGACTCGGGGTCGGGGGTGTCGCCGTACATGCAGCTCGTCCGGCAGGTGCGGCACGCGCTGCGGCTCGACCTGCTGCGGGTCGGCGACCAGCTGCCCACGGTCAAGGACGTGGTGGCGCAGCTGGCGATCAACCCGAACACCGTGCTCAAGGCGTACCGGGAGCTGGAGCACGAGGGGCTCGTCGCACCGCGCCCCGGGGTCGGGACGTTCGTGACGCGGTCGCTGGCCGGCGAGTCGCTCGCCGCGCACGGCCCGCTGCGCAAGGACCTGGAGCGCTGGCTCGCCAAGGCGCGGCTGGCCGGGCTGGACGACGAGAGCATCGAGGCGCTGTTCATGACCACATTTCGGTCCGCCCGCGAGGAGGACATAGCGTGACCGCCGTTCTGGAGACCCGAGGGCTGGGCAAGAGGTACGGGCGGCGGTGGGCGCTGTCCGACTGCACGCTGGAGATTCCGGCCGGACGGGTCGTGGGCCTCGTCGGGCCGAACGGCGCGGGTCTCACTCTTGAGACCAAGATACCTCATGGCGTGCCACGACCCACAGCAAAGCCCCCGCCGCACAGTCGCGGACGGGGGCCAAGGGCTGAGGTGCGGACGGTCAGAACGGGGCGCGGTGACGGCCGACGTACACCCGTCGCCGGGACGCAGCGAACGCCGTAGCGCTACCCGTCAGCAGAGCCGCGCCGATGATGCACGCGGCGAGCATGAGCACAGTCACACCGACACCCCCGCCCCGCCCAGCAGGGACCGGACGGCCATCACAGCGTCCGTCACCCGGTCCGCCTCCGCCAACGGCTCGCGGTAGCTCGTCACGTACCACAAGCGGCCCCCGTCATCCCCGCGAGCCTCCGCCAGCAGCACCACACACGGGTGCGGGGTGCAGCACCCCGCCGCGTCCGGGTTCTCGACGTGCAGCCCCTCCGGCGTCATCCACGCCGTGAAGCCATGCGCCCGTAGAACGGTGCCTAGCGCGTCCAGCCGCGCCCTAGAGTCTGGGGTCATGGTCGGTCCTGCCTCCCTGTAGGCGGGTCGATCTAGCCCCGCCCGGCCGCGTGCAACGGTCCGGGCGGGGCGTTCTTGTGTTGAGCCCTCCACCCTAGACGTAGACACCCGTTGACACCACTGGTCACCAGTCATGACCACGGGGGACCTACCGTCGATCACGTGAGGTTCGATCTCGACCAGCCGCGCGCCGCGTACCTCGTCATCGCGGACGAACTTGAGCGCGCTATCCGCGACGGCGAAATCCCCGCCGGAACGCGGGTGCCGTCCGCGCGGCGACTCGCGGACATGGCGGGAGTGTCCACGCGGACAAGTGAGGCTGCCTTGCGCGTACTCAAAGAACGGCAAGTCACGGTAAGTGTCCACGGCAAGGGCACCTACCCGCACCCCAACTTGAGCAGCGCCGCACAAGGCGACGGGCAAGAGAAAAGCCCCGACCAGTCCGAAGACTAGCCGGGGCTGTTCCCGTCTCAAATCCCGGCCGCCACATGCGCCCAATCCAGGTCGGGCGCATCATCACCGAACCAGTCGTCCTCATCCCACACGACCACCAGACCGTCAAACGGGCGATGCTCGCGGGCCCACCAGTCCAGCGGATTCATGTTCCCCTTGCTCGACCCGCACGAACGGCACTGAGGAAGCACATTTCGCGGGGCGTCCACCGTGAATTCCGTCAGCTCACCGTTCACGGGGAACAGATGGTCGTGAGTATCCGCCGGGTCCCCGCACGAATAGCAGGGCAGACCGTAGCAGGCGGTCCGGTCAAACGGCTCAGACGGCACACCCGCCTTCGCGGCCCGGCGACGCGCGTTGCGGTCGGCCTTCTTGCCGGGGTTTGCACGCTGCCACTCGACAACGCGGAGGGAGTGGCAGGAACGGCACACGGTGTGGAGCCCGTCAGCCTGCGTCGCGTTGCGCGAGAACTCCCGGCGCGGAAGGTCCCGTCCGCAGTCAGGACAGCGCTTCGACGAAGGGTCCGCGTACGGGTCCGCCGACGCGTTCCGCGTCTTGTTCCTCGCGCGCTTGCGGGCGTCCTTCTCGCGGCAGCAATCGCGGCACACGCCGGTCAGCCCGTCAGCCGCCGTCGCGTCGCGCGAGAACTCCGAGCGTGGCAACTCTCGTGAACAATCTGGACACCGCTTCGGCGACGAATTCGCGTAAGGGTCCTTCGCCGCGTTCCGCGCCTTCCGCTTCACGCGCTTGCGGGCGTCAGCCGCGCGGCAGCAGTCACGGCACCGCGAGCCCAGCCCCGACCGCATCCGCGCGTCCGGCGGGAACAACCCCACCGGCAAGAACAGCTTGCACCCGCTACAGAAGTGCAACCCAAACGCGGCCATGTCATCCCGGAAACTCTGCTCAACCGCCGTGATCCTGCCCATGTGTAAACCTTTCCTCGAACGTGGAAAGCCCCGGCGTCGCCCCGGGGCCGCGTCGATTGACTTCCTCTGAACGGTCGCGCAGACGAAGTAAAGCCGCTGACCTGCGCCTATCTCGTCACTCCGCCGACGTGTCGGTTTCCTCCGTTGCCTGCCGTTCCGGCGCGCGGGGGACGCCGGGCCAAGCACGCGGCACCCGCACCCGCGTAACCGGCAGCCCGCCACTTTCCGCCCTATTACGCCTACGTCGCTGGTCACTCCGCTTAGGGATTGGTCCGCGTCGTCCCATTAGTCAACCCTCGCATTTCATGCCGGGGGAACCGCCCCGGCGATTGTCACTCTCTGTACCCCCAGGCGACCCTGAAACCCGTACAACCGCCCGGCTGCTAACCCTTACCGAGCACCAATCCCTTAGACCTAGGGCCAATAGCCGGGTGCCCATTACTCTCCGTCATCGCGGAGCGAAGGATGCCGTTCCTCAGGCCGTTTCCGCGAAGGACGTTTCGCCGCAGCAGCCTTACCACCCTGGCTACCCGTCCGCTGACGGTGGCAAGGGCCGCAGGCTGCGCGGAGATTGGCTAGCGAGTGGTCATCACGGTCACCGACATGGTCAACGTCAGACGCACGACCAATGCACCGATCCCCATTGATCTGACAACGCCCCCCATCCCGGATAAGCACCGCCCGGCGGCGGTTCTTCCAATCGCGGGGAAGCGACTTCGTACGCCCGGACGGGTGCGTATACCACCCGGAGGGTCTTTCAGTCATGCGAGGTTCCTTCCATACGGCGCTGATTCGCGCCGAGACAGCCAAACGCCCGGGGGTCCTTGTCGGGCCCCCCCCGGGCGTTCAGCGACCGTCACAGCGGCTCTCAGCCGCCCGTGAACACATCCGGCAGGAACGGCGCGCGCCCGTCAGCAATAGCCGCGTTAACGGCGTCCGCTTCCGCTTGCGTCATCACCGTTCGTGCCCAGCCTTCCACGCGGCTAAAGGGGTCCAGGTTGGGAATCCAGAGTTGATCCCCGACGCTTACCGGGTCCATGGTCACAGCCCCGTCTCAGCCATGTACCGCGCCACCTCAACCGGCGACTTGCCCGCGTCCATGAGAGCCTGAGCGAGGTTTTCCCGGGCCGCCTGGACGTCCGCGCGCATCTGCGCGGCGGCAACGTCACGCGCCGTCTCAGCCGCTTCCCGATCCGCCGTCTCCTGCGCCACACGGGCACGCTCAGCGGCATGCACCCTCACCACGTCTTTCGGCGACATGCCGCCATACCCCGGAATCGGCGTGAAACCGTCCGCGTCACTCACTGGAAACACCCTCTTCCATCACCGGAACCGAACCAGCCGGAAGACCAGCCGACTTCGCGAACGCGGCGGCATCCTTCGCATTCAGAATCGCGGCACCCTCCGCGTCGAGCACCTTTTCCACCAGTCCGCCCGGCGTGCTGAACAGAACCGCGTCGCCAGCCATGAACCGGACGCCGGACGCCAGACGGGAAACGTTGTGCTTGACCCCACGAATCACCTCCGTAACCTGGTAATTCACGTAGTCGTCGTTCACCCACTTGAGACCGGGACGCGGAATACGCGCCTGAGCCTTACCCTGAGCGATGCCCTTAACCAGGAACGCCCGGTCAATCGCGGCCCGCAGATCAGCCGCCGCCCGCTTGAGATCCTGCGCCGCCTGCTCATACGCGGCCATACGCGAAGTCAGCGACTCCGAAACCTGCGCCACCGCCCCCGCAGCGTCCCGCTTGATAGCTGCCTGAGTAGCCCGGTCAAGCGGGCGGATTTCTTCCTGAATCAGCTTGAGCTGCGCCAGCACGTGAGCGCGCTTCACCGCCCATTCCTCGCGGACCGACTTACGGCCCTTCCCGGGAGTCTTACCCTCCCGAAGTTCAGCCTCCGCCCGACGCTGTTCCTCAGCGTCCGCCAGCGATTCCCACTCGTCATCCAGAATCGCGGCGTGCTCGTCGGCAAGGTCTTTCCACTCGTGGACCTTATCCAGTAGAGCGTTCGTCTCAGCCGTCGCAAGGCCCGCAACCGGGCGGGCGTTGTAGTGGACGCTCAGATTGTTCATGTCGTTCTCCAATTCACGGGTGATACGGGTGAAACCCGGGGGGGCGCGCACCCGAAGCACGCCCCCGGGCAAGTCTTACAGCGCCAGCAGGGCCAGCAGGGCCAGCAGCAGAATCGCGGTGTTCAACGCCAGATGCGCGAAGAACTGCATGCGCGCGGTCACGAGTTCCTCCCCAGCACCCGCACGCGGCCACGCGGCCTGCTGACCTTCGAGGACTCTTCGGGCCACCTCCGCGCATCCGGGTAGGTGCGGTAGATCCCCATGCTGAATTCCATGCCCGCCCAGTTGTGCTCAGCGACGAAGCGGGGACGGGCGTTCGCATGCTTGCGTGGCATGCCGTTCTCTCTTTCGGTTAGGCACCCGGCATCGCACCGGGCGCGGGTCTTCGCGGTCATGTCGTCCGGCCGGGGGTGCAAGAAATGCACCGGGGTGCAAAATTCAGCCCTAGATCTAAACTCCCCTCTCTATTAATACAGAGAGTTGGGAAACTAGGCCAAAATCTGCACCCCGGGTGCGTTTCCTGCACCCCTTAGCCCTCAAAGACGCGGCCGGACCCTTCCGCGACGGGGCCGGACGGCGCGGCGATTCCCGCGAAGTAGCGTGTTCCCCGCCCGGTCACCACCTTGACTCCCTGCCGTTCAAGTGCAGCCTTGATCTGTTTCGGCGCGAACTTCGCGGTACGGCTCTCACCGTTCGCGCGTCGCCACTCCTGTAGCGCAGCGTTGAACTCGGACGTTTTCATACGCGCGCCCTCCGCGTAGCCGAACACTTCGCCCTCAAGTTGGCTCAGCGGGTCGATTCCCTCGCGGTGCTTCTGCTTCGCGGCTGCGGTACTGGCCGTGTCCGGGAGCCCCTCCGCGTACGCCCTGTGCGCCGCTAGGGCAATTCCCGTCGCGATGCCGTCCGCTTCGCCCTTGAGCCGTTCGTCAAGGTCGACGTCTTCCCGTCCGGCGAACGAGACAGGGAACTCAACCGCGCGGAGTCGCGTCCACAGCGCATCGTCGGTCCCCGTGAACTCGGGAAGGTGGTTCGTGGTGAAGACGACCGTGTATCGCGGGGCGTACTCCACTTCCGTGAGGTAGTTCCGGCGGAAGTTCATGGAGTCGTTCCCGGACATGCGCTTAACAAGCTCGTCGTCCATCGCAACGCCCTCATTGGTTTCGTTCGCGATGACCAGCCAAGCAAGCGCAAGACGCGCAAGCTGTTCCCCGTGTGCCTGCCCGCGTCGTTCGAATAGGCGAACGTCCGGCATGACAACGGCGGACCCTAGAAGGTGCTGCATGAGCCGGGTGATTGTGCCCTTGCCGTTGCGGCCTTTGTGTCCGTACCAGACGCCGAACACGTGGTGCCGTTGGTCGCCGGTCAACGCGCGGCCGAGCATGCGCATGACGTGTTCGCCGTTGTCGGCCGCGTCGGGAAACACCTCCGTGAGGAATTGCGTCCACCGTTCCGCGTCGGCCGACCGGTCGAAATCGGCGTTCACGCACGCGGTCCGCATGTCGTCGGGGTACCAGACGCCGGACTGAAACTCGCCGTTCCGGGGGTTGAACGTGCCGTTCCGGAACGGGATGCGTGGGGCCGCGTTCAGCCGGTCGGCGGGTGACATGACGTCCCGCTTGTACTGCATGGCTTCGGCAATCTCGCGGCGGTGGCGCTGCACGCCCATGAGTCGGCTTTGCGTGGTCATGCCGCGTGCCCGGAATTCCCCGGCCGTGTCGTCAATCGCGCTGAACGCGACCGAGTAGCGGTCGGGTGCGGATGCCCAGTGGGTTCCGGTCCACTCGAACCATCCGAACCCGGGAACGAAGCGCAACTTGTCTCCCGTGAGTCTCACGGTTGCGTCCGCGTACGCGGCGGTGTTGATGAGTTGTCCGCCGTTGGCTGTGTCGGTTGCGTCGATCGGTGCGGTCTCTACGGCCATTGCTCCCCACCATGCATCTGACGGTTCGTTTGAGTCGCTCCCCGGGACGGCGGGCGTGTTGCCCGCGTCGTCGCGGAGCATGGTCGTTACGACGTCGCTCGCCATGCCTTGAACGGCGGTGCGCGCCGCGTATCCGAGCTTCCGCCACAGCTTGCGCATGTCGTGCTCGAATTCGGCGGGTTCGATTTCTCCCGCGCTGAGCGATAGCGCCAGCTTGACGGCTCTCTGCTCGTCGGGTGTGAAGTCGGACATTAGGTTTCTCCAAACGGTGGGAACGCGTGGGAATGCGGGGGACCCCGTGACGGCATTCCCAAGCGTCAGGGGGTCCCGGGTGCCCTTCCCCGCGTGACCGGGACGGCGGCTGAACCGCAAAGGGCCTCAGACACGAAAAACGCCCCGCCCAGGAATCGCCGCATAGCTGGCTCGCACCCAGCTACGGGCGTCCCCTGGACGGGGCGTTGGTTTGCCGCTGTGAGGCCAGCGGCGGCCGGTCCATACGCGGGCACGGTGCGAGCGTGCGCGGGGCGTAGGAAGCATCTGGGCGGCATCTACAGCCGCACACCGACCCGCCCCCATCCGGATAGGCGGGGGCGGGTCGGCACTGAAAGGGCCACGATGGGTAAACGCAGCCGACCCACGAAATCGCGGGACGTTCAAGGACCCGGCACGGACCGCAAGGCGCTTCGCGATGCGGGTCCTCACTAGTGTTCTGTGCCGTCACACCCGAAGTGTTCGCGGGAGCACAGAGAAAGTTCCCGCCGCCCGTCCGACGTGTGCCGGATCCTGGGAACGGAGACTCGCGATGTCCCCCGGATTCTCGACGCTGACGAGCACGGCACCCCCGGGACCTTGGGGCTACTCGGCAGTGTCCACAACGTGAACGGTGTTAACCGGCGTACGTCGCTGGTCAGCGAGTCCGGCATGTACGCGCTCGTCTTTGGTAGCAAGCTTCCCGCCTTGTGCAGCGCTGATCAGCACGCGGAGGTGACGCGGTGACGACAGAGACCTTGTATCTGTATTGCTCTAACGCGCGTTAGCAGCAATACAGAAATCATGTCTCTGTCGTCACCCGCCAGCCGGACCACCGCGCCTACCTCGATGTATCAGCGTCGGCTTATAAACCAACTCGTCATCTCGGTGACGGACCCGCCCGTCCACCCGAGACGCACCCTGTAGCTCTGCCGAACGTTCCCGACCCGACCCTGAAGCACAGCTAACGTGTCGCCGACCGGGCAGGGACGGCCCGCCGCGTCACGCGCCGTCGCCCCGGGCCGCACGGGGCGCTTGCGCGCCAGGCACCGCCAGGGGCGTCCGAGAGGGCATCCCCGCGTCCGGCCGACCAGCGACCAGGGGGCGACGCTCACGGGATGTTCTCGGGGGCTCACAGGGGCTCTCGGGGGCTCTCGCCGCGTAGGCACAGGCACGCATGCGGGACGCACTTCGCGGCGAAGCGCCAGCGGGACGCGAGCGACCACCCCCGACGAGTCCGCTAGCTACGCGGTGAGGGTGGTGGGCGACCCGGAAGCGCCGTGGTTCGTGGCGTCCGACGTGTGCCGGATCCTGGGATACGACCGCGCACGCAACGCGCTCCGGATGCTGGACGACGACGAAAAGGGGGCTCACTTGCTGAGCACCCCCGGGACCTTGGGGCTACCCTCCAGATTCCGGAGGGCAACCGGGTCCGTCACATGACCGGGCTCAATGAGTCCGGCATGTACGCGCTCGTCTTCGGTAGCAAGCTCCCCGCCGCGCGGGCGTTCAAGCGGTGGGTTACCTCGGAAGTCCTCCCCGCCCCCGAGCGTCACAAGGTGCGCAGCACCCGCAGCGACCAGGGGGCGGGACGCATGGGTCCGCAAGGCGACTAGCGAACCCCTGGAATGGTGCGCGCAAGTCACTTGCGTAAGCCTTTCTTGTGCAGCGCTGCACACATTTGGCGTCCGACGGATTCCCGGGCTATGGTCCCCTGGAAATCGACCGCAAGACAGAACGGGGAACGCCATGGACGCCACCACCGCGCAGCTTTTGGACTACTACACGGAGCACCTCGGCGAACTCGTCGCGGACGGGCGGATCAGCGCGACAGAATCCGCGACCGCCCTTTTCCACGCGGAGTCCATCGCAATCGGGGCGGACCCGTTCGGCGTGATCGTCGCGGAAGCGGAGCAGATCACCCGCGACGCATAGCCCTCAGCGGCCCTCAGACGGCCGTAGACGGCAGAAAGCCCCGGGACCCTTACGGGGCCGGGGCTTTCGCGGTCAGACCACACCGCGCTATGCGGCGTACTCCATCGGGTCAACGTCGTCCGACTCAAGGGACGTGTCCATTGCGTGCGGCATGGTGATGCTGAGCTTGACCCGCCGCGCCACGTCCCGGCGGTCCGGAGACGCCTTCCAAACCTCCGCCGTAACGCCCCACTCACGGAGCAACTCACGGCGGTCCGCGTCCGTCTCCGCGCGCTCCCACAGCTCAGACAGCGTCAGCGGCCCCGGGGCGTAGTCCGCCGTACCGGCCGCCTCCTGCTGAGCAGTCAGCACCGCGAGCCGCTCGTTAGTCGCGGTGAGCTGAGCCATGACGCCGTTCCACGCGGGACCCCCGGCGGGCAGCTTCCCGAGAGCTTCGCTCAGCGACTCGACAGCCGCCGTGTCCCGGGCGATCTCCGCCGACACGTCCGCGACCTCAGCGACCTTCACCAGGGGCCGCCACATGCCGAACCGTGCCAGCACGGTACGCACAACGAACGGCTCAAGTGCCGTGTTCTGGATCGACGCGCGAGCCTCGCACCCCTTGGCGGTGCACCGGTACAAGCTGACCCCCGGGCGGTCCTTCCGCGCGTTCGCGGTCAGGTA
This sequence comes from Actinomadura meyerae, assembly GCF_900188445.1. Classification (GTDB taxonomy): domain Bacteria; phylum Actinomycetota; class Actinomycetes; order Streptosporangiales; family Streptosporangiaceae; genus Spirillospora; species Spirillospora meyerae. Next base: position 156,680 of record NZ_FZOR01000015.1, read on the forward strand.
CCCGCCGCACCCGTGGCACGTGGCGACGTGCAGCAGCATCGTGTCCGTAGCGCGCTTGCCCTGGGGGACCGCGCGGGCTTCGATCACCTCGCACACCCGCACGTGATCCCGGTCCGTGATCAGCGGCGGGCCGACCTTGACCGCGCGTCCCTGCGCGTCGAGAACCGGGCGCATGACGCGCTTGTCACGGGTCCCCACGTTGTGCATGAGAGTGCCCGTGAGCGCGGGGGACGTCAGCAGGTCCTTAACGGCCGTGTTCGTCCACGCGGGCATGCGGCCCGTCCGCTTGTTACGCGGGTCCTTCCCCTGACGGATACGAGCGTGCGCGGCGGGGGACGGGACACCCTCAGCGTTCAGCCGGTCCACGATGCCGCCGACACGTTCCCCGTCGATAACCCGGGACACAATGTCCCGCACCCGGGCCGCCGCCTCCGCGTCCTCTATGAGCCGCTTCCCGTCCGGCGTCGACTCCACCGCGTACCCGTACGGCGGGATACCGCCCGGCCACGCGCCACGCTTGCGGAGACGCTCTTTCATCGTGCGGATCCGGTCCGTGATCATGTCCCGTTCGATCTCCGCGACGGTCGCCATGATCTTCGCTGCCATGCGCGAAGCACCCGGAGCAAGAACCCCGTCCGTCGTGACAGCCTCGCTACCTCCCGCGTCGCACGCGGCGAGGAACCGGCCGAACTCGATCATGCTGCGCGCGAACCGGTCCAGCTTCCACGCGAGCACGTACCGGACGCGGCCGGTCGCGAGGTACTCAAGCACCCGCGCCATGCCGGGCCGGTCTTCCAGCGGAGTCGCGCCGGACACGTCCACGTCTTCACAGATCTCGGCCACTTCCCACCCGCGCGCCTCAGCGAACGTCCGGCAGATGTCCCGCTGAGACTCAACCGACGTGGAGTCATCAGAGTCCCGGGACAGACGGACGTAGATCACCGCGACGTCACCGGTCACGTTCACCGTGACCGCCTCACGGGCGGACACGGCGGGGACGGCACGGCCGGACGGGGCAGGCTCCGCGATCTCGACCGTGACCGCGTCCGCCGGGACGGGCATGCGGTCCGCGCACTGACGGCACGTCGGGGCGTCCAGGTGGGACGCGTGCGACGCGGACCGACCGCAGAGCGTCCGCCCGGACGTCCCGGTAGTCGCGTGGATCATGCGCCCTGCCCCAACCCTCACCATGCGGTACGTGGCGTTTTCGCTGATCATCGTACATTCTCCCGTGTGGTGCCTTGGGAGACCCTTGGGGGCGGGCAAGAGCACGCTGCTGAACCTGGCGGTCGGCCAGCTCGCGCCGACGGCCGGCACCATCCGGGTGCTCGGCGACCGCCCGGCGTCCGGGCCGGAGCAGCTCGCCAAGGTCGGCTACGTCGCGCAGGACACGCCGACGTACTCCGGGCTCAGCGTCGGCGACCACCTGAAGCTCGGCGCCCGGCTCAACCCGCGGTGGGACGACGCCTTCGCGCGCGAGCGGGTCGAGCGGCTCGGGCTCGCCTTAGACCACAGGGCCGGGAAGCTGTCCGGCGGCCAGCGCGCCCAGCTGGCGCTGACGCTCGGCATCGCCAAGCGCCCCGAGCTGCTGGTCCTGGACGAGCCCGTCGCGTCGCTCGACCCGCTCGCCCGGCGCGAGTTCCTGCAGGGCCTGATGGAGGCCGCCGCCGAGCACTCGCTCAGCGTCGTCCTGTCGTCCCACCTGGTGTCGGACGTGGAGCGGACCTGCGACTACCTGATCGTGCTCGTGGAGTCGCGCGTCCGGGTCGCCGGGGACATCGACGACCTGCTCGCGACCCATCACCGGCTGACCGGGCCGCGCAAGGACACGCTGCCGGCGGACCAGCACGTCGTGTCCGAGAGCCACACCGACCGGCAGAGCACGTACGTCGTCCGGACGGACGGCCCGATCCACGACCCGGCCTGGACGGTCGGGCGGATCGGCATCGAGGACCTCGTCCTCGCCTACATGACCGAGGCCCCGAGCCGTCCCGCGCTGGAGGCGATCCGATGATCTGGCTGACGTTCCGGCAGTTCCGGGTCCAGGCCGCGGTGGTGTTCGGCGCGCTCGCCGTCCTCGGCGTCCTCCTCGCCGTCAGCGGGCCCGGCCTGGCCGACGCCTACGACCGGGGGCTCGCGTCCTGCGGCTCGGAGGACGCCTGCGCGACCTTCGCCCGGACGTTCTTCCGCGACCACCAGATGGAGTACGGCGCCCTGATCGCGCTCGTGACGGCCCTGCCCGCCCTCATCGGCCTCTTCTGGGGAGCGCCGCTCATCGCCCGCGAGCTGGAGACCGGCACGTACCGGCTCGCGTGGAGCCAGAGCATCACGCGGACCCGCTGGCTGGCCGTCAAGCTCGGCCTCGTCGGGCTGGCCGCGATGGCCGCCGCCGGGATCGCCGTCCGCGCCGCGAACTGGTGGGCCGGCCCTCTGGACGAGGCGATCGCCGACCGCTTCCCGCGGATGGAGCCGGTCGCGTTCGGCGCGCACGGCATCGTCCCGATCGGGTACGCCGCCTTCGCGTTCGCGCTCGGCGTGACCGCGGGCGTCCTCACCCGGCGCACCCTGACGGCCATGGCGATCACGCTCGCCGTGTTCGTCGCCGTCCAGGTCGCGATGCCGCTGTGGGTCCGCGCCCACCTCATCCCGCCGGAGACCGCGACCGTGACGATCACCTCGAAGAACCTGTCGCAGATGATGATGGACCAGGGCGCCAAGGAGATGACCGTGCAGACCGGCGCCGCGCCGGGGGCGTGGACGCTCGGCAACCACACGGTCGACGCGTCCGGGCGGAAGGCCGCCCTGCCCGCCGCCCTGCTCGCGGGAGCCTGTGCCCCGGCGGCGCCGGAGCCCCCGCCCCCACCGAAGCCGGGGGCGGAAGGGAAGCCCGGGGTGCCGGAGCCTCCCGGCGGTCCCCCCGAGAAGTGCTTCACCGAGATCGCGCGGCTCGGCTACAAGCAGCAGGTGGTCTACCACCCCGCGAGCCGCTTCTGGCCGTTGCAGTGGGCCGAGACGGGACTGTTCGCCGTCCTCACCCTCGGGCTCTGCGGCCTCTGCTTCCACTGGACGCGCCGCCGCCTCAGCTGAGGCGGGCACCGGTTCCTTCGCGGGCTCCGGTTCCTTCGCGGCCTCGGGCTCCCGGACGGCTCAGTTCCCGGACGGCTCCGGCTCCCGGGCGAGCTTCAGCCGGAGAGGGTCAGCGTGCGCTGGATCCGCTCGGCGGCCGCGCGCAGGCGGTGCGCGGACCGCTCGATGCGGCCCAGCCGCGCCGGCCGGCAGGAGACCGCGAGGGCGCCGGTCACCGCGCCCGACGCGTCCGTCACCGGGACGGCCGCGCAGCCGGTGCCGAGCGCGTACTCCTCGCGGTCGAGCAGCAGGCCGCCCGGCGTCCGCAGGGAGCGCAGCAGCAGGGCCGGCTCGGTGATGGTGTGCGGGGTCAGGTCGACCAGCGGGTGCCGGGACAGGTAGTCGCGGCGGCGCTCCTCGCTGAGCTGGCTCAGCACGCACTTGCCGATCGCGGTGGCGTGCGCGGCGTCCTCGAACCCGATCGAGAGGTCGACGCGCGGCGTGCGGGGGCCGTCGGCGATGTCGATGAGGCGGATCTCGTCGTCCACCTGCATGCCGAAGTAGGCGGCGGCGCCGAGGTCGTCGCGCAGGGCGGTGAGGGAGGGCCGGAGCCGGGCGAGCAGCTGCTGCGCCCGGCTCTGCCCGTGCAGGGTGCCGACGCGCTCGCCGAGCACCCAGACGCCGTCCGGGAGGCGGGTCGCGTAGCCCTCGTGGGCGAGGGTGCGCAGCAGGTGGTAGGTGGTGGCGAGCGGGAGCCGCGCCTCCCGGGCGAGCTGCTTGGCGGGCGCCCCGCCGGGATGCGACGCCACCGCCTCCATCAGATGGAGGGCACGCTGCACGGAGGCGATGAGAGTCGGTTTGCGTGACTCGCCCATGACGCGCGGTGCACCCTTCTCGTCCGATCTGGTCGAGCCTTCGGCGCTGTCCGTGTCCATTGGATCACTTCCCGGCGGCGGACGCCCGGAGTTTCCCCATGCGGTCACGGGAAATGCGGTCACCATGAGTCAGCAGACGCATACGCATGTCGACGAGCGGACGGCCCGGAAGGTCGCCGAAGAGGCGCGGGAGAGCGAGTGGCGGCTGCCGAGCTTCGGCAAGCAGCTGTTCCTCGGCGACTTCCGGCTGGACCTGATCCACCCGCATCCGCGTCCGGATGCCGAGCAGCGGCGCAAGGGCGAGGACTTCCTCGCCCGGCTCACCGAGTTCTGCGCCACCCGGATCGACCCGGCGCTGATCGAGCGGGAGGCGCGCATCCCGGACGAGGTCATCGCCGGGCTGCGCGACCTCGGGGCGCTCGGCATGAAGGTCCCGGAGAAGTACGGCGGGCTCGGCCTCAGCCAGTACTACTACGGCCGCGCGCTGATGGTCGTCGGCTCGGTGAGCGGGGCGCTCGGCGCGCTGCTGTCGGCGCACCAGTCCATCGGCGTCCCGCAGCCGGTCAAGCTGTTCGGCACCCGGGAGCAGAAGGACGAGTGGCTGCCGCGCTGCGCCCGGCAGATCAGCGCCTTCCTGCTCACCGAGCCCGACGTCGGCTCGGACCCGGCCCGGCTGCGCGCCACCGCCGTCCCGGACGGCGACGACTACCTGCTCAACGGCGTCAAGCTGTGGACGACGAACGGCGTCGTCGCCGACCTCGTCGTGGTGATGGCGCGCGTGCCGAAGTCGGCCGGGCACCGCGGCGGGATCTCCGCGTTCGTCGTGGACATGAGCACGCCGGGCATCACGGTCGAGAACCGCAACGCGTTCATGGGGCTGCGCGGCATCGAGAACGGCGTGACCCGGTTCCACGACGTCCGCGTCCCGAAGGCGAACCTGATCGGCACGGAGGGCGCCGGGCTGAAGATCGCGCTGACGACGCTGAACACCGGGCGGCTGTCGCTGCCCGCGGTGTGCGCGGCGAGCGGCAAGTGGGCCGCCCGGATCGCCCGCGAGTGGTCGCGCGAGCGGGTGCAGTGGGGCCGCCCGGTCGGCGAGCACGAGGCGGTGTCCCGCAAGGTCGCGTTCATCGCCGCGACCGCGTACGCGATGGAGGCGATGCACGACCTGTCGAGCCGGCTGGCCGACGACGAGCGGAACGACATCCGGATCGAGGCGGCGCTGGCGAAGCTGTGGTCGTCGGAGATGGCGTGCCGCGTCGCGGACGACCTGATGCAGCTGCGCGGCGGCCGCGGCTACGAGACCGCGGAGTCGCTCGCGGCGCGCGGCGAGCGCGGCGTGCCGGTGGAGCAGCTCGTCCGCGACCTGCGCATCAACCGGATCTTCGAGGGCTCCACCGAGATCATGCACCTGCTCATCGCCCGCGAGGCGGTGGACGCGCACCTGTCGGCGGCCGGCGGCGTCATCGACCCGGACGCCTCGCCCGCGCGCCGGGCGCGGGCCGCGGCGAAGGCCGGCGGGTTCTACGCGCGCTGGCTGCCGACGCTCGTCACCGGCGCCGGGCAGCGGCCGAACTCCTACGCCGAGTTCGGGGTGCTCGCGCGGCACCTGCGGTACGTGGAGCGGGCGTCCCGCAAGCTGGCCCGGTCGGTCTTCTACGCGGCCGGTCGCTGGCAGGGCGGCCTGGAGCGCAAGCAGGGGTTCCTCGGCCGGATGGTCGACATCGGCGCCGAGCTGTTCGCGATGAGCGCGGTGTGCGTCCGCGCCCACGCCGACGCGTCCGGTGAGAGCGGCCTCTCGGACGGGGCGCCCGGAAAGTCGGCGCTGCTGCTCGCCGACGCGTTCTGCAAGCAGGCGCGGGTCCGCGTGGACGAGCTGTTCGACGGGCTGTGGCGCAACACCGACGCGATGGACGCGAAGCTGGCGCGGGCCGTGCTCGCCGGCGACTTCGCGTGGCTGGAGCAGGGCGTCCTCGACCCGTCGATCCCGGGCCCGTGGATCGCGCCGTCCGAGCCGGGGCCGAGCACGAAGGAGACCGTGCACCGGACGATCGGCTGAATCCGGTATCGCAGCCGGATCCGGCTTCGCAGTTGGATCCGGCTTCGCAGTTGGATCCGGCTTCGCAGTTGGATCCGGCTTCGCGGTTGGATCCGGTGCGCGCCGACCAGGCGACACGCCGTCCGGGCGCCCGCCATCGCGGTCACTGACGGACGCCCGGCGTGCACGCATGGGTAGACTGACCCGATCCTTCGCGCCAGAGATCGGCCGGCCCCGAGCAGGCCGGGACACGGATCCGGCGAACGAGAAGCCGAACGCCAACGCACCCAGCGAGCGGGAAGTATGCAGTCACCTGGTCAGAAGAAGTCCATCGCGGGCAGCCTCCTCGGCCTGCTCGGCAGCGCCCCGAAGAAGGGCGCCCCGGCCGCCGGGCCCGCGCCGCACGTGAACGCCGACGGGGACGTCGTCCAGCCCGCCGCCGGGGAGGGCGCGCTGGAGAACCACCTCGGCGGGGACGAGGCCCGCAACTACCGCAAGTACGAGTACGAGACCGTCGCCCCGCACGTGGGCCGGTCGATGCTGGAGGTCGGCTCCGGCCTCGGGCACTTCTCCGAGCAGTTCGCGGGGCGGCTCGACTACCTCGTCGTCAGCGACAACGACCCGTACTGCGTCGGCGAGCTGCGCGGCCGCTACGACGGCAACGACGACGTCGAGGTCATCGACCTGGCGCTGCCCGCCGAGATCAAGATCCGGCGCAAGGTCGACACGGTCGTCATGATGAACGTGCTGGAGCACATCAAGGACGACGTGCAGGCGCTGCGCGACCTCGCCGCCGTCACCGAGCCCGGCGGCCGCATCGTCATCTGGGTGCCCGGCTACATGCAGCTCTACGGCGACTTCGACCGCAAGGTCGGGCACGTCACCCGGTACACGCCGCAGACGCTGGAGGCGTCGGTCCGGGAGGCGGGGCTCGTCCCCGAGGTGCTCAAGCCCATCAACTTCCTCGGCGGCATCGCCTGGTGGTTCGCGGTCCGCCGCGGCGGCGCCGGCTACCCCGACCCGCGGCTGGTCAAGATCTACGACCGGACGGTCGTGCCGGTCACCCGCACCATCGAACGCTTCGTCCGCCCGCCGTTCGGGCAGACGGTGTTCTGCGTCGCGCGCGTCCCGCGCTGACGCGCCGCGCCGGCGCGCCGCGCCGGCGCATGCCGCACTGACGCGGGCCGCGTGCCCGCGGGCGATGGTGCCGGGTCACGGAACGCGGCTCGGCACCGTCGCTTTTTTCTGTCGCTCCCCAAGGCATGTCTCGCGCGCCGCCGGGGGCCCCGGACCACCACACTGGACAGTGGCCGGACGGGTCACGGGCCGTCTCTCCGGACGGTGGAGCACCGCCTGCTTCCGCGGGCCGTACCCCGGCCGGCCGGCCACGATGTTCCCGTGTGGTCCGACGGTTCGGGGCGGGGGATCCGGGAGGGGAGGTCCCCCGCCACCGAATCACGAGCCGGAGTCACGGGCTGGGAACACGGGGCGGGAACACGGGCTGGGAACACGGGCCCGCTGCGCGTCAGGCGGGGGTCTTCGGCGCGGCGAACAGCCGCAGCCGGTGCGCGGTCGCGGCGGCCTCGCCGCGGTTCGCGACCTCCAGCTTGCCGAGGATGTTCGACACGTGGACGCTCGCCGTCTTCACGGAGATGAACAGGGCCTCGGCGATGTCGCGGTTGCTGCGGCCCTCCGCCACCAGCCGCAGCACCTCGAACTCGCGGGGCGTCAGCCCGAGCGGCCCGGACGCGTCGCCGCGGCGCGGCGACCGGACCCGGCGCCTCAGTTCGGCGATGTCGGCGGCGAGCAGCGGCGCCCGCAGCTCGTCGGCGAGCGCGGCGGCGGTGCCCAGCGCGTCCGACGCCGCCTCGTGGTCGCCGCTCGCGAGCAGCGCCTCCGCGTACCGGAGCAGGGAGCGGGCCCGCGCGTAGGGGTTGGCGAGCTCCTCCCACGCGGCGGCGGCCTCCTGCCAGGCGGCCGGGTCGAGGACGCCGCGGGCGCGGGCGGCCTCGGCGGCGAACGTGCGGCGGTAGGCGCGCTGCAGCGGCCCGCTCGCGCCCAGCCCGGCGGCCCGCTCCTCGATCCGGGCCAGCTCGCCGGCCGCGGCGTCGCCCAGCCAGGCGCACGCGGCGGCCCCCGCGACGAGTACCGGCCAGGCATAGCGCGCGTCGTCGGGCATGCCCGCCTGCTCCAGGACGGGCCGGACCGCGTCCAGCGCGGCGGCGGGACGCCCCTCGGCCAGCGCGAGGTTCGCCTCCAGCCACAGCGTGGCGAAGTAGTCCTGCGTCTTCAGCCACTCGGCCTTCAGCTTCTTGATGTCGCGGGACGTCGCGAGCCGCTCCCGCGCGGTCGCGAGGTCGCCGCGGGCCAGCGCCACCCAGCCGGTCAGGACGAGCAGCGACGTCCGGGTGGTGATGGCCGGGTCCTGCGCGAGCGCGTAATTCATCTCGGCCATGGCCTCGTCCCACCGGCCGAGCGAGACCAGCGGCTCGGCCTGGTTGATGCACAGGAACGTGCCCTGGGTGCGGGCCACCCCGTACTCGCGGGCCAGCTCCTTGCCGCGCGCCGCGACCGCGGCGGCCTCGGCGTGCCGGCCGGCGCCCTCCAGGAAATGCGACTTGATCACGTAGTAGCGCAGCAGCACCTGGTGGTTGCCGGAGCGCCGCGCGGTCGCCTCGATCTCGGCGAGGCCGGCGTCGTTCTCGTAGTCGGTGTCGGCGCAGTACCGGGTGATGAGCGCCTCCGCCTCCGCGAGCGGGTCGCCGAGCCGGCGCGCGACCGACAGGGACTCCTCCGCCGCGTCGCGGGCCGCGCCGATCTCGGTGGTGACGCGCACGTAGTTGCCGAGCATCGACAGCGCCCGCGCGCGCAGCACGGTCGGCGGCTCGGCGGGCAGCGCCCGGATGGCGGCGCGCAGGTCGTCGACGAAGCCGGGCCGCGCCATCTGGTACCGCATCCGGGCGCGCAGCACGAGGAGCGTCGCCCAGCACTCGTCGTCGCGCTCGCCGCCGGCGGCCTCGACCTCCTTGAGCGCGGCGGTGACGAGCTTGATGCCGCGGTCGTACTCCCCGGCGAGGTCGGCGGCGGTCGCGGCGTCCATGAGCACCTTGACGAAGTCGGCCTCGATGCGCTCCACGGCGTCGGGGACGAGGTCCCAGAGCGTGAGGACGCGTTCGAGCATCGCCAGGCACTCGGCGTGGGCGAGCGCCTTGCGGGCCTCACCGGCGGCGCGCCAGGCCGCGACCAGCGCCCACGTGCTGTCGTGGGCCTGCTTCCAGTGGTAGCTCAGCTCGACCCACAGCCGCCCGGCGGAGACCAGGGACGGGTTCTGCTCCAGGGTCTCGGCGTAGCGCTTGTGCAGGCGGGTGTGCTCGCCCGGCAGCAGGTCGTCGTGGATGGCCTCGCGGATCAGCGCGTGCCGGAACGCGTACCCGTCGCCGTCCACGACCAGGACGTTGGCGGCGACGGCGGGCCGCAGGACGCGGGTCAGCGCGGCGTCGCCGAGCCCGGTCACGGCGGCGAGCAGCGCGTGCTCGATGCGGGTGCTGCTGCCGCTCGCGTCCCGCAGGACGTCCTGCGTCTCGTCGGGGAGCCGCTGCACCCCGGCGAGCAGCAGGTCGCGCAGCGACTCGGGCAGCTCGCACGCCAGCCCGCCGTCGTCGTCGAGCAGCGCCTCGATGAACAGCGGGTTGCCCTCGCTGCGCGCCTCGATCCGCTCGACGAGGCCGGGCGGCGGGTCCTGGCCGAGCAGCTCGGCGACGAGGGCGGACACGTCGGCGCGGCTCAGCTTGCCGAGGTCGGTGCGGCGGACCCGGTCGAGCCGCTCCAGCCCGGCGAGGAGCTGCCGCAGCGGATGGGTGCGGTGCAGCTCGTCCGTCCGGTAGGTCAGCACGACCAGCACCGGGCCGCGGCCGAGGTTGCGCACGAGGAAGGCCAGCAGGTCGCGGGTGGAGCGGTCGGCCCAGTGGGCGTCCTCGATGACGAGCACGACGGGGCCGCGCTCGGCGAGCCGCTCCAGCAGCGACAGCACGACCTCGAACAGCCGGGCGCGCTCCTCGCCGGACGCGGCGTCGGACTCCGGCTCGCCGAACTCCGGCAGCAGCCGGGCGAGGCCGCCGGTGTCGCCGCGCGGGACGAGCGCCGCGACGCCGTCGATGCCGATCTCCCGGACGAGGCCGCGCAGCACGGTGGTGAACGGCGCGAACGGCAGGCCGTCGGAGCCGAGCTCCAAGCAGCCTCCGACCAGGACCTTCGCCTCGCCCGCCACGGACCGGGCGAACTCCTTGACCAGGCGCGTCTTGCCCAGCCCGGCGTCGCCGCCGACGAGGACGGCGCCGGGGGCGTCGGCGAGGGCGTCCCGCAGGGCCGCCAGCTCCACCGCCCGGCCGACCAAAGCAGGACATATGCCACGCGCGTTCACGCACCCAGCATGCCAAAAAGGGCGGACGATCCCACCCGAATTTCAGCCCGTGAGACGCCAGGTCTCGCCCCGGTGCTCGTCGGCCTCGGGTGCGGCCCCGCCCTTGACCGGCGGGTGCACGGTCGTCCGGACAGGCCCTTCTTCCTGCACTTTCCGGTGCGCGAAGTGGTCGAGCGCGAGCATCTCCGCGTGGGAGAGGAGGGGCGCGACGGGGGCGCCGGCCGCGGTCAGCCGCTCGACGGCCTCGTCCCGCGTGAGCTTCGCCACGGCCGCGCTGACCGCCCCGTCCAGCTCGGCGATGCGCCCCAGCCGCTCGGCGAACGGGACGCCGGCGTGCTCCTCGATCCCCAGCGCGCGGCAGGTCGCCGCCCACAGCCGCTCCTCCGACACCACGCCCAGCGTGATCTTGCGGCCGTCCCGCGTCGGGTAGACGCCGTAGCCGGGGACGGGGCCGGCGCCCGAGCTGCGCGTCGCCGCCGGGACGGTACCGGTCCAGTGCGCCAGGACGTCCGCCATGCCGAGGTCGATGCGGTCCCCGATCCCGGTGGCGCGGGCCGCCAGCACCGCCGCGGTGATCGCGAACGCGGCCATCGTGGCGGCCGCCATGTCCGCGAGGGGCAGGTCGTCGGCCTCCGGGGAGACGGCGTCCGGGGGCAGCGCGGCGGCGTAGGCCCGGTAGTTGATGTCGTGGCCGGGGACGTCCGCCAGCGGCCCGTCCGCCCCGTAGCCGGAGATCGAGCAGTAGACGAGCCGCGGGTTGAGCGCGCGGAGCGCCTCGTGGCCGGCGCCCAGGCGGTCGGCCACGCCGGGCCGGAACCCCTCGACGACGACCTCGGCGTCCGCGGCGAGCCGCGCCAGCTCCGCGCGGCCGTCCGCGGACTTCAGGTCGAGGACGACGCTGCGCTTGTTCCGGTTGAGGACGTCGAAGTGGTCGCGGAACATCCGCATCGGCTCCCCGCCCGGCGGCTCCACCTTGATCACGTCCGCGCCCAACTGGGCGAGCAGCTGCGTGGCGTACGGGCCGGGCCGCCACATCGTCAGGTCGAGGACGCGCAGTCCGTCCAGCGGCGCCATGGGGCTCCTCTCGCGCGGGGTCGTCGCGATCACCGTGCCGGGTGCCGCCGGGCAGCGTCAAGCGAGCGCTTGGTCGCCGTTGACGGGCCGTCCGATCGGGGTAAGGCTGGCCGGGAGGTGGTCACCGATGCGGTTCTCACTCTTCTACGAGCACCAGCTGCCGCGGCCCTGGCTGGACGGGCAGGAGCAGCGGCTCTACCAGGACGCGCTGGACCAGGTGGAGATCGCCGACCGGGTCGGCTTCGACTGCGTCTGGGAGGTCGAGCACCACTTCCTGGAGGAGTACTCGCACTCGTCCGCGCCGGAGGTGTTCCTCGCCGCCGCGTCGCAGCGGACGAAGCGGATCCGGCTCGGGCACGGGATCGTCCAGATGCCGCCCGCGGTGAACCACCCCGCGCGGATCGCCGAGCGCATCGCGACGCTCGACCTCGTCTCCAACGGCCGGGTCGAGTTCGGGACGGGCGAGTCCAGTTCGAGCGCCGAGCTCGGCGGGTTCGGGGTGCGGCGCACCGAGAAGCGCGCCCAGTGGCAGGACGCCGTCGACGCCGTCACCCGGATGTTCGTCGAGGAGCCCTTCGCCGGCTGGTCGTCCGACCACGTCCGGATGCCGCCCCGCAACGTGCTGCCGAAGCCGGTCCAGAAGCCGCACCCGCCGCTGTGGGTGGCGTGCTCGCGCCGGGAGACGATCGAGTTCGCGGCCCGCAACGGCGTCGGCGCCCTGTCGTTCTCCTTCGTCGAACCCGAGGACGCCGGCAAGTGGGTCGACGAGTACTACCGCATCATCGCCTCCGAGGAGTGCGTCCCGGCGGGCTTCGCGGTGAACCCGAACGTGACCGTCGTCCTGCCGATGATGCTGCACGAGGACGAGGCCACCGCGATCGACCGCGGCATCGACGGCGCGCACTTCTTCGCGTTCGCCCTCGCGCACTACTACGGCCCGACACCGCACGACCCGGGCCGGACGAACGTCTGGGAGGAGTTCCAGGCCCACCGCGACGCGCGCGGCCTCTCCCGCGAGCAGATCATCGCCGGCGCCGGGACCCTCAACGTCAACATCGGCTCGCTGCGCGGCGCCGTCGGCACGCCCGCGCAGGTCATCGACCTGATCCGGCGGTACGAGTCGGCGGGCGTCGACCAGATCGCGTTCGTCCTGCAGTCGGGGCCGAACCGGCACGAGCACATCTGCGAGTCGCTCGAACTGTTCGGCACGGCCGTCCTGCCGCACTTCACCGAGGGCCGCGAGGAGCGCGAGGCGGCCAAGGCGGAGCGGCTCGCCCCCGCGATCGAGGCGGCGCTCGCCCGCCGCACCCCGGCCCGGACGGCGCCGCCCGGCTACCGCATCGACGAGGACGCGGAGGTCGCCCGCGCGCACCGGTCCCGGCGGCCGCTCCGCGAGGACGTCCGCGCCGCGAGCCGCCGCCGGTTCCGGCAGGGCTTCTACCGGCTCGTCCACGGCCGGACCGACGAGCAGATCGAACGCCGCTTCGGCCCGAGCGCGCAGCGCCTCTTCTTCGCGGGCATGGCCCGCGCCTACGACCCGTCCGCGGCCGGCGGCTTCACCGGCGAGCTGGAGTTCCGCCTGACCCGCACCACCTGGACGCTCGTCCTCGGCAAGTCCAGAGCCCGCGCCCACCCGGGCCCGGCGGACGACCCGTCCCTCACCCTCACGGTGAAGACGGCGGACTTCCTGCGGATCATCGCCGGCGACGCCAACCCGGCGACGCTCCTCATGGACGGCCGCCTGGAACTGCGCGGCGACTACGACCTGGCGCCGCGGCTCAGCGAGATGTTCGGCGGCCCGTCCCCGTACTGACCGCGAAGTACAGACCGCGAAGTACTGACCGCGAATGCTCAGTGGTGGCCGTAGTCCCCCGATGACCACGGCCACCACATAGTCAGACGTCCACACCCCCCGCGAGAGTTCGCGCTCCCCCGAAAAACCTCGATCACATTCACCCGCGATGCCTTACCGTCGCGTGGTGTTCTCCCTCCAGGAACCCCCACTGTTCACGCGTCTGAAGAAGGCCCGCCGCATTCTCGTCGCGGGCGCGGGCGGCGGCTTCGACGTCTACGCGGGTCTTCCCTTAGCCCTCGCCCTCCAGGCGGACGGAAAGGACGTCCACCTGGCCAACCTGTCGTTCAGCGCCCTGTACGGGCTTCCGTCCGACACCTGGGTGGAACAGAACGTCGCCGCCGTGGCCCCCGAGACTCCCGGCCGCGACGACTACTTCCCCGAAGGCGCGCTGGCGCGGTGGCTCGACCTGCACGGCCTGCCTTCGACCGTCTACGCGTTCCCGAAGGTCGGCGTCGAGCCGCTCCGCGAGGCGTACCGGTACCTGGCCGACCGGCTCGGGCTGGACGCGATCGTCCTCGTGGACGGCGGCACCGACATCTTCATGCGCGGCGACGAGGCCGGCCTCGGCACCCCGGTGGAGGACATGGCGAGCCTCGCCGCCGTCCACGGCCTGGACGTCCCCGAGAAGATCGTCGTCTCCCTGGGCTTCGGCGTCGACGCCTACCACGGCGTCAGCCACTCCCTCGTCCTGGAGAACCTCGCGGCCCTGACCGCCGACGGCTCCTACCTGGGCGCGCTGTCCATCCCCCGCGACAGCCGCGAGGCGGCGCTCTACCTGGACGCCGTCGAGTTCGCGCAGGCGGCGTCGCCCATGCGCCCGAGCATCGTGAACGGCTCGATCGCCGCCGCCGTCCAGGGCCGGTTCGGCGACGTCCACGTCACGTCCCGGACGCGCGGCAGCGAACTGTTCATCAACCCGCTGATGGCGGTGTACTTCGCGGTCGACCTGGACGGCCTGGCCCGCCGCTCCCTCTACCTCGACCGCCTTGAGGGCACCCGGCTCATGCGCCAGATCGCCTCGATCATCGACGGGTTCCGGTACGAGGTCCGCGCGCGGCCGCCCCGGCAGTACCCGCACTGAGCTACGGCCTGATCGACGGGCGGCCGGCGATGAGGTCGCCGAGCCGGTCGCCGAGCCGCTGCACGGGCCGCCGGTACCGGCGCTCGCGCACCTGCGCCCGCCGCTCCTTGCGCGACCCCGGCCGGTACCTGCGCCGCGCCCACGGCGACCCGGGCCGGGCCAGCCGCACGGCCCCGACGAGCCCGACGAGCCCGACGATGCCGACGAACAGGCCGAGGAGGCCCGTCCAGAGCTTGCCCTTGAGCAGCGAGACCACGGCCAGGCACAGGTTGAACGCGATGGCGACGACGATCACCCAGAGCGCGTCCCCTGCCACGTCGTCCACGCCCAGGGGCTTCAGACCCAGCAGAAGGAGGCCGCACAGCGCGATCGTGATGAACACGACCTCGACCGACAGGCGGCCCTGCTCGCTCCAGTAGACGTCCTCCAGGTGCAGGACGAGCGCGAACTCGTCCAGGACCAGGGCCGTCCCGATCCCGAACACGGACGCGGAGGCCACCGCCGGCCAGGACGAGTCGTCCTGGACGAGGAGCCCGGTCACCCCGCCGACGCACATGAACACCAGACCGAACACGACGTGGTGGATGTGCTGCCCGCCCGGCGTCACGTTGCCGGGCCACCACCGCACCTGCCGCCGGATCATCCGCACGCTGAACCGGATGAACAGGAACCCCGCGATGAAGGCCAGCAGGAAGCAGAACAGCCGGAGCCGCCCGGTGTCCGAGATCTCCCGCGTGAACCAGTCCCCCACGGGAGGAACCTTCCCCGCCCGGAGCGAAGCTCACTTTCAGCCCGACGGGCGGAACCGGGTTCTCAGGAGCGCCCACACGGTCTTCCCCTCGAACTCCGCCCGGACGCCGTGCTCCTTGGAGAGGAATTCGACAATCCCCAGACCCCAGCCGCCGGGATCGGGAGCCTCGTCGGGCACCGGCGTTTCCGGCATCGAGAGGTCCGGCGCCGTCCCCTTCGGACGCACCGGCGACGTGTCCCAGACCTCCACCCGAAGGCCGTCCTCGGCCAGCGCCAGCCGCAACGACACCGGCCGGCCCCGCGTGGCGCGCACGGCATTGGTGAGCAGCTCAGAAGCCACCAGGACGGCGTCCTGCACGGTCTCCTCCGCCACCCCCCACTGACCCTTTTTCATCCTCGGGTGACCTCGTAGTTCTGTAGGACGGCGATGGCCTTGACCAGGTGGCCGGCCTTGCTGGGGCTGCAGCGGAGCTTG
>NZ_FZOR01000013.1 GCF_900188445.1 Actinomadura meyerae
AGAGAACACCCGTTCTACTGGATCTCCGTTCTCATGTCCGGCCACCAGCCGAGAACCCTTGACACCTCCGGCGTCACCTTAACTTCCCGGCATTGCGACTAGCCCCCCGCGCCCCCGGTGCCCGCGTCGCCGGCGCCGGTCAGACGGCCGCGGGCGCGGCGGCGCGGCCGGGCGCGGCGGCGCGGCGCAGGTACTCCGCCGTCGCCGAGCCCGGCGCGTCCAGCAGCGCCGCCGGGGTGCCGGCGAACACGACCTCGCCGCCGTGCCGGCCGCCGCCCGGCCCGAGATCGATCACCCAGTCCGCCGCCGCGACCACCCGCGGGTCGTGCTCGACCACGACCACCGTGCTCCCGGCGTCCACCAGCCGGTCCAGCAGCGCCACCAGCGCGCCGACGTCCGACACGTGCAGCCCCGCGGCCGGCTCGTCCAGCACGTGGACGGCGCCGCCGACGTCGAGCCGGGCCGCGAGCTTCAGCCGCTGCCGCTCGCCGCCCGACAGCGACGCCAGCGGACGGCCCAGCGCCAGGTAGCCCAGGCCCACCTCGCACATCGCCCGCAGCGGCCCCGCGACACCCGTCCCACCGGTCTCACGCGTCCCCGGGGCCTCCTCGCCGAGGAACGCCAGGGCCCGGTCGGCGGTCATCTCCAGCACGTCGGCGATCGTGCGGCCCCGCAGCGTGTGCGCCAGCGCCTCCGGCCGGTAGCGGCGGCCGCCGCACGCCCGGCACCGCGTCGTCACCGGGTCCATGAACGCCAGGTCGGTGACGATCTCGCCGCTGCCGCCGCAGTCCGGGCAGGCGCCCGCCGAGTTGTGCGAGAACAGCGCCGGCGCGGCGCCGCTCGCGCGGGCGAACAGCCGCCGCAGCGGGTCCATCGCGCCGAGGAACGTCGCCGGCGTCGACCGGCGCGACGCCGCGATCGGCGACTGGTCCACCACGACCGCGCCGGGATGGCGCGGGGCGAACTCGTCCATGACCAGCGTGGTCTTGCCCGACCCCGCCACCCCCGTCACGACGGTCAGGACCCCGTGCGGGAACCGCGCCGTCACGCCCTTGAGGTTGCGGGAGCGGGCGCCCTCGACCGTCGTCCAGCCGGACGGCTCGCGCACCGCGGCCTTGACCGGCAGGGCGCCGCGCAGCGCCCGCCCGGTCGGCGTCCCCGCATCCCGCAGCGCCGCCGGGGGACCGGTGAACAGCACCCGGCCGCCGTCCTCGCCCGCGCCCGGCCCCATGTCGATCACATGGTCGGCGGCGCCGATGACGGCGGGGTCGTGCTCGACCACCAGCACCGTGTTGCCCCGGTCGCGCAGCCGCGCCAGCAGCGCGGTCAGCCGGTCCACGTCGGCGGGGTGCAGGCCGGCGCTGGGCTCGTCGAACACGTAGGCCAGCCCGGTCAGGCTCGACCCCAGGTGCCGGACGACCTTCAGCCGCTGCGCCTCCCCGCCCGACAAAGAGGCCGTCTCGCGGTCCAGGGCCAGGTAGCCCAGGCCGATCCCGGCCAGCCGCCGCAGCCGGGTCAGCGCCGCGTCCGCGACCCGCGCCGCGACCGGGTCGGTGATCTCGCCGAGCACGCCGATCAGGTCGGTGGCCTCCAGCCGCGCCATGTCGGCGATCGAGCGGCCCCCGATCCGCGACGCCAGCGCCGCCGGGTTCAGGCGCGCGCCGCCGCACGCGGCGCAGTCGTCCTCGCGGACCACCCGCCGCACCTGCTCCCGCAGCCCCGGACGCAGCGCCCCCGGGTCCCGCTTGAGGTAGAGGCGGTCGAACCGGGCGACCAGCCCCTCGTAGGCGTTGTCGCCCATCGACCCGGTCCGGTTGCGGCGCGGCACGCGGAACCCCTTGCCGTGCAGCAGCAGCTCCCACTCGGCGGCGGTGAACTCCCGCAGCGGCTTGTCGGGATCGAACAGGCCCGACTCGGCGTGCAGCTGCCAGGTGAACGTCCCGACGCCGAACGGCGGGAAGGCCACCGCGCCCTGGTTCAGCGACCGCGAGACGTCCAGGAACCGGTCCAGGTCGACCCGCACCGCCCGGCCCAGCCCGTCGCAGGCGCGGCACATGCCCCGCGGGTCGTTGAAGGAGTACGCGGCCGCCTCCCCGGCCGGCGGCGACCCGAACCGGGAGAACAGCACCCGCAGGACCGCGAACACGCCGGTGGCCGTCCCGACCGTCGAGCGGGCGTTCCCGCCGACCGGCCGCTGGTCGACCACCACCGCCGGCGCCAGGCCCTCGACGGCGTCGGCGTCCGGCCGCTCCCGCTTGGGCATCCGGTCGCGGGCGAACCAGCTGAGCGTCTCGCCCAGCTGCCGCTGCGCCTCCGCCGCGACCGTCCCGAACACCAGCGAGGACTTGCCCGACCCCGACACCCCCGACACCACCACCAGCCGGTTCTTCGGGATGCGCACCGAGACGTCCCGCAGGTTGTTGTGCCGGGCCCCGATGATCACCATGTCTTCGTCGCTCATGCCCGCCACGCTAGGAACCAACGAGGTCAGGACCTGGCCTCGTTCGCCCGCATACTGGGGGCATGTCCTCCGAACGGCTGCTGCGGCTGCTGTCGCTCCTGCAGACCCGCCGCGCGTGGAGCGGCCCCGAGCTGTGCGCGCGGCTCGGCGTCAGCGCCCGCACCGTCCGCCGCGACGTCGAGCGGCTCCGCGGCCTCGGCTACCCCGTGCACTCCACGCTCGGCGCCGCCGGCGGGTACGCGCTGGAGGCCGGCGCCGCGATGCCGCCGCTGCTGCTGGACGACGAGGAGGCCGTCGCGATCGCCGTCGGGCTCCGCGCCGCCGCCGGGGGAGCGGTCGAGGGCATCGGGGAGGCGTCGGTGCGGGCGCTGGCCAAGCTCGAACAGGTCCTGCCCGCGCGGCTGCGGCGCCGCGTCACCGCCCTGCACACCGCGACCACCCCGCTGACCGGGCCGCCCGCCGGGCCCGCCGCCGACCCGGCCGTCCTGACCGTCCTGGCCGCCGCGTGCCGCGACCGCGAACGCCTCCGCTTCGCCTACCGCGACTCCGCCGGCGCCGAGACCCGCCGCCTCGCCGACCCGCACGGGCTGGTGTCGGCCGGGCGCCGCTGGTACCTGGTCGCCCACGACACCGGCCGCGGCCGGTGGCGGACCTTCCGCGTCGACCGGCTCTCCTCCCCGCACCCCACCGGCGTCCGGTTCCCGCCCCGCGACCCGCCCGCCGGCGGCGCCGCCGCGTTCGTCACCCGGTCGCTGGCCCGGTCGCGGCCGCTGCGGCGGGCGGTGCTGCTCGTGCACGCCCCCGCCGCCGAGCTCGCCGACCGGTTCCGCGTCACCGCCGCCGAGATCGAACCGGCCGGCGAGGACGCGTGCCTGCTGCGCACCACCGCCGACTCCCTGGAATGGACGGCGCTGCGCATCGCCTACCTCGACCTCGACTTCGAGATCCTGGAACCGGCCGACCTGCGCGAACGGCTCGCGGCGATGGGCGAGCGGCTCACCCGCGCCGCCGCGCCCGGCGGCCGTAGCCTCCGGCAGGGCGCCGGGCCGCCATGACACGCCCCCGCCGGTCCCCGCCCGGGCCCCGGTGGGAGTATGGGACCGTGACGGACGACATGGGCGCCGTCCCCGGCGGACGGGCGGACGGGCCCCATCCCCCCAATCACCCCAAACCGGGAACGCAGACCGTGGACCGGTCGGTGGCGGTCCTGCGCTCCTTCGAGGACGCCGACCGGCAGACCCCCACCGAGATCGCGCACCGGCTCGGCCTGTCGGTCAGCACCGCGCACCGCATCGTGCACGCCCTGCACGCCACCGGGATGCTCGCGCAGGACCCGGCGACCGAGCGGTACTTCCTCGGCCCCACCACCGCGATCCTCGGCCGGCTCGCGCTGGAGCGGATGGGCGCGACGCTGCTGCAGCCGGAGCTGACCGCGCTGCGCGACGGCACCGGCGAGGCCGTCAGCCTCGGCGTCCGCGCGGGCGACGAGGTCGCGGTCATGATGCACCTGCCATCGCTGCACCCGCTGCGCTACGACCAGCCGCCCGGCGACCGCAACCCCATCCACGCCTGCGCGATGGGCAAGGCGCTGCTGGCCTTCGGCGGCGACCCCGTCGCGATGGAGGAGCCCTACGCCCGCTACACCCCCGCCACCCTCACCACGCGCCGCGGCCTGGAGGACGACCTGGCCCGCGTCCGCGCGCGCGGCTACTCGGTCAACGACGAGGAGCGCCTGGTGGGGGTGCGGGCGGTGGCCGCGCCGGTCCGCGACGGCAACGGGCGGGTGTTCGCGGCGGTCGCGCTGCAGGGCCCGTCGGTGCGGTTCGGCGACGACCGGCTGCCGGACCTGGCCGAGGCCGTCCTGGCCGCCGCCGGACGCCTCACCGCCCTGCACCGCCACCTGTCCTGACCGCCGCCGCGGCGCGTTCAACGGGGTCGGTCCCGGCCGGTGCGAGGGCGGCGGAGACGGTGGCCAGCTCGTCCAGCAGCGCCGCCACCGCCGGCGGCCGCGGGCCCGCCGCGACGACCGCGCTGATCTGGCGGCTCCCCACCGCCGCGACGTCCGGGAGCGCCACGCCGGGCTCGGTGTGCAGGCGCAGCGCCAGCCCCGGCAGCACCGTGACCGCCAGGCCCCGCGCGACCAGCCGCTGCACCGCGACGTGGTCCTCGGTCGCGAACGCGATCTCCGGGACGAACCCGGCCCGCTCGCACGCCCACCGCAGGTGGTCGCGGCACCGGGCGCAGCCCGACGCCCACGTCCGGCCGGCCAGGTCCGCCAGCCGGGGCCGCGCCGCCCCCGCCAGCGGATCGTCGGCCGGGACCAGCAGCCGCAGCGGGTCCCGCGCCAGCGGCACCTCCCGGAACCGGGCGTCGGCGTCGGGCGGGGTGTGGGCGTACCGGAACACCACCGCGATGTCGGTGTCGCCCGCGCGCAGCAGCGCCAGCGCCTCGGCCGGCTCGGCGTCCACCAGCGTCACCGACACCCCCGGCGCCCGCTCCCGCAGCCGCGCCAGCGCGTCCGGCAGCAGCGCCCCGGCCGCCGTCGGGAACACCGCGACCCGCACCCGCCCCGCCCGCAGCCCCGCGATCGCGGCGATCTGCTCCTGCGCGTCGTCCATCCGGGCCAGGACGTCCTCGACGTGCTCGACCAGGATCCGGCCCGCCTCGGTCAGCCGCACCCCGCGGCCGTGCCGCACCACCAGCGGCGTCCCGGCCTCGGCCTCCAGCCGCGCGATGTGGTGCGACACGGCCGGCTGGGTGTAGGACAGGGCCCGCGCGGCGGCGGTCATCGAGCCGAGCCGCGCCACCTCCCGCAGGATCCGGCCCCGGCGCAGGTCGAGCATCCCGCCAAAGTATCAGCGCGATCTATGGGACGCCCAGAAAACCGTACTTTGTGCTATGGGAGGCGGGTGCCCGACGATCGGACCATGACCCTTTCCATCGCCGCGGCGCAGCGCGAGTTCAGCGCCGGAGCCGCCTTCCTCAACACCGCCACCTACGGGCTGCCGCCGCGCGCCGCGCACGAGGCGATGCTCGCCGCCGAGCGCGACCGCGCCGCCGGGCTCATGGTCCCCGCCGACCTGGACGCCGCGGTCACCCGCTCCCGGGAGGCGTTCGCGCGGCTGCTCGGCGTCCCCGCCGGCCGGGTCGCGTGCGGGCCGCAGGTGTCGTACTTCACCGGGCTGGTCGCGGCGTCGCTGCCGGAAGGCACCGAGGTCCTGGTCGCCGACGGCGACTTCACCTCCCTGCTGTTCCCCTTCGCCGCCCGGCCCGGCCTCACCGTCCGGTCGGTGCCGCTGGAGCGGATCGCCGAGCAGGTCACCGCACGCACCGGCGTGGTCGCGGTGTCGGCGGTGCAGTCCGCCGACGGCCGCATCGCCCCCCTGGCCGACCTGATCGACGCCGCCCGCGCGCACGGCGCCCGGATCCTGCTGGACGCCACCCAGGCCGCCGGATGGCTGCCCCTGCCCGCCGGCCGCGTCGACTGGCTGGTGTGCGGCGGCTACAAGTGGCTGCTCGGCCCCCGCGGCACCTGCTTCCTCACCGGCACCGCCGAGGCGCTGGACGCGCTCCCGGCGATCGGCGCCGGCTGGTACGCCGGCGCCGACATCTGGGACTCGGTCTACGGACTGCCGCTGCGCCTGGCCCCGGACGCCCGCCGCCTGGACCTGTCCCCGGCCTGGCAGTGCTGGGCCGGGCACGCCCCCGCCCTGGAACTGCTCGAACGGGTCGGGACCGCCGCGATCCACGACCACGACGTCGCGCTGGCCCGCCGGTTCCGCGCCGGGCTCGGCCTGCCGCCCGGCGACTCGGCGATCGTGGCCCTCGACGTCCCCGCCGGCACCGACGAGGTCCTGCGGCGCGGCGGCGTCATCGCCGCCGTGCGGGCCGGGCGGCTGCGGTGCGCGTTCCACCTCACCACCACCGAGGCCGACGTCGACAAGGCCGTCGAACTCCTCGCCCCGCTCGTCGACCGCTGACCCCGCCCGTCCCACCGCCGCCCCGGCGCCCGGCGCGCCGCCCGCCCCGCGCCGCCCGCCCCGCGCCGCCCGGCGGGTGAAGTTCTTACAAGGTTGGAACAAGGTGTCTTGACCGGGCCGTGCGGGCCGCCCGCGCCGCGCCGCGCGTCCTACCTTCGTCGCCATGAACGTACTGCTCACCGGATCGGCCGGGTTCATCGGCTCGCACATCGCCGAGGCGCTCACCGCCGCAGGGCACCGCGTGCGCGGCCTGGACACCCGGCCCGACGGGCTCGGCGGCGGGACCGCGGACGTCGCCGACCCCGCCGCCGTTGCCCGGCGGCTGGCCGGCGTCGACGCCGTCTGCCACCAGGCCGCCAAGGTCGGCCTCGGCGTCGACGTGTCCGACCTGCCCGCCTACACCGCCGCGAACGTGCAGGGCACCGCCGTGCTGCTGGCCGAGATGGCCCGCGCCGGCGTCGGCGCCCTCGTCCTGGCCTCCTCCATGGTGGTGTACGGGGAGGGCGCCTACAGCTGCGCCGCGCACGGGTCCGTGCGGCCCCGGCCCCGCCCCGAGGAGGCGCTGGCCGCCGGCCGGTTCGAGCCCGGCTGCCCCTCCTGCGGGCGGCCGCTGGCGCCCGGCGCCGTCGCCGAGGACGCCCCGCTCGACCCCCGCAACGTCTACGCCGACACCAAGCTCGCCCAGGAGCACCTGGCCGCGTCCTGGGCCCGCGCCACCGGCGGCTCCGCCGCCGCGCTGCGCTACCACAACGTCTACGGGCCCCGGATGCCGCGTGACACCCCCTACGCGGGCGTCGCGGCGATCTTCCGGTCGCGGCTGCTGGCGGGCCTGCCGCCGCTGGTGTTCGAGGACGGCGCGCAGCGCCGCGACTTCGTGCACGTCCGCGACGTCGCCCGCGCCAACGTGCTCGCGCTGGAGCGGATCGTCGCCGGGCCGCCCGAGCCCGGCGGGCTGCGCGCCTACAACATCGCCAGCGGCGAGCCCCGCACGATCGGGGCCATGGCCGCCGCGCTGGCCGCCGCGTGCGGCGGGCCCGCGCCGCAGGTCACCGGCGGCTACCGGCTCGGCGACGTCCGCCACATCGTCGCCCGCCCCGACCGGGCCCGCCGCGAGCTGGGGTTCTCCCCGGCGGTGGCGTTCGCCGACGGCATCGCCGAGTTCGCCGCCGCGCCCGTCACCACTTCGTAAGGGTCGCCGCCCCGTCACCGAAAGTAGCGTCAGACCGTGATCGATGTGGTTCTCCCCTGCCTCAACGAGGCCGAGGCGCTGCCCTGGGTGCTGGACCGGATGCCCGCCGGGTTCCGGCCCCTGGTGGTCGACAACGCCTCCACCGACGGCTCCGCGACCGTCGCCGCCGACCGCGGCGCCCGCGTCGTGGCCGCACCCGAGCGCGGCTTCGGCGCCGCCTGCCACGCCGGCCTGCTCGCCGCCGAGACCGAGGTGGTGTGCGTCATGGACGCCGACGCCTCCCTCGACCCGGCGCAGCTGCCCCGGCTCACCGCCGCGCTGGACGCGCTGCGCGCCGGCGGCGCGGCCGGGCTGGTGCTGGGCCGGCGCCGCCCCACCGGGCGCGGCGCGTGGCCGCCGCACGCCCGGCTCGGCAACGCCGTCCTGGCCCGCTCCCTGAACCGGCGCGCCGGCACCCGCCTGCGCGACCTCGGCCCGATGCGGGCCGCGCCCCGCGCCGCGCTGCTCGGCCTCGGCGTGGCCGACCGCCGGTTCGGCTACCCGCTGGAGATGGTGCTGCGCGCCGCCGCCGCGGGCTGGCCGGTCGCCGAGGTCGACGTCGCCTACCGGCCCCGCACCGGCGACTCCAAGGTCACCGGGACCGTCGGCGGGACGGTCCGCGCCGTCCGCGACATGCGCCGCGTCCTGGCCGAGGCCGCCCGGTGACCGCGCCCAACACGCCCACCGCCCCCGCCGCCCCCGCCGGCGCCGCCGGCGCCGATCTCGTCGTGATCGCCAAGGAGCCCGTGCCCGGGCGCGTCAAGACCCGCCTGACCTCCGCCTACACCCCGGATCAGGCCGCCGCGCTGGCCGAGGCGGCGCTGCGCGACACCCTCGCCGCGGTCGCCGCCGCGCCCGCCGGGCGGCGGGTCCTGGCGCTGGACGGCGCGCCCGGCCCGTGGCTGCCCGCCGGGTTCACCGTGCTGCCGCAGCGCGGCGCCGGCCTGGACGAGCGGCTGGCCGCCGCGTTCACCGACGCGTGGGCGGGCCGCCCGCTGGTCCTCATCGGCATGGACACCCCGCAGGTCACCCCGGCGCTGCTGCAGCGCGCCGCCCGCGACCTGCGCCGCCGCGACGCGGTCTTCGGGCCCGCCGCCGACGGCGGGTTCTGGCTCCTCGGCCTGCGCCGCCCCGACCCGCGGCTGCTGCGCGGCGTCCCGATGTCGCTGCCCGGGACCGGCGCCGCCCAGCTCGCCCGGCTCCGCGGCGCGGGGCTGCGCGTCGGGCTGCTGCCCGAGCTCACCGACGTCGACACCCCCGCCGACGCCCGCGCCGTCGCCGCGCTGGCCGCCGGGACCCGCTTCGCCGCCGCCCTGCGCGGCCTGCACGCCGGAACGGTCCCGGCGTGATCGGCGCACTGTACGAGGAGGCGCTGCGCGGCCGCGCCCCCGTGGAGATCGAGCACGCCGACGGCCGCCGCCGCCCGCTGCCGGTCCAGGACTGGCTGGCCGCGGCCCGCCCCGGCGACGCGGGGCTGCTGGCCCGCTGCCGCGGCGCCGTCCTGGACGTCGGGTCCGGGCCGGGCCGCCTCACCGTGGCGCTGGCCCGCCGCGGCGTCCCCGTCCTCGGCATCGACCTGGCCCCGGCCGCGGTCGCGCTGACCGTCGCGGCCGGCGCCCCCGCCCTGTGCCGGGACGTGTTCGGGCGCGTGCCCGGCACCGGCCGCTGGGGCACCGTGCTGCTGGCCGACGGCAACATCGGCATCGGCGGCGACCCCGCCGCGCTGCTGCGCCGCGTCCTGGCGCTGCGTGCGCCCGGCGGCCGCGTCCTGGTCGAGGTCGACCCGCCCGGCACCGGGTCCCGGGTGGAGCCGCTGCGGCTGCGGTCGGGCCGCACCGTCGGCGAATGGTTCACCTGGGCGCGGGTGTCGGCCGACGCCGCCGGCGACCTGGCCGACGCGTGCGCGGCGACCGTGACCGAGCTGTGGGAGGAGGCCGGACGGTGGTTCGTCGCCCTGCGGGCCTGACCCGTGCGAGCCTGCCGGGCGGGCGCTTGAGCCGCGTGCGCCTGACCCCGCCGCCGCTGGTCACCGGGCTGTCGGGACGGTTCACCAGCCGGCTGCACGACACCCGGGTCGCCTCCTGGCTCGGCGTCGCGCTCGGTGTGTCGATCGCGGTGTCGTTCACGACCGGGCTGGTCAGCCACTTCATGCAGCACCCGGCCGGATGGATGCAGTGGCCGTCGCGGCCGGTCGGCCTGTACCGGGTCACCCAGGGCGTCCACGTCATCGGCGGGCTGGCGACGGTGCCGCTGCTGCTGGCCAAGCTGTGGACGGTCTACCCCCGGCTGTGGCGGTGGCCGCCCTTCCGCTCGGCCGGGCACGCCGTCCAGCGGGTGCTCATCTTCGTCCTGGTCGGCGCCGCGCTGTTCCAGACCGTGACCGGGATACTGAACATCGCCTACTGGTACGTGTTCCGGTTCTTCTTCACCACCGCGCACTACTGGACGGCCTACATCCTGGTCGGGGCGCTGCTGGTGCACATCGCCAACGAGGCCGGCACCGCGCGGCGGGCGCTGATGACCCGCCCGCGGGACGGGGTGGGCCGCCGCGGGTTCCTGCTCACCGTCGCCGCCGCGAGCGGCGCGATCGCCGCGACCACGGTCGGGCAGACGGCGACGCCGCTGGCGCGGCTGGCGGTGCTGGCGCCGCGCCGTCCCGGCATCGGCCCGCAGGGCGTCCCGGTCAACAAGTCCGCCGCCACGACCGGCGTCACCGCCGCGGCCCGCGACCCCGCGTTCCGGCTCACCGTCACCGGCCGCGTCGACCGCCCGCTCACCCTGTCCCTGGACGCCCTGCGCGCCCTGCCGCAGCACACCGCGCGGCTCCCGATCGCCTGCGTGGAGGGCTGGAGCGTGGAGGCGGACTGGACGGGCGTGCGGCTGCGGGACCTGCTGGACCTGGCCGGGGCCCCGGCCGGCGCGCGGATCACGGTCGAGTCGCTGGAACGCGGCGGCCTCTACCGCACCTCCATGGTCGACCCTCCGCACTGGCACGACCCGCTGACCCTGCTCGCGCTCGGCCTGAACGGCGCGCCGCTGGCCCTGGACCACGGCTACCCCTGCCGGCTGATCGCCCCCAACCGGCCCGGGGTCATGCAGACCAAATGGGTGCACCGGGTGGTGGTCGCATGACCGCCCGGATCGCGGTGTGGGCCGCCTACGCGGCGGGGCTGGCGCTGATCGGCTTCGGCGCGAGCGGCATCGCCGCCGACGTCCCCGCCGGCCGGTGGGCGGCCTGGTTCGCCGGGGCGGCGGTCCTGCACGACGGCGTGCTGGTGCCGCTGGTGCTGGCCGCCGGGCTGGCGACCGCGCGGCTGCCGGACGCGGCGCGGCCCGCCGTGCGGGCGGCGCTGGTCGTCGCCGGATGCGTCACCGCGGTCGCGCTGCCGGCCGTGCTCGGCTTCGGCCGCCGCGCCGACGAGCCGTCCCGGCTGCCGCTGCCCTACGGCCGCAACCTCGGGCTCGTCCTCGCGGCGATCGCGGTCATCGCCGCCGCCGCGATCGCCGTCCGGCTCGCACGGCGGCGGCGCGGGGCCCGGAGTACGGCGCGGAGAGGAGGGCGGCGGTGACGCTCACCGATGCCCGGGAGCGGGCCGCGACCGGCGGCCGCGGCAGGACGCGCGGCCGGTGCGGGTGGGTCGCGGTCGCGGTGTGGGCGGCCGGGATCGCGGCGGCGTTCGCGGCCGGGTGGTACCTGCGGCGCGCCGGGCTGGAGACCGAGGACGCGCTGCCGCCGCTGCACGCGCGGGCGCGGGAGCGGCCGCTGACCTGGGAGCTGCTGCCCGCGGCGGCGTTCGCCGCGGCGGCGGTGGCGGCGCTGCCGGCGCTGGCCGCGCGGCTGCCGTGGCGGGCGGTGCCGCTGCTGGCGTGGGCGGGGTCGGCGGCGTGGGCGGTGGCGCTGGCGGCCGGCGACGGATGGGGCGCGCTCGCCGCGCCGCTGGACGCGCCGACCGAGTACCCGGCCGGGCTGGCGCAGGTGCGGCCCGACCCCATGGAGTGGCTGCGGACCTTCACCGACCGGCTCGGCGGCTACACCACCCACGTGCGGGGGCATCCGCCGCTGCCGACGCTGGCGCTGTGGGCGCTGGAGGCCGCCGGGCTCGGCGGCACCGGGTGGGCGGCGGCGGTGATCGTCACCGGGGGCGCGTCGGCGTCCGCGGCGGTCGCGGTGACCGTCCGGTGCCTGGCGGGGGAGCGGGCGGCGCGGTCGGCGGTGCCGCTGCTGGTCCTGGCGCCGCTCGCGCTGTGGATCGCGACCTCGATGGACGCGCTGTTCATGGCCGTGGCCGCGTGGGGCACGGCGCTGCTGGCGGCCGCCGCCCGCCGCGACCGCCCCCCGCACGGGGCGGGCGCGGTGGTCCTCGCGGGGGGCGGCGGGCTGCTGCTGGGGTCCCTGCCCTACCTCAGCTACGGGCTGCTGCCGATGTTCGCGGTGCCGCTGGCGGTGGTGCTGCTGGCGCGGCCCCGGCCGCGGCTGCTGGCGGCGCTGGGCGCCGGCCTGGTCGCGGTGCCGGCCGCGTGCACGCTGGCGGGGTTCTGGTGGCCCGACGGCGTCCGCGCCACCCTGGACACCTACCTGATCAGCCGCGGGTCGGCGCAGCGGTCCTACGCCTACTTCACGGCGGCGAACCTGGCGGTGCTGGGGCTGCTGACGGGCCCGGCGGTCGCGCACGCGCTGCCCGCCGCGGCCAGGGCCCTGCGCGGCGCGGCCGGGCTGGCGGGCGGTGCGGCGCGGGCGCGGGCCGTCCCGCCGCGGGCCGTGGTCGCGGTGCTCGCGGCGGCCGCGCTGACGGGGGTGCTGGTGCTGGACGCCTCCGGGGTGACGCGCGGCGAGGTGGAGCGGATCTGGCTGCCGTTCGCGGTGTGGCCGCTGGCGGCGGCCGCCCTGCACGGGCCGCCCGCGCGGCGGTGGCTGGCCGCGCAGGCGGTGACCGCGCTGGCCGTGCAGGCGCTCGTGGCCTCCCCCTGGTAGCCCCCGGCGGCGGCCGGGCTACCAGGGGACGGGGCCGTCGTCGTGGGAGAACCCGCCGGTGGGGCCGCCGTCGTCCAGCAGGGCCAGGCGGACGGCGATGGCGGCGCCCTGCTCGGCGGTCCGGTCGACGACCCGGCCGTGCGCGCGGACGAAGTCGGCCGTGAAGTCGGTGGCGCAGGCGCCGGGCGCGGCGGCGTTCACCAGGATCGCCGTGTCGCGCAGCCGCTTGGCGTACTGGATCGTGAGCATGTTCAGCGCGGCCTTGGACGCCGGGTAGGCGGCGGAGGCGGGGGAGTCCCAGAAGTAGTGGGCGGGGTCGGTCATCGCGGCCATCGACGCCGTGCCGCTGGAGACGTTGACGATCCGCCCGGCCGGTGCCCGGCGCAGCAGCGGCAGCACCGCGTTGGTCACCCGGATCACGCCGAACAGGTTGGTGTCGAACACGCGCCGCACGGTCTCCAGGTCGGCCTCGTCGGGCGGGTGGACGGCGCCGCCGGAGATGCCGGCGTTGTTGACCAGCACGTCCAGGCGCCCGGTCGCGTCCTCGACCGCGGCGGCGGCGGCGCGGACCGAGGCGTCGTCGGTGACGTCCAGCACGACGGCGCGGGCGTCGTGCCCGGCTCCGCGCAGCTCCGCGGCGGCCTTCTCGCCCAGGCCGGGGTCGCGGGCACCGATCAGCACGGTCATGCCGCGCTCGGCCAGCCCCCGCGCGACGGCGTTGCCGATTCCCTTGTTCGCCCCGGTGACCAGGGCGGTCTTGGTGGTGTCGTCCATGCCTCCACCTCACCACCGGCGGCGCGGCCCGCTCCAACACCGATCGGCGCCCGATCAATACCCTGAAGGTATGGACGTGGTGGAAACGCGGGAGCTCGCCTACTTCCTGGCGGTGGCGCGGGAGCTGCACTTCGGCCGCGCCGCCGAGCGGCTGGGGATCGCGCAGCCGCCGCTGTCGCGGGCGATCGCCCGGCTGGAGCGGCGGCTGGGCGTGGCGCTGCTGGAGCGCACCAGCCGCAGCGTCGCGCTGACCCCGGCGGGGGAGACGCTGCGGGACGAGGGCGCCGCCGCGCTCGACGCGGTCGCCGCGGCCGTGCGCCGCACCCGCCGCGCCGGCGGCGCCGGCGACGCCGGGCCCCGCCTGGTCCTGGCGATGAAGCCCGGCGGGGACGGCGGCGGCCTGCTCCCGGCGATCCTGGCCGCCTACGAGCGCGACCCGGACGCGGTCCCGGTGGAGATGCTGTTCGGGTACGGCGCCGACCGGGCGCTGCGCGACGGCCGCGCCGACGCGGCGCTGCTCTACCTGCCGCGGCACGACGTCACGGGACTGGCCACCGAGGAGCTGATGCGCGAGCCGCAGATCGCGGTCCTGCCGCGCGGGCACCGGCTGGCGGGCCGCGCGGAGGTGTCGATGGCCGACCTGGACGGGGAGCCCAGGCCGCGCGGGCGGGGCCCGGGGGAGGGGCCCGGCGCCGGCGACGGGGGGCAGCTGATGCAGCTGATCGCGCTCGGCCGGGCGGTGGCGGTGCTGCCGGCGTCGATGCGGGGGCTGCTGCGCGACGACCTGGCGGCGGTGCCGGTGCGGGACGCGCCGCCGACCACGCTGGTGCTGGCCTGGCCGGAGGCGTCCCGGTCGCGGGCGCTGGCGGCGTTCGTCCGGTCCGCGGCCGACGCCGCCGCCCGAGCCGCCGCGGTGGAGGGGCGCGAAGCCCTGCGGTGAGGGGACCCGCCGCGCGTCAGGGCGGCGGCCAGGTGATGAGGGTGTGGCCCCAGGTCACGCCCGCGCCGAACCCGGCGAGCAGCACCTGGTCGCCGGGCGCGAGGCGGCCGCCGCGGACGGCCCGGTCCAGCGCGAAGGGGATGCTCGCGGCGCCGATGTTGCCGACGTCGTGCCCGACGATCGCCAGCTGGCCGCGTTCCAGGCCGGCCTCGCCGGCCAGCGACGCCACCAGCCGCGGGTTGGGCTGGTGGGGGACGACCAGCGCCAGGTCGGCGGGTTTGATCCCGGCGGCCTCGGTGGCCTCGGCGACCAGCCGGGGGAAGATCCGGGTGATGAAGCCGCGGACGGCGCGGCCGTCCATCCGGATGGTGTGCCCGAGGGAGGCCAGGGTGCCGGCGCTGGCGGGGGTGCGGCTGCCGCCGGCGGGGATGAGCACGTCGTCGGCGCCCGAGCCGTCGGACCCCAGGGTGACCGGCCCGATCCCGTAGGGCGCGGCGGCGGGGCCGATCACCGTGGCGGCGGCGCCGTCGCCGAACACCGCGACCGTGCCGCGGTCGGCGGGGTCCAGGAACCGCGAGTACACCTCGACGCCGACGACCAGCGCGTGGGCGGGGCCGGGCTGGGCGGCCAGCCACCCGAGCGCGGCCTGCAGCCCGAACACGTACCCGGTGCAGGCGGCGGCGACGTCGAACGCGGCGGCGCGGTGCGCGCCGAGCAGCGCCTGCACGCGGCACGCGGTGGACGGGGCGATCAGGTCGGGGGTGGAGGTGCCGAGGACGATCAGGCCGATATCGGCCGCGTCCAGCCCGGCGGCGTCCAGGGCGCGGGCGGCGGCGGCCGCGGCGAGGTCGGATGCGGCCTGCCCGGGCGCGGCCAGGTGCCGGCGGCGGATTCCGGTCCGGTCCTCGATCCAGGACGGCTCCAGGCCGAGCGAGCGCGACAGCTCCTCGCTGGGCATGCACCGCTCGGGAAGGTAGGCGCCGGTCCCGCGGATCGCCCATGCCGGGCCTCGCCTCAGGGACATGCTCGTTCCCCCCTCGCCACACAGCGGTTGTCAGGCCTGACCCACAAGTGAATAATCCCATTTCAGGGTTTATGTTCCATACCTATCCATAAAGCGGCCTTTATCTCCGAATGGGAAAGTGAGCCTTCCTTCCAGGTAAGGAGACCCCAGCGTGCCGTCCACCGCGTTCCCCCCGGCCGAAGCGCTCAAGCCCGACGACAGCTGCGCCTTCCTGTTCCCCGGCACCGGCTCCACCGGCGTCCCCGACCTGCCCGCCCTCGCCCGCACCGGGCCCGGCGCCGCCCGCGCCGTCGCCGACGTCCTGGACGCGGCCCAGGAGGGACTGCCCGCCACCGGATGGCCGTCGCTGCGGGCGGTCCTGCTGGACGACCCCGCCGCCTACCGGGCCGCGTCCCGCACCCCCGGCGTCGCGCAGCTGTGCTCCTACGCGGCCTCCGTCGCCGTCGACCGCACCCTGCGCGCCGGCGGAATCCACCCCGCCTGCGCGGTCGGGCAGAGCTTCGGCGAGATCGCCGCGCTCGTGTGCGCCGGCGCGTTCACCATCGCCGACGGCGCCCGGATGGCCGTGTCGGCCGTCGGCGTCCTGGCCCGCCGCGGCCGCGGCGGCGGCATGGCGCTGCTGGAGGCCGGCGAGGACGGCGCCGGAGCCTGCATCGACGCCGCCGGAGCACCCGACGTGGTCGTCGCCTGCCTCAACGCCCCCGGCGTCACGATCGTGTCCGGACCCGACGCCCCCCTGGACCGGGTCGTCGACGCCGCCGGCGCCGCCGGCGTGCGCGCCGTGCGGCTCGCCGTCCCCTACCTGTCGCACCACCCGGCCATGGCCGGCGCCGACGACGAGTGGTACGCCATGATCCGCCACCTGCCCCAGCGGCCCCTGGAGGTCCCCGTGCACTCCCCGGTACGGGGCCGCGCCTACCGCGACGACGACGACCTGCACCGCGCCCTGGCCGACTGCATCGTCAAACCCGTCCGCCTGCCCGGCACCCTGCGCGCCGTGCACGCCGCCGGCGCGACCGTGTTCACCGAGGCCGGCCCCGGCGACGCGCTGTGCCAGTGCGCCCGGCTGGCGGTCCCCGGCGCCAGGACCCTGGCGCCGCTGCGCGACCGGCCCCGGCACGGCCGCACCGGCAAGGCCGCCCCGGACGCCGGGGGAGAGGACCGCTGATGGACACCGCACCCGGCACGACACCCGGCACGACACCCGGTACCGCACACGCCACCGCGCTGGCCGCGTTCGTGCGCGGCGCGTCGCCCGACGCCAAGATCCGCGCCCGGCTGCGGGAGGCCGTCCCCGAGGAGTTCTTCACCTACCCCGGCGGCCTCACCGCCCGCGAGCGCCAGGCCCTGACCTACGCGCGGCTGCGCAGCGCCGGGCTCGCCGCGCCGCCCGCCGCCGACCTGCTCGCCGACCCGCCGGCGCTGTGCGCGCTGCTGGACCGCGCCGCGATCGCCGACCCCGCCCTGTTCCACGTGATGCTGCTGCACTACACCCTCGCCCTCGGCCCCATCATCCGGTTCGGCTCCGACAGCGCCGACAGCGCCGGTGGGGGCGGCGCGGGAGGCGCGCGGGAGGCGCTGGAGTCGATGCGGTCGGCCGGGACGCTGCTGATGACCGAGGTCGGCCGCAGCAACAGCCACCTGTCGCCCCGCACCACCGCCCGCCACGACCCCGCCACCGGCGAGTTCGTCCTGACCACCCCCGACACCGAGGCCGCCAAGTTCCCCACCAACACCGCCCACCCCGGCGTCGCCAAGACCGCCGCCGTCTACGCCACCCTCGTCCACGGCGGCCGCGAGCGCGGCGTGTTCGTGTTCGCGGTGCCGCTGCGCCGCCCCGACGGCACCGTCCCGCCCGGCGTCCGGATCGTGCCCGCCCCCGAGACGACCGGGCTGCAGATCGACTACGCCGCCGTCCTGCTCGACGGCGTCCGCGTCCCCCACGCCGCGTGGCTGCGCGACGGCGCCCGCATCGACCCCGACGGGACCTTCCACGACCCCGCCGGCGACCCCGCGGCGCGCCTCACCCGCTCCATGGGCGTGGCGCCGCCGGTGTGGCGGTCCGTCATCTCCGCCTCCGCCGCGATCACCCGCGCCGCCGCAGGGATGCTGGCCGCGCACTCCTCCGGCCGCACCACCCTCGGCCGGCTCGCGCCCCGCCGCCCCCTCACCGACTACCGCAACCAGCAGGAGGCGGTCCTCGGCGCGCTCGCCGCCGGCTACGCCCTCACCGCCGTCGCCGCGCACGTCACCGCGCCCCGCCCCGGCGGCCCCGGCGGCCCCGGCCCGGCCGGGGAGGGGCCCGAGACCGCGTGGGCGCCGTGGTCGGCCGTCGACCGCGACCTGGCGCTGCTGAAGGCCGCCGCGACCGCGCAGGCGCAGGAGACGGTGTCGGCGTGCCGGGTGCACAGCGGCGCGCCCGGCTTCGCCGCCGACGAGCGCCTCAACGCCTACCGCGGCCTGACCCACGCCTACCAGAACGCCGGCGGCGACAACGAGCTGATCCTCTACGACACCGCCCGCGCCATGGCCGCCCTCGACCGCTACACCCCGCCCGCCCCCGCCGCCGCCCCGCCGGGCGAAGAGGGCCTGGACGCGCCGCGCACACCGCTGCTGCTGCTCCGCGAGGCCGAGCGGCGGATGCGCGACCGGCTCCAGCACCAGGTCGAGACCGCGCTGGCGGGCGGCGGCGACGCCTTCACCGCCTGGAACGCCAACCTGGCCCTGGCCGCCCGGACCGCCACCGCCTGCGCCGACCGGATCGTCCTGGAGATCTGCGCCGCCGCCGCGGCCGCCGGCCCCGAACCGCTGGCGCGGGTGCTGCACCTGCACGCGCTGAACCTCGTCGAGCGCCGCGCCGCCGACCTGCTCGACGAGGGCGCCGCCGCACCCGGCCTCCTGGAGGACGTGCGGGCGGCGCGCCGCCGCGCCTGCGACGCGCTGGCACCCGCGGCCGCGGACCTGGCCGCCGCGTTCGAGCTGCCCGCCCCCGTCACCGCGCCCACCGCGTTCCTCACCGGCCCCTGACCCCGTCCCCTACGCTCGGTCGGACGCGGAACGGCACGCCGCGCGGCTAATTGCCCAACTGCCCGGGGGAACCGGGCAGGGATGGCTACCGTTCTCGTAAGACAGACCGATCGCGGGCGCCTGCGCCCGCAGTCCGATACGGAGGTAGACAACAGTGGGAGTCAGTCTGAGCAAGGGCGGCAACGTCTCGCTGACCAAGGAGGCCCCCGGACTGACCGCCGTCGTGGTCGGTCTGGGCTGGGACGTGCGGACCACCACCGGGACCGACTTCGACCTGGACGCCAGCGCCCTGCTGGTCTCGGCGGAGAACAAGGTGCTGTCGGACCAGCACTTCGTGTTCTTCAACAACCTCAAGAGCCCCGACGGCTCGGTCGAGCACACCGGCGACAACCTCACCGGTGAGGGCGAGGGCGACGACGAGCAGATCAAGGTCAGCCTCACCTCGGTCCCCGCCGACGTCGCCAAGATCGTGTTCCCGGTGTCGATCTACGACGCCGACGGCCGCCAGCAGAACTTCGGGCAGGTCCGCAACGCGTTCATCCGCGTGGTGAACCAGGCCGACAACAGCGAGATCGCGCGCTACGACCTCTCGGAGGACGCCTCGACCGAGACCGCCATGGTCTTCGGCGAGCTGTACCGCAACGGCGCCGAGTGGAAGTTCCGCGCGGTCGGGCAGGGCTACGCCTCCGGCCTGGCGGGCATCGCCTCCGACTTCGGCGTGAACGTCTGACCGTCCGGTCGATGCGCGGCGGGGCGCCCCGGGACCTCCCGGGCCGCCCCGCTCCGCGTAGCGGGCCCCGTCCGAGCCGGGCCGATCGGCGGCGGGCGGGTCAGGCGCTCGGGCGGGCGGCGGGGACGACGGCCAGGGCCTCGATCTCCACCAGCAGGTCGTCGCGGACCAGCCGGGACACCTCGACCAGCGACGCCGCCGGCGCCACCCCCTCGGGCACGAACTCGGCGCGGACGGCGCGGACCACGCCGACGCCGCCGGCGTCGCGCAGGAAGTAGCCGAGCCGCACCACGTGCTCCCAGCGGGCCCCGGCGGCGGTCAGCGCGGCCTCCAGGTTGGCGAACACCTGCCGCGTCTGCGCCTCCAGGTCGCCGGGGCCGACCAGGTTCCCGTCCCCGTCCAGGGCGATCTGCCCGCTCACCGCCACCAGTCGCCCCAGCAGGTCGGCCGAGACGGCGTGGCTGTAGCCGGGACCGGGCGCCAGGCCCGGCGCGTCGACCTGCCGGATTCCGGACCGTGGATCCTCGCTCATCACAAGATCACCCTACCGGCGCCCCGCCCCGCCGGGCCGGGGGCGCCGGCAGCCGCGGGTCAGGTCAGCAGCTCCTCCCGCAGCCGCCGCTTGAGGATCTTCCCGCCGGGGTTGCGGGGCAGCGGCTCGTCGCGGAACCACACGTGCGCCGGCACCTTGAACGCCGCGATCCGCCCGCCGGTGAACTCCCGGATCTGCGCCTCGTCGACCGCCGCGCCCGGCCGCGGCACGATCACCGCGCCGACCTCCTCGCCCAGGACCTCGTGCGGGACGCCGATCACGGCGCAGTCGGCGACCGCCGGATGCTCGTACAGGACCGCCTCCACCTCGGCGCAGTAGACGTTCTCGCCGCCGCGGATCAGCATGTCCTTGGCCCGGTCGACGATGTAGACGAACCCGTCGGCGTCCAGCCGGGCCAGGTCGCCGCTGCGGAACCAGCCGTCCTCGAACGCGGCCGTGGTCGCCTCGGGCTTGTTCCAGTACCCCTTGATGACGTTCGGGCCCTTGATCAGCAGCTCGCCGACCTCGCCGGGCGGCAGCTCCCGCCCGCCGGGGTCCACCACCTTGACGTCGCAGACCGCGACGGGCGGGCCGACGCTCTCGGGACGCTCCAGGTAGTTCACACCGCCGTTGTAGGTGGTCACCGACGAGGTCTCGGTCAGCCCGTAGCCGTTGCCGGGCACCCGCTCGGGCAGCCGCTCCTTGATCTTGTCGACCAGGGCGGGCGCGGCCGGGGCACCGCCGTAGCTGACCCCGGTGAGGCTGGAGGTGTCGTAGTCGCCGAACTCGGGGGAGGTCAGCACCTGCCACGCCATCGTCGGGACGCCGCCGAACCCGGTGACCCGCTCCCGCTCGATCAGCTCCAGCGCCCGCCGGACGTCCCACTTGTACATCAGCACGACCGTGCCGCCCTGAAGCGCGCTGCTGACCAGCACCGAATGGCAGCCGGTGGCGTGGAAGAACGGGACGCTCAGCAGCGTCACCCGCCGCTGCGGCGCGGCCAGCTCGGCGAGCGACCCGCCGGCGCGGACCCCGGCGGACATGAGCCCGTAGGCGAGGCTGACCGGGTTGGTGGCGATGTTGCGGTGGGTGCCGAGCGCGCCCTTGGACCGCCCGGTGGTGCCGGAGGTGTAGAAGATCGTGGCGTCGTCCTCGGGGTCGATCGCCACCTCCGGCAGCCCCGCCGACTCCGGGTCGCCGGCGCCGGCGAGAGCGGCGGCCAGGACGTCGTCGAACGCCTCGGCGCCGTCCGGCGGCGGCCCGCCGGGCCGCACGACCAGGCACGCCGCGCCCAGGCCGGGCAGCGCCCCGGCGAGCCGCTCGGCGCGCTCGGCGTCGGCGACCAGGACCGTCGCGCCGCTGTCGGCCAGCCCGTACTCCAGCTCGTCGGCGCTCCACCAGGCGTTCAGCGGCACCACCACCGCGCCGGCGGCCGCGGCGCCGAAGAACGCCACCGACCATTCGGGGTAGTTGCGCATCGCGATCGCGACCCGGTCGCCCTTGGCGACGCCGTACCGGCCGGTGAGGACCCGCGCGAACGCGGCGGCGCGGGCGTAGTGGTCGGCGAAGGTGAGCCGGTCGCCGTCGTAGACCAGGAAGTCGGCGTCGCCGTGCGCGCGGGAGATCTCCAGGACCTCGCGCAGCGTGCCGGGGGCGTTGGCCCACACCCGGGTCCGCACGCCGCGGATGTCCACCTCCCGCATCTCGAACAGCTGGCCGGGCGCGGTCATCGCCGCCCTGACCTCGGCGATCGCCGGCAGCCCGGACCCACCGGCGCCGCCGGGCTCCCGCACGTCCCGGTCCTGTTCCTGACGGTCCTGCACGTCGCGCCTCCCGCGGGGTGACGGCGCGCCGCCGCGCGGCCCGACCGCCGAACACGGTTCGGTGCGCCGTGCGGAAAATCTATGATCCACGTCACGTGCAGGTCAACGCCCCGGCCGCGGCGCGGCCCCGGACCGCGGCGGCGCGAGCGAAGATCCCCACCTGCGACAATGGGGACATGACCGAACGCGGGCCGATCGAGTACTGGCTGTCGGACATGGACGGCGTCCTGGTCCACGAGGGCCGCCCGGTGCCCGGCGCCGAGGAGTTCATCCGGCGGCTGTCGGCGTCGGGGACGCCGTTCCTCGTCCTGACCAACAACTCGATCTACACTCCCCGGGACCTGTCGGCCCGGCTGGCGGCGGCGGGCCTGCAGGTCCCGGCCGCGTCCATCTGGACCTCCGCGCTGGCCACCGCGCGGTTCCTGGCCGACCAGCGGCCCGAGGGCTCGGCGTACGTGATCGGGGAGGCGGGGCTGACCACGGCGCTGCACGAGGCCGGCTTCGTCCTCACCGACATCGACCCCGACTACGTGGTCCTCGGCGAGACGCGCACCTACAGCTTCTCCCAGATCACCCGGGCGATCCGGCTGGTCGAGGGCGGCGCCCGGTTCGTGGCGACCAATCCCGACCCGGTCGGCCCGTCCCCGGAGGGGTCGCTGCCGGCCTGCGGCGCGGTCGCCGCGATGATCACCCGGGCGACGGGGGTGGAGCCGTACTTCGTCGGCAAGCCGAACCCGCTGATGATGCGGACCGCGCTGAACGTGGCCGGCGCGCACAGCGAGAGCACCGCGATGATCGGCGACCGGATGGACACCGACGTCGTCGCCGGCATCGAGGCCGGGCTGGAGACGATCCTGGTGCTGTCCGGTGTGACCCGCGAGGAGGAGATCGCCCGGTTCCCGTTCCGGCCGAGCCGCGTCGTCCCCTCCATCGCCGACCTGGTCGACCTGGTCTGACCCCGCGCGTGGACGGCACCGGGACCTCCCGGGGCGGTACCTCCGGGGGCGGTACCTCCGGGGGCGGGAGTTCAGCCGAGGGCGCCGAGCGCGGTCATCATGCCCAGCGCGTCCGAGACGACCCAGTACTCGGCGAACCGGCCGTCCTCGGCGCGGAAGATGTCCTGCCCGCGGAACGACACCTGCGTCCCGGGCGCGGCGGTCGCGCCGGGAACGCCGCCCCGGTAGGAGCCGTGGAAGGTCCACGCGGCGGCGACCATGCCGCCGCCCACGACCGGGCCGGCGTCCAGGGAGGTGCGGGCGCCGGAGAAGTACTCCTGGGAGCGGCGGACCTGCTCGGCCGCCTCGGCGGGCCCGCGCACCTCCAGGTTCGGCCAGTGCCCGGTGAAGTCGGGGGTGAGGATCTCCTCGGCCACGGCGAGGTCGCCCTGCCACACCTCGAACAGCCAGCGCCGGTACAGCGCGTCCAACGAGTCCATGGCGGGCACCCTTCCCGGGCGCGCGGCCCGGTGAACATACACTCGGGAGCGCCATGCGCATGATCAGACAGGGCGGGTCCCGCGAGCTGGAGGTCCGCAGGTCCCGGTTCATCTGCACGCTCGCGCGCGTCGCCGACGAGGCCGAGGCGGCGGCGTTCATCGCCGCGCACCGCCGCGCGCACCGCGACGCCACCCACAACTGCACCGCCTACGTGGTCGGCGAGCACGGCGAGATCACCAAGAGCAGCGACGACGGCGAGCCGGCCGGGACGGCGGGCGTCCCGATGCTGGAGGTGCTGGTGCGGCGCGGCCTGACCGGCACCGCCGCGGTCGTCACCCGCTACTTCGGCGGGGTGAAGCTCGGCGCGGGCGGGCTGGTCCGCGCCTACGGCCAGGCGGTCGCCGCCGCCGTCGACGCGGTCGGGGTGGTGGAGCTGCGCCCGGTGGTGACGGTCACCGTCGGGGTCGACCACGCGCTGGCGGGCCGGTTCCTCGGAGACCTGCACGCCGCCGGGCACCAGCCCGCCGACGTCCGCTACGGGACGGCGGTGGAGGCCGACGTGGCGGTGCCCGCCGCCGACCTTGCGGAGTTCGAGGCGTGGGCCGCGGCGGTCACCGCCGGGCGCGCGTCGCTGCGGCGCGGCGCGCCCGGCCACATCGAGGTCCCGGTCACCTGAGCCCCCGTCCGCTGAGCCGCGGTTGAGCCGAGGTCGCCCGGCCCCGCCGCGCCCGGCGGCGGCCCGCGCGCCGGAAGGCCGGTGAGGCGGCTCAGGCGAGGAAGCCGGCCAGGACGGGCGCGAGCGCGTCGGCCGCGACGTCGTGGGTCTGGCCGTCCAGGACGCGGTAGGTCCCGGCGGGCAGCAGCCCGGCGACGCGGCGGGCGGTGTCGCGCATCCAGGCGGGGCTGTCGCCGCCGGCCAGCACCAGCGCGGGCACGGTGACGCCTTCGATGAGGGCGGTGGGCGTCGCGCCGCCGCCGGCGTCGTCCATGACCGCCGAGTCGTAGGCCAGCGTCGGCGCCAGCGCCTCCAGCGCCGGCCACATCGGCGCGTCCCGCATCTGCGCCACCATCTGCTCGGGCATCCCGACGGTGCGCATGAACAGCGCGAGCGCGTCGCCGCGGCGGCCGTCGGCCAGCATCCCGGTCAGCTCGGTGTTGTAGGCGCGCGAGCGGGTGAGGCGGTCGTCGTGGCCGGAGTGGAACGGCGGCTCGTACAGCGAGAGCCGGGTGATGGGCAGGCCGCGGGCGGCGGCGCGCAGCGCCAGCACCGCGCCCGAGGACAGCCCGTGGACGGCGGCCGAGCCGCCGGCGGCGTCCAGCACGGAGGCCAGATCCTCGATCTCGCGGTCGACGGCGTAGGGCGGGGTGTCGCCGCTGTCGCCGCGGCCCCTGCGGTCGTAGGTCAGGACGGTGTGCCCGGCGGCCAGCCGCTCGGCCAGGTCGGCGCCCGAGCGGCGGTCGTTGAGCGCCCCGCCGACCAGGACGACGGCCGGGCCGCCGCCGGCCCGGTCGTAGGCGATGGGCGTTCCGTCCTTGGAGTGCACGGTTTCCATGAGGGTGTCCTTCCCAGATCGGCGGCCCCGGTGGCCGGTCTCGTCCCACCGACGAACGGGCGGGCCCGCGGCGGACACTCCGGCGCCGGATTCTTCCTTCTTCCGCGCGCGATCGGTCCGGGCAGGTCAGGCGAGCTCCTGCAGGCGGCGGGGGCGAGTGCGAGCCCGGCGGCGGGGGAGCGCGGTGTAGCCTTTCCCGCGATGAGCAGGGGCACGATCGTCGGCGACCAGGTCAGGACGCGGATCCTCCGGGCCGCCGCCGCGGTGCTGGCCGAGCGGGGCGGCTCGGCGGGCATGTCCGACATCGCCGCGGCCGCGGGCGTCGACCGGGCCGACCTCGACCGCTGCTTCCCCGACCGCGAGGCCCTGCTGGCGGCGCTGCACGAGGCGGCCCTGGCCGATCTGGCGGCGCGGCTGGAGGAGGCCCGGCTCGACGGCGTCCCGATCGAGGAGGCCGTCGCGCGGATGACCCGCGCGACGATCGCCGCCGCGGCCCGCCACCGGGCGCTGGGGCTGCTGGAGCGCACGCCGCGGGAGGCGCGCCGCGCGGAGCGGCAGCTCGCCGGGACGGTGCGCGCGGTGTTCGAGCGCGGCGCCGCAGGCGGGCACTTCCGCCGCGACATGCCCGTCCACACCCTCGCCGAGATGTACTTCAGCCTGCTGGAGGGCGTGGTGTCACGGGTCGCGGGCCGCCGCCTGGGCGTGGAGGAGGCCGGCGCCGCCGTCACCACGCTGTTCCTGTCGGGCGCCCTGGCCCGCCCGGACGGGCCGTCCGGCGGCTGACCCCCGCCGCAGGCGGGACGGGTGAAGGCGAGGTGGGCGCCGGTGGCGGGAGTGGAGCTGGCGGTGGCCGCGGCGCTGGTGGTCCTGGCGGTCGCCGCCGGGGTGGGGATCACCGCGGTGGGGCCCGGCGGGGTGCTGATCACCGTGGGGCTGGTGGCGTTCACCGACCTGACGCCCGCGCAGGTGGCCGGGACGGCCCTGGTCACCAACATCGCGACGGGCCTGGCGGGAACGGCGGTCTACACCCGGTCGGGGCAGCTGCGCGACCCGGCGACGCGGCGCACGGCGGTGCTGCTGGCGGCCGGCGCCCTGGCCGGGACGCCGCTGGGGGTGGCGGCGAACGGGCTGGTCGAGGGCCGGATGTTCGGGGTGCTGCTGGGGGCGTTCGTCGCGCTGGTCGCGGTGCTGGTGCTGCGCCGCCGCCCCGCCGCGGCCGCGGACGCCGTGGCCGGGGACGCGGGGCCCTCGGACGCGGGTGGCGCGCCCGGCCCGGCCGCGATCGGGGCGCCGGCCGCGGTCGCCGTGGGCACCGGGGTCGCGGCGGCCGGCGCGATGTTCGGCGTCGGGGGGCCGCTGCTGAGCGTCCCGCTGCTGGTGGCGCTGGGCACGCCGGTGCTGGCGGCGCTGGCCGCCGCGCAGGCCCAGTCGGTGGTGATCGCCGGGATCGGCACCGCCGGGTACCTCGCCGCCGGCGCCGTCGACTGGCCGCTCGCGGCGCTGATGGGCGTCCCGGAACTCGCGGGCGTGCTGGCCGGGTGGATGATCGCGCGGGCGGTCCCGGCGGCGGCGCTGAAGGCCGCGCTGGTGGTGTGCCTGCTGGCCCTGGCCCCCTACGTGGCCCTGCACGGCTGACCCGCGCACGGCCGCCCCGTAAAGGATCTTGACCGGGGGCGGGAGGGGCCGTCCAGGACGGGCATCCCCCCGGGACGGGTGCACACGAGCGAGGGGGCGCCACATGGACCACTACCGCGCGGCCGAACCCGGCACGATCGGGGTGGAGGAGGAGTTCGTGCTGGTGGACGCGGCGACCGGGCGGGGCGTCCCGGACGCCGGTCCCGTCCTGGCGGCGGCCGGGACGCACCGGTGGACGGCCACGGGCGGCTCCTTCGCGCCCGAACTGCTGTCCTCGCAGGTGGAGGCCGCGACCGGCGTGTGCGGCGACCTGGGCGGGCTCGGCGCGCAGCTGCGGTTCGGGCGCGAGCGGCTGGCGGCCGCGGCGCGGGAGCGCGGCGCGCTGCTGCTCGCCTCGGGCATGCCGGTGGTGGACGGGCCCCCGCCGCCGCCCGCGCCCGGCACCCGGTTCGCGCGGGTCATGGACGCCTACGGGGACGTGATGGAGGACTACCAGGCGTGCGGATGCCACGTCCACATCGCCGTCCCCGACCGCGACACCGCCGTCGCGGTCGTCAACCACCTGCGGCCGTGGCTGCCGGTGCTGCTGGCGCTGTCGGCCAACTCCCCGTTCGACCGCGGCCGCCTCACCGCCTACGCCACCCGCCGCGCCGTGGCGATGGCGCGGTTCCCCGGCTCGGGCGTCCCGCCCTGGACCGCGTCGGCCGCCGAGTGGGACGCGCGGGTCGCGGCGCTGGTGGAGGCGGGCGTGCTGGTCGACGAGGCGATGACGTTCTGGCTGGCGCGGCCGTCGCCGCGGTGGCCGACGGTGGAGGTCCGCGCCGCGGACACCGCCGGCACCGCGGCGGAGGCGGTGCTGCAGGCGGGGCTGGTGCGGGGGCTGGTCGGGGCGGCGCTGGAGGATTTGGAGGCGGGCCGGGAGGCGCCCCGCGCGGACGGGCAGCTGTGCGCGGCGGCGCTGTGGAACGCCGCCCGCCACGGCATGTCGGGCACGCTGGCCGACCCCGTCGCCGGCCGGCCCGTCCCGGCGTGGCGGCTGGCCGAGGCGATGGCCGACCGCGCCGGGCCGACGCTGGCCGACTCCGGGGACCTGGGCGCCGTCCGGGCGCTGCTGGACGTGGTGCGCCGGGCGGGCACGGGCGCCGACCGGCAGCGCCGCGCCGCCGCGCGCGGCGGCCCGCTCGCGGCCGTGCGGATGCTGGCGCGGCAGACCGCGTCGCGGCAGCCGCCCGGCCCGGAGCATCCCCGCGAACCCCCTGGGGACGAATCGGGCGTATGGGACGCGTGTGAGCGGGTACCGGAGCCGGACGCCCCCTGACGGGGGATTCCCGACGACGGAGGACAGATGACCGTTTCGCAGGCCCCGGCCGCGCCGGCCACGGCCGCACCGGACGACGCACCGCCGGCGCCGCCGCCCCCGCGCGGCCCGCTGTCGCGCGCCGTGACCGCGGCGCTGCGCGCCGGCCCGCCGCCCGGCGACCCCGGCCGCCTGCCCGGCCCCGCCGACGCCGCGGCCGCCGACCCCTACGGCGACGACCTCCAGCTCGCCCTGCACACCTGCTACGAGCTGCACTACCGGGGCTTCGCCGGCGTCGACCCCGACTGGGAGTGGGACCCGGCGCTGCTGCGCACCCGCGCCGCCCTGGAGGCGCAGTTCCTCTCCGCCCTGCGCCGCGACGCCACCCCCGGCACCGGCGCGGACACCGGCACGGACACCGACGTGGACGCCGCCCTGGAGGAACTGCTGGTGGAACCGGTCGGCGCGGGCGGCGTCACCCACCACCTGCG
Source organism: Actinomadura meyerae (assembly GCF_900188445.1). Taxonomy (GTDB): domain Bacteria; phylum Actinomycetota; class Actinomycetes; order Streptosporangiales; family Streptosporangiaceae; genus Spirillospora; species Spirillospora meyerae. The sequence continues at coordinate 27,904 of NZ_FZOR01000013.1, forward strand.
CGACGACGGCGCCGCCTGGCAGCTGCGCGAGCACGCGGCGCTGCGGTCGGTGTACCACCTGAAGGAGGCCGACCCGCACGCCTGGGTCATCCCGCGACTGCGGGGCCGCGCCAAGACCGCGCTGGTCGCCGTCGAGAACGACGAATACGGCGGCGGCCGCCCCGAGATGATCCACCAGGGCCTGTACGCCGGCCTCCTGGACGACCTCGGCCTGGACCCCTCCTACGGCGCCTACGTCGACGCCGCCCCGCCGCAGATGCTCGCCACCGTCAACATGATGTCGCTGTTCGGGCTCCACCGCTCGCTGCGCGGCGCCCTGGTCGGGCACTTCGCCGCCGCCGAGACCACCACCGCGCCGTCCGCGCGGCGGATGGCCGCGGCCCTGCGCCGCCAGGGCGCCGGCCCCCGCGCCGTCCTGTTCTACACCGAGCACATCGAGGCCGACGCCGTCCACGAGCAGGTCCTGCGCCACGACGTGATCGGCGCGCTGCTGGCCGCCGAACCCGGCCTGGCCGCTGACGTGGTGCTGGGCATACGGGCGACCGGGCTGCTGGAGGACCGCCTGGCCGGCCACCTGATGCAGCACTGGCGCGCGGGCCGCTCCGCGCTGCGCCGCCCGCTGCACGACGCCCCGCCCGGCCCGGGGCCCGACGCCGCACCGGCCGCGCCGGCGGCCGCCGGGGGAGAGGGGGACCGGCGATGATGCTGCTGCGCCCGCCCATGGTCTACCGGCCGCAGACCGACACCTCGCTGCTGACCGGCGCGCTCGCCCGCACCCTGGCCGGCGGCCCGCCCCGCCCCCGCGTCCTGGAACTCGGCACCGGCACCGGCGCGGTCGCGCTGGCCGCCGCCCGCGCCGGCTGCGACGTCGTCGCCGTGGACGTCTCGGCGCCCGCGGTCCTCACCGCGCGGATGAACGCCCGGCTGCGGGGCCTGCCCGTCCGGGTCCTGCGCGGCGACCTGTTCGCCCCGGTCGCCGGGGAGGTCTTCGACGTGATCGTCGCCAACCCCCCGTACGTGGCCGGGGACGCCGACCCGGACGCGGTCCGGGGCCGCGCCCGCGCCTGGGAGGCCGGCCACGACGGCCGCGCCCTGCTGGACCGGATCTGCGCGCTCGCCCCCCGGCATCTGGCGCCCGGCGGGACGCTGCTGCTGGTCCACTCGGCGCTGAACGGGGTCGCGGCGACGCTGGTGTCCCTGCGCGCCGCCGGGATGCGCGCGTCGGTCGTGGCGCGGCGCCGCGAGCCGTTCGGGCCGGTGATGCGGCGCCGCGCGGCGCTGCTGGCCGCGCGGGGCCTGGTGGGGCCGGGCCAGCGGCACGAGGACCTCGTCGTGGTCCGCGCCGACCGGATCGAGGCGGGCGCCGCCTGCGGCGGAGCCTGCGGGGAGGAGGGCTGTGAGCACCGGAACCAGGCCGCCTGACCGCGCCCCCGAACCCGCCGCGGAGGGCGGCGCGCAGGAGCCCGCGCCGGGACGCGGGCCGGCCGGGGAGCGGCGGCGGGTGCGGATGGTGCCGGGCGGCCCGGTCCTGGTGGAGGGCCCGGTCGAAGTCGTCCTGGAGGACGGCTCCACGGTCGTGTCCGAGCGGTGGCTGGTCGCGCTGTGCGCGTGCCGCCGCAGCCGCTCCTACCCGTTCTGCGACACCAGCCACCGCCGCCGCACCCGCGGCTGACCCGCGGCCGGCCGCCGGTCGCCGGTCAGCCGCCCAGGCTCTCCAGGGCCACGTCCAGCCGCTGGGCCAGGGCCTCGATCCGCTCCTCGTTGGCGCCGGTGTCCAGCTCGGCCAGGACGGCGTCCCGCGTGGTGATCACCAGCGCGTCCTCGGGGCCGCCGTCGCGGCCCGGGTCGGAGGGGACGACCGCGGCGCGGCCGCCGACCACCACGAGCGCCGCGTCGCGGTCGGTGGAGGCCAGCAGGGTGTGCAGGTGCTCGGAAGTGATCGTCGGCATCGGGTGACCTCCGGTAGCGCGGTGACATCGGACGGACGGTGCTGGATCGGGCAGATCGGGCGGATCGGCGGCGGTGGGGCTCAGGGGCGGCGGCCGACGCCGGTGCTGAACTCGCGGGCGCGGCCGGGCCCGGCACCGCCCGGCGCCAGCGGCGGCGTGTCGCGGCCAGAGCCGGCGCGCAGCCCCTCCAGGAAGTCGGTGAACGCCTCCCGGGCGGTGTGCCGCGGCGTCCAGCCCAGCTCGGCGCGGGCCCGCGCGGTGTCCATGACCGGGATCTCCATCGCCAGGTCGAACAGGCCCGGCGACGCCGGGACCAGGTGCAGCCCCCACGCGGCCGCCAGCGCAGCCCGCACCGCCGGCTGCGGGATCCGGACCGGGCGGGCGCCGAGCAGGTCGGCGAGCTCGGCCGCGTCCATCACCGGGTCGGCGGCGACGTTGAACGCCCCGCGCGCCGTGCCGGTCGCCGCCAGCCGGAACGCCTGCCCCGCGTCCGCCGCGTGCAGGAACTGCATCCGCAGCCCGGGCATGTCCGGCACGATCGGGATCCCGCCCGGACGGGCCAGCCGCCCCGGCAGCAGCGGCCCGGCGAACAGCCGCCGCTGCTGGCTGGCCGACTGCCGCTGGAAGACGAACCCCGGCCGGAGCCGCACGACCCGGCACCGCGGGTTGGCGGCCTCGAACGCGTCCAGCAGCCGCTCCACGTACGCCTTCTCCCGCGAGTAGGCGGCGCCGGGCCAGCCGTGCGTCGGCCACGACTCGTCCACCGGGCGGTCCTTGGGACCGGGGGAGTAGGCGCCGACCGACGAGGAGTGCACCAGCGCCGGCACCCCGGCCTCGGCGACCGCGTCGAACACCCGCCCGCTGCCGACCACGTTGGCGTCCCACGTCACCGCCGGCCGGTGCGTCGGCTGGAACAGCCACGCCAGGTGCACCACCACGTCCGCGCCCCGCATCAGCGGCACCAGGTCGCTGTCGGTGACGTCGGCCCCCGCCCACTCGATCTTCCCGCTGCCGGCCGGATCGGTCTCGCGTTCCGCGCCCGGCCCCGGAGCGCGCCGCGCGACACCGGTCACGGCGGTCACGGCGGAATCCTCGGCGAGCTCGCGCAGCGTGCTGGTCCCGATGTTGCCGGTCGCGCCGGTCACGACGACGCGCATGGCGGTCTCCCTCTCCTCGGCGGTCCGCCCGCGGGCTCGTCCCCGCAGGTGGACGGCCCCATTCCCGGCCTGCGCCGAACTATGCCCCGCCCGCCGCCGCCCGGTTCAGGCGGGGCGGCAGTGCTCGCACGGCCGGTACCCGGCCGCCCGCGCCGCCGCCAGGCCCCCGAACCCGCGCCGGTGCTGCGGCGCGATCCGCCGCGCGTCCGCGCACGTCGGGTAGCACACGATGCCCGTGGTGTCCGACCCCACCAGCCGCACCCCCCGCCGCGCCAGCTCCGCGACCTGGTCGACGTCCACGGCCTCGGCCCGCAGCAGCCGCTCCTTGGCCCCCGCACCGAACACGTACTCGCCCAGCGACCCGTCCGACCGCGTCACCCGGTGGCACGGGATCAGCAGCGGAACCGGGTTGCGGCCCAGCGCCGACCCCACCGCCCGCACCGCGCGCGGCCGCCCCGCCCGCCGCGCCACCCACGCGTACGGGCGCGTCTGCCCGCGCGGGATCTCCGCCGCGGCCCGCAGCACCGCCGCCTCGAAGTCGCTCAGCCCCCGCAGGTCCAGCCGCAGCCCGCTCAGCCGCCCCGACCGCAGCGCCGGCACCAGCCCCGCCGGGGGACGCTCCGCCGGCAGCAGCGGCCGCGCGAACCGCTCCCGGAACGCCTCGGCGAACTCCCGCTCGTCCATCCCCGCGCGCAGGAAGGCGACGCCCTGATCGGTGAAGGCGACCTGCAGGCCCGACAGCGGCCCGTCCTCCACCGGCCCGGGGACCCGCACCCGCCGCGCCGCGATCCGCCCCAGCAGCCCCGCCGGCGCGTCCGCGGCCAGCCCCGCCAGCTCCCGCGCCAGCGCACCCTCCACCGGGTCCCCCCGGTCCGCGGCGCCGGCGGCCCCACCGAAGGCATCGGAACCCGACATCACCGGCCTCCTTCCCGCCGCTCACGCGGCCCCTCACGCCCCTCACGCCCCTCACGCCTCTCACGCCCGTCACGCCCGCCGGGGGCGCCGCGCAGCCGCCGCAGCCGCGCCAGCCCCCGCGACACATGCGACTTCACCGTGCCCTCCGGCAGCTCCAGCACCGCCGCCACCTCGGCGACCGGCAGACCGGTCACATGCCGCAGCACCACCGCCGCCCGCTGCGCCTCCGGCAGCTCGGCCAGCAGCGCCGCCAGCTCCCGGCCCGTCTCCCGCCGCGCCGCGGCGTCCTCCACGCCCTCGCCCGGATCGGGCGGGTCCGGCGCGTCCTCCATCGGCGCCGCGACCGGGCGCCGCGCCGCCGACCGCAGGCTGTTGCGCCACACGTTCGTCAGGATCGCCAGCAGCCACGCCCGCGGCCGCAGCCCCTCGATCCGGCCCGGCTCGTACCCCGCCAGCGCCCGGTAGGCGCGCAGGAACGCCTCCGCCGACAGGTCCTCGGCCTCGGCCCACCGCCCGCACAGCCGCAGCGCCGTGGAGAACACCGCGCCCCGGTACGCCTCGTACAGCGCCGCGAACCCGGCGTCCAGGTCCCGTGCCAGCGCCGCCGCGACCGCCGCGCCCGCATCGTCACCGGACCCGGCCCTGCCACCGGACCCGTCACCGGCCCTGCCACCGGCCGTCGCTTCGGCCCCGTCGCCCGCCTCCGGGCCGGGCCCCGCGCGGGCGCCGTCCGCAGAGCAGGGGAGCGCCTCGTCCGTAACCGTCACATCCCGTCAACACCGGCCACCGCCGGCGCGTTGCACCCCGCGGGCGCTCAGCCGAGCCACCCCGGCCGGATCACGCCCTTCTCATACGCCAGCACCACCAGCTGCGCCCGGTCCCGCGCCCCGAGCTTGCTCAGGATACGGCTCACGTGCGTCTTCGCCGTCGCCGGCGACAGCACCAGCCGCCCGGCGATCTCCTCGTTCGACAGGCCCGCCGCCACCAGCTCCAGCACCTCCCGCTCCCGCTCGGTCAGCGCGCTCAGCTCCACCGCCGGCGGGGGAGCGGTGATCCGCGACGCGAACTCCGAGATCAGCCGCCGCGTCACCGTCGGCGCCAGCAGCGCGTCCCCCCGCGCCACCACCCGCACCCCGTGGATCAGCTCCGGCGGCTCGGTGTCCTTCACCAGGAACCCGCTCGCCCCCGCCTTGATCGCCTCGTAGACGTAGTCGTCCAGATCGAACGTCGTCAGGATCACCACCCGGACGCCGCCCAGCCGCGGGTCGGCGATGATCCGCCGCGTCGCCTCCAGCCCGTCCAGCACCGGCATCCGGATGTCCATCAGCACCACGTCCGGGCGCACCTCCGCCGCCCGCGCCACCGCCTGCGCCCCGTCCCCGGCCTCGGCGACGATCTCGATGTCGTCCTCGCCCTCCAGGATCGAGCGGAACCCCGCCCGCACCAGCGTCTGGTCGTCGGCCAGCATCACCCGGATCACGCGTTCTCCTCCATGCTCTCCACCCGGCCGCCACCGCCGCCCGCCGGGCACCCGCCAACCGTAGTTCAGCCCGGCCGCCTCCCGCCCTCCTCACGCGATCTTCCCCCCGCACCCCTGACTTTCGGCGGTAACCCCGCACGTCACCGGCCAGTAGCGTGGACGCGTGCACCACTCCGCAGCCACCCGGGAACCCCGCGCCACCGCCCGCACGGCCACCCGCGCGGCCGCCGGAGCCGCCGCCCGGGCACTGCGCACGGCCGCCGCGGCCGCCCGCCCCGCCGCGCTGCGCACCGCGATCCGCCGCCCCACCCGCGCGGCCCGCGTCCAGGACGCCCTCCTGTACGCCGCACTGGCGTTCCCCGTCGCCGTCGACATGATCTCCCCGCTGGAGCCCCGCCTCGCCGACTGGTGGCTGCGCGCCGCCGGGCTCGCCGTCCTCGCCGCCGCCGTCGCCGTCTGCCGCGCCCACCCCGCGACCGCACTGCTGACCGCCATCACCCTCAACCTCGTCCACGGCAACTTCGTGTTCGCCATGCCCGCCCTGGCCTACCTCGCCGGACTGCGAACCGCCCGCCCCCAACCCCTCCTGTGGGGCTTCACCGCCGTGTTCATCGGCGGCACCGCCCTGGCCACCGCCCGCGGCCTCGACGTGGCGGTCTGGTTCCCCTCCACCGTCTGGCTCGTCCTGCTCGGCGTCCTGCCCTGGCTCATCGGCCGCTACTGGCGCCAGCACCGCGAACTCCTGCACGCCGGCTGGGAACGCGCCGAACGCCTCGAACACCAGCAGCGGATCATCGCCGAACGCGAACGCCTCCGCGAACGCGCCCGCATCGCCCAGGACATGCACGACTCCCTCGGCCACGAGCTCGCCCTCATCGCCGTCCGCGCCGGCGCCCTCCAGGTCGCCCCCGGACTCGACGACCACCACCGCGACGCCGCCGCCCAGCTGCGCACCGGCGCCGCCGACGCCACCGACCGGCTCCGCGAGATCATCGGCGTCCTCCGCGACGACACCGCCCCCGGCACCGGCGGCGGCCCGGGCGTCGGCCACGACCCGGCCGCGCCCCCCGGCCCCGCCCGCGAAACCATCCCCGACCTCGTCGAACGCGCCCGCGCCTCCGGCATCCCCGTCCACCTCACCGGCGCCGCCACCCTGGACGACCTGGCCCCCATGGCCGCGCTCACCGCCCACCGCATCGTCCAGGAAGCCGTCACCAACGCCGCCAAGCACGCCCCCGGCGCCCCCGTTACCGTCACCCTCACCCGCCCCGACGACGCCCTCCGCATCACCGTCGCCAACGACCCCCCGCCCGGCCGCGCACCCCTGCTCCCCGCCGGCGGACGCGGACTGGCCGGTCTCACCGAACGCGTCCGCCTCCTCGGCGGCACCCTCGACGCCGCGCCCGACCCCGCCGGCGGCTTCACCCTCACCGCCCACCTCCCCGACACCCCCACCACCGCCGCCGGTACACCCGCCGGCACACCGGGGGAATGGCCCTCCGAATCCGCGCTCCACCTCGCCCGCGAACGCCTCCAGGTCCGCCGCGGCCTCATCACCGCCATCACCGTCCCCATCGCACTGATGGCCGCCCTCGGCGCCGTCATGGCCGCCTACTACATCTACGTCACCCTCAACTCCGTCCTCCCACCCGCCGACTACGCCGCCCTGCGCGTCGGCGCACCCCGGCACCAGGTCGAAAAGACCCTCCCGCGCAGGCAGACCCCCGACGCCGGCGTCGTCCACGCCGCCGTCCCCGAACCACCCGGCGCCGACTGCCGCTACTACCGCCCCGACGCCAACCTCCTCGGCGCCTCCCGCATCTACCGCCTCTGCTTCACCGGCGGACACCTCACCGCCAAGGACAGCTACTCCACCGCCGCCCTCGACCCCGACCGCGACAACCCCCACCGCACCGACCAGGAGAACGAGTGATCCGGGCCCTCCTCGCCGACGACGAGACGATGATCCGCGCAGGCGTCCGCGCCATCCTCACCGCCGACCCCGGCATCGACGTCGTCGCCGAGGCCGCCGACGGCCACGAAGCCGTCGAACTCACCCTCCGCCACCGCCCCGACGTCGCCCTCCTCGACATCCGCATGCCCCGCCTCGACGGCCTCGCCGCCGCCGCAGAACTGCGCCGCACCGCCCCCGCCACCGGCGTCATCATCCTCACCACCTTCGGCGAGGACGACTACATCGCCCGCGCCCTGTCCGGCGGCGCCAGCGGCTTCCTCCTCAAATCCGGCGACCCCCGCGAACTCATCGCCGGCGTCCGCGCCGTCGCCGACGGCGCCGCCTACCTGTCCCCGAAGGTCGCCCACCGCGTCATCACCCACATCGGCGGCGGCCGCCTCGAAGGCGGCACCCGCGCCCGCCGCCGCATCACCGCCCTCACCCCCCGCGAACGCGACGTCCTCGCCCTCCTCGGCGCCGGCCTGTCCAACGCCGAGATCGCCGCCCGCCTCCACCTCGTCGAAGGCACCGTCAAGGCCTACGTCAGCGCCATCCTCACCCGCCTGGACGTCCGCAACCGCGTCCAGGCCGCCGTCATCGCCCACGAAGCCGGCCTCGTCGGCGACGACCCCGGCCCCTGACCCCGGCGGTGGCCCCGGGCGGACGGTGGCCCCGGGCGGACGGTGGCCCCGGGCGGACGGCGAACGGGCCGTCCCCGGTGGCCAACACCACCGGGGACGGCCCGCCCATCGCGCCGTCCGCGCGCCCGCTAACCGAGCGGAGGCCGCCGCGTCACACCGCCCATCACGTCCGGCATCGTCACCGACGCCTCGTCCATCGACGTCGCACCGGCCACCGCACCCATACCGCCCTGCGGCTCCGGCCAGCCCACCGGCCCGCCCGGCACACCACCACCCGCCGGAGGCACCGCACCCGGACCCGCCGCGCCGGAACCCGCTGGACGCACCCCCAGCAGAACCGCGCCCACCGGCACGCCCCGCAGCCCGTCCACCAGCGGCCGCAGCACCCGCACCAGCACCAGCGCCACCAGCGGCGCCACCACGACCCCCAGCAGGAACCCCGCCGCCACATCGTGCGGGTAATGCACGCCCACGAACACCCGCGAGAACGCCATCAGCGCCGCCAGCGGCAGCACCAGCGGCGCCATCGCCCGCCACGCCACCACGATCGCCGCCGCCGACGCCGCCGCGATCGTCGCGTGATTACTCGGGAACGACCAGTCGCCCGGCGCCGGACACGCCGCGATGTGCACCGCCCCCGACACCGCCCGGCACGGACGCTCCTCCTCGATGAAGGTCTTGGAGACCTCGCTCACCAGATACGCCGACACCACCGCGAACGGCGCCGCCAGCGCCAGCCCCATCGCCCGCGCGTCCCGGCCCCGGGCCCGCCACCAGCCCGCCACGAACAGCACGGCGAACAACAGCAGCCCCGCATCCGTCCCCACATCCGCCACCTCGTGCACCCAGGACGGCGTGCCCTGCGCGAACTCGGTGATCTCCCGGTACAGATCGGCGCTGAACTCCGGCGCTCCCATACTCTCCCTCACGCTCACGGGCGGCCCCGCCCGACACCCTTGAGACACCGCGCGGACCACCGAAGTTCACCCTACGGCCACGACCGCGCCAAGCCGGTCACTTTCCCCGATCACCGCGCGGATCGGCCCGATCGCCCCGCATCACCGGCCCGCCGGCGCTCCCGGCACCCCCACCGCCACACCCTCGTCCACGTCCGGCCGCGCCTCCGCAACCGGCTCCTCCCGCGCCGGGCCGCCCCGGCGCCGCCGCACGAAACGCACCCCCTCCACCACACCCGTCACCGACAGCGCCAACCCCAGACCCACCGCCACACCCTTGACCGGATCGTCCTCGAACGCCGCCCCGCCGACATACCCCAGCAACGTCCCGTACAGCGCCCACGACACCGCCGCCAACGCCGCGAACCCCGAGAACCACCGCAACCGGTACCCCACCGCACCCATCGTCAGCGTCACCGCCGTCCGGCCACCCGGCACATACCGCGCCACCACCAGGATCAACCCGCCCCGCTCGGCCATCGTCCGCCGCGCCCACCCGAACGCACCATGCCGCCGCGTCCCCGGCCGCAGCCCCCGCACCAGCCGCCCACCCGCCCGCCGCCCCACCAGATACGACACGTGGTCGCCCACGAACGCACCGCACGCCGCCAGCACCACCACCGCCACCGGCTCCGGCCGCCCCGACGCCGCGTACACACCGGCCGTGATCACCAGACTCTCGCTCGGCACCACCGGGAAGAACCCGTCGACCACCGCGACCGCGAACAGCACCAGATAGAACCACGGCGACGTCACGGCCGTGTCCACCACACCAAGGATTCCGTCCATGCCCCGACGCTAGGAACCGCGCACCCCCCAGCGGATCCCGCCAACGGCCACGACCACCCCCGACTTACGGCAGGGGTCCCGCCCCGCGCCCTGCGAACGACGTACCACCCGATCCTCATCCCGAAGGACGACCCCCACCCCAGCACCCCACCCATCCGGCCCTCAGACGACGGCTGAAAACCACTCGCCTCCCACCGCACCCCTCCGGCACACTCCACGACCTGTGGGACACCTGCACATCTTCGACATGGACGGCACACTCCTGACCGGCACCACCGCCAACCTCGAGATCGCCCGCCACCTCGGCACCCTGCCCGAACTCCACGAACTCGAGGCCCGCTTCGCCGCCGGCACCCTCGACACGCACGGCTTCTCCATCGAGATCCACCGCCTCTGGCGCGACCTCACCCCCGCCGTCGTCGCCACCGCCTACACCGCCGCCACCTGGCTCACCGGCATCGCCGACGTCTGCGCCGACATCCGCGCCCGCGGCGAGCACTCCGCCGTCATCACCATGTCGCCCGACTTCTTCGCCCACCACCTCCTCGCCCTCGGCTTCGACGACGTCATCGCCTCCCGGTTCCCGCCCATGCCCTTCACCGGCACCCTCGACCCCGCCGGCATCCTCACCCCCGCCGACAAGGTCCGCATCACCGAGGAACTCCGCACCCGCCACGGACTCACCCCCGCCCAATGCACCGCCTACGGCGACTCCATGTCCGACGCGCCCCTGTTCCGCCACCTCACCAACACCGTCGCCGTCAACGCCGACCACCACCTCGCCGACATCGCCGCCCTCGACTACCGCGGCACCGACCTCACCGAGGCCTACACCCTCGCCCGCACCCTCTCCACCACCTGACCCCTCAGCACGTACCGAGGGCCCTCAGCCGCACCCGCCGGACGCCACCGCCCGCCACCGACGGCAACCCCCGTACCATCGGCACCGTGACTGACCGCGCACTGTTCGACCAGGTCGGCGAGATCGTCCGGGCATCCACCCCGCCCGGCCTCGGGCACCCGCACGTCCAGGTGCGCCACAACGGCGTCAAAGCGTGGTTCGGCGACCCCGAACCCCAGCGCGAGCACTACGAGGCACAGATCATCCCCGCCGAACTCGCCCCCGGCGCACGCACCCACGCCGTCGAGATCGGCTTCCACGCCGAGCACCGCGACGAACCCGCCAACGACGCCGCCCTCGCCCGCCTGCGCACCACCGAGCCCCACTGGCGCGCCGACCTCGGCGACGACCCCGCCACCGGCCCGTTCCTCGGCCGCGGCACCTGGCGCCGCATCTCCGAAACCTGGCCCGACCTCGACCTCGACGCCCCCGACCTCGCGTTCGAGATCGGCGTCCGGCTCGTCGACTACATCCGCGCCCTGGAACCCCACCGGCGGGTATGACCTCCACCGGAGGCACCGCCGGACCAGGGGAGGGGCCGATGCTCATCGGCACATCGGGCTGGCAGTACGCCGACTGGCGCGGCGTCCTGTACCCGCCCGGTCTCCCGCAGCGGCGCTGGCTGCGGCACTACGGCGACGTCTTCGCCACCGTGGAGAACAACAACGCCTTCTACCGCCTGCCGGGCCGCGAGACGTTCGAGCAGTGGCGGGGGAGCACCCCGCCCGGCTTCGTCATGGCGGTGAAGGCCAGCCGCTACCTCACCCACATGAAGCGCCTCACCGACCCCGCCGAACCCGTCGCGCGGCTCATGACCGCCGCCGCCGGGCTCGGCCCCAAGCTCGGACCGGTCCTGCTGCAACTCCCGCCCACCCTGCGCGCCGAACCGGACCGCCTCGCCGCCTGCCTGCGCTGCTTCCCCGCGGGCGTGCGCGTCGCGGTCGAGCCGCGCCACCCCACATGGTGGACGGACGAGACCCGCGCCGTCCTGGAGCGGCACGGCGCCGCCCTGTGCTGGACCGACCGCCTCGGCCGAGCCCAGACACCGCTGTGGCGGACCGCCGACTGGCTCTACTTGCGCTTCCACGAAGGCCCCGCCGAGCCCTGGCCGCACTACGACGACGAGACCCTGCGAGGCTGGGCGGACGAACTCGCCGCCACTGACGACGCCTACGTCTACTTCAACAACGACCCCGGCGGCGCGGCCGTCCGCAACGCACTGCGCTTCACCGAGCTCACCGCACACCCCGCGTGAACCCCCTCATCCCGGGACCGCGCCCGATCCCGCCCGGCCACGGCGATGCGCCCTACCGGACGATCAGCGCACCAGCGGGAGGAAGATCGTGTCGACGATCTCCTCCAGGACGTCATCCGGCACCGCTCGGTGGCCTCCTCGTCCACCTTGCTCTTCCTCGGCGGGATCTCCCTGTTCGGATCGATGATGCTGCTGCCCCTGTACCTGCAGCAGGTCCGCGGCGCGTCCCCACTCGGCGCCGGACTGCTGCTCATCCCTCAGGGAGTCGGAGCCCTCGCCGCCCGCGGCCTGGCAGGCAGGTACATGGACCGCATCGGCCCCCGCGCGGTGGCGTGCACGGCCTTCTCCCTCGTCACCGTCTCCACCGTGCCGTTCGCCTTCCTCACCGCCGACACCAGCGAGAACCTGCTCACGGCCGCGCTGCTCATCCGCGGCGTCGCCCTCACCGCCGCCGCCGTCCCACTCTGCCTGCTCCTGCCAGGCCCGCCCGAGCCGACGCCTTCCACCCACAGCAAAGAGCGCCGTCGCGGCCGCCATCACCCCGAGAGCAGCGCGGGGGAGAGGCTTCAGTGAAGCTCTGCCGAGGCGTCACCCGGCAACCCGGACCGGGTGGCCCGCAAGTGCGCCAGGACAGGGGAGATCCTGGCCAGATCACGCGCGGCCTGGGCGGCCACCTTGGTGTACAGGCTGGTCGTGGCGAGGTTCTTGTGGCCGAGGACCGCCTGCAGCTCGTTCAGGCCACCACCGTTGCGCAGCACCCCTACGGCGAAGGTGTGCCGGAAGACGTGGGCGAGCTCGCCGTCCGGGCGGGGGACACCCGCCCAGCGGAACCACAGGTCGACGCGGTATTCGATCATGCCCGAGGTGATGGGGGAGCCGTTCAGCGCGATGAACAGCGGATCGTCGGGGTCCACGCTCCCGAAGCGCCGCCCGCGGTCGGCGAGGTAGTCGTCGACGCCGTCGACCGCGATGTCGTCGATGGGGACGTTGCGGTCCGCGGCGCCCTTGCCGTGCAGCCGCAGCAGGCACCCGTTGACGTCCCGGACCAGGTCGGCGACCTTGAGCCCGCACACCTCGGCGGTGCGCGGGCCGGCTCCCGCGAAGACCGCCAGCAGCGCACGGTCCAGCAGCACCCACTGGCTCCACGCACCGGGCCGCGGCGTGGAGGCGGCGCGGACGACCTCGCCGAGCTGCTCGTCGGTCAGCGCGACCGGCAGCCGCTCCGGGATCTTCGGGACCTCCAGCTCGAGGGTGGGGTCGATCGGGAGACGCCCCGTCCTCACCAGCCAGCGGCATAGGCCGCGCATCGCGGAGATCCGCACTGCGCGCGTGCGGGCGCTGAGGCCGAGGCGGTGGAACGCCGCCGCGCACATCAGCAGCGACTCGGCGGTCAGATGCGCGGCCATCAGATGCTCGCGCGGGTCGGTGCCCTCGGGCACGGCGATCTCGTGGATGTCGGCGAGCTCGCGGGCCCAGCCGGCGAGCGCCTCGCGGTAGGTCTTCTCGGTGTTGTCGGCGATGCCGCGGCCCGCCCGTTTGGCATCGAGCCACCGGTCCTGCAGGAATGCGAGGTTCTCCGGCGTCCCATCGGCCTTTCCGGTTCCACCGTTGGACACGTCCACGCCCTTTCGTGCTTTTCCGGGATAATTCATATTATCCCGGAGAAATCGAGCGCTTGTCCAGGCCGCACTTCCCACACGATCAGGCGATGCTCCTTCGACGGCCCTTCGCCGAAGAAATCCGAACCACCCCGGCCAAGGGACCGCCGACCATCCGGCGACAGTTCCGCAGATCCCGCACAGGCCGGCCGCAGCCACAGCCTGAAGCCGCCGACCGGGACGCGCCGCCACAACGCCGCCGACGCCGCCGCCAACCCGCCGAACACAGTCGCCACCACAGCATCGCGGCCCTTTCCACCCGTCCTGGACAGATGGTCGATAATGCACATTATGTTAAGTAACCCCGGAAGGGCCATCGGCACCGCCCAGCTCCACGAACACACCGAAACGGCGGAAAACGTGGAGACCGGGACGGGCGGCGGGATGATCGTTAGATTGGCGAGGTCCGCATGAGGGTGTTTCCGGGCCCGGCGAGGTGATGGCAGCGTGGTTCCTGAGGGTTTCGTCCGTGCGCTGGACGCGTTCGAGGCGGTACTGGCGGCGGTGCCGGCGGACCAGTGGCTGTCGCCGTCGCCGTGCGAGGGCTGGGCGGCCGTCGATGTGGCGGGGCATGTCACCGCCGGGTTGCTGGTGATCGAACTGCGCGCGGCCGGGCGGCCGCTCCCCCAGGACGATCCGGACTGGCGGGAGGTCGCCGGCGCGGATCCGCCGGCGTCCTGGCGGGAGGTCCGCGCCAGGATGATGGCGGAACTGACCCCTGCGGCACTGGATCGGCGGGTGCCGCTGGCGATGGGCCTCGAGATGACGGTGCGCGAGTGGGTGGAGCAGTATCCGCTGGAGCTGCTGGTGCACACCTGGGATCTGGCGCGGGCGACCGGGCAGAGGGTGGTCCTCCCCCGGGATCTGGTGGAGGCGGCGCTGGAGACGGCTCGGGCGATGGCGCCTCAGGGGCGTGAGGCGGGGATGGTGGGCGCCGAGGTCGCCGTGGGCGCCGACGCCGATGCGCAGGCGCGGCTGCTGGCGGTGTTCGGCCGCGATCCCGCCGCCTGACCCGCCCCTCCCCTGCCCCGGTGTGATCGGGGGTGCGTGGGGGCGGGTGCGGCGGTTAGGGTGCGGGTATGCGCCGACGACATTGATCTTCACCTGAGGCGGGGCTCGCGCGGAGGCTGTACGTCTACGCGTTCCTCGAGGATTTCGTTCTGCTGTACCCGGTGTACGCGGTGCTGTTCGCCGATGCCGGGTTGTCCCCCGCTGAGATCTCGTCGTTGTTCGCCGTGTGGTCGGCGACGGCGTTCGCCTTGGAGTTGCCGTCCGGTCTGTGGGCGGACGTGTTCTCCCGCCGGTCGCTGCTGGTGACCGCTCCCCTGCTGGCCGGTGCGGGTTTCGTGCTGTGGTCGTTCTTTCCGTCGTTTCCGGTGTTCGCCGCGGGTTTCGTGCTGTGGGGTGCGGGGTCGGCGCTGCGTTCGGGGACGATGCAGGCGCTGGTGTACGAGGAGTTGGAGCGGGTCGGCGCGGCGGGCGCGTACGCGCGTGTGGTGGGGCGGTCGGAGGCGGTGTCGCTGCTTGCGGTGGTGGCCGCGTCGGCGGTGGCGTCGCCGGTGCTGGCGGTGGGCGGTTACCGGGCGCTGGGGGTGGCGAGCGCGGTGGTGTGCGCGGGGTGCGCGGTGGCGGGGTGGTTCATGCCTGAGGTGAGGCGGGTGTCGGCCGCGGACGGTGATGGGCCGTCGTTGGGGTCGGTGGTGCGGGACGGGTGGGTGCAGGTGCGGAGGGAGCCGGCGGTGCGGTGGGCGCTGGTGCTGGTGGTGGTGCTGGAGGGGGTGACGGCGCTGGATGAGTATGTGCCGCTGGTGGTGCGGTCGACGGGGGTGGCTGCGGCGTCGGTGCCGTTGCTGGTGCTGGTGGTGACGGTGGGTGATGCGGTGGGCGGGTGGTTGGCGGGGCGGGGTGTGCGGTGGCTGGCGCCGGTGCTGGTGGTGGGTGCGGTGTGCCTGGCCGCGGGGTCGTTGAGCGGGCGTGCGGGGGGTCTGGTGCTGGTGGCGGTGGGCTTCGGGGTGTTCCGGTGGGCGATGGCTGCGGCGGATGCGCGGTTGCAGGAGCGGATCGGGGACGGGGCGCGGGCGACGGTGACGTCGGTGGCGGGGTTCGGTGCGGAGACGGTGGCGGTGCTGGTGTTCGCGGGGTGGGCGCTGGGGTCGCGGTGGGCGGGCGCCGGGGTGCTGATGGGTGCGGCGGCGGTGCCTTACGCGGTGGTGGCCCTCGTGCTGGTGGTGGGGGCGCGGCGGCGGCGTGTACATCGGGAGATGTAGGCGGGGCGGGGCGGCTACGCCAAAGGCGCATTGCGGTTCCGCGCTCGCGGACGATTCGCCGGTGGGGTGTGAGGGCCGAGGATCGGGGGGTCGTTGCGGGGCGATCCTTGGGAGTGTCGATGGGTGACGCGCTGTTGCTGGCGCGGGTGCAGTTCGCGTTGACGGCGGGGACGCATTTCCTGTTCGTGGCGCTGACGCTGGGTCTGGCGACGCTGGTGGCGTTGACGCAGACGCGGGCGACGGTGTCGGGCAGTGCGGTGCATGCGCGGATGGTGCGGTTCTGGGGCCAGTTGTACGTGGTGAACTACGCGGTGGGCATCGTGACGGGGCTGGTGATGGAGTTCCAGTTCGGGTTGAACTGGTCGGGTCTGTCGCGGGTGTCGGGGAGCGTGTTCGGGGCGCCGCTGGCGCTGGAGACGATCGTCGCGTTCTTCGTGGAGTCGACGTTCCTGGGGTTGTGGATTTTCGGGTGGGATCGGTTGAACCGGTGGGTGCATCTGGCGCTGATCTGGGTGGTGACGCTGACGGCGTACCTGTCGGCGTACTTCGTGCTGGTGGCGAACGGGTGGCTGCAGCGTCCGGTGGGGTTCGAGGTGGTGGACGGGACGGCGCGGCTGACCGATGCGGGGGCGCTGCTGGCGAATCCGACGGCGCTGCTGGCGTTCTCGCATGTGGTGTTCGGGGGGTTGCTGACGGCGGGGTTCTTCATGGCAGGGGTGAGCGGTTTCCATCTGCTGCGGCGGACGGCGGAGGTGGAGTTCTTCCGGCGGTCGATGCGGATCGGGCTGCTGACGGTGATCCTGTCGGTGATCCCGGTGGTGGTCGTCGGGGGGATGCAGTACGCGTACGTCCAGCCGACGAAGAGGGGTGGGTCGGAGGCGGACGCGGCGGTGGCGGATTTCACGGCGCGGTTCGGGCCGGGCGACTACCTGGCGCCGGGGGTGGCGAAGGTCGGTGAGGGCCTGATGACGACGATGTGGCTGCTGATGCTGTTCGTGGCGTTGGTGGCGCTGGTGAAGTTGCCGTTCGGGCGGTGGCTGGTGCGGGGCCGGGTGTTCCATGTGCTGATGATCGTGGCGGTGCCGCTGCCGTATGTGGCGATGCTGTCGGGGTGGGTGTTCCGTGAGGTGGGCCGGCAGCCGTGGATGGTCTACGGGGTGCTGAAGACCGAGGACGCGTTGTCGCCGGGGGTGGGTTCGGGGGCGGTCGCGGTGTCGTTCGCGGCGTTCTCGGTGCTGTTCGCGGTGCTGTTCGGGGTGAACGCGTGGTTGCTGGCGCGGTTCGCGCGGCGGGGGCCGGGCGGGGCGGGGCTGGGGGCCGCTCCCCCGGCGGAGCCGCCGGTTCCGGTGCTGAGCCCGACGTTCTGACGTGCGGCGTCGGGTTGGTGCGGCGTCCTGTTCGTGTGACGTTTCGACTGGAGTCTGATCATGGATTCTCTCGCGGTGCTGTTGCTGGCGGTGTTCGCCGGCGGGTATCTGGTGCTGGCCGGTGCGGATGTCGGGGTGGGGATGCTGCTGCCCTGGCTGGGGCGGGACGAGCGGGAGCGGCGGTTGGTGATCGCGTCGTTCGCGCCGTTCTTCCTGGGGAACGAGGTGTGGCTGGTGGCGGCGGTGGGGCTGGTCGCTGGGGCGTTCCCGGGGTTGGAGCACCGGCTGCTGGAGGAGCTGTATCCGCTGGTCGTGGTGTTGCTGGTCGGCTGGGTGGTGCGGGACATGGGGCTGTGGCTGCGGGGCCGTGTGGATGCGGCGGGGTGGCGGCGGCTGTGGGACGGCGCGATCGTGGCGGGCAGTTGGGCGCTGGCGCTGGCGTGGGGGTCGGTGCTGGGTTCGGTGGTGGCGGGCGGGGGGTTGAACGCCGGGAGTGTGCTGGGGTTGCCGCTGGCGGTGCTGTTCGCGTGGCATGGTGCGGGGTTCGCGCGGTGGCGGCTGCCGGTGGGGTTGGCGGCGCGTGCGGCGCGGGTGCCGTCGCGGTACGGGTTGTCGGTGCTGGTGATGGCGGGTGCGCCGGTGGTGGCGGGTGTGGAGGTTTCGTGGTCGGAGGTGGTGGCCTCGGGTGGTGGGCTGACGTTGACGGTGGTGGGGACGGCGGTGGTGCTGCCGTTGCTGCTGGTGTCGCAGGCGTTGGTGTGGTGGACGTTCCGGGGGCGGGTCGAGGCCCCGTCGTATCTGTAGGCGGTGGGGGTGAAGGCTGTCGAGCGGCGTCTGCTGGGGTTGCTGCCCCGGCGGGTGGTGGTGCTGCTGGGTGTGCTGGCGGTGGGGCAGGGTGTCCTGCTGGTGGTGCAGGCGGAGCTGCTGGTGCGGGCGGTGGCGGGCCTGGAGGTGGGGCCGCTGCCGTGGCTGGCGGGCGCGGTCGCGGGGCGGGCGGTGCTGGCGTGGGTGGTGGCGCTGGTGGCGGGCCGGGCGGCGGCGCGGGTGAAGCGCGATTTGCGGGCGGGGTTGCTGGGTGTCCCGGCGGGTGATGCGGGGGCGCGGGTGACGTTGCTGACGCGGGGCCTGGACGCGGTGGATCCGTTCTTCACCGGGTATGTGCCGCAGTTGCTCGCGGCGTGCGTGGTGCCGCCGCTGGTGCTGGTGCGGCTGTTCTCGGTGGATTGGGCGTCGGCGCTGGTGGTGGCGGTGACGTTGCCGCTGGTTCCGGTGTTCGGGGCTTTGGTGGGGATGCGGACGGCGGCGCTGACGGGGCGGCAGTGGGGGCTGCTGCAGCGGCTGGGCGGGCATTTCCGGGACGTGGTGGCGGGGTTGGGGACGCTGCGGGCGTTCGGGCGGACGGCGCATCAGTCGGTGGTGGTGCGGGAGCTGGCGGGTGAGCATCGGCGGGCGACGGTGCGGGCGCTGCGGGTGGCGTTCTTGTCGTCGCTGGTGCTGGAGCTGGTGTGTGCGTTGTCGGTGGCGCTGGTGGCGGTGCCGGTGGGGTTGCGTCTGCTGGACGGGCGGATGGTGCTGGCGTCGGGGCTGCTGGTGCTGGTGCTGACGCCGGAGGTGTATGCGCCGTTGCGTGGGCTGGGGCAGCGTTTCCATGCCAGTGCGGAGGGGGTGGCCGCGGCGGAGGCGGTGTTCGGGGCGCTGGATGTGCCCGCTCCCCCGCCGCCGGGGCGGGTCGCCGCGGGGAGCGGGGCGGCCTCGGGGGGTGGTGTGCCGGAGATCGTGCTGGAGGAGGTGACGGTGCGGTATCCGGGGTCGGCGGGGCCGGCGTTGGATCGGGTGTCGTTGCGGGTCGCGGCGGGTGAGCGGGTGGCGGTGACGGGTCCGTCGGGTGCGGGCAAGTCGACGCTGCTGCTGGTGCTGGCGGGGCTGGTGGTCCCGGAGTCGGGGCGGGTGCTGGTGGACGGGGTGGATCTGGCGGAGCTGGACGTGGCGGCGTGGCGGGCGCGGCTGGGGTGGGTTCCGCAGCGTCCGCACCTGTTCGCGGCGTCGGTGGCCGACAACATTCGGCTGGGCGCTCCCGAGGCGGGTGACGCGCGGGTGCGGGAGGCGGCGCGGGCGGCGGCCGCGGATTTCGTGGACGAGCTGCCGGAGGGGCTGGCGACGGTGCTGGGTGAGGGCGGTGCGGGGGTGTCGGCGGGGCAGCGGCAGCGGCTGGCGGTGGCGCGGGCGTTCCTGTCGGGCGGGCCGGTGATGCTGCTGGACGAGCCGACGGCGCGGCTGGATCTGCACAGTGAGCGGGTTCTGGTGGAGGCGGCGGGGCGGTTGCTGGCGGGGCGGACGGCGGTGGTGGTGGCGCATCGTCCGGCGTTGCTGGGGCTGGTGGACCGGGTGGTGCGGCTGGAGGGCGGCCGGGTCGTGGCAGCGGCGCGGAGCGAGGAGGCGGCGTGAAGGCGATCGGAGTGAAGGCAACCGGGGTGGAGGCGCCGGGCGGGATGCGGGGTGTGTGGGGTGCGGTGCGTCCGCACGCGCTGCGTCTGGCGGCGGCGGGCCTGGCGGGTGCGGCGGCGGAGCTGTGCGGGCTGGGGCTGGTCGCGGCGGCGGCGTGGCTGATCGCGCGGGCGGCGCAGCGGCCGGAGCTGGCGGCGCTGTCTTTGGCGATCGTGGCGGTGCGGGGGTTCGCGCTGGCGAAGGGGTCGCTGCGGTATGTGGAGCGGCTGGCGGGTCATGACGCGGCGCTGCGGGCGATGGCGGAGTTGCGGGGCCGGGTGTTCGATGCGCTGGCGGGGTCGTCGGCGGCGGTGCGGGGGCGGTTGCGGGACGGTGATGCGCTGACGCGGATGGTGTCGGATGTGGAGGCGGTGCAGGATCTGCTGCTGCGGTGCGTGCTGCCGGCGTTCGCGGCGGTGGTGTGCGGCGGCGCGGGTGTGGTGGTGTGCGCGGCGGTGGACGTGCGGGCCGGTCTGGTGGTGGGGGCCGGTGTGCTGGTGGCGGGTGTGGTGCTGCCGGTGGTGGCGGCGGTGGCGGGCGGCCGGGCCGCGGCGCGGGTCGCGGCGGAGCGTGAGGCGCTGGCGGTGGCGTCGCTGGACGTGCTGGAGGGGGCGGCGGATCTGGCGGTGTTCGGTGCGTCGGACCGGTTCGCGGCGCGTGCTTCGCGGGCGGCGGGGCGGCTGGAGCGTGCGGAGCGGTCGGGTGTTCGGGTGGCGGCCGGGGTGGCCGCGGCGGGTTTCGCGGTGCAGGGTGCGGTGGTGGCCGCCGCGGTGTGGGCGGGCCTGGGTGCGGGGGTGGACGAGGTCGGTGCGGCGGTGCTGGCGTTGACGGCGCTGGTGGCGGTGGAGTCGGTGCTGCCGCTGGCGGGGGCGGCGCAGCGGCTGCGGGAGGTGTGGCCGGGGGCGCGGCGGGTCGGTGCGGTGCTGGCGGTTCCGGCGGAGCTGGCGGTGTCGCGTCCGGTGGCGGTGCCGCGGGGTCCGCTGGAGGTGGAGCTGCTGGGGGTGCGGGTCCGCTATGGCGGGAGTGTCGCGTTGGAGGGGGTCGATCTGCGGGTGGAGCGCGGCCGGCGGGTCGCGGTCGTCGGCGCGAGCGGTGCGGGCAAGAGCACGCTGCTGGCGGCGGTGGCCGGTGAGGTGCCGGCGGTGTCGGGCGCGGTGCTGCTGGGCGGGCGGGCGTTGGCCCGGTACGCGCCCGGGGATGTGCGGGCGGCGGTGCGTGGGCTGGCGCAGGACGCGCACGTGTTCGCCGGGACGGTGCGTGCGAACTTGCTGCTGGCGCGTCCGGACGCGGGTGAGGCCGAGCTCGCGGCGGCGGCGGCGCGGGCGCGGTTCGCCGAGGTGGTGGAGGAGCTGCCGGAGGGGTGGGAGACGGTGGTGGGTGCGGGCGGTCGGGGCCTGTCGGGCGGGCAGCGGCAGCGGCTGCTGCTGGCGCGGGCGCTGCTGGCCGATCCGCCGGTGCTGGTGCTGGACGAGCCGGCGGAGGCGCTGGATCCGGTGGCGGCGGACGCGCTGACGCGGGATCTGCTGGAGGCGCCGGGCGGGGGGACGCTGCTGCTGGTGACGCACCGGCTGGCGGCGCTGGGTGCGGCGGACGAGGTGGTCGTGCTGGATCGGGGCCGGGTGGTGCAGCGGGGGCGGCATGAGGAGCTGGTGGCGGTGCCGGGTGCGTACCGGGACCTGTGGGAGGCGGAGCTGCTGGAGGCGTGAGGCGTGGCCGGTGTGAGGGCGTGGCGGCCGGGGGCGGCCGGGTGGCCGGGGGTGTTCAGGTGAGGGTTTTGAGGGTGCGGCCGAGGGTGGCGATGCCGTCGGTGATGGCGGTGGGGGTGGCGGTGGGGGTGGCGGTGGGGGTGGCGGCGGCGTAGCCGAGGACGAGGCCGGGTGGGCCGGGGCGCTGGGTGTGCCAGGACAGGGGCTGCGCCTTGACTCCCTGGCGGAGGGCGGCCGCGGCCAGGGCGGTGTCGTCGATGCGGTGACGGGAGGCGGGCAGGGTGATGGTGAGGTGAAGTCCGGCGGCGGCGCCGTGGACGGTGGCGCCGGGCAGGTGGGCGCGGATCGCGTCGATCATGGTGTCGCGGCGGTGGCGGTGGCGGCGCCGCAGGGGCCGCAGGGCGCGTTCCAGGGCGCCGGTGGTGATGAGTTCGGCGAGGACGAGCTGGGGCAGGGCGGCGTTGCCGAGGTCGGCGAAGCGTTTCTCGGCGATGACGGCGTCCAGGTGGGCGGGGGGCGGCAGGAGCCAGCCGGTGCGCAGGGCCGGGGCCAGGAGTTTGGAGACGCTGCCGGCGTAGAAGACGCGGTCGGTGAGCAGGGAGCGCAGGGCGGGGACGGGCGGGCGGTCGTAGCGGTGCTCGGCGTCGTAGTCGTCCTCGATGATCAGTCCGCCGGCGGCGGCCCAGTCCAGGAGGTCGCGGCGGCGGTGGCCGGACAGGACGGCGCCGGTCGGGAACTGGTGGGCGGGGGTGAGCAGGACGGCGGGGGCGGCGGTGGCGCGCAGGCGGTCGACGCGGGCGCCGTCGGCGTCGACGGGGATGGGCGGGGTGGCGATGCCGCCGTGGGCCAGGTGCTGGCGGGCGCCGAGGGAGCCGGGGTCCTCGACGGCGACGGTGCCGATGCCGGCGGCGGTGAGGACGCGGGCGATGAGGCCGAGGGCCTGGGCGGTGCCGGCGGTGATGACGATGGCGGCCGGGTCGGCGCGGATGCCGCGGTTGCGGGCCAGCCAGCCCGCGACGGCGGCGCGCAGGGCGGGGGTGCCGCGGGGGTCGCCGTAGCCGAGGCCGGAGGCGGGCAGGTCGCGCAGGACGGTGCGTTCGGCGCGCTGCCAGGCGGCGCGGGGGAAGGCCGACAGGTCGGGGACGCCGGGGGTGAGGTCGATGCGGGTGGGGGCGGTGCGCAGGGCGTCGAAGGCGTCGGCGCCGGGCGGGCCGTGGAAGGGGGCGGCGGGCGGCGGGCCGCCGGGGGGCGGTTGCGCGGCGGGCGGGGTGAGGGGTGCGGCGACGACGACGGTGCCGGCGCGGCCGCGTCCGGTGATGTGGCCTTCGTCGGTGAGGCGCTGGTAGGCGTCGGTGACGACGCCGCGGGAGACGCGCAGGTCGGCGGCGAGGGTGCGGGTCGGCGGGAGGCGGCTGCCGACGGGCAGGCGGCCGTCGGCGATGGCGTCGCGGAGGCGGCGGGCGAGCCAGTCCGCCAGGCCGCCGGGCGGGGCGTCGGCGGGGTCGAGCTGCAGGAAGTCGGACCCGCGGGTTATGGCCCGGTCTGTTTCGTCGTGATTGGACCTGTGCACCGGGCCATTGTGGCCTCCAGGGTGGTGCCCATGGAGACCGCGACGACGGCGAGGGACGGGGACGGTGCGCCCGCGGGGGCGGCCGCCGGGTACGTGCACGGGTATTCGGTGCGGGAGGCGCGGCGGCTCGGGGACCAGGCCGACGCGCTGGCCGAGCTGCTGCACGGCGGGACGTCCTACCCGGCGGGCAGTCGGGTGCTGGAGGTCGGCTGCGGGGTCGGCGCGCAGACGGTGCATCTGGTGGCCCGCTCCCCCGGCGCGCACGTGACCGCGGTGGACGTGTCGGCGGCGTCGCTGGCGCGGGCCCGTGCCCGGGTCGCGGCCGAGCGTCCGGGCGCGCGGGTGGCGTGGTGCCGGGCCGACCTGTACGACCTGCCGTTCGGCGCCGGCGCGTTGGACCACGTGTTCGTCTGCTTCGTGCTGGAGCACCTGCCCGATCCGGTGGGCGCGCTGGCGGGGCTGCGGCGGGTGCTGCGTCCGGGCGGGACGGTGACGGTGGTGGAGGGCGACCACGGGTCGGCGTTCCTGCATCCCGACAGCGCCCACGCCCGCGCGGTGATCGCGCATCAGGTGGCGCTGCAGGCCGCGGCGGGCGGGGACGCGCTGATCGGGCGGCGGCTGCGTCCGCTGCTGGCGGCGGCCGGGTACGCGGGGGTGGCGGCCGGCCCCCGCACGGTGTACACCGACCGGGACCGGCCGGGTCTGGCGGAGGCGTTCACGCGCGACACCTTCACCGCGATGATGGCGTCGGTGCGGGACGAGGCGGTCGCGGCGGGGCTGGCCACGCCGGCGGACTGGGACCGCGGTGTCGCCGACCTGCTGCGGGCCGCCGGTCCGGACGGGACGTTCCACTACACGTTCTTCAAGGCGACCGCGGTGAACCCCGGTTAGGGCCCCGGCGGTCCCGGCCGGGGTCAGTCGGGCAGGAGGGGGCCGAGGGGGCCCAGGTCGAGGTTGAGGTCGTGGTCGTCCAGGCCGAAGTGGTCCTTGAGGCGGGTCATGGCCTCCTCGAGCCGCATCAGCGCGAGCCCGAGGTCCTCGATCTGCCCGTCGGTGAGGTCGCCGCCCTCGGCGCGGCGCAGCGCCTGGCGTTCCATGAGCTGGCGGATCAGCTCGACCAGGGTGAGGACGAGCTTGACCAGGTCCCGCTCGACCGTCTCGGGGTCGGACCGCAGCCGCTGCATCGTCCGGGACGAGCGCTCCCGCAGGTCCCGCTCCCGTGCGGGGGCCGCCCGCACCGGGCCGGTTTCGGCGGCGGGGCCGCCGAGGAGGTCGTCGGTGAAGGGGGCGCCGGGGGCGGGGTCGTGGACCGCGACCTCCCCCGTCACCGGCTCCCGCCGCCGGTCTTCGCGGCGGCCGCCGTGGTCATGACCGTGGTCGTGGTCGTGGTCGTGGTGGGGGGTGTGCTCGGTCACTGGCGCTCCTCCTCGGGCAGCAGCTCGTCGCGGACGGTGGTGATCAGCGCCCGCAGCGACACCTGCACCAGGTCGACCCCCGCGATGGAGATCACCAGGTCGCCGGTGATGACGACGCCGCCGGCCAGGAGCCGGTCGAGCAGGTCCACCAGCGCGATCCGCTCCAGCGGGGCGTCGCCGCCGTGGTCCAGGACGGCCGTCACGCGTCCCCCGGCTCCGTCCGGGAGGGCGCCGCGGGCGCGGCGGCCTCGATGAAGGAGTACGGCGGCCAGGGCCCGGTGACCTCCACCTCGATGCCCGGCAGCCGGTCCCCCGCCGCGCGCGCCACCGCCAGGAACCCCTGCGCCTGCTCCTCGTCCAGCAGGTAGGCGGCGTTGAGGATCTGGGTGCCGGTGCGGCCCGACAGGCGCGGGTCCTGCGGCGGGTGGTGCCGGGACGCCACGGCGTGGTCGGCGAGTTCGGCGTGCACGGCGGCGGCCTGCTCGGCGGCCCGCCGGCCCGCGTCGGCGCGGCGGCGCCGCTCCCGCTGCCGGCGCATCAGGTATGCCTTCCCCGCCCCCGCGGAGGGGGCGGCGCCCGCGGCGGGCTGGGGGCCGGTGAGGGACTCGGCCGTGGGCTCGAGCCCCCCACCGGGGTCGGTGCCGCCGCCCCGGCCGTCGGTGCCCTGGCCGTCGGCGTCGTCGCCGGCGCGCATGGCCTCGGGGTCGGCGTAGGCCTTCACGCCCCACTCCGACCGTCCGGAGACCAGGTCGAGGATCTCGGCGAACCGCTCGCCCTGTGCGGCGAGCACCTCGGCGACGCGGTCGTCGTCGCGGTAGATCGTCGCGATCCGCACCGGGGCGGTCGGGGCGGTTCGGGCGGCCAGGTCCACCACGTCGTGGTGGGCGCGCGCGGTGGCCTCCAGCCATGCCAGGTCCTCCAGGTTGGCGCGCAGGGCGGCCTCGCCGTACTCGGCGAGCGCGACGGTGCTGACCAGCGCGGTCAGCCCGGCCGCGGCGATGCCGCGCACGGGCGCGCCGCCCACCCCGGCGGCGCCGCCGAGCGCCGCCGGGTCCAGGCCGCGCGCCACCCCGTACAGGTAGACGGCGCTGTCGCCGCCGGCCCCGCCGGCGGTGGCGGTGGCTTGGGTGCGGGTGGTGCCGGTCATGATGTGGACTCCTTCCCCGAGGCCGGGCGGGCAGCGTCGCGCTCGCCGCCGTCGGCGGCCGACGCGCCGTTCCCGCCGGCGGCGCCCGCCTCCAGCGCGGCGAGGCGTTCGCGCAGCCGCCGGTTCTCCGCGGCCAGCTCGTCGCGGTCGCCGGCGTCGACCGCGTCGTCGCGGCGGGCCTTGGACGACAGCGACGGGTCGTGCTCCCACCAGTCGATGCCCATCTCCTTGGCCCGGTCCACCGACGCCACCAGCAGCCGCAGCTTGATGGTCAGCAGCTCGATGTCGAGCAGGTTCACCCGCACGTCCCCGACGATCACGATCCCCTTGTCGAGGATGCGCTCCAGCAGGTCCGCCAGGTTGGCCGAGGTCCGCTCACCGGCCATCGACCGTGCCGGGGACCGGGCGCCGGTCCAGGAGATCTCACTCACGTCGCGTTCAGTCCCTCTCCACTCGTCCGCGGGGGTAGCGGCGGGCGCGGCGGTAGCCGACCAGCTCGCCGTCCGCGTCCACCTCGGTGTCGTAGGCCGCGAGGATGTCGGCCGAATCGGGGATGCGGCGGGTCTCCACCACCTCGACCAGGACGCGCCAGCCGCCGTCCCCGGCGCGCTCGATCCCCACCACGGTCTCGGCGGCGCGGCCGGTCATCGCGGTGACGTGCTCGACCGCGCGTTTGGCGGCCTCGGACGCGGACAGCATCGCGGCCTCCCCGTCAGCCCGGCCGGTAGCCGCGGGCGCGGCCCTCGTTGAGCCGGCGGATGAGCTCGTCCTCGCGGGCCGCGGCCTCCTCGTCGGTGATCTCGCCGGCGGCGGCCTCGTCGGCGACCTGCTGCATCTCCGCGGCGATCCGCGCCGGGTCGTACAGCTGCGCCTCGGCCTGCTCGGTGAGGGTCTCGGCCAGCCACATCACGCCCCGCACGGGCGCGAGCGGCAGCGTCACCAAGCCGGTGAACATTCCCATCTCGCTCATGCCTCCGGGACGAAGTCGTAGGGCGGCAGCGGCCCGATCAGCCGGATCCGGATCCGGTCGCCGTGCTCGCCGGCGAGCTCCTCCACGGCCTGCTCGAACGCCTCCCGGCGGTCGGTGCGGACCAGGAACGAGACGTCCAGGACGTCCTCCTCGCGGGCGGGCGTCTTGCGGGCGAACGCCTCGGCCGCGGCCGCGGCGCGGTCCAGCAGGACCTGCCCGTCGCGGTCGCGGCGCCGCTCCATGGCCTGCGCGATCAGCTCGCCGAGCCGGATGCGGTCGTAGTAGACGGCGTCGGCGGCGTCCGCGGGGACCTCGCGCAGCCGCTGCGACAGCTCGGCGATCTCCGGTTCGGCCGCGATGATCTCGCCGAGGACCTCGTCCTGGACGTAGGTGGCCTTCAGGCGCAGCTCGACCCGGCCCTCCAGGCCGTCCAGGACCTGCGCGAAGCGGTCGGAGTTGCCGGCCAGCAGCTCCTTCTCCACGGCCTCGCGGTCGGCCAGCGCGGCGCCGAACCGGAACGGCAGCACCGTGGTGCCGGCCTCCACCAGGGTGTTGAGGACCTTCTGGTGGGCGACCAGGTCGGCGCGCTCGCCGAGCGCGCGGCCGGTGGGCAGGTCGCTGACGGCCGCGGCGCAGGCGCCGCCGTCGGTGACCAGCGTCACCGGCGCGTCGTCCAGGCCGGTCAGGCCGTCGGGCAGCTGCGCGTCCGCGCGGGTCACTCCGTAGACGTACTGCGGGGCGGCGGCGCCGCCGGGGGTCTGCGGCGTGGTCATTCGTCCTCGTCCTCCTTCTTGCGCGAGCGGCGGCGCGCGGGCTGCCGCTCCTCGTCGGAGTCCTCGGAGTCGTCGGAGTCGCCGCCGCCGAAGGTCTCCTTCAGCCGCTCCTGGGCGCCTTCCAGCGCGCCGCGGGTCTTCTTCTTGGCGCCCGACTCCTGCATGCCGCCGACGAACTCCGGCAGCCCCTGGGAGGTGCCGTCGTGGGCGATGTCGAGCCGGTTGACCGCCTCGGCGAAGCGCAGGTAGGTGTCGACGCTGGCGACGACGATCCGCACGTCGATGGTCAAGATCTCGATCCCGACCAGCGACACCCGCGCGTACAGGTCGATGACCAGGCCCTTTTCCAGGATCAGGTCGACGACGTCGGCGAGGCTGCTGCCGGATCCGCCGCGCTGGACTTGGCTGGCGCCCGAAGTCTGCTGGGCGATGGGCCCAGTCATGTCATCTCCTCTGCTCGGGGGTTTTGCGTGCTGTTGGGGTTAGGCATGGCCCCCGGTGTACCCACACCGACCTGTCTAAACGGGCGGTCTGATTTCGGTCGGGAACAGGCCGCGCGACGCTGGCGGACCGTCACGGCCCGGCTCCGGCGCGTGGCGAGGGCGGGGCGGGTGCGGGCGGGCATGCGGACGCCCCCGGGCGGGAGTGCCCGGGGGCGTCCGGGAGGGGTCGTTCCGGCCGGTCGGCCGGTTCGGGCGGGTGGTCAGCGCCTCTTGGCGGTGACCCGCCCGACGATCACGCCGGCGACGGCGGCCCCGGCGAGCGGGGCCGCGCGCAGGAAGCGCCGCAGCGTCACCAGCTTGGCCAGCGCCTTGGCCCGGCCGGGCAGGGCCGTGACCGGCCGCGCCGCGGCGTGCGCGGTCGCGCCGGCCGTCCGGCCGGCGGAGCGGCCGGCGTCGGCGGCGCCGCCGGTGAGCCGGGAGGTGTTCTCGCTCACCTGCCGGGTGCCGTTGCCGGGAATCGAGGGGGTGTCCATCGTCGGTCCTTCCTTGGTGGTTCGCGGGTGGCCTGGGGTGCGCCGTGCCTGCGCTTTAGCGCGCTCTACCCCGGCAAATCCCGCCAAACCACCACGCAGCGCGGCGTCAGGTGCTCCACAGGCGGCGCTTGCGGTAGCGGGGCTCCCACAGCACCCGGTTGCGCTCGCGGACCGGGCCGGGCAGCGCCGTCAGGAACCGCGACCGCTCCACCGGCGCGATCCCGTCCACCACCCACGGCACGAACAGCGCGGCGCCCGCCGCGCAGCGCAGGGCGGCCTCGTCGGACAGCGCCCGCCACTGCCCCGCCTCCAGCAACGACTCCGCGAGCGGCAGCACGGTCGCCTCCTCGTGCCGCAGGTGCACCTCCAGCGCCTCTCGCAGCGCCCGCACCGCCGCCACCGCACCACCCCTGTCCGCGCCGGTCCGGTCCGCGCCGGCCCCGACACCGCCTACGCGGGTGCCGGTGCCGGTTCCGGCGCGGGCCAGTGCCGCGTCGACACCGGCGATCAGCGGGCCGAGCCGGGCGCGCTCGGCGCGGATCTCGGCCAGCGCCGCCAGTTCCGCCGGGCGCCCGCCCACCGCGCGCTCCACCCGCGGCCACAGCGCCCGGTCCTCCAGTTCGTGGTGCATGTCCATCTGCTGGGTGAGGTTGTCCCAGCCCGCGCGCACGTGCGCGGCCCCGCCCTTGCCCGCCGCCACCGCCGCCGCGAGCCGGTCCAGGTCCCGGCGGAACGCGGCGTGCGCGGCGTGCAGGAGGGTGCGGCACGTGGTGTCGCGCGTCCCGACCGCGAAAGCTCCCATGCACATATGAGGGTCCCGGCGCCCGCGGACGTGACATCCCCGGGCGCGGGAGAGACGCACCTCACAACGCCGCGCTCCCGGCTCCGGGCGGGCGGTCAGCGCGGCCCGGCGGCGGCCAGGACCTTCAGGTAGTGCGGGTTGGTCATCACCCCGAGGACGTTGCCGAACGGGTCGACGACCGACGCGGTCGCGAACCCCGTCCCCGTGCCCCGCTCGGTGATCTTCTCGTGCTCGCGGGCGCCCATCGCCAGCAGCCGCGCCACCGCGGCCTCCAGGTCGTCGACGTGCCAGTACGCGATCGCCCCGCCGGGGCCGGCCGCCGCGGGCCCGCCGGGCCGGAACCGGGCGTCGATCAGGCCCAGCTCGTGCTGGTAGTCCCCCACCCGGAACTCGTGGTAGACGGCGCGGCCGCCGGGCCCGGGGACGCTGAAGTAGGGCTGGACGCCCAGCAGCCCGGCGTACCAGTCCTTGGCGGCCTCCAGGTCGTCGGCCCACAGGCTGATGGTGGCGAATCCGCGCAGCATGGCGCTCCCTTCGTGCGGGACCGGGGACCTCCCGGCCTCGGCACCGACGCTAGAACCCCATCAGGTCACTGAACGTCCGCAAAGGACGGCAGTATGGGGGCCATGCGCGATCCGTCCGGGCGGCTGCTGCGGCTGCTGTCCCTGCTGCAGACCCCACGCGAGTGGCCCGGCCCCGAGCTGGCCGAGCGGCTCGGCGTCACGCCCCGCACCATCCGCCGCGACGTCGACCGGCTCCGCGACCTCGGCTACCCCGTGCGGGCCGCGCGCGGCAGCACCGGCGGGTACCGGCTCACCGCCGGCACCGCCATGCCGCCGCTGCTGCTGGACGACGACGAGGCCACCGCCGTGGCGATCGCGCTGCGCACCGCCGCCGCCGGCGGCGCCGGCATCGAGGACACCGCGCTGCGCGCGCTGGCCAAACTCGAGCAGGTCCTCCCCCACCGGCTGCGGCCCCGCGTCGCCGCGCTCGGCGCGGCCGCCGTGGCCCTCCCGCCGCACGGCGGCGGCCCGCCGCCCGCCGACCCCGGCGTGCTGGCGCTGCTCGCGGCCGCCTGCGCCGCCCGCGAGCTCGTCCGCTTCACCTACACCGCCGCCGGCGGCGCCGCCACCCGGCGGCTGGCGCAGCCGTACCGCCTGGTCGCCGCGGGCCGCCGCTGGTACCTGCTCGCCCACGACGAGGACCGCGGCGCCTGGCGCACCTTCCGCGCCGACCGCGTCACCGGCCCGCACCGCACCGGCGTCCGCGGCCCGGCCCGCGAGCTGCCCGGCGGCGCCGACGCCGTCTCCTGGACGATGGACGCCCTGGCCGGCGGGTCGGGGCGGATCCGGGCGCGGCTGCTGCTGCACGTCCCCCTCGCCGAGGCCGCCGGGCACGTCACCGCCTGGCACGGCGTCCTGGAACCGGCCGGCGACGGGGCCTGCGTGCTGCACACCCGCGGCGACGACCTGCGCTTCCTGGCCCACCGCGTGGCGCTGCTGCCCGTCGACTACACCCTGCTCGACCCGCCCGAGCTGGCCGCGGAGCTGTCGGCCATCGCCGCCCGCGCCTCCCGCGCCGTCCAGGACGTCCAGGACGTGCGGGACGTGCCGCGTTAGGCGTGCCGCGTTAGGCGAGGGAGGTGTCGCCGAGCGACTCCAGCAGCGTGCGCAGCGCCCCGGCCAGCCGCTCCCGCTCGCCGGCGTCCAGGGCGGCCAGCAGCCGGTCCTCGTTGGCGGCGTGCTCGGCCACCAGCTCCTCCACGGTCTCCAGGCCGCGCGGCGTGAGCCGGATCAGCACCGACCGGCGGTCGGCGGCGTCGCGGACCCGCTCGACCAGGCCCTTGGCCTCCAGCCGGTCGATCCGGTTGGTGATCGCCCCCGACGTCACCATCGCCGCGTTCAGCAGCGCCCCCGCCGTCAGCTCGTAGGGGGCGCCGTGCCGGCGCAGCGTCGCCAGGACGTCGAACTCCCAGCTCTCCAGCCCGCGCTCGGCGAAGAACCGCTTCAGCTCCCGGCCCAGCAGCAGCTGGGCCCGCGAGATCCGGCCGATGACGCCCATCGGGGACACGTCCACGTCGGGTCGTTCGCGCTCCCACTGCGCCAGGATCGCGTCCACCGCGTCCGCCACGGCCCCTCCCAGATTCTCTCAACATTGAGATTATCAATCATGGGACATCGGCGGGCCGGTGGCCACAACCGGCACGCGCCTCGACGGCCGCGGCGGCGGCCTGGGATAAACGACGCACGACCGCCACCAACCAGTAATGGTGCAATCATGCGCAGCCTGTACGAGCACGCCGGGGGTGAGGAGGGCCTGCGCGGGTTCATCGCCCTGTTCTACGCCTCCGTCCTGGCCGACGACCTGCTCCAGCCGCTGTTCGGCGAGGGCCGCCCGTCCCACGTCGACCACCTGACCGCCTTCACCGCCGAGACCTTCGGCGGCCCCGACGCCTTCACCCGCGAGATGGGCGGCTTCGCGCACCTCATCGACGTCCACCGCCACCTGAAGATCACCGAAGAGCAGCGCGTCCGGTTCGTCGAGCTGTACATGGCCGCCGCCGACGCCGCCGGGCTCCCCGCCGACCCCCCGTTCCGCCAGGCCCTGCGCGAGCATGTGGAGTTCGGCTCCGAGGTCGCCAAGCAGAACTCCAACGCCGCGACCGACGACGAACTGCATCCCCTGCGCGAGGTCCCCCACTGGGACTGGCCCGCCCCCTGACCCGCCCGCCGCCGCACTCCCACCACCGGGGCGCCGCGCCGGGCCCTCGCCGTATGGGAGACTGGGGCCCGTTCGACGGCGGGATGCGAGGACTGGAGCGTTCGGTGGGGGGTGTGCTTCGGGTCTCGCGGCCCAACGCGCGGTTCCAGCAGTGGGAGGCGCTGCTGCGCAACCGGGCCAAGCGGCAGCGGGCCGGGGAGTTCCTCGTCCAGGGCGTCCGCCCGATCACCCTGGCGGTGGAGCGCGGCTGGCCGGTGCGGACGCTGATCTACGACGCCGAGCGGCAGCCGTCGCGGTGGGCGCGGGACATGCTGGAGCGCGCCGGGGCCGAGCGGGTGGCGATGGCGCCCGACCTGCTGCGCGAGCTGAGCGGCAAGGAGCAGGACGTCCCCGAGCTGGTGGCGGTCGCCGAACTGCCCCCCGACGACCTGTCGCGCATCCCGGTGGGCCCGACGTTCCTCGGCGCGGTGTTCGACCGCCCGACCGGGCCCGGCAACATCGGCACCATCGTGCGGTCGCTGGACGCGTTCGGCGGCGCCGGCCTGATCGTCACCGGGCACGCCGCCGACCCCTACGACCCCAAGGCGGTGCGCGCCTCGACCGGGTCGCTGCTGGCGGTGCCGGTGGTCCGCGCCCGCTCCCACCGCGAGGTGCTGGACTGGGTGGCGCGCGAACGCGCGGCCGGACGCCCCCTCACCGTCGTCGGCACCGACGAGAACGGCACCGCCGACATCGCCGAGGTCGACCTGACCGGCCCGGTGCTGCTGGTGATCGGCAACGAGACCGCCGGGCTCAGCGCGGGCTGGCGCGAGGGCTGCGACACGATGGCGCGGATCCCCATCGGCGGCGCGGCCAGCTCCCTCAACGCCGCCGGCGCCGCCACGGTCGCCCTGTACGAGGCCGTCCGCCAGCGCGCCCGCCGCCCCTGATCGGGCCGCCGCGCGCCGTCACGCGCCCGGAACCGTCTTCTCCCACACCGACACGTGCTTGGTGCTGTCGGCGGTGAGCTCCGAGCGGTCCCAGTCCGCCCAGCGGTACTTCAGGCGCATCCCGGCGATGCGCGCCATCAGGTCCATCTCCGCCGGCCAGGCGTACCGGAACGGGATGCGGCGGAACCGCCCCGTCCCGTCCGGTGACACGGTGACGTGTGTGGAGGTGAACTCCTGCGTGACGACGTCGTACCGGTCGAACCCGACATAGCCGCCGCCGTCGGCGCCGGGCTCCACCGCGAACGGGACGGTGTCCTGCCCGGGCGGCAGGCGGCGCAGGTCCGGCAGGCCCACCTCGACGAGGAACAGCCCGCCCGGCCGCAGGTGCGCTGCCGCGTTCCGGAAGACCTCGACCTGCCCGTCCTGCGTGGTCACGTTGCTGATGGTGTTGAACACCAGGTAGACCAGCGAGAACCGGCCGGGCACCCGCGCCCTGGTCATGTCGCCGATCGTGACCTCGACCGCGTCGCCGCCCGGTTTGCCCGCGATCCGTGCCGCCATCGCCCGGCTCAGCTCGATGCCGCTCACCCGGACCCCGCGCGCGGCCAGCGGCGCGGCGATCCGCCCGGTGCCGACGGCGAACTCCAGCACCGGGCCGTCGGCCAGGTCCTCCAGGACGTCCACCACGGGCGTCACCGCCTCGGGCGCGTTCACGCCGCCCGGAGCGTCGTAGCCCGCGGCCACGCTCTCGGGGAACCAGCCGTCCGCCGGGTCGTCCCCTGTGCCTTGCTCGATCATGGTCGCCGACGTTACGCCCGCGCCCGCGCGCTCCTCATCCCGTTTTCGGGCCCGCGCGGATGCTTCGGGATTCGATGCCTCCAAGTCAGGACGGGACCGGCGCGGGCTGGACCCGCTTGGCGTCCCAGGCCAGCCACACGCAGGCGGCCGCGAGCAGTGCGCCGTGCGCGATCCGCAGTGCGGGCGGGCCGAAGAACTGCGGCAGGAACAGCCCGAACCCGACCGCGAACAGGATCGCCGGCACCGTCCGCAGCCGGGCCGCGACGAGGATCGCGCCCGCCGCCATGGCCAGCAGCCCGAGCCCGAACACCGTCATCGCGAACGGGTTGTAGCGCACGTCCTCGGCCAGGTCGAGGATGTTCGACTGGTCGGCCATCGCATGCAGGCCGAAGCTCTCGGCGCCGTAGTACGGCAGCGTCAGGCCGGCGCCGACCCAGAACACGATCGCCGCCACGCGGTCGATCGGCAGCAGCGCGACCGCGACCAGGATGAACCCGATCATCGCGCACAGGTGCGCGACGATCCACGCGTCGGAGCCCATCGCGGCGGCGGCACCCGAGGTGGTGGACTCGTCCTCCCACGGGCGGAGGGCGGGATAGAGCAGGAACAGTACACCTGCGACGGGCAGCGGAATTCTCATGACTTGGTCCTCAGGTTTCGTAGGGGGGTGCGTGGTTCAGGCGGATGCGCCGCGCAGTGCGCTCGCGACGAGGCGGTCGACGTAGGCCCCGTCGATGGGGCGGCCGGTGACGAGCAGCCGGTAGTACAGGGCGCCGGCGAGCTGGTCGAACAGGACCTCGGGCTCGACGCCGGCGTGGAGCTCTCCGCTTTCGCGGGCGCGTTCGAGCAGCGTCAGCACCAGAGCGTTGCGGCGGTGGAACATCGCCTGGACGGCCGCGCCGACATCGGCGTGGCGGGCGGCCGCCGCGGCGACCTCGGCGACCAGGCCCGCGGAGGCGTCGCCCGACGCGGCGGGGCGGCCGGCCCGCCGCATCCGGTGGAGTCCCGCGACGATCTCGCCCAGGTAGCGGGTGAGATCCTCGCGGACGTCCCCGGTGTACTCCACCGGCACGGAGT
The DNA here is from genome assembly GCF_900188445.1 of Actinomadura meyerae. Classification (GTDB taxonomy): domain Bacteria; phylum Actinomycetota; class Actinomycetes; order Streptosporangiales; family Streptosporangiaceae; genus Spirillospora; species Spirillospora meyerae. The sequence goes on from NZ_FZOR01000013.1 coordinate 62,561, forward strand.
CCTGGAGCCGCGCGACCACGGTGACGATCAGGTGGTCCTTGGTGGGCCACCTCCGGTACAGCGTGGTCTTGGCGACCCCGGCCCGCATGGCGACCTCGTCGACCGAGAACCGGTCGTAACCGCGTTCGAGCAGCGACTCCAGCGCCGCGTCGAGGATGCGGGCGTCAGCCGCCTCAGACCGCGGTCGTCCGCGCCGTCCAGCCGGTCCCACCGCGCCGCCCCCTCTTTTCGCTACGAACGTTTCGTATATCAGCCTAGGCCGGTCCCCACATATACGCAACAGTCGTAGCGAAAATCGCCTCAGCCGTCCTGGGTCGGCGGGCCGGCAGCGGCGCCCGTGAGCCGGTCGCCGAGCGGGCTTCTCCGGTACAGCACATGCCGTCCGTCGCGTGCCCGTGTGACCAGTCCGGTGGAGTACAGGACACGCAGATGCTGGGAGACGGCGCTCGGGGTGACCCTGAGACGGCGGGCGAGCTCCACGGTGGGCAGCGGCTCCTCCAAGAGACCGAGCAGTCTCGCTCGGGGCGAACCGAGCAGGGACACCAGAGCGGTCGAGTCCACCGCCGGCATCTCCGAGCCCCACAGCGTGGCCACTCCCCGGCTGGGATAGACGAGGCTCGGCGGCTCGTCCGGGCTCACGGGCGGCGCGGGCTTGTGCGCGAACACCGACGGCAGGAGCAGCAGCCCCCGGCCGGCCGCGGCCATCCGGTGCCTGCTGATCATCTTGTGGATGTGCAGCTCTCCGCCCTGCCAGCGCAGGTTCGGGTGCATGTCGGCGAACAGCAGTCGCGCGCCCCCCAAGGCGAGCCGGCGGGCGCGGTAGGTCATGTCGGCTTCCAGCACCAGCCGCATCTGCGGCCACACCGGCTCGATGGCCACCGCCCAGTACCGCCGCAGGAGATCGCAGATGGCGTCGCGGAGCCCGGCGACGGGTGCGTCTTCGGCGGCGGTGGCGTCACGGAGCGCTTCGGGAACGGGGTCGGGCGCGTGCGCGAGCAGCAGGTCGTGACGGACCCGAGCGCACGACGTCCGGCGGACGACGGAGAGTTCTTCTTCGAAGTCCGGTGCGAAGCTCGCGGGGTTCGGGGTCAGGAAGTCGGGGAGCGTGCGCCGCTGGGCGACCAGGGACATCAGCAGACCGGTGTCGAGCGTGCCGAGCCTGCCGAGCACGGACCTGCGCCAGGGCAGATGCAGCGCCGAAAGGCCGGGATCCTGGAGCACCCGCAGGCTGAACAGGGTCTCGTGCAGGGGTGAGAGGGCGAAGCGGGTCTCGGCGAGGTCCTCGACGCCGAGCACGAAGCTGATCATTAAGCCGTACGCTACATCCATTGGCGCCGCAACGGCGATGCCGTGGACTTCCTCCCATGACACCCACAACTCACGTGCGGCGGACGGCGGTCCCGGGGCGGGGTTCGTCTCCTACCAGGTCATTCACGTGCCGGGCGGGCCGGTGGACCGAAGCATGAGCCGCCGGACGGTCCTGATCCTGGCCGTCACATGCGCCGTGGCGGTGGGCAACCTCTACTTCCCGCAGGCCATCGGTCCGCTGATCGCCGACGGGCTGCACGTGTCGCCCGATTCGGCCGCCGCCGTGGTGACCGCCACACAGGCCGGCTACACGGCCGGGATGGTCTTGCTGGTGCCGCTCGGCGACCGGCTCCCGCACCGCTCGTTCCTCGTCGTCCTCCTCGCCCTGACCGGCCTGGCACTGCTCGCGGCGGGCTGCGCACCGGCGCTGCCGGCCCTCATCGCCGCCGGCGCCCTCGTCGGCCTGGCCACCGTGGGCGCGCAGATCGTCGGCCCCCTGGCGGCCGGACTCGTCGCCGCCGACCGCCGGGGAGCGGTGATCGGCACCCTGCTGAGCGGATCGACCGGCGGCATGCTGCTGGCCCGGACCTTCAGCGGCACGCTCGGCGATTGGCTGGGCTGGCGGGCCCCCTACCTGATCGCCGCGGTCCTGGCCCTGATCCTCGCCACCGTCCTGGCGTTCGCGGTGCCGGCCACGACCCCGTCGTCCCGCCAACCGTGCACAGCACTCCTGGCCGAGCCGCTGCGCCTGCTGCGCACCGAGCCGGACCTGCGCCGCTCGTGCTTCTACCAGGCGACCGTCTTCGCCGGGTTCTCCGCGGTCTGGACCTGCCTGGCGCTCCTGCTCGCCGGTCCCGCCTACGGGCTGGGTGGCCAGGCGGTGGGATTGATCGCCCTGGTCGGCGCGGCGCCCATGGTCTGCACCCCGCTCGCCGGCCGCCTGGTCGACCGCTACGGCCCCGATCCGGTCAACCTGGTCTGCATGCTCGGCGTCCTCGTCTCGGCCGCGATCCTCACCCTCGGCGCCCAGGGCGGCGCGGTGGGGCTGGCATTCCTGATACTCGGCACGCTGCTCCTCGACACCGCGATGCAGTCCGGCATGGTCGCCAACCAGGTCCGCGTCTACGCCGTGCGCGCCGACGCCCGCAGCCGGCTCAACACCGCCTACATGACCTGCGCCTACCTGGGCGGCAGCGCAGGTTCCTGGCTCGGGATACGCGTCTGGGGCCAGGTCGGCTGGTGGGGCGTGTGCGTGCTCGTCGCGCTGCTCGCCGCACTCGCCCTCGCCCGCCACCTACCGGCGCTGTACACATCCGGGGAAAGCCGGGCCGGCAACCGCGCGGCGAGTGCGGACGGCCTCGGCCACCGCCCTGGCGCCGGTGTCCCGGACGCAACGGACGACACGCTGCCGCGCGGCGGGGCGGCCCGCTGACCGGGGCGAGCCATACGCTGTGCCGGTGGCAGAGCTCCCCTGGCGGCGACCGGCGATCACGCCCGAGACGCACCGGGCGACCTCCTTCGAGATCTTCTTCGACCTGGTCTTCGTGTTCGCCATCACCCGGGTCGTGGCGTTCATGGCGCATTCGGTGTCGGCACTGGCGCTCGTCCGCGGGCTGATCCTGTTGCTGCTGCTCTGGTGGTCCTGGGCGGCCTACGCCTGGCTCGGCAACCGGGCGCACGCCGACCGCGGCGTGGTCCGGACCGGGATGCTGGCCGTGATGGCGGCGCTGTTCGTCGCCGCGCTCGTCATGCCCGAGGGCTTCAGCCGCCACGCCGGGACGGTCGACGCGCCGCTCATCCTGGCGGTGGCCTTCTCCCTCGTCCGGGCGATCTACTTCGGCCTGCACCTGGCCTCCGTGGCGGGCGACCGCAGGCTGCGCGCCCAGCTCCTGCTCGACGCCGTCCCCCAGACCGCCTCCCTGGCCGCCCTCCTGACCGGAGCGGTGCTCGGCGGGACCTGGCAGACCGCGCTGTGGGCCACCGCGTTCGCCATCGACTTCGGCGGCGGACGGATCGCCTCCGCCCTGGGCGGCTGGAGCATCCGCAGCACCGCGCACTTCGCCGAACGGCACCGCATGGTGCTGATCATCGCGTTCGGCGAGTCCCTGATCTCCGCCGGCGCCGGCGGAGAACTGACCGACGCACCGGTGCTCCTCGCCGCGCTGATCGGGTTCGTCGCCGTCGTCTGCCTGTGGCTGCTCTACTTCTCCCGCCTGGCGGCCGAGGCCGAGCATGCGTTCGGACGCGCGCCCCGTGCGCGCCGCGCCAAGATCGCCCGCGACGCCTACACGCTGGCGCACTTCCCGCTGATCGCCGGAGCCGTCTACATCGCCCTGGGCGTCCACGAAGTCCTGGCGGAACTGTCCGGCACCGGCGACCAGGGCGGGCATCTGGAATGGGCCGCCTCGACAGCCCTGTACGGGGGCGCCGCCGTCTTCCTTCTGGGACGGGCGGCGTTCGCCAGGCTCGCCATCCGCTCCGCTGCGACCGCGCAGTCGCTCCTTGCCCTGGTGTTCCTCGTGCTGGTGTTCCTCGCGCTCATCCCCGTGGGGCGGCTTCTGCCCGTGACGGCCGCGCTCGCCTTGGTGAGCACGCTGCTTCTCGCCCTGGTCGCCTTCGAGTGGCGGACGCAGGCCACGCTCCGAGCACGCCACCCGTAACGGCGCCGCCCGGCCGCCTGCGCGCGGTCATCCGTCCGGTGCGCCGGCCGTGCCGGGTGACTGGACGGCCTCGGCCGCCTGCTCGGCGCGCACGGCTCGTTCGCGCTGCTCGCTCTCGGCGGCCCGGGCGGCGTCGCGTTCGCGCTCCAGCGCCTGCCGTTCGGCGTTGTGGGCCGCCTGAGCGGCGATCAGGTCGGTGCGGGCCCGGTCGCGTTCGCCGCGCATCCGCTCGGCGGCCTCGACCGCGCTCTGCCGCTGCGCGTCGGCCTGCCGGACCTGCTCGGCGGCGGTGTCGCGGGCGGAGCGCACGTCGTCGGCGGCCTGCCGGCGGGCGGCGGCGGCCTCGTGCTCGGCGCGTTCGAGCCGCCCGGTGAGGTCGCCGACCGCGGTGGTCATCTCGGTGAGCGTCTGGCGGGCGGCGGCCAGCTCGGCCGTGGCGGACTCCAGCCGCGCGGCCCGCTCGTCGCGCTCCTCCCGGACGCGGTCGAGGTCGGCCCGCAGCCGCTCGATCCGCTCCTCGGCCTCGGCGAGACGCCCTCGGGTCTCGGCCAGCGCCGCGCGGGCCCGGTTCCCGCTGCCGACCGCGTCCCGGGTCTCCTTTTCCGCCTTGATCCTCGCGGCCTCCTCGGCGGACGCGGCGCGTTCGGCGAGCCGGGCGCGCTCCTCGGCGGCGTCGGCGCGCTCTCCGGCGCGGCGGGCGTCCTCGCGGGCGCCGGCGGCCTCCTGCGCGGCGGCCCGCGCGCGCTGCTCGGCGGCCTCGCGTGCGGTTCGGGCCTCGGCCGCGTCGGCCTCGGCCCGGGCGATCGCGGCTTCGAGCTCGGTGTTGCGGCTCAGGACGCTCTCGCGGAGATCGGTGAGGTCGCCGGTGAAGCGCCGGTCGCGTTCGGCGGCCGCGGCCAGCAGCCCGGCGAGCCTGCCCCGCTCGGCCTCCTCGCGTTCGGCCCAGCTGATGAGGGCCTGCAGCGGACGCTCGACGACGGCGCCGACGGCCGACTCGCGTGCCCTGCGTGCGGCCTCCTTGCAGTCCTGCCCGCCCGGCCCCTCGCCACCGCGGTGGTACTCGCGGCGCCGGCCGGTGGCCGCCGGTGGCGGCAGCGGCCCCTGGCAGTGCTTGCACCGGCCGTGGGGCGCCTCGGTGGACGCCTCCGCGCCGGGCGGGACGGGCCCGGCTCCCCCGGCCGACGTCGTCTGCTCGTGCTGATCGCTCACATCACCATCATGCCGAGTTTCGAGGTGCTGTGCGCGCGAAACCACGATTCAAGTTCCGTGGTTTACGAAACCTCAAATCTCGTCCCGATCTGGATAGGGTTAAGGCAACGTTAACCCGAACCAGCCTTGTGATCATCCGGCTAGGCTCGGTCACGACGCACTCCCCCGGCTACCGGCGATACCCGAGGAGCATCTGGTGACCGACCGCGACGCAGGCGGCGACGCCCCGCCGACCGACCGTGCCGCCGTGGCCCCCACGACCCCGCCGCCGGCGGTGCCCTCGCAGGCACCACCGCCGCCCTCCGACCGGACGCTCTCGCCGGAGGCCGCCGCCCGCATCACGGCCGGGCTGGCCGACAACACCACCCGCGCCTACGCCCGGCACTGGGCCACCTACGTCCGCTGGTGCGAGCTGACCGGACGGACCCCGCTCCCGGCCACCCGGGAGACCCTCGCCGAGTACGTCCACCACCTGACCGGCACCACCACCCAGTACGGGAAGCCCCCGGCGCCGTCCACCATCGACACGATGCTCAGCTGCGTGCAGTCCGCGCACAAGCTCGCCGGGGAGGACTGCGACGCCCGGCCGGCCCGGATGGCGCTGCGTGCCTACCGCCGCGAGCGCGCCAGGCACCCCGACCCCGAGCTGCGCTACAGGCGGCGCAAGGCCCCGGAGATCGACGTCGCGGCGCTGCGCGCCATGATCGACGCGATCGCCGGGGCGGTGGCCGCGGGCACGCTGCATCCGCTGCGCGCCGAACGCGACCAGCTGGTCCTGGTGCTCGGCTTCGCGATGATGGGCCGCCGCTCGGAGGTCGCCGCCCTCGACATCGAGGACCTGGACTTCGGCGACCGCGGCCTGACCATCACCGTCCGCTTCTCCAAGACCGACCAGGACGCCGCCGGGACGCAGGTGTTCCTCAAGCGCGGCCGCCACCCCCGGACCTGCCCGGTCGAGCTCGCCCGCGGCTGGCTGGCCACCCTCGCCGGCCACGGCATCACCGGCGGGCCGCTGCTGCGCGGCATCGACCGGCACGGCAACCTGGCCGGCGCCGGCCGGTTCGCCGGACGCGGCTCCGGGCGCATCGACGACGAGACCCTGAACACCATCGTCCGCGACGCCGCCCTGCGCGCCGGACTCGACAACGCCGCGGCCCACACCTTCCACGGGCTGCGCGCCGGGAGCGCCACCAGCGCCGCCGAAGCGGGCGCCGCCCCCTCGACCATCCAGGAGCACGGCCGCTGGAGCAGCCTGTCGATGGTGTTCATCTACTGGCGCCGCGGCACCGCCTGGGCCAACAACGCCCTGGACAACGTCGGGCTGTAGCTCATGCCGCTGACCCTTCAGCGTCCTGGATGGTCGTCGCGGGCCCGGGCAAACGCGTCCTGCCTGGCGAGCAGCCCGGAGAAGTCGTCGTTACACCGGGTCCGGCAGGTTGATGAGCGCAAGTCTGGCCGGGTCGGTCACGGCGATGATCTCGGTGATGCGGCCGGCGGCCACGATGAAGGCAAGGAGGGAGAGCGGGATGCCGTCTTCACTCCAGGAGATGACGCCGGGGAGGCCGTCGACGGTCGCCGCATGTCCTCGTGCCGCGCTGCCGGCCACTCGTGCGCGGGTGGCGACTTCGGTGGCTCCGAGGGTGACGAAGGTGCCGTCCGGTGTGTGGACGGTGAACTTCACTTCGGGGTGGAGAACCTGCAGCAGCCGCTCGAACTGACCGTCGCGGGCCGCGGCCAGGAAGGCTTGGACCACCTCGCGTCGTTGTCGTCCGGCGCTCGCCGGCCGCTGGGCGTCTTGTACTTTCCCGCGGGCGCGGCTGGCGAGCATCTTGGTCGCGTCGGCGGACTTGCCGAGAATGATGCCGATCTCCGCGAAGGGCACGGCGAACACGTCGTGCAGCACGAATGCCAGCCGCTCGTCGGGGCGCAGCGAGTCCAGGACCGTCAACAGCGCCAGGCCCACCGAGTCGCCCAGTGCCACAACCTCTTCAGGAGCCGGGCCATCGTCGAGCGTCACGGTGAGTTCGGGCAGCCGGTCGTCCAGGGGGACTGTCGGGCGCGTTCGGCCCGAACGTAGGAGATCGAGGCTGATGCGGCCGACCACGGTGGTCAGCCGGCCGCCGAGATTGTCGATGGCGTCGGCGTCCTGGCGGGACAGACGCAGCCACGCCTCCTGAACCGCGTCGTCCGCGTCGGCGTGCGAGCCGAGCACGCGATAGGCAACGGCTGTGAGCCGGGCGCGGTGCGCCTCGAAGGCCTCGGCGACCGGATCGGCGGGATGGGCGCCGGACATGGAGTTACCTCCCTGGAAGCTGCTCCGTCATAAGCGCGACGGGCACCAGCCCCGCGAGGTAACCCTGATCAAGGAGAGCACCCTCCATGCGGAACCGACTGAAGAACAAGAGCACCAACAACCCCGACGTGTGGAAGGCGGTCGGGCACCTGCAGAAGGCGATCGCCGCCGGGGGCGTCGACCCGAAGCTGCTCGCGCTGGTCCACCTGCGCGCCAGCCAGATCAACGGCTGCTCGGCGTGCGTCTACGCCAGTGTCGCCGGGGGGAAGAAGGCCGGTGACACCGACGAGCGGCTGCACAACGTGGCGGCGTGGCGCGAGGCGCCGTTCTACACCGATGCGGAGCGCGCGGCGCTGGCGCTGGCCGAGGCCGCCACCCGGCTGCAGGACGGTGCGGAGGGCGTCACCGATGAGATCTGGGAAGAGGCCAACGCCCATTTCACCGAGGAACAGATCGGCGCGATCAACCTGGAGATCGCGCTGACCAACTTCTTCAACCGGATCAACCGCACCATCAAGGAACCGGCCGGGCAGACCTGGGGCTGAGCCCAGAACAGGGCCGAGCCGGTCGCCCGGCCGCGCCCCCTCCGCTCCGCTCATCGGCCATGCGGAGAACCTTGACGATCTCCACCGGTTCCGCCGGCCGGATCGCGCGGGTGGGGGGCGAGGCCGGCGCACCGGCGGGTTCGACGGCCGGCTTCCTTCGCCGCCGGCCGTCCAGGGCGCGGGTCAGCCGCCTGCCGCGGTGGTCAGGGTGATCGCGCCGCTCTCGGTGCGGGCGGTGATCGATCGCGGGGCGGCCCCGTCCTCGGGGACGTCGGCGCGGACGTCGCCGCTGTCGGTGGTGGTGGTGACCTTGTAGGCGGTGCGCGGGACGGTGATGTTCACCTCGCCGTTCTCGGTTCTCACCGCGACCTGCCGTGGCGCGGCGGCGAAGGACAGGGCGACCTTTCCGTTCTGCGAGTCGGCGGAGACGCGCTCCGATCGGGTGGCCGTGGAGCGCAGTTCGCCGCTCTCGGTGCGCAGGTCGAGGGCGCCGGTGGCACTGGTGACCGTGATCGCGCCGCTGGTGGTGCGGATGTTCAGGGCGGTGCCGAGACCGGTGGCCGAGACCCGTCCGTTGTCGCCCTTGATGCTCAGGGCGAGGCGGCGCGGGACGAGGACCTGGTACCGGACCTCGCAGCCGCCGATGAGCGCGTCGCAGTCGGTGGACAGGGTGAGCCGGTCGCCGGTGAGGTTCCAGGTCGCGGAGGGTTCGCCGCCGATCACCGACCACCGGTCGAACCGGCGGGTGACCTGGACGTCCCGCACATCGGCGGGCCGGACGTCCAGGTCGCCCGAGTCCTTCTCGATCGTCAGGTGGTCGCCGACCGGGCCGAAGGAGCGCCGTTCCGGCCGGGCGTCGTCGGCCGAGGCGCCGCAGCCGGTGAGGGCCGCCAGCGCGAGCAGTGCCGCGGCGGCGGGCGGCGCCGAGCGGCGGGACGAGCGGTGGAGCGAGGTGAGCAACGAGCCTCCCAAGTGGATACCTAAAGTACTGAATACTCTAAGTATGCTACGGTCCGATCATGACCGACGACTCCACTGACAGGCCGGGGCCCGCGCGGCGCGTGCCGCGTGCGGAGGTCCGGCGGCGGCTGCTGGCCGAGGCGCGGCGGGTGTTCACCGAGCGCGGCTACGACGACGCCCGGATCGAGGACATCGCCCACGCCGCCGGGTTCACCAAGGGCGCCGTCTACTCCAACTTCGGCGGCAAGCAGGAACTGTTCGGCGCCGTCCTCGGCCAGGGCGCCGAGGACGAACTGGCCGCCGTGACCACCGAGATCGACGGCGCCGGCGACGCCGGCGCGGTCATCGAACGGGTCGCCGCGCTGATCGCCGCCCGGATCGTCACCGACACCGGACACGGGCAGCTCGGTCTGGAGTTCGCCGCGCGCGCCGCCCGCGACGAGAAGATCCGGGCCGTGCTGGCCCCGATGCGCCGCGCGCAGCGCGGCACCGCGGCCCGCGCCGTCGCCGAGGTGTCCGAGCGCACCGGCGCCGGCCCGGCCGTCCCGCCGGAGCTGGCCGGGCTGATCGTGCACTGCCTCACCAACGGCCTGGTCAACGAGCACCTGGCCGACCCCGAGACGGTCACCGCCGACGTCATCCGGGAGGCGTTCACCGCCGTGCTGACCGCGCTGCTGCCCTCGACCCCCCGCACCTGACGCGCCCGGCGCGCATCTCTGAGAGGACCTTCGTTGGCGATCCTGCTCTACCGGCTCGGGCGGGCCGCGTTCCGCCACCGCCTGCGGTTCCTGACCGGCTGGCTGGTGCTGCTCCTGCTGGCCGGGGGCGGTTTCGCCGCCCTCGGCTCCCATCTGGACAGCGAGGCCACCATCCCCGGCTCGCAGTCCCAGCAGGGAATCGACCTGCTGGAACGCTCCCTGCCGGAGGCGACCGGCGTCACCGCGCAGCTGGTGTTCGCCGCTCCGCCCGGCGGCACCGTCGACGACCCGGCGCACCGGGCCCGCATCGGCGACGCGGTCCGGCGGGCGGCCGCGGCACCGCAGGTCTCCGAGGCCACCGACCCGTTCCGGACCGGTACCGTGTCCGCCGACCGCCGCACCGCCATGGCGCAGGTGCTCTACCCGATCAAACGCGATCAGCTGGCGGACGAGAGCGTCACCGCGCTGGAGGGCATCGCCGCCGGGGCCCGTTCCGGGGGACTGCGCGCCGAGGTCGGCGGGTCGGTCTACAGCACCGCGGGCATGCACGCGGGCATCGGGGAGGTGCTCGGCGTCGCCGTGGCCGTGATCGTGCTGGTGGTCACCTTCGGGTCGCTGCTGGCCGCCGGGCTGACCCTGGCCACCGCGATCACCGGGCTGGTGATCGGGCTGCTGGGGCTGATGCTGCTCTCCCACCTGACCACGATCTCCGACACCGCGCCGAGCCTGGCCCTGATGGTCGGGCTGGCCGTGGGCATCGACTACGCGCTGTTCATCGGGTCCCGGCACCGCGCCCAGCTCGCGGAGGGTGCCGGAGCCGAGGACTCGGCGGCGCGCGCCGTGGCGACCGCGGGCGGCGCCGTCGTGTTCGCCGGCCTGACGGTGGTCATCGCGCTGGCCGGGCTGACCGTGGTCGGCATTCCGTTCCTGACCGTCATGGGGCTGGCCGCCGCGCTGACCGTGCTGATGGCGGTCGCGGCCGCGATCACCCTGCTGCCCGCGCTGCTCGGCCTGGCCGGCGACCGCCTGCGCCCCCGGCCGGGCGCGCGCGCCGCCCGGCCCGGACGCGCCGGGGCGGGCGGGCTGCGCTGGGCGCGCCTGGTCACCCGCCGTCCTCTGCTCACCATTCCGGCGGTCCTGCTGGTCCTGGGCGCGATGACGGTCCCGGCCCTCCAGCTCGATCTGGCGATGCCCGACAACGGCACCGCCGACCCCGCCTCCACCCAGCGCAAGGCCTACGACCTGATCTCCGCCGCCTTCGGCCCGGGCAGCAACGGCCGGCTGCTGGTCCTGGTCCACACCGAACGCGGCGGTGACCCGGTCCGGGCCGCCGCCCAGATCGGGAAGGGGCTCGACCTGCCCGGCGTGGTGTCGGTCAGCGACCCCGAACCCGGCACCGACGGGCGCACCGCCGTCCTCAACCTCGTCCCCGAGCACGGCCCGCGCACCCGGGAAACGCAGCGGCTCGTCCGCGACGTCCGCTCCCGCACGCCCGCCCTGGGCGCCGCCGCGGGCGCGCAGGTCCTGGTCACCGGGTCAACCCCCGCCGCCATCGACGTCTCCGACCGCCTGCGCGGCTCGCTGGTGCCCTTCACCGCCATCGTGGTCGGGCTGTCGCTGCTGCTGTTGCTGCTGGTCTTCCGCTCGATCCTCGTCCCGGTCAAGGCCGCGGCCGGGTTCCTGCTGTCGGCCGGCGCCGCGTTCGGCACCGCCGTCGCGGTCTTCCAGTGGGGCTGGCTCGCCGAGGCGTTCGGCGTCGCCACCACCGGGCCGGTCTTCAGCTTCATGCCCATCGTCGTGATCGCCGTGCTGTTCGGCCTGGCGATGGACTACCAGGTGTTCCTGGTCTCCCGGATCCGGGAGGAGTACGTCGGCGGCGGCGATCCGCGCGAGGCCGTGCTGACCGGCGCGCGGCACGCCACCCGGGTCATCACCGCCGCCGCGCTGATCATGTTCGCCGTCTTCGCCGGTTTCGTCACCACCGACGACCTCACCCTCAAGCCCATCGCCCTCGGCCTGGCCGCCGGCATCCTGGCCGACGCCTTCCTGGTCCGGATGACCCTCGTCCCGGCCGTGCTGAAGCTGACCGGCCGCGGCGCCTGGTGGCTGCCCCGCCCGCTGGACCGGATCCTGCCCGACCTCGACATCGAAGGCGCCACCTTGCGGCGAACCCGCCACTCCCCCGCCCAGGACGCCGCACACGCCGCCCCATCGGTGGCGTCCTCCCGGTGACGTCCCGCCCAGCCCACCGCGGCGGGCTGGGCGGGACCTGCGCGGACATGCCGATGCCCGGCCGGACGAGCCGCCGGCCGATGACGCGCACCCACTGCACGAGCGGGTGCTGCGACCGGAGGTCCGTGGTGGACCGTGCCCCGCGGCGACTCGGCGGTCAGGGGGCCGGGTCGGCGGGTGCTCCGGCCGCCGCCTGCGCCGCGACCGGGTGCCGGGTCCGGCTGGGGAGTACCGCCATCAGTGCCAGCAGGACGGCGGCGGCCGGGGCGCCCCACAGCAGGACGTCCGGGATGGCGGCCGCGGTCGCCTCCGGGCCCGGGGCCCGGCCCTGCGTCTCGCGGGCCAGGAGGGTTCCGAAGACCGAGACGCCGAGCGACAGGCCGAGGCCGCGGACCGACACCGTCGCGGAGGTCGTGGCGGCCAGGTCCGCGGGTGGGACGGCGTTCTGCGCGACGACCACCAGGTTCTGCATCAGCAGCCCGAACCCGAAGCCCAGCACCGCGATCTCCGCGGCCAGGACGGCGTAGGGGGTTTCGGGGCCCAGCCGGCTCAGCAGGGCGAACCCCAGCACGGCGGCCGCCGAGCCGGCCAGCAGGTACGGCTTGTAGCGGCCGCTCGCGCCGGCGCGGGCGCCGGCGAGCGAGGAGACCGCCATGAACGTCAGGACGTAGGGGTTGAGCGCCAGGCCCGCCCCGGCGGCCCCCCTCCCGTACGCGGCCTGCAGGTAGGTGGGCAGGTAGACGATCGAGCCGCCGAGCAGCGCGCCGAGCAGCGCGGTCGCGGGGAGCACGACGCGCAGGACGGGGTCGGCGAACAGCCGCGGCGGCAGCAGCGGCTCGGCCGCGCGCCCTTCCCGCCACACGAAGAGCGCCGCCAGCACCGCGACGGCGCCGATCAGGGCGAGGATCGTCCCGGACGTCCAGGGGCGGGTGCGGCCGCCCCATTCGGCCGCGAGCAGCAGGGCCGTCACGGCGCCCGCGACCAGCACGGCGCCGGGCAGGTCGACCCTGCCGCCGCCGCCCGGCCGGGGCAGCCGCAGCGCGAGCGCGGCGGCCGCCATGGCCAGCAGGCCGAGCGGCAGGTTGACGTAGAAGATCCAGCGCCAGCCCCAGGCGTCGGTGATCGCGCCGCCGGCGAGCGGGCCGCCCACGGCCGCCAGCGCGAAGACGCCGCCGGTCAGGCCCTGGACCCTGCCGCGCAGGCGCCGCGGATACAGCTCCGACAGCGCGATCGTGGGCAGCACGAACAGCGCTCCGGCGCCGATGCCCTGGAAGGTCCGCGCGGCGATCAGCTGGGGGGTGGTCCGGGCCAGGCCGCACAGGGCGGAGCCGGCGATGAAGGCGGCGACCGCGGTGAGGAACACCGGGCGCCGCCCGAACCGGTCGCTGACGCGGCCGTAGAGCGCGCCGGTCGCGGTCGAGGCCAGCACGTAGGAGGTGACGATCCAGCCGATGGAGTCCATGCCGCCCAGGTCGGCGGCGATGTCGGGCAGGGCGATGGCCACCACGGTCTGGTCCAGGACCGACAGCAGCATGCCGATGAGCAGGCCCGCCGTGGCGAGCGGCACGTTGGCGGCGCGCGCGCCGGGGACGGCCGGGGCGGTCTTCGAGGGGTCCGCGGACACCATGGCGGGTCAGCCCTTCGCCCGCGCGAGCGGGTCGGGCAGGTTGAAGTCGGCGCTGAGGAGGTCCTGGTCGAGGGCCGCCGCGGCGACGGTGCCGCTCGCGGCGGCGGCGATGACGGCGGCCAGCGGCATGGGCATGCTCGCGCGCCGTGCCATGTCGCCGGCCGCGTACACGCCGGGGACGCTGGTGCGGGCGAACTCGTCGACCCGCACGCATCCGTCGGGGAAGGCGGCGCAGGCGAGGCGTCCGGCCAGGTCGGAGCGCTGGCGCGGCACGTTGGCGACGAACACCGCCTCCCGGGCCAGGGACGTGCCGTCCTCGAACACGATGTGCTCCAGGCGGCCGTCCGTCCCCTCCAGGCGGGCGACGGGTTCGCAGTGCACGGCGACGCCGTGCTCGTCCAGCACGGCCCGCAGTGCCGGGTCGAGCGGGCGGGCGCCGGTGCACAGGGCGACGCCGGCGGCGAAGCGGCTGAGCTGCAGCGCCAGCCGCACGCGGGCCGGTTCGGCGCCGAGCACGGCGACCTGCCTGCCGGTGCATTCGTAGCCGTGGCAGTAGGGGCAGTGGAACGCCGACCGGCCCCACAGTTCCCGGACGCCGCGCGGGGCGGGGAGGTCGTCGGCGAGCCCGGTGGCCAGCAGGACGCGCCGCGCGGACGCGGTCCCGCCGTCCGCCAGTTCCAGGTGGAAGCCGCGGCCGTCCAGCGGGCGGGCGCCGGTGACGGTCCCGGTCAGGGTGCGCACGGCCGGGTAGGCGGCCAGTTCCTCGCGGCCGAGGCGGCGCAGGTCGGCGGGGGGCGTGCCGTCGCGGGTGAGGAAGTTGTGCACGTTGGCGGCGGTGGCGTTGCGGCCCTGGCCTTCGTCGATCAGCAGCACCGGCCGGTGGACCCGGCCGAGGGCCAGCGCGGCGGCCATACCGGCGGGGCCTCCGCCCACGATGGCGGCGTCGAACATGTCCTGCCTCCAGAGAAACGGTCGTCGCTTGACGTGCGGCCGATTCTGCAAGTTAATGTCAACATGAAGTCAAGTGACTCGATGCGGATCGGGGAGCTGGCCGGGCAGTTCGGCCTCGCCGCGCACGTCCTGCGCCACTGGGAGGCCATGGGCCTGCTGACCCCGGCGGCCCGGGTCAACGGACGCCGCCGCTACACCCGCGACCACGCCGTCCGGGTGATGACGATCATCCGCGCGAAGGCGGCGGGCATGAGCCTGGAGCAGATCCGCGAGGTCCTCACCGTCTCGGGCCGGGACGAGCGGCGGGCGCTGCTGCGGCGCCACCATGAGGAACTGGAACGGCGGCTGCGGGAGATCGCGGCCTCCAAGGCGCTCATCGAGCACCTGATGATGTGCGGGGCGGACGACTTCACCCAGTGCCCCGACTACCGGCGGCTGGCCGAGTCCGCGGTGGCGCCGGAGCATCTCCATGACGGCGGGTGCGTGGTCGCCGACGCCGCCCCCGCCGCCGGCCGGGGGCAGGCGGAGGGCGGCGGCGAGGCCCGCTGACCGGCGGGCGGCCGCGCGGGCCGGGCGGGCCGGGCCACGGCGAACGCGGCCGCGGCGGGACGGACGGCCCGCCGCGGCCGCGTCCCCGCTAGCCCGCGGCCAGCACGGTGAAGGTGAAGTCCGTGCTCGTCGGGCGGCGCAGCGGGATGTCGCACTTGACGCGGCGCCGGACCTCGTTCCTGCTGAGGCCGAGCGCGTTGGCGATGAGCCGGTCGGGCCGGACCGGCACCGGGTCGTCGAAGGCGACCCGCACCTGGACCGGCCACGCCTCGCCGGGCGGTTCCGGCGGGGTGTGGAGCCGCCAGGCGCCCGTCCAGTCCAGGGCGAACCGGTTGCGGCGGGCCAGCAGCGGATCCAGCAGCGTCGCCGCGACCAGTTCCGGATCGTTGGCGCGGTAGCCGCGCAGTGCTGCCGGCGCGAAGGAGCCGACCGGGACCCGCTCGTGCACGGTGAGCTTGGCCGTGCGGTCGCAGGACGCGCAGCGGACCAGCAGCCACACGTCCAGCAGCTTGCCGTTGGCGTTGACGCGGAACCTGCCCTCGCCGGTGGTGGCCGTTCCGTACCGGCAGGCGGGGCACCGCAGCGACAGCAGCGGCAGCCTGGTCCGGCGGACGATCCAGGGCAGCACGGTATGAGGTTGTGAAGACATGGGCTCTCTAGACCTGACACGAGGCCGATTGCGCGCGGCCTCGGACGCTGTAGGGCCGGGGCGCGCGACGGCAGCCCGGCAGAACCGGCGGAGGGGCCGGCTACAGGTGAGCGGAAGAAGGTGTCAGGTCTAAAGAGCAGGCGGGGTCACGCGGTGTCGTCCCTTGTCCTCACGGCAATGGGCCGCAGGCAACCTACGGGACGCCGCCGGAACGCTCAACCGGTTTTCGTCTAGGCGTCGGCGCCGGTGAGTTCGTGGCCCGCCTCCTCGACCGCGGCGCGCACGTCCGCGGTGCCGAGCGGGGCGTCGCTGGTCACCGCGACCCGGCCGGCGGCGACGTCCACGGTCACGGCGGTGACGCCGGCGATGCGCTCGATCTCCTCGGCGACGGCGGCGGCGCAGTGCCCGCAGGCCATGCCGTCGCCGTCCGGTCGGCGGGGACGGAGCGGGTGAGCATGTTCGCGGCGCGCATCCGCCCGTCGGCGGCGAACCGGCCGAAGAAGCAGACCTCGATCCGCAGGTCCTTGCCGCGCTGGTGGACGTGCAGGGTGTAGCGGGCGGCGATACGGTCGCCGTCGGCGAGGGCGTCGTGCACCTCCATCCGCGCGGTGGACCGGTCCTTGCGGACGGGCCGGGTGTGGGCGATGAGGGTGTCGCGGTCCATGCGGTGGCCGTCGGCGACCTGGACGATGTCGGGGGTGTGGTAGCGGTCGACGACCGCCGCCGGGTCGTCGTCGCCCAGCAGGTCCCGGGTGAAGGAGGTGTAGAAGTCGGCGATGAACCGCTCGGGGTCGGTGCCGGCGAGTGCGTGCATGGTGCTCCGCTGGTCGAGAACCGATAACTCTTACACATCGTAAGATATAGAAGGGCCGACAACTTTGACAAGGTGTAAGAGATGACGTCTTCTCCGGCGGCCCGCCGCCGCGCGGACGCGCGCCGCAGCAGGGCCGCCATCCTGGACGCCGCCGTCCGGATCCTGGACGAGCGGCCCGACGCGAGCCTGGGCGCGATCGCGGAGGCGGCGGGCGTGACCCGCCAGACCGTCTACGCCCACTTCTCCTCCCGCGAGCGGCTGCTGGCGGGCGTCGTCGAGCGGATCACCGAGGAGGTCGCCGCCGCGATGGACGCCGCCGCGCCCGACGAGGGGCCCGCCGCCGGCGCTCTGCTGCGGGTGCTGGACGCCGCCGAGCGGGCGGCCCGCCGCTCCCCCGCCCTGACGCGGCGGATCAGCGAGCTGCCGGCGGGGGCGGAGGCCGACCGCGACCGGCACCTGCCGGTCACCGACCGGATCGCGCGGGTGGTGGAGCGGGGCCGGCGCGGCGGCGAGTTCGACGACTCGCTGCCGCTGGACTGGCTGGTCTCGGTGATCGTCCGGCTCGCCCACGCCGCCGGCGAGGAGCGCGCGGCCGGGCGGATGGCGGACCGGGACGCCGCGCACGCCCTGCACGTCAGCGTCCTGCGGGTGCTCGGCGCGGCCGGCGCGGCGGAGGGCCGGCCGTCAGCGCGGTGAGCGCGAGGCGGCGGGGCGCCGCCGGGTCCTGACGGGCCTGGTCACCTGCTTCTCCAGGCACGACGGCATGCCGGTCGGCATGCCCGCCCCCGGCGCCGCACCGGCCCCGTCCACCTCATCCCCCGTATCCCCCGTATCCGCCTTGTCCGTGTCATCGGCGGGGCGTGCGGGGGCGGCGGCGCGGCGCCGGTAGGCGCTGGGCGGCATCCCGACCAGCTCGGTGAAGCGGGTGCTGAAGGTGCCCAGGGACGAGCAGCCGACCGCGAAGCACACCTCGGTGACGCTGAGGTCGCCGCGGCGCAGCAGCGCCATCGCCCGCTCGATCCGCCGCGTCATCAGGTAGCCGTAGGGCGACTCGCCGTAGGCGAGGCGGAACTGGCGGCTGAGGTGCCCGGCGGACATGTGCGCGCCGCGAGCGAGCGCCTCGACGTCCAGCGGCCGGGCGTACTCGCGGTCGATCCGGTCGCGGACCCGGCGCAGCCGCGCCAGGTCGCGCAGCCGCTGCGCCGGATCGGTGGTGCCTCTCACCTGGACGATCCTGCCACACGGCCCTGCCACACGGCCGCCGGGCGCCGCCGGGCCCGGCTCAGCCGGCGACGTAGGCGGCCAGGTGCTCGCCGGTGAGGGTCGAGCGGTCGGCGACCAGGTCGGCGGGGGTGCCCTGGAACACGATCCGGCCGCCGTCGTGGCCGGCGCCGGGGCCGAGGTCGATGATCCAGTCGGCGTGCGCCATGACGGCCTGGTGGTGCTCGATGACGATGACCGACTTGCCGGAGTCGACGAGGCGGTCCAGGAGGCCGAGGAGCTGCTCGACGTCGGCGAGGTGCAGGCCGGTGGTGGGCTCGTCCAGGACGTAGACGCCGCCGTCGCCGCCCATGTGGGTGGCGAGCTTGAGGCGCTGCCGCTCGCCGCCCGACAGCGTGGTGAGCGGCTGGCCGAGCCGCAGGTAGCCGAGCCCGACGTCGCTCATCCGCGCCAGGATCTTGTGCGCGGCGGGGATGCGGGCGTCGCCGGCGCCGAAGAACTCCTCGGCCTCGGTGACCGGCATCGCCAGGACCTCGGCGATGTCGCGGCCGCCGAGGCGGTGCTCCAGGACCGCCGCCTGGAACCGCTTGCCCTCGCACTCCTCGCAGGTGGTGGCGACGCCGGCCATCATCGCCAGGTCGGTGTAGACGACGCCGGCGCCCTTGCAGGTGGGGCACGCGCCCTCGGAGTTGGCGCTGAACAGCGCCGGCTTGACCCCGTTGGCCTTGGCGAAGGCCTTGCGGATCGGGTCGAGCAGCCCGGTGTAGGTGGCCGGGTTGCTGCGCCGCGACCCCTTGATGGGGGCCTGGTCGACCGTCAGGACCCCGTCGCGGCCGGTGACGGACCCGTTGATCAGCGAGCTCTTGCCCGATCCGGCGACGCCGGTGACGACGACCAGCACGCCGAGGGGGATGTCGACGTCGACGTCGCGCAGGTTGTGGGTGGCGGCGCCGCGGACCTCCAGCGCGCCCTTCGGCTCGCGCACCTCCGGTTTGAGGGCGGCGCGGTCGTCCAGGTGCCGGCCGGTGAGGGTGCCGCTGGCGCGCAGGCCCTCGACGGTCCCCTCGAACATCACCTCGCCGCCCTCGGTGCCGGCGCGGGGGCCGAGGTCGACGACGTGGTCGGCGACCGCGATCGCCTCCGGCTTGTGCTCGACGACCAGGACGGTGTTGCCCTTGTCGCGCAGCTGCAGCAGCATGCCGTTCATCCGCTGGATGTCGTGGGGGTGCAGCCCGATCGTCGGCTCGTCGAAGACGTAGGTGACGTCGGTGAGCGAGGACCCGAGGTGGCGGATCATCTTGGTGCGCTGGGCCTCGCCGCCCGACAGGGTGCCGGACGGGCGTTCGAGGCTGAGGTAGCCGAGCCCGATCTCCACGAACGAGTCGAGGGTGTGCTGCAGCGTGGTCAGCAGCGGCGCGACCGACGGCTCGTCCAGCTCGCGCACCCACGCGGCGAGGTCGCTGATCTGCATC
The DNA here is from genome assembly GCF_900188445.1 of Actinomadura meyerae. Taxonomy (GTDB): domain Bacteria; phylum Actinomycetota; class Actinomycetes; order Streptosporangiales; family Streptosporangiaceae; genus Spirillospora; species Spirillospora meyerae. The sequence continues at coordinate 81,749 of NZ_FZOR01000013.1, forward strand.
GCGCAGGCGTCGGCGATGCTGATCCCCTTGATCTTGGACGAGCGGGCCGCCTCGGTGAGCCGGGTGCCGCCGCAGTCGGGGCAGTCGGTGAAGGTGACGGCCCGGTCCACGAACGCGCGGATGTGGGGCTGCATCGCCTCCCGGTCCTTGGCCAGGAACGACTTGCGGATCCGCGGGATCAGGCCCTCGTAGGTGACGTTGATGCCGTCGACCTTGATCTTGGTGGTCTCCTTGTGGAGCAGGTCGTGCAGCTCGGTGCCGGTGTACTCGCGGATCGGCTTGTCGGGGTCGAGGAACCCCGATCCCATGAAGATGCGGCCGTACCAGCCGTCCATGCTGTAGCCGGGGATGGTGAGGGCGCCCTCGCGCAGCGACTTGGAGTCGTCGTACAGCGCGGTGAGGTCGAAGTCGGTGACGGCGCCGCGGCCCTCGCAGCGCGGGCACATGCCGCCGGTGACGGTGAAGGTGCGCTTCTCCTTGACGGTCTTGCCGCCGCGTTCGACGGTGACCGCGCCGGCGCCGCTCATGGAGGCGACGTTGAAGGAGAACGCCTTGGCCGGGCCGATGTAGGGCTTGCCGAGGCGGCTGAACAGGATGCGCAGCAGCGCGTTGGCGTCGGTGGCGGTGCCGACGGTGGAGCGGGGGTCGGAGCCCATCCGCTGCTGGTCGACGATGATCGCGGTCGTGAGGCCCTCGAGGACGTCGACCTCGGGCCGCGCCAGCGTCGGCATGAAGCCCTGCACGAAGGTGCTGTAGGTCTCGTTGATCAGCCGCTGCGACTCCGCGGCGATCGTGTTGAACACCAGTGAGCTCTTGCCCGACCCGGACACGCCGGTGAACACCGTCAGCCGCCGCTTGGGGATCTCGATGCTGACGTCCTTGAGGTTGTTCTCGCGCGCCCCGTGCACGCGGATCAGGTCGTGGCTGTCGGCGGCGTGCGCCGCCTGCGGCCGGGCGTCCGTCGTCGTGGCCTTGCTCATCGTGTCTCCATCTGGTCGGGCGGGGCCGCGTCCGCGTTCCCCCGTCGGGTCGCCCGGCTCGATCCGCTCAGTCGCGAAGGATATGCCGGGCCGGCCTGCCGCCACGCTATCGGCGGCCACCGACAGACGGCTTCTCGATTCCTGACCGCCCGCCCCCTCGGCGGGCGGTCGCGGGGCCGTCCTCGGGCGGAGCGGACACCGACTTTGGTCGGTGCCGCCGCCGGGCGGGCCGCGGCTAGCCTGTGCCCGGTGGACGAGGTGACGTTCGGGCAGGTGGGCACGGTCTCGGTGGACAGGGGTCCGGTCGACGGGGGTCCGGTCGACGGGGGTCCGGTCGACGGGGGTCCGCCGCGCAGGGCGGCCGGGGCGGTGATCGTGTTCGCGGTGACGGCCGTCCTGGCGGCCCTGACGATGTGGGGGCGGCCGGGGACCGGCGGGAGCCCGGCGCTGGACGCGGCGGCCGGCGCGGTGGCGTGCCTGGCGGCGCCGCTGCTGCTGTGGCGGCCGGTGCCGGCCGCGCTGGCGCTGGGCGTCCTCGCGGCGCTGTCCCCGGCGGCGACGCCCGCGGCGAGCATGGGGGTGCTGCAGGTCGCGCAGCGGCGGCCGTTCCCGGTGGCGGCGGCGGTCGGCGCGGCGGGCGTGGCCGGGCACGTGGCGCAGGGGTGGTGGCGGCCGAGCGGCGGGATCTCCTTCGGCTGGTGGCTGCTGCTGGTCGCGCTCGCCTACGGCGCGCTGGTCGGGTGGGGGGCGCTGGCGCGGGCGCGGCGGGCGCTGGTGGCGTCGCTGCGCGAGCGCGCCCGCCGCGCCGAGGCCGAGCAGGGCCGCCGGGTCGCCGAGGCGCGGATGGCCGAGCGGACCCGGATCGCGCGGGAGATGCACGACGTCCTGGCGCACCGGCTGTCGCTGCTGGCCACCTACGCGGGGGCGCTGGAGTACCGTCCCGACGCGCCGCCGGAGAAGCTCGCGCAGGCGGCGGGGGTGGTCCGCGCCGGGGTGCACCAGGCACTGGAGGAGCTCCGCGAGGTGATCCTGCTGCTGCGCGCCGACCAGCCCGAAAGGGACGGCGAGGGCGGGCCGGACGGCGGGCGGGGCCGGCCGCAGCCCGCGCTGGCGGACGTGCCCCGGCTGCTGGAGGAGTCGCGGGCCGCGGGCGGGCGGGTGGAGCTGCGCGACGGGGTCGCCGGCGCGGGGGACGCGCCGCCGGCGGCGGGCCGCGCCGCGTACCGGGTGGTCCAGGAGGCGCTGACCAACGCGCGCAAGCACGCCGCGGGCGAGCCCGTGCGGGTGGTCCTGGAGGGTGGTCCGGGCGACGGGCTGGTCGTCGACGTCCGCAACCCGCTGGCCGCGGGCGGCGCCGATTCCCCGGCGTCGGGCGGCGCCGGCGCGCTGCCGGGCAGCGGGACGGGCCTGGTCGGGCTGACCGAGCGGGTCCGGCTGGCCGGCGGGCGCCTGGACCACGAGGCCGCGGCGGGCGAGTTCCGGCTGCGCGCCTGGCTACCATGGCCGGCGTGACCCCTCCCCTGCGCGTGCTGATCGTGGACGACGACGCGCTCGTCCGCGCCGGGCTGTCGATGATGCTGGACGGGGCGGGCGGCATCACCGTCGCCGGGGAGGCCGCCGACGGCGCCGAGGTGCCCGCGGCCGCCGACGCGCACGCGCCCGACGTGGTGCTGATGGACCTGCGGATGCCGCGCGTCGACGGGATCACCGCGACCCGCCGGCTGCGGGCCCGGCCGAACCCGCCCGAGGTCATCGTGCTGACGACGTTCGACTCCGACGAGGACATCCTGCGCGCGCTGCGCGCCGGCGCGGGCGGGTTCCTGCTGAAGGACACCCCGCCCGGCCGGATCGTCGAGGCGGTGCAGCGGGTCGCCGCCGGCGACCCGATCCTGTCGCCGAGCGTCACCCGCCGCCTGATGGACCGCGCCGCGACCGAGGCGGGCGCGCACCAGCGGGCCCGCGCGGCGCTCGCCCGGCTCAGCCCCCGCGAGAACGAGGTGGCGCTGGAGATCGCGCGGGGCCGGTCCAACGCCGACATCGCCTCGGCGCTGTTCATGAGCCTGGCGACGGTGAAGGCGCACGTGTCCAGCGTCCTGACCAAGCTGGACCTGGACAACCGCACCCAGATCGCGCTGCTGGTCCACGACGCCGGCCTGGTCTGACCGCCTGGTCCGGCCGCCCCGCCCGTCCGACGGCCCCTCCTCGCACGCCGGGCTCGCGGGCGGGCGGGCCGTGCTGCCGTGCGACCGTGCGGGCGGAAAACCGGTTGGTGGGAGCGGGGACGGTCCCTTACAACGGTCGGCATGCTCCGCAAGTACCCCCGGACCCCGCACATCGCGGGCTCGCGTCTCCAGCCCGGCGACCACGACCTGGCCGCGGCGCCGTTCGCGGAGATCGCCGGGCGGTACCTGGTGGTGGAGGAGAAGCTCGACGGCGCCAACGCCGGCATCAGCTTCACCGCCGAGGGCGCGCTGCGGCTGCAGAGCCGCGGCCACTACCTGACCGGCGGGCCCCGCGAGCGGCAGTTCGGGCCGCTGAAGGCGTGGGCGGCGTCGGTCCAGCACGTCCTGCGCGAACGCCTGGGCGACCGGTACGTGCTGTACGGGGAGTGGCTGTACGCCAAGCACACCGTCTTCTACGACGCGCTCCCCCACTACTTCTGCGCGTTCGACGTGCTGGACCTCGCCGACGGGACGTTCCTGTCGACCGAGCGGCGCGCGGAGCTGCTGGCCGGGGCGCCTGTGGTGCCGGTGCCGGTCCTGCACGAGGGCCCGCTGCCGGACCTGGAGGCGCTGACGGCGCTGGCGGGCCCGTCGACGTGCCGGACCCCTCGGTGGCGGGACGCGCTGCGCGCGGCGGCGGTCGCGGGCGGCGCCGACCCCGACCGCGTCGCCGAGGAGACCGACTCCTGCGAGGAGATGGAGGGCCTCTACATCAAGGTGGAGGAGGACGGCAGGACGGTCGGCCGCTACAAGTGGGTCCGGGCGAGCTTCCTGACCGCGATCCTGGACGCCGGCACCCACTGGCTGGACCGGCCCATCGTCGCCAACGGCCTGGCGGACCCGGAGGTGCTGTATGCGGGTGTTCGATGAGCTGTGCCCGGCGCCGCCGCACTGGACGGTGCCGTGGGACCGGCTCCGGGACGCGTTCTCGTGGGTGCGGGACATGTCCGGCGTCCCGCAGGATCCCGTCCACCACGGCGAGGGCGACGTCGAGACCCACACCCGGATGGCGTGCGAGGCGCTGGCGTCGCTGCCGCAGTGGCGGGCCCGCCCGCACGGCGAGCGGGTGCGGCTGTTCACCGCGGTGCTGATGCACGACGTCGCCAAGCCGCACTGCACCGCGCTGGACGGCGACGGCCGCGTCACCTCGCACGGCCACTCCCGGCGCGGCGACCTGATGGTGCGGCGGATCCTGTGGGAGCTGGGCGCGCCGATCGGCTGGCGCGAGCACGTCGCGGCGCTGGTGCGCCACCACCAGGTGCCGTTCTGGGCGCTGGAGCGCCCCGACCTGCAGCAGATCGCGTTCCGGGCGAGCCTGCTGGCCCGCAACGACGACCTGGTGCTGCTGGCGTCGGCCGACATCCTCGGGCGGATCTGCTCCGACACCGCGGAGATGCTGGACAACGCCGCCCTGTACGGGGAGTACTGCGCGGAGCTGGACTGCCTGGACGCGCCGCGGGAGTTCCCGTCCGACCATGCCCGGTTCTGGTATTTCCGCAAGCCCGGCCGCGACCCCGGCTACGCCGCGTTCGACGACACCCGCTGCACCATGACGGTGCTGTCGGGGCTGCCGGGGGCGGGCAAGGACCACTGGATCGCCGCGCACCGCCCGGACGTGCCGGTGGTGAGCCTGGACCGGCTCCGCGCCGAGATGGGCGTGGCGCCCTCGGGGGACCAGCGGCCGGTGGCCGCCGCCGCGCACGAGGCGGCCCGGGGGCACCTGCGCGCCGGCCGGTCGTTCGTGTGGAACGCCACCAACGTGTCGCGGCAGCAGCGGGAGGCGTGCACGGGGCTGGCCGCCCGGTACCGGGCGCGGGTGGAGATCGTCGCGGTGGAGGCGCCGCCGGGGGTGGTCCGCGACCGCAACCGGGCGCGTCCGGCGCCGGTGCCGGACGGGGTCCTGGACCGGCTGGTGCGCCGCTGGGAGACCCCCGACCCGACCGAGGCGCACCGCGTCGACTGGCTCACCACCGCCTGACCGCCCGCGGCGCCCCTCCGGCCGCGACCGGCGATAATCGGGACGGTGATCGGGCCCGACCATGATCGAGGCCACGGCGAACGGCGGGAGGGCTCATGGAGGGACGGGTGGCGCTGGTGACCGGCGCCGGGTCGGGCATCGGCGCGGCGGTCGCGGCCGCGCTCCTGGACGCGGGCTGGCGGGTGGCGCTCGCCGGGCGCCGCGCCGCCCCTCTGGAGGCGGCCGCCGCCGCGGCACCGGAGGGGGCGGCGGTGGCCGTCCCCGCCGACGTCACCGACCCCGAGGCGGTGCGGGAGCTGTTCGCCGCCGTCGCCGGCCGGTGGGGGCGGCTGGACCTGCTGGTCAACAACGCCGGGGTGTTCGGCCGGTCCGCGCCCGTGCAGGACTACTCCCACCAGGAGTGGCGCGCGGTCGTCGACACCAACCTCACCGGCGCGTTCCTGTGCGCGCAGCAGGCGTTCCGGATGATGAAGGACCAGGACCCGCAGGGCGGGCGGATCATCAACAACGGGTCGCTGTCGGCGCACACGCCGCGGCCCCTCACCGTCGCCTACGCCGCCAGCAAGCACGCGGTGACCGGGCTGACCAAGGCGCTGTCGCTGGAGGGCCGCCCCTACCGGATCGCGTGCGGGCAGATCGACGTCGGCAACGCCGCCACCGATATGACCGGCGCGTTCTCCACCGGCACCGTGCAGGCGGACGGTTCGGTGAAGCCCGAGCCGGTGATGGACGTCCGCCACGTCGTCGACGCCGTCCTGTACATGGCGGGGCTTCCGCTGGAGGCCAACGTCCAGCAGATGACGGTGCTGGCCACGGCGATGCCGTCCTACGTCGGGCGCGGCTGACCCGGCCCCTGGACCGCGTCCTGGGACCGCGCCGCGGGAGCGAGTCCCGCGGCGGCGCGGGGAGGGCGCCGCAGGCACGCCTGTGCACCCTTTGTCGGGGCCCGGACACGTTTAGCCGCCGACAAGGGGGAACGCCACCTTCGAGCGTCGGAACGAACGCGGAGGGGGCCTGAAGGCGATGAGCATCGTGCGGCAGACGCATGACGGCGAGGCGGCGGCCGAGGGCATGGGCGCGCACCGCGTGGACCCCGCCCACGCGGACGGGGCCCGCGCGGCGGACGGGGCCCGGGCACCGGAGTTCCCGTCCCGGCGCACGGAGGCGGGGACGGGCGAGCTGGTGCGGCAGGCCGCGCAGCAGGTCTCGGACCTGACCCGCGCCGAGATCCGGCTGGCGGCCGCCGAGCTGAAGACCAAGGTCCGGCACGCCGGCACCGGCGCCGGGATGTTCGGCGGCGCGGCGCTGGTCGCGCTGTACGGGATGGGCGCGCTGCTGGCCGCGGCGATCGCGGCGATCGCGCTGGCGCTGCCGGTGTGGGCGGCGGCGCTGATCATCGGCGGGTTCCTGATGCTGGTGGCCGGGGTGCTGGCCCTGCTGGGCCGGTCGCAGACCCGGCGCGCCGCGCCGGCCAAGCCGGAGGCGGCCATGGACGGCGCGCGGCAGGCCGTGGCCGAACTGAAGGAGAGGGCGACGCACCGATGACGGTTCAGGGCAGGCACGGAGCCGAGGCCGCCACCGAGGAGCTGCGCCAGGAGGTCGACCGGGCGCGCCACGAGCTCGGCGACACCGTCGAGCTGCTGGCCGCCAAGGCGGACGTGAAGGCGCTGGCCCGGGAGAAGGCCGAGCAGGCCAGGGTCCGGGCGCGGGACGCGGCGGCGTCGGCGTGGCAGGCGGCGGGCTCGGAGCAGGCGATGGCGCGGCTGCGGCTGGGCGGCGCGGTGGCCGTCTCGGCGGGCGCGGTGGGCGCGGCGGCGCTGTGGGTGCGGCGCCGGCGGGCGTCGTCGCGGCCGGTGCTGGGGCCGGTGCCGGGGCGGATGGCGCGGTCGATGTCGTGGCGGACGGCGCGGCGTTCGGGGCCGGTGCGGATGGGGCCGGTGCGGTTGCGGTTCACGGCCGGGCAGCGCCGCGCGGTGAAGGTGCGGCGCGGCAAGCGCCACTGACCCCCGGGGGGGCCGCCCTCCCCGGGACAGGCCCCCGTCCAGACGATCCGGTGAGAGGATCAGCATGCGTGTCCCAGGCGCGATCGCCCACCCCCCGGCCACCTCGTGGCGGGGGGCGCTGAAGCGGACGGTCGGTGAGTTCAAGCGCGACAACCTCACCGCGTGGGCGGCGGCGCTGACCTACTACTCCATCCTGTCGATCTTCCCGGCACTGCTGGTGGTGGTGTCGCTGGTGGGGCTGGCGGGCCGGTCCACCACCGACGACCTGATCGCCAACATCGGGGACCTGGCGCCGGGCGCGGTCCGGGACCTGCTGGTGAGCTCGGTGCGGCAGCTCCAGAACAGCGGCGGCGGCGCCGGGGTGATCGCGGCGGTGAGCCTGCTGGGCGCGGTGTGGTCGGCGTCGGGGTACGTCGGCGGGTTCATGCAGGCGTCCAACATCGTCTACGACGTCCCGGAGGGCCGCCCGATCTGGAAGACCCTGCCGGTGCGGATCGGGGTGACGCTGGTGACGCTGGTGCTGCTGGCGGCGTCGTCGGTCGCGGTGGTGGTGACCGGGCCGCTGGCCCGCAAGGTCGGCGACGTGATCGGCGCCGGGTCGCAGGCGGTCACGGTGTGGGGCATCGTCAAGTGGCCGGTGCTGCTGGTGGTGGTGGCGTTCCTGTTCATGCTGCTGTACTGGGCGTCGCCGAACGCCAAGCGCGGCTTCCGGGGGCTGCTGCCCGGCGGCGTCCTGGCGATCGTGGTGTGGCTGGCGGCGTCGGGGCTGTTCGCGGTGTACGTGGCGAACTTCTCCTCCTACAACAAGACCTACGGCAGCCTCGCGGCGATCATCGTGTTCCTGGTGTGGCTGTGGATCACGAATCTGGCGATCCTGCTGGGCCTGGAGCTGAACGCCGAGCTGGAGCGGGGCCGGGCGATCGCCGCGGGCGCTCCCCCGCGCAGCGAGCCGTACGTGCGGTTCCGCGACACCCGCGCCTTCGACGAGCAGGAGCGCCGCGAGACCGGCGTGGCCGGCGGCGACGGCGCCGAGGAGGGCGCGGACGGGGGCGGCGGGACGGCGGCGCCCGGCCCCGGAGCGACCCGGGGCCGGCCGGGACGCGGCCGCTCCTAGCGGCGCGGACGGGGCCCCGGCTGCGGGGGGTTACCGGGGAATTACGGTCGCCGGAGGGCGAACACGGTGAATAGGATCATGCCCATGCTCCGTCCCGCGTACCCGATCGAGACCGAGCGGCTCACCCTGCGGCCGTTCCACGAGGGCGACCTGGAGGGCCTGTACGCCTACCAGTCCCTGCCGGAGGTGGCGCGGTTCCTGTACTGGGAGCCGCGGACCTTGGAGGAGTCGCGGTCGTTCCTGAAGCAGAAGATGGGCGCCTCGACCGTGGAGAAGGAGGGCGACTGGCTGGTCCTGGCGGTGGTGTGGCGCGAGACGGGCGACCTGATCGGCGAGGTCAACCTGCAGTGGCGCAGCCGTGAGCACCGGCAGGGCGAGATCGGCTACATCTTCAACCCGGCCTTCCACGGGCGGGGGTTCGCCACCGAGGCCGCCGAGGTCGTGCTGCGGCTGGGGTTCGAGGGCCTGGACCTGCACCGGGTGTGCGGGCGGCTGGACGGCCGCAACGCGGCGTCCGCGCGGGTGCTGGAGCGGCTGGGGATGCGCCGCGAGGCGCACCTGGTGCAGAACGAGATGGTCAAGGGCGAGTGGAGCGACGAGGTCGTGTACGCGATGCTGCGGCACGAGTGGGACGCCCGCGCCGGCCGCTGACGCGAGTGGACGGTGAGGCGGCGGGGGCGGTGAGGCGGCGGGGGGCGGCTCCGCGAGCGGTCACCGGTCGGCCTGCTCGGCCGGCATTCGGGCCATGCCGTCGAGCTGCCCGAGCTGCTGCTGGAGGTGCACGCCGGTCACCGCGTCGTCGTGGCCGACGAGCGTGGCCCTGCCGCTGCGGAGGTCGTGGCCGGCGCCGGGCGCGGCGAACTCCAGCAGCCGGGCGCCTTCGGTCTCGACCTCGGCGCGCTCGGTGGCGGTCAGCGGCCGGAACGGGTCGATCTCCAGAGTCGCCGACGCTTTGCCCCGGTGGAGTTTCCAGGCGCCCGTCACCTGCCCGTCCACCAGGAAGGTGGCGCGCATCCCGTTGCGTGTCATGACTCGTTTGCGGGCCTCCTCCGAGATCACGCGGGTGCGGACGGCGTGGGAGGCCAGCAGGTTGTCGTATTCGGGCAAAAAGCGAACCGGCGCGCGGGCGTCGGCGCCGGGGCGTGGCGCATTCGGCAGGTCGAACAGCTCCGTCCCGTGCTCGTCGCGGAAGACCGCCAGTTGCGGCCGGAGTCTCTCCAGGACGGGACGCAGCCGGGTTCGGCCGGCCCATGTCTGCACGTCGGTGACCGAGGCCGGGCCGAACGCGGCGAGGTAGCGCAGCACTATGTGTTCGGAGTCGGCGGCGGGGGCGGGCTCGGCCCCGGTCCAGCCGGCCGCCGTCGCGTACCGGGTGGTGCCGCCGACGCCCCAGACGGCGCGTGGCGGCACCTGGACTAGCGGCACGAGGTTGCGCACTACGGTGGCGAGCGCGCGGGGCTCGTGATCGGGCCACCGCTCGTGCAGCGCCGCCCTGAGCTCCTTGGGGGTGAGGTGCCGTGCGTCGAGCAGCGCCCGGCCCGACTTCGCCACGGCCACACGGTCCAGACCGGTCAGGGCCGTTCTGAACGCGGTGTCCAGCTCACGGTCGAGCGCGGGCTGCGCCCATGGCCGCAACGAGCGGTAGTCCGCCGTGGTGACCAGGTGGACGGTGCTCCGCATCAGCGCGACCCGCACCAGGCGGCGCTCAGTCAGCGCGTCCGCCAGGTCGGCGGTACCGAACTTCCGCAACCTGCTCCAGAGCCCGAAGTAGGGCGCGTACGGCGCCTGCGCCTGCATGCCGACCAGCCAGGTGACCGCCTCCTCGGCGGTCGCGTCGGCCCGTTCCAGCAGCCACTGACGGGCCAGCAGGGCTCTCCCCAACTCCCGTCGCCCCAGCACCTGTGCCACCGTGCCGTCCTCTCCGTCCACACGGCCGGGGCGGCGGATGCCGCCCCGGCCTCGTTGATCAGCCGCCGAAGTCGGCCCGGTGATCCGCGGCCCACCGGGCGTAGGTCCGTGCGGGGTGCCCGGTGATCTGCTCGATGACGTCGTTGACCGGCGCGGGCTTGCCGACCGCCTGCGCCATGAGAGCGAACAGCGCGGCCAGGAACTCGGGGTCCATGAACTGGCTCATCTGCTCCAGCACAGGCTCCGGGTCGAGGTCCTCGACGGTGAGCGGGCGCCCCAGCGTCTCGCCGAGGATGCGGACCTGCTGTGTCTGGGTCAGCGACTCGGGGCCGGTCAGGTCGTAGGCCCGCCCCGCGTGCCCGCCGCCGATCAGGATCTGCGTGGCCACCTCGGCGACATCCCTTTCGTGCACGGCGCTGAAGGCCGCTTCGGCGTACGGCGCGCGAATGACGTCACCGCCCTGGAGCTGCATCGCGAACGTCAACGAGTTGATGGCGGGGAAGAGCAGCCGCAGGAACGTCCACTCGGTTCCGGACGCCTCGACGGCCCGCTCGACGTCGCGGTGGTATTGGGCGATCACGTCGGGCTGCCGCTCGGCGCCCGGGACGACCGCCCCCGAGGACAGGAACACCAGCCGCCGCACCCCGGCTCGGCCCGCGGCCGCCAGCAGCGGAGCGACATCCATCCCGTACTGCAGAACCAGGAAGGCGGCCTCGACGCCGGCCAGCGCCGCCGGCAGCGTCTCGGGCTTGGTCAGATCACCCCGGACCACGTCGACTTCCTCCGGGAGCCCGGCCCGCTCCGGCGTACGGGTCAGCGCCCGCACCGGGGCACCCGCGGCGACCAACTCCTCTACCGCCTGACGTCCGAAGTGAGCCGTGGCACCGATGACGAGATACATGGGGGGTTTCCCTTCGTGCGAATACATGGGGGGTCTGAGCGGGTCCGTCGGCAACCGGCGGCGGATCAGCGAACCTTGTCGAAGAACTGCCGGATGTCGTCGACGAGCAGGTCGGGGGCGTCGTGCGCGGCGAAGTGGCTGCCCCGGTCATAGACGTTCCAGGACAGGATGTTCTTGTGGTCGCGGTCGGCGAACGGCCGGATGGACTGGAAGTCCCAGGCGAAGTTGGCCAGGCCGAGGGGCACGGTGGTCGGCTCGGGCACGGAGGTGCCCCGGCCGTTCGACTTCTGCTGTACGGGGGCCGCCGCCGCGTCCTCGTAGTAGAACCGGGCGGCTGAGGCGGCCGTGTTGGTCAGCCAGTAGATCATCACGTTCGTGAGTACGAAATCCTGGTCGAGCGAAGCGCCGAGCAGCTGCGCGTGCCAGCCCAGCAGGCCGGCCGGGGAGTCGGCCAGGGCGTGCGCCAGATTCTGCGGCTCGGTGGACTGGAGCTTGTCGTACGCGCCCCGGTTCTGGGTGAACCACTCGGCGAACGCGAGCTTGCCGCGCTCCTCCTCGGACAGACCGGCCAGCTCGGCGGGGTCACCCGACGGGAACGAGAAGACCTGCGTCACGTGCACGCCGCAGACGCGCTCGGGGTCGACCCGGCCCACCTCGGGCGAGATCAGCGACCCGCCGTCGTTGCCGGCCGCGCCGTACCGGCCGTATCCGAGCCGACGCATCAGCTCGGCCCAGGCCCGGGCCACCCGGTACCGGTCCCAGCCACGCTCCCGGGTCGGCCCGGAGAAGCCGAAGCCCGGCACCGACGGAATGACCAGGTGGAACGCGTCCGCCGGGTCGCCGCCGTGGGCCCGCGGGTCGGTGAGCGGGCCGATCACGTCCAGCCACTCGACCACCGAGGTCGGCCAGCCGTGGGTCAGGATCAGCGGCGTCGCGTTCGGCTCCGGCGACCGCACGTGCAGGAAGTGAATGTTCTGGCCGTCGATCTCAGTGGTGAACTGCGGGTACGCGTTCAGCTTCGCCTCCCAGGCCCGCCAGTCGTAGCCGGTGCGCCACCGCTCGACCAGCTGCTTGACGTAGCCCACCGGGACGCCGTACTCCCAGCCGGGCGGCACCGGGCCGGCCGGCGCCGACTCGCCCGCGGGCAGTTCCTCCGCCCACCGGGTCCGCGCCAGCCGCTGCTGGAGATCGTCGAGGTCGGCCTGGGGGATGTCGATCCAGAACGGGGCGATCGTGCTGTCGTTCGTCATGGTCGTCAGCGTAAGATCCATTTAGGCAAGATCCGTTCCTAATGCTCTGGCAGACTCCGAGGAATGTTGGAAACCTCGGCGCGGCTGCTGCGCCTGCTGTCGCTGCTCCAGACGCCCCGCGAGTGGACCGGCGCCGAACTGGCCGAACGGCTGTCGGTCAGCACCCGCACCGTCCGCAACGACGTGGAACGCCTGCGAAACCTCGGCTATCCGGTGCACGGCAACCGAGGCGCGGTGGGCGGCTACCGGCTCGGTGCCGGGGCCGCGCTGCCGCCGCTGCTGCTCGACGATGAAGAGGCGGTCGCGGTGGCGATCGGACTGCGCACCGCCGCCGGGGGCACGATCACCGGAGTCGAGGAGACCTCGCTGCGCGCGCTGGCCAAACTGGAGCAGGTGCTACCGACCCGGCTCCGGCGCCGTGTGAACGCCCTCCAGCGGTACGCCGTCGCGGTACCGCGGGACGACCCGGGCCCACGGGTGGACGCGGACACGCTGAGCGCCCTCGCCGCCGCCTGCCGGGATCACGAGCGCCTGCGATTCGACTACCGAAGCCACGACGGCTCCGAGAGCCGGCGCGAGGTGGAACCATACCGGCTGGTCAACTGGGGACGTCGGTGGTACCTCGTCGGGTTCGACGTCGAGCGGGCCGGCTGGCGGACGTTCCGGGTGGACCAGCTCCACCCACGCACCCCGACGGGTCCCCGGTTCACCCCCCGCGATCTCCCCGAGGAGGCCATCGACCAGGTACGCCGGGGCGTGTCGTCGGCTGCCTGGCGATACCGGGCCCAGGTCGTCGTGCACGTACCAGCCGAACAGCTCGCCGAACGAATCAACGCCGCCATCGGCACGATCACGCCGGTCGACGACACCCGCTGCCTGCTGGACACCGGCGCGGACAGCATCGAGGCGCTCGCCGTTCACCTCGGCCTGCTCGGCCTCGACTTCACCGTGACCCAACCCGCGGAACTCGTCGAACTCGTGCGTGCACTCGCCGACCGCTACCACCGCGCCACCGAGCCACGGCCGCAGGACACCTGAGCCACGCGGACGAGGCCGCCCCGCCGCGGCTCCCGCCTCCATTGCCTCCATGCGGTTGCGCATCCGCTCATCGGCTACTTGGAGTGCGTTGCCAGCGGTGTGGAGCGGCGATGAACCTGGCGGGGCCGGGCGCCGCGGCGCTGGCCGCGCTGCCGGCCGAAGCGGCGGGATGACTCACTTGTGCACAGCGCCGCGCGGATTCTTTGTCACACCGACATGTAGATCATTTCGGCGGGGGCGAGGACACTCTCCCGCAGTCGCGCGGCCGTCGGGGGTCGGGCCTGATCCGCGAGGTGAGCAGATGACACCTTCCGTCCGCCGTCGGCCCCACCGGATCCACTGGCGGCGCTCCCTGGCGTCCGGCGCCATCGGCGCCGTCCTCGTCGCCGGGATCGGCGCGGCGGGCGCGGTCCCCGCGCAGGCCCGGATCCCGGCGCAGGCGCTCGCGGGACCGTCGGCCAAGGCCGACGACGGCGCGCGCATCACCGCGGAGAAGAAGATCGGCACCCGCGAGGTCGACATCACCATCGACTCCCCCGCGCTGGGCCAGTCGGTGAAGACCCGGATCCTGCTGCCCAAGAACTGGACGCGGGACTCGACGGCGACGTGGCCGATCCTGTACGCCTTCCACGGCGGGCAGGACGACTACACCTCCTGGACCAGGAACACCGACATCGAGGCGTGGGCGGCCAAGTACAACGTCATCGTGGTGATGCCCGAGGGCGCGAACGGCTCCTACACCGACTGGTACAACTACGGCATGGGCGGGACGCCCCGGTGGGAGACCTTCCACACCGCCGAGGTGCGCCAGCTGATGGAGCGCAACTACCACGCGGGGGCGCTGCGCGCGGCGATCGGGAACTCCTCGGGCGGCGCGGGCGCGATGTCGTACGCGGCGCGGCACCCGGGGATGTTCAAGTACGCGGCGTCGCTGAGCGGGATCCTGTCGATGCGGTCGATCGGGATGCCGGCGATGCTGATGTTCACCAACGCCGGCAACGGGCAGGACCCGTTCGCGATCTGGGGCATCCCGTGGCTGGACGACGCCAACTGGGCGGCGCACGACCCGTACTCGCTGGCGGGCAAGCTGCGCGGCACCCAGCTGTTCTTCTCGGCGGGCACGACCGGCCGCCCGGGTCCCGGGGACCCGGACGTGGCGCCGTGGGACATCGGCCTGCTGAGCGAGATCGCGGTGGGCGCCAACAACAAGGACTTCCGCAAGCGGCTGGACGAGCTGAAGATCCCCTACACCGCGCACATCTACGGCGACGGGCGGCACAACTGGCCGGCGTGGGTGCGCGAGTCGCGGTCGGTCTGGCCGGCGATGATGAAGGCGATCGGCGCGCGCCAGGCGTGACGCGCGCCTGAGCGAGGGTTTCCCGGGCCCGGTGCGTGGGCGGCGGTCGCCGTCCCGCACCGGGCCCGCCGGTTCTCCCGGCGGTTCGGCTCCCGGCCGGGTCCGTGCGGTGGGTGCGGGCCGTCAGTAGCTCAGGCCGTGCCCGAACGGGTAGAGGACGGTCGCGGGGTCGTCGCGGTCGGGGATGGCGACGGGCAGCCGCCCGCGCGGGTCGGTCTCCCCGAAGAGCGCCTTGGCGGCCGACCGCAGCGCTTCGGCGGTGTAGGAGTAGGTGGCCAGGTAGGTGGGGGCCTCGGGGAACCAGGCGATGTCGTAGGGGTCGCGGACGGCGATGACGACGACGGGGGTGCCGGTGGCCAGGAGGGCCTTGACGAGGTTCATCTGCCCGGGGCCGTTGTGGCCGGGTTCGTCCTTGATGTCCCAGGCGCGGTTGGTGACGGCGACGACGAGGTCGCGGCCGCGGGCGGCGGCGACGGCCTGGTCGATCTGCGCGGGTCCGGGGTTGATCCCGGTCTCGCGGACGGTGCTGGTGGCGCCGCGGCGGGCGAGTTCGGTGCCGAGCGCGGCGGTGGTGGAGACGCCCCATCCGGTGACCAGGACGTCGCGGGCGCCGGGACGCAGCGGCAGGGCGCCGGCGTCGTCGCGGACCAGGGTGGTGGTGCGGTCGGCGGCGCGCTGGGCGGCGGCCAGGTGCGCGGGCGTCCCGACGCGCCGGGCGATCTTCGATTCGTCGGCGTAGGGGTCGCGGAACAGGCCGCGGCGGCGTTTGAGGTCCAGGACGCGGTAGACGGACTCGTCGATGCGCCGCTCGGTGAGCTCGCCGGACTCGACGGCGGCGACGACGGCGGCGAGCTGGCGGGGGAACACGCCCTGGCCCTGCTCGTCCAGCGGCGGTTTGAGCAGGACGTCGGCGCCGGCCTTGAGGGCGAGGACGGGGATGTTCTCGTCGCCGTACTTGTCGCGGACGCCCTGCATGTCGAGGGCGTCGGTGACGATGAGGCCGCGGTAGTGCAGGCGGTCGCGCAGGATGCCGGTGAGGATGGGCCGCGACAGGGTGGCGGGGTCGCCGGAGGGGTCCAGTGACGGCACGACGATGTGCGCGGTCATGATCGCCTCGACGCCGTGCCGGATCGCGGCGCGGAACGGGGGCGCGTCCAGGCGCTCCCATTCGGCGCGGGTGTGGTCGATGTGGGGGACGCCGGTGTGGGAGTCGGTGGTGGTGTCGCCGTGGCCGGGGAAGTGCTTGGCGGTCGCGGTGACGCCCGCGGACCGGTAGCCGCCGATCTGGGCGGTGACCATGTCCGACACCAGGGCGGGGTCGGAGCCGAAGGACCGGACGCCGATGACGGGGTTGGCGGGGTTGACGTTGACGTCGGCGTCGGGCGCGTAGTCCTGGTTGATGCCGACGGCGCGCAGTTCGCGTCCGGTGATGGCGGCGAGGGCGCGGGCGTCGCCGGTGCGGCGCCCGGCGGCCAGCGCCATCGCGCCGGGCGACTGGGTGGCGGGCGGCTGGAGGCGGGCGACGATGCCGCCCTCCTGGTCGGTGGCGATGGTGGCGGGGATGCGGTGGGGCTGGGCCGCGGCGGCGCGCTGGATGCCGTTGGAGAACGCGGCGACCTGCGCGGGGCCGGTGACGTTCTCGCCGTAGTAGATGA
Organism: Actinomadura meyerae; assembly: GCF_900188445.1. Lineage (GTDB taxonomy): Bacteria > Actinomycetota > Actinomycetes > Streptosporangiales > Streptosporangiaceae > Spirillospora > Spirillospora meyerae. The sequence continues at coordinate 98,155 of NZ_FZOR01000013.1, forward strand.
ATCCGCCGGGGCGGTAGCGGGCGACGACCTGGGCGGCGTTGTCGACTCCGTAGAGCCGGCGGTTGGCGGCGACGGCGGCGGGGTCGTCGGTGGTGGCGCCGGTGCCGTGGATCTGCAGGACGAACAGCTGCGCGACCTTGTCCTGAAGGGACATCGACCGCATGATCCGCAGCAGTGCGGGGTCCTTCCCTCCCGGTGCGGCCCGCCCGGCCTTCCCGGTGGCCTGCGCGGAGGCCGCGGGGAGGCAGGTGAGGCCGGTCGCGGTGAGCGTCGCGGCGGTGAGCCCGGCGAGCCACCGGCGGCGGCGCGTGCGGGGACGGTACATGACGGCTCCCTCCCGCCCCCGAGCTGCTTGATGATCAAGGTCTTCCTGGCACGGTAGACCGGGCGGGCGGCGCCGTCCACGGCAATGGTCGACGATCCGCACCAGGTTCGGGTAAAGGACGCCGGGCCCGGCCGGGGCGGGTTCAGTTGCGGCGCATCCACCGCCACCAGCGTCCGGCGGGGGCGTCGGGTTTGGTCAGGGGGTGCTCCTCGACGTCGTAGCGGCGGACGTAGGCGGAGGCGAACGCCTGGAGGCTGGCGCCGAGCGGGATGGCCAGCAGCACTCCGACGGGTCCGGCGACGGCGGCGCCGGCGAGGATGAGGCCGAACGCGACGGCGGGGTGCATGTCCAGGGTCTTGGCGGTGATGCGCGGCTGCAGCAGGTAGTTCTCCAGCTGCTGGTAGCCGAGGATGAACAGCAGCAGCCACAGCGCGGTGGCGGGCGAGGCGGTGAGCGCGATCAGGACGGGCACCGCGCCGGCGAGGTAGGTGCCGATGGCGGGGATGAACTGCGACACCACGCCGACCCACAGCGCGAGCGTGGCGGCGTAGGGGACGCCGAGCCCGGCCATGGCGGCGTAGTGGGCGATGCCGGAGATGAGGGCGAGCAGCCCGCGGGAGTAGATGTAGCCGCCGGTCTTGTCGACGGCGATCTCCCAGGCGCGCAGGACCTCGCGCTGGCGGTGCGGCGGGAGCAGGGAGCAGACCGTCCGGCGGAACTGGGGTCCTTCGGCCGACAGGTAGAAGCTGAACAGCAGCACGCCGAGGGCGTTGAAGACGACGCCGAAGGCGGTGGTGCCGACGCCCCACACGTTCCCGGCCAGGTCGGTGATGTGCCGTGACAGGGTGTCGGTGACGGTGGGGAGCCGCTGGAACAGGGTCCGCTGGGACAGGTTCGTCCCGAAGGTGGAGTTCACCCATCCGATGACGTCCTGGACGTAGCCGGGGAACCCGTCGATGAGGTGGGCGGCCTGGGTGGCCAGCAGCGACCCGATGCCGCCGACGAACCCGGCGAGCAGCACCCCGACGACGACGAACATCGCGCCGGTCGCCAGGCCGCGCCGCCATCCGCGGCGGGCCAGCCAGTTCACGGCCGGTTCGATCGCGAACGCCAGGAACAGCGAGATCAGCAGGAGCAGCAGCAGCTCGCGCAGCCGCTGCAGCAGCCACAGCCCGGCCAGGAACGCCAGCACGGTCGCTCCGGCCAGCGCGAACGCCTTGGGCAGCCACGGCGGCATCCGCTGCCCGCCGGGGCGCCCGTCCGCGTCCGGGCCTCCCCCGGCCGGGCCGCCCGGACCGGCGGGCGGCCCGGCCGGCGGGGCGGCGGGCTGCGCGTCGGGCGGGATGTCGGCGGGCGCGTCGGCCGGCGGGTCGCCGGGCGGCGGGCCGGGCGTCTGCGGCATTCCCGCACGTTAACGGCATCCGATCGGGCATTGCGGTCGTCCTGCCCCGCACCGGGGCCAGTCTTTGCCGGGATTTCGCGCTCCGCACGCCCCTGCGCCCCGCTCCGCCGCGCCGGAGGGGCGTGCGGGCACCGGCCGGCACGATGAGGCAGGATGCCCGGGTATGGGCGAGGTGTTCACGCATCGGCTGCGGGTGCGGTACAGCGAGTGCGACCAGCAGGGCGTGGTGTTCAACGGCCACTACCTCTTCTACTACGACGTGGCGCTGACGGAGCTGTGGCGGGCGCTGGTCGGCGACTACGGGCAGATGGTGGGCGACGGCTACGACCTGGTGGTGGCCGAGGCGCGGATCCGGTACCGGGAGGGCGCCCGGTTCGACGAGCTGCTGGAGGTGTCGATGCCGGTGGCGCACCTGGGGACGACCAGCATGATCGTGCGCCCGGTGTTCCGGGTGGGCGAGCGCCTCATCGCCGACGGGGAGGTGCGGCACGTGTTCATCGACCCGGCGTCCAAGGGCAAGCGGGAGATGCCGGAGATGGTCAGGTCGGCGCTGACCCCCTACCTGGACGGGACGGGCCGGCCGCCCGGCACGCCCGGGGCCTGACTCCGGGGCGCGGCGCGCGCGGTGGGCGCGCCGGCGCTCACTTTCCGGCGGGCGGCTTCCCGCCCGCGTCACCGCCGCCGCTCTCGCCGCCCGTGCCGGGGGTATCGCCGGTGGGGTCGGGCCCTGCCGGGTCGGGCCCGGTGGGGTCGGGCCCGGTGGGGTCGGGCGGGGCGGCGGCGTATCCGCCGAGGCCGTGTTCGAGCAGGTCGAAGGCGCGGGCGGCGGCGGCGTAGACGTCGTCGCGCATCTCCGCCGGGGTCTCCCCCGCGGCGCGGCGGTCGGCGATCTGCTCGACCAGCGTGGTCCGCACGGCGAAGATCATCGCGGCGGCGGCGTGGGGGGCGATGTCGTCGGGGCCGGCGCCGGTGTCCTCGGCGATGCGGGCGGCGAGCCGGTCCTTGGCTCGGCGGCCGATCTCGCGCTGGCGGGCCCGCAGGGCGGGGCTGGCGCGGACGGTGCGGTGCCAGGCGTCCGATCCCTCGGCGAGGCCGGTGAGGTGGCCGCGGGCGTCGAGGTCCTCGAAGAACCGGCGGCGGAACACCGCGGCGGCGCTCTCGCCGGGGCGGCGGGCCTGGAAGTCGCGGGCGGGGGCCTCGACGGCCTCGTCCTGGCGGTCGAAGAACAGGTCCTCTTTGGTGCGGAAGTAGTTGAAGACGGTGTTGACCGACACGTCGGCGGCGCGGGCGACGTCGGCGATGGTGACCTCGTCGAAGCCGCGCTGCAGGAACAGGCCGGTGGCGATGTCGGAGATGCGGCGCCGCGTCTCGCGCTTCTTGCGTTCCCGCAGCCCCGGTCCGGGCGCGCCGAGCTCCTCACCCATGCCCGGAATCCTACCTTCACTGGAGTGACCGAAAACTTGGTGTCACTGCAAAATTGGGGTTACGCTACCCGGGTCGTCGAAGAGGAGGCACACATCGTGATCGAGGCGCGCGGGCTGGCCCGCACCTTCACCGGCCGGCACGGGACCGTCGAGGCGGTCCGCGGCGTGGACCTGTCGGTCGCGCCCGGCGAGATCGTCGGGTTCCTCGGCCCCAACGGCGCCGGGAAGACCACCACGCTGCGGATGCTGACGACGCTGCTGGCCCCGACCGCCGGCACCGCGACCGTCGCCGGCCGCGACCTGCGCGGCGACCCGGCGGGCGTCCGGCGCCGCATCGGCTACGTCGCGCAGGGCGGCGGCACCGACCCCGCCGTCCCGGCCGCCGAGGAGCTGGACCTGCAGGCCCGCCTGTACGGGGTGCCGGACCGCGCCGCGCGGATCGCCGAGCTGTGCGCCCGCCTGGACCTGGCCGACCCGCGGGAGCCGGCGGGGTCGCTGTCGGGCGGGCAGCGCCGCCGCCTGGACATCGCCCTCGGGCTGGTGCACCGCCCGCCGCTGCTGTTCCTGGACGAGCCCACCACCGGCCTGGACCCCAAGAGCCGCGGCGAGCTGTGGGACCACATCCGCGCCATGCGCGCCGGCGAGGGCACCACGGTGTTCCTCAGCACCCACTACCTGGAGGAGGCCGACGCGCTGTGCGACCGGCTCCTGATCATCGACCGGGGCCGCATCGTCGCCGCGGGCACGCCCGCCGAGCTCAAGCGCCGCGTCGCCGGCGACGTCGTCACCCTGGAGCCCGCAGCCACGGCCGGATGCGAGCGCGTCCGCGCGGCGCTGGCGTCCCATCCGGGCGTCCGCGAGGCCGCGGTCTCCGGCGGCCGGGTCCGGCTCACCCTCGAGGACGGCGAGAAGGCCCTGATGCCGCTGATCCGCGCGCTGGACGGCGCCGGCGTCGAGCTGGCGTCGATGAGCGTGGCCCGCCCCACCCTCGACGACGTGTTCCGCGCCGTCACCGGCCGCGCCCTGCGCGACGCCGCCGCCTGACCCCCGCCCCCGCCACCCGCTTCCCCCGTTCCCCGTTTCCTCGTTAGGCGTCCGACAAGGAGCTCCGCCATGCCGCTTCCTCCCTCTCAACCGGTCCCGCCGACCCCGGCCGCGTCCCCGGAAGGCCCGCCCGTGCCCGCGGCGGACGCGCGCGAGCCGTTCGCGCGGATCGTGTCCGACACCCGGCTGGTGTTCCTGCGGTACGCGCGGCAGACGCTGCGCAGCAAGGTCGCGGTGGTGTTCGGCGCGGTGCAGCCGCTGCTGTACCTGGTGCTGTTCGGGCCGCTGCTGTCGGACCTGGCGGACGTGCGCGGGTTCGGCGGCGGTGACGCCTGGCAGGTGTTCGTGCCGGGGATCCTGGTCCAGCTGGCGCTGTTCGGTGCCGGATTCGTCGGGTTCGGGCTGCTGGCGGAGATGCGGTCGGGGGTGGTGGAGCGGCTGCGGGTCACCCCGGTCAGCCGAACCGCGCTGCTGCTGGGCCGCGTCCTGCGCGACACCGCCGTCATCGCGGTGCAGGGGGTGCTGCTGGTCGCGGCCGGGCTCGCGCTGGGGCTGCGCGCCCCCGCCGCCGGGATCGCCGCGGGGCTACTGTTCACGGTGGCGCTCGCGGTCAGCGTCGCGTCCTTGTCGTACGTGCTGGCGATGCGGACCCGCACCGAGGACGCGTTCGCGCCGCTGCTGTCGTCGGTGACGCTGCCGCTGATGCTGCTGTCGGGGATCCTGCTGCCGATGGGCCTGGCACCGGGCTGGCTGGACGCGGTGTCGCGGTTCACGCCCTTCCGGTACGTGGTGGACGGGGCCCGCGCGGCGTTCCTGGGCGACTACGCCAGTGCGGCCGTCGCCGAGGGCGCGGCGGTCACGGCGGCGCTGCTGGCGGTGTCGGTGGCGCTGGGCGTCCGCCGGTTCCGCACCGAGAACCCCTGACACCGGAAGCCTCCGAAGGCGCCGGGGTCAGCGGTCCAGGGCGGGCTCGCCGAGGGCGCGGCCGCGGCGACCCGTCCCCGTTCCCGCCCCCGCCGCCGGTGGGGGCGGGTCGCCGGGGCGGGCGGGCGCGGCGCGCTGGGCGAGGTAGGCGCCGGTCAGCACGATCGCGCCGCCGGCCAGCTGCGCCGGGGTGAGGCGCTCGCCGAGCACGGCCCAGGCGATGAGCGCGGCGGCGACGGCCTCGGTGTAGCAGATCGCCGCGCCGACCTGCGCCGACAGCCGCTGCAGCCCGGCCACGCCGGTCAGGTAGGCCAGCACGGTGCTGACCAGCGCGATCCAGGCGACCAGGGTCCAGCCGGGCGCGGTGTGCCCGGCGACGGGCACCGGCGCGGCCAGCACCTCCCACGGCAGCGCCCAGGGCGCCGCCAGCACGCCGAGGGCGGCCGCGGCGACGGCGCTGCCGGCGGAGGTGATGACCAGCGGGTCCACGCTGCCGGTGAACCGGTCGACGATGAGGAAGTAGCAGGCCTGGCAGGCGGCGGCGCCGGCCCCGGCGGCCAGCCCGACCGGGTCCAGCGACAGGCCCGTCCACACCTGCACGACCAGGGCGAGCCCGGCCATGGCGACCGCGACGCCGGCGGCGGCCGTGCGGCGCACGGGGACCCGGCGGACCAGCCGCAGCCACGCGAGCACGATCAGGGGGCCGCTGAACTCCAGCAGGATCGCCACCCCGACCGGCAGCCGCGACGCGGCCACGAAGTAGAACGCCTGGCAGCCGGCGACGCCGGTCAGCCCGTACAGCACCAAAGGGCGCAGGTGTGGCCGCAGGTCGCGCAGCGCGGCGCGGCGCAGCAGGGCGGCGAGCGGGAGCAGCACCAGCGCGGCGGCGGCGATCCGCAGCCACACCGCCTGCAGCGGACCGAGCCCGGCCTCGATGAGGGCCTTGCCGAACGGCCCGGACGCACCGAAGCACACCGACGACAGCAGCGCCAGCGTCAGCCCCGCCGCCCGGGTCCCCGCCGCGCCGCCGGTCCCGGCCGCCGTGCCCGCCGTCATGGTCGCCGCCCTCTCCGCCGCCCCGTCCGATCGCCCGCCCGCCCGGTTTCCCGGTCGCCCGGTTTCCCGGTCGCCCGTGCGGCGTGCCGCGCCGGCCCCGCGCGCGACGGGTTCATGAGCATCCTGCCAGAACAGTCCTTACATGCCGAGGGGGATACCGGGCCGTGATTCCCGCGATGCCGGACGGTCCGCACCGGGCGACTACTATTCGCCGGATGAGCTGGCAGGCGGCCGGGGCGGGGCCCGGCGGAACCGGAGGCGGTCCGAGCGGCGACCTGTTCGCCTCGGTCGAGGGCAACGTGCGCGAGCTGGTGGCCTCGCCGTGGTGGCAGACCGCCCAGCCCGCCGACCGGGCGGCCCAGGTCGCCGCGCGGATGCTGTGGGGCGCCGGCGAATGGTGGCTGTACGGGGCGTGGGGCCGCTGGTACCGGTGCGGCCTGGACGGCACCTGGCACCCCTGCCCGCCGCCGGCGGCGTTCGAGGACCGCCGCGTCGCGGTGCCGGCGCCGCAGGGCGCGGGGACCCCGCCGGTCCCGCCGCAGCTGTTCCCGACCGGCCCGGACCTGGCGGCGGGGCGGGTGGCCTCGCCGGGGTTCCTCGGGCCGGTGCCCGACACCGCCGTGGTGGCGCGGATCTCCCAGGCGCTGACCACGGCGCTGGCGGTGAACCCGCAGCAGTTCGCCAACCGCGACCCGATGTTCCAGCCGGGCACGCCCAGCACGGTCGCCGCGGCGTGGGGGGCGCTGCTGTGGTGCGCGGGGTCGCCGGTCGCGCTGACCGAGCATCCGCTGATCGAGTCGTTCATCCCGTTCCTGACCACCTCCGCCGACCGGCTGCACTGGATGATGCCGCCGGACTTCGCCACCCTGGCGGGCTACTACATCCACCGGCTCGGCGCGGGCGACGGCGGCGGCGCCGCCCATGTCGCCCGCGTCATGTACGAGGTCGCCGCGGGCCTGCAGGCCGACCCGCGGTTCCGGCCGGGCGCCGACGCGCTGGCGGCGGTGACGGCGGCGTCGCTGCGGATGGTCGGGCAGGACATGGCGACCGTCCGGTACGGGCCCGACGCCGTCCTGCAGGAGTGGCGGCGCCGCTGCCCCGCCGAGTACGCCACGCCGATGCTGCGCGACACCGCGCCCGGGGAGTACCTGCGGCTGGCCCTGTACGACCTGCAGCAGATCGTCGCGGGGCTGACCGGGCCGCGCCCGTCGGCGCCGGGCCGCGGCCACGACGAGGTCCGCCGGGCGGGGATCGCGGTGCTGGCCGCCGACCTGCAGGCGGCGCCGGGCGCGGTGCCGGCGCTGCAGCGGTGGCTGGACCCCGACAGCGTCCGGACGCTGCAGACGGTGCTGTCGGATCCGGCGAGCCCGCTGCGGGAGCTGTGGCCGCGCGAGGGGCGGCTGCCCGAGGCGCTGCGCGGCGACGACGCCGACGCGCTGGCCGCGCTGCTGGCCACCACCTACGCGCTCGGGCTGACGTGGTGCCGGCTGGCGCAGGTCGCGCCGCCGGCGACGGGGTTCGCGGTGCCGCAGGCGGTCGCGGCGGAGCTGACGTCCCCGGCGATGCACACCCCGCCGTCCACCGACGAGCTGTCGGCGTGGGACATCATCAAGGCCGCCCGCGCCCACATGGCCGCCGAGCGCGCCGGGTCGGGCGCCGACCAGCCGGTCGCGCCGGTGCCCGAGCCGACCCAGGACGCGCCGGGCCCGCCGCCCGCGGTGGCGCCCGCCCCTCCCCCGGCCGCCCCCGAACCACCCCCCGCGCCCGCGCCGTCGCCCTCGCCGGAGGCGGCGCAGCCGCCGCAGCCGTCGCCTCCGGCCGATCCGTTCGCGTCGGACGCGCCGCCCCCGCGGATCCCGCCGCCTCCGGCGCCCGCCCCCGAACCGCCGCCCGCCCCCGCGCCGGAGCGGGCGGCTGACCCGGTGCCGCCGCCGCGGCCGGCGGAGCAGACGACCGCCGACGCGGCGGGGGACGCCGCGGCCGGTGCGGCGGGCGGTGCGGCGGGCGGCCGGCCGCCCGCGCAGGTGCAGTACCCGCCGCCGGCGCCGGATCCGGTGTGGCCGTCGGAGCCGCAGCGCACGCAGCTGGACACCGACGCGTTCAAGACCCAGCTCGACCCGGGCCCGGCGTGGCCGGGCGCGGCCGCGCCGCCCCCGCCGCCCGTCCCGCCGCCTGTCGAGCCGCCGGCCGCGTCACCGTCTCCGCCGGCGCCGCCGCCCGTGTCTCCGCCGGCGCCGGCGATGCCGGAGCCGGCGCGGCCCGCGGATCTGCCGCCGCCTCCCGCGCCGGTGCCCGAGCCGCCGCCCCCGCCGCCCGCCCCGGCGGTCCCCGATCCCGAGCCGCGGGTCGCCGAGGCGTACGGGATCCGGTTCCTGTGCGGCGCCGACGACATCGAGCGCGTGGTCACCGAGGTGCGGCGGCGCGGCAAGTGGGCGCGGCGGCTGCGCGGGCAGGAGGTGTCGAGCGCGTCGGCGCCGGCGCTGCTGCTGATCGGCGCGCCGTCCAGCGGGCAGCGCCGGCTGGCCCGGATGGCGGCGCGCGCGCTGGCGGAGGTCGAGGCGTCCAGCGGCGAGGTCCACTCCGTGCACGCCGAGGACCTGCGCGAGCACGGCCCCGACGGGCTGCGCGCCGCGCTGGAGGACCACTCGGGCCACGTGCTGCTGCTGGACGGCCTGGACGGCCTGATCCTGGACGAGGCCGACGGCGCCGCGTACGCGTCGGTGCTGTACCGGGCGCGGCTGGAGGGCGTCAACGACACCGCGCTGCTGGGCACGTGCGAGCCGGACCGGGTCGGGGAGCTGTCGGCGGCGGCGCCGGAGCTCACCGCCGACCTGCGGGCGGTGCGGCTGCCGGACCTGTCGTCGGCGGCGGCGCGGTCGGCGCTGGTGGGGCTGCTGGCCGAGGAGCGCAGCCTGCGGCTGGGCGCGGACGCGTGGGCGGTGGTGAACCGCGAGGTGGGGTCGCTGCGGCCGCGTGGGCGGCTGACCGGCGCCCGGCTGGTGGAGTCCTACCTGGACCGGGCGGCGACGCGGCATCTGGGCAGCGCGGCGGCGACGCAGGCGATCGGGAGCGCGCTGTCGCTGACGGCGTCCGACTTCGCGGGCCTGGCGGCGGAGCTGTAAGGGCTCCCTCCCCCGCCGTCGGCGCGTCCGCCGGCGGGGGTGCCCGGCGGGGGGTGTCGGGCGGGGGGTGTCGGGCGGGGGCGAAAGCGGCCGGTTCCGCCGCGGGGTAAGGGTTTTGGGTCCCCCCGGGGCGGCGGAACCGCCGGTCGCGCGGGTGACGATGGTGGGCGTGGATCGCGTTGACCGGCTGCTGGCGCTCGTGGCCGAGCTGCGGGCGGCCTCGCCCGAGCCGGTGGACCCGGCGGTCCTCGCGGCGCGGCTGGAGGTCAGTGAGCGGACCGTCCGCCGCGATCTGGAGCTGCTGGCGCACGGCGGGCTGCCGGTGCGGGCGGGCCGGGGCCGCGGCTACGCGCTGCCGGCGGAGCCGGAGCCCGCGCCGCTGGGCGAGGCGGGGTCGCTGACCGCGCCGGTGCGCGGGACGCTCGCCGAGGCGGTCCGCACGCGCCGGGTGGTGCGGCTGGCCTACACCGGCCGGTCGGGGGCCCGCAGTTTCCGGGACGTGGAGGCGCACGGCCTGGTGATCGCCCCCTACGGGGAGTACCTGGTGGGGTGGTGCCGGTTGCGGGACGGGCCGCGGACGTTCCGGCTGGACCGGATCGGCGCGGCGTTCCTGTCGGGGCGGGGCGCGCGGGACCGTGATCTGGACGGTCTGCTGGCGGCGCTGCGGCTGCCGGTGCCGCGCCCGGCGGAGGCGTCGGGGCCGCCGGGGGCGGGGCCGCGGGGGCCGGCGGACGCGGCGCGTGCGCGGGCGTGGACGCTGGACCGGCTGGAGCATGTGCGGTCGCGGCTGCGGGACGCGGCGGCCGAGGTCCGCGCCCCCGGACGGGCCCCCGGACGGAGTGCGAGCGGGGGTGCGGGGGCGGCGGCGCTGCGCGGTGCGCTGGGGCATCTGGCGGAGTGGTGCCGGTGGCAGGTGGCGGCGGTCCGGTCGGCGGCGACGGGTGAGGAGCCGGTCCTGGCGGGGCGGCGCCCGGACTTCCCGGCGGTGTTCGGGCGGGACCTGCCGTTCGAGGCGCGGGAGCGGCTGATCCAGGACGCGATGGCGCCGCGGTCGCTGGGCGAGCTGGTGCGCGACCTGGAGGAGGTGCTGGCGTCGGCGGGGCACTGGGCGGCGGGGTGCGACGACGCGCTGTGGGAGGGCGAGCTGCCCGATCCGCGCCCGTACGGGCCGCCGGGTCCGCCGCGTCCGCTGGCGGACCTGCTGGCGGGCTGGCGGGGGCCGCTGGCGCACGTGGAGTGGCATCTGGACCGCCTCACCGACGAGCCGCCGCCCCCGCCGGGGGGCGGCGGGGAAGAGGAGGCGTGGGTCGTCGACCGCTGCCCCCTGCAGGCGTGACCCGGCTCGTCAGGGTGCGGTGGCGGGCGTGCCGGGTGCCGGTGGTGCGGTGCGGCGGGTGAACCAGACGGTCTTGCCGGGCGGGCTGGGGCGGGCGCCGTGGTCGGTGGCGAGGGCGGCGACCAGGAGCAGGCCGCGGCCGGCCTCGGCCCAGTCCAGGACGGGCGGGGGCGCGGCGGGTCCGGTGGGCGCGGCGGGGTCGGCGTCGCTGACCTCGGCGGTGAGCAGCGGGCCGGCGGGGCCGGCGTCCAGGCGCAGGGCGAGGTGGACGGGTCCGGTGCCGTGCACGACGGCGTTGGTGACCAGCTCGCCGACCATCAGGACGATGTCGGCGGTGTCGTCGGGGTCGGTGACGTGCCAGCCGCGCAGGGTCCGGGCGGTGAGGTCGCGGGCGCGGGCGGCGGCGCGGGGCTGGGCGGGCAGGTCCCACGCGGCCGCCGCGGGGCCCGCGCCGCCGGGGGCGGTGTCGCTTTGGCCGCGTCCGGGCGGGGTGTGGGCTTGCGGGCTGTGGGCTTGCGGGGTGCGGGCGGGTGGAGTGCCGGGTGCTGCGGTGCCGGGCCGTGCGGTCCCCGTGCTGGTCATGGTGGTGTCCCCCGTGCTGTGCGGCTTGTGCGGTGTTGCGGCTTGTGGGTGCGGTCATAGTCAGGGACGCGTCCGCGGGCGGGGCGGTGCACCGGCGTAGACAACCCTCACTCCGGGGTGAGGTGGACGCGGCTCGGGGGTGGCGGTGGCGGAGGCACGGGCCGGGAGCCGTTACAGTGGAGGGGTCGGTGTGGCATGTGTCCCCCGGGCTCTACCTGATGCCTTCGGGGAATACCGCCGGTCCCATGCGGTCCGGGCTGGAGCTTCGTTGTGCCTTTCGCCGTGAGGCGACCTCCACACCGGCTTGAACGCCGAGGCCCCGGCGAGTTCGATCTCGCCGGGGCCTCGGCGTTCGCGTGTCCACAGGCGGGGTGGGCGGGGGGAATAGGTGTCACAGGCGGGGTGGGCGGGAGAAGGGTGTTACAGGACGGCGGCGGCGATGCCGGCGCCCGCGGCCGCCAGGACGATGATGACGGCGGCGGCGGCGAGGACGATGGTGCGGGTCCGCCGCCCGCGGGGGGTGCCGTGGCGGGCGAGCCGCTGGGCCAGCCGCGGGTCGTCCTCGCTCAGGCGGACCTCGATCTGGGTGAGGATCCGCTGCTCCTCCATCGACAGCGCCATGCTTCAAACCTCCGGGGGGTGATCCAGATGCCTGGTTCCTCCCCAGAGATCATGATCATTATCCCTTCGGGGCGGTGGCCGTTGCGCCGCGCCCGGGGGCGCTCTCGCGGTGGAGGCGGTCCAGGGCGGTGACGTAGTAGGTGTAGGCGCGGCCGGGCTCGGCGGCCGGGTCGACGATGCCGCCGCCGCGGACGGCGGCGACGAGGGTGCGGGGGTCGACGGGGGCGCAGCCGGGGCGGGTGCCCTCGACGCGGTAGACGGCGTAGGAGGCGGCGCCGTCGGAGGGCTGCCAGGTGACGCGGACGCCCTTGCGGTCGGGGGCGGCGGCGGTGCCGCGGACGGGCGGCGGCGCGGCCGGGGCCTTCTGGCCGCCTCCGGTGCCGGTCTTGCCGCCGCCGTCGCCGGTTCCGGCGCGCGGTGACAGGGGCGGGACGGCGGGGCGGGCGTAGTGGTCGTCGCGGAGCCGGGCGGCGAATCCGCGGCGGTTGGCGGCGATGTCGGAGGCGCTGAAGAACACGTCGCCGCGGACCTGCGGGTACTTGGCGTTCAGGGTGAGGTGGCGCGACATCTCCGCGGGGTCCTTCCAGGCGCTGTCGGCGCCGACGCGGTAGGCGCCCTGCCCGATGGTCAGCTGCACGCCGGTGCCCTTGACCTGGCCGGCCCACCAGGCGACGAGGTCGGCGTAGTCGGCGCGGGGGTCGCCGATCGGCCAGTACAGCTGCGGGGTGATGTAGTCGAGCCACCCCTTCTTGATCCATTTGCGGGTGTCGGCGTAGATGTCGTCGTAGCTCTGCAGGGCGCGGGTGGGCGATCCGGCGGGGTCGGTGCTCTTGTTGCGCCAGACGCCGAAGGGGCTGATGCCGAACTGGACCCAGGGCTTGGCGTCGTGGATCTGGCGGGACAGGGACTGCACGAGGGTGTCGACGTTCTCGCGGCGCCAGTCGGCGCGCTTCTTGCCCTTGCCGTAGGCCTTGTAGGCGGCGTCGTCGGGGAAGTCGCCGCCCTCGGGGTAGGGGTAGAAGTAGTCGTCGAAGTGGACGGCGTCGATGTCGTACTTGCGCACGACGTCCATGACGGCGTTGGCGGCCAGGTCGCGGACCTGCGGCAGGCCCGGGTCGTACCACAGCCCGGTCCCGTACTTGCGGACCCAGTCGGGGTGCCGGCGGGCGGGGCTCTTGGGGTGCAGCTTGGCGACGTCGTCCTGCCGCGACACGCGGTAGGGGTTGAACCAGGCGTGGAACTCCAGGTTGCGGGCGTGGGCCTCCTTGAGCATGAACGCCAGGACGTCGTAGCCGGGGTCCTTGCCCTGGGTGCCGGTGATCCACTGCGACCACGGCTCGTAGGGGGAGTCGTAGAAGGCGTCGGAGTTCGGGCGGATCTGCACGAACACCGCGTTCATGTTCATCGCGGTGGCGGTGTCGAGCAGGTCGATGAACTGCTTCTTCTGCGCGGCGGCGGAGCCGCCGGCGTCCTTGGGCCAGTCGATGCCGCCGACGGTGGCGATCCACATGGCGCGCAGCTGCCGGTGCGCGGAGTCGCCGGGCGCGGGGACGCGGGGGCACTCGGCGGCCGCGCCGGGCGGCGGGACCGATCCGCTCCCGCCCTCGCGGTCGCCGAAGGCGGGGATGCCGCAGGCGGCCAGGGCGCCCGCCGACACTCCCGCCGCGATCGCCGCCGCCACTGCCCGGATCCTGGTTCGCCATGCCATAGCGGCCCATTGTTACGCACCCGTTGCGATGCTCGGGCCAGAACCACGATGTCCGCGTCATGCCTCGCCGTCCCGTTTTGTCCGGCCATCGCCTTGCGATCTTCGAACACCCGTTCCATACTGGCCGGACGCGCTGATCGCTCACCTGTTCGAACAGCGCCTCGGAGGATGCGGGGGGATGCGGTGCGCTGGGACCATCTGCGGCTGGACGCCGCAGCCGCCACCACGGACGCCGGCCCCGGTACCGGCGGGCCGCGGGCGGCGCAGGCGCCGCTGATCGAGCGGGGCGCCGTCGCGCGGACGATCGACACGCCGGGCTTCCGCGGCATGACCTTCTACGAGGTCCAGGCCCGCACCGTCATCAACCGGGTCCCGGAGGCCTCCCGCGTCCCGTTCCGCTGGACGATCAACCCCTACCGGGGCTGCTCCCATGCCTGTATCTACTGTTTTGCCCGCAAAACTCACGAGTATCTCGATTTGGATGCGGGTGCGGACTTCGACTCGCGGATCGTGGTGAAGGTCAACGCCGCCGAACGCGTCCGCGCGGAACTGGCCGCGCCGCGGTGGCGGGGCGAGCCCATCGCCATGGGCACCAACGTCGACTGCTACCAGCGCGCCGAGGGCCGCTACCGGCTCATGCCGGGCATCCTGGCCGCGCTCACCGACGCCGCCAACCCCTTCTCCATCCTGACCAAGGGCACGCTGATCCTGCGCGACCTGCCGCTGCTGCGCGAGGCCGCCTCCCGCACCCGCGTCGGCACGGCGGTGTCGGTCGGCACCGTCGACACCGACCTGTGGCGGCTGACCGAGCCGGGCACCCCGCCGCCGCGCCGCCGGCTGGAGACCTGCGCCGCGCTCAACGACGCGGGCGTCGACTGCTCGGTCCTGATGGGACCGGTCCTGCCCTACCTGTCGGACTCCCCCGCCCAGCTGGCCGGCGCCGTCCGGCAGATCGCCGACGCCGGCGCGACCTCGGTGTCGGCGATCACGCTGCACCTGCGGCCCGGCGCCCGCGAGTGGTTCCTGGCGTGGCTGCGCGAGCACCGCCCCGACCTGGTCGTCCCCTACGCCCGCCTGTACCGCGGCGGCGCCTACGCCCCCCGCGACTACCAGGAGGCGATCTCCCGCCGCGTCCGCGACCTGGCCGCCGAGTACGGCATCGGCCGCCGCGCGCGGCACCGCCCCGCCCCCGCCCCGCAGGCCCCGCGTCCGCAGCAGCTCACCCTCCTGTGACCCGCCCGCCCCGGGCGGCGCCCCCGGGCCCGGTCACGGGTGCGGGTCGCGGGTTCAGTCGTGGTCGGGGGTGAGTTCGACGGGTTCGGCGATGACGTCGACCATCGCGCCGTTGCGCAGGACCGTGACGGGCAGCGGGCGGCCGATCGCGTCGGCGAACATCAGCTTCTGCAGCGACTGGGCGTGCGAGACCGGCGCGCCGCCGGCGGTCAGGACCAGGTCGCCGCGGCGCAGCCCGGCCCGGTCGGCGGGGCTGCCCGGCACGACCTCGGCGACGCGCAGCGCGGCGTCCTGCCCGGTCCGCTCGCGCAGCCGCGCCGGGACGGGGACGGGCGCGGCGGCCAGGCCGAGGAACGCGCGCCGGACCCGCCCGTCGCGCATCAGCGCCGCGATGATCCGGCGGGTCGTGGCGTTGACCGGGACGGCCAGCCCGAGCCCGATCCCGGCGACGGCGGTGCTGACCCCGACGACCCGCCCGGCCGAGTCGGCCAGGGCGCCGCCGGAGTTGCCGGGGTTGAGCGCGGCGTCGGTCTGGATGACGTCCTCGATGACGCCGCGGACCGCGGTGCCGCCCCGGGTGGGCTGCGAGGCCGGCAGCGACCGCCCGAGGGCCGAGACCACCCCGGCGGTGACCGACCCGGCCAGCCCGAGCGGGTTGCCGACCGCGACGACCAGCTGCCCGACGACCAGCGCGTCGGCGTCGCCGAGGACGGCGGGGTCGGGGACGGGCCCGTCGGCGCGGACCACGGCCAGGTCCGACAGCGGGTCGGTGCCGACCACGGTGAAGTCGGCGGTGTCGCCGCCGGCGAACGCGGCCTGCCCGCCGCGGGCGCCGCCGACCACGTGGGCGTTGGTCAGCAGGAACCCGTCGCCGGTGAACGCCACCGCCGACCCGCCGCCCTCGCCGCGGCGGCCGCGGACGCGCAGCGCCGCCACGCGCGGGGTCAGCTCGCGGGCCACGGCCGACACGACGCGGGAGTAGGCGTCCAGGGGCCCGGCGGCCGGCCCGGACTCGGGGCCGCCGGCGGGTTCGGGTTCGGGGTCG
Organism: Actinomadura meyerae; assembly: GCF_900188445.1. Classification (GTDB taxonomy): domain Bacteria; phylum Actinomycetota; class Actinomycetes; order Streptosporangiales; family Streptosporangiaceae; genus Spirillospora; species Spirillospora meyerae. The sequence goes on from NZ_FZOR01000013.1 coordinate 113,977, forward strand.
GGTGCGGGGCCGGTCGGGGGTTCGGTCTGCTCCATGGCAACCTCCCGGATGATTACATCGTTACACGGTAACCATCCGGGGGGAAGGGGTGTTCCCTCCGCGGGCCGCGCCGCCTACCGGAGCGTCGACAGGCCCCCGTCGACGTGGACGACCTGCCCCGTGACGTAGGACGCGCGGTCCGACAGCAGGAACACCGCCACCTCCGAGACCTCCCACGCGCTGCCCTGCCGCCCCATCGGGATCAGCCGCGCGACCCGGTCGCGGCCCTCATGGCCCGCCGAGGCGTCCCGGCCCATCACCGTGTCGATCAGCCCCGGCGCCACCACGTTCGCGCGGACCCCGCGCGGCGCGCCCTCGGCGGCGATGTGCCGCACCAGGCCCGCCAGCCCCGCCTTGGACGCGTCGTAGGACGGCGACCGCGACCCCGGCTTGGTCCCCGCCAGCGACCCGATGAACACCAGCGACCCGCCCGCCTCCAGCGCCGGCATCGCCGCCTTGCCCACCAGGAACGGCGCCCGCAGGTTCACCTGCATCACCCGCTCCCAGTCGGCCAGCGCCGTGCCCGCCAGCCCGTAACCGATCCCGATCCCGGCGTTGAACACCACGCCGTCCAGCCCGCCGAGGCCCTCGGCCGCCTGCGCGACCACCCGGTCGCACGACGCCGGATCGGCCACGTCGGCGACCACCGTGCACGCCGTCCCGCCCGCCTCGGCGACCAGCGCCGCCGTCTGGCCCGCGGCGCCCTCGTCCAGGTCCGCGCACGCCACCGCCGCGCCCTCCCGGGCCGCGGTCACCGCGATCGCGCGGCCGTTGCCGACCGGCGCCGCGGGATCGCCGCTCGGGCGCGTCCCCGCGCCGACGACCAGGATCCGGCGCCCCGGCAGCAGGCCGCCGGGCGAAGCAGGCTCGGGCATGACCGGCACCGTAGCCCACACCGCCCCATCACGCCCACCCCTCGCACGCGCACGGGCCCGCCCGCACCGGCGCGCGCGGGCGGTGCGGCGGCGGCTAGGGTTTCGGGCATGGGAATCGCCGAACCCGCACAGCCGGTGGTCGTCGACCGCGCCGACGGGGCCGGCGGCGAACTGGTCCTGCGCCGCGCCGGAGCCGACTACGAGATCATCAGCAACGGCGTGTTCCTCATGGACACCCGCAACGGCGAGTCCGAGCGGCTGCTGGTCCGCACCGCCATCGACGGCCTCGACGCCCCCGTGCGGCTGCTCATCGGCGGGCTCGGCGTCGGCTTCTCCCTCGCCGAGGCCCTCACCCTGCCCGCCGTCGACCACGTCACCGTCGTCGAGCGCGAACCCGCCGTCATCGCCTGGCACGGCACCGCACTGGCCCCCTGGTCCGGCGGCGCGCTCACCGACCCCCGCGTCACCGTCCGCAACGCCGACCTCCTCGACGTCGTCGCCGACCCCGCCGCCGGCCGCTTCGACGCCCTGTGCCTGGACATCGACAACGGCCCCGACTGGACCGTCACCCCCGGCAACGCCCGCCTCTACGCCCCCACCGGCCTGGACCTGCTCGCCCGCATGCTCACCCCGCGCGGCGTCCTGGCGGTGTGGAGCGCCGGCGCCGCCCCCGCGTTCGAGTCGCTGCTGCGCGACCGGTTCGCCCGCGTCGAGGCCCGGGCGGTGCCTGTGCCGCGCGGCGAACCCGACGTCGTGTACCTGGCGGCCCGCCCGGCGCACGCGCGGTGACCCGAGGGTCCGGAGCGTCCGACAAACTCCGGCCGCTCGTTTCTGTAGCCCGCGCTGTTCGTCCCGGAAAGACCATTCGCTAGGTTTCGGCCTGACAAAACCTTTTTGGGAGGATCTGTGGCTACTGCCCACGCAGCCCAGCGGCGCCCCGCCGTCCTGGGCGACCTGCTGCCCGGAGCCCTGGCCCGCGACACCGCCCTCGTCCTCGGCGCCGCCGTCCTCACCGGCATCGCCGCGCAGATCGCGGTCCCGCTGCCCGGTACCCCCGTCCCCGTCACCGGGCAGACCTTCGCGGTGCTCCTCGCCGGCGCCGCCCTCGGCCCCGGCCGCGCCGCCCTCGGCATGCTGGTCTACCTGCTCGCCGGCCTCGCCGGCGTCCCCTGGTTCACCGACGGCGGCTCGGGCGCCGGCTTCGCCAGCTTCGGCTACATCCTCGGCTTCATCGTCGCCGGCGCCGCCGTCGGGCACCTCGCCCGCCGCGGCGGCGACCGCACCCCGCTGCGCACCATCGGGACCATGCTCGCCGGAACCGCCATCATGTACGCCGCCGGCGTCCCCTACCTGATGGCCTACCTGCACGTCGACCTCGCCAAGGCACTCGACCTCGGCGTCACGCCCTTCCTGGCCGGCGACGCCCTGAAGATCCTGCTCGCCGCCGGGCTGCTGCCCGCCGCCTGGAAGCTCACCGGCACCGCGAACCGCCGCTGACCCACCCGGGCGCACACAGCCCAGGCCCAGGCCGCGGCCAGGCGCGCCGACCGTCCGTCCCGTCCCCGCACGCATGGGGACGGGACGGACGGGTACCGCACCCCCGCCCCCGCACGCCCCCGCCCCGCGCACTCCGGCCCCCCCCGCATCCGGCCCCGCCGGTGTGGCGCACATCATCCCGCGCGCCCGCCCCCACCGTTTGAACAGGTTCAAATCTGTCGTACAGTGGCCACGTGAAGCTCGCCGTGACAGCACCGGACCGACTCACCGTCCGCACCGTCCCGATCCCCGACCCGGGCGACCTCATCGCGCGGCTTCCCCACCCCGCCGCACTCGCCTGGATCCGCCACGGCCAGGGCATCGTCGGCTGGGGCGAAGCCGCCCGGCTCACCCTCCCCGGCGGCGACGACCGCTTCACCACCGCCACCCGCCTCCTCGGCGAACTCTTCGGCGCCGCCGACATCGACGACCCCGTCGCCCTCCCCGGCACCGGACCCGTCGCCTTCGGCTCCTTCGGCTTCGACCCCAAATCCGGCGACTCCACCCTCATCGTCCCCCGCCGCGTCCTCGGCCGCCGCGACGGACACGCCTGGCTCACCACCATCGGCGACACCACCGACCCCCTCGCCCTCGCCAACCCGCCCCAACCCCCCACCGGCCTCACCTGGAGCGACGGCGCCCTCCCCGAACACCGGTGGAAGGACGCCGTCGCCGCCGCCGTCGACCGCATCCGCGCCGGCCACCTCGGCAAAGTCGTCCTCGCCCGCGACATCACCGCCCGCGCCACCGCCCCCATCGACGCCCGCGTCCTCCTCCAGCGCCTCGCCGGCCGCTTCCCCGCCTGCTACACCTTCTCCTGCGCCGGCCTCGTCGGCGCCACCCCCGAACTCCTCATCCGCCGCACCGGCGACGACATCGAATCCCTCGTCCTCGCCGGCACCACCCCCCGCGGCGACACCCCCGCCGACGACCGCGCCCGCGCCGACCGCCTCTTCTCCTCCGCCAAGGACCGCGAAGAGCACCGCTACGCCGCCGACATGGTCCGCGACGCCCTCACCCCCCTCTGCTCCCAGCTCACCGTCCCCGGCCGGCCAGAACTCCTCACCCTCCCCAACGTCATGCACCTGGCCTCCCCCATCCGCGGACGCCTGGCCGCCGACCGGTCCGTCCTCGACGTCGTCGCCGCCCTGCACCCCACCCCCGCCGTCTGCGGCACCCCCACCGCCACCGCCCTCGACCTCATCCGCGAACTCGAGGGCATGGACCGCGGCCGCTACGCCGGCCCCGTCGGCTGGGTCGACGCCCGCGGCGACGGCGAATGGGGCATCGCCCTGCGCTGCGCAGAGATCGACGGCACCCGCGCCCGCCTGTTCGCCGGCTGCGGCATCGTCGCCGACTCCGACCCCGCCGCCGAACTCGCCGAAGCCCACGCCAAATTCCGCCCCATGCGCTACGCCCTCCACGGCTGACCCGCCCCCCCGCACCGCCACGCACCAACCCGCACCAACCCGCCCCGAGCTGTGCCGATGACCCCCACCCCGCGACAGACCACCCCGCCGCCCCCGGTACGGTCTTCCTCGACCCCAGCACACGGAGACGGAGGACGAAGCACCGTGGACGTCGAACGGACCGCTTTGCCCGGCATCGGCCTGCAGCACATCATGACCACCGACCGCGGCCGCCAACTCGGCGTCATCTCCCACCGCACCGGCCGCCGCGACCTGGTCATCTACGACAAAGAAGACCCCGACAGCTGCATCGCCACCGTCGCCCTCACACCCGAAGAGGCCAACGCCATCGCCGAACTCCTCGGCACCGGCCGCATCATCGAACACCTCGCCGAACTCCACCGCCAGGTCGAAGGACTCGTCACCGAACAGGTCCCCATCCCCGCCGGCTCCCCCTACGACGGACGCCCCCTCGGCGACACCCGCGCCCGCACCCGCACCGGCGCCTCCATCGTCGCCGTCGTCCGCGACGGACAGGTCCTCGCCAGCCCCCGCCCCGACTTCACCTTCCTCGCCGGCGACATCGTCGTCGTCGTCGGCACCGGAGAAGGCACCACCGCAGTCGCCCAGATCCTCACCCACGGCTGACCGCCCATGCACTCAGCCGTACAGCTCATCGAACTCGGCGCCATCATCCTCGCCCTGGGGCTCCTCGGCGCGGTCTCCGTCCGCTTCTCCATCTCCCCCATCCCGCTCTACCTCATCGCCGGCCTCGCCTTCGGCTCCGGCGGCATCCTCCCCCTCACCACCAGCGAGGACTTCGTCTCCATCGGCGCCGAGGTCGGCGTCATCCTGCTGCTGTTCACCCTCGGCCTCGAATACACCGCAGGCGAACTCGTCAGCACCCTGCGCACCTCCGCGCCCACCGGCCTCGCCGACCTCGTCCTCAACGCCGCCCCCGGCGTCGCCGCCGCACTCCTCCTCGGCTGGGGCCCCGTCGCCGCCGTCGCCATGGGCGGCATCACCTACGTCACCTCCTCCGGCATCACCGCCAAAGTCATCGGCGACCTCGGCTGGCTCGGCAACCGCGAAACCCCCGCCGTCCTGTCGGTCCTCGTCTTCGAGGACCTCGCCATGGCCGCCTACCTGCCCATCCTCACCACCCTCCTCGCCGGAGCCGGCCTCATCGGCGGCGCCACCGCCCTCGGCGTCGCCGCCGCCACCATCACCGTCATCCTCTTCGTCGCCCTCCGCCACGGCACCCTCGTCGAACGCTTCGTCGCCTCCCCCAGCGAAGAGGTCCTCCTCCTCAAAGTCCTCGGCCTCACCCTCCTCGTCGCCGGCGTCGCCCAGCAGCTCCAGGTCTCCGCCGCCGTCGGCGCCTTCCTCGTCGGCATCGCCCTGTCCGGCAGCCTCGCCCACACCGCCCAGAAACTCCTCAGCCCCCTCCGCGACCTCTTCGCCGCCGTCTTCTTCGTCTTCTTCGGCCTCCACACCGACCCCTCCGACCTGCCGCCCGTCCTCGGCATCGCCGCGCTCCTCGCCGCCGCCGGCATCATCACCAAGATGGGCACCGGCTGGATCGCCGCCGCCCGCGCCGGCATCGCCACCACCGGACGCCTGCGCGCCGGCGCCTCCCTCGTCCCCCGCGGCGAGTTCAACATCGTCATCGCCGGCCTCGCCGTCAGCGCCGGGACCAACCCCCGCCTCGGCCCCCTCGCCGCCGCCTACGTCCTCATCCTCGCCGTCGCCGGCCCCGTCATCGCCCGCGGCACCGAACCCCTCGCCGGCCTCCTGCGCACCCGCCGCGCACGCCGCCGCGCCCCCCAGACCGACGACGACGTCCCCCTCGTCTCGCGCCCCGTCCCCCACAGCACCACCAGCGACACCGGGCCCACACCCACCATCTCCTGACCCGCCCCCGCAACGCCCCGCACGGCCTCACGCGGCCTACCGCGCGAGGCCGTGCGGCTTCACGCGGCGGACGGCTGGCACCCCGGACACCAGAACAGGTTCCGCCCCGCCAGCACCGCCGCCGCCACCGCCGTCCCGCACACCAGGCACGGCAACCCCGCACGCCGGTACACGTACACCTCACCACCATGATCATCCACCCGCGGCGGGCGCCCCATCGCCTCCGGCGTGTGCTCCGGACGCACCGTGTCGATCCGCCCCGCCCGGACCCCCTCCGCCATCAGCACAACCAGATCCGACCAGATCCCCGCCCACCGCTCCGCCGACAGCCGCCGCCCCGGCAACCGCGGATCGACCCCCTGCCGGAACAGCACCTCCGCCCGGTAGATGTTCCCCGGCCCCGCCACCACCGACTGATCCATCAGCAGCACCCCCACCGGCGTCCGCGCCCGCGAGATCCGCCGCCACGCCGCCTCCGGATCGGCGTCCGCCCGCAGCGGATCCGGCCCCAGCCGGTCCCGCAGCAGCTTCACCCCGCCCGGCTCCAGCACCTCGCACCGGTTCGGCCCCCGCAGATCCGCGAAATGCTCACCGCCCTCCAACCGCAACCGCACCAGCCCCACCGGCTCCGGCGCCGGCAGCCCACCGAACCCGACCTTCCCGTAGATCCCCAGATGGACGTGCAGCGTCGACTCGTCGTCGAACCCCAGCAGCAGATGCTTGCCATGCGCGTCCGCCCCCACCAGCACCCGCCCGTCCAACCGCGCCGCCCCTTCGGCGAACCGCCCCTGCGGACTCGACGCGCGAACGGCACGGCCGCCGAACATCCGCTGATGCTCGGCGGCCAGGCGATGAATCGTGTGTCCCTCCGGCATGGCCCGGAGCCTATCCCCGCCCCTCCCGCAACGGCGCACCGATCTCCCGCATGTGACCGAGAGCCTCCCGGTACGACGCCACCAGACCCGTCTCGGTGTACGGCAGGCCCACCGCCGCGCAGTGCTCCATCACCAGCGGCCGCACCCGCCGCAGGCCGCACCGCGGGATCCCCGGGAACAGATGGTGCTCGATCTGGTAGTTCAGCCCGCCCATCAGCCAGTCCGTCACCACACCGCCCCGCACGTTCCGCGACGTCAGCACCTGCCGCCGCAGATGCCCCCACCGCTCACCCGGCCCCGGCATCGCCATCCCCTTGTGGTTGGGCGCGAACACCGCACCCAGATGCACCCCGAACAGCGCGTGCTGCACCGCGATCAGCGCCACCGCCTGCCCCACCGGCAGCAGCGCGAACGCCAACGACAGATACCCCGCCGCGTGCGCCAGCAGCAGACCGCCCTCCAGCAGGACGTCACGACGCGACCGGCCCCGCAGGAACAGCAGGCTCCCCACCTTCAGGTTCACGCCCTCCAGCGTCAGCAGCGGAAAGAACAGCGCCGCCTGGTGCCGCGCCACCCACCGCAGCACGCCCCGCTGGCGCCCGGCCTGCTCCTGCGTCCACGCCAGCACCCCCTCGCCGACGTCCGGGTCCTTGCCCACATGGTTCGGATTCGCGTGGTGCCGGTTGTGCTTGTCGTTCCACCACCCGTGCCCCATCCCCAGCAGCAGGTTCCCCAGCAGCAGCCCCAGCCACCGGTTGCCCCGGGCCGTCCGCGCGATCTGCCGGTGCCCCGCGTCATGCCCGAGGAACGCCGTCCGCGCCGCCACCACCGCCAGCGGGACGCCCAGCAGGACCGTCCACCACCCGTCCCCCGCCCACGCGACCGCGGCCCACAGCGCGGCCGTCGCCGCCAGGTTCAACCCGATCGCCCGCGCGTAGTAGCCGCGGCGGCGCTCCAGCAGCCCGCTCTCGCGCACCCGCCGCGCCAGCGGGGCGAAGTCGCTGCCGGCCCGGCCGGCCCTCCCACCGGGCGGCGCGGGAGCGGAGACGCCGGCGGGAGCGCCGGGAGCGTGCAGGGTCGCGGGCATGGAACCTCCAGTGCGAGGGGAAACCGACACCCCGCAAGCTACGGAGCGTGACACCGGGCGGTCGCCCCGCTGGAGAGCCATCCCTCCCCTGGCTCACAGGTCCCGGTCGGCCCACCGCGTCTCGCTCCCTGAGATGATCACCGCCCGCATCGGCCGGAAGCGGACCCTGCACAAAAGCGGGGACACCCCACCCATATAGGGTCACAAGTCATGGACGATGGCACACGGTGGATCGAACTCGACGGTGCGGTCAACGCCCGAGACCTCGGCGGCCTCCCCACGGTGGACGGACGCACCACCCGGCGGGGACGCGTACTCCGCTCCGACAACCTCCAGGACCTCTCGGTCGCCGACGTCCGCCTCCTCCTCGACGACTACGCCCTCAAGAACGTCATCGACCTGCGCAGCGACGCCGAGGTACGGCTCGAAGGGCCCGGACCCCTCACCCGGATACCCACCGTCACCGTCCACCAGCTCTCGCTGTTCCCCGAAGGCGGCCGCCGCACCGACGTGTCCGCCGACGTCGATGCGGACGTGGACGTCGACCGGGCGCTGCCCTGGCAGGACCGCTCCACCGGCCACTACCTGGGCTACCTCACCGACCGCGGCGACTCCATCGTGGCCGCCCTGCGCGTCATGACCCGCACCGACGGCTCCGCACTGGTGCACTGCGCCGCCGGCAAGGACCGCACCGGCGTCGTCTGCGCCCTCGCCCTCGACGCCGCCGGCGTCACCCGCGAGGCCATCGTCGCCGACTACGCCCAGACCGGCGAGCGCCTGGAGGCCGTCCTGGACCGGCTGCGCGCCAGCGACACCTACGCCGCCGACCTCGACTCCCGCCCCGCCGACACCCACCGGCCCCACGCCGCCATCATGGAGAAGCTCCTCGCCCGCGTCGACGAGCAATACGGCGGGACGCTCGGCTGGCTCGCCGGGCACGGCTGGACACCCGAGGACACCGACGCCCTGCGCGACCGCTTCCTCTCCCCCTGAGCAGGCTTCCCCTTCGGGGAAGGTTGTTTTCAAGGTGAGGATGGAAACAACCCGCCCGGCGCCTTTACGTTGTAAGTTCAATACCTGTCGACCAGGGGAGCATCGCCGATCTCGCCGGGCTCCCCCGGGTCAGGCCAGCGCCGCGCGCACCGCGTCCTGCGCCGCCGTGCGCATCTCCGCGTGCAGCGCCGCGTTCGCCTCCCTGTCGGTGCGGGCCTCCACGATCCGCAGCCCCTCCCCCGCCAGCGCCTTCGGCAGGTCCGCCGCCGCCTCCAGCCGCCGGTACGGGACGCCGTTCGCCGCCGCCACCGCGCTCACGTCCACCTGGTGCGGGGTACCGAAGACCCGCTCGAACGGGCCGGCCAGCGCCGCCTGCGGCAGCAGCGAGAAGATCCCGCCGCCCTGGTTGTTCACCACCACCACCGCCAGATCCGGACGCCGGTCGTACGGGCCGATCACCAGCCCGTTCTGGTCGTGCAGGAACGCCAGGTCGCCCAGCAGCGCGTAGGACCGGCCGCTGTGCGCCAGCGCCGCGCCGATCGCCGTCGACACCAGCCCGTCGATGCCGCTCGCGCCCCGGCTCGCCATGATCCGGATCCCGCGGCGCGGCCGCATCACCTGGTCCAGGTCCCGGATCGGCATGCTCGCCGCCGTGAACAGCAGCGACCCGCCCGGCAGCCCCGCCACCAGATCCCGCGCCAGCCGCGGCTCGGTCACCTCCGGCACCGCGTCCAGCACCGCGTCCACCGCCGCCGCGGCCGCCAGGTCGGCGGTCCGCCACGACTTCAGCCACGCGTCGTCGCCCGACACCACCGGGATCTCCACCTCCGGCGCGACCTGCGTCGCCGACCGGACCGGGTCCGGCCAGTGCGACAGGTCGGGCGCCAGCACGATGTGCTCCTCGGCACGCCGCAGCAGCGACAGCAACGGCCGCGACAGCCCCGGCTTGCCCAGCGTCACCACCACCTCCGGGCGGTGCCGCTCCACGAACTCCGGCACGCCCAGCAGGAAATGGTGCGACGTCAGCGCATGGTCGCCGTAGCGGGCGTTGCCGTTCGGCTCGGCGAGCACCGGCCAGCCCGCCATCGACGCCGCCGCCACGTACCGCTTGACGTTCACCGCGCCGTCGCCCACCACCAGGACGCCGCGCCGCGTCGGCGGGACGTGCAGCACCGACCCCGGGGTCGCCGCCCGCACCTTCGTCCACGCGCCCGTCACATCGCCGTCGAGCGGCTCGCACCAGGTCTCGTCCCCATCGGGGATCAGCGGCTCCCGGAACGCCGCGTTCAGGTGCACCGGCCCCGGCGACGGCGCCTGCGCCACCCCCCACGCGCGGCTCACCAGCGACCGCCAGTACGCCACCATCCCCGGGCGGTTCTCCGGCACCCCGACCTCGGTGCTCCACCGCGCCGCCGTTCCGTACAGCTTCACCTGGTCGATCGTCTGGTTCGCGCCGGTGTCGCGCAGCTCCGGCGGGCGGTCCGCGGTGATCACGATCAGCGGGACGCCGGACTCGTGCGCCTCGATCACCGCCGGATGGAAGTTCGCCGCCGCCGTCCCCGACGTGCACACCAGCGCCACCGGGCGCCCCGACCGCTTCGCCAGCCCGAGCCCGAGGAACGACGCCGACCGCTCGTCGATCCGCACGTGCAGCCGGACCCGGCCGTCCTCCTCGGCCGCCTGCAGCGCCAGCGCCAGCGGCGCCGACCGCGACCCCGGCGCCAGCACCGCGTCGGTCATCCCGCAGCGCAGCAGCTCGTCGACCAGCACTGCCGCCAGCGCGGTCGCCGGGTTCACGGCGCCGCCCCGATCACCGCCGGGCCGCCCAGATGCTCCTGCGCGGCCAGCGCCCGCTCCCGCCACGCGGCCTCCGGCCCCGCCCAGCGGTCCAGCGCCCCGGCGTCCACCGCCGGCCGCCGCACCTTGATCTCCCCCGCCACCGGGCGCAGCGGCTCGGCGGCGACGTCGCCCTCCAGCAGCGACAGCGTCCCCAGCCCGCACGCGTACCGCAGCTCCGGCAGCGCCGCGGCCAGCGCCACCCCCGCCGCCAGGCCCACCGACGTCTCCACCGCGCTCGACACCACCACCGGCAGCCCGCACGCCTCCGCGACCCGCAGCGCCGCCGCGACCCCGCCCAGCGGCTGCACCTTCAGCACCGCGACGTCGGCCGCGCCGGCGGCGCGCACCTTCAGCGGGTCCTCGGCGCGGCGGATCGACTCGTCCGCCGCGATCGGCACATCCACCAGCCGCCGCACCCGCGCCAGCTCCTCCAGCGTCGCGCACGGCTGCTCGGCGTACTCCAGCTCCCACCGGTCCAGCGCCCGGATCATCCGGGCCGCGCGGTCGACGTCCCAGCCGCCGTTCACATCGATCCGGACGCGGCCGTCAGGGCCGATCGCGTCCCGGACGGCCTCCACCCGCGCCATGTCGTCGGCGTCGCTCTGCCCGCGCTCGGCGACCTTCACCTTCGCGGTCCGGCAGCCGGACTCCTTGGTCAGCGCGAACGCGCGCTCGGGGCCGACCGCCGGGATCGTCGCGTTCACCGGGATCCGGTCGCGGACGGGCGCCGGCCAGCCCTCGAACGCGGCCTCCCGCGCGGCGGCCAGCCAGCGGGCGCACTCGGCCGGGCCGTACTCGGCGAACGGCGAGAACTCCCCCCAGCCGGCGGGCCCCTCGATCAGGACGCCCTCCCGCCGCGTCACACCGCGGAACCGCGTCCGCATCGGGATGGAGTACACCCGCACCCGCCGACCCCCTGACCTGCCGCTGCTCTGCCCGCCTAATCACGGTATTCCGGAGCACACCGTGCGTTCGAACCCCTAGTAGTACCACGGGAAACGCGACCAATCGGGGTCGCGCTTCTCCAGGAACGAGTCCCGCCCCTCGGCGGCCTCGTCGGTGCCGTAGGCCAGGCGCGTCGCCTCGCCCGCGAACACCTGCTGCCCCACCAGCCCGTCGTCGATCAGGTTGAAGGAGAACTTCAGCATCCGCTGCGCCGTCGGGCTCTTGCCGTTGACCTTGCGCGCCCACTCCAGCGCCGTCGCCTCCAGCTCGGCGTGCGGGACGACGGCGTTGACCATGCCCATCCGGTGCGCGGCCTCGGCATCGTAGGTGTCGCCGAGGAAGAAGATCTCCCGGGCGAACTTCTGCCCGACCTGACGTGCCAGGTACGCCGACCCGAACCCGCCGTCGAAGCTCGCCACGTCCGCGTCGGTCTGCTTGAAGCGGCCGTGCTCGCGGCTGGCGATGGTGAGGTCGCACACCACGTGCAGGCTGTGGCCGCCGCCCGCGGCCCAGCCCGGCACCACGCAGATGACGACCTTGCCCATCATCCGGATCAGCCGCTGCACCTCCAGGATGTGCAGCCGCCCCGCCCGCGCCGGGTCGATCGTGTCGGACGTCTCGCCCTCGGCGTACTTGTAGCCGTCCTTGCCGCGGATGCGCTGGTCGCCGCCCGAGCAGAACGCCCAGCCGCCGTCCTTGGGCGACGGGCCGTTGCCGGTCAGCAGCACGCAGCCGATGTCGCTGGACATCCGCGCGTGGTCCAGCGCCCGGTACAGCTCGTCCACCGTGTGGGGGCGGAAGGCGTTGCGCACCTCCGGCCGGTTGAACGCGATCCGCACCGTGCCGTGGTCGACGGCGCGGTGGTAGGTGATGTCGGTGAAGCCGAACCCCTCGACCTCTTTCCACGCGTCCGCGTCGAACAGCTCCGAGACCATGTGTTCCCTCCGTCAAGACCCGCGCCGCCGGGGGCGCGGGGCGGCCGGTGACCCATTCAACCCTCCCCGCGTTTGAACGCGTTCAGCGGGGTCGTCTACGCTGATGGGATCATGGATCGCCCGCTGCACGCCGCCGTCCTGCCGCCCGGCCCCCGGCTGCTGCGGGCCCTCGCCGCCGCCCTCGACGGCGGCCCCGCGCTCTGCCCGCTCTCCCCGGACCTGCCCGGACCGGCGCTGGACAGCCTGCTGGACGCGCTCGCCCCCGACGCGGTCGACACGCCGGACGGGCTGATCCCGCACTCCCCCGGCCGCGGCCGGGCGCCCGTCTCGCCGGGCACCGCCGTGCTGATCGCCACGTCCGGCTCCACCGGGGCCCCGAAGTTCGTCGAGCTGGCGGCGGACGCGCTGCGGCACTCCGCCGCCGGCACCCTCGCCCGCATCGGCGCCGCGCCCGGCGACCGGTGGCTGTGCTGCGTGCCGACCAGCCACATCTCCGGCGTGCAGGTGCTCGTCCGGTCCCTGGTCGCCGGCACCGGCCCGGTCATCGCGCCGCGCTTCGACGCCGCCGCCGTCGCGGAGGCCGACGGCCTGCACGTCTCGCTCGTGCCGACCCAGCTGCGCCGCGTGCTGGACACCGGCGCCGACCTGTCCCGGCTCGGCGCGATCGTGCTCGGCGGCGCCGCCGCCGCGCCGGGCCTGCTCGCCGAGGCCCGCGAGCGCGGCGCCCGGGTCTTCACCACCTACGGGATGAGCGAGACCTGCGGCGGCTGCGTCTACGACGGCGTCCCGCTGGACGGCATGCGCGTCGAGCTCGGTGAGGGCGGCCGGATCCGCCTGGCGGGGCCCTCGCTGTTCACCGGCTACCGGCTGCGGCCCGACCTGACCGCCGCGGCCCGCGACGGCGACTGGTTCGTCACCCAGGACCTCGGGGCCCTGGAGGACGGCCGGCTCCGCGTCCGGGGCCGCGTCGACGACGTGATCAACACCGGCGGGGAGAAGGTCGTCGCCGGCGAGGTCGCCGCCGCGCTGTCGCGGCACCCGGCGGTCCGCGACGTCGTCGTGGTCGGCCGGCCCGACCCCGAGTGGGGCGAGCGGGTCACCGCCGTCGTCGTCCCCGCCGCCCCGGCGGTGCCGGAGCTCGCCGACCTGCGGGCCCTCGTCCGGGAGACGATGCCGGCCTTCGCCGCCCCCCGCGAGCTCGAGCTGGTGGACGCGATCCCGCTGCTGGCGTCCGGCAAGCCCGACCGCGCCCGCCTGCGCACCCCCGCGGCCACCTGACCTGCGAGAACGAGACGCCGCGCGCTAGGGTCGGGGATCGCGTCCGCATGACCCGGACGGGCAGTGGGCTTCATCACGCGGCTACGGCCCGGCGCCTTTACGTAGTAAGGTGACATCGGTTCAGGTCAGGGCGCGAGAAGCCGTGTGAACCCACTCATTCCGGGCACCAGACCGTTCTGGATCGTTCCTCCGCGATCCCCCGGGGACGGGCCGTCGTCCCGCGGTCCTGGGAACAATGACCCGGCCGTGCGACGTTCCGTTAAGTGCGTGCGCCACCAGCGAACACACAATCCGCGCCGCACTCACACCGAAGGGAGGGGGGTGTCCCCATGCCGCGAAGCGCCGTCGAGACCCCGCTCACGGAGCCGGCGGGCCCCGCGCTCAACGAGCTCCTCAAGCGGGGCCGCGCCCAAGGGCGCCTCTCGCTCGACGAGGTCCGGGGGGCCTTCGAGGCCGCCGGGATCAGCCCGGCCCAGGGCCGCTCCATCCTGCGCGAGCTGTCCGAGGCCGGGATCAGCCTGGCCGGCGAGGCCGACACCGTCCGCAAACTCGCCGCGGCCGCCGACCACGACGGCGGGGAGACCGCCCAGGCGCCGACCGGGCCCGCGAAGAAGCGCACCTCCCGCAAGACCGCCAAGACCGCCAAGACCGCGCGCAAGACCGGCCGCGGCGGCGCCGACACCGCGGATACCGCCGGCGCCGCGGATCCGCAGGACGCCGCCAAGGACGCCCCCGCCGACGGCGGGTTCGAGGTCACCACCGCCGAGGTCGAGGCCGACACCGGCGGCGACACCGGGGCGGACCTGGACGACCAGTCCACCACCATGGGCGACTCCGTCCACACCTACCTCAAGGCCATCGGGCGCCGCCAGCTGCTCACCGCCGAGCAGGAGGTCGACCTCGCCAAGCGCATCGAGGCCGGGCTCTACGCCGAGCACAAGCTGGAGACCGAGGACCTCTCCCCCGGCGTCCGCGCCGACCTGGAGTGGGTCGCCGCCGACGGCCGCCGCGCCAAGGCCCACATGCTGGAGGCCAACCTCCGGCTCGTGGTGTCGGTCGCCAAGAAGTACTCCGACCGCGGCCTGTCGCTGCTGGACGTCGTCCAGGAGGGCAACCTCGGCCTGATCCGCGCCGTGGAGAAGTTCGACTACTCCAAGGGCTACAAGTTCTCCACCTACGCGATGTGGTGGATCCGGCAGGCCATCCAGCGCGGCTTCGCCGACTCGGCCCGCACGATCCGCCTGCCCGTGCACGTGCTGGAGATGCTCAGCAAGCTGAGCCGCGTCGAGCGCGACATGCACCAGCGGCTCGGCCGCGAGCCCACCCCGGAGGAGCTCGCCGCCGAGCTCGACAAGAGCCCCGAGCAGGTCCGCGAGCTGCTGCGCACCAGCCGGCAGCCGATCAGCCTGGACTCCACGATCGGCGAGGACGGCGAGACCCGCATCGGCGACCTCATCGAGGACACCGACAGCCCCGAGGCGTCCGAGCTCGTCGACCGGCAGCTCATGGCCGACCAGCTGCGCCGCACCCTCGACATCCTGTCGCCGCGCGAAGCCAAGATCATGGCGATGCGGTTCGGGCTGTACGACGGGACGCCGCGCACGCTGGACGAGATCGGCAAGGCCCTCGGGCTGACCCGCGAGCGGATCCGCCAGCTGGAGAAGGAGTCGCTGTCGAAGCTGCGGCACCCCAGCAACGCCCGCCCGCTGCTGGACTTCGCCGTCTGACCCGTCCCCGCACGGGCGCGGCAGGGCCCGCCGGACCGCACGGTCCGGCGGGCCCTCGCGCTTTCCCCGGCCACGCGCGCCGGGTCGGCGGCCCGTGGTCAGCAGCCCCGGACGGCGAACGCCAGGAACTGGGTGACCTCGCGCTGGTCGAAGTTGTCGTCGGAGGCGGCGACCAGGGTGCACTCCCCCGACCTCAGCCGCGGCCCCCACGCCAGCGCCTCCAGGTTCTGCGTCGGGGTCGCGAACGCGCCGAGGTCGGCGACGAGCCGCTTGCGCACCGGCCGGAACCGGGCGTCCCCGGCCAGGGAGTCGCGGTGCAGCACGTCCGTGGCGCCCCGCACGTCGAACTCGTACAGCCGGGCCTTGTAGCCGACGCCCTCGAGCCAGGACCGCTCCAGCGCCAGGAACCGGTGGCCGCCCGCGTCGAGGATCTCCGACACGCCGCTGTCGGTGGCGCCGCCGGCCGGTCGCGGCGCGGCCGGGAGCGGGTCGACGGGGTAGGCGTACTGGGCGCGGACCCGGCCGGCGCGGTCCCACAGCGTGAGCCGGGTCAGCGCGCCGTGCCGCACCGTCGGC
Source organism: Actinomadura meyerae (assembly GCF_900188445.1). Classification (GTDB taxonomy): domain Bacteria; phylum Actinomycetota; class Actinomycetes; order Streptosporangiales; family Streptosporangiaceae; genus Spirillospora; species Spirillospora meyerae. Next base: position 130,005 of record NZ_FZOR01000013.1, read on the forward strand.
GGCTCGCCGTCCTCGTAGCGGGGGCCCTCGACCATCGCGGCGACGCCGTGCGGGGTGACCGCCAGCGCCTCGAAGCCGAAGTTGCGGCGCGGGCCCCGGTGGTCGGTGGTGAGCCGCAGCGGCGGCGGGACGCGCAGCCCCCCGGCGTGCCGCCCGTCGGTCCGCGCCCAGTTCAGCGACATCGGCGACAGCGGGATGCCCGGGTGGCCCTCGTCGGGCCGGTCGCCCTCGCTGCCCCACAGCAGCCGCCGGGTGCGGGGGTCGAACCGGATCGTCTCCGGGTCGGCCGACCCCGGCTCGCCGAAGGCCGGGTAGGGCCCGCCCCCGGGACGGCGGAGCGTGACCGCGCCCGAGATCCGCACCCCGCCGAACCGCCCGGTCGCGGGGTCGATGTCGAGCCGGCCGGTGTAGAAGCGGGCCGGGTCGTAGCGCCACCGGTCGTCGGAGATCAGATACCAGGTACCGGTGCGGGGATCGCGGTCGATCCCCGAGATCCCGCCGAAGGTGGTGCCGCCGGCCTTCATCATGTGCGGGAGCCGCTGCTCCCCAAGGAAGCGCGTGATCTGCAGCGCCCGCGCCGCGGGACGGGCCGCCGCGCCGTCGGCGGCCTCCGCCCGGGGCCGCCCGTCCGCGAGCGCCGCGCCCGCCACCGCCGCCAGGACGGCGGCGGCAGCCGCCGCTCCCCGCCACATCACCCTGTTCACGTCCACGTCGATCGCCGCCACCCTTCGCATCCGAACGAACACACTCCGTGCGCAGGGCAAGTATGCTGCAGCGCCGCCCGGGCCGCGGGGATTTCTCAGTCGGCGCGGCGGAACTCCACGATGGCGACCGCCATCAGGCCGAAGCCCATCCCGAGGACGATGAGGATCTCCAGCCAGACCGGGACCGTCCAGCCGCCCCAGGTGACGCCCGGGTCGAACGTGCGCAGCAGCCGGTCGGAGACGTCCAGGTGCGCGAACACGACGTGCCGCATCGGGTCGACCGCGTAGGTGAGCGGGTTGAAGCGGGTCAGGACGCTCAGCCACGCCGGCAGGCCGTTCAGCGGGTACAGCGCGCCCGACAGGAACATCATCGGCATCATCGCCATCTGCATGAGGCCGAAGAACGCCTGCATCTGGGTGATCCGCGCCGCCATCATCACGCCGAACCCGGTGAGCGCGAACGCCCCGATGAACATCAGGCCGACCAGCTGCGCCATCAGCGCCGGGTCGTAGGGGACGCCGGCCAGCGGCGCGAGCAGCACGATCACCACGCCCTGCAGCGTCGCCACGACCGCGCCCCCGACGCACTTGCCGATCACGATGGCGCTGCGGCTGACGGGCGCCACCAGCATCTCGCGCAGGAACCCGAACTCGCGGTCCCACACGATCGACCCGGCGGAGAACATCGCGGTGAACATCACCGACATCGCGCACACGCCGGGGTAGATGAAGGTCTTCAGGTTCACCTCGCCGGCGGGGCCGCCGCCGCTGGCCACGAGGTTGGACAGGCCGGTGCCCATGACCAGCAGCCACAGCACCGGCTGGACGAGCCCGGACACCATCCGCAGCTTGTCGCGCCAGAACCGGATCAGCTCCCGGTGCAGGACGATCTTCACGGCGCGCAGGTCCCGCCGCAGGCCGCGCTCGGGCACCCGCACCCGGACGACCCCGGCGGGCGGCGCCGTCTCCGCGGTACTCCCCATCGTCATCTCCTCGTCACCCGCATCGTCATCCGCATGCGGTCGCTGCTGGTCGCCTCGGCGTCCCGGATCGTGGAGCCGGTGAAGGACATGAACACGTCGTCCAGCGACGGCCGAGCCACGTTCACCGAGCGGATCGGGACGCCCAGCTCGGCGAGCAGCCGCGGCACGAACGCCTCCCCGGCGGCGACCGAGAAGGTCACCGCGCCCTCCGACACGACCGCGGCCAGCCCGAACCGCTCCTCGATCGCGGCGATCGCGGCCGCGTCGTCGGCGGTCCGGATGCGGATCCGGTCCTCGCCGACGCCCGCCTTGAGCGCCTCGGGGGTGTCGAGCGCGACGATCCGCCCCGAGTCCATGATCGCGATGCGCTCGCAGAACTCGGCCTCGTCCATGTAGTGCGTCGTCATGAAGATCGTGATCTCCTCGGCCGCCTGCAGCTGCCGGATGTACTCCCAGATCGAGGCCCGGGTCTGCGGGTCCAGGCCGACGGTCGGCTCGTCCAGGAACAGCACCCGCGGCGAGTGCAGCAGGCCGCGCGCGATCTCCAGGCGGCGCTTCATGCCGCCGGAGTAGGTCTGCACCAGGTCGCCGCGCCGGTCCCACAGGTTGACCATCTCCAGCACCTGCCGGATGCGGTCGCCGGTCACCGAGCGCGGCACCCCGTACAGCTCGGCGTGGAAGCGCAGGTTCTGCTCCCCCGACAGGTAGCCGTCGAGGGTGGGGTCCTGGAACACCAGCCCGATGTTGCGGCGCACGCTGTCGCGGTCGGCGACGACGTCGTGCCCGGCGACGCGGGCGCGGCCGGCGGTCGGCCGCAGCAGGGTGCAGAGCATGTTGATCGTGGTGGACTTGCCGGCGCCGTTCGGGCCGAGGAAGCCGAAGATCTCCCCCGGCCGCACGGCGAGGTCGATCCCCCGCACCGCCTCCACCTCGCCGAACCTCTTGATCAGGCCGTCGACCTCGACGGCGGGTCCCCCGTCCGGCATGGGGCCTCCCTCCGCATGGAGCGCACACCCAGATTTTGGGCTCTCCAACGGTAGGAGTACCCTATCTCTCACGTCAAGAGAGATAGGTCGTTCCAAGCAATCCGAGGAGCCGGACGTGACGGACCAGTCCGACCCGATGTTCGACTCGCCCAGCTACCTGATGTTCGAGATGGTGCGGCTCGTCAGGCGCACCTCCGCCCGCATGCTCCCCGGCCAGCCCCGGCTGCCGCAGCTGCTCGTCCTGTGGTGCGTGGCGCGCGGCGGCCCGCTGTCGCAGCGCGCCGTCGCCGAGCGGCTGCGGATGGACCCCGGCGACCTGGTCGGCATTGTGGACGCCCTGGAGAAGGACGGCTACCTGGAGCGCCGCCGCGACCCGGGCGACCGGCGCCGGTACGCGCTGGAGGTCACCGGGGACGGGCGGCGGTTCCTCGACGCGGCCCTGGAGGCCCGCATACGGCTCAACGAGGCCCTCTTCTCGCCCCTGTCACCGCAGGAGCGGGCGCTGTTCAAGGAGATGATGCTGCGGGTCCTCGCCCACCACGACGACCGCTTCGCCGGCCCGGACGGTGAAGCCGGCCGGGATTGCGGCCGGGGCGCGGCCCCCGGTCAGGACGCGAACGCCGGCACCCGCGCGGCCGCCCGCGACCGGGCCTCGTCGTAGCGGCGCAGTACCAGCCGCGCCACCGCGGGATGCGCGCCGAGCGGCGGCGCGGTCGCGTCGGCGCCGCAGGCCGCGGCCCGGTCGTGGAACCGGCCCGGCGCCAGCAGGTAGGACGCCACCGCCACCCGGCGGGCGCCCTCGCGGCGCAGGTCCGCCACGACCTCGTCCAGCACGGGCCCGCCGGCGGCGACGAACCCGTGCCGGACGGGCCGGCCCAGCCGCCGCGCCAGCAGCCGGGCGGCCTCCCGGACGTCGGCGAGGCCGGCCGGGTCGGCGGATCCCGCCGCGCCGAGGACGACGGCGTCCGGGCGCACCGGGATCACGGTCACGGCAGTGCCCTCCGCACTTCCAACCGCACTTCCACCCGCGCCGCCGGCCCCGCCATCGGCCAGGCGGCCGGCGAGCGCGTGCGCGAGCAGCGGGTCCGGGCCGAGCGGCCGGGCCGCCACCGCGCCGGGCAGCACCCGCGCCGCGCGGCCCGGGAAGTCGGCCAGCGCGTGGTAGCCGCGCGCCAGCAGCAGCGGCACCACGACCGCCGGCCCGCCGCCGAGCGACGCCGCGGCGTCCTCCAGCGACGGTTCGGCCAGCTCGCCGTAGGCCTCGGCGACCCGCAGGCCCGGCCGCATCGCCCGCACCCGGGCCAGCAGCTCCCGCACCGCGGCGGGCCCGGCCGGGTCCCGGGTGCCGTGCGCGACGGCCAGCAGCGCCGGCTCAGCCACCGGCGCCCGCCGCGAGCCGGCCGGCGGGACGCGGGTCGCACGCCAGCCGGTAGCCGCGCTTGACGACCGTCTCCACGATGCCCGGGCGGCCGAGGCCGCGGCGCAGCCGCGCCACCGCCATCTCGACCGCGTGCTCGTCGGCCTGCGGCCGCGCCTCCCGGCCGCGGCCGGCGCCGTTGCCGGCCGGGCGGCTCGGCAGCGCGCCGCACAGCTCCGCCCGCGACACCACGTGCCCGGGGCGCCGGGCGAGCGCCCGCAGGATCGCCATCGGCGCCGGCGCGATCGGCCGCAGCTGCCCGTCGAGCACGACGGCGTGCCCGCGCAGCTCCAGCGACGCGCCGCGCACCGACAGCCGCCGCGACCGGCGCCGCGGCAGATCGGTGACCAGCGCCCGGACCAGCGCGCCGAGCCGCGCCCGCTCCGGCTGGACGGTCGGCACGCCGCGGTCGGTGAGCGCCCGCGCCGTGACCGGGCCGACGCACGCCGCCACGACCGGGCCGCGCATCGCCTCCAGCAGGGCCTCCTCCAGCCCGTCCTCGGCGGCGACCGCGAGGGTCGCCGCGACCGCCGGCGCGCTGGTGAACGTGATCGCGTCGACGGTGCCCGCGACCGCCTGCCCGGCGAGCCGGCGCAGCGGCGTCGGGTCCTCGGCGCGCGACCACCGGTACACCGGGACCTCGATCACCTCGGCGCCCGCGGCGCGCAGCGCCGCGGTCAGCTCCGGCTGCCGCTCGCCGTACAGCTGCACGGCGACCCGCGCCCCGGTGAGGTCGCGCTCCAGGAGGTGCGCGATCACCTCGTCGCAGCCCTCGGACAGCGGCGACCACGCCTCCCGCAGCCCCTCCGACCGGATCGCGCCGCGCGCCTTCGGGCCGCGGGCCACGATCCCCGCCCCGGCGAGGCGGGCGACGAGCGCGTCCCGCAGCCCGTGCCCGTCCGCCGCCTCCAGCCACGCCCGGAACCCGATCCCGGTCGTGACCACGAGGTGGTCGAGCGGGCCGGCGGCGACCGCGCGGGTCGCCTCCAGCAGTTCGGCGTCGTCGGAGAGCGGGACGAGCCGGATCGCGGGAGCGGCCACCACCCGGGCCCCCCGCCGCTCCAGCAGCGTCGCGAGCTCCTCGTGCCGCCGGGCCGCGGTCACCCCGACGGCGAAACCGGCCAGGGGGCCGGTGCGGCCGGCCGCGGCCTCACTGCCGGTGCTCATCGGTGAGCGCCACCTCCACCCGGTCCCCGGCGCGGCGCACCGGGAACACCGGCAGCGCCACCCTCGGGTCGTCCAGGCACGCCCCCGTCCGCAGGTCGAACACCTGCTTGTACATGGGGGACGCGACCGTCGGCGTCCCGTCGCGGGTGCCGAGGATCCCGCGCGACAGCACGTAGGCGCCGCTGAACGGGTCGAGGTTGGACAGTGCGAAAAGGGAGCCGTCGTAGACCCGGAAGACCGCCACCTGGACGCCGTCCACCATCGCGCACACCCCGCGCTCGGGAATCAGGTCGGCGTAGGAGCAGATGTCGAACCAGCGAGCCGTCCCGAGGCCCGCCGGGTCCCTGGTGATCGTCGCTTCTGGTGTCGTGGTCATGGTCCGAATCCTCCGTTCGAGCGGTTTCGCGGCGGGGTCCCCTTTGTCACCGCCGTGTTAAAAGGGGCTCACGGCCGCCTCGAGGCGGACCGCGCAGACCTTGAACTCCGGCATCCGCGACACCGGGTCCAGGGCGGGGTTGGTCAGCAGGTTCACCCGCTCGTCCCCCGGCCAGTGGAACGGGACGAAGACGGTGTCGTCGCGGATCGCGTCGGTGAGCCGCGCCCGCACCGTCACGGCGCCGCGGCGGCTCTCCAGCCGCACCTCGGCTCCGTCCTCGATGCCGAGCCGGGCCGCCAGATCCGGGTGCAGCTCGGCGAACGGGCCGGGCGCGGCCTCGGCCAGCGCCGCTACGCGCCGGGTCTGCGCCCCCGACTGGTACTGGGCGAGGACCCGCCCGGTCGTCAGGTACACGGGGTGCTCGGCGTCCACGTCCTCGGCGGGCCCGCCGTGCTCGACGGGGACGAACCGGGCGCGGCCGTCCGGGGTGGCGAAGCGGTCCAGGAACGGTCGGGGCGTGCCGGGGTGGTCCGGGGACGGGCAGGGCCAGAACACCCCGCCCTCGGCCTCGATCCGCGCGTAGTCGATGCCGGAGTAGTCGGCCCTGCCCCCCGCGCTCGCGCGGCGCAGCTCGGCGAACACCTCCTCGGGGTCGGTGCTCCACTCCCCCGGCGCCTTCAGCCGCTCGGCGAGCGCCGCGATGATCTCCAGGTCGGTGCGGGCGCCGGCCGGCGGGCGGGCGGCGCGGCGGCGGCGCAGCACCCGGCCCTCCAGGTTCGTCATCGTGCCGGACTCCTCCGCCCACTGCGCGGCGGGCAGCACCACGTCGGCGCGGCGCGCCGTCTCCGAGGGGACGAAGTCGGCGACCACCAGCAGGTCCAGGGCGGCGAGCCGCTCCTGAACGTGCGCCGCGCGCGGCGCCGACACCACCGGGTTGGACCCGAACAGCAGCAGCGCCTTCGGGCCCGCGCCGGTTCCGAGCGCCGACAGCAGCTCGTACGCCGACCGGCCGGGGCCCGGCAGGTCGGCCGGGTCGATCCCCCACACCCGGGCGACGTGCTCGCGGGCCTCCGGGTCGTCGATCCGGCGGTAGCCGGGGAGCTGGTCGGCCTTCTGGCCGTGCTCGCGCCCGCCCTGCCCGTTGCCCTGCCCGGTGATGCACCCGTATCCCGAGCCCTCGCGGCCGGGCAGGCCGAGGACGAGCGCCAGGTTGATGAAGGCGGTGACGATGTCGGTGCCGCGCGCGTGCTGCTCGGCTCCCCGCCCGGTCAGCACGTGGGCGCGCGGGGCCCGGGCCAGCAGCCGGACGGCCTCGCGCATCGCCGGGACCGGCACGCCGGTGATCCGCTCGACGCGGTCGGGCCAGTAGGCGTTGGCGGCGGTCCGGACGGCCTCGAACCCGGACGTGCGCGCCGCGATGTAGGCGTCGTCGGCGAGGCCCTCGGCCAGCGCCAGGTGCAGCAGCCCGCACGCCAGGGCGGCGTCGGTGCCGGGCACCGGCTGCAGGTGCAGGTCGGCCTGCCGGGCGGTGGCGGTGCGGCGGGGGTCCACGACGATGAGGGCCCCGCCGCCCTCGCGCATCTCGGCGAGGTGCCGCATGAACGGCGGCATCGTCTCGGCCGGGTTCGCGCCCGCGAGCAGGACGGCGCCGGACGCCGCGAGGTCGGTGACCGGGCCCGGGAGCCCGCGGTCCAGCCCGAACGCCCGGCCGGAGGCGGCCGCCGCCGACGACATGCAGAACCGGCCGTTGTAGTCGATCTGCGACGTGCCGAGCGCAACGCGGGCGAACTTGCCGAGCTGGTAGGCCTTCTCGTTCGTCAGCCCGCCGCCGCCGAAGACCGCGACGGAGTCCGGGCCGTGCAGCGCGCGGAGCCGGGCGGCCTCGGCGGCGACGCGGTCGAGCGCCTCGTCCCAGCCGCACGGGCGCAGCGGCTCGTCCCTGCCGTGCCGCATCAGCGGCGTGGTCAGCCGGTCGGGGACGGTGAGCAGCTCCGCGGCCGTCCAGCCCTTCTGGCACAGCCCCCCGCGGTTGGCGGGCACGTCGTCCCGCGGTGCCACCCCGAGGCCGCCGCTCGCGGTCCCGCTCAGGGTCATGCCGCACTGCAGGGCGCAGTACGGGCAGTGCGTCGGAGTCGCGTTCATTCTGCCGAGGCTCGGCGGGCGCCGTTTCGCGGCCGAGTCCCCTGTGTGACCCCGGTGTTAAATGCCCTTCACGACCGCGCACCGCGTCCGTCGAGGTCAGCGGCACGGCGTCCGCTGCGGCGGGCGGCCCGCCACCGGCCTTGACGAACGCGTGTCAAGCGTTGTCGATCCCTGTCATGCCCTATTCGTCATTATTTATGGGATTCTCGAACGGATTCACGGCGGCCCGGTGATCTCGCGGAGGATGCGGCCCCCGCCGCCTCCCCGCCCCGATCCCGCCGCGGTGATCACGCCTAACCTCGGTACATGCCCGACCTTGCTTACTACGCCTCCCTGCCGCGCGCCCGCGGCGCCGCGGCGGCCCTGCTCCTGGACGACCTCGGGCGGGTCCTGCTGGTCAAGCCCACCTACAGCGAGGGCTGGTATCTCCCCGGCGGGGTCATCGAGGCCGACGAGTCCCCGCTGTCGGCGTGCGTCCGCGAGTGCGAGGAGGAACTCGGCCTCGTCCCCCGCCTGGACGGCCTGGCGTGCGTCGACTGGGGCTCCCCCCGCGACGACGGCGTCGACGCCGTCAACGTGTTCGTCTTCGGCGGCTCCATCACCGGCGCGGAGATCGCCGCGATCCGGCTGCCGCCCGAGGAGCTGTCCGACCACGTCCTGGTCGCGCCGGAGAAGGTCCCCGAGCTGGCGCCGCCGCACGTCTCCCGCCGGATGGACCCCAGCCTGCGCGCCATGGCCGACGGCCGCGCCGTCTACCTGGAGGACGGCCGCGAGCAGCCGTTCGGCGCCGCCCGCGCCCGGCCCGGCCGCACCTGACCGGCCCGCACCCGACCGGGCCGCACCTCGCCGGGCCGCCCGCGCCCGCCGCCGGCCGCGCACCCCCGCGCGGCCGGGCGGTCACACCGGGACCGCGTCCTTGATCTGCCGGGCGCCGTCCGGATCGACGGCGCGGGCGCAGTGCGCGCAGCAGTAGAAGTGCCCGCCCACCTCCACGCCGTGCCCCATGATGCGGCACTGGCAGTGCTCGCAGATCGGCGCCATCTTCGTGATCGCGCACTCGAACGAGTCGAACGTGTGCACCTGGCCCTGCGCGTGCACCTCGAAGGCCATCGCGTAGTCGTTGCCGCAGACCTCGCAGGTCGCCATCGCTCTCGTCTCCGTTTCCCCCGCCGCGCCGCGGTCACTGCCTACCCGGCCTCCCCGGGTCTACCCCGCCCTCACAGCCGGCGGGAACGCGCTGTGCGACGGAGTTATCACCGGCGTATGACCTGTCACACGCGGACGAAACCCGGCCTTCCTACGTTCGGGCATCCGATCCGAACCGAGGAGACCGCCTCATGACCGTCACCGCCCGGACCCCGCGCGCCGGCCGCGCCCACCCGCAGAAAGGCCGCTGGATCGAGGACTGGCGGCCCGAGGACCCCGCCTTCTGGACGGCCCGCGGCGCGCGCGTCGCCCGCCGCAACCTCGTCTACTCGATCTTCTCCGAGCACATCGGGTTCTCGGTGTGGTCGCTGTGGTCGGTGATGGTGCTGTTCCTCGGCCCCGCCTACGGCATCGACGCGGCCGGCAAGTTCACCCTCACCGCCGTCCCCGCCCTCGTCGGCTCGGCGCTGCGGCTGCCCTACACCTTCGCCGTCGCCCGGTTCGGCGGCCGCAACTGGACCGTGTTCAGCGCGGCGCTGCTGCTCGTCCCGGCCGTGCTGGCGGCGTTCCTGGTCGAGCCGGGCGTGTCGTTCACCACGCTGCTGGTCCTCGCCGCCGTCGCGGGCGTCGGCGGCGGCAACTTCGCGTCCTCGATGGCCAACATCAACGCGTTCTACCCCGAGCGCCTCAAGGGCTGGGCGCTCGGGATCAACGCGGGCGGCGGCAACCTCGGCGTCGCCGTCGTCCAGCTCGTCGGGCTGCTGGTCCTCGCGACCGCGGGCAAGGACCACCCGGGCCTCGTCGCCGGCGTGTACATCCCGCTGATCGTGGTCGCCGCCCTCGGCGCCTGGTTCCGCATGGACAACCTGGCGCAGGCCCGCAACGACCGCGGGGCCATGCGGGACGTGTCCCTGGACCCGCACACCTGGATCATGTCGGTGCTCTACATCGGCACGTTCGGCTCGTTCATCGGGTTCGGGTTCGCGTTCGGGCAGGTCCTGCAGGTGCAGTTCGCCGCCGAGTTCGACACCCCGGTCAAGGCCGCCTGCGTGACCTTCCTCGGCCCCGCGCTCGGCTCGCTGCTGCGCCCCGCCGGCGGCCGGCTCGCCGACCGGCTCGGCGGCGCCGCCGTGACCCTCTGGACGTTCGTCGCGATGGCCGGGGCCGCCGGGCTCGTGCTGGCCGCGTCGCTGCGCGGCTCGCTGCCGCTGTTCTTCGTCGCCTTCATCCTGCTGTTCGCGCTCAGCGGCATCGGCAACGGCTCGACCTACAAGATGATCCCGGCGATCTTCCGCGACCGGGCGCGCAGGGCCGCCGACGCCGGCGCGGTGGGCGCCGCCGAGGCCGAGCACGAGGCCCGCCGGCTGTCCGGCGCGCTGATCGGGATCGCGGGCGCCGTCGGCGCGCTCGGCGGCGTCCTGGTCAACGTCGCCTTCCGGCAGTCGTTCCTCACCTACGGCACCGGCGACGGCGCCTACCTGTCGTTCATCGCCTTCTACGCCGTGTGCTGCGCGCTCACCTGGGCGGTCTACCTGCGGGCCCGCCCGGGGCGGCCGGACGGCGTCTGACGAGCCGCGCGCCGGGCCCGCGGCCGTCCGGGACGGTCGTCGGGCTCCGGCCAGCGCGGCGACCGGCCCGAGGAGCGCAGCACCGCCTCCCACGCGTCGCCCGGCTCCAGCGGCAGGTGCGGGACGCCCCAGTGCCACGCCGACACCAGCAGGTCGGGGTCGCGCGGCCGGTAGTCGGCGCCGGTCGCGCGGGCCATGTCCCAGGCGTGCAGGTGCCACTCGACGCACGCCGCGCCCGCGTGGTCGCCCACGGTGTACTTGGTGCCCCGGTAGATCAGATGGGTGCGGTCCCACATGTCCGGCATGAGGTCGGCGTACGCGCCGGCCGACACCCCGAACGACATGATCCGGTCGGGGCCCGGCTCCGGCGGCAGCACCGCCAGCTCGGTCGCGTTCTGCCGCGCCTGCTGCCGGATCAGCACCGCCGTCGCCGCCTCCTGCGCGAACAGCGTCGCGAGCCGGCTGTCGGGCGCGTCCTGGAGGTACTCCAGGAAGTTCTCCGCGACGCAGCGCAGGTGCCCCGCGAGGTCGATCAGCCGCCAGTCGGTGCAGGGCGTCGGCACGTCCCAGTCGACGACCCCCTCCGCCAGCGCGCGGATCGCCTTGACCCCGTCCTGGTAGGACTCGAGTACGCGGCACCGGTCCGGCGGCGTGCGCTCCACGTGACATCCCCCAACGTCCAGAGCAGCGTGTGCCCTCCCCGCCGGGACGCGCCCGCGCGCACGCGATGGCGGCGGGGGGCGCCCCCGGCGTTCCCCGAGAGGGCAGACTCTCAAAGTTCGGTGGCGGGTGCCACCCGGTGACGCTGTGTCGTCACACGTCGTCGCGGACCTCAGCCGAGCGCGGCCGGCACCGTCTTGAAGCTCAGCCGGTGCGCCTCGCGGGCGGTGCGCAGCCGGTCGACCTCGTCGGTCCACGGCCGCACCGCCGGGCGCGCCTTGGCCTTGCGGTACGCGATCTCGGCGGCGCGGCGGGCCTTGGCGTCGGCTCCGGCGGGCGCGTACACCTTCGGGCCCATCGCGACCCGCTCGGCCGCCTCCGCGGCGGCCAGCACCGCCGTCATCGCCTCGTCGAAGGCGACCGTGCGCTCGCGCAGCTCCCGCACGTCCGCGCCGGCGGCCTGCGCGTCCCGCAGCGCCCGCTCCGCCTCGGCGGCCGCCGCCAGCCGGTCCTCGTACTCGGCGGCCAGCCGCTGGTCGGCCTCGTACGGCTCCGCGACGTCCTTGCTCACCCGGCGGCCCAGCGGCATGGTGGTACTCCCTCGACGATCCGACTGTCCGATCCAGGTAAGCGTACTCGGGGGTCCCGGCGTGTCGGAGCGGCGGACGCCCGGCCCCGCGCCTTTACGTAGTAAGGTCACTGCTCATGGTCCGGCAGCCCAGCATCAATGCCCAGCACCGCGCGCCCCTGTCCACCGAGCGGATCATCGAGGCCGCCCTGCGGATCGTCGACGGCCAGGGACTCGGCCGCCTCACGATGCGCCGCCTCGGCGACGCGCTCGAGGTCGAGGCGATGGCGATCTACCACCACCTCCCCCGCGGCAAGGAGCAGCTCCTCGACGGCCTGGTGGCGCACGTCGCCGCCGCCCCCGCCGACACCGCGGGCGGCGCCTGCGCCGAAGGCCGCTGGCAGGACGCCCTGCGCGAATGGGCCGCCGGCTACCGCGCCCGGCTGACGGCGCACGCCGGGGTCCTCCCCCTCGTCGTCACCCGCCGCAACCCCGCCGCGCTCACCGCCACGCTCGCGTCCCTGCGCGAGGTCATGCGGCTCGGCGGCGTCGCCGAGGACACCGCCGCCGTCGCCGCGCACACGCTGCTCGGCTACGTGATCGGCCACACCGCCCTGGAGGTGCGCGACACCGCGGAGGACGGCGCCGACCGGGTCGTCGACTGGGACGCCCGGTTCACCGCCGGGCTGGACCTCGTCATCGCCGGGGTCCGCTGACCGGCCCGGCGGGCGCCCCGGCGGGCCGGGTCAGTCCTCGACGACGAGGACCTCCAGGTGCAGCGGGCCGTGCACGCCCTCCGCGCGGAGCCCCTCGACGCCGTGGGTGGCCGACGGGCCGCTGATCCAGGTCAGCGGGCGCGCCGGGTCCAGCCGGGTGATCGCCTCCGGGACCGTCCCGACGATCTGGTCGGCGTGGACGACGCACAGGTGGTAGCCCGGCACGAGGGTGAGGACCCGCCTGCCCTGCGCGCGGCCGCCGTCCAGCACCACCGTGCCCGTCTCCGCCACCGCCGCCGCGCAGCCGGTCACCACGCCGTCGACGGCGGCGAGGGCGTCCAGGTCGAGGGCCGGGGTGTCGGCGAGCGCCCGCACGCCGTCCAGCTCCGCGAGCCAGCCGAACGGCAGGTCCGCCGGAACGGCGATCCGCTTGGCCTCCCGCCCCCACAGCGCCGCGGCCACCGCGGTGCCCAGCTCGTCGGCGCCGACGTGCCGCACCGAGGCCCGGTTGTCGGCGACCCGCTCGGTGAACAGCGCGACGACGTCCGCCCGCGTCGCGGCCTGGGGCCCGGTCAGCCGGCGCGCGTAGCCGCGCGGCACCGGCGGGTGCGCGCCGCGCGACCCGCCGAGGGCCTCGCGCACCCGGCGCAGCATCTCCTCGCGCGCGGTCATCCGCGGGTCCTGTGCCACCAGGCGCGGAAGCTCTCCGCGGGCGGCGCCGGCAGGTCGCGGGCCTCCGTCCACGCGCCGAGCAGCCCGGGCAGGCGGCGGATCCGGCCGCCGCGCGACAGCAGCCGCGCCCACCGGGTGCCGCGCCGCAGCACGGCCTCGTGCCGGCGCGGGTCGCCCATCGTCCACGCCAGGCCCCGCATCAGCGCCATCTCCGGCGGCGGGACGGGCCGCCCGCGGCGCGAGTCGACGACCAGGCCGCGCAGGTGGACCAGCACGCCCGGAATGTCGATCTTCACCGGGCACACGTCGGCGCAGGCCCCGCAGAGCGTGGACGCGTACGGCAGCGACGCCATCGCCGCGCTCTCCACGCCGCGCAGCTGCGGGGTGAGGATCGCGCCGATCGGGCCCTGGTGGACGGGCCCGTAGGGGCGGCCGCCCGTCCGCTCGTAGACGGGGCAGGCGTTCAGGCACGCCGAGCAGCCGACGCAGCGCAGCGCCGCCCGCCCGACCTCGTCGGCCAGGGCCCGCGTGCGGCCGTTGTCGAGCAGGACGAGGTGGAACGCGCGCGGCCCGTCGCCCGGCGTCACGCCCGTCCACGACGAGACGTACGGCGTCATCCGGTCGCCGGTCGACGACCGCGGCAGCAGCTGGAGGAACACCTCCATGTCATCCCACGTCGGGACGACCTTGTCGATGCCCGCGACGCAGATCAGCGTGTCCGGGAGCGTCAGGCACATCCGCGCGTTGCCCTCGGACTCGGCCACCACGGCCGTGCCGGTCTCGGCGACCAGGAAGTTCGCCCCGGTCACCGCGACCCGGGCGCGCAGGAACCGCTCGCGCAGGTGGGCGCGGGCCGCCCCGGCGAGCGCCTCGGGATCGTCCGGCAGGCCGGGGCCGGCGGCGGGCATCCCGCGCCGGAACAGCTCCGCGATCCGGGCGCGGTCGCGGTGCGCGGCCGGCGACAGCGGATGGGACGGCTCGTCCTCCCCCAGCCGGACGGCCAGGTCGCCGAGCGCGGTCTCCTGGACGGCCACGCCGGCGCGGGCCAGCGCGCGGTCCAGGCCGATCTCGCGGAGCGTCAGCGACGCCGCCTTCAGTACCTCCCCCGCCCCCGACTCCCGGACCAGGCCGGTGACGGTCCGGCGCGCCTCGGCCGCGTCCGCCGCCCAGTGCACGGTGCCGCCCGCCTCGGTGACGGCGCGCTCCAGGTCCTCCAGGTGGGCGTCGAGGTTGAGCAGCGCCTCCTCGCCGATGGCGCGGCCCGCCTCGCGCAGGTCCTCCCAGTCGGCGGGCTCGGCGGCGGCCCCGGCCGCCCGCTCCCGCAGCCGCGCGGTCGTGCCGCGCAGTGTGCGGCGCAGGCCGGTGTCGGCCAGCGCGGGCCGCGCGGCGGCGGCGAACTTCGGCATCGGCGGCGGGACCGGCCCGCCCGGCGCGGCGCCGGTCACGACGCCTCCGTCGCGGCGAGGATCTCGGCCAGGTGCATGGTCCGCACCCCGGCGCGCAGCCGCGACAGCGCCCCGCCGATGTGGGCGAGGCAGGAGTCGTCGACCGCGCACACCACGTCCGCGCCCGTGCCGCGGACGTGCCGGACCTTGTCGGCGACCATCGCCACCGACACGTCCGCGTTCTTCATCGCGAACGCGCCGCCGAACCCGCAGCACTCCGCCGCGGCCGGTAACTCGACCAGGTCGAGGCCCCGCACCGCGCGCAGCAGCCGCAGCGGCCGGTCGCCGGCCTCCAGGGACCGCAGCGACCGGCACGACGGGTGGTAGGTGACCCGGTGCGGGAAGTAGGCGCCGACATCGGTGACGCCGAGGACGTCGACGAGGAACTCGCTCAGCTCGTAGACGGCCAGGCCCTCGGCGGCGCGGGCGAGCCCCGGGTCGCGGGACGCGCGCGCGATCCGCGGGTAGTCGGCCCGGATGGCGGCCGCGCAGGACGCCGACGGCGCCACCACGACGTCCTCGCCCTCGAACGCGGCCGCGTACGCCCGCGCGAGGCCGGCCGCCTCCCGGTGGTAGCCGGCCGTCCAGTGGATCTGCCCGCAGCAGGTCTGCGCGGGCGGGAATACCACCTCGTGCCCCAGTCGTTCCAAAAGCACGGTCACGGCCTTCCCTGTATCAGGGAAAAGCGCGTCATCGAAGCACGCGACGGACAACGCGACCCGCATCGGCCTCACTCCCCCCAGCGCCCTGTACAGGGCGTCCCCCGCCGACATCGTAGGGGTTTCGCTCCCGGCGGCGTGTCGTTCTTCGCCCGTTATCGCGTGGGAGAGACGCTATGCCTGGCACCTCGGAGTGAGAGTGATCACACCCGGCCGGTACTCCGGTACCAAGGGACAACCCTCCCAACGGGCTATAGCCGGTCCGGGCGAACCACTCCACACTGGGGTGCGTCCCAAAAGGAAAGCACGACCACCGACCAGTAGTTGAGACCGGAGGCACACGATGTGCCCGCACCAGCCAGCCTGTCCCTCGCACGACGCACCCGACCGCGACGCCGCCCGCACCCTGGCCGCGCACCCCGAGCAGGGGTGGAGCCTGCTGTGCAACGGCGTCGTGCTCTTCGAGGACACCGGTGAGCTGCTGCCCGACGGGGGAGTCATCGCACCGCACCGGCCGACGGACCTGCAGGCGCCGTCCGCCGCTTGACCGGTCTCCACGGGGGACTAGTCCAAGCGGGTGATCATCCTCGGGGGCAACGCCCACCCGCCCTCACCCTCCGGGCCCGCACCGGGCCCGGACCGCATCGTCACTCCCGGCCCGTCCGCACCGGACGGGCCGTTCGTGTGTCCGCCGCCTGCCGGCGCGACGCCCACTTGCGCAGCCACGGCTCGACCGCCCGGCCGACCTCGGCGGGATCCCTGCTCAGGTCGTGCCGCTCCCCCGCCAGGACCACCACGTGCGCCGCGTCGGCCTCGTCCGGCACGCCGAACGGGTCGCGGTCGCCGTTGACGACGAGGACCTCCACGCCCGCCGCGCGCAGCTCGCCCACCCGCGTCTTCTCCGGCTTCCCGGGCGGGTGGAGCGGGAAGGCGAGCGCCACCACGCCGGCCGCCCCCGCCGCGGCGGCCGTCCGGCACGCCACCCGCGCGCCGTTGCTGCGGCCGCCCTGCACGAGCGGGACGCCCGCGAACCGCTCCCGCAGCGGCTCCACGATCTCCAGCCACGCCTCGTCCTGCCGGGCCGGCGCTCCGGGCGCGCGGCGACCGGCGTACCGGAACGGCTGCGTCACCCGGGCGACGGCGCCGCCGAGGCCGAGGGCGGCCTCCCGGACGGCGAGCAGGTCGGGGGCGTCCACGCCGCCGTTCGACCCGTGCGTCAGGACCAGCAGGAACGCGGGGCCGTCCACCTCGTCCAGCACCAGCTCGGCGGGCCCGTGCGCCGTCGTGACCTCCATGCGACCACCGTAACGGCAGGCCCTGATGATCTTTGCGGCAGACTGGGCGCATGGAGAAGATGACGGACAGCGAGTGGCGCGCGTTCGTGTGCGAGGGCACCCGCACCGGCAAGGCGGCCGTCGTCCGCCGGGACGGGACGCCGCACGTCACGCCGATCTGGTTCCTGCTCGACGGCGACGACGTGCTGTTCAACACGGCCCGGGACAGCGTCAAGGGCCGCGCCCTCGCGCGCGACCCCCGCCTGTCGATCTGCGTGGACGACCAGACCCCGCCGTTCTCGTACGTGCAGCTCCAGGCGGAGGCGACCCTCATCGAGGACCTGGACGAGATGCGCCACTGGGCCACGCTCATCGGCGGCCGCTACATGGGCGTGGAGCGGGGCGGCGAGTTCGGGGCGCGCAACGCCGTCCCCACCGAGTACCTCGTCCGCGCCCGCATCACCAAGGTGATCGCCGAGCGCGCCATCGCGGAGTAGCGGAGGAGCGGCCGGGCCGCCTGCGGGGTCAGCCGTCCGGCCACTCCGGGACGGGCGCGCCCGTCGCGAGGCGGAGCCGCTCGGCGAAGCTCTCGTGCAGCAGCGGCCCCCACGGGTAGCCGTCGGGGACCCGGACCGCGCCGCCGAGCACCTCGTGGGCGTCGTCGCCCCGCCGCTCGGCGTACCGGACGGCCAGCAGCGCGTACATGTGGTCGAGGGCGCCGAACGCCTCCCCGGCGAGCGCCGGGAGCGTGCCCTCCGACACGGCCTGCTCGACGACCGGCTCCCACCACAGGTCGGCGTCGCCGTCGTCCTCGGCGAAGTCGCGGCGCAGCCTGGCCCGCACCTGCGGCGCGGTGCCCGGCTCGGCGAGCCCGCGCCGCCACACCTCGCCGGCCTCGCCGCCGCGGCCGCGCAGCGGCAGCGTCCGCGCGAGCAGCTCGGTGGCCAGCGGCCCCGTCTCGGGATCGGCGGGCTCGGCGGCCAGCGCCGCGCCGAACGCGCCGATGGCCTGGTCGAGGTAGGAGATGCCGAGCGCGACGGCGAGCCGCGCGTACGCGTACGGGGCGGCCTCGCGGTCGATGAGCCGCAGCCCGGCGGCGAGGGTCCGCTGCGCCCGCGCCGGGTCGCCGCGCTCGAGCAGCCGCTGCGCGAGGTCGTGCGCGGCGAGCGGCCCGTACTCGGCGTCGCCGGTCGCGACCGCGGCCTCCCAGTGCTCGCGCGCCGCGTCGAAGTCGCCGGCGTCGTCGGCGATCCGGGCGAGCGCCAGGTGCGCGGGCGGCAGGTAGGCCGGGTTGCCGAAGCCGACCACGGCGCGCCAGGCGGGCGCGGCGCGCTCCGGCTCGCCGGCCCGCTCGTGGGTGAGCGCCAGGTGGTAGGCCGCGCGGGGCCCGTACTCGGGGTCGCCGGTGGCGATCGCGACGCCGTCGGCCTCGCGGGCCCGCTCCACCTCGCCGGCGTCGTCGAGGACGACGGCGAGCCCGAGCGCGGCCTGAGCCCGCACCGGCGTCTCGCCCATGGCGAGCACCTTCTCGAACAGCCGCGCCGCCTCCCCGGCCGCGCCGCCCTCGGCGAGGGCGCGGGCCCGCTCGCACATCCGCGCCGGGTCGTCCGTCCCGTCCGGCAACTCGCTCATCGGCCCCTGCCCTGTGGGGTTCAGTGAAGTCCGCACAGAGACTAGCGACCCGGCGCCCCCGCGTCCCGCGACGACACCCCGAAACCCCACCAAGAACACATATCCGTCCCGGTGGCGGCGGGGCCCGGTCCCCCGCTCAGTCCTCGAACGCCTCGGGGGGCGGGCAGGAGCAGACCAGGTTGCGGTCGCCGTAGGCCTGGTCGATGCGGCGGACGGGCGGCCAGTACTTGCCCTCGCGCACCGACGGGACGGGGTAGGCGGCCTCCTCGCGGGTGTAGGCGTGCTTCCAGTCGTCGGAGACCAGGCAGGCGGCGGTGTGCGGGGCGTTCTTCAGCGGGTTGTCCTCGCGGTCGTAGCCGCCGTCGGCGACCCGCTGGATCTCCCGGCGGATCTCGATCATCGCGTCGCAGAACCGGTCGAGCTCGGCGAGGTCCTCGGACTCGGTCGGCTCGATCATCAGGGTGCCGGCGACGGGGAACGACAGCGTCGGGGCGTGGAAGCCGTAGTCGATGAGCCGCTTGGCGACGTCCTCGGCGGTGATCCCCGTCTCCTTGGTGATCTTGCGGAGGTCGGCGATGCACTCGTGCGCGACGAGGCCGTTGCGGCCCGTGTAGAGGATCGGGTAGTGCGGGGCGAGCCGGGCGGCGAGGTAGTTCGCGGCGATGATCGCGCCCTCGGTGGCGGCGCGCAGGCCGTCCGGGCCCATCATGGCGATGTAGGCCCAGGAGATCGGCAGGATGCCCGCCGAGCCCCACGGGGCCGCGGAGATCGGCCCGACACCGGTGTCCGGTCCGGCCTCCCCGCGCAGCGGGTGGTTCGGCAGGAAAGGGGCGAGGTGCGCCCGGACTCCGATCGGGCCGACGCCCGGACCGCCGCCGCCGTGCGGGATGCAGAACGTCTTGTGCAGGTTCAGGTGGGAGACGTCCGAGCCGAACTCGCCGGGGCGGGCGAGGCCGACGAGGGCGTTGAGGTTGGCCCCGTCGACATAGACCTGGCCGCCGGCCGCGTGCACGGCCGCGCACACGTCGGTGATCGTCTCCTCGAAGACGCCGTGCGTGGACGGGTACGTCACCATGATCGCGGCCAGCCGCGCGCCGTGCTGCTCGATCTTGGCGTGCAGGTCGTCCAGCGAGACGTTGCCGCCCTCGTCGCACTTCACGACGACGACGCGCATGCCCGCCATGACGGCGCTGGCGGCGTTGGTGCCGTGCGCGGACGAGGGGATCAGGCAGACGTCGCGGTGCTCCTCGCCGCGGGAGGCGTGGTAGCCGCGGATCGCCAGCAGGCCCGCCAGCTCGCCCTGGGACCCGGCGTTCGGCTGCACCGACACCTTCGCGTACCCGGTGATCTCGGCGAGCGCGTCCTCCAGCTCGCCGATCAGCTCCAGGTGGCCGGCGGCCTGGTCGACCGGCGCGAACGGGTGGATGTCGGAGAACTCCGGCCAGGTGACCGGCTCCATCTCCGTGGTGGCGTTCAGCTTCATCGTGCAGGAGCCGAGGGGGATCATCGAGCGGTCGAGCGCGATGTCCTTGTCCTGGAGGCGGCGCAGGTAGCGCAGCATCGCGGTCTCGGAGCGGTGCGCGTGGAACACCGGGTGGGTCAGGTAGGGGCTCTCCCGGCGCAGCGCGTCCGGGATGGCGTCGGAGGCCTCGCCGGCGGGGGCGGCGCCGAACGCCTCCAGCACGGCCGTGACGTGCTCGGGCAGGGTCGTCTCGTCGCAGGCGATCCCGACGCGGTCGGGGCCGTCCGGGCGCAGGTTCACGCCGCGCTCGCGGGCGGCGGCGACGACCTCGGCGGCCCGGCCCGGCACGCGGGCGAGGACGGTGTCGAAGAAGGAGCCGTGGACGACCTCCACGCCCGCGGCCCGCAGCCCGGCGGCGATCTCGGCGGCCCGGCGGTGGGCGCGCTGGGCGATCGCGGCCAGCCCCTCGGGGCCGTGGTACACCGCGTACATGCTCGCCATCACGGCGAGGAGGACCTGGGCGGTGCAGATGTTGCTGGTGGCCTTCTCCCGGCGGATGTGCTGCTCGCGGGTCTGCAGCGCCAGCCGGTAGGCGGCGGCGCCGTCCGCGTCGACGGACACGCCGACCAGGCGTCCGGGCAGCTGCCGCTGGAGGCCCTCGCCGACCGCCATGTAGCCGGCGTGCGGCCCGCCGAACCCGTACGGGACGCCGAAGCGCTGCGCCGACCCGACCGCGATGTCGGCGCCCGACTCCCCCGGCGGGCGCAGCAGCGTCAGCGCGAGCAGGTCGGCGGCGACCACGGCCTTGGCGCCGCGCTCGTGCGCCTGCGCGATCACCGGCTCCAGGTCGCGGACGGCGCCGGACGCGCCCGGGTACTGGAGCAGCACGCCGAAGAAGTCGCCGTCCGGCAGGCCCGCGGACAGGTCGGCGGTGACCACCTCGATGCCGAGCGGGACGGCGCGCGTCCGGACGACCTCGATCGTCTGCGGCAGCGCGTCGGCGTCGACGAGGAACGTGCCCGGGTCCTTGCGCCTGGACGCGCGGTGCGCGAGGGCCATCGCCTCGGCGGCGGCGGTCCCCTCGTCCAGCATGGAGGCGTTGGCGACGGGCAGCCCGGTCAGGTCGGCGACCACCGTCTGGAAGTTCAGCAGCGCCTCCAGCCGGCCCTGGGAGATCTCCGGCTGGTAGGGCGTGTAGGCGGTGTACCAGCCGGGGTTCTCCATGACGTTGCGCAGGATCACGCCCGGGACGGTCGTCCCGTGGTAGCCGAGCCCGATCATGGAGGTCAGCACGGTGTTGCGGGACGCCAGCTCGCGGAGCCGGGCCAGCGCGGCGGACTCGCTCAGCGCGGGCGGCAGGTCCAGCGGCCGGGACGTGCGGATCGCGGCGGGGACCGCGGCGTCGATCAGCGCCTCGGCGCCGGAGTAGCCGATCGCGGCGAGCATCCGGTCCCGGTCGGCCGGGCCCGGGCCGATGTGCCGGTCGGCGAACGCGGTGCGGGCGTGCTGCGGCGAGGCCACGGGGGCGAAGAACTGCGCGGTCATGGAGAGCCTCCTGGCTGCTGCGGTCGCTCAGGGCCACCGCCGGCGCGCGGGCCGGCGGCCGGTCTCCCCCTCTGTCATCGGCACCTGAGAGCTTCACCCGCGCCCGCGGGGTTTCCCCTTCGGTGAGCCGCGTTCCCCGCGCGCGGGGAACGACGCCTGCTTTCCAGAGGTGCCTCGCCCGAGCGGTCCTTTTGCCTGAGAGGTTCCGGGGAGGTTGCCCCTTCGGCGCCCCGCGCTGGCGGCACGGGGTCTCTCCCGCCCAGGGTCGACGGCATGTCCTGACCGAACCCTACCCAAAGTCCCCTCCGCGCCGTCGCCGCGGCCCCGGCGGTGGAGGCGGCCGCGCCGCGGCGGTGGGGGCGGCCCCCGCCGCCGGCATGGGGCCGTCCCCACCGCGCCGCGGCGTACCGGCCGGTACGATGTGCGGATTCACCTGGGACAAGACAGACCTCGGGCCACGGGGGCGGAGATGGGGCTGCGGGGTGCGTGCGCGACCGGCCGGGGGGCGTCCCGGCGCTCGACGGCGCGCCGCCGGTTCTGGGACGCTGATCGCGATGAAGGACGGCCCGGGCGGTAGCGGCGTGACGCGAATCCACGACGGCGAGGCGCCGCCGCGGCAGGACGCGCCCGCGGCGGCGCCGGTCGACGAGCCCGCGCTGCCGGACCGGATCCGCCGGCCCACCGACGCGATCCGCTTCGCCGCGTCCCTGGCGGGGCTGGCGGCGGTGATGCTGCTGGTGTCGATCGCCCAGCAGACCACGCACGGCCTCGAGACCGACATCGCGCAGGGCACCGCGCACGCGCCCCGGCTGCTGCTGACGCTCGCGACGCTGGTGTCCAGCTTCGGGGTGCTGGCGGTGCCGGTCGCGTTCGCGGTGGAGCGGCTGTTCCACAAGGACGGGACGCGCGTCGCGATCGCGCTGCTGGCCGCCGTGATCGCCTTCGGGATCACGGTGGGACTGGACGACCTGGTGGTGCGGGCCGCCCCCGGCGGCGTGCTGGACTCGCTGATCTGGGGCGGCACCGAGACCGCCCCCGTGCACACCGACATCGCCCCGGTGATCGCGTTCGCCACCGCCGTCGGGATGGCGGGGCGGGCCCGCTGGCAGGCGGCCACCTGGACCATGATCGGGCTGGCGGCGCTGACCGGGCTGACCGCGTCCTACGCGTCCGTCGCCGCGCTCGCGGCCACCTACTTCCTCGGCCGCGCCATCGGCCACGGCACCCTGTACGCCGTCGGCACGCCGAACCCCCGGCCGTCCGGGGCGGCGGTGGTCGCGGCGCTGGAGCGGCTCGGGCTGCGGCCGGAGCGCGGCGCGCGGCTGGACGAGCCCAGCGACGACACCGAGGCCGGCCGCCGCTACGGCGTCGTCCTCGGGCCGGACCGGGGCGGCGGGTACGGCGCCCGGGTCCCCGCCGGGCGCGGCGCGCACGGCGGCTGGGACCTGGAGGTCCGCGTCCTGGACCGGGACCAGCAGACCGCCGGGCTGCTATACCGCGTCTGGCGGCTGCTGCGGCTGCGCGCCGCGACCAGCGGGCGGACGCTGCGGTCGCTGCGCCGGTCCCTGGAGCAGGAGTCGCTGATGGCGTACGCGGTCGACGCGGCGGGCGTGCGGACGCCGCGGCTGGCCGGCACCTGCGAGGTCGGCACCGAGGCGGCGCTGCTGGCCTACGAGCACGTGCCGGGCCGGCGGCTCGGCGAGGTGCCGGACGAGGAGGTCACCGACGCGCTGCTGACCGACGTCTGGCGGCAGTTCCGGGCGCTGCAGGGCGGCCGGCTCGCGCACCGGCGGCTGGAGGAGCGGGCGCTGCTGATCGGCGAGGACGGCCTCGCCTACGTCACCGACCTGCGGGCCGGGGAGACGGCGGCCGGCGACCTGGTGCTGCGCCTCGACCTGGCGCAGCTCCTGACGACCCTCGCGCTGCGGGCCGGTCCCGAGCGGGCGGTGCGCACGGCCGCGTCCGTCCTCGGCGAGGAGGCGCTGGGCGGGGCGGTGCCGCTGCTGCAGCGGGTGGCGCTGTCGCGCGCGACCCGCGCCGCGCTGCGGCGCGACCGCGACCTGCTCACCCGCATCCGGGAGCAGATCGTCCGGCTGAAGCCGGAGACCGACGAGGCGGGCCCGGCCCGGCTGGAGCGGTTCCGGCCGAGGACGATCTTCAGCGTGGTGGCGCTGTCGGTCGCCGCGTACATCGTCATCCCGCAGGTGACCAGCCTGGACGTCGGGTACCTGGCGGCGACGGCGAGCTGGCACTGGGTGGTCGCGGCGCTCGGCGCGGCGGCGCTGAGCTTCGTCGGGGCGGCGCTGATGCTCATGGGGTTCGTCCCGGAGCGGCTGCCGCTGGGGCGGACGGTGCTGGTGCAGCTCGCCGCGTCGTTCGTGAAGCTGGTCGCGCCGGCGGCCGTCGGCGGCGTCGCGGTCAACACCCGCTACCTGCAGCGCTCGGGGGTGCGGCCGGCGCTGGCCGTCGCGAGCGTCGGCGCGTCGCAGCTCGTCGGGCTGGTCACGCACATCCTGCTGCTGGTGCTGTTCGGGTTCGTCACCGGCTCGACGGCGAAGGCGACGCAGGACCTCGCGCCGTCCCGGACGGTCGTGCTCGCGGTGCTGGGGCTGGGCCTGGTCGCCGGGCTGGCGCTGACGGTCCCGCGCGTCCGGCGGGTGGTGGCGTCGCGGCTGCGGAGCATGTTCTCCGGCGTGGTGCCCCGCCTGGTGGACGTCCTGCAGTCGCCCGCGAAGCTGTTCACCGGCATCGGCGGCAGCCTGCTGCTGACGCTGGCGTTCGTCCTGTGCCTGGACGCGTCGATCCGCTCGTTCGGCGGGTCGCTGCCGTGGACGACGGTGGTGCTGGTGTTCCTCACCGCGAACGCGGTCGGGTCGGCGGCGCCGACGCCGGGCGGTCTCGGCGCCGTCGAGGGCGCCCTCACCCTGGCGCTGACGATCTCCGGGCTGGCCGCGGAGACCGCGACGTCCGCGGTGCTGCTCTACCGGCTCTTCACGCTGTGGCTGCCCGTGCTGCCGGGCTGGGGGGCGTTCGCCTTCCTCCAGCGCAAGGAGGCGCTCTGAGGGTCAGCCGGTCCGGCGCGCGCGGCGCCGGTTGGCGAGCTCATCGTGGGGGTGCTCGATAGGGTCCGCGGCGGCGCGCTCACCGGGCAGCTGCGCGAGGCTGCCCTCCACCTCCTGCCACACCCGGCCGAGCGCTATGCCGAACACGCCCTGCCCGCCCTGCAGCAGGTCGACGACCTCGTCGGCGGACGTGCACTCGTAGACGCTGACGCCGTCGCTCATCAGCGTGATCTGCGCGAGGTCCTGGACGCCGCGGTCCCGCAGGTGCGTCACGGCGGTGCGGATCTGCTGCAGCGACACGCCCGTGTCCAGCAGACGCTTCACGACCTTCAGCACGAGGATGTCGCGGAAGCTGTACAGCCGCTGGCTGCCCGACCCCTGCGCCGCGCGGACGCTCGGCTCGACCAGTTTCGTGCGCGCCCAGTAGTCGAGCTGCCGGTAGGTGATCCCCGCAGCGGCGCACGCCGTCGGGCCCCGGTAGCCGACATCCTCCGGCGGCGCGGACACCTGCGTGTCGAAGAGCAGCCCCTGCTCTCCGGCACGGCGGGACGCCACGTGCCTGTCGGGGGTCGCCTTGCCCTCGCCGCTGCTCACCGCCACGCGGACCTCCGGCTTCTATCATCCCGTGGCGGTTCGTCAAGGGGGTTTGACGAATTACACCACGGGTGTTCCACCAGCACGGTAGGTGCCGGTCAGGGTGTGGTCAACGTTCACCGTCGGCGCGTCGCATGCCCGGATGAACCGGCTTCACGTGGGCAAACTGCGCAACCTCTGCCACCCACCGACTCCTACCCCGAAGCGCGTCCCCCAAAAACCGCCAGGTCCAGGACGATGCGGCATTTATCACTGCCCTTCACAACACCTACCCACCCTGCGCCAAGTCCCCGTCCTGCCCGCCTCACGAACCACCAAACAGTCACGCACGGTGACCGGATCGCCCCACCGGCTCCGGCCAGACCACAATCCCCTCACCACCTGGCCCGACACCCGTCGCCCGCAGGCGACACCCGCGCCGCAGGGCGCGAGTGACGAACACCACACGACCACTCCAGGCACCGAATCACCCACCGCACCCCACAACGCCGCTCCACCCCAGAAGCCCCTTGAGAGCCCTCAGAACACCCCGGACACCCGACCCCCCTTGTTTCCAGCCCGGACCGGCATGACGGAGCCCCAGCAAGCTTCCAGGAGCCTCCTCAGGCACCTCCCCCAAGCCCCGAGACGTGGGCGCAGGCCCACAGCCGGGGGTTCCAGGGGGTCGCGCCCCTGGGAGAACACACAGCGAGGCCGACGGGGAGCAAGCGCAGCTTGCGACCACACCTGCCCCAGCCCGAGCGCCTTAGCCGGCGCGGCCGAAGTCCTCCGGGGAGATCGTGTCGAGGAACTCGCGGAACTTCTCGACCTCGTCCTCCTGCTCGTCCGGGATGGCGACGCCGGCCTCTTCGAGGACGTCCTCGCTGGCGAAGATCGTGGCGCCGGTGCGCAGGGCCAGGGCGATGGAGTCGGACGGGCGGGCGCTCACCTCGACGCCGTTGGAGAAGATCAGGTCGGCGAAGAAGATGCCCTCGCGGAGCGCGGTGATGTTGACGGTGCGGAGCTGGACGCTGAGCGCGTCCAGGACATCGCGGAAGAGGTCGTGGGTCAGCGGCCGGGCGGGCAGCACGCCCTGCTGGGCGAAGGCGATGGCCGTCGCCTCGACCGCCCCGATCCAGATGGGCAGGTAGCGATCGCCCTCCGTCTCCTTCAACAGGACGATCGGCTGATTGGAGGGCATCTCGACCCGGACGCCGACGACCTCCATCTGCTTCACTGCGGCTCCCTGCTGGTTCTCGCTGTCTCGATCACCACGTGCAGCGGATCGATTCCTGACCGAACCATGTAGCCAACGTACACCCAGGCCCGGACAGCTCGTCGCGCCGCGGGTGCGGGAAAATCCTCCGCGGCCCCCATGATCAGTGGTCGAGGCTTTCGCGCAGACCCGCGCTGACCAGGGCTTCGTGCAGCCGGACCGACAGCGCGGCGATCTCGCGGGCGGTCTCGGCGGCCTGCTCGTGGGCGCCGCGGCTGCGGCGGCGCAGCTGCGGCGCGACCATCTGCTCGATCAGCCCGACCTGCCGGTCGGCGGCGGCCTTCACGGCGCGCAGGTGCCGGACCTCGAAGCCGAACTCGCCGAGCTCGGCGGCGACCCGGCAGATGCCGAGGGCCTCGCCCTCGTAGTGGGCGCCGGTGCGCCGGACGAGCCCGTACTCCTCCAGGCCGGCGAGCAGCGCCTCGTCGATGCCGGCGCCGTCGAGGAGCTGGCGGCGGGTGAGGCGGACGGCGGGGTCGGGCGCGGTGGTGTCGGCGGCCACGAGGGTGCGGGGGCGCCGGGCCGGTTCGCGGGCGCCGAGCGGGGGGACGCTCTCGCCGCGGTCGCGGGCCTCCAGGTGCCGCCTGATCACGCGCAGCGGCATGTAGTGGTCGCGCTGCGCGGTGAGGACGAAGCGGAGCCGCTCGACGTCGGCGGGGCCGAACTTGCGGTAGCCGGCGGGGCTGCGCTCCGGCTCGACCAGGCCCTCGGACTCCAGGAACCTGATCTTGGAGATGGTGATGTCGGGGAACTCGGGCCGCAGCAGCCCGAGCACGTCCCCGATCGTCATCTGGGACCGGGCCGGCTCCGCGTTCAACGCGCCCCTCCCGTCAGCCGTGCGCCGGGTTGGTCAGGAACACCAGCCGGAACTTGCCGATCTGCACCTCGTCGCCGCCGGACAGGCCGGCCTGGTCGATCCGCTGCCGGTTGACGTAGGTGCCGTTAAGGCTGCCCACGTCGCGGACGGAGAAGGTGCCGCCCTGGCGGGCGAACTCGGCGTGCCGCCGGGACACGGTGACGTCGTCCAGGAAGATGTCGCTCTCGGGGTGCCGCCCCGCGGACGTGCGGTCCTTGTCGAGCAGGAAGCGGCTGCCCGCGTTCGGCCCGCGCTTGACGACCAGCAGCGCGGTGCCCGGGGGCAGCGCCTCCATCGCCATCTGGTCGGGACCGGCCTGCTCCTCGGCGCCGGTGTCGGTGTCCAGTGCCTCGAACCCGCCGATGGAGATCGTGGACGTGGACTCGCCGGGCGACTCGCGGTACGGCGGCGGCGCGGCCGGACTCCGGGTCAGCGGAGTGCCGCAGTTCGAACAGAAGCGGGCATCATCCGGGTTGGCGTGACCGCACTGCGTGCAGTAGACGCTCGGCATCGATCGGCTCGGCCTCCTACCATCGGCGTGCCGCACGCGGACGCCCCGCCGCAGCGGGAGCCGCCTGCGCCACGCGCATCCTTCACCCAACCCATGCCGGGGACCGGCCCCCGACCACGGTCCAACTCACCGCCCCGCTCGCGCGACGGTCGCCGCAACTTACGCGGCTATCACCCGAGGGGTCAACCGGAACGGTGAACCGACCGCACCAAACTACATTCGTCGATGATCGCAGGTCTACGCCGCCGCGCGGACCGCCGCGACAGCGACGCTCGAGCGGGCCGCCCGTTCGTTCCCTCTAGGGAGACCGTACCGCGCCAACGGACACTTTCGCGCGCGGGGTGATCAGGACGGCGGCTCCCGCCCCGCGCAGCGTCCGCACGAGCCCGCCGGGGATGTTGAGCGCGGTGGTCATCGTGTGCGGGTCGCCGATGGCGAGGAACCGGTAGGGCGCGGTGAGCGGCCGCCCGTCGACCCGGACGCCGCCCGGGTCGTCCAGGAAGTAGGTGTCGACCCCGACGCGGACGTCGCCGATCTGGACGACCTCGGCGCCGGCGTCGCGCAGCTCCTGCAGCGCGTCCAGGAGGTTGACCGCCCTGACCCGGCGCGCCGGGTCCTGGATCACCAGCTCGATGCCGGGCCCCTCGGCGGGGAGCGTCCCGGCGAGGATGCCGTAGGCCGTCGCGCGCTCGCGGGCCTCCTCCAGCGCGGTCCCGCCCTCGGCGTCGCGCTCCAGCCGGGCCCGGGTGGCCTCCAGGTCGCCGAGGTCGGTCCGCAGCCGCTCGGACCGCTGACCCAGATCGGCCAGGATCCCGACGAGCTCGTCCTGCCGCGCGGTGGCGAAGGCGGTGTCCCGCCGCGTCGAGCGGACCTGCGCGACGGCCGCGAAGCCGAGCACGAGGCACAGCAGCCCGGCGGCGAGGCGGCGGGCGCCCGGCCCCAGCGGGCCGCGGGGCGCCCCCGGCGGGCGCTCGCCGGTCATGCGCCGAACAGCTTCCGCCGGATGCCGGCCGCGTTGGCGAAGATCCGGATGCCGAGCACGACCACGACGCCGGTGGACAGCTGGGAGCCGACGCCGAGCTGGTCGCCGAGCAGCACGATCAGCGCGGCGATGAGGGTGTTGCCGGCGAAGGAGACCACGAAGACCCGCTCGTCGAAGATGCCCTCCAGCCGGGCGCGGGCGCCGCCGACCATGGCGTCGAGCGCGGCCACGATCGCGATCGGCAGGTAGGGCTGCAGCCAGAGCGGCACGTCCGGCTGCAGGACGAGGCCGAGCCCGACGCCGATGACGAGCCCGATCAGCGCGAACATCCCCGGGCCACCCCCTCCCCGCTCACTGGCCGTCCTCCGGGCGGGGACCGGCGTACCGCGGCCGGACGGCGCCCGCGGCGGGCAGCCGCGCCGCCGACGCGGCGCGGACGCGGTAGCGGATCCCGAACCGCGTGCGCAGCGCGGCGAGCCGCCGGTCGGCGGCCGAGCCCGCGAGGACCTCCCGCAGGCGGTCCGGGTCGCCCAGCGCCGTGACCTCGTAGGGGCCGGTCAGCGGCCGGTAGTCGACCAGGATCGCCTCGCCGGCCATGCGGATCGCGGTGGTCGGCGCGAGCCGGCGGCCGTTGACGCCGACCGCCGCGGCGCCCGCCGCCCACAGCCCGTTGACCAGCACCTGGAGGTCCTGATCATAGACCCGGCCGGCGTCGGCCGCGGGCCGCCGCGCGCCGGGCGCGCCGGGGCCGGGGCGCGGCGCGTCGGCGAGCGTGACCACGATCCCGGCGCCGGCGGCGGGCAGCGCGGCCGCGGCGGCGCCGGCGCGGGCGAGCCGGGCCCGGACGCGGCGCCCCTCGTCGCTGCGGGCGAGCGCGGCGGCGCGGCGCCGCTCGGTGTCGGCCCGGACGCGGTCGAGGCGGCGCTGCAGGGCGTCGGTCTCGGCCGTCCGGGCGCGGATCTCCCCGATCAGGCGGGACCGCCGCTCGGCCGCGCCGGGCTCGCCGCGGCGCACCTGCGCGCCGGCGACGGCGACGAGCGTCCCGGCGAGCAGGAGGACCAGGAGGACGCCGGTGCCGCGCAGCGGCCCCCGCCGGGGCGGCCGGGCGCCTGCGGCGGCGCGGCGGGCCGCGGCCTCGGCGTAGCCGTGGTCGAGGAGCTTGCCGGCGATAAGGTCGGCGAGCAGCGACATGGAGGCGTCGGGCCGCCGCCGGACGCCGGGGCCGTCCCGTCGTGTGATCACCGCCCCATCATGGCAAGGGACGGCGGGCCGCGGCAGGCGGGTCAGGCCGCGGCGGGCCGGTAGAGGCCGATGTGGACGGCGAGCCCGGCGAGGGCCGAGCCCATCAGGTACCGCTGGGCGCGCCGCCAGCCGGGCCGCCCGCCGAGGAAGCGGGCGATGCCGCCGGCGCCGAGCACGATGAGGCCGTTCACGGTGACCGCGATGGTGATCTGGACCAGGCCGAGCAGCAAGATCTGCGGCGCGATGTGCCCGCGCGCGGGGTCGGCGAACTGCGGCAGCAGCGACACGTACAGGATCGCGATCTTCGGATTGAGCAGGTTGGTGACCAGGCCCATGGTGAACAGCCGCCGCGGCGGGTCGGCGGGCAGCTCGCGGGGCGCGAACACGGCGGTGCCGCCGGGGCGCACCGCCTGCCAGGCGAGCCAGAGCAGGTAGGCCGCGCCGCCGATCTTGATGGCGGTGTAGAGGGCGGGGACGAGCGCGAAGACGGCGGTGAGCCCGGCGGTGGCCGCCGCGACGTAGACGAGGAAGCCGGCGGCGACGCCGCCGAGCGAGACGAGCCCGGCGCGGCGGCCCTGCGTCACCGTCCGCGACACCAGGTAGATCATGTTCGGTCCCGGGGTGAGCACGAGTCCGAGGGCGAAGGCGGCGACGGCCGCGACGGCGG
This sequence comes from Actinomadura meyerae, assembly GCF_900188445.1. Classification (GTDB taxonomy): domain Bacteria; phylum Actinomycetota; class Actinomycetes; order Streptosporangiales; family Streptosporangiaceae; genus Spirillospora; species Spirillospora meyerae. The sequence goes on from NZ_FZOR01000013.1 coordinate 160,296, forward strand.
CGTACGAGATCATTGCACCGATGCTAGATCGGACCATTTATCAGTACAATAGGTGCATTGTTCTCGGTGCAATGCGGCGCCGGGTGTGGTTCCCGGCGCGAGGTGAGGAGGGGCCGTGGAGGACTTCCGCCGCGTCGCCGACGAGGTGGCCGCCGACATCGCGTCGGGGCGGCTGCGGCCGGGCGACCGGCTGCCCCCGCAGCGGGCCTTCGCCCGGCGGCGCGGCATCGCGCCCTCCACGGCGGCCCGCGTGTACCGGGAGCTCGGGCGGCGCGGCCTCGTGGTCGGCGAGGTCGGGCGCGGCACGTTCGTCCGCGCCGCGGCGCGCCCGGCCGACCCGGCGCTGGCCGAGCCCGCGGCCGCGCGCGTCGACCTGGAGCTCAGCCACCCGCTGGTGCCCGAGCAGGGCCCGCTGCTCGCCGCCGGGCTGGAGCGGCTCGCCCGCCGGGACGTCGCGGCCGGGGCGCTCGGCCCGGTCGGGGTCGCGGGGACCGCCGCCGCCCGGGAGGCCGCCGCGGCGCTGCTGGCGGCGCCCGGCCTGCGGCCCGACCCGTCCCGCGTGCTGTTCGCCGGGAGCGGGCGGCAGGCGATCGCCGGGGCCGTGGCGGCGCTCGTCCCGCCCGGCGGGCGGCTGGCGGTGGAGGCGCTGACCTATCCGGTGGTCAAGGGGATCGCGGCCCGGCTCGGCGTCGCGCTCGTCCCGGTCGCGGCCGACGAGCACGGGCTGCGTCCCGACGCGCTCGCCGCCGCGCACCGCGCCGCGCCGCTCGGCGCGCTCTACGTCCAGCCGACCCTGCACAACCCCTGCGGGACGACGATGCCCGCCGCGCGCCGCGCCGACCTCGCCGCCGTCCTGGAACGGCTCGATCTCCCCGCGGTCGAGGACCGCGTCTGGGCGTTCCTCGACCCGGACGGGCCGGAGCCGCTCGCCGCGCTCGCGCCGGACCGCACCGTGCTCGTCGACAGCCTGTCCAAGCGCCTCGCGCCCGGCCTGAGCGTCGGGTTCGCCGTGCCGCCCGCCCGGCTGGCCGAGCCCGTCGCGGCGGCGCTGCGGTCGGGCGCGTGGGGCCCGGCGCGGTTCGCGCTGGAGGCGGCGACCGGCTGGATCTCCGACGGGACGGTCGCGGCGGTGACCCGCGCCAAGCGCGCGGACGCCGCCGCCCGCGCCGCCCTCGCCGCCGAGCGCCTGCCGGGCGCCGCCCCGGCCGCGCGGCCCGCCTACTTCCGCTGGTGGGACCTCCCGCCGCGGTGGCGGGCGGAGACGTTCGTGGCGGCGGCGGCACGGCGCGGGATCGCCATCACGCCGGCGGCGGCGTTCGTCGTGGGGACGGGCGCGGCGCCTCGGGCGGTCCGCGTCGGCCTGGCGTCGCCGCCCCTGGACACCCTGGCGCGCGCGCTGGACGTCCTCGCCGAGATCGCCGCGGGGAGCCCGGACGACGCCCCCGTCGACTGACCCGCCCGCCGCCCGGGGACACCGCCCGGAGGCACCGCCCGGGCACGCCGTCAGGAGCCGGCGCGCTCGACGACCTCGGCCCACTCCTCCAGGAGCGCCTGCGCGGCGTCCGCGTCGGGGCCCTCGGCCCACAGGTGGGTGACCGCCTCGGCCGGGTCGGGCAGGACGAGGACCCAGCGGCCGTCGTCCTCGACCACGCGGACGCCGTCGGTGGTGTCGATGGCGCGGTCGCCGGCGGCCTCCACGACGTGCCGCATCACGCTCCCCTTGGCGGCCCACGGGGTCGGGACGGAGCGGCGCAGAAGGTGCGCGTCGGGGATGCGGCGGTCGATCTGGGAGAGCGTCAGCCGGGTGCGGGCGACCAGCCCGACGAGGCGGACGAACGCCGCGATCCCGTCGACCGTGCCGCTGAACTCCGGCATCAGGAAGCCGCCCCGGCCGTCCCCCGCGAAGATCACGCTGGGCTGCGCGGCGGCCTTGGTGAGGACGTCCTGGGACGTGGACGTCCACTCGACCTGCACGCCGTGGAACCGGCAGACCTGCTCGGCGACCCGCGTCGTCGTCACCGGCAGGGCCACCTTGCCGCCGCGCCGCTCGGCCGCGACCAGGTCGAGCATCACCAGCAGGGCGCGTTCGTCGCCGACGAGCTCGCCGTTCTCGTCCACCAGCGAGATCCGCTCCCCCACCGGGTCGAACCGGACGCCGAACGCCGCCCGCGACGACGACACCAGCTCGCCGAGCCGCTCCAGGTCGCGCATCCGCTCGGCCAGCGTCTCGGTCGGGTTCGCCTCGTCCAGCCCGGCGTTGCGGGTGAGGACCTCCACCCCGACCTTGCCGAGCAGGTTCGGCAGGACGAGCGAGGCGACGCCGCCCGCGCAGTCCAAGACGATCTTCAGCCCGGCCTCGCGGACGCCGCGGATGTCGACCCGGCGCAGCAGGTCGCGGGTGTAGGTCTCCACGACGCGCGGCGGGTAGGTGAGCTCGGCGATCTCGCCGGGGAACGCGCGGCGGTACTCCTGGCGGCCGAAGACGCGCTCCAGCTTGCGCTGCGCCGCCTGGGACAGGTCGGCGCCGCCCGCGTCCAGGAACAGGATGTCGACGCCCTGCGGGTCGCCGAGGGTGGTGCGGATGTAGATGCCGCCGACGGCGTCCTCGCGGCCGGTCTCGAACCGGGCGACGGTCAGCGGCGTCGCCTCCAGGTCGTTGACGTTGATGGCGCTGGCGGTCAGCGCGCTGTTGACGGCGCGCTTGAGGGTGCGGGCGGCGCGGGAGACGTCGCGGCCGGTGACGACCGTGGTGCCCTTCTTGAGGGTGGTCGCGTAGGCGCTGGCGAGCCGCACCGCCAGCTCGGGCGTGATCTCCACGTTGACGAGCCCGGACACGCCGCGCGGCCCGAACAGGTTGCGCTGCCCGCGCGACTCCCAGATCACGCTGGTGTTGACGACGGCGCCGGCCTCGATGGTCTTGAAGGGGTAGACCTTCACGCCGCTGGAGACGTACGCCTCGGCCTCGATGACGCACTCGTCCCCGATGACCGCGCCCTCCTCGACGCGGGCGCCGGCCATGATGTCGGTGTTCTTCCCGACGACGCAGCCGCGCAGGTTCGTCGACGGCGCGACGAACACGTTGTCGTGGACGACGGCCCGGTGCAGGAACGCGCCCTCCTTCACCACGACGTTGCTGCCGAGCACGGTGTACTCGCGCAGCTCGACCCCGGCCTCGACCTTGGCGTAGTCGCCGATGTACAGGGGTCCCTTCAGGACGGCCTCGGCGTCCACTTCGGCGCCTTCGGCGACCCACACGCCCGGCGACATCTCGAAGCCGTCCAGCTCGATGGCGACCTGGCCCGACAGCATGTCGGCCTGGGCCTTGAGGTAGCTCTCGTGGGTGCCGACGTCCTCCCAGTAGCAGTCGGCCACGTAGCCGAACAGGCGGGCGCCCTCGGCGAGGAGCTCGGGGAACACGTCCCCGGACCAGTCGACGGACTCCCCCTCGGCGACGCGTTCGAGGACCTCCGGCTCCATCACGTAGATGCCGGTGTTGACGGTGTCGGAGAACACCTGGCCCCAGGTGGGCTTCTCCAGGAACCGCTGCACGCGGCCCTCGTCGTCGACGATGATGATCCCGAACTCGAGGGGGTTGGGGACCCGCTTCAGGCCGATCGTGACCAGCGCGTCGTTCTCCTTGTGGAACCGCACCATGTCGGTGAGGTCGATGTCGGTGAGCGCGTCCCCGGAGATGACGAGGAACCGGTCGTCGCGCAGCGCCTCCTCGGCGTTCTTGACGCTGCCCGCGGTGCCGAGCGGGATCTCCTCGGTGGCGTAGCTCAGCGACATGCCGAGCTCCTCGCCGTCGCCGAAGTAGTTGCGGATCAGCGCGGCCAGGAACTGCACGGTGACGACGGTCTCGGTGAACCCGTGCCGCTTCAGCAGCCGCAGCACGTGCTCCATGATCGGCCGGTTGACGAGCGGCAGCAGCGGCTTGGGCTGGTTGGCGGTCATCGGACGCAGCCGCGTCCCCTCGCCACCCGCCATCACGACGGCCTTCATCGGGGGGTCTCAGCTCCCTTCTGGTCGCCGGCCGCCGGTTCCGCCCCCGGACCGGCCCCGCCCGGCGCGGGGCCCGGCCCCGGTTCCGCCCCGGGGCCCGGGGGCGCGGCGCGGCCGGCCAGCACCAGTTGCCGCGTCTGCGCCCAGTACAGGACGGCGCTCCACCAGTACAGGCCCGTCCCCCAGATGGCGAAGGACCACCCGGCGACCTTCGCGGCCGTCGCCGCGCCGCCGTCGTGGTCGCCCAGCAGCAGCAGCGGGAACGCGTACAGCAGGCACATGGTGCCCGCCTTGCCGATGAAGTGGACGGGCAGCGTGCCGCCGTACCCGAGCCGCCTGATGATCGGCGCGATCGGCACGATCGCGAGTTCCCGGGCGACCAGCACGGCCACCAGCCACAGCGGGATGATGTCGCGGATGGTCAGCCCGACGAGCGTGGCGAGGATGTAGAGCCGGTCCGCGGCCGGGTCGAGCACCGTCCCGAGCCTGCTCGTCTGGTCCAGCGCGCGCGCCAGCTTGCCGTCCAGCCAGTCCGACAGGCCGGCGAGCACCAGCACGCCGAGCGCCCACCAGTCCGCCTCGACGAGGACGAGCCACAGGAACAGCGGGACGCCCACCAGCCGTGCCATGCTCAGGATGTTGGGCACCGTGAAGATCCGGTCCCGCGGAGCCTCTCGCAGTGTGCTCACCGACGCGTTCGCCTCCCCTGGTCCCCTTGATCCTGACCCTACCGGTAAGGGGTTGAAAGCCCCCGATGGCGTCCGGCCCCAAGCCCGAGGGTGCACCCGCGCGGCGCCGTTCCGGCGCCGCCCGCCCGCGTTGGGAGGTTCCCGGCGGACGGGTCGAGCGGGGCGAAGCCGCCGCGGCGCCCGCCCGGCCGGGCGCCGGCCGCCGCGCCGGTCACCGCGGGCTGACCACGTCCGCCAGCGGGAGGACCGCCGTGACGACGAACCCGCCGCCCGCTCCCGGACCCGCGTCCAGCGTGCCGCCGACGCTGCGCGCCCGCTCGATCATGCCGAGGATCCCGAACCCCTCCGGCGCGTCCCCCGACGGCCCGCGCCCGTCGTCGGCGATCCGGACGACGAGGCGGCCCGCGTCCCGCTCCAGGGTCACGGTCGCGCGCTCGGCGGCGGCGTGCTTGACAATGTTGGTCAGGGCCTCCTGGACGATCCGGTACGCGGCGACGCCGATCTCCGGCGGCAGCGGGTCCGCGAGGCCGCCGTCCGCCAGCTCCACCTCGATCCCGCCGGCGCGCGCGGCGCGCACGAGGTCGGCGATGCCGTCCGGCCCCGGCAACGTCCCGGAGGGGCCGGTCTCGGTGCCGCGCAGGACCTGCAGGGTGCCGCGCAGCTCGGTGCGGGCGTCCCGGCAGGTCTCGGCGATGGCGCCGAGCGCCTCGGCCAGCTCCGCCCGGTCGAGCGGCCGGTCGCCGCGCACCAGGTGGGCCGCCGCGCCCGCCTGCACGCCGATCAGCGTGATGCTGTGCGCGAGGAGGTCGTGCAGGTCCCGGGCGATCCGCAGCCGCTCCTCGGCGACCCGGCGCCGCGCCTCCTCCTCGCGGGTGCGCTCGGCCCGCTCGGCGCGCTCGGTGATGGTCGCGAGCCGCGCCCGGTGCACCCGCCACACCTGGACGGCGATCACCACCGACACCACGGCCTCGATGACCGCCACCTGCTCGCGGACCGAGCTGCCGCCCGCCCGCATCGCCATCCCGATCACGCACACGGCCAGCAGGAACGCGACGGCGCCGAGCACGACCCGCACCCGCCGACCGAGCAGCGCGTAGGCGAACAGCGCGATCACCTCGGCGGGCACCAGCGCGTGGTGCTGGTACTGCGCCAGGTGGTAGGACAGCACGAGGACCACCAGGGCCGCGAGCCCCGGCGCCGGCCACCGCCTGATCACCGCGAGCGGCGCGTGCGCCGCGACGAGCAGCAGCGCGCCGGCGGCGTCGAGCCCCCGGACGCCGGGCCACACCACCGCGGCGGCCGCCGCGACCCCCGCCAGCACCATCGCGGACACGGCGTCCGCGGCCGTCGCATTGACCCGGGGCAGCGTCACCACCCGTCCATCTTCCCCGACCTCCGCGATCGCCGCACACCGCCCCCGCCGCCGCGCGCGGGCGCGTTCTACCCCGGCGGCGGCGGTTGCGGCAACCGGGGAGGTCCGGGTTAGCGTCGGGGGCGACAGATCGCGGGGGTCCGGCGAACCGGGCTGAGATAGCGGCTGATACGGCCGCTGACCGCATGAACCTGACCGGGTAATGCCGGCGTAGGGAGAGATCGAGTCGTCATGACACAACGTGTGGTTCCAGCTGCCCGCAAGGTCTACCTGCAGGGCTCGCGCCCGGACGTGCGGGTCCCGATGCGGGAGGTGCCGCTCACCACCGGCGAGGCCGTCGTCCTGTACGACACGTCGGGGCCGTACACCGATCCGGAGCGGCGGACCGACGTCCGCCGGGGCCTGCCCGCGCTGCGGGAGGCGTGGATCGCCGAGCGCGGCGACACCGTCCCGTACGAGGGGCGGGCGGCGCGGCCGGAGGACGACGGGCGCAGGGCGGCGCCCACCGGGGAGGACCTCCCGCGGCGGCGCCCGCGGCGCTCGGCCGGCGGCGCGGTGACGCAGCGCGCGTACGCGGCGCGCGGCGAGATCACGCCGGAGATGGAGTTCGCCGCCCTGCGGGAGGGGGTGCGGCCGGAGTTCGTCCGGGACGAGCTGGCGGCCGGGCGGGCGGTGCTGCCCGCGAACGTCAACCACCCGGAGGCCGAGCCGATGGTGATCGGCCGGAACTTCCTGGTGAAGGTGAACGCCAACATCGGCAACTCGGCGGTGGCGTCGTCGATCGAGGACGAGGTCGAGAAGATGACCTGGGCGACCCGGTGGGGCGCCGACACGATCATGGACCTGTCGACCGGGCGGGACATCCACACCACGCGGGAGTGGATCCTGCGGAACTCGCCGGTCCCGGTCGGGACCGTCCCGCTGTACCAGGCGGTCGAGAAGGTCGGCGGCGACCCGGCGGAGCTGACCTGGGAGGTGTTCCGCGACACGGTCGTCGAGCAGGCCGAGCAGGGCGTGGACTACATGACCGTCCACGCCGCGGTGCTGCTGCGGTACGTGCCGCTGACGGCGCGGCGCAAGACCGGGATCGTGTCCCGGGGCGGTTCGATCATGGCGGCGTGGTGCCTGGCGCACCACGAGGAGAACTTCCTCTACACCCGCTTCCGGGAGCTGTGCGAGATCTTCGCCGCCTACGACATCACCTGGTCGCTCGGGGACGGGCTGCGCCCCGGCTCCATCGCCGACGCCAACGACGAGGCGCAGTTCGCCGAGCTGCGCACGCAGGGCGAGCTGACGGCCATCGCGGCCGAGTACGGCAACCAGGTGATGAACGAGGGGCCGGGCCACGTCCCGATGCACAAGATCAAGGAGAACGTGGACCGGCAGCAGGAGTGGTGCGGCGGCGCGCCGTTCTACACGCTCGGGCCGCTGACCACCGACATCGCGCCCGGCTACGACCACATCACCTCGGCGATCGGCGCGGCGATGATCGGCTGGCACGGCACCGCGATGCTCTGCTACGTCACGCCGAAGGAGCACCTCGGGCTGCCGGACCGCGAGGACGTCAAGGCCGGGGTGATCGCCTACAAGATCGCGGCGCACGCCGCCGACCTGGCCAAGGGGCATCCGGGCGCGCAGGCGTGGGACGACGCCCTGTCGGACGCGCGGTTCGACTTCCGCTGGGAGGACCAGTTCAACCTGTCGCTGGACCCCGAGACCGCCCGCGCGTTCCACGACGCGACGCTGCCGGCGGCACCGGCGAAGACCGCGCACTTCTGCTCGATGTGCGGGCCGCACTTCTGCTCGATGAAGATCACCCGGGACGTCCGGCGGTACGCCGACGAGCGCGGGCTGGACGGCGAGGCCGCGCTCGCCGCCGGGATGCGGGAGAAGGCGGCCGAGTTCCGGGCCGCCGGAGGGCGGCTGCGACTGCCCCTGTCCCCCGGCCCGTCCTGAGGTAGGCGCAGGTCGGCGCGGGCCCGTCGCGGAGCCTTCCGCGGCGGGCCCGCGCGGCCCGGCGGGGCCCGGGGTGCGCGGCGCGGCTAGTATCGAGGGACCGTTCCAAAGCCGCGGATCCCCCCGATATCGCCGCAGGCCCGTCCCCGCCGGGAAAGGACCGAAGACCGACGTGACCAGCGACGACACGCCGAAGGCCCCAGCGCGCGCCGTGCGCGCCGACGTGCGCCGCAACCGGGCGCGGCTGCTCTCCGCGGCCCGCGAGATCTTCCAGCGCGACGGGGCCGGCGCGTCCCTGGAGGCCGTCGCCCGGCGGGCGGGGGTCGGCATCGGAACGCTGTACCGCCACTTCCCCACCCGCCGGCACCTGCTGGAGGCGCTGCTCGCCGACGGCTACGCGGAGCTGGCCGCGCGGGGCCGCGAGCTCCTGGTCTCCCCCGAGCCCGGCGAGGCGCTGCTGACCTGGCTGCGCGCGTTCGCCGAGCAGGTGTCCACGTACCGGGGGCTGGCCGCGTCGGCCGTCGCGTCTCTGCGGGACGAGGAGGCGCCGCGCGACCGGGAGGCGCGGCCGGACGCCGAGGCTCCCCGGCCGGAGCCGGCGCCCTCCCGGCGCGCGATGTACGAGGCGGGCGAGGCGCTGTTCGCCCGCGCGCAGCGGGCCGGGGACGCGCCGGCGGAGGCGTCGTTCAGCGACGTCCTGTGGCTCACCGGCGCGATCGCCGCGGTCACCGAGCGGGAGCCGGAGGCCGCCGGGCGGCTGCTGTCGCTCGCCGCCGCGGGCATGGTGCCCGGCCGGCCGTAGCCGGTCCCGCCGTCAGCTCGTCTCCGGGTCGGGCAGGATCCGGCGCGGCCCCCGCGGGGCGGCGGCGGGCCGCTTGCGCCACTCGCGCGGGTAGCCGACCGACACCTCGATGTGCGGGACGTCGCCGGTCCAGATCGTCCGCGGGATGTGCAGATGCCCGTACACGACGGACACCGCGCCGAACCTCGCGTGCCAGTCGGCGGTGCGCTCGGTGCCGCACCACTGCGCGAACTCCGGGTACCACAGGACGCGGGTGGGCTCGCGGACCAGCGGCCAGTGGTTGACCAGCACGGTCCGCGTCCCGGGGCCCAGGGCCGCGAGGCGCTGCTCGGTGTAGGCGATCCGGGCGTCGCACCAGGCGTCCCGCGTCGGGTGCGGGTCGGGGTGCAGGTAGACCTCGTCGGTGCACACGACGCCCGACTCGTGGGCGATCTCCAGCGCCTCCTCCTTGGTGGACGCCCCGTCCGGCCGGAACGTGTAGTCGTAGAGGAGGAACAGCGGCGCGATCGTCACGGGCCCGCCCTCCCCGTCCCAGACGGGGTACGGGTCCTCGGGGGTGAGCACGCCGAGGCCGCGGCACATGTCGACGATGCGCCGGTAGCGGGCCTCCCCGCGCAGCCGCACCGGGTCGTCTTTGATCGTCCACAGCTCGTGGTTGCCGGGGACCCAGAGGACGGTGGCGTACCGGTCGGCCAGCGTGCGCAACGTCCACTCGATGTCGGCGAACCTCTCGGCGACATCGCCGGCGACGATCAGCCAGTCGTCCGCGGACCCGGGCCGCAGCCCCTCCACGAACGCGCGGTTCTCGGGGAATCCCACATGCAGGTCGCTGATCGCGTAGACACCGCCCATCCAGAGATCGTAAGCCCCGCGGCGGCCGCGCACCGGGCCCGCTCGCGCGACGGGCCCCCGGCGCGCCGGCGCCGTCGGAGACCTCGTGGACGTCCTTCCACCGGAAGCAGCTCGGCGGCGGCGCCCTCACCTGGGCCGGCTGGTGCGCGCGGAACGGCCGGTAGAGCCCGGCGGGCGGAGACGGCGAAGCGGCCCGCGTCCCCTTCCGGAGGGGAGCGGGCCGCCCGCGTCGTTCAGTTGTCCTTGCCCCACAGGTAGACGCCCAGGCCCATGGCGAGCACGCTCGCCCAGCCGAACACGGCGCGGACGGTGTTCCAAGCGGTCCAGCGGCCGGAGTAGTCCGACCAGAGCTTCGCCGCCTCGGCCGCGTCCTTCGGGATCGCCGCGGCGTCCAGGTCGTTGTTCATCGGGATGTTCACGGCGAAGCTCGGGAGGAGCGCGCCGGCGAAGTAGGCGCCCGCCGCGACGAAGAACAGGATCGCCGCCGCCTTCTGGTCCATCGTGAGCAGCAGGACGCCCGCCGCGGCCGCCAGCACCGGGACCAGCAGGAACATCGCCACGAACAGCGGGTTCTGGATCTTCTGGTTGATGGACTGCATGGCGTCGATCGCCGATCCGGGCTTCGCCGCGTTCAGGCCCGGCATCACGCCGGTCGAGAAGCCGAAGAACGTCCCGGCCATGCCGGCCGCCGCGATGATGGAGAGCGTCACCGAGACGCCCGCCAGTGCTGATCTCATGGTCGTTCCGCCTTCCGGTCAGAGGTTCCAGACGCCGCTGTCCGCGGTCTCCCGCGCGTAGTCGGCGAAGTCGCGGGGGGCGCGGCCGAGCGCCCGGCGGACGCCGTCCGCGGGGCGGGCGTTGCGGCCGTCCAGCACGGTCGTGAACAGGTAGGCCAGCAGGCCGATGACCTCGCCGGGCAGGCCGTGCTCCTTGAGCGCCGCGGTGTAGTCGTCCGGGCTCACCCGGACGTAGGCGATGTCCCGCCCGGTCGCGCGGCCGATCTCCGCGACGGCCTCGGCGAAGGTCAGCGCGCGGGGGCCGGTCACCTCGTAGACCTCGCCCGCGTGCCCGTCCCCGGTGAGCGCCGCGACGGCGACGTCCGCGATGTCGCCGGCGTCCACGAACGGCTCGGGCACGTCGCCCGCCGGGAGGACGACCTCGCCGGCGCGGACGGGGTCGAGGAGGTAGTCCTCGCTGAAGTTCTGCGCGAACCAGCTCGCCCGCACGACCGTCCACTCCAGGCCCGACGCCCGGACGGCCTCCTCGCACTCGGCCGCCTCCGGCTCGCCGCGGCCGGACAGCAGGACGCCGTGCCGCACCCCGGCCCGCACCGCCTCCGCCGTGAACGCGGCGATCGCCTCCGGCGCGCCGGGGGCGGCCAGGTCCGGGTAGTAGGACAGGTACACCTTCGCGACGCCCCGCAGCACGGGCGCCCAGGTCGCCCGGTCCGCCCAGTCGAAGGCGGGCGAGGCCGCCCGCGAGCCCATCCGGACCGGGACGTCCAGGGCCTCCAGCCGCTCCACCACGCGCCGGCCGGTCTTGCCGGTGCCGCCGAGGACGAGAGTCAGGTCGCTGCCGTCGTGTTCCGTGTTCGTCATGCCCTCAAGTCAACCGGCGGGCGTCTTCGGCGACCATGGTTGAGAAGCTCGCCCGCATACGCGAGCGTCTAGGCTGGCCGCCATGGACGCCCTCACCGATCTCCTCGACGGCCCGCGCGCCCGGGGAGCGTTCATGCTGCGGGCGAGCCTCTCCCCGCCCTGGTCCCTCCGGATCCAGGACGAGGCGCCGCTGACGCTGCTGTCCATGGTCCGGGACGACGCGTGGCTGATCCCCGACACGGGCGAGCCGCAGCGCGTCGGCCCCGGCGACATGGCCGTCTTCCGCGGGCCCGACCACTACACGGTCGGCGACGACCCGGCCACCGAGCCGCAGGTCGTCATCCATCCCGGGCAGCGCTGCACCACCCCGGACGGGACGAGCCTGTCGGACGCGATGGACCTCGGCGTCCGCGCCTGGGGCAACGACCCCGACGGGACGTCGGTCATGCTGATCGGCACCTACCAGATGCGCGGCGCCGTCGCCGGGCGGCTGCTGTCCGCGCTGCCGCCGATCGCGGTGGTGCGCGGCGACACCTGGAAGTCGCCGCTCACCGGCGTGCTCGGCGAGGAGATCGGCCGGGACGAGCCCGGACAGGAGATCGTCCTCGACCGGCTCCTCGACGTGCTGCTGATCGCGACGCTGCGCGCCTGGTTCTCCCGGCCGGGCGCGGCGGCCCCCGGCTGGTACCGCGCCCACGGCGACCCCGTCGCCGGCCCCGCGCTGCGGCTGCTGCACGACGACCTGTCGCACCCGTGGACGGTCGCCGACCTCGCCGCCCGGGTCGGCGTCTCCCGGGCCGCGCTCGCCCAGCGGTTCGCGAAGCTGATCGGCGAGCCGCCGATGGCGTATCTCACCGGGATCCGGCTCGCGCAGGCCGCCGACCTGCTGCGGGAGACCGACGCGACGCTGGACGCCATCGCGCGCCGGGTCGGGTACGGCACCGCGTTCGCGCTGAGCACCGCGTTCAAGCGCGAGCACGGCGTCAGCCCGCAGGAGTACCGCGCCGGCGCCTCCCCCGCCTGACCCCGCCCGGTCCCCGGCCCGGCGGGCCGTCAATGCTCCTTGCGCAGGGTGGGCTCGGCGCGGACGGGCGAGTCGTCGGCCGTGTCCGGGATGAACGGGACGACGAACGCGTACTCGGCCAGCACCGACTCCGGCACCTCCCCCGACTCGCCGAACGCGGCGATCTCGCCCCAGCACGGCGAGCCGAGCGAGCCGCTGCGGTGCCGCACGGACAGCCCCGCGCACAGGTTGGCGAACCGCAGCCGCTCGGCGAGCGGGAGGCCGGCGAGGGTGGCGAACACGAACCCGGCGGCGAACACGTCGCCCGCCCCGGTCGGGTCGAGGGCCCGCACCGGCAGCGCGCCGACCTCGGCCCGCTCCCCCGACGCCGAGTCGATCGCGATGGCGCCGTCGCCGCCGCGCTTGACCACGACCACGGGGACCCGCTCGGCGAGCGCGGCGGCCGCCTCCGCCGGGGTGGCGGTGCGGGTGTAGGCCATCGCCTCGGCCGCGTTCGGCAGGAACACGTCGACGTGGGCGAGGCGGTCGAGGACCTCGGCGGGCCAGGCGCCGGTCTGGTCCCAGCCGAGGTCGCCGAACACCAGCGCGCCGCGGGCGCGCATGCCCGCCGCCCACGCCGGGACCGGGCGGTCGACGTCCACGAAGCAGGCCCGCGCGTCCGGCGGCGGGCCGCCGAGGTCGTCCAGCGGGCCGGGGACGGGCTTGGCGAACGTCACCATGCTGCGGTCGGAGTCGTAGGCCATCGACACGGTGACGGGCGTCGACCAGCCGCGCACGAGGCGCGACATCCCGAGGTCGACGCCCTCCTGCTCGGCGAGGGTGCGCCACAGGTAGGCCCCGAACATGTCGTCGCCGAACGGCGCCGCCAGCCCGACCCGCAGCCCGAGCCGGCTCATCGCGACCGCGATGTTGGCGACCCCGCCGGGCGCCGAGCCGAGCCCGTCGGTGACGATCTCGGTGCCGGGCGGCGGCAGCCCCGGCAGCCCGGTGAAGATCATGTCCATGAAGACCTGGCCGGACAGGAACACGTCCAGGCCCGGGCCGTCCCCGGGCCCGTCGGCGCGCAGCCGCTCCCCCGCCGGCTCCCGCTCCGCGCAGGGGTCGGCGAGGGACGGCTCCGGCGCCCGGCCCGGCGCGGTCTGCTGAGTCACGAGGCCCCCCGTGGCGAGGCGTGGGCGTGGTCCCGCGGACCCCGGCCCCCGCCTCCGACATTCGGCTGCTACTCCGGAACGTACAACCGGATGTCGTCCACCTGCGCCTTTCCCTCGTAGAAGTTCATGTGCGGGTCGCCGATCATGAACCGGTCGGGGTAGGCGGACCCGGCGGGCCAGGTGCCGCGGTCGACGAGCGTGCCGCCCGGTCCCGTCCAGGTCCAGTTGGCGTCGAACCGGCCGTCGTACTCCTCCGGCCGCTGGTTGTAGTGCCAGATGGGCTCGCCGTCCTGGACGAACGCGCGCGTGTACCGGTAGGTGGCGCGGCCCACGTGCGCGAAGACGCCCGACATCTCCATCGTGTAGGCGCCGTCGCGGCGCTCGATCGCGAACGTGTAGGGCTCCTTGGGCAGCAGTTCGGGCTGGAGGTCGACGGTCGAGACGATCGCGCCGGCCTTGCGGTGCCCGCACTCGCTGTCCATCAGGTACTCGGTGCCGGGCATCGCCGCGTACCGGCGGTCGTCGGTCATGAAGATCGCGTTGACGCCGTTGCCCGTCCCGGCGGAGTAGGGCTCGTACTCGCCGGTGGCGGGGTTGCAGTAGAGCAGCCCCGTGCCGGTGTACTTGTAGCGGTTGTAGCCGTCCATGGCGACCTTGCGGTGGCCGTGGACGAAGACGTTGTTGTGCGGGGCCACCTGCCGGTAGTCCATGATCGACATGTAGTAGAAGCCGTTGGAGTCGGTGCGGACGTCGGCCCACTCGCACTCCGGCCTGGAGAAGTCGCCGCCCGACGCCCACGGGAAGTTGGTCTTGCAGCCGTCCGGCGAGTAGCCGTTGATCCGGCCGTCCGGGTAGTCCCACGAGCCGTCGCGCCGCCCGCCGAAGTCCAGGCCGCGCAGCGTCATCTCGACGCGGTACTCGGCGGGCAGGTCGCGGGTCGAGCGGATGACGACGCCCGCCTGGTGGGCGGGCTCGTCGATGCGGGCGACGCCCTTGCCGGAGGTGAGCGTCGGCGGGCGGTCCGGGCGCCCGTCGCCGTCGGCGTCGCGCGCGGCGAGCTCGGCGGTGAGCCAGCCGCCCCGCCCGAACGTGAACGACTGCCGGTAGGTCTTCATCTTCGCGAGCTGCTGCCGGAAGGCGGGGCCGCCGACGGTGTCGAAGTAGGCGCCGTCGTTGTCGTACATGTCGACGTTGTGGGGGCTGGAGGGGCCGTCGCCGTCCGGCCGCCACGGCGCCTTCGCACTGTCCAGGTGCCGGTCGAAGGGCTCGGCGGCCACCAGCCGCCACCCGTCGCGGGCGGCGGGCGGGCCGCCTCCGGGGCCGCCGGCGGCGTGCGCCGGCGCCGTGCAGAGGGCCGCGGGCAGGACCAGGGGGAGCGCCATCGCCAGGGCGCCGCGTCCGAAATTCCTCATGCGGACGACCGTCGCATGAGGCCGCCATCCGCGACCAGGGCAAACATCGCCAAAGTGGTATTGACCAGTCGCCACAATCGGACATACGGTGTGCAGCGACAGGAACGACGTCAAGAGGAGGTGAACGGCGTGCCATCCGCCGGTGAATCCCGCCCCGGGAGCACGAAACGGCAGGCGGTGCGCCGGGAGCTGCTGGCGATGCTGGACGGCCTGGACGTGGGGGACGCCCTGCCGTCCGAGCGCCGGCTCGCCGCGGACCTCGGCGTCTCCCGGCCGACACTGCGGCAGGCCATCGACGGCCTGGTCGCCGAGGGCCTCCTCGACCGGCGGCACGGGAGCGGCACCTACGTGGCCGAACCCCGGATCGCGGTGTCGCTGACCATGACCTCGTTCACCGAGGACATGACCAGGCGCGGGATGAAACCGGGCGGGCGGGTCCTGTCGTTCCGCACCGAGACGGCGGGGGCGCGGATCGGCAGGCGGCTCGCCCTCTCCCCCGAGGAAGAGGTATTTACCATTCGCCGGCTGCGGCTGGCCGACGAGGCGACCATGGCGATCGAGACCCTGTACATGCCCCGGTCGCTCATGCCCGGACTGCGCAGGCACGACCTGGAGGGGCGGTCGTTCTACGACCTGCTGCGCGGCGCCGGGATCGTGATCGCCTCGGGCACCGAGACGATCGAGCCGACCGTCACCACCGCCGAGGAGGCCGCCGAGCTCGGCGTGCCGGTGCACATGCCGGCGTTCCTGTTCGAGCGCGTCACCAGGGACGCCGGCGGGCGGCCCCTGGAGTACGTGCGGTCCCTGTACCGCGGCGACCGGTACCGCCTGGAACTGGACCTGCGGCCACCCGAGCACTGACCGACCGGACGGATCGTCCATCGCGCTGACGGGGGCGGCAGCGCACCATCACCCCCCGGAAAGTGAGGCGACTTTCACTCATGGACGTCATCAAGGACATCCTCACCTTCCTGGCCGACAACGTGTTCGGCCAGGTGCCCATCCTCATCGGGCTCATCACGCTGATCGGGCTCATCCTCCAGCGCAAGCGCTTCGAGGACGTGTTCGCGGGCGCGCTGCGCGCCACGATCGGCGTCGTCATCCTGTTCATCGGCGTGGAGGTGTTCACCGGCGGGCTGACCAGCTTCCAGACCGTCCTCGCCAGCGCGATGGACACCACGCCGCCGCAGGCCGACAACACCCTCGCCGACTTCCTCACCAAGCAGGGCGGCACGGTGGCGCTGGTCATCACGGTCGCCTTCCTGGTGCACGTGCTGGTCGTCCGGCTGTTCCCGGCGGCCCGCTACCTGTACCTGACCGGGCACCTGATGTTCTGGATCAGCACGGTGACGGTGGCGTCGCTGGTGACGATCGCCCCGGACGCCGACCAGCTCACGCTGGTGCTGTGCGGCGCCGGGTTCGTCGCCGCCTACTGGACGCTCCAGCCGCTGTGGATGCGCCCGCTGATGCGCCGCGTCATGCCGGACGACCGGTTCGGGTTCGCGCACACCAGCTCCCTCGCCTGCCTGATCACCGGGTACGCCGCGCGCCCGCTCGGCAGCCGCGAGAAGCACGACACCGAGAAGCTGAAGCTGCCCCGCCAGCTGTCGTTCTTCAAGGACGTCAACGTCAGCACCGCGCTGATCATCACGGTGATCATGCTGGTGGGCGTCGCGTTCGCCGACGACGGCGTGGTGGCGAAGGCCGCGGCCGAGATGGACGACAAGCTGTCCCCGTGGGTGTGGGCGATCCTGGTCGGCCTCCGGTTCGCGGGCGGCATCGCGATCCTGCTGTTCGGCGTGCGGATGTTCCTCGGCGAGATCGTCCCGGCGTTCAAGGGGTTCAGCGACCGGGTCATCCCGGGCACCCGCCCCGCGCTGGACGCGCCGACCGTGTTCCCCGTCGCGCCGACCGCCGTCATGGTCGGGTTCGTCTCGTCCACCGTGGTGTTCCTGATCTGCCTCGCGGTGTTCGCCGGCGCCGGCTGGTTCACCCTCGCCCCGCCCATGATCATGCTGTTCTTCGTGGGCGGCGCCGCGGCGCTGTTCGGCAACGTGGTGGCGGGCTGGCGCGGCGCCGTGCTGGGCGGCGTGATCTCCGGGCTCGTCCTCGCGGTCGGGCAGGCCGTCACCTGGGGCCTGTACGAGAAGACCGCGCCCGAGCTCGCCACGCTCGCCGACCCCGACTGGTACGCGATCGCGTGGCTGCTGAAGGCCGTGGAGCCGGTCGCCGGCGGGAAGGCGGTCTGGGCGGTGCCCGCCGTCGCGCTCGCCGCGATGGTCGCCTCCCTGCTGCTGCTCGGCCGCGCCGAGAAGCGGCGGGGCGGCCCGGACGGCGGTGACTCCGCACCCGAGGACAGGGCCGCGGCGGCGGCCTGACCGAACCGACAGAGAGAAGGACCGAGATGGCACTGGACCGGCAACTGGAGATCCTCGCGGTCTGCGGCGTCGGCATGGGCTCCAGCCTGATGCTCAAGATGACCGCCGAGGACGCGCTGCGCTCCCTCGGCGTGGAGGCGCGGGTGGAGAACACCGACGTGTCCACGGCGCGCGGGATGTCGCCGGACGTGGTGATCGGCCAGGGCATGCACACCAGCGAGATCGCCGATCTCGCCCCCGTCGTGATCACCGTCAGCGACTTCCTCGACAAGGAGGGACTCGAGGCGCAGCTGCGGGAGCGGCTCACCGAGCAGGGGTGGCTGCGGTGAGCGTGGTGATCGCGGCTGCCGACGGCGTCACCGCGGCGGACTGGCGGGAGGCCGTCCGCCGGGCGGCCTCCGGGCTGGTCGACGCGGGCGCGGCGGGCGAGGGCTACCCGGACGCGTGCGTCCGGGTGGTG
Organism: Actinomadura meyerae; assembly: GCF_900188445.1. Taxonomy (GTDB): domain Bacteria; phylum Actinomycetota; class Actinomycetes; order Streptosporangiales; family Streptosporangiaceae; genus Spirillospora; species Spirillospora meyerae. Next base: position 177,992 of record NZ_FZOR01000013.1, read on the forward strand.
GAGGAGAACGGCCCGTACATCGTGCTGACCAAGGGCCTGGCGCTCGTGCACGCCCGCCCCGAGGAGGGCGGGCTGGCCGTCGGCGTCGGCGCGACCCGGCTGGCGTCGCCGGTCGAGTTCGGTCATCCTGACAACGACCCGGTCGACCTGCTGCTCGCCTTCTGCACACCCGATCCCGACGCGCACGTCGGCGTCCTCTCCGGACTGGCGCGCGCGCTGTCGGGCGGCCTGGCCGACCGGCTCCGCGCCGCGTCCGGCCAGGAGGACCTGGCCCGCACCCTGAAGGAGGCCGTGCCCGATGCCTGACTCCCCCCGGACGCAGCTCCCCGACCGGGTGCGGACTCTGCTGGACGACCTCGACGAGACCTCGGGCAAGGCGATCGACGCCGCGGCGGCGCTGCTCCTGGAGTCGGTCGAGGCCGACGGGATCGTCCACGTCGCCGGGGCGGGGCACTCCCTCGCCATGGTGTTCGAGACGTTCTACCGGGCGGGCGGCCTCGCCGCCGTCCGCCCGGTCTGGGACCCCGGCGTCCTCCCCCTCGACGACGCGGTGCGCAGCACCCGCGTCGAGCGGGAGGAGGGGGTCGGGCGCGCCGTGGCCGCGAAGGCGGCGCCCGCGCCGCCGGACGTGGCGGTGGTCTTCTCCACCAGCGGCCGCAACCCCTACCCGGTCGAGGTGGCCGCGGAGTGCCGGGCGCGGGGCGTGCCGGTCGTCGCGGTGACCTCGGCGCGGGCCGCGCGAGGCGCGGCGGCCCGGACGTCCACGTCGCTGGCCGACCACGCCGACATCGTGCTGGACACCTGCGTCCCGCCCGGCGACGTGCTGCACCCGGCGGAGGCGCCGCGCACCGCGGCGGCGTCCACCATCCTCGCCGCGTACGCGTGGTCGCGGGTGCTGGCCGCGCTCGACGACCTCGCGTCGGCGCGCGGCACCGAGCTGCCCCGCTGGACGAGCGCGAACGTCCCCGGCGGCGACGAGGTGAACGCGGCGCTGTTCGAGCGGTACCGGCACCGCGTCCCCGAGCTGACGGGGGACGAACACCCGTAAACCGGGGCTCTTCCTGCGGCGTTTCGCATAGGGCCCGGCTCGCTCCCTGTGACATGATGCGTGGCTACCATCGGACAGAACGAGGAGCGAGATGACGACACGACCGACCGAGGACGACCTTCTTGCGCTGTTCACCCGCGCGGACCTCGGCGGCGACCAGAAGCTCGACCTGATGGAGTTCACGCTCGTGCTCGACGAGCTGGGCCTCGCCTGGACGCGCGCCGAGACGCAGGACAGGTTCGAGCGGGCGGACGGCAACCTCGACGGGTTCATCTCCTTCGAGGAGTTCCGCGCGATCCTGGAATCCCAGGGCTGGGCCGAGGGGCCGCTGCCCGGCGCCCGCGCCTGACCCGCGGCGAACGCGAGGGGGCCCGCCGGCACGTCCGGCGGGCCCCCTCGCGCGTTCGACTCGCGCGTTCGAGTCGTTCAGACGCGGCGGCCGCGCAGCTCCCGGTACCGGCGGACGAGCGCGGCGGTCGACGGGTCGGGGGCCTGCGCCGGCGGCTCGGCCGAGGTGAGCGCGGGCGCGAGGTCCATCGCCATGACCTTGCCGAGCTCGACGCCCCACTGGTCGAAGGAGTCGATGCCCCAGATCGTCCCCTCGACGAACACGATGTGCTCGTAGAGCGCGACGAGGGACCCGAGGGTCTTCGGGGTCAGCTTCGGCGCCAGGATCGTGCTGGTCGGCCGGTTGCCCGGCATCACCTTGTGCGGGACGACCGCGGCGGGCGTCCCCTCGGCGGCGATCTCCTCGGCGGTCTTGCCGAACGCGAGCGCCGACGTCTGCGCCAGCATGTTCGCGGTCAGCAGGTCGTGCATCCCCGCGGGCCCGTCGACCGCCGGGTCCTCGAAGGGCTCGGCGAAGCCGATGAAGTCGGCCGGGACGAGCCGGGTGCCCTGGTGCAGCAGCTGGTAGAAGGCGTGCTGGCCGTTGGTGCCGGGCTCGCCCCAGAAGATCTCGCCGGTCTGCGCGACGACGGGCGCGCCGTCGGCCCGCACCGACTTGCCGTTGGACTCCATCGTGAGCTGCTGGAGGTAGGCGGGGAAGCGGGCCAGCCGCTGGCTGTAGGGCAGCACCGCGCGGGTCTGCGCGCCGAAGAAGTCGGTGTACCAGACGCCGAGCAGGCCCATCAGCACCGGCATGTTCGCCTCGAACGGCGCCGACCGGAAGTGCTCGTCGATCTCGCGGAACCCGGCGAGCATCTCGCGGAACGCCTCGCCGCCGATCGCGATCATCAGGGACAGCCCGATGGCGCCGTCGAAGGAGTACCGGCCGCCGACCCAGTCCCAGAAGCCGAACATGTTGGCGGTGTCGATGCCGAACTCGGCGACCCGCTCGGCGTTGGTGGAGACGGCGACGAAGTGCCGGGACACGGCCTCGCCGGCGCCGAGCCGGTCGACGAGCCACTTCCGGGCGACCTTGGCGTTGGTGAGGGTCTCCAGCGTCCCGAACGTCTTGGAGCTGATGACGAAGAGGGTCCGCTCGGGGTCGAGGCCGGCGAGCGTGCCGACGATGTCGGCGGGGTCGATGTTGGAGACGAACCGGCAGGAGATCCCCGCGTCGGCGAAGTCGCGCAGCGCCTCGTAGGCCATGGCCGGGCCGAGGTCGGAGCCGCCGATGCCGATGTTGACGACGGTCGTGATGCGCTCGCCGGTGTACCCGGTCCACTCGCCGGAGCGGACACGCCCGGCGAAGTCGGACATCTTGTCCAGCACGGCGTGCACGTCGCCCGCGACGTCCTGGCCGTCCACGGTGAGGGCCTCGCCGGGCGGGAGCCGCAGCGCGGTGTGCAGGACGGCGCGGTCCTCGCTGACGTTGATGTGCTCCCCGGTGAACATCGCCTCGATCCGGGACCGCAGCCCGGCCCGCTCGGCGAGCGCGACCAGCAGCGACACCGTCTCGCCCGTGGCGCGGTGCTTGGAGTAGTCCAGGTGGAGGTCCCCCGCGGTCACCGTCATGCGGTCGACGCGCCCCGGATCGTCCGCGAAAAGGTCGCGCAGGTGCCGCCCGGCGAGCGCGGCGTGGTGCTCGCCCAGCGCGGACCACTCGGGCGACTCGGTGATATCAGCCATTGCCTCTCTCATCTCCTCGCGGGGCGGGCGCCGATCCCCCGGGCGCCGTCCCCACGGCGATCATAGGGCGACCGCGCGTGACCGTATCAGGGCCGTCCCCCGGCCCGCAGGGGACCGCCCCGGTCGCCGGCGGCCGCACCGCCGCCGAGTAAGGTCGCCGCCAGGCGCCGGTCCCCCAAGGAGCACGATGAACGACGGCATCACGCGGCTGTTCGACCTGAACCCCCTCGGTGAGGACGCCTTCCTCGCCACCGGGCCGTCGGTGGGGTGGCCGCGGCTGTTCGGCGGGCAGGTCGCCGGGCAGAGCCTGCGGGCCGCGTGCCTGACCGCGGACGGTCGCCCGCCGCACTCCCTGCACGCCTACTTCATCCGCCCGGGTTCACCGGACGAGCCGCTGCGCTTCGACGTGGCCCGCACCCGCGACGGCCGCTCGTTCTCGACCCGGCACGTCACCGCGAGCCAGGGCGGCAAGCCGATCCTGGAGCTGATCGCCTCGTTCCACTCCCCCGAGGACGGCTTCGACTGGCAGGCCCCCGCGCCGTCGGGCGTGCCCGGCCCGGAGGGCCTGCACGAGCCGGTGCTCCCGACGTTCTTCAAGCACCCGGTCGGCTTCGACTTCCGGGTCGTGGACCCGCCGGCCGAAACCGAGTTCCCGATGGCGCACCCGTTCTGGTTCCGCGCGTCCGCCCTGGTCGACGACGACCCCGCGCTGCACGCGTGCCTGGTCACCTACGTGTCGGACATGGCGGTGGTGAGCAGCGCCCGAGCCCCCGGCTCGCCCCGCCGTCTCGCCACGGCCGTCACCCTCGACCACGCCGTGTGGTTCCACCGCCAGCCCCGCGCCGACCAGTGGCTCCTGTACTCGGTGGACCCGGTGACCAACCACGGCGCTCGCGGCCTGGCACGGGGAACGCTCCACGCCCAGGACGGCACCCTCCTGGCCTCGGTGGCCCAAGAAGCCCTCCTCCGCCCCGAATCCTGACTCCGGGGGCGCTGCCGTCCGGAAGGGGTGCCGGGCGAGCGGTGGGGTCGCCCAGTGACGATGCTGGCGGGTCCCGCGAGCCGCGTGTCCCCGATGACGAAGTTGCGCCAGATGGCAATAGGTGTGGCGATCCCGCCGCGGGGATGTGCCGGAGCTGATATGAAGAAGATCGGCGGAGGGGCGCAGACCGTCGGAGATCTCATGGGGCTGATCGAGCCGCTGAAACCCGCCGGTGAGACGGTGAGCACAGTCGGCGGCGTCGTTTCCGAACTCGGTGAGGTCACCGAGCATTTCGGCAAGTGAGGCGCTGATGGGCGGGCCACGCCATGAGGGCGTCAGACGTGGTGGAGTTCTGGCCGTCGTCGGGTTTTTCTGCGTTGCCGGCGCGGCGGCCTGCGGCCTGTTCTCGGACGCGACGGGTGATACCGGCGGCCGGTATTCCGCTACGCCCGCTCCGAGTACCCCGTCCGTCGTCGAAACGGATGCGGCGGGCCTCGTCACGAAACTGCCCGAGATCGACCGAGCGGTGTCCGGAGCGCTTCCGAGTGATGTCGTCAAGGGCAGGCTCTGGAGCGACCCGTTCAATGACCGGATGAGAGACGAGCACTTCTCGTGGACGGTGCTCGATGCCCGGCGTAATCGCGTTCTCACTCTCCAGGTGACGCGGAAGGCGAGCATCGCGGAGGCGATGGAGAAGGCCGCGTACGTGCGGAAAGAGCTGGCGGGCGACCGGACGCGCGAGGGGCGGCAAGTCGTGAGCACCGGGCCGCTCGAGAAGGCGGCCGGGATCGCGGAGGAATGCCTGGGCTTCCGGATATCACGCGAGAACGCGGTGAGCGGAGTGATCGGGGATCCCCGGCAGGATTACTCGATGAGCGGCCGTTACCTGTACTGCCGCTTCAAGAACGTCAACATGGTGATCGACTGGGAAGGGCAGGACTATGCCCGGCCTTGGGCGGTGGGCACCGGTACCGGGTTGGACCAGGCCACCGCGGGTCGCGAGGTCCAGCAGGTCGCCCGCGCCGTTGTCGCTGCGTTGCGGTAGCTTCCGGGCTCGGCTGCCGCAGCGTGCGAGATGAGCCTGTTCGGGCAGTCGACCGGCCGGTCGCCGGATCCCGGGTGGTGCCGGGGCTAGGCTCAATGCCGGGAAGTTAAGGTGACGCCGGAGGTGTCAAGGGTTCTCGGCTGGTGGCCGGACATGAGAACGGAGATCCAGTAGAACGGGTGTTCTCT
>NZ_FZOR01000061.1 GCF_900188445.1 Actinomadura meyerae
TCGCCTGCGACAGCGGAGGCACGGTCCCGGCCGAGAAACCGACCTTGGGCGCGTTCGGGCTACTGATCGAGATCTTCGGCATGGCACTCCTCGCTTGACCCGCGTCGGCGGCGGACGCGGCGGGCACCGGGCGGTTACCGGCGGCCCGACTCTAACCATCATGATGGTTAGAGTCAATAAGCTTCAAAGGGGCGGCGCTCTGACCTGCTCATTCGTTGGACGGATTGTCAATTATCGAGCAATCCATCATTATGGTTATCTCTGACTCGGGGTGAAGGCGCGCCCTGGCGTGCCCGCCGCGCCGTGCCGGTTCCGGGACGGCGGCGCGGGCCTCAGCCGCCCGACCGGTCCGCCCGGTCCGCCCTGTCGCGGTCTCCCCCGGAGGCCCGGGTGTAGCCGGCCACGATGGCCTCCAGCTCGGCGGGGGTGATCACGTCCTCGATGCGCTCGAACCCCTCCGGGGCACGGCGTTCGACCTCCTCGATGACCTGCTCCGGGCCGCCGAGCCGGTTGCGGAGGACGATCTGGGTGGTGGCCGGGAGGCGGTCGCGCTCGTAGGCGAGCAGCGCCCGGCCGGGGTCGGCGTGGTTCGCCAGGTGGGCGCTGAGGTTCACCGCGTCCAGGACGGCCTGGCCTGCGCCGTTGGAGCCCATCGGGTACATGGGGTGGGCGGCGTCGCCCAGCAGGGTGACCCGGCCGCGCGTCCAGCCGGGCAGGGGGTCGCGGTCGCACATGGGGAACGCGATCCGGTCCCGGGTGGACTCGATCATGGCGGCATGGTCGAAGAGGTCGCAGGTGAAGCGCCCGACGTGCGCGGCCAGGTCCGCGGGGTCGGCGGGACGCGTCCAGTCCTGCTCGTCGGGCGGCGGGTCGCCGGGGCGGCCGGTCCGGACGGCCATGGCCCAGTTGGTCAGCCTGGTGCCGGGCGCCGTGCCCGTCCCGATCGGGTACACGACCAGCTTGGCGGCGTTGCCGCCGAGGATCACCATGGTCCGCCCGGTGCCGAACGCGGGCCACTCGGTGGCGCCGCGCCAGGTCATCATGCCGCTCCAGCGCGGCGGTCCCTCGCCGGGGAACAGGGCCGCCCGGGTCGCCGAGTGGATGCCGTCGGCGCCGACCAGGACGTCCGCGCGCGCCTGCGAGCCGTCGGCGAACCGGGCGGTCACGGCCTCGGCGTCCTGCTCGAAGCCGACCAGGCGGTGGCCGGTGCGCACCGCGTCCGCGCCCAGCCTCTCCACGACCGCGCGGTGGAGCAGGCCCTGCAGCCGGCCGCGGTGCACGCTGATCTGCGGGTGCGCGAAACCGGCGGCCCGCCCGCACGGTCTGCGCATGATCTCCTGCCCCAGCCGGTGGGCGTAGACCAGCTCGCCGGTGCGCACGCCGATCTCGTCCAGCCGGTCCAGCAGCCCCACCGCGCCCAGCTCCCGGACGGCGAACGGCAGCGCGTTGATGCCCACCCCGAGCTCGCGGATCCGCTCGCCGCGCTCGTAGACCACGCAGCCGATGCCCTCGGCGTGCAGGCGCAGGGCGGTGAACAGCCCGCCGATGCCGGCTCCCACGATCATCACGTTCACGGCTTCTCCTCGTCCCCGTCGAGGCTGCCACGGCCACCGCCCGGCGATCCAGGGGTCCGCCGGCCGCCGGTTCCCGGGCGGAGCGAACCGGTCGTGATGAGCCGCGCGGTGAGGCGGACGAGGACCAGCGCGGCCACCCCGGCCAGGGCGAGGAGCGAGAGGCGCAGGGTGGGCCTCCACGGCCAGCTCGGGCCGGACGGGCCGGGTTCCGCGGCGGGGTACTCGAGGATCTTGCGCGTCCAGCCGGCCGTGGGCCTGTCCAGCGTGCGGGCCATGGAATCGAGCACCGGGTCGAAGGCGAAGCCAGGCCGCCGGTGCGGGTACTCCAGCGGGACGCCCGCGCGGCGGGCGGCGGCCGCGATCCCCGGGTCGCGCTCGGCCGCGGCCGCGCCGCCCGGGACCATCAGCCGGTCGATGCCGTCTCCCGCGCCGGCGAGGCGCTCCCGCGGCAGGAAGGTCAGCCCGTGACGCGAGCGCACGGTGTCCGCGGACGCGATCGCGACCGTCCGGACGGCCTTGACCTCGGCGTACGGGCTGAACACCGAAGCGAGTTCCAGTTCCCCGACGCCATCGGTGAGCACCACCCCCACCTTGGTCGTCCTCGACCGGTAGCCGAGGTTGAGCACGTGCACGAGCGCGTCGGACGGCGACAGCCGGGATTCGGGCATGCGCGCGGGCGCACCGGGAGAGTAGTGGCTCCAGCCGGCGGACCGGGCGGCCGCGGCGGCGGCGCCCGTGCCGACCAGCCGCTCGATCACGCGCAGCGACCCGTCCACCGAGGACAGCAGCCCGCCCGTGCTGATCACGTTCCCCGCGTCGAGGTAGCGGACTCCGCGCCGCCACCGCACAGCGGGGTGGGCCTCCTCCAGGCCGGAGAGCCGGTACCAGTGCGTGGTGGCCTCGCGGCCGTCGAGGAGACCGGCGTCGGCGACCAGCCGGGCTCCGGTGCACACGCTCAGCACCAGCCCGCGGCTCGCGGTACCCCGAAGCCACTCGATGACGCGGCGATCGCTCTCCTCGTCGGACGGCATCTCCGGCACCACGGTGACGTCCGGCGCCCTGCCGCCCAGCCGCCGGCTCAGTTGCGCGAAGTCCAGGTCCGGGACCAGGTCCAACCCTCCGAGCAGCGGCAGAGGGCGGCGTTCGGGCGCGACCGTGTAGACGTTGAACCTGCCTGTGCTCGCCAGCACGTCGTAGGGGACGAGCGCGTCGGCCACATTGGCGCCGGCGTTGCCGACCACGACCGCCACGGTGGGCCTGCCCGGGACGTGCTCGGGCGGAGCCACCGCGGGGACGCTGTCGGCAGCGGGCGGCGCGTACCGGTAGGAGGCGAAACTCCGCGCGCTGATGAGGAACTCCGCGCCCGGGACGAGGAACAAGGCCAGGAGAACCGCGAGTACACGGCCGAGAACCCGCAGGACCCGGGCGCCGCGTCCCTTTCGCATCACGTCACCTGTCCAGGCGTGTGCGCCGTGGCGCATTCCTGGCGGAACTGGCGCGGCGAAAGGCCGTAGGCGCTGCGGAACGCCTGGCTGAAATGCGCCGGGCTGGTGAACCCCCAGCGAGCCGCGATCGCGTTGATCGGGCGCGCCGCCAGGCCGGGGTCGGCCAGGTCGCGATGGCACCGCTCCAGGCGGCGCGCGCGGATCCAGCCGGCGACCGTGTGCCCGTTTTGCTGGAACAGCTTGTGCAGGTAGCGCAGGGAGATGTGGTGCGCTTCGGCGACGGCGGACGGAGTCAGGTCCGCGTCGCCCAGGTTCGCCTGGATGAAGGCGTGGATCCGGGCCGTCAGCGCCCGCCGCCGCGTCGGGGCCGGCACCGCGCCCCGGCGGTCCAGCGCGTTGCCGAGCGCCGCGGTCAGCACGTCGATGGCCAGCACGGACAGCCGGGCGGTCTCGGCCGGGCTGAGCTCGTCCAGGTGCCGGGCCAGTTGCAGCATGAACTGCGAGGAGAGCGCGCCGACACCCCGGTCGCCCGGGATGCAGTCCTCGGTCAGCCGGCGCAATTCCGGCTCGGGGAAGGGCAGCAGCGTGCGCGGGAACCGCAGCAGCAGTACCTGGCTCTCCGGGATGTCCGGTACGAATCCGCACAGGTAAGGACGCGACGTGTCGTAGAGCATCAGATCCCCGACCCTCATCTCCACGCTCCGGCCGTCCTGCTCCTTCATGCCGGCGCCCCGCACGAAGCAGCCCAGCTTGAACACCTCGGGATCGGACCGGCGGACGAGTTCGGGCGTGCGATGGACCGAGTGCGGCATCGTGGTGATCAGCGTCGCCTGGACGGGCCCGAAGTCGCTGATCCCGACCTGGGCCTGGAACCGGTGCCTCAGCCGCGGATCGCAGCGCAGGTCGTAGGGCGCCCATAACTTGGAGTGCAGTTCATGCCAGAAGGCGAACCGCTCCCCCGCCGGGACGTCTGTGGTCCTGATCACTTTCATGCCGGCGGTGCGCACGGTCACCGCCTCCTGGCCGTGAACGTCAGATGGGTGACGCCCGAGGGCGTCGAGACCGCCTCGATGTCGAACGCCTCCTCCAGCGACTCCAGGCCGTCCCAGAGCCGGACGCCGCGGCCGAGCACCATCGGCACCTGCACCACGTGCATGTGGTCGACGAGTCCCTCGGCGAGGAAGTCGCGGACCACCGAGGGCCCACCGCCCAGTCGCACGTCCAGGCCGCCGGCCGCCTCGCGGGCCCGCTCCAGCGCCTCGGCGGGCGGGGCGTCCAGGAAGTGGAAGGTGGTGCCGCCCTCCATCTCGATCGACGGCCGCGGCCGGTGCGTGAGCACGAAGACCGGGGTGTGGAACGGCGGGTCGGCGCCCCACGCGCCCCGGTACCCGGGGTCGTCCTGCCAGCCGGGCGGGCCGAACTTGCCCGCACCCATGATCTCGGCGCCGATCCCCGCACCGTGCAGCGCGGCGAGGGCGTGGTCCGCGCCCGTGCTCCCGCCCGACCCACCGCCCATCCGGTGCCAGAACCGGGTGGCGAACATCCACTCGTGCAGGCGTTCACCGGCGTGGCCGAACGGCGCGTCCGGGGCCTGCCCGGCGCCCGTGGCGAAGCCGTCGAGCGAGATCGAGAAATTGTGCACACGAAGTTCGGACATCACCGTGCTCCTTCGAGATCGGACCCCCGGCCGGCCTCCGCACGTGACGGACGCCGTCCCTCTCTGCCCCCACCCTGAGGGGCCTGAGCGCGGACGGCAACGGAACGGGGGGATGATGTCCGAATACTTGGTACTCCTGTCGCGGCGGCATAGGGTCCCGAGGGTGGACGAGCGGCTGATGGTGGTCGTCGGATACGACCGGGCCCAACTACTCGACATCGCCTGCGTGACATCGACGCTGAGCGAGGCGAACTGGGGCGCCACCCCGCCGTACCGGGTGGTCCTGGCCACCCCCGGAGGACGGGCGATCACCTGCACCGACGGGATGACGGTGCAGGGGCAGGAGGCGCTCGAACGGCTCAAGGGCCCCCTCGACACGCTGATCGTGTCGGGCGGGCTGGGCTACCGGGAGGCCGCGGCCGACCCCCGCCTCGTCGGCCATGTGCGCCGGCTGGCCGGGGAGAGCCGGCGGGTCGCGTCCGTCTGCACCGGCTCCGCCGTGCTCGCCGCGGCCGGCCTGCTCGACGGCAGGCGCGCCGCCACCCACTGGATGTGGGCCGACCAGATCGCCGCGCAGTACCCGGAGGTCGCCTTCGACCCCGAGCCGATCTACATCCGCGACGGCGGCGTCACCACCTCGGCGGGCGTCACCAGCGCACTCGACCTGACGCTGTCGTTCATCCAGGACGACCACGGGCCGGAACTCGCGCGCGGGGTGGCGCAGCTGGTCGTGACCTACCTGCAGCGGCCGGGCGACCAGGCGCAGATGAGCATGTTCGTCGCCGCCGCGCCGCAGCCCGAGTACGGGATCGTCCGGCAGGTCACCGACCACGTCGCCGGCAACCTCGACGGCGACCTGAGCACCGCCGCCCTGGCCAGGCTGGCGGGGGTGAGCGAGCGCCACCTCACCCGGCTGTTCCTCCAGCACCTCGCCCACACTCCGGGCCGCTACGTCCGCAAGGCCCGCACCGAAGCGGCCGCGCAACTGCTGGCGACGACGACGCACCCGGTCGCGAGCGTGGCACGGCGGTGCGGGTTCGGGACGGCCGAGACGCTCCGCCAGGCCTTCGTCGACCAGTACGGCATCGCGCCCTCGCGCTACCGCGCGAACCACTCGGCGCGGCGGGCGGGAGAGAACGCCGCCCGAAGGCCCTGAGCGGGGGTCGCGGCCGGGAGCATCAGGGGGCGCGGCGGTCCGCGCGGGACCGTCGCGTGTACTCCTGGCCGAGCGCGAAGAGCAGCCAGGTGAGGGCGGTGGCGTCGTCGACGACGCCGAACGGCAGGAAGACGTCCGGGATCAGATCGACCGGGGAGACGATGTAGACCACCGCGACCACCATCGCGACGATCTTGCCGGTGGCCGTCCGGTAGTACGCCTGCGCGGCCGCGCCCGCCGGCCCGCCGCGGCGGCGGCGCCCGCGCAGCCGCAGGATGCCCGCTATCAGCAGGACCGCGCCGACGGCCACCACCGCGGCTCCCGCCACGGTGACGTCGACACCGCCCAGGTCACCGTCCACGGTGAGTGCCGGGACGGCACCCGCCACGACGAGTACGACTCCGAGCCAGACCATGCGCACCTCCGGGGGGACGTGTCCTCCGGTATTGCCGTCCCGGACCGTTTCAGTCGGCCCCGCAAGCGCGAAAACCCTTGCGCGGTCGGGCGGCGGGGGCGCCGTCCGGTGGGGCGGCCTTCACTCCCCCTGGGGGCAATCGGGGGACCCGGCGGCGGTTCTCGACACGGCGTTGCTATCTTGTCGACATGATGTCGACAAAAACGCGGATGTGGGGCTGATGTTCCTCGCACTTCGCGAACTGCGGTTCGCCAAGGTCCGGTTCGGGCTGATGGGCGCCGTGGTGGGGCTGATCGCGGTCCTCATGGTCATGCTGTCCGGGCTGTCGGTGGGGCTGGTCAGGGACGGTGTGTCCGGGCTGCAGCACCTGCCCGTCACGTCCTTCGCGTTCGAGCGCGGCGTCCAGCACGACTCCGCCTTCTCCCGGAGCGTGGTGGACGTGTCCGCCGTGGACTCCTGGCGGAGCCGTCCGGGCGTGGCCGAGGCGGCGCCCTTCGGCAACACGCTCATCAACGCCAAGAGCGACCGGGGCGTGGACATCGACCTCGCCCTGTTCGGAGTGGAGACGGACTCGTTCCTGTCCCCCGAGGTGGGCGAGGGCTCGCGGCTCAACGGCCCGGACGGCATCGTCGTCAGCGCCACGGCCCTGGACGCCGGCCTGCGCGTCGGCGACACGATCACCGTCGACCGCCTCGGGACGAAGCTGCGGGTGGTCGGAGCGACCCCGCGGCAGGACACCTTCGGACATGTCGACGTGGCCTACGTGCCCCTGGCGACCTGGCAGCGGGTCAAGGCCGGGGCGGGGCCGGGCGACCCGGTGCCCGCGCGCGCCGCTCAGGACATCACCGCGGTGGCCGTGCGTGCGAAGCCCGGAGCCTCGGTGGATCTCAGCGCCGGGGACAGCGCCGCCGGCACCGAGAGCCTGACGCTGGAGCAGTCCTACGGCGCCTCCCCCGGCTACACCGCCGAGACGTCGACGCTGCAGCTCATCCAGGGGTTCCTGTACGCCATCTCCGCACTGGTCGTCGGGGCGTTCTTCGCCGTCTGGGCGATCCAGCGCAAGCACGAGGTCGCCGTGCTGCGCGCCATGGGCGCGTCGAGGGGGTGGCTGCTGCGCGACGCGCTCACCCAGGCGTTCATCCTGCTGCTCGTCTCCGTCGCGGTCGGCGCGGGGATCGGCGTCGGTCTCGGCTCGCTCATCACCGGCGGCGGAGCGCCGTTCGCGCTCAGCGCGCCGAGCGTCTCGACCGCCGCCGCGGGGATCGTCCTGCTCGGGCTCGCCGGCGCCGGCGCGGCCGTCGCCCGCATCGCGTCCATCGACCCGGCCACCGCCCTTGGAGGAAACCGATGACCGGCCAGACCACCCCGTCGGCCTCCCCGCGCGAGGACGGCCCGACCGCGCCCGACCGCCCGGGACTGGTCATGGAGGGCGTCTTCCTCCAGCACGGCGACGGCTCGGAGACCGTCCGGGCGCTCGACGACGTCGACCTCACGGTGCGTCCCGGGGAACTCGCCGCGGTCGTCGGCCCGTCCGGCTCCGGGAAGTCGAGCCTGCTGGCGGTCGCCGGCGGGCTCGCCCGCCCGGACCGGGGCACGGTCACGGTCGCCGGGCTCGACATCACGGCCGCCGGCGGCCGGGCCAGGGCGAGGCTGCGGCGCGAGCAGATCGGGTTCGTCTTCCAGTCGGGCAACCTGCTCCCCGCGCTCACCGCCCGCGACCAGCTCCGGCTGCCGCTGCGGCTCCGGCCGCGCCGCGCGCGCTCGGGCCGCGACCCCCTCGCGCTGCTGGAGGACGTGGGGATGGCGGACAAGGCCGACCGGTACCCGCACCAGCTGTCCGGCGGGGAGCGGCAGCGGGTCGGCATCGCCCGGGCCCTGATGACCGGGCCGAGCGTGCTGCTCGTCGACGAGCCCACCGCCGCGCTGGACCGGGCGCGCAGCCACGAGATCGTCCGCCTGCTCGCCCGCGAGTCGCGGCAGCACGGCGTGGCGGCCATCATGGTGACCCACGACCACGACGTGCTCGAACACTGCGACACGGTGTACGAGATGATCGACGGGCGCCTCACCGCACACGCCTGACGCGCCGGCGGGGCCGGCCGGCGCGTGCGGCGGGCACGGGGGAAGGGGGCCTCTTGCCGAAGATCGATGCGCCGACGATCGCGGAGCACCGGGCCGCGCAGCGGGCCGCACTGCTCGACGCGGCCCGCGCCCTGCTGTCCGAGGACGCCGAGCGGGCCCCCGGCCTGGCGGACGTCGCCCGCCGGGCCGGGCTCGCGCGCTCCAGCGTGTACGCCTACTTCAAGTCGCGGGACGACCTGCTCGACGCCCTCATCGTCGACACCTTCCCCCGCTGGTCCGCCTTCGTCCGGGCGCGGATGGGGAGGGCCAAGTCACCCGGCGACCGGATCCTGGCCTACGTCTACGCCAACCTCCGGCTCGTCGCCCGCGGCGACCATGCCCTGGCCCGCGCCCTCGCGGCCACGGGCCGCACCGACGCGCTGGCCAACTCCAGCCGGCTCCTCCACGACCAGCTCCAGACGCCGCTCCGCGAGGCCCTCGCCGACCACGGCGCGTCCGACCCCGCCCGGACGGCCGAGCTCATCCAGTCGGTCGTCTACGCCCTCAGCCGCATGATCGAGGACGGCCTGGCCGAACGCGCCGCCCGCCGCCTCGCCCGCGAACTGCTGGCGCCGTACCTCCTGCCCGCGGACCCGCCTCCGAGGTAAGCCATGCCGGACCGGGGCCATTCCCTCACCATCGACCACGCCTGGCCGGAGGGCGCCCAGACCACCCTCGACTTCGTCGAGCGCGATGCCTGAACCAGAACCGGCCCCGGCGAGTCGCTCGATCGGATGTTCGAGATAGCCGAGACGGGGCACTCCCTGGGCGCCTAGGCTCAACGCCGTGACGACCGCCGAACCAGCCCCCGGTCCAGCCGAGCCGTGCCGCGGCTTCTGGGCTGACACCGCTCGCATCCGTTCCGGATACCTGGCCGAGGTGCCGACCCAGACCCTGGTGTTGAAGGTCGCCGAAGAGGTCGGTGAGGCTGCCCAGGCCTACATCGGGATGACCGGCGGCAACCCGCGCAAGGGCGTCCACAAGGATCGAACCGATGTCCTGGACGAGCTCGCCGACGTCATGCTGGCCGCTGCGGTGCCCATGGTCGATCTGGCGGGCGGCGCCGCCCAGGCCGAGGCCCATCTGGCCGGACGGCTCGGCATCGTTTCCGCACGCGAGGTGGCCGCACCACCGGCTGCGACCCCAGAGGCGAACGGGTGGCACGGGTCCTTCATCGCGCCCCACGTCCTGCTGCGGCGCGGGGACGGCCGGGTGCTGATGCTGCGCCGCGACGGCACCGGGTACCGCGACGGCTGGCTGTGCCCTCCCGCCGGACGGATCGAGCCGGGTGAGCACGTGCTGGCAGCCGCGATCCGCGAAGCCGCCGAGGAGACCGGCGTCCGGCTGCGGGAGCGGGACGCCCGGTTCGTCCATGTCATGCACCGCACCGAAGCGACACTGCCGGGACCATGCCACGCGCTCAGCGACTACTGGTTCGGCTTCGACCGCTGGGAGGGCGAACCGTACGCCGCCGAACCGGACAAGGCGTCGGAGGCGCTGTGGATCGACCCGGTGAACCCGCCCGACGACCTGATCCCCTACTGCACGGTGGCGCTGGCCGCGATCACGCGCGGTGAACCCTTCAGCGTCCACGGCTGGGCTTGACGTCGCCCGGACGCCCCGCCGGTGCGGCATCTTCGCCGGGGCGGTGAACGCCAGGCGCGGTCCGGATCGGACTGCCGGCACCGGACTGCCCGGATTCGGGGGCGGTCAGGCCGGGACGGTGATGGGTGCTATCCGGGGCGCCGCCACGCGCACGTAGTCGTCGGTGGCCAGCGCCATCGAGCGGTCAAGCCGGGCGGCGTTGAAGAACAGCTCCGGCACGTCGAGCAGCGCCGGATCCGCGACGAGTTCCAGCCGCGGGTGGTAGCTGAACGGCAGTACCGTTCCGCTCGGGCTGCCGGCCAGTTCCTCGGCCTTGTCCTTACTCGCGAAGGTCACATAGGTCCCGTCCAGCAGCTCCCGCACGGCCTGCAGGTCCAACCGGGCGTCGCCGGGCACCACGGCCAGCACGTACCGGGTCTTCTTCTTGCCGACCTTGACCATGACGATCAGGCACTTGGCGGCCTGCGCGACGGCATGCCCGCGCAGCGCGCTGACCAGGTCGGTGCGCCCCTCCGGCTCGTGGTCGATCAGCCGGTAGCGCGCCCCCGCGGCGTCGAGGTCCGCCGTCAGGCGGTCGTACAGGGGCAGGGGCGGGGCCGACACCGCGACATCGCCGTACTCACCAGTCACCGCTCAACGACTCCTTGATCTCCGCGATGCGGACCTCATCGCGCCGGTAGAACACCCATTGCTTGATCTTCTTGGCCCGGAGCAGGCCCGCCCGGTTGAGGATCTTCAGATGCGCGCCGCAGGTCGGCTGGCTCACCCCGAGCTTCTCGGCGATCAGCAGCGAGCAGACGCCGTCGCGGACCAGGTCCCCGTCGCGCTGCGGCGGGAAGTGCCGCTCGGGGTCGCGCAGCCAGTCCAGGATCTGCAGGCGCTTGTCACTGGCCAGTGCCTTGACCAGGTCCACGTCGATCACGAAGGGATTATGGCAATTAGCTAATTAACTGGTCAACCCGCGCGGCGGATCCGGCGGTACCGGGGCCCGGGACGGCCCGGTGCCGGTCACCTTCCGAACCTGGACCCGCGGGAATAGGCCGCCGTCTTGTCTGTGCTTCAGCTCACGTGGCGAACATCGTGGATATCTCACGGGCAGACGAGGCGGGAACCTCCTCCCCGGAACCGGCGTGGGAGATGTCGGGCATGGACCACGTCCGGCTGCCGGCGGGCGCAGTGCTCACCGAACCGGCGGCCCCGCTCTGGGCGCTGGTACTGGCGGGCGAGCTCACGCTCGAGACGGCGTTCGAAACGCAGTCGCTCACCGAGGGGGACGCCGTCCTCATCGACGCCCGCACCGCCTACCGGCTCACCGCGTCGGCGCGGCACGGGGAGTCCGCCCTCGTCGTCGGGGACCTGCGCATGGCCGTCCCGGTCCGCCGGATGCCGAGCCCGCTGGTGGTCCGCGGCTTCGGCACCCGGCACGGCGGCGTCATGGCGCTCGTCACCCAGTGCCCGCTCGAACGCGCGTGCCGGCCGACCCTGTTCGCCGCCAGCTACGGCAACCTGATCGGCGCGGCGATGACGACCTCGTGGCAGGAGGACCAGGGCGCCGACACCGGCCCGCCGGACGAGGCCGTCGCCGCGGTGGTGGCCGCCGTGGCCGCCCGTCCGGCCGAGCCGTGGACCGTCGAGGGGATGGCCCGCCTGGTCCACCTTTCGCGTTCCGCCCTGGGCGAGCGGTTCCGCCGCGCGCTCGGCCGCGGGCCCGCGGAGGTGCTCCGGGAGATCCGGATGCGGGAGGCGCGCCGGCTGCTCGGCGACCCCTCGCGTCCTGTGGAGTACATTGCGTCCGCCGTCGGGTACGGCTCCACAGCCGCCTTCAGCCGGGCGTTCTCGTCCCACCACGGCGTCGCGCCGCAGGCCTGGCGGGAGCTGTCATCCGCGCGGGACGCGCAGCGCGGCGAAGAGCAGCCCCGCCGCCGCGGCGAACGCCGTGCCGAACAGGAACGCCGCCTGCACGCCGCGAGCGTCCAGGAGCGCGCCTCCTGACGCCGACCCCAGCGTGATCGCCACCTGGAACGCGGTGACCTGCAACGACAGGGCCGACTCGGCCCGCTCGGGTTCGACGCGGGTCACCCACAGCTGGGTGGCGACCGGGACCATGTTGAAGGCCACGCCCCACATGACGACGCCCGCGGCCAGCACGAGCAGGGACGGCGCGGTCGCGGTGACCAGCAGGCCCCCGGCCAGCAGCAGCGGGGCCGCGGTCACCACCGCGCGCAGCCGTCCCGCGAACCGCCCGGCGGCGAGGTTGCCCACCATCCCGCCGACGCCCCAGAGCAGCAGCAGCCATACCGTGGCGTCCGCGTCGACGTCCTCGACGGCGATCCTGATGAAGGGGTAGGCGGCGAAGTTGCCGAACGCGACCAGGACCACGCCCAGCACCCCCGCCATCAGCCACCGGTTGGCGAGCGCCGCCCGCAGCATCGCCATCCCGGCGGCCGGGTGCGGGGGTACCGGCGGCAGCGTCACGGCCACGGCCAGGGCCGCGACGAGGCCGAGCGCGGCCGCGACGCCGAACACCAGGCGCCAGCCGACCGCGTCCCCGAGCAGGGACGCCAGCGGGACCCCGCCGATGGTCGCGAGGGTGACGCCGAGCGCGATGGACGTCGAGACCACGCTGTCGCGTCCCGGCACGGCGCGGGTTCCGGCGCCGAACGCGAACGACCAGTACCCCGCGATGGCGACGCCGAGGACGAGCCGGCCGAGGAGCAGGACGGCGAACCCGGGGGCGACCGCCACCGCCAGGTTGGAGACGGCCGCCGCGACCAGCAGCCCGGTGAGGACGGTGCGCCGGTCGGTCCGCGGCAGCAGCACCGCGATGCTGGGGGCGGTGACCGCGCCCGCGACCGCGGTCGCCGCGACCGCCAGGCCGGCGGTGCCCTCGCTGAGCCCGAGGTCGGCGGCCATCGCGGGCAGCACGCTCGCCGGCAGGAACTCGCTGGCGACGAGCACCGCGATCCCGGCCGCGAGCGCGACGATCGGTGACCAGTTCGTCCGGCCTCCGGACGGTTCCGGGGGCTCGGGCGGAGCGCCGGTGGACGGCGGGGAGGACTGAGGCGTTGACATGCGTCCAGCCTCACCGCGTCCGCGCCGCCGCGGTTGATCGCGTGACGCGCACGGTTGATCGTCTGACCGGTCCGCGCGGCACGCGCTCCCCCGGGGCGGCCGTCAGGAGTCGGTGTAGTCCGGGGCGCGCCGCTCCAGGAACGACGTGATCTGCTCGGTGTGGTCGCGGGTGTAGGAGGTGAGGATCTGTGTGCGGTTCTCCAGGTCGATGCCCGCCTGGAGGCTGCCGACCTCCAGCTGGCTCCAGGCGACCTCCTTGGTCATTCACACGCCCATGGGGCTGTTGGCGCAGATGAGCGCGGCGGTCTCCAGGGCCGCATCCACCACCGTGCCGTCCTCGACGACGCGGCTGACCAGGCCGGCGCGCAGCGCTTCGTCGGCGTCCATGAAGCGGCCGGTGAGCAGCAGCTCGTGGGAGAGGCTCGCGCCGATCAGGCGGGGCAGCAGCCAGCTGACGCCGATGTCGCAGCCGGACAGGCCGATCCGGACGAAGGCCGCGTTGAACCGGGCGGACGCGGCGGCGATGCGGATGTCGCTGGCGAGGGCCAAGGCGAAACCGCCGCCGGACGCCGCGCCGTTGACGGCGGAGATGACCGGCTGGCGCAGGTTGCGAAGCTTCGGGACCAGCGAGGCGATGGCCTGCTGGACGTGCAGCCGCGCCTGCGGGCTCGTCCGGCGCGCCGCCTCGTCGTCCGAGGACGGTGCGGCGGTGTCGCGGGTCGGGGGCTCGTACAGGTCGAGGCCGGCGCAGAACGCGCGTCCCGCGCCGGTGAGGACGACGGCCCGGCAGTCGTCGTCCGCGGCGACGGCGTCGAGCGCCGCGTGCAGATCCTTGACCAGCTCGCCGGACATGGCGTTGAGCCGGTGCTCGCGGTCGAGGGTGAGCAGCCGGACGCCCGGCGCGGGCTCCTCCACCCGGATCGTCCGGCCGGAAGCGGGGGTGTCGCGCAGGTAGGCGGCGCCATCGGTCAGCATCGGGCTCCTTGCGGTCAGCGGGCGAGAGACATCGCACCAATCGCGACACAGTACTGACCGCGCTGTGCGACGCCTTCGACAGCCCGGCGTTGTCGGTGGCGCGGTGAAGTATGAGCCGGACACGACACACGTCAGGCGGAGGAGTGGACATGGTGGCTGTGACGAATCAGAAGGTGCTCGGGCACAAGTTCCTCACCCGCATGTACGACGACGGGTACTTCCCCGATCACCTCGTCGACAAGGCCAAGGCGATCCTGCTCGGGCTGTGCGGGCGGATCGAGGCCGGCCGGCCCGCCGATCTCGCGGAGCTCTACGCGCTGACGCACGCCGCGACCGAGGACTTTAACGCGCTGGAGGCGGAGTTCGACGCGGCCGGCAGCGAGATCGAGACGGTCGCCCGCGACCTGATCGGGGAGGAGTTCTGGTTCGTCGCCACCGCCTACGGCTTCGACGAGGCCGACATCGAGGAGCTGATCGCCCCCCGGGAATGGTGACACCACCACACCGGGCGAAGCGTCGCAGGTAGGCGGTCGCCCCTCGCACGCGCGCGGAAGGCGGCCTGGAAGAGACGCCCCGGTCAGCGACATGATCGGCGGACGAGATGTCCGTGGTGCGCGGCTTGATCTGAGGAAGCAAGCTTACTGATCAGGGGCCTCCTCAGCCTCCGCCGCCTCTTCGGCCGGAGGGCGGGCCGCGGCACGCTCCCGTGCCGACGCAGGGTTCCGCGCCCAGGTCACCGATACGGTGAAGGATGCCTCACTCTTGCCCTTGGCGAACACCAGGCCTGTCTCGCCGCCGAGCTTCAGGCCGAATCCCAGGGTGATCTCCTCGGGTGCCCGGGCCGCGTCCCGCAGACGGGTGACGAGCATGCTCAGAGCCGGTTCGATGTGATCGAAGGCTGCGGCCAAGGTGCCTGCGGCTTGAACGAACCGGCGCCCCTGCCCATCATCGGCCACTAGTTCGACGTCTTCCAAACCGAGGGGGTCGACCTCGGCCTCGATGAACTGGTCTGAACCGTCCTGCAGAGGAATGCGCATCAGCACCGAATCCATGGCCCCACCCATCTCGCTCGCCTCACTCTTTTACCCGAATCATCTCAAACAGGCCACGTTCTTTTGGCCTGTTCGGCACGGAACATAAGATCGTTCACTATCCGTACCGCCACCCCGTTGGCCGGGCCGCCCCGGCGAGTAGTGATTCGATCAGTGAGTCTCCTGTTGCTCGTCGACGCATGGCTGACTGCTTGGGGTCGGCCCCCTGCTGCTGGGTTCGACGCATGAGCCGACCGACCCCGCACGCGGCTCTGCGCGAGCGAGGCGGTGCCGCCATGCCTGCCACCACAGCCACCAACGAGGGCGTCCCGGCGGAACGGGCTATCGCCCTCACCCCCATCGGCACCTGCCGATCCGCGACAGCCGCGGCTCCACAGATCCCGCCCAATCCTCCCGTCCGGCGCCACCGCTCACGCACGTCACGCCAGGGATTCCGACAGCCCAACACTCCAAGAGCGCACACGGCACCGCCTCTGCGTGTAACACTTATCTCTGTTACGGATGGGAGTTCAACGGCACAGCGAGCCTGCCATCGGCATTACATGGAAGCGTGAGCGAATGGTTTCCGCCCCACCGCACATTCAGTCCGACTACGACCAGTTCATAAGTAGGCAATTCGGAACGGTAGTTCTCCAGCCGACCACTTTGTGTCCATGGGCATGCGACTATTGCTACCTGACCACAACCGACCGCAACCACACAATGGACATCGGGGTCGCGTCAGCGGTGGCCGAAAGCATCCGGCTGCAGCAGGCGCCCGGCCCTATCAACGTCATCTGGCACGGCGGCGAACCACTGGCACTCGGAGCGGACCGATTCGAGCGACTTCTAGCCCCCTTCGAGACATTGCGGAGAGAGGGCAGCGTTAGCCATACCGTGCAGACGAGTGCCGGTCTGATAACGCCACGCTGGTGCGAATTGTTACGAGCTCATGACATAGCGGTGGGAGTAAGCATTGACGGTCCCCCGTGGGCCAACGTGCGGCGTCGCGACAAGTCTGGCCGCTCGACGCATGAACGTACCATGACCGGAATCGACATTCTCCGTGAGCACATGCTGGAGTTCACAGTCATCGCAGTGGTGACGCCGGAGACCATCAACCACGCGGACACTCTGATCGACTTCTTCGAGGAGCTGAGTCCTGCTCGCCTGGGCTTCAATCTGGAGGAGCACGAAGGAGCCAATACCCGGCGGCCACCCATCGACAGAGAAGCCGCGCTTCAGTTCTGGTACACACTTTTTCGTCGCAGTCACAGCGGCACGGATCTGCGATTGCGCGACACTGATCGACTATTGAGCTACTTGCGTGGCGCACGCAATGGGAACGAGAAAGAAAAAAGCGCACTCCACGACCCCATCCCAACCGTGTCCTGGAGTGGCGATACAGTGCTACTTTCCCCCGAACTCGCAGGCATTCACGCACCGGAGTATGGCGATTTCATAGTTGGCAACGTTCTTCGCGAATCTTTGCCGAGCATCCTCCAGGGCGCCCACCGGTTCAAGTACGTCGACGAGTTCGTGCGCGCGCTCTCGTCATGCGCCGGAGGCTGCGAATTCTACGACTTCTGCAAAGGCGCACAGGCAGGCAATCGATACTTCGAGCACGGCCGCTTCACCGAGACGGAAACTAGTTATTGCGTCAACACCCGCCAATCTTTGGTGCGCGCTCTGGAAAAATACCTGCTGCAGGGAATGGAGCCATGACGATTCTTGAGTTTCTTGCCACATCCGAGTCGACTCTGCTAAAGGAGCTGCTGCAGCGCATCGATGACCGCACGGCGCCTACACGCACCAACGCATTCGACAACTCCGGCGGCTGGGGGAATTGGGCGAACACCTGGGACAACTGGGACGATTGGAGTAAATGGAACAAAGCTGATGATTCTGACATCGCCAACATGGCGGCAAGGAGTCGACCTCGGCGTGTTTCGCCGTGACCAGCCCCGAACGTTTTCTGGTCAAGGTGATCGGCTCTAAAGGGAGAGCTGTCGGCAGAGCTTTTGTCGCCGGAGATCGAGAAGTGGTCACGTGCGCTCATGTGATCAACGTGGCGCTGGATCGCCCGGAACGTGAAGCCTCCCATCCCGGTACAGGCTGGGTGACCGTCGAGTTCCCTTTCGCGGGCCGAGCGGACGAGCGAGTTGTCCGCCTGGCCAAACTCGCGGTCTGGCTACCGGAAAGCGGGCCATCGTTCGACATGCTCGACTTCGCCGGCCTCCGGCTCGACGAGGCACTTCCCAGCGGCGTGGAGCCCGTGACGTTGAGCTCGGCAGGCGAGGAGTCTCCGGACGAGCGTCGTGTGGAGTTATGGGGACCGAATCTGAGCAGCAGAGGCGGCGCCCGCGACGGCTACGTGCAAGGGACTCTCCTCCACCATGTGGATCGCAGCCGTCTGCAGGTCATTCAGGACCGGACCGGAGCCTTCCGTGCGCAGCGCGGGTACAGCGGTGGCCCGGTCTGGCAACAGAGCACGGGGCAGGTCGTGGGCCTGGTCCAGGCGGTACCGCGTGACGAGAATGCGGTGGACGTTTATGTCATCGGCGGGGACGTGTTGGTGGATGCATGGCCGGAGGTCCTCTATCGTCCCCCACCCAATCCCTACAAGGGCCTAGCCGCTTTTACCGAAGCCGATGCCCGGTACTTCTTTGGCCGACAGCATTTTGTCGACGAAATCGTACTCGCCGCCGAGACCGAACCGTTGATCACCGTCGTGGGCAGATCGGGCGTGGGCAAGTCATCCGTGATCGCGGCCGGCTTGGTCCCGGAACTCCGGAAGAAGCATCGACTCACCGTGGGCGAGTTCCGCCCGGGCGATCATCCGGTATTGCGCATGGCAGCCGCGTTCATGTCCGCGGCGGGCACCCGGCCGCCCTACTCCGAGGCGGCGCTCAGCTCCTGGATGCGCAGGATCGAGTCGGAGGGCATCGCCGCGGCGGCGGAGTACGCGTGCGCAGCACGCGACGTTCCCTTCATGTTGCTCGTCATCGACCAGTTCGAGCAGATCTTCACCGAATGCACGGTCCCTGAGCGCAGGGAAATGATGTTGCGTCTCCTAGGTCAAGTCGTCCAACAATCACCCGGCAGCCTGCGCATCGCTCTCAGCATCCGAAATGACTTCTTCTGGGATCTCATGGAAACCGAGGACCTGCTCGGTTCGTACGTACAGACACACGCGCACAAACTGCTGCCCATGACGGCTACGGACCTGTATCAGACTGTCGCCGAGCCTGCCCGGGCAGCAGGGGGATCGAACCCGATCACCTTCGATGACGGGCTCATCGAGCTGATCTGCGAGGAGTTCAGAGGGCAGCCCGCCGAACTACCGCTGTTGGAATTTACTCTCGCCCGTTTGTGGGAGACCCAGCGAGGGCGAAAGCTCACGCTCAAGACTTATCGTGACCTCGGCGGCGTGACCAGAACCCTCGCCGTGTACGCCGAGGAACGCTACGGCATGCTCTCGTCCGACCAGCAGGACGCCGCGAGCCGTATCTTCACCGAGCTGGTCCATCCCCACCATGTCGATGTCGCCCGCCAGGTCCGCCGTCTCGACCTACGGGCAGCGGATTGGCCGACGGTGGAACGACTGCGGGATGAGCGTCTCCTGGATGTCCACACATCCGATGACACGGGGACGGTGACCGTCGAGATCGCTCATGAGGCTCTGCTGCGGGGATGGGACAGGCTTCGCGGATGGCTGGAGAGGAATCGAGAATTCCGGACCTGGAAAGCTGACATCGTGAACGCTCGTGAGTTGTGGGAGCTTCATGGCCGGAACACCGACCTCCTTTTGCGCGGGCCTGTACTCACCAGAGCGATCAAAATGGCGGCTGACCATCCCGACGATGTGACCGGAGTCCGAGAGTTCATCGCGATCAGTGCCGAGCACGCCGCGACCGAGCTACGGGAGCGGCATCGGCTGTCCCGGGAGACCGAAGCACTGCGGATGGCCAGCCGGAGCCGGGAAATCTTCAGTCCTGACGCCCTCAACTTAAGCATCGCGATCACACTCGGCATCAGCTCACTCGATCGTGCTCATACCCAAGAGGGAGATCTCGCGCTGCGGCGCGCTCTGGACCTGACCGGCCGTCCAGTATGCCAACTCGCTCACAGCGGTGAGGTGTCAGCCCTCGCCTTCAATTCGTCAGGCGACCGTGTGGCCACTGCGAGCCGTGACGGTACGGTACGGATCTGGCATATCGAGACCGGGGCCGAATTGCTGTGCCTGTCACATTACGCGGCGGTTCCGGATATCCTATACAGCCCTACCGACGAATGGATCGCCAGCGCCTGCGAGGATGGCACCGCACGGATATGGGATGCCGAGAGTGGAGAAGAGATCGGCCGGCTCTCGAACGACGGCCTGCCCGTCACGCGGATAGCACTCGACCACACCGGCGAACTCGTCATCACCACCGGCGACAGCGGAGTCGCTCGAGCCTGGAAGGCGAGCGACGCCACGGAACTTTTCCAGATGCGCCACGATGGTTTGAGGCTGGCAATCTTCAACCCTGCCGGTACCCACATCGCCACCGCGGGCGACGATGGGTCGGTACGAATCTGGCGTCGCGACGGCGGCCAACTGAGTCGGCTTTCCCATGATATGCCGGTGCTGGACGTCGCCTTCGACTCCAGTGGCGAACAAGTCTCCACCGCCTGCGACGACGGCATCATACGGATCTGGAACCCGCGAACGGGCGACGAGTTGCGCCGCTTCGCTCATGGCGGCAGTGTCTGCAAGGTCGTGTTCTCTCCCGACGGAAATCGAGTCGGCAGCGCCGGCAGCGATGGAACGGCTCGGGTCTGGGACCTGTCGACGGGCAGTGAGGTGTATCGGCTCACTCACGGCGACAGGGCCCTTGATGTCACGTTCAATGCGGCGGGTGACCTCATAGCCAGCTCCAGCGCCGACGGCACCGCCCGGGTCGCCAGCCCTGCGCTCGGGCGCCAGCTATCCTGGCTCGTCCACGAACGGCAGGTACGAACCGTGGTGTTCAGTCCGTCTGGCGATCACATCGCCACCGCCAGCCGCGACGGCACCGCAAAGATCTGGGACATCGCGACGGGTGCCGAGCCGCTGCCACTGGTTCACGAAGGACCGGTATGGCACACGGTCTTCAACCTCAGAGGAGATCGTGTCGCTACCGTCAGCGACGACGGGACAGCAGTCGTCTGGAATCCCGCAACGGGAAAGCGGCTGGCCGATCACCGTCACGGCGCACCCGTGCGAAGAATCGCCTTCGGGCCAGACGACGACCACCTCGCCAGCGCGGGGACGGATGGTGCGGTCTGCCTCTGGGATCCCGATTCGAGTACTCCTCTGCGACACCTGCGCCATGCCGGTGGCGTGAGTCGGATGGCCTACGATCCCTCTAGTTCACGGTTTGCGACAGCCAGCGACGATGGCACCGCACGTGTCTGGGACACGACCACCGGCGCCGAACTTCTACGCATCTCCCATCATCGGCCTGTAATCGATGTGGCTTTCAGTTCCGACGGGACCCTGATAGCGACAGGTGACCGAGATGGAATAGTGCGCCTTTCAGACACGGACACCGGCGACCAGCTTCTCCACCTGGCTCATCGCGGCTCAATAAGGCGACTGGCTTTCAGCCCGAACGGTGAACTCATCGCAACGGCAAGCGACGATGGCACGGCACGTGTATGGGACGCGAACACCGGCACGGAGCTGTTCCACATCACCCACCATCACCCCGTACTCGACTTGGTCTTCAGCCCCGACGGCGCGTTGCTGGCGACCGCTGCCCGTGGGGGCATCGCCCGCATCTCCGACTTGTCGACGGGCGAAGAACTCCACCAGCTCGTCCACGACGGATCGGTGTGGGCCGTCACCTTCAATCCTGATGGCAAACTACTGGCAACCGCCTGTCATAACGCAATCGCCATCATCTGGGATTCTGCGACCGGCACAATTCTGTCCCGCCTTTACCATAACGCGCCAGTCGTAGGGGTAGCGTTCAATCCAACTGGCGATCGCATAGCCACTAGCTGCCGAGACGGCATAGCACGCCTCTGGCTGGTCAAGCATCAAGACGTCGTGCGAGAGGCTTACCGCCGACTCCCTCGCAAGCCCACCTTGGAAGAGTGGCGCCGCTACCTTCCCCGGCTCGACTATCCACATATCTTCGGCGAAAGGACGTAAGGTCCTCGCACTTACGCGCGCCCCCCGGGTAACAGTGTGGCCGTTGTCGGTGGGTCAGGTGAAGTCGGGGGCGTGGTCGGCGGCCCATTCGGCGAAGGTGCGGGCGGGGCGGCCCAGTACCGCCGCCACGTCGCCGGTGACCGGCTCCGGTGAGTCCACCATCGCGGCCCAGCCGGTCAGTGCCGCGTCCGCGAACGCGGGGCTGCCCATCATCTCGACCAGCATGGGGCGGACGGCCTCGGCGGGCAGTTCCTCCCAGCGCAGGTCACGGCCGATCGCCTCGCCGATGATGCGCACCTGCTCCGCCTGGGTGACCGTCTCCGGGCCGCTGAGCACGTAGGTCCGCTTGTCGTGCCGGTCGCTCGTCAGGGCCTCCACCGCGACGGCCGCGATGTCGTCCTCGTGGACCATCGAGCGCGCCGCCTCGCCGTACGGCCAGCGCACCACGCCCTCGTCGCGGATCGATGCGGCCCAGCCCAGCGTGTTCGTCGCGATCCCGGTGGGACGCAGCATCGTCCAGGGCAGGCCGGACGCGGCGACGGCCCGCTCCACCACGGCCCAGAACGAGTCCGGGTCGGTCTCGGCGGGTGTGGCCGACACGTACACGATCCGAGGCGATCCGGTGTCGGCGAGCACGTCGACGACGCGGGGAGCGAGCCGCACCGCCGCCTCGGGGTCGACGAACGGCCAGACCAGGAACACCGCCTCCACACCGGCCAGGTGCGGGCGCAGGGTCTCCGGGTCGGCGAAGTCGGCGGCCACCACCTCCGCGTCCGCCGGCAGATCGGCCCGGCTCGGGTCGCGGGTCACGGCGCGCACGCCGTGCCCCGCGGCCACCAGCCGCTCCACCGTCCGCCGCCCGACATTGCCCGTCGCACCGGTCACCAGAATCATGGTCTCCCCCAGGGAACTCTCGTCGTTCGATGCTGCCGACCGTAAGACCTCGACTTTGGTTGAGGTCAAACTCGGCGGCGGCGAGGTTCACCGGTGACCGGGTCCTGCGACGGCGCAACGGATGCCGAGGCGCCGCGCGCAGCCGGTCAGGAGGTCAGCAGTTTGGCGCGCAATGCGGCGACGGTGGCGTCGCTCAGCTTCAGGCCGTTGCGGACGTAGTTGTCGAAGCTCCCGTAGGCGTGGTCGACCTCGTGGAACGCCTCGTCCAGCCAGGCGGACTCCACGGCGTCGGACCGCCCGAGGTAGGCGTTGCTGGCCATGTAGTCCTGGTACACCGTCGCCTTCGGGACGCCCAGGATCGTCAGCAGCACCGCCGCACCCCAGCCGGTCCGGTCCTTCCCCGCGGTGCAGTGGAACACCGTCGCGCCGGGGTTGGCGGCAATAGCGGTGAGCAGTTCGCGGTAGGCGCGGCTCGCGCCGCTGAAGTCCACCAGGAACGGGTAGGCGATGGACTGGCCGAGGTTGGACGACCCGGTGATCAGCCCCATCAGGAACCCGTAGAGCAGGCTGGCCAGTGCCGGGTTCGCGAAGGAGATCCCGTGCGTCAGGTCCTCGACGTCGGCGACCTTGTAGGCGATCCCGGCGGGCAGCAGGTCGGGGTCGTCCGCACGCTCCTTGAAGTTGCGCAGGTCCACGTCGAGGGTGATGCCGAGGTCGAGCAGCGTCTGCTGGTCGGCGGCCGACAGGTGGGCCAGCGTGTTGGAGCGGTAGACGACGCCGGTGCGGACGTGGCGGCCGTCGGCGGTCGCGTAGCCGCCGAGGTCGCGGAAGTTGGCGGCCGTGGCCAGCCGGGGCGCGGTGGCGAGGGACGCCGTGGCGGGCGCCCGGTCCGGGGCGCCGGCGAGGGCGGGCGGTGCGGTCAGCGTGCCGGCCAGCAGGGCGGCGCCGAGCAGGGCTGCGGACGTTCGGGGGGTGCGCATGACGATCCTTGTCGGACGGCCCGGGCGGGGGAACGGACGTGACGTCCGTCATCATGCTTTCCGGGCGGACCTGGATGAACTGGCAGGCCCTCAAATCTTCCCGACGTTCATTGTGCGGTGCGACAACCGGCGCGGACGGCGCCCGGGTCGGGCGGGCCGTCCGCGCGCGCATGGGCGCGATGATGGCCGAGCACGGCCTCGGCCTCTGGCACTTCGCCGTCCTGTCGGCGCTGGACGACTCCGGACCGGCCTCGCAGCGCGAGCTGGGCGCGCGCCTGCGCATCGACCCCGGCGACCTCGTCGAGGTCGCCGGCCGGCTGGAGGACGCCGGGCTCGTCCGGCGCGAGCGCGACCCGGCGGACGGCCATTTATTGGAATCCTCTTCTAAAGTTTCGCGGACTCATGGCCCGTTCCGGTCAGCACCCCCGAAGAAAGCGGGGCCGGAGAATGCCGTCAATGGATCTTCAGGATTCGACGTTATTACCTTCAAGGGGAGAATGTCCCCCGAGTCGGTTATGTCTGGAGCATCACTGCACAGCGCACTGACCTGGGCTGATCCATTAGCCGGACGTTCAATACGGGATACACGGCGTCCAGAAGTGGACGCGAATCGCGCGCAGCCCAGACACGCGGGACACCAGGACAGGCGGTCGGCAATGGCGAAGTGAATGGGGTTCTGCTGCTAGGTTCCAGAACAGGGGGAACTGTTTCCTGGGGAGTAACGAAATGCCCGACAAGCGTGAAGTGATCGATTCGAGGGACCGTTCCGCTTCGCCGGTCTTCGTGGACGTGACCGGGCGCCGCCGCAGGCGGCTGCGCCGGGCCGGCTACGCGGCGGCGGCCCTGTGCGGGGGCTATTCGATCATGATCGGCATCAGCCTGGCGGGCGGGCCGGTCAGCCCGCAGACGCTGCTGCCGAAAGTGGGCGGGGGCGAGACCAAGGTCGCGCCGAGCCCGAAGCACCGGCCGCCGGCCGAGGACGGACCCGCGGCGCTGCCGCCGCTCCGCCCCTCCCTGCCCGGCCCCTCCCGGCCCGCCCGGACGCCCGGCCCCGCACCCGCGGCGCCGCGTGCGTCCGGGAGCGTGCCCTCCGCGCCCTCCGGCGCCGTGCCGTCCCCGCCGCCGCCCGATGAGCGGCGCGCCAGGCCGCAGGGCCCGACCGGCACGCCGGCCACGACGCCGAGCCAGCCGGGCGGCGATCCGCCGGCGGCGCGGCCCGCGGCCCCGGAGAGCCCGCCCGAGAGTCCTCCGGAGAACGGCGAGCCCGCCGCGGCGGACGAGCGGCGCGACAACACCGGGGCCGGGCAGACCGGCGCCGAACCGCAGGCCGCGGCCGCCACGCCCCAGATCGCCGAGAGCGAGCCGACCGCGCCCGCGGCCGGAGCCAGGGAGTGAAGGCGGCGGTCCTCGCGCTCCTGCGTCCGCGCTGGCTGCTGACGATCATGGCGTCGCTGGCCTTCGCCTGCGTGCTGTTCGCGCACGGCCTGGTGCACGCGGAGTTCGGCGCGGACGGCAACGCCGTCCCGCCCCGCAGGGCGACGACGGTCCCGCCGGACGTCCGGACCGGCGGGCCCATCATCGGCGCCGGCGCGAAGCGGTGGCAGTTCCGCGTACCGGACCGGACGGTCATCCTCACCTTCGACGACGGCCCCACCCCGCAGTGGACGCCGCAGATCCTCGATGTGCTCGACCGGTACAAGGTGCGCGCCACGTTCTTCGTCGTCGGGTCCAAGGTGACCGAGCACCCCGGCATCGTCCAGCGCATGCAGCGGTCGGGCCACGAGATCGGGCTGCACACGTTCACGCACTCCGACCTCGCCGCGGTCCCCCGCTGGCGGTTCGGCATGGAGCTGTCGCAGAGCCAGCTCGCGCTCGCGGGAGCGACGGGCAGGACCAGCTCGCTCGTGCGTCCGCCCTACTCCTCCACGGCGGACGCGGTCGACGACAACCAGTGGAAGGTGCTGCGGGGCCTCAGCGACAACGGCTACACCACCGTTCTCACCACGCTGGACTCCAAGGACTGGCAGCGTCCCCCGGTGAGCCGGATCGTCGCCAACTCCACCCCGGCCGGGCACAGGGGCGAGGTCATCCTGATGCACGACGCGGGCGGCGACCGGTCCCGCACCGTCGCCGCGCTCGACCGGCTGATCCCGCGGTTGCAGGCGCAGGGCTACCGCTTCGCGACCACCGCGGAGGTCATCGGCGAGTCGCGGGCGAACCCGCCCGCCGCGCGCGGCCAGCACTGGCGCGGCGTCCTCCTCGTCGGCATCGTCGGGGTCGCGGGCGTCATCGTCTCCGCTCTGGCCCTGATCCTGCTGGTGGTGGGGGTGCTGATGGTCGTGCGGCTGCTGCTCATGGTGGTGGTGGCCGGCCGGCACGCGCGCGTCCGGCGCCCGGCGCGCTGGTCGTGGGGGCCGCCCGTGACCGAGCCCGTGTCCGTGGTCGTCCCCGCCTACAACGAGCGGGAGTGCATCGCCGACACGGTCCGGTCGCTGGTCCGCGGCACCCATCCGGTCGAGGTGATCGTCGTGGACGACGGCTCCACGGACGGCACCGCCGACGTCGCCGAGTCGCTCGCCCTGCCGGGCGTGCGGGTGATCCGGAAACCGAACGGCGGCAAGCCGTCCGCCCTCAACGCCGGGATCGCCGCGGCTCGCTGCGACCTCGTCGTGATGATGGACGGCGACACCGTGTTCACCCGCGACACCGTGCGCAGGCTCGTCCAGCCGTTCGCCGATCCGCGGGTCGGCGCGGTGGCCGGCAACGCCAAGATCGCCAACAGGAACTCCATGCTCGGCCGGTGGCAGCACATCGAGTACGTCATCGGCACCAACATCGACCGCCGCGTCTACGACCTGCTGCACTGCATGCCGACCGTGCCGGGCGCGGTCGGGGCGTTCCGCCGGTCGGCCCTGCGCGAGGTGGGCGGGGTCAGCGACGACACCCTCGCCGAGGACACCGACCTGACCATCGAGCTCATCCGCGCCGGATGGCGGGTGGTGTGCGAGCCGTCCGCGGTCGCCTACACCGAGGCGCCCTCCACGATCGGCCAGCTGTGGCGGCAGCGGTACCGCTGGTCGTACGGGACGATGCAGGCGATGTGGAAGCACCGGCGCGCGGTGCTCGAACGCGGTCCGTCCGGCCGGTTCGGGCGCTGGGGCCTGGCCCATCTCGCCCTCTTCCAGGTGACGCTGCCGCTGCTCGCGCCGCTCGTGGACGTCCTGCTCGTCTACGGCGTCCTGTTCCTCGACCCGGTCAAGGCGTTCGCCGCGTGGGGGGCGGTCCTCGGCGTCCAGCTGGCGGGCGCGTGCTACGCCTTCCGCCTGGACCGCGAGAAAACGCGCGTGCTGTGGGCGCTGCCCGTCCAGCAGTTCGTGTACCGGCAGCTCATGTACGCGGTCCTCATCCAGTCGATGATCACCGCGGTCGGCGGCATCCGGCTCGGCTGGCACAAGCTGCAGCGCACCGGCGGACTGGACGCCCTCGTCAGCCAGAACCGGTCGTGACGCCTTCGCCGGGGTACGGGAGCAGGTCCGTTCCGCTCGTCCTGGGCGGCGCCGTCCTGCTCGCCGTACCGGGCTGCCACGCCGCGGGCGGCGCCGGCTCGCCGCCCGCGGTCGCACCGGCCCCGCCGGGGCCGGACCGCGGCGCCAGGATCCGCCTCGACCAGGTCGGGTACCTTCCGGACGAGTCCAAGCGGGCGTATCTGATGACGTCGGCGGCGCAGACCGCGCGGATCCGGTTCAGGGTCGAGGACGCCAGGGGGCGGACCGTCCTCACCGGGGCGCCCGGACGGCGCACCGGCTCGTGGAACGCCGCCTTCCCGTCCGTGCGCGTCCTGGACCTCACCCGGCTGACGGACCGGGGCACCTATCGCGTCGCGGTCGGCGGGCCGGGGGTGCGGGCGCACTCCCCCTGGTTCCGGGTCGGCCCGGCCGCCGAGGTGCTCGGGCCGCTGCTGCCCCGGATGCTGCGGTTCTTCCAGGCCCAGCGGGACGGAGCCGACGTCGTCCCGTCGGTGCTCGGCCGCCGCCCGTCCCATCTGGCGGACCGCGCGGCCACCGTGTACCGGCCGCCGCGCCATCGCGACGGCGAGCCCGCGGGCGGGCTCGTCCCGGTGCCCGGCACCGCGACCGTCGATGTGTCCGGCGGCTGGGCGGACGCGGGCGATTTCCTGAAGTTCACCACCACCGCGTCCTACACCACCGCCGTCCTCTACTACGCCCACCGCGCGGTGCCGTCCGAGCCGGGCCTGGCAGCCGAGGCCGACCACGGCCTGAAGTGGCTGGACAAGATGTGGGACGAGCGGACCGGCACCCTGTACGCGCAGGTCGGCATCGGCGTCGGCGGTGCCGGGTACCTGTCCGACCACGACGTCTGGCGGCTCCCGGAGAGCGACGACCTGCGGCGGGACGGGCGGGGCGACCCCGGATACCTGCTGCGGTACCGTCCCGTCTTCCGCGCGGCCGCACCGGGGGCGCCGATCAGCCCGAACCTCGCGGGCCGCGTCGCCGCCGCGTTCGCGCTCGCGGCGCAGACCCGCGCCCGGGACGATCCCGCGGCCGCCCGCCGTGCACTGGAGAAGGCGGCGGGCATCTATGACCGCGCGGACACCGCCCCCGGCGACGGCCTCGTCACCACCTTCCCGCACGAGTTCTACCCGGAGGCGTCCTGGACGGACGACCTGGAGTTCGGGGCGGTCGAGCTGGCACGGGCGGCACGGACCCTGGGCGACCGCCGGGCAGGCGGCTGGCTCCGCCGGGCGGCGCACTGGGCCGCCGCCGACCTCCGATCCGACGGGCAGGGTCCGCCGGGCGTCGGCGATGTCGGCGTGCTGGCCCACGCCGACCTGATCGAAGCCCTCGACCGGGGCGCCACCGGTCTCGGCATCGGCCGGGACGAACTGGTCGCGGGCCTGAGGCACCGCCTCGCCACCGCCGCCGGGAGGGCCGCCCGCGATCCGTTCGGGGCGGGCGCGGATGCGACCGTCTCCGACTCGGCGGCGACCAGCTTCGGCCTGGCGAGCACGGCCCTGCTCTACCGGCGGGCGAGCGGCGACGCGTCCTACGACGCGCTCGGCACCGGGCAGCGCGGCTGGGCCCTCGGCGCGAACGCGTGGGGATCGTCGTTCCTCATCGGCGCCGGGACCACCTTTCCGCGCTGCCCGCAGCACCCGGTCGCCAACCTGACCGAGGGCGCCGTCCTCGAAGGCGCCGTCGTCAACGGCCCCAACGCCGCTGCGGCCTTCGGGGACACCGGCGTGCTCGACGGCATGCGGCCGTGCGCGGTCGCCGGTTTCGACCGGTACGACGGGCACGGCAGCCGGTACACCGACCGGGTCGGCGCCTGGCAGAGCGTCGAACCGGCCGACGACTACACCGCCGCCGCAGTGTTGATGACAGCCCTGGCGAGCGCTCCCGAGCCCGCACCGGCCACTCCGAGACAGCCGGCTGGAAGCAGAGCCGGCCCATCCTGACCATGGAGCTGGCCGGATCGGGCCGGGGCTGCGTGTTCCGGTAAACGGCCCCAGTTCACCACCCCCGACCTGCGCCGCGGCCAGGCGCGCGGGTCACGGCCCCTACCGGAGGGGCGTCGATGCCGAGTACCGGTGGTACCAGGACCGGGACAACGACGGGGTGGTGTGCGAATGACGGTCCGTCATCGCTCCGGATTCGGGTCTCTGCACAGCTTCGCGTAGCGTCCCGGCGTCATGCCGATCGCGGCCTTGAACATCCTGGTGAAGTGGGCTTGGTCCGCGAAGCCTGTCGCGTGGGCGGTCTCCGCCAGGGGCCTGCCCATGCGCAGTCTCTCGCGGGCGAGGTCTAGCCGGCGCATGACCGAGTACCGGTAGGGGCTGGTGCCGTACAGGGCACGGAACTGGCGTGCGAACTGGTACCGGTCGAGCCCGGTGACCGCCTCCAATTCGCTGGAACGCACGACCGACCGCCGGTTCTCCAGGAACTCGCGGCCGCGTTCGAGGGCGGGCAGGTCGACGCGGAGGGCCCCATCAGGGGCGCGGGCTGCCGCGCTGCACCGGACCAGGCCCTCGGCGAGCTCGACGACCAGGGTGTCGAGCGCCAGCGGCTCGGGAACCGCGTTGAACGCCGCCCGTATCGCCCGCGCGAGGACCGGGTCGTCGGCCACCGGGGCGGCGAAGGGCAGCGGAGCCGGCCGTCCGGTGATGGCCGAGAGGGCGTCGGCGATGCGGGCCGGGGCGACGTAGATCTGCGCGTAGCCGAGGAGGTCCGGCCCGTCGGCCCAGCCGTCGTGCGGCTCGTCGGGATGCAGCACGAAGACCTGCCCGGGGGCGCTGCGCTCCACCGCACCCCGGTAATGGAACGCCTGGGCGCCTGATTCGGTGACCCCGACGGCGTACACGTCGTGGCGGTGCCGGCCGTACGGGTGGCCGCGCAACCCGGCCCGGAACAGTTCCACGCCGTCCAGGGGCCCGCTGGCTTCCATCCACTCACCCGGGTCACACGATCGTTCAAGACCGCTGCGGCGCGGCCCGGCCACGCTGGGTGCCATATGCGGAGTCTAAGGAGAAGCCCGTGGAAGTCTCCCTTTCACCGGCCCAATCGATCGCGTTCCTGACATTCGCCGCGGTGGCCGCGGGAACTCCCGGCCCCAGCAACGTGCTGCTGGCGGCCGCGGGCGCGAGGAGCGGTGTACGGCGAGGCATCCCCGACCTGCTCGGGCAGGTGATCGGGATGAGCGCCATGCTGTTCGCCGTCACCCTCGGAATCGGCAACCTGTTCCTCGACCGTCCGTGGCTTCTGGAGATCCTCACATGGGGCGGCGCGGCACTGCTCTGCTGGATGGCGTGGGGCATCGCGACCGCGGCTTTTCCGGAGGGGGACGCGAACACCTCTGCCTGGTCCGGTTTTCTTGGCATGGCCGCCTTCCAGTGGGCCAATCCCAAAGGCTGGCTGATCAGCGTCGCGGCCAACGCCACCTTCGTGGACGAGCTCGGCGGCGCCTTGAGCAGGTCCTTGGTCCTCACCGGCCTGTTCCTGCTGGCGGCGCTGCCCAGCTGCCTGCCGTGGCTGGCTTTCGGCGCCGCCCTCCAGCACCTTCTCCGCACGCCGCGGACCTGGCTCGTCTACCGCTCCGCGATGGCCGCCCTGCTGGTCGCGTCGATCGCCCTCTTCGTCTGGCCCGAAGCCTGACGCGGACGGTCGTGCCGGGTGGAGGCCATCGGCCGCCACCCGGCACTCGATGCCTGGACGTTCCGGCTACATCCGGAAGCGTTCGGCCTTGTACGCCGTCTTACCTCCCACGAGCGTCCAGAGGATCCGCTGGTCCATTCCCAGGGACAGCTCCGGATGCCGGTCGAGGTCCCTGATGTCGCCGAGGTCGAGGACGACGAGATCGGCGAGCTTGCCGCGTTCGAGGCTGCCGCGCGCCGTCTCCTGGCGGACGGCGTAGGCGCCGTTGATCGTGTAGGTCTTCAGCGCGTCGAGGATCTTGACGCGCTCGTCCGGCCCCGCGACGTGGTCGGAGCCCATCACCTTGCGCGTCAGCATCGAGTAGACGCCCAGCCACGGGTCCCAGTGGTTGGTGCCGTAGTCCGACCCCGCAGCGGTCACGACCCCGGCCCGCAGGTAACTGCGCACCGGGTTCACGCGGGCGAACCGCTCGGGCCCGAAGTTGTCCAGGAACGCCGCCCCGCTCTGGTAGTTCCAGTTGGGCTGGATCGACTCGACGATCCCGTAGCGGGCCATGTCGTCGATCACGCGCGTGCCGGGTTCCATCGGGAGGTAGCCGTGCTCGATGGTCCAGCGGAAGTCGCCGCGGGGGCCGCCCTTGTCGTCGATGATCTTGGAGTAGAGGTCCACCGCCTGCCGCATGGCCCGGTCGCCCGTCGCGTGGGTGTGCAGGTTCCAGCCCCGGTCGGCCGCCGCCCGGTACTGGGCCTCGCGGAGCGCGTCGTCCGCGACCTGGACGCCGAAGTTGGGCTTCCCGTCGATCGTCTCCCAGTCGCGCATCGGTTCCGAGAGCCAGGCGGTCCGCGTCTGCGCGCCGCCGTCGGCGAAGAACTTGACGCCGGTCATCTCGAGGTCGGGGTTGCCGCTGAACGCCCCTTCGGCGGAGGCGAGGGCCGCGCCCACCGTCTCCGGGGACTGCGTCCTGAAGGAGCCGAGGTAGCCGTTGGCGAGCCGCAGCGGTTGCAGCCAGCCGCGCGCGTACGCCTCGCGGTAGTCCGCGATGCCGCCGGACGGCTGGACGAACGCGGTGACGCCGAGGCTGAGCATCTCGCGTGACCCGTCCCGGATGCTCTCCAGCATCTCCTCATGGGTCGGCGCCGGGGGCTTCACGGTCAGCAGGCCCAGGGCCGGCGATCCGCCGTGCGCGCCGATGAACACGCCGTTCGGGACCTCGAGCTCGCGCGTCCTGCCGTCGACCGTGGTGATCGTGCGCCGTTCGCGCAGGATCCGGTCCGCGGGCGTGAAGTCCGGCGGATCCTCCAGCCACCAGTCCGGCCAGGTCGACGGGTCGTCGTCGCGGATGCCCATCTTCTCGAACACCTTCGTGTTCACCGCCATGCCGCCGTTGGTCCGTGCGAGCCAGACCGGGTTGTCCGGGGCGAGTGCGTCGAGCTGCCAGCGGTCGACCATGCCGCCCGGATACTTGTTGTCCAACCAGCGCACGCCTTGGATCCACTCCCCCGGCTCCGGATCCCTGCGCTCGATGTGCCGGCGGACCGCCTCCAGGACGTCCGCCTGCGACACCGCGAACGACAGCTCGGCGGTGTTCTCCATCTCCCAGCCCAGCGGGGCCAGGTGGAGGTGCGAGTCCTGGAGGCCCGGGATCACCGTCTTGCCGCGGAGGTCGACGACCTTGGTCCGCGCTCCCCGCTCGCGCATGACGCTCGGCTCCGAGCCCACGGCGACGATCTTGCCGTCCGCGATCGCCAGCGCCTTGGCGAAGGGACGCTTCGCGCCCATCGTCACGATCTGCCCGCCCGTGAGGATGAGGTCGGCGCCGCCCTTGCCGTGGCCCGGCTTCGAGTCCGCGAGGGCGGGCGGTGCCGACACGAACACGACGGACGACGCGACCACGACGCAGCCCACTGCGCGGCGCCGCGAGCGGCTCGCCGAGCCCCTCCGCCGGCGCCCCGTCCGGGGCTCCCCTCGAAGGGCCGGATCGGCCGACCGGGTCCACGCCGACGCGGTGCTGTTCCCGCGCATTTGCGCTCCCTCCCTCGCCGCGCGCCACACGGTCCCGATGACCGGGCCACATTACGACGATTGATAACAATCAATACATCGCATACTTGGCACGCGGGCGCAAGGGCGACTTTTCGCGGGGGTACGCCGTTCCAGAACGAGCGCAGTGGCTCGCGACCTCGATGACATGGGCGAACGCCACCGCACGGCGAGGCGGTGGACCGTTCACGTCGATCGATCTGAGGGGCTCCGCCTACCCGGCGCCACTGCTCGGCAGGCTGATTGGTTCTCCTCCAGGCGGCTTCCGGCCGCGGCAGGGGGGGACCATGGTGCTCATTGGGGACCATGGCGCTCATTCGTCCGGCCGCGGCTCAGCGCAGGGCGACGAAGGCGGCGAGTGCCAGATGGCGCGCGGAGCCGGTTCGTCTGCCCCTCGGCCCGGGTCACCGCCGACCGGCTCCGCGCTCGTCAACGGCTCCTACGTGTTGGACGAGGCCGCCCGGACCCACCGCGGCCTCGCCGGCCGCACCACCATCGGCGAGCTCCCGCTCTCCCTCTGACGGCCGCGGCCCTCCCGGCTCGTACGGCTCTCGGGATCAGGAGAAGTCGTCCCTCGAGAGGCCCTTCTCCGACATCTTGTCGGCGAGTGCGGCGCCCATCTCGGTACGCGTATCAGGACGCGGCTTCGGCTCCTGGTCGGGGTCGCGGTCGGGATCGTCACCGGGCTTCATCACGACCTGATCGGTATCGTCGGTCTTCGGCGCGTTCTCTTCAGGCGTGGTCATTCCGTTCCTCGTGTTCGGATGAGTCGCCGGGTTCTCCGGCCATTGCGCTACGGCTACCCGGGCACGCCCGGCTCTAACTCCCCTGGCCAGGGCGCCGATGCGCACCATCGAGACCAACTGCACGCTGGAGCGGTACAGGTCCTCCTGCGGGGGGGTCAGGGTGACGCGGCCTTCGACGACGTCGCCTTTCCGCGTGTCGCGCTCATCGCGGCGGCCGGTGACCGGGAGTACCCGGACGCGGTCGCGGAGGCAGAGCCTCCGGGATCCGGGATACCCCCAGGGGTATTTGCCGTGTCGCGCCTCCATCGGTTACCGTGAGCCACATACCCCCCGGGGTATATGCCCGGCCTGCCGGCCGTGCATCCCGTACCGAGTTCGGAGAGGCCGATGAACGACACGCCCACGCGACTGGACGCCGCGAGCCTGCGAGCACGGCTGGACGGTCCCGCTCCGCCCCGCCTGCTCGACGTCCGGACGCCGGGCGAGTTCGCCGCGGCCCACATCCCCGGCTCCTACAACGTGCCGCTCGACATGCTCCGGGAGCACCGCGACGAACTGTCCCGGCACCTGGACGAGGACATCGTGCTGATCTGCCGCTCCGGCGTCCGCGCCGGGCAGGCGGAGCGGGCGCTGGCCGCAGCGGGCCTGCGCAACACCCGCGTGCTGGACGGCGGGATCACGGCCTGGGAGGCGGCCGGCGCACCCCTCAACCGGGACGGGCGCGACCGCTGGGATCTGGAGCGCCAGGTCCGGCTCGTCGCCGGGACGATCGTGCTGGTGGCCGTGGTGAGCAGCGTGGCCGTGCCCGGACTGAAGTGGGTGGCGGCCGCCATCGGCGCGGGCCTGACCTTCGCGGCGCTCACCAACACCTGCGCGATGGGGATGCTGCTGGCGAAGCTCCCCTACAACCGCGGTGCGAGCTGCGATCTCCGTACGATCACCGCCCGGTTGGCGAACGGCGAGCGATCGGCATGACCCTCGTCCTCACACTCGCCGCGGCCGTGCTGATCGGGGTCACACTCGGGGTGTTCGGCGGGGGCGGTTCCATCCTCACCACCCCGGCGCTGATGTACCTGGCCGGCGTCGACGCCAAGCAGGCGATCGCCATGTCGCTGTTCGTCGTGGGCGTGACGAGTGTGGTGGGGGCCGTCCCGCACGCGCGGGCCGGCCGGATCCGGTGGCGCACCGGCCTCTTGTTCGGCGCGGCGGGCATGGCCGGAGCCTATGCCGGAGGCAGGCTCGCCGCGTTCGTCCCCGCGCACGTGCTGCTGATCGCCTTCGGGATCATGATGACCGCCACGGCCGGCGCGATGCTCCGCGGCCGCGAGGAGTTCGAGCCAGGTCACCGCGCCGGGAACAGGGCGGCCGGCAGGATCATGCTGGAGGGCGCGTCCGTCGGCCTGGTCACCGGCCTGGTCGGCGCGGGCGGCGGCTTCCTGGTGGTGCCCGCCCTCGCCCTGCTCGGCGGACTGCCGATGCCGGTCGCCGTCGGCACCTCCCTGCTGGTCATCGCGATGAAGTCCTTCGCGGGGCTCGCGGGCCACCTGCAGAGCGTGCAGATCGACTGGACGCTCGCCCTCCCGGTCGCCGCGCTCGCCGCCGCCGGAGGGGTACTGGGCTCCCGGCTCGCCGGAAAGGTCGCCCCTGAGCGGCTGCGTACGGGCTTCGGCTGGTTCGTCCTCGTGATGTCCGTGTTCGTGATCGCGCGGGAGCTGCCCGCGCAGGCGCGCCCGATCTTCCTTGCGGCCGTGTCCCTCGCCGCCCTCGCCGGGGCGATCACCTTGACCGTCCGGCGGTCCCGGCACGGGACCGCCGCCCTCCCCGCCCTCGTTCCCCGGAAGGAGACCGAAGCCATGCAGTCCCCGATGTACTTCGCGCAGCACTACCTGGAATGCCTGTCCCAGGCGTCCTACCTGATCGGCGACAGGCGGACCGGACGCGCCGTCGTCGTCGATCCGCGCCGGGACGTCTCCGAGTACCTCGACGACGCCGCGGCCAACGGCCTGCGCATCGAGGGAGTGATCAACACCCACTTCCACGCGGACTTCGTCTCCGGCCACCTCGAACTGGCCGCCCGCACCGGGGCGTGGATCGGCTACGGCGCGCGCGCCGAGGCGGAGTTCCCGATCCGGAAGCTGCGCGACCGCGAGCGCATCGGCCTCGGCGAGGTCACCCTGGAGATCATGGAGACCCCGGGGCACACTCCCGAATCGATCAGCGTCCTGGTCTTCGAGCACCCCGGCGACGGCACGCCCTACGGCGTCCTGACGGGGGACGCCCTGTTCATCGGCGACGTCGGCCGCCCGGACCTGCTGGCCTCCTTCGGCGTCGGCGCCGACGAGCTCGGCAGGATGCTCTACGACACCGTCCAGCACAAGCTGATGGCGCTGCCCGACCAGACGAGGCTCTTCCCCGCGCACGGGGCCGGATCGGCCTGCGGCAAGAACCTGTCGACCGAGCTCCAGTCCACCATCGGCGCGCAACGGCTGAGCAACTACGCCTGCGTGCCCATGGGCGAGCGGGAGTTCCTCGACATCGTCACCGAGGGCCAGCCTCCCGCCCCGGGCTACTTCGGGTACGACGCGCTCCTCAACCGCAAGGAGCGGGAGCTGCTGAAGGTGGAGGAGCACCTGCGGGAACTGCCGCTCGGCGACGTCCTGGCGCGCCGCGACGCCGGCGCGGTCGTCGTCGACGCCCGCGACCCGCAGGAGTTCGCCGCCGGGCACCTCGCCGGCTCGCTCAACGTCCCCGCCGACGGCCGGTTCGCCGAGCAGGCGGGCATGCTCATCGAACCCGGGCGGGAGATCGTCGTGATCGCCCCCGACGGCCGCGCGGAGGAGATCATCGTCCGCCTCGCCCGGATCGGCCTGGACACGGCGGCGGGCTTCCTGGCGGATCCCGAGGACGCCTTCACCCGGGCGCCCGAGGGCGACATCGCCCGGGCCGAGCGGATCACCTTCGCCGAGCTGCGCGACGAGCTCGGCGGTGCCGAGCCGCCGCTGGTCATCGACGTCCGCAACGCCGGTGAACTGGCGGCCGGCACCATCGAGGGAGCGGTCAACATCCCGCTGGCCGAGCTGCCCGGCCGCCTGGACGCCGTCCCGGCCGCCCGGCGGATCGTCGTCCACTGCGCGGGCGGTGCCCGCTCCTCGGCCGCCGCGAGCCTGCTGCGCCGGGCCGGCCGCACCCGGGTGGCCGACCTGCTCGGCGGCTACGGCGCCTGGGCCGCCGCCCACGCCCCGACCGAGACCTGACGGGTACCCTGGCGGGTATGAGGAGGACGACGTGAGATTCGAGGCGGACACGCTGGCCGACGTCCTCGTGCGCCTGCGGCGTGCGCAGGGGCAGCTCGCCGGGGTCATCCAGATGATCGAGAACGAGCGGGACTGCAAGGACGTGATCACCCAGCTGGCGGCGGTCTCCCGGGCGCTGGACCGCGCCGGGTTCAAGATCATCGCGACCGGGCTGGAGCAGTGCGTCAAGGACGGCGCGGACCCCGAGCAGGCCCGGCTCGACCTCGCCCAGCTGGAGAAGCTCTTCCTGAGCCTCGCCTGATCCGGCCGGGCTCGCGGGAGGCCCCGCGGGACGTCACGTCGACCAGATCTCCAGGGCGAGCAGGTCGCGCATCGACACCATGCCGACCACGCGGCCGTCGTCCTGGACGGGCAGGTGGCGGATGCCCTCGTCCAGCATCCGGCGCGCCACCTCGCGCGCGTCCTCGTCCAGCCCGGCGGTCCTGATCCGCTTCGACGCGTACTCGGCGGCCGGGCGCGAGCCGGGTTCGGGCGAGGTCGCCAGCGCCGCGACCAGGTCGCGCTCGGTGATGATCCCGAGCACCTCCTCGCCGTCGAGGACCGCCAGGGCGCCGACCTCGTTGTCCTTCATCCATCGCGCCACGTCGACCAGCCGCTCATCGGCGCGGCAGCCGTAGATCAGCGGCCGGTACACATTGCTGACCCGCATCTTCCCCTCCAAGGATTGATTGATTTCAGCCCGCTTCGGCCGCGCTGCGGACGGCCGGGCCCCGCCCGTCCTCCCCCATCCGCCTGGACGCCGCGGGCATGGCGGTCACGAGGCGGCCGGACGGTCCGGGCCCGGCGCCTGCAGGACGCGGTCGATCAGCAGGTGCAGGTGGGAGCGGAACCGTGCGATCTCCGGCGGGGTCAGGCTGTCGCGGTGGCCGTGCGGCAGCGAGGTGGTACCCCGCCACGGCGTGGGCCGGTCTCCGTGGTTGGGCACGCCATAGGTGACGAACCCGGTCGTCGCCCACACCAGGGTCCACAGCATGTAATCGATGTCGACGCCCAGGGACGCCAGTGGACGCATGGCGTCGGCGACCAAGTCGGTCAGCGGCCGCTCGTACGCGGACTCCAGGTCGGCGCTACCGGCCGCGTCCCCCACCCACCGGTGCAGCCACAGCCGCGCCACCTGGGGGTGGGCCAGATGGAAGTCCAGGTAGGTGTCGGCCAGGGCGTGGAGCCCCTCCTTCGTCAGGCGCACGGACTCCACCGCGTCCTCGAGCATCGCCTGCTCGAGGAGGTGCGCGCGCCGCATCACCTCGTGGTACAGCTCCAGGGTGCCGCCGGTCTTCTCCAGCAGCGTGGCGGTGTCCA
Organism: Actinomadura meyerae; assembly: GCF_900188445.1. GTDB lineage: Bacteria > Actinomycetota > Actinomycetes > Streptosporangiales > Streptosporangiaceae > Spirillospora > Spirillospora meyerae. The sequence continues at coordinate 37,675 of NZ_FZOR01000061.1, forward strand.
CCCCCGCGGCCTCGGCGATCATGACGCCATTGGTGCCGTCGAAACCGAGGTCGGCGAACAACCGGGTCGCGACCTGAATGATCCGCTCTCGCTCGGAGCCGGCACCTGCGTTCATACCGACGCCCTATACCCGCCAGTCTCGGCACTGCACTCCCGGCGGGGCGCCGGACGCCGCGTCCGGTCAGATGCCGGTGCCGGCGATGCCCAGGCGGTTCGGCTCGACGAGCCGCATCCCGTGCTCCCGGCAGGCCGCCAGCAGCGCGCGCCGCCGGTCGGCGGTCAATCCGGAACCGACCACCATCAGGGCGGGGATCCCGGACCGCCCGCACGCCGCCGCCACACCGGGCACGGCGTACGCCGGAACGGCGATCACGGCGAGGTCGGGTACCTCGGGCAGGTCGGCGAGCGTCGCGACGCACGGCGCGCCGTGCAGGTCGTCCCCCGCGCAATGCGGGTTCACGGCGTGCACGGCGCCCTTGAAGCCGCTCGCGATGAGGTGCCGCAGCAGTTCGGCGCCGACCGTCCCGGCCCGCCGCGAAGCCCCGATGACAGCCACTGACCTGGGCCGCGTCACCGGTCCCGGGCTCGCCACGTCCGTTGGCCGCTCGCGGTCCGCGTCCATATCCGCCGGGCCGAGCCGCCCGATCCCGGCATGCGCGCCGCCGGTCGGGAGCGCGAACGCCCGGTCGCCGGAAAGCCGCTCCGTCATGTCCCCAGCATCCGGCCGAAAGCCCCCGCCGATCACCGGTCCAAGGTCACCCGCGGCCGGGACCATGGTCCTGAAACGCCTGTACCGCGCACCGGCGACCCCGCTCCCGCGAACACGTCGGGGGAGTCGGCGACTAATCCTCGGGGTCCCGAGGTGCGTGGACGACCGCGACCGCGCAGGGCGCGTACTGCAGCATGGCCTGGCTGACCGAGCCGAGCAGGAGGCCGCGGAAGCCGCCCAGTCCCCGAGAGCCGACGACGAGGAGGCGTGCGCCCTGCGCGGCGTCCAGCAGCACGTCGCGCGGCTGGCCGACCCTGACCTCGGCCTGCGCGTCCACGCCCGGGTGAAGGTCCCGCAACGGGGCGGTCATCTGCTGCAGGCGTGTCGTGGCCGCCTCCCGCATGCCGTCCTCGTCGACCAGCGGCGGGAGGTCCGTCACCGGTACCGACTCCCAGGCCGCCACCGCGTGCAGCGACAGCCCGTGCAGTTCGGCCTCGTCGAACGCCATCGACAGCGCCGCCCGGGATGCCGGTGAACCGTCCACGCCGACCACGGCACGGCCCGGCCGCGCCTCCGCCTGCCCGTCCGGGGCCTCCCGGGCGATGACCACGGGGCATGAGGCGTGCGCGGCCACCTGAGCGCTCACCGAACCGAGCACCAGGCCGGCGAACCCGCCGAGCCCCCGCGGCCCCAGCACGATCAGGGCGGCGGTCTTGCCCGCCTCGAGCAGGATCGCGGACGGCCGCCCGCACTCGAGGATCCCCTCCACCGGCACGTCGGGCGCCTGCTTGCGGACGTGCTCGATGCCGCCGTCCAGGGTCTGCTGCGCCACAGACCCCAGGTCCACCATCGGCATGGCCATCGAGCCTCCGATGTAGGCCTCCCACGTGTGGATCACGGTCAGCGGCAGGCCCCGTACGCGGGCCTCCTCCACCGCCCAGTCCAGGGCGCGGAGGCCGTTCTCCGAACCGTCGTAACCGGCGACGACACCGGTGATCGCCTCTGAGCCCATGACGTCTCCCCCACTTCGCACGAACCCATCTGGCTCCTACATCCCCACCTTCCAGAGCTTGAACGTTCCGCCTCACCGAAACAGGCCGAACGACCTCCCACGCGGTGACGAAGGTCCCTGGAGCGGACGTCCGCCCAGGACAACGCTGGCCCATGCGCGGCTTTTTTCTAGGAGATCCGAGTACGAGCGGCAGAGGGGGAACATCGACGGTGAACGGAGGGCCCATGAGCGATCAACTGCAGCGCCTCGACCCGGCGGCCTGCATGGCGCTGCTCAAGCGGGTCTCCGTCGGCCGGATCGCGTGGGCCGAGGACGACGGGACCGCCACGGTCCTGCCGGTCAACTTCGCCATCGACGGCGAGACGCTCGTCTTCACCACCGCACCGGGCGCCAAGCTCGATGCCGTCCGCGGCGGGCGCCCGCTCACCTTCGAGGCCGACGACCTGGAACCGGCGCTCCGGACCGCCTGGAGCGTCCTGGTCACCGGGCGGGCGGAGATCGTCACCGACCCGAGCGAGGCCGAGCGCCTCCGGGAACTGCCGCTCACCCCGTGGATCCGCTCCCCCGCGCAGTCCTTCGTGCGGCTGACTCCCCACCACATCAGCGGACGCCGCATCCCCCTGCACCCCGGCGGAGTCACGACCGAACACGTCGACGCCGCGGACGAACCAATGTGACGCCTACCGCCTATCGGACCCGGACGCCGCCACACCGGCGTCCCCGTGCGGAGCATCGCCGCCGGTGACGGACGCGGCGGGTTCCGTCAGCCGTGTCTGCGTCGTCTCCAGCCGTTCCACGACGAGTTCGGCGAAGCGGCGCGTCAGGTCGTGGCCCAGGGAGGGGTCGACGGCGCAGAACGTCCGGACGAGGCGTCCGTCGAACTCGATGGCCCGTACCGGGGTGGCGGCCACGCCGCCGAAATGCCACTGGTGCGGGCGGAAGAGCCACGACCAGCCCAGCACGGAGCCCGGGCCGAAGGCGTCGATGACCACGGTGCCGCCCCGGGGCGTTCGCAGGTCGACGATCACGGTCCCGTCTTGGACGAGCCAGAACCGCTCCGCCGGCTCGGACTGGCCGAAGACGCGCCTCCCCGCCGCGAATCCGGTGCACCGGGCCGCCGTCGCAAGCCTGCGCAGGTCGGCGGCCCCCATGCCGTGCAGGAACGGTTCGCGCGCGAGATCCGCGCTGGTCACAGTGCGCATCCGACTCCCCCCTCGTTCGTCGCAGCCTCCATCCCATCCGGGGACGCGCCGCCGCCACAGGGCCGAAGGGCCCGTCGTGGCCGGGACCTCAGCCGCCCGAGGGCCGTCTTCGACCGGGTAACGTCCGGGCATCACCGGAGATGAAGGATGATGCGATGACCGGTCCGAACCGTGAGGTCTCCAAGATGATCAGGGTGTTCCTGCTGGACGACCACGAGGTCGTCCGCCGCGGGGTCGCGGCGCTGCTGTCGGCCGAGGACGACATCGAGATCGTCGGCGAGGCCGGC
>NZ_FZOR01000016.1 GCF_900188445.1 Actinomadura meyerae
GCCACGGGGCGACTCAACCCTCCGAAGAGGACCGAGCCGATAAAGGCACTGGCTTTTAACACGCTGTTGAGTTCTCAAGAAACGGACACCCACCGCGCCGAACCCCGCTCTCGCGGACCCCGGCTCCGGGGCAACCCTTCAAGCTTATCCGATCTGTCCCGTTAGTCCAACTTCGGGGTAGATCGTCCTCGTACGTCCCAATCGACGGAGACGTGCGTCCCCACCGTGCTGGTCTGTAGAGGATCCCCGTCGGGGCCGGCCGCCTGCTCGGCGTCCCGCTCCCCCTTGGGGCGAGTAGAACACTAGATCCACCCGCCAGGAGCGTCAAATCAGCCCCTGCTACCGCGTAACCCCAGGTCAGATGTAGTTTTCCGGCCTTGGATGATGCCCCGTAGGGGCCCTCGTAACCGCACTGTGACGTGTATCTACCGAAGTTTGACCGTTCATGGCGAACGCCCGCCCGGTCGCCGGACCGGACGGGCGTTCGCGGGACGGTTCCCGGCGGCTCAGGCCGTCGCCACCTCCACGCCTCCCACGTTCCGCTTCCCGCGCCGCAGGACGAGGAACCGGCCGTGGAGGAGGTCGGATGGCGCCGGCACGGCGTCCTCCGACTCGACCTTGGCGTTGTTGAGGTACGCGCCGCCCTGGGCGATCGCGCGGCGCGCCTCCGACTTGCTCTTGCACAGGCCGGACCGCGCGAGGAGGTCCACCACGCTCGGCAGGTCACCGGACGGCACCTCGGCGCGCGGCACCTCCGCGAGCGCGGCCTGCAGCGTCCGCTCGTCCAGCTCCTCCAGGGAGCCCTGGCCGAACAGCGCACGGGAGGCCGCGATGACGCGGGCGGTCTCGTCCGCGCCGTGGACGAGCGTGGTCATCTCCTCGGCGAGCGCCCGCTGCGGGGCGCGGGCCGCGGGACGGTCGGCGCCCTGCTTCACCAGCTCCTCGATCTCCTCGCGGGAACGGAAGCTGAAGAACTTCAGGAACTTCTCCACGTCCCGGTCGTCGGCGTTGATCCAGAACTGGTAGAACGCGTACGGCGAGGTCAGCTCCGGGTCGAGCCAGTAGGTCTCGCCGCCGGCGGTCTTGCCGAACTTCGACCCGTCCGCCTTGGTCAGCAGCGGCGTGGTGAGCGCGTGCGCGGTGCCGCCCTCGACGCGGCGGATCAGGTCGACGCCCGCGGTCAGGTTGCCCCACTGGTCGCTACCGCCGGTCTGGAGCAGGCAGCCGTACCGCCGGTACAGCTCCAGGAAGTCCATCGACTGGAGCAGCACGTAGCTGAACTCGGTGTAGCTCATGCCGGTCGAGTCGAGGCGGGCCTTGACCGTCTCGCGGGCGAGCATCCGGTTGACCGGGAAGTGCTTGCCGATGTCGCGCAGGAACTCGATGGCCGACATCGGGCCCGTCCAGTCGAGGTTGCTGACCATGGTGGCGCCGGTCGGCCCCTCGTGGAAGTCGAGGAACTTCGACACCTGCCCGCGGACCCGCTCGACCCAGGCGGCGACGGTCTCCTCCGAGTTCAGGACGCGTTCGGCGCTCTTGCCGCTCGGGTCGCCGATCAGGCCGGTGGCGCCGCCGACGAGGCCGATGGGCCGGTGGCCGGCCCGCTGGAAGCGCCGCAGCGTGAGGATCTGGATCAGGTTGCCGAGGTGCAGGGAGGGCGCCGTCGGGTCGAAGCCGCAATAGAGCGTGACCGGTCCCGCGGCGAGCAAGGCCCGCAGTTCGTCCAGGTCGGTGGACTGCGCGATCAGGCCGCGCCACGCGAGATCGTCCAGGATGTCGGTCACGGTCTCCCTCGTCTCCGGCTTGCTTCCGTACGCCCACCAGCCTGCACGGGCGGGCGCGTGTCACGCCAACGATATTTCAACGGCCGGGGACCGCGCGGCCCGCGGTGGGCAGGACGCCGCGAGTCAGCCGTCGGCGGGGACCTTCCGGCGCTGCCGCGGGACGTGCGCGCGGTACGGGGACACGGTCGGATCGCCGTCGATCCAGAACCGCCACGGCACCTCCTTGGCGCCGTTCACGCCGGTGCGCGGGCCGTTGCGGATCAGCGCCGGGTCCGCGGGCTCGCCCGCGAGGACGGTCATCTCCCCGCCGGGCGTGCACACGTCCAGGCCGTTCTGCTCCCGGGCGACGCCGAGCGCCTGGCAGAGCCGCGCCGGGCCGCGGGCCAGGTCCCGGACGGTCGAGCGGGGGCGGCGCGCCCGCGCGAGATCCTCCCCCGCGATGATCTCGCCCGCGCGCAGCAGCACCGCCATGGACGTCCCGTCCGGCCCGCAGACGAGGTTCATGCAGAAGTGCATGCCGTAGGTGAAGTACACGTAGACGTGCCCGGGCGGCCCGAACATGACCTCGTTGCGCGGGGTCCGGCCGCGGTAGGCGTGGGACGCGGGGTCGAGCGGCCCCGCGTACGCCTCCACCTCGGTGAGCCGGGCGGCGACCTCCCCGTCCGGGGTGCGGTGGGCGATGACGTGGCCGAGCAGCGACGGCGCGACCTCCTCCACCGGGCGGTCGAAGAAATCCCGTGGCAGCAGCGCTCCGTCCATCGCCTCACCGTGGTCTAGGGGGCCGTTCTCCGCCGCCCAGCGTATTCCTCCGCCCGCACCGCCGCGGACGCGCCCGTCAGTCCTCGGCGGACGCCCACGCGGCGTGGTCGTTGACCAGGGCCCGCAGCGACTCGATCTGCTCGCGGACGCGGTCGGGCGCCGTCCCGCCGTACGCCTTGCGGGACGCCAGGGCCCCCTGGACGTTCAGCACCTCGCGGACGTCGGGCGTCAGGTGCGGCGACACCTTGGCGAGCTCCTCGTCGGTGAGGTCGTCGAAGTCCTTGTCGTTGACCTGGCACCAGACGACGAGGTGGCCGACGACCTCGTGCGCGTCGCGGAACGCCGTGCCGCGCCGGACGAGCAGCTCGGCGAGGTCGGTGGCGAGGGCGAAGCCGTCCGGGGCGAGGGCCTCCAGGCGCTCGGTGTTGACCCGCATCGTCGCGATGAGCCCGGACATGGCGGGCAGGACGAGCAGCAGCGTCTCGACGGCGTCGAACGCGCCCTCCTTGTCCTCCTGCAGGTCGCGGTTGTAGGTGAGGGGCAGGCCCTTGAGGGTGGTGAGCAGGCCGACGAGGTGGCCGATGAGGCGGCCCGCCTTGCCGCGCGCCAGCTCGGCGACGTCGGGGTTCTTCTTCTGCGGCATGATCGACGACCCGGTGGCGTAGGTGTCGTCCATCTCGATCCAGCGGAACTCCTGCGACGCCCAGAGGCAGATCTCCTCGCCGAGGCGCGACAGGTGCACGCCGATCAGCGCGGCGGCGAACAGGAACTCGGCGACGAAGTCGCGGTCGGCGACGGCGTCCATGGAGTTCGGCGCGGCGGCGTCGAAGCCGAGTTCGGCGGCGGTGGCCTGCGGGTCCAGCGGCAGCGACGAGCCGGCGAGGGCGCCGGAGCCGAGCGGGGAGACCGCCGCGCGCCGGTCCCAGTCGCGCAGCCGGTCGATGTCGCGGGTGAGCGGCTGGACGTGCGCGAGGAGCTGGTGCGAGAACAGCACGGGCTGGGCGTGCTGCAGGTGCGTCATGCCGGGCGCGGCGACGCCGAGGTTGTGCTCGGCCTGCGCGATCAGCGCGGTCTCCAGCTCGACCAGCCGGGAGACGATCTGCCGGGCGTGGTCGCGCAGGTAGAGGCGCAGGTCGGTGGCGACCTGGTCGTTGCGGCTGCGGCCCGCCCGGAGCTTGCCGCCGAGGGCGCCGAGGCGCTCCAGCAGGCCGCGCTCCAGGGCGGTGTGGACGTCCTCGTCGGCGACCGTCGGGCGGAACTCCCCGGAGCGGCACGCCTCCTCCAGGTCGTCCAGGGCACCGATCATCCGCTGCAGCTCGTCGTCGGTGAGCAGCCCCGCCCGGTTGAGGACGCGGGCGTGCGCGCGCGAGCCCATCAGGTCGTAGGGGGCGAGCCGCCAGTCGAACTGGACGCTCACCGAAAGCCGCGCGAGCGCGTCCGACGGTCCGCCCTCGAACCGGCCGCCCCACAGCCGCGTCGGTGCCTTCGTCACGAAATTCCCTCTTCTTCCCAACCGGTGATCGTTTGTCGTCCGCGCGCCACGCCCCGGCGCGCGGGAACGCCCGTGGAGAGCGTCCCCGCGCGCGGTGGCACGTCCGCCACAGGGTACGGCGAAACCGCCGTCCCCCGCGGCGCGTCCCGTCAGGCGCCCAGGTCGCGGTCGCGCTTGGCGGCGATCTTGCCGGGCAGGCTCCAGAGCTCGACGAACCCCTTGGCGAGGCTCTGGTCGAAGGCGTCGCCGGTGTCGTAGGTGGCGAGGTCGTAGCTGTAGAGCGAGGCGTCGCTGCGCCGGCCGGTGACGACGGCGCGCCCGCCGTGCAGGGTCATCCGGACGTCGCCGGACACGTGCTTCTGCGCGTCGGCGATGAAGGCGTCCAGGGACTGCTTGAGCGGCGAGAACCACAGGCCGTCGTAGACGAGCTCGCCCCAGCGCTGGTCGACGGACCGCTTGAAGCGGGCGAGGTCGCGCTCGACGGTGACGTTCTCCAGCTCCATGTGCGCGGCCATCAGCGCGATCGCGGCCGGGGCCTCGTACACCTCGCGGCTCTTGATGCCGACGAGCCGGTCCTCGACCATGTCGATGCGGCCGACGCCCTGCGCGCCCGCGCGCCGGTTCAGCTCGGCGACGACCTGGTACGGGGTGAGCGGGCGGCCGTCCAGCGCGACCGGCACGCCGGACGCGAAGGTGATGACGACCTCGTCGGCCTCGCGCGGCTCGGCCGGGTCGGCGGTGTACTCGTAGACGTCCTCGATGGGCCCGTTCCAGATGTCCTCCAGGAAGCCCGTCTCGACGGCGCGGCCCCACAGGTTCTGGTCGATGGAGTACGGCGACTTGGCCGACACGTCGATCGGCAGGCCCTTGTCCTCGGCGAACGCGATGGCCTTGTCGCGCGTCCAGGCGAAGTCGCGGGCGGGCGCGATGACCTTGAGGTCGGGGGCGAGGGCGGACAGGCCGGCCTCGAACCGGACCTGGTCGTTGCCCTTGCCGGTGCAGCCGTGCGAGACGGTGGTGCCGCCGAACTCCTTGGCGGCCGCCACCAGGTGCTTGACGATCAGCGGCCGGGACAGCGCCGACACCAGCGGGTAGCGGTCCATGTAGAGGGCGTTGGCCTGCATGGCCGGGACGCAGAAGTCGGCCGCGAACTCCTCCCTGGCGTCCACGACGACGGCCTCGGCGGCGCCGCAGGCGAGGGCCCGCTTGCGGATGGTGTCGAGGTCCTCGCCGCCCTGGCCGACGTCGACGGCGACGGCGATGACCTCGCCGCCGGTCTGCTCGGCGAGGTACGGGATGGCGACGGAGGTGTCCAGGCCCCCGGAATATGCGAGTACGACGCGCTCGCTCATGGTCTGTGTCTCCTGTGCGAAGTGTTCGGATTCGGAACGCTGGGATGCGGGGCCGCGCGCGGCCCCTAGCTTCGTCGTTCGCGCCCGCCGGTCAGCCTGAGGAGCGCCTGCGCGACGTCCTCCCCGCCGGTCGGGTCGCGGGCGATGACGAGGATCGAGTCGTCGCCCGCGACGGTCCCGAGGATCGTCGGCCACTCGGCGTGGTCGATCGCCGAGGCCAGGTACTGCGCGGCCCCGGGCGGGGTCCGCACCATGACCAGGTTGGCCGACGCCTCGGCCGAGACGAGCAGCTCCGCGGCGAGCCGGGAGAGCCGTCCGGTGAAGGTCTCGGCGGCCCCGGTGCGGGCCCGCCGGATCCGCTCGCCGCCCTCTCCGGGGACGGCGTAGATCAGGCTGCCGTCGTCGGCGCGCAGCTTCACCGCGCCGATCTCGACCAGGTCGCGCGACAGCGTGGCCTGGGTGACCTCGACGCCCTCGTCGCCGAGGAGCTTGGCGAGCTCCCCCTGCGAGTGGACGGGGTGCCGGGTCAGCAGCTCGATCACCCGGGCGTGCCGGGCGGCCTTGGTCATGGGGGTGGTCACCGGGAGCGCTCCAGCAGCCAGACGAGCAGCGCCTTCTGCGCGTGCAGCCGGTTCTCCGCCTCGTCCCAGACGCGGCTCTGGGGGCCGTCCAGGACGGACGCGGCGATCTCCTTCCCGCGGTAGGCGGGCAGGCAGTGCAGGACGACCGCCGCCGGGTCGGCGAGGGCGAGCAGCTCCTCGGTGACGGCGTACGGCTCGTAGCGCGAGGTGTCCTTGCCGTCCTGGCCCATCGAGACCCAAGTGTCGGTCGCGAGGACGTCGGCTCCGGCGGCGGCCGCCGCGGCGTCGGCGGTGACGGTCACGGACCCGCCGGTGGCGGCGGCGATCTCGGTGGCGCGGGCGACGACCGCGGGGTCGGGGGGCGTCGCGGCGGGGGCGCCGACGCGGACGTGCATCCCGGCGGTGGCGCAGCCGAGCAGGTAGGAGTGCGCCATGTTGTTGGCGCCGTCGCCGAGGTAGGCGAGGACGGCGCCGGCGAGGGCGCCCTTGGCCTCCCGGACGGTCTGCAGGTCGGCGAGGATCTGGCAGGGGTGGAACTCGTCGGTGAGGGCGTTGACGACCGGGACGGTGGTGCCGGCGGCCATCTCGTCGATGCGCTCCTGCCCGGCCGTCCGCCACACGATGGCGCTGACCTGCCGCTCCAGCACGCGGGCGGTGTCGGCGATCGTCTCGCCGCGGCCGAGCTGGCTCGTTCCGGCGTCCATGACGATGGGGTTGCCGCCGAGGTCGGCGATGCCGACGGTGAACGACAGCCGGGTCCGGGTGGAGGGCTTGTCGAACAGGACGGCGACCGACTGCGGGCCCTCCAGCGGCCGGTGGGCGAACCGGTCCTTCTTCACGGCCGCGGCGAGGTCGAGGACCTCGGCCTGCTCGGCGGGGGTCAGGTCGTCGTCGCGGAGGAAGTGCCTGGCCATGGTCACCCTTCCTGCGGGGAGGCGGCGTCGAGGATCGCGGGGAGCGCGTCGGTGAACGAGCGCGCCTGGGCGGCGGTGAGGACGAGCGGCGGCGCGATGCGCACCGCGTCCGGCTGCACCGCGTTGACCAGGAAGCCGGCGTCGCGGGCGGCGGCCTCCACGGCGGGCGCGTGCGGCCCGGTGAGGACGGCGGCGCGCCACAGCCCGCGGCCCCGCACGCCCGCGAGCAGCGGGTGCTCGACGGCGGCGATCCCGTCGGCGAGGACGTCGCCGACGGCGACGGCGTTGGCGAGCAGGCCGTCCTTCTCGATCGTGCCGAGGACGGCGAGGGCGGCTGCGGCGGCGACCGGGTTGCCGCCGAAGGTGCTGCCGTGGTCGCCCTTGGCGAACAGGTCGCCGTGCGGGCCGAACGCGACGCACGCCCCGATCGGCAGGCCCCCGCCGAGGCCCTTGGCGAGGGTGAGGACGTCGGGCCGCGCGCCCTCGTGCTCGAACGCGAACCAGGTGCCGGTGCGGCCGATCGCCGACTGGATCTCGTCGCCGACCAGCAGCGCGCCGGCGGCGTCGCAGATCTCGCGGGCGGCCGCGAGGTAGCCCGCCGGCGGCGGGACGACCCCGCCCTCGCCCTGCGCGGGCTCCAGGAACACGGCGGCGCAGTCCGCGCCGACGGCGGCCTTCAGCGCGTCCGCGTCACCGTAGGGGACGAACCGGACGTCGATGCCGAACGGCTCGAACGGCTCCCGGATCGACGCCTTGCCGGTCAGCGACAGCGCGCCCATCGTCCGGCCGTGGAACCCCTTCTCCGCGGCGACGAAGTACGACCGGCCGTTCGCCCTGCCGTACTTGATCGCGAGCTTGAGCGCGCACTCGTTGGCCTCGGTACCGCTGTTGGCGAGGAACACCCTCCCCTCGCCGCCGAGCAGCTCCCGCAGCCGCTCGGCGAGCAGCACCTCCGGCTCGTGCAGGAACAGGTTGGAGGTGTGCGCGAGCGTCGCGACCTGCGCCGACACCGCCTCGACGAGGGCCGGGTGCCCGTGCCCGAGCGAGCTGACCGCGATCCCGGCGATCAGGTCGAGGTACTCGCGGCCGGCGGTGTCCCACACCCGGCAGCCCTCGCCGCGGGCCAGCGCCAGCGGCGGCACGCCGTAGTTCGGCATGAACGCGGCCTCGAACCGCTCCCTGAGGCCGCTCACGGCGCCACCTCCGGGGACGCGCCCGGGAGGCTGGGCAGCACCATCGTTCCGATCCCTTCGTCGGTGAAGATCTCCAGCAGCAGTGAGTGCGGGACGCGGCCGTCCAGCACGTGGGCCTGCGGGACGCCGCCGCGCACGGCGGTCAGGCAGGCCTCCATCTTCGGGACCATGCCCGCCGACAGGCCCGGCAGCAGCGCGGCCAGCTCGTCGGTGGTGAGGCTGTCGATCACGTCGTCGCTGTCGGGCCAGTTCGCGTAGAGGCCGTCGACGTCGGTGAGGACGACCAGCTTCGCCGCGTCCAGCGCCACGGCCAGCGCGGCGGCGGCGGTGTCGGCGTTGACGTTGTAGACCTCGCCGTCGTCGCCGCGCGCGATGCTGGACACGACCGGGACGCGGCCGTCGTCCAGCAGTGCCCGCAGGGCGCCGACCTGGACCTCGACGATCTCGCCGACCTGGCCGATGTCGACGCGCTCGCCGTCGACGACCGCGTGCTTGCGCTCGGCGGTGAGCAGGTTCGCGTCCTCGCCGGACATGCCGAGCGCGAACGGGCCGTGCCGGTTGATGAGCCCGACCACGTCGCGCTGCACCTGCCCGGTCAGCACCATCCGGACGACCTCCATGGCCTCCGGCGTGGTGACCCGCAGCCCGGCGGTGAACGTCGAGTCGATGCCGTTGCGGGCGAGCGCCGCGTTGATCTGCGGGCCGCCGCCGTGCACGATCACCGGCTTCAGCCCGGCGTAGCGCAGGAACACGATGTCCTCGGCGAACGAGTGCCGCAGGGCCTCGTCCGTCATCGCGTGCCCGCCGTACTTGATCACGACGGTCTTGCCGTGGAACCGCTCCAGCCACGGCAGCGCCTTGATCAGCGTCTCGGCCTTCGGCAGCACGCCCGCCCGGTTGCCGCGGATCCGCGCCCCGCTGGTGACCGCGCTCATGTCGAGTACGCCGAGTTCTCGTGGACGTAGTCGGCCGTGAGGTCGGTCGTCCAGACGGTGGCGCTGTGCGGGCCCGCGGCGAGGTCGACGGTGATCGTCACGTCGCGGGGCCGCAGGTCGACCTTGTCGCGGTCGTCGCCGGACGCGCCGTTCCGGCACACCCACACGCCGTTGATCGCGACGTTGAGGTGGTCGGGCTCGAACACCGCGTCGGTGGTGCCGACCGCCGACAGCACCCGGCCCCAGTTCGGGTCCTCGCCGTGGATCGCGCACTTGAGCAGGTTGTTGCGGGCGATGGAGCGCCCGACGGCGACCGCGTCGTCCTCGGACGCGGCGCCGACGACCTCGATCGCGATGGCCTTGGACGCGCCCTCGGCGTCCACCAGCAGCTGCCGGGTCAGGTCGGCGCACACCTCGGTGAGCAGCGCGGTGAACTCCTCCTCGTCCGGGACGGTCCCGGCGGCGCCGGACGCCAGCAGCAGGACGGTGTCGTTGGTGGACATGCAGCCGTCGGAGTCGAGCCGGTCGAGGGTGGCGCCGGTCGCCGCGCGCAGCGCCCGGTCGAGCGTCGCGGCCGGCAGGTCGGCGTCGGTGGTGACGACGCAGAGCATGGTCGCCAGGGACGGCGCCAGCATGCCCGCGCCCTTGGCCATCGCGCCGATCATGTAGCCGCCGGCGCCCTGCCGGAAGGAGATCTTGGCGACGGTGTCGGTGGTGCGGATCGCGTCGGCGGCGGCGAGGCCGCCGTCGCCGCGCGACAGCTCGGCGGCGGCCTTGTCGACGCCGGGCAGCAGCAGGTCCATGTCCAGGCGCTCGCCGATCAGCCCGGTGGAGCAGACCGCGATCTCGCCGGCGGAGTCGTCCAGCAGCTCGGCGGCCTTCTCGGCGGTGGCGTGGGTGTCCTGGAAGCCGGGGGCGCCGGTGCAGGCGTTGGCGCCGCCCGCGTTCAGCACGACCGCGCGGACGCGGCCGCCCTTGAGGACCTGCTCGGACCACAGGACGGGCGCGGCCTTCACGCGGTTGCGGGTGAAGACTCCGGCCGCCGCGCGGGACGGCCCGTCGTTGACCACGAGGGCCAGGTCGCGGTTGCCGCTGGGCTTGAGCCCGGCGACGACGCCCGCTGCGCGGAAACCCCGGGGGGCGGTGACGCTCAAGGGGACACTCCGATCGTGGTCAGCCCGAGTTCTTCCGGGAGGCCGAGGGCGATGTTGGCGCTCTGGACCGCGCCGCCCGCGGTGCCCTTGGCGAGGTTGTCGACGGCGGCGACCACGACGATGCGGCCCGCCGCCTCGTCCAGGGCCGTCTGGAGGAGGACGGTGTTCGCGCCGAGCGTCATGGACGTGGCGGGCCACCGGCCCTCGGGGAGCAGGCCGGCGAACGGCTCGCCGGCGTAGGCCGCGGTGTAGGCGGCGCGCAGCGCCTCGGCGGTCACCCCGGGGCGGGCCTTGGCCGTGCAGGTGGCGAGGATGCCGCGGCTCATCGGCGCGAGCGTCGGGGTGAAGGAGACCGTGACCGGCTCCCCCGCGGCGGCGCTCAGGTTCTGCACCATCTCGGGCGTATGCCTATGCGTCCCGCCGACGCCGTAGGCGGACATCGAGCCCATCACCTCGCTGCCGAGCAGGTGCGGCTTGAGGGCCCGTCCCGCCCCGGAGGTGCCGGACGCGGCGACGACGACGGCGTCGGGTTCGGCGAGCCCGGCCGCGTACGCCGGGGCCAGCGCGAGCGACACCGCGGTCGGGTAGCAGCCCGGGACGGCGATCCTCCTGGCGCCGCGCAGCGCCTCCCGGTGGCCGGACAGCTCGGGCAGGCCGTAGGGCCAGGTGCCGGCGTGGGGGGTGCCGTAGAAAGCCTCCCAGGCGGCGGCGTCGCGGAGCCGGTGGTCGGCGCCGCAGTCGACGACCAGGACGTCCTCGCCGAGCTGCGCGGCGAGCGGCCCGGACTGGCCGTGCGGCAGCGCCAGGAACACCAAGTCGTGGCCGGACAGGGTCTCGGGGGTGGTCTCGGCCAGGACGCGCCCGGCCAGGGATCGCAGGTGGGGCTGGTGCGCGCCCAGTTCGGTGCCCGCGTTGGAGCCCGCCGTCAGCGCGCCGATCTCGAACTCTGGATGTCCCGCCAGGATGCGCAGCAGCTCGCCGCCCGCGTACCCGCTGGCGCCGGCGACCGCCGTCCGGATTCCCATCTCCCTGCCCTCTCGAAGACAACAAGCAAGAGTATGCAGGACCCTGGATGTCTATTCAACGCCGGGGCCCGGTTTTCCCACCTGTCGAGACGAGCGCCACACCGCGCGCCTCCTGCACGTCAACCGAAGTTGACATCACCCCAGCGTCAACCTATGTTGACGAGCATGGAGCTGCGAAGCGAGTATTTAGGGGGCTAAAGATTTGCTATCTAAAGTTCAGGCCCCTAACATCACCGCCATGGGGAACTTCGGGATCGACGACCTCAAGCTGTACGGCCCCATGGAGGAGTGGCCGGTCGGCCGGCTCTTCGCCGCGGCCTCGCGGCTGGCGGGCCCCGTCGTCTGGCGGATCGTCGAGAAGCACGGCATCAGCCCCGCCGGGTACTTCCTGCTGCGCCTGCTGATCGTCGAGGACGGCCTGCGCCCCGGCGAGGTCGCCAAGCGGCTGCACGTGACCCCCGCCACGGTCACCTCGGTGGTCGACACGCTGGAGCGCAACGGGCACGTGCGGCGCGAGCCGTCCTACCGCGACCGGCGCGGGGTCATGCTGCGCATCACCGACTCCGGCCGGGAACTGCTCGCCGAGAAGGCGGAGCCCATCGGGCGGGACCTCGGCCGCCTCTACGACGTCGCCGACCCGGAGGACGTCGAGGCGGTCCGCCGGTTCCTGCTCAGGCTGATCCAGCGGCTCGAGAACTACCCCCACGACAACGACCTGCACGACGACAACGACGACGACGAGGAAGCGGAGGGAGACGGCGCATGACCGAATCCCCGGAAGCGGCCGTCCGCACGGTCGGCCTGCGGAAGACCTATCCCCCGTCCGGGCCCCGCCCGGAGGTGCGCGCGGTGCGGGGCATCGACCTGGACGTCCCGCGCGGCGAGTTCTTCGGGCTCCTCGGCCCGAACGGCGCGGGCAAGTCCACCACCATCGGCATGCTCACCACGCTGGTCGTGCCGACCGGCGGCAGCGCCCACGTGACCGGCCTGGACGTGGTGAAGGACGCGGTCGAGATCAAGCGGCGCATCGGCGTGGTGTCGCAGAACAACACCCTCGACAGCGACCTGACCGTGGCCGAGAACCTGGAGTTCCGCGGCCGCTACTTCGGCCTCGGCGCCCGCGACGCCCGGCGCCGGGCCGGCGAGCTGCTGGAGCTGTTCGGGCTCACCGAGCAGCGCGGCGGCAACCCGTTCGAGATCTCCGGCGGGCAGGCCAAGCGGGTGATGATCTGCCGGGCCCTGATGCACGGGCCCGAGGTGCTGTTCCTGGACGAGCCGACCGCCGGCCTCGACCCGCAGACCCGCACCAACCTGTGGGAGGTGCTGCGCGGCCTCCAGGCGGGCGGGCAGACGATCCTCCTCACCACCCACTACATGGAGGAGGCCGAGGCGCTCTGCGACCGGGTCGCGGTCGTCGACCACGGCGAGGTCCTGGCCAGCGGCACCGTCGACCAGCTGAAGTCCAGCGCCGGCGCCGACACCGTCATCACCGTCAGCTACGACGCCCCCGCGCCGCAGGAGATCAAGAAGCTCTCCGACCGGGACGGCATCAGCAAGGTCGAGGTCACCGACGGCCAGGTGCGGGTGTTCGCCTCGGCCCCCGACGGGATCCTCGGCGAGCTCGTCACGATCGGCTCGTCCGCCGGCGTCGGCGTCACCGACGCCACCCAGCTCCGGCCCAGCCTGGAGACCGTCTTCCTCACCCTCACCGGAAGGGACTACCGCGAATGACCGCCTCCACGGCCCCCGCCGTCCTCGCCCCCCCGCCGCCGGCGCGGGCGACGGTCCCGCGCACGTTCGCCGCGATGATGGCGCGCGAGGCGCGCGTCATGCGCAAGAACTTCCTGTCGACGTTCGTCCGGGTGCTGGTGCAGCCGGTGATGTTCGTGTTCGTGTTCGCCTACGTCCTGCCGAAGCTCGGCGGCGGCGCGATGGCGGGCGGGCCGGGCGGGCCGTCGTTCTCCACCATCCTGCTGCCCGGCCTGGTCGGCTCGTCGATCATCATGCAGGCGATGATGGCCGTGATCTTCCCGCTGATGATGGAGCTGACCTGGCAGAAGTCGATCACCGACCGGGCGCTGGCACCGGTGCCGGTCCCGCTGCTGGCCGCGCAGAAGATCATCGCGGCGGCGGCGCAGGGGCTGATCGGCGGGCTGCTGGTGTTCCCGGCGGTGCTGTTCATCCACGCCGAGGGCGAGGCGCCCGATGTGCACGTGGACAACTGGCCGGTGCTGATCCTGGTCATGGTGGCCGGGGCGCTGCTGTCGGCGGCGGGCGGCCTGCTGCTCGGCACCCTCATGAACCCGCAGAAGGTCCAGGTCCTGTTCGCGATGGTGCTGCTGCCGATGACGATGCTCGGCTGCGTCTACTACCCGTGGTCGGCGCTCGACAGCATCCGCTGGCTGCAGATCGCGAGCCTGTTCAACCCCCTCGTCTACGTCAGCGAGGGGCTGCGCAGCGCGCTCACCCCAGACATCCCGCACATGCCGGTCTGGGCGTTCCTGCTGGCCATCGTCGGCGGGACGGTCCTGCTGACCTGGGCCGCGATGCGCACCTTCACCAAGCGCGTCCTCACCTGACAGGGAACGACCTGACCGGGAACGAACTGACCGCGAGCGCGAGCGGGGCCCGAGGGTTTTGCCAGCCCCCGGGCCCCTGTGGTTGCCGCCCAGTTCGCACGCCGGTCCCGGATGAACGCGGATCAGTCTGAACGCTCCGGCGCGTTGCCGTTACGCCATCGCCCCACGAGCGGAGCGAGCCGGATTCGAACCGGCATTTCCGGAGTCGCGTCCACGTCCGGGCGGACCGGCGATGAGCGGCGGATGCTGAGCTTCGAGCGAGAATCTGAGGTTGAGCGGGCGGCTGCCTCTACCGGTTGGGCCACCCCGGCGCGGGTGCCGGGGGCGGGATTCGAACCCGCACTGAACGCTCACCCTGGTCAGCTTCGGCTTCAGCTTCAGCTTGCGCTCCTCGCGCACCCCCCGCCTGGCGGGGGGAGTCCATTCTGTCGTCGCGGGCGGCCGGCCGCGGCGCGGGCGCCGCGGCCGGGACTCACCCGAAGATGTAGCCGAACACCGCGTCCCCGACCCGCTGGTCGGTCACCTCGGTGCCGTTGGCCTCCTCCCGCGCGAACTTCACCGCGTCCCGGAGCCGCTCGACGCGGTCGAGCAGCTCGTTGACCCGCCGGGCGGGCAGCGCGCCGGAGAACTTCACCGTCGTCCAGTGGCCGACGGCGATGTCCTCGTAGTACACCTCGACCTGCGCCGGGTGCTTGTCGGTCGCCTCCGCCTTGACGTGGTTGCGCGGCACCTTCTTGGTCTTCACCGTGCGGACGGGCTCCGTCCGCCACACGTCGGTGGACGGGTCGAAGGTCCACGTCTCGGCCGCGTCCAGGATCGGCAGCTTCCGCAGGAAGGCGTGCAGGTCGGTCAGCTGCTTCTCCAGGAACAGCAGGTAGGTGACCGGCACGTCGCGCAGCAGTGTCGTGCCGTCCACCGCCACGTCGGCGCGGGCGAGGCAGTTCGCCCAGTCCTTGGTGGCGGTGACGTCGAGCAGCCGCGTGAGCGAGCGCGTCACGTCGCGCAGGACGCCCTCCACCGTGACCTGCACGCGGGTGGACTCGGCGGGCAGCGGCTCGCCGTCCTCGTCCTTCGGCTGGTAGGTCCGCGAGATGCCCGACAGCAGCGGGGCCTTCTGCGTCGACTGGTGCGCCGCAGCCAGGTCCTGGGCGGACTTGCTCTTCACGCCCTTCTCGACCGCGATGATCTGGTTGAGCTTGGTCGGCATCGTTCACTTCCCCTCGTTCGCGACACGACCGTAGCAGCGGCGATATCGCATGATCACACCATTTTCGCTACTCCTCCAGGTCGGTCTCGGTGAGGCCGGACGCGCGGTCCATGCGCAGCCGGCGGGTCAGGCCGAGGGTCCGCAGGAACCGCAGGTCGTGGCTGACCACGATCAGCGCTCCCTCGTAGGCGGACAGGGCCTGGGCGAGCTGCGCGGCGCTGGCCATGTCGAGGTTGTTCGTCGGCTCGTCCAGCAGCAGCAGCTGCGGGGCGGGCTCGGCGAGCAGCAGCGACGCCAGCACGGCGCGGAACCGCTCGCCGCCCGACAGCGTCCCGGCGCGCTGCTCTGCGCGCGCGCCGCGGAACAGGAAGCGCGCGAGCCCGGCCCTGATGTCGGTCACCTTGGCCGAAGGCGCCTGGGCGCGGACGTTGTCGATGACGCTCAGGTCGTCGTCCAGGACGTCGAGCCGCTGCGGCAGGTAGCGGACGCCGTCGACGCCCATCGCGACCTCCGTCCCGGCGGGGACGCGCTCACCGGTGAGCATCCGCAGGAACGTCGTCTTGCCGGACCCGTTCGGGCCGGTCAGGGCGATCCGCTCCGGGCCCCGGACGATCAGCTCGGTGAGCGTCCCGGCCTCCGGCTCGGGCGCCGCCAGGCCGGTCACGGTGACGACCGTGCGGCCCGCCGGGACGCGGGTCGCCGGCAGCGCGACGCGGATCTCGGCGTCCGTGCGGACGGCCTCCTCCGCCTCGCTGAGCCGGGTCCGGGCACCGTCCAGCTTCTCCTCGTGCATGATGCGGTGCTTGCCGGCCGCGACCTGCGCCTGCCGCTTGCGCTCCTGCATGATGATCTTCGGTTCGCGCTTGCTCGCGTACATCTTGTCGCCGTACCGCCGGCGCCTGGCGAGTTTGACGTGGGCCTCCTCCAGTTCGCGCTTCTGCCTGCGCAGGTCGGTCTCGGCGGCCCTGACCGTGCGCTCGGCCGCCTCCCTCTCCACGGCGAGCAGCTCCTCGTAGCCGGTCAGGTTGCCGCCGAACGTCCGGATCGCGCCGTCCCGCAGGTCGGCGATCTCGTCGACGCGGTCGAGCAGCTCCCGGTCGTGGCTGACGAGCAGGAGCACGCCCGTCCAGGAGCCGACCGCGTCGTAGAGGCGCCGCCGGGCGTCCAGATCGAGGTTGTTGGTGGGTTCGTCGAGGAGCAGGACGTCGGGCCGGGCGAGGAACTGCGCCGCCAGTCCGACCATCACGGCCTCCCCGCCGGACAGGGTCGCGACGGTGCGGTCCAGGTCGAGGCGGTCGAGCCCGAGCCGGTCGAGCTCGGCGCGGGCGCGCTCCTCGACGTCCCAGTCGTCCCCGACCGCGGCGAAGTTCTCCTCGGTGGCCTCGCCGCGCTCGATAGCGTGCAGCGCGGTGCGGGCGGGGGCGATGCCGAGCAGGTCCGCGACGGTGGCCGCGCCGTCCAGGACGAGGTTCTGCGGCAGGTAGCCGACCTCCCCGTCGACGGCGACGGTGCCCGACGCGGGCCGCAGCTCACCGGCGATGATCCTCAGCAGGGTGGACTTGCCGGAGCCGTTGACGCCGATCAGCCCGGTCCGGCCGGTGCCGAACGCGGCGTCCAGGCCGTCCAGGACGACGGTGCCGTCGGCCCAGGCGAAGGACAGGTTCGAGCAGACGATGGCGAAAGACATGTGGGGCGGTCTCCATGGGTGTCGAAGCGGTTTCGGGCTGCATGGAGACACCGCGGGTCGCGCTACGCGCCGGCGGGCATGAGAAAGCCCGGCGGGACGAGAGTCCGCTCTGAGGTCACGTGCGCGGGCCGCCGACGGCCATACGCGCGGTGTCGGACCTCAGATCCTCAATGGACTCCCCTGCCGGGCGACAATGTGACGGCGTCAAGGTTACCCCACGCCTTAACGCAACACAAGTAGCAATAAGAGCCGATCCTGGAACGCGACCGCGCCCCCGGACCCGCGTCGGCGGGAACCGGGGGCGCGGCGGGACGCGTCAGGCGCCGCGGAGCACGGCTCCGGTGCGGTCGGACGCCACCGCCACGGCGGCGTCGCGGGCCTGCGACGCCTCCTCGGCGGTCAGCGTGCGGTCCGGCGCGCGGAACCGCAGCGAGTACGCCAGGGACTTGCGGCCCTCCCCCACCTGCTCGCCGGTGTAGACGTCGAACAGCCGGATCGACTCCAGCAGCTCGCCGGCGCCGTCGCGCAGCGCCGACTCGACCTCGGCGGCGGGCACCGCGGCGTCGACGACCAGCGCGACGTCCTGCGTGGCGACCGGGTAGGACGACACGTGCGGCGCGCGGACCGCGACCGGCTCGCCCAGGCGGCGCAGCTCCAGCTCCATCGCGCACGACCGCGCCGGCAGCCCGTACGCCTTGGTGACGCGCGGGTGCAGCTCGCCGGCGTGCCCGACGAGGGTGTCGCCCGCGTACAGGGCGGCGCAGCGGCCCGGGTGCCAGGGCGCGTGCTGGTCGGCCCGGACCGTCAGCTCCACCCCGACCTCGCGGGCCACCGTGCGGGCGGCCTCGATCGCGTCCGCCCACAGCGCCGGGCGCCCCTCGCCCCACCAGCCGGCCGGCTCGCGGTCGCCGGACAGCGCGACCGCCACCCGGTGCGGCTGGTCCGGCAGCGCCGCCTCCAGCTCCGCGACCTCCGCGGCCGTCGGGCCGCGGTCGACCGCGAGGCGGGGCGCGCGGTCCGGGGCGTCCGGGCGCGGCCGGAACACCACGCCCAGCTCGAACAGGGCGGTGTCGGGGAAGCCGCGCCCCACGTTGAGCGCCAGCGCCTTCAGCAGCCCCGGCAGCAGCGTGGTGCGCAGCAGCGGCTCCTGCTCCGACATCGGGTTGGCGAGGCGCAGCGTCCGGCGCCGCGCGTCGTCGTCCGGGAGCTGGAGGCCGTCCAGGTCCTTCTCGGCGATGAACGGGAAGGCCAGCGCCTCCACGTAGCCCGCGCCGGCGAGGGCGCGGCCGACGCGGCGGCGCAGCCGCTGCCGCGCGGTCAGCCCCTTCCCCGCCGCCGGGCGGGGCGCCCGCGCCGGGATGTCCTCGTAGCCCTCGAGGCGGATGACCTCCTCGGCGAGGTCGTTGGGGTCGGTCAGGTCGGGCCGCCACGACGGCGGGACCACGGTCAGCACGTCCTCGCCGGTCACCGCGCAGCCGACCTGCTCCAGCCTGCGGACGACCGCGTCCCGCCCGTAGGAGACGCCCGCGACCCGGTCGGGATGCCCGGCCGGAATCGTGATCTCGACCCGCTCGACCGGGGCCTGCACGTGCGTCACGCCCGGCACGACCTCCGCGCCGCCGAGCTCGGCGAGCAGCCGGACCGCCCGGTAGGAGGCGTACAGCGGCAGCTCGCGGTCGACGCCGCGCTCGAACCGGTGCGACGCCTCGCTGTGCAGCCGGTGCCGGCGGGCCATTCGGGCGGTGCCCATCGCGTCGAAGTGCGCGGCCTCGATGACCATGTCGGACGACCGCTCGTCGATCTCGGTGGCGAGCCCGCCCATCGTGCCGGCCATCGAGATCGGCCCCGACTCGTCGGTGATGAGGATGTCGTCGGGGTCGAGGGTCCGCTTGACGTGGTCGAGCGTCTCCAGCATCTCGCCGGGCGCGGCGCGCCGCACCGTGATCGGGCCGGTGAGCTTGCCGCGGTCGAACGCGTGCAGCGGCTGGCCCAGCTCCAGCATCAGGTAGTTGGTGACGTCGACCGCGAGCGACACCGGCCGCATCCCGGCGCGGTGCAGGCGGACCTGCATCCACATCGGGGTCCTGGCGTCGGGGTCGAACCCGCGCACCTCCCGCAGCACGAACCGGTCGCAGGCGGACGGGTCGCCGATGCCCGCCGGGTACGCCCCGCCCTGCTCGTCCGCGGCCGGGAGCTCCACATCGGCCGGGTCCCGGAACGGGACGCCGTAGGCGGTGGCCGCCTCGCGGGCGATGCCGCGGATCGACAGGGCGTAGCCGCGGTCGGGCGTGACGGCGATGTCGAGGACGTCGTCGCGCAGCCCGAGCAGCTCGACCGCGTCGGCGCCGACCGGCGCGTCCGGCGGCAGGACCAGGATGCCGCCGTGGTCGTCGCCGATGCCGAGCTCGGTGACCGAGCAGATCATGCCCTCCGACATGCGCCCGTAGGTCTTGCGCGCGCCGATCTCGAACCCGCCGGGCAGGACCCCGCCGGGCAGGACCACCACGACGCGGTCGCCGACCGCGAAGTTGGTGGCGCCGCACACGATGCTCTGCGGCTCGCCGGTGCCGTTGGCGTCGCCGACGTC
This sequence comes from Actinomadura meyerae, assembly GCF_900188445.1. GTDB lineage: Bacteria > Actinomycetota > Actinomycetes > Streptosporangiales > Streptosporangiaceae > Spirillospora > Spirillospora meyerae. Next base: position 19,250 of record NZ_FZOR01000016.1, read on the forward strand.
CACCCGGCAGTGCCGGATCGGCTTCTTGAAGCCGGTCAGCTCCTCGATCTCCAGCACCTCGCCGACGACGAGCGGGCCGGCGATGTCGGCGCCGGCCTCCTCGACCGTCTCGACCTCCAGGCCCGCCGCGATCAGCTCGGCGGCCAGGGCCCGGCCCGTGACGCCGGCGGGCAGCTCGACGTACTCGCGCAGCCAGGAAAGCGGGGCCCGCATCAGATCTCCATCCCGAACGGGAGGGTGAACCGGACGTCGCCCTCCACCATGTCGTACATGTCCTCCACGCCGTGCCGGAACATCAGCGTCCGCTCGACGCCCAGCCCGAACGCCCAGCCGCTGTAGCGGTCGGCGTCGACCCCGCACGCCACCAACACCCGCGGGTTGACCATGCCGCAGCCGCCCAGCTCGATCCAGCCCTCCGAGCTGCACGTCCGGCACGGCTCGCCGCCCGGCTCCGCGGACGCGCCGCGGCACACGAAGCACTGCATGTCCACCTCGGCGGACGGCTCGGTGAACGGGAAGTACGACGGGCGGAACCGCGTCTTCAGCCCCTCGCCGAACATCCCGGTGACGAACGCGTCGATGCCGCCGCGCAGGTCGGCCATCGTCAGCCCCTCGTCGACCGCGAGGCCCTCCAGCTGGTGGAAGACGGGGCTGTGCGTGGCGTCCAGCTCGTCGGTGCGGAACGTGCGCCCCGGCGCGACCACGTACACCGGCAGCTCCCGGGACAGCAGCGACCGGATCTGCATCGGCGAGGTGTGCGTGCGCATCACCAGGCCGGACCCCTCCGACTCCACGAAGAACGTGTCCTGCATGGTGCGGGCCGGGTGGTCGGGCAGGAAGTTGAGCGCGTCGAAGTTGTACCACTCCGCCTCGACCTCGGGGCCCTCGGAGACCTCGAAGCCCATGGAGACGAAGACGTCGGCCATCCGCTCCTGCATCGTGGTCAGCGGGTGGCGGGCGCCGCGGGGCGCCCGGTCCCACGGGAGGGTGACGTCGACGGTCTCCTCGACGAGGACGCGCCGGTCGCGCTCCTCCTCCAGCTCCGCCTGGCGCTCCTTCAGCGCCTTGGACACCGCGCCGCGGGCGGCGCCGATGCGCTTGCCCGCCTCGGCGCGGGCGGCGGGCGGCAGGGCGCCGATCTCGCGGTTGGCCAGGGCCAGCGGGGAGCGGTCGCCGGCGTGCGCCAGGCGGACCTGCTTCAGCGCGTCGAGGTCGGGCGCCGCGGCGATGGCCGCGAGCGCCTCCGTGCGGGCCCGCTCCACCTCCTCGGGCTTCAGCGCGGAGACCTCGACGGGGTCATAGGACTTGTTGGGTGCAGACATGGTGGTGTGATCGACTCCGGTCGGCGTGGGACGCCCGCAGTCTAGTCCGCGGGCGGTGAAGATCCGGAAAGTGTGCGCGTGACGCGCTGGCCCGATCAGGGGCCCGGTGCCGTGCCGGCGGCGGCGGCGCGCCGCTCAGCCGGCGTAGTCGGGGGCCCCTGCGGGCACGGTAAATCGGAACTCGGCGCCGCCGCCGGGCGCCCGCCGCACGGTGATCACGCCGCCGTGCGCCTCGACCAGGCCCTTGACGATGTAGAGCCCGAGGCCGGTGCCGCCGCGGCGGTTGCCGCCGGGGCCGCGCCAGAACTGCCGGAAGACGCGCTGGGCGGCCTCGGGCGGGATGCCCTCGCCCTCGTCGCGCACCGACACGGCCGCTCCCTCCTCATGCGCGTCCGGCTCCACCACGATTGTGACGGTACCCGCTCCGTGCCGCACCGCGTTTTCCAGAAGGTTGCCGAGGATCTGGTCCATCTTGTCGGGATCGAGCCACATCTCGGGCAGCTCGCCGCGCGCCTCGAACCGGAACCGGTCGGCCGGGTCGCCGGCCGCGACCCGGCCCGCGATGACCTTGCGGACCTCCTCGGGCAGGTCGACGACCTGGCGGCGCATCTCCAGCCGGCCCGCCTCGATGCGGGACACGTCCAGCAGCTCGGTGATCAGCCGGGTGACCCGGTCGGCGTCGGCGTTGACGGTCTCCAGCATGACGCGCTTCTGGTCGTCGTTGAACCGGTGCCACTTGGCCAGCAGCGTCGCGGTGAAGCCCTTCACGCTGGTCAGCGGCGAGCGCAGCTCGTGCGCCACGGTCGAGACGAGGTCGGCGCGGTCGCGCTCCTGGCGGGCGCGGTGCACGGCGTCGCGCAGGCAGACGGTGAACCGTTCCACCCGGCCCCGCTCGTCGCGCCGGTACGCGGCCGTCACCAGGACCTCGGTGCCGCCCGGCAGGAACAGCACGCGCTCGGGATGGCGGGTGCGGGTGCGCAGGCCCTCGTAGGGGGCCAGGCACTTCCACCAGTCGCGGCCCTCGGCGTCGTGCAGCGACAGCACGTCGCGGAAGTCGCGGCCGACGGCCGACTCGGCGCGGACGCCGGTGATCCGCGCGGCGGCGGCGTTGAACACCAGCACGCGGGCGTCCCGGCCGGCGACCAGCAGCCCGTCGGGCAGGTCGTCCGCGGCGTCCCACCCGGTGCCCGCCGCGTCCCCTCGCCCGGGCACGCGCGCGGCCACGAGAGGGGACTCCTCTCCGCCCACAGCGGCCTCCAGAACACCGTTGAGAACGCGGCCTGTCGAAAAGAGACTCTAGCCGGAACCGGCCGTCTTGCGGGACCCGGAAACCGCCCGGCGGCAAGGCATCTGTAGCCTCCCGGGCGGGGTGCCGCCCCGCCCGGAGGCGGCCTCACCAGCCCGTACCCGTGCCCCGCGCACGGCGCCCGGGGCGGGCTCCTGACCCGGGCCCCTGACCCCGGCTCCGGTGATCACGGCTCCGGTGATCACGAGCCCGGTGATCACGAGCCCTGCGAGCGCGGCCGGGTGACCGCGGCCCCGGCCGGGGCCCTCAGCGGGACCCCGCCGACGGGCCGTAGGCGGCGCACGCGGCGTCGGCCCCGGCGTTGATCGCGAACAGCCGGTGCAGCCCGGTGATGCGCAGCAGCCGCAGCTGGGCGGGCCGCACCCCGGTCAGCGCGATCTCGCCGCCGTCCGCCGCGATCTGGTTGTGCGCGGCGACCAGCGCGCCGAGCCCGGCCGCGTCGCAGAACGGGACGGCGCCGAAGTCGGCCACCAGCCGGCGCGTCCCCGTGCCGCGCAGCCGGCCGTGCAGCTCGACGAGCCCGTCGCGCAGCGCGCCCGCGGTGCGCAGGTCGATCTCCCCGGCCACGGTCACCACGGCCGCGTCGCCGCGGACCCGGGCGACCTCGATCCGCAGCCCGGCGGCCACCGCCGGGCCCGCCGCGGAACCCGCCGCGGGGGCGGGCGCCCCGCCCGGGGCGCGGCCCGCGGCCGCCCCCGCCCGGCACCGGACCTCCGGCACGCGCCGGCCCGATCTCCCGGCCGGCCTGCTCCCCTCGGTCATCACGTTCGCCCCCACTCTGCTCGGCGTCCTCGCCGCCCCTGGTCGACGCACTGGTCAACGCACTGATCAACACGGTAGGCGCGGGCCCGGGGCGGCGTTGTCCCCCGCCGGCCCCAACCCGGCCTCCTCCCTGCGGACGAGCCGCACGGCCGCGGCGGGCCCCCGCCTGCCGCGTGTGCGCGATCCATCCTCCCAGCTCAACCGCCGGAGAGCGGCACTGAACGCGACCGCTTGCGGCCATCCGATCACAGATCGCAGTGAACCGCCGCGACCTTCCGCCCGTACGGCGCCGGGTCGGCGCGCGGGCGTCACGCGCCGCGCTGGGCGCGCGCCGAGGCGTAGAGGCATACGGCTGCGGCCGTCGCCAGGTTCAGGCTCTCGGCCCGGCCGTAGATGGGCACGCGCACGACCTCGTCCACGTGCCGGAGTATCTCGTCGGGCAGGCCCCAGGCCTCGTTCCCGAACACCCATGCGGTGGGCCGGGCGAGCAGCCCCGCGTCGATCGCGTCGTCGAGGGTGCGCTCGCCCGCGCCGTCGGCGGCCAGCACGGTGAGCCCCGCGCCCTTCAGCTCGGGGATCAGCGCGTCGAAGCGCGGGCCGGTGACGACCGGCAGGTGGAACAGGCTGCCCGCCGACGCCCGCACGCACTTGCCGTTGTAGGGGTCGACGGACGCGTCGGTGAACACGACCGCCTCCGACCCGGCCGCGTCGGCGGTGCGCAGGACCGTGCCCGCGTTGCCGGGGTCGCGGACGTGCGCGAGGACGGTCACCAGCCGCGGCCGGGCCCGCAGGGCCTCGGCGAGCGGCACGTCGACGAACTCGCAGACCGCCAGCAGCCCCTGGGGGGTGACGGTCTGCGCCAGTTCGGCCATGACCTCGCCGCTGACCCGCAGCACCGGCGCGCCGGCGCGCTCGGCGGCGGCGACCAGTTCGGGGTGGCGGGCCTCCGCCTCGGCGGTGGTGAACAGCTCGGCGAGGCCGCCGGGGATCTCCAGCGCCTCCCGGACCGCCTGCGGCCCCTCGGCGAGGAACCGGTTCTCGCGGCGCCGGAAGGCTCGCTTGGCGAGCCGCCGAGCGGACTTCACCCGTGGTGATCGGAGGGAGGTCAGCTCGCGGCCCGCCATGTCGCCGTACTCGCCCGTATGCCGGTCGCCCGGCTCAGGCCGCCTCCGAACCCTCGGTGGGCAGGGCGTCCTTGGCGACCTGGACGAGCGCGGCGAACGCCGCGGCGTCGTTGACGGCCAGCTCGGCGAGCATGCGGCGGTCGACCTCGACCTCCGCGGCCTTCAGGCCCTGGATGAACCGGTTGTAGGTGATGCCGTTGGCGCGGGCCGCGGCGTTGATCCGCTGGATCCACAGCCGGCGGAACTGGCCCTTGCGGTCCTTGCGGTCCCGGAACGCGTAGGTCATCGAGTGGAGCTGCTGCTCCTTGGCCTTGCGGTACAGGCGCGAACGCTGACCGCGGTAGCCGCTCGACCGCTCCAGGACGACCCGACGCTTCTTGGCGGCGTTGACTCCCCGCTTCACGCGTGCCACGTGCTGAACTCCTTCGTGGGGGCCGGGCCGCACGGGCCTCGGCCGGTCGCTGATGTTCCTGGTCGAGTGCTACTTGCGCAGCAGCTTCTTGATGTTCTTGGCGTCGGCGTCGGCCACCACGGCCGGGCCGGACAGGCGGCGCGTCCGCTTGGTGGGCTTGTGCTCGAGCAGGTGGTTCTTGTTGGCGCGGCGGCGCATCACCTTGCCGGAGCCGGTCAGCTTGAAGCGCTTCTTGGCACCGCTGTGGGTCTTCGTCTTCGGCATGGTCGCCGTCGTCTCCCTCTTTCCCGGCCCCCGTGCTCCCGCACGGGGGCGCGCCTGATCGGCGCTCCGCACGGGGATCCGTGGGGCGCCGGGTCAGGCTTCAATGTACGTGCGCCGCGACCCCGCTCAGCCGCGAGGTCGCGGAGTCGGGGCCCGCCGCGCTCGGCCGGTCCCGGGCGGCCGTCAGGCGGTCTCGGTCTCCTGCCCGCGGGCCGCCTTCTTCTTGTGCGGACCGATCACCATGATCATATTCCGGCCGTCCTGCTTGGGGCGCGACTCGACGAAGCCGAGCTCCTCGACGTCGTCGGCGAGCCGCTGCAGGAGCCGGTACCCGAGCTCGGGGCGGGACTGCTCACGACCACGGAACATGATCGTGACCTTCACCTTGTCCCCGGCCTTCAGGAACCGCACCACGTGACCCTTCTTGGTCTCGTAGTCGTGCGGGTCGATCTTCGGGCGGAGCTTGATCTCCTTGATGACCGTGTGCGCCTGGTTCTTCCGCGCCTCACGCGCCTTCATCGCGGACTCGTACTTGAACTTGCCGTAGTCCATGAGCTTCGCGACGGGCGGACGCGCGGTGGGCGCCACCTCGACGAGGTCGAGGTCCGACTCACGCGCGAGTTCAAGGGCCTTGGCGATGGGCACGATGCCCACCTGTTCGCCGTTCGGGCCGACGAGCCGGACCTCGGGCACGCGAATGCGGTCGTTGATACGCGGTTCGGCGCTGATGGGACCTCCTTGGGGCCGTTCTCAAGTTCGTTGGACCGGTCGTACCCCGAGGCTTCCACGAGAAAAGCCCCGCACGACTCACGCACGGGGCCACCTTCGGTCTCCCAGGACGGCGGAGCCGTCCGAGGACGACGGCGCGACGGACACTCCGTGCCCGTTCGCCGGACCGATGACCCACCGGCCTTGCGGCCGGTCAGGTGGGAGGTGGCCTCCGCTTGAGCGCCCGGCGCGCACCATCGCTCGGATCGCGCGCACTGGGCCGGTCGACCACCAATAATACCACCTTCGGAAGCCGCCCGGAGCAGGCTCCGCCGACCGCCGGAGGGCGCCTCCCGATCCGCGTGCCGGACGGGTCCGCCCCGCGGCGAGTACGTCTTGGCGGGGTACGTCATTCATCTCAACGGTTGCGAGGGCCTCGCAATTCCCCCGCGCGCCCGTGCCGCGAGGCGGTTCCGCCCGCTGGGGCCGGGCGGAGAGGTGAGGGTGTTGTGGCCGGTCGGGCGTCTCGGCGCTCGGGACGGTCGTTGTTACGGTGGAGCGGAGACGGCCCCGCGGGGCCGGCACCAGGGAGGTTGTTCCCGCGATGCCCCCGGTCGACGCCGGCGCCGCCGGTCCCCTGGGCGCGCTCGCGCCCGTCGCGCTGCAGTTCGCGCAGAAGGCGTTCATCGTGTCCGCGCGGCGGCTGCTGCTGGTCCGCAAGGCCGCGTCCGACCCGTTCCAGCCGGGCCGCTGGGAGGTGCCGGGCGGGCGCCTGGAGGTGGCCGCCGACCTCGACCTCGACGACCACATCCGGCGGGAGGTCTGGGAGGAGGTCGGCCTCAAGGTCGACCCGGGCCCGCCGTTCCACCTGTGGCAGTGGTTCATGCCCGATCGCGGCGGGCCGCGCGGCGCGCGCGTGCGGGTCGTCGCGGCGGCGCGCCGCTGCCGGCCGGTGACGCTGGACGCGACGCTCGGCAACCAGGACGCGGGCGACCACCTGGACGGCTGCGCCTGGGTGCCGCTGGCGGAGATCGGCGGGTACGACCTCATCCCGAGCCTGCGCCCGGTGATGCGGGCGTTCCTGGCCGCGGACCGCTGACGGCCGCGTGGTGCCGCCGCGGTCGCCCGCCGAGTGGCCCGGCCTGGACGGCGCCGCCGAGCGCCGGTTCGGGCTGCTGGTGATCGGCGACGCGGGGATCGAGGTGCGCGCGTCGCTGCCGGACGCCCGGTTCACCGACCTGCGGGCCGACCGGCTCTGCTACGCCCCGGCGCGGGCGGTGGTCGCCGGGACGGCGGTCAACCTGGCCCGGTGCGCGGTCCGCCATTTCCGCCGGGTGGGCGTGCTGGCGAAGGTCGGGCACGACGCGTACACCCCCGTCATCCGGCGGGAGCTGAGGCGCATCGGCGCGGCCGACCACCTGGCGGTCGAGGAGGGCGCGCCGAACGGCGTGTCGGTGATGCTGCGCGACCGCCCGCGCGGCGCCGGGGCGGGCGTGCGGCTGCTGGTCGTCCAGGACGAGCCGCCCGGCCGCCGGCTCACCGCGGCGGAGGTCGCGGCGGCGGCCCCCGCGATCGCGGACGCGGACGTGCTGGTCCTCGACGGGTACTCGGTGCTGTCCCCGGTCTCGCGGGCGGCGCTGGAGGAGGCGGCCCGGATCGCGGTCGCGGCGGGGACGCGGGTCGCCTTCGACCTCGTCCCGCACGACATCGACGCGCGCCTGCCCGCGGCGGACGTGCTGCCGGCGCTGGCCCGCGCCGACCTGGTGTTCTCCGAGGCGCACACGCTGGCGCGCCTGCTCGGGCAGCCGCCGCCGTCCGGCGGGGAGGCGCCGCGCGCGCTGCCGGCCGTGCTGGACGGCGCGGTGCCGGGCCGCCCGCTGTGGCTGCTGCGGTACGGCCCGACGTCGCTGGAACGGGTGCTCGCCTACCGGCGGGGGCGGCTGCTGATGGAGTACGCGACCGGCTACGGGAACGGCGTGGAGCGCGCGGGTTTCGGGGACCGGCTGGCCGCCGGCGAGCTCTACTGGTGGCTCTCGGGCGGCTGACCGCCGTCCGGCGGGGCGGGCGGAGGCTCGGTGAGGACGGCGCGCAGCGTGGTGAGGGTGCGCAGGAAGCGCCGCCTGCCGGCGGGGAGGCCGAACGTCTCCTGCCAGCGCCATGCCCGGCCCGCCGCCCCGCCCGCGAGGGCGGTCGCCGCGGCCCGCCGCAGGAGCTGGCTCTCGGCGCCGTCCCCCGGGTGGACGGTCATGGCGCCGGCCTCCTCGATCAGCAGGTAGGAGCGGCCCGCACGCAGGCGGGCGCGGAGGGCGGCGCGATCGGCGGGCGTCCCGGGTCTGCCCCACCCCTCGACCACGGCGCGGACGCCGGGCGTCCCCGGCAGCAGGTGCCAGTGCGCGTGGTCGATGCACGCGCCGCCGCCCTGCGGGGCCGCGGGCCCGTGCTCGAACAGCAGCAGATCGCCGCTGCCGTAGGCGGCGCGGTAGAGCCCGGCGACGCGGTCGCGCCAGCGCAGCGCCCGCTCCCACATGAGCGCGCCGAACTCCCCGGCGCAGGCGTGGTGGTCGCGGGTCACCAGCAGGACGTGGCCCTCGGCGAGCGGTGCCACGTCCGGGATGAGCAGGAAGTCGCGGTCTGCGGCGATCACTCCGGTCTCGCCCGGCAGGCCGGCCATGCCGTTGAAGCGGAACCGCAGCGGCGGGCACAGGACGCAGTCGCGACCGGGCTCGCGCCACGCCGTCGGCTCGGCCAAGCCTCCTCCAGCACCTGTGGGACGGGGGCATCCGCTCTCCCTCCAGCGTGCCCGGCGCCCGGCCCCGGCGATCTGTGCGGCCGCGGCCACATACCCGGGACCCCAGGGGTAGAAAGCCTGCCCCTAAGGGAACAAAAAGGATAAAGAGCTACTAACTACATCGAAATAGAGTGAATCTGACACCCCCGCCTCTGCGGCCGCCCCAGCGGCCGGCTCCCCGCACCGGCGCCCCGGCCATCGACATGGCCGTCCTCGAGACCCGGCTGAACGAGTCGCTCGACGTGCTGCGCGACACCTACACCCCCGCGCTCGGCTCCGGCGGCGGCTGGTACCACGAGCTGGCGCGGCCCGAGCCCGGCACCACCGCGACGGCCCTCGGGCTGCTGGCGTTCACCGAGGCGGGGCGCCCCTTCGAGCACTTCGACGCCGGGCTGGCCTTCCTCGCCGCCCGGCAGGCCCGCTCCGCCGACCCGCTGCGCGACGGCGGCTGGGCCACCAAGACCAGCCTCGGGATGCCGGTGGTGGAGGCGACCGGCTGGATCGCGCGGTTCCTCGCCCGCGCCCGCTGCGGCCTGCGCGACGACGCCCCCGACACGCGCCGCGCCTACCGGTGGCTGCTGCGCAACCAGAACCCCGACGGCGGCTGGGGCTCGCTGCGCGGCTGCGCGTCCCGGGTGTGGCTGACCTGCCTGGCGCTGCGCGCGCTCAGCCAGCTCAACCCCTACGACCCGGCGGTCGGCCGGGGCGTGGAGTGGCTGACCGCCGACCGGACCGCGCACCGCCCCGGCTGGGGCCCGACCCCCGACTCCCCGCCGACCGTCACCCACACCGCGTTCGCGCTGGTGACGCTGGCCGAGGCGCGCCCGGACCTGCGGACCGAGCGGCTGCTGGACGCCTACGACTGGCTGCTCGAGAACCTGGACCCCGACGACGACCACACCTGGATCGAGACGTACGACGTCTCCCCGCACGACACCGGCGAGCACAGGACGGGCGAGCACGGCTCCGACTCCGGCTCCGGCTCCGGCTCCGACCGGGTCTGGCGGCTGGCCCTGTGGCACTACGGGCTGCCCATCGCGCTGACCGCGCTGCTGAAGGATCCGCGCGGCCCGCACGGCGCCGTCGTCGCGCGGGCGTTCCGGACGCTGGCGCGCGGCGAAGGCGCCGATCCGCGCCGCAACGGCCCTCCCGGCAGCGCGCGCACGTCGCTGTGGACGCTGTGGTGGCGGCTGGAGACGCTGATCGCGCTGCGCCGCGTCCCGCTCGCCGGGGCGGCCGACGTCCTGCACTGGCTGCCGGACGCGGCCGTCGTCCAGCGCTCGCACGCACGGGAGCGGGCGCTGGGCGAGCTGCTGCCGCGGCGCCGGATCGTCGACCCGGCGGGCCTCGCCCGCCGGCACTGGGCGGCGTTCCTGCTGAGCCTCGTGTGCGCGGCCAGCGCTCTCGGCGTCGCCGCGGGCCTGTGGGGGTGGAAGGACTTCTGGCTGAGCGTGATCCTGCCCGTCGTCCTCACCGGCGTCGACGAGTCGGTGAAGCGGCGCCGCACCCCGCGCGGCCCGCCGCCCGCACCGCCCTGACCGGCGTCAGGCGCGGCGAGCCAGCTCGGCCTCCCCGGCGGCGCGCATCGCCGCGACCGGGACGTCCGCGCGGCCCGTCATCAGCTCCACCTGCCGGACGGCCTGGTGCAGCAGCATCGCGAAGCCGCCGACGACCGTCCCGCCGGCCCGCTCCACCGCCGCCGCGAGCGCCGTGGGCCACGGCGCGTACACCACGTCGAACAGCGCGCCGCACGACCCGGCGACCTGCCCGGCGAGCGCGTCGGCCGCGCGGCCCGGAAGCGTCGAGACGACCAGGTCCGCCGGCAGGTGCGCGGCGATCCGGTCCAGCGGCACGACCCGGACGGCGAGCCCGGACCGCTCCCCCACCGCGGCGGCGCCGGCGGCGCGCTCGGGGGTGCGCGCGGCGAGCACCGCCTCCGCCGTGCCGAGCCGGGCGAGCGCGGCCAGCGCGGACGCCGCGGTCGCGCCGCCGCCCAGCACCAGCGCCGACGGCGGGGCCTTCACGCCCGCCTCGGCCAGCGCGGTCTCGATGCCGTGCACGTCGGTGTTGTCGGCGTGCCGGCGCCCGTCCCGCAGGACGAGCGTGTTCGCGCCGCCGACCCGCGCCGCGAGGTCGGACACCGTGTCGGCGAGGTCGAGCGCGACCCGCTTGAGCGGCATGGTCAGCGACAGGCCCGCCCACTCGGGGCCGAGGCCGCCGAGCAGCGCGGCGAGGCCGTCCTCGCGGCACTCGATCGCCTCGTAGGACCAGCCGTCCAGGCCCATCGCCGCGTACGCCGCGCGGTGCAGCACCGGCGACAGCGAGTGCGCGACCGGCGACCCCAGGACCGCCGCGCGAGTCACTGGCCGGGGTGCTTGCGCTGCCACTCGCGGAACTCCTCCTCGATCTTGACCCGCTGCGCCTCGGTGGTGGCGAACTTGGTGATCTTGTTGGTCGGGTCGGTGGCGATGAAGAACAGCCACGTCCCCTCTTCTGGGTTCAGCGCCGCCTCGAGCGCGTCCGGCCCGGGGTTGGAGATCGGGCCGGGCGGCAGGCCCGCGTGCAGGTAGGTGTTGTACGGCGACGGGGTCTGCAGGTCCTTCTCGGTGACCGTCAGCCGCCGCTCGTTCAGCGCGTACAGCACCGTGGTGTCGAACTGCAGCTTCATGCCCTTCTCGACCCGGTTGTAGATCACCCGGGAGATCTTGGGCAGGTCGCTGGGCTTGCCGCCCTCGGCCTGGACGAGGCTGGCGAGCGTGACGACCGTCGCCGGGTTCATCTTCGCCTGGCGGGCCTTCGCGACGAGGTCGCTGCCGCGCGCCTCCTCGTTGAACCGCGCGACCATCTGCTTGAGGATCTGCTCGGCCGAGCCGTTCGGGTCGAGGTCGTAGCGGCCCGGGAACAGGTACCCCTCCACCTTGCCCTTCGCGTACGACGGCAGCCCGAGCGCCTTGCCCTTCTTCGCGGCCGCCTGGAACTCCTTGACCGGGATGCCGGTCTTCTTCGCCAGCAGCTCGTAGGTCTCGACGGCCCGCTTGCCCTCCGGGATCGTGATCTGGTTCCCGGCCCGCGACTTCGGGTTCAGCAGCAGCGCCATCGCCGCCGACGACGACATCTCCCGCCGCATCTGGTAGAAGCCCGGCTGGATGCTGGAGGCCCGCGTCTCCTTGGTGTACACCTTCACGAACGCGCGGGCGCTCTTGACCACGCGGTGCTCCTCCAGCGTCGCGCCGATCACCGAGCCGCTGGCGCCCTCCTTGATCTGGACCGTGACGGCGCCGGTCCCCTGGCCGGAGTAGTCCGGCGGGTTCCACTTGTTGTCGAGCCACGCGTACCCGAGGACGCCGCCGGTGCCGAACACCGCCACCAGGAACGCCATCGCGAACAGCGCGGCGGCGCGGCCGTTGCGGCGGCGCCGCTTCTGCCGCTTGCGGACGCGCCGCTGGTCGCGGCCGCTCCGCCGGCCGGGCGGCCGGCCGTCCCCGTACGGGTCGTGGTACGGGTCTGAGAAAAGGTCCAAGTCGTTCATGAGCTCCCCCGGACGATCTCCCCTGGGGGGGTGCCCGTCAACCGTTCCGCGTCGAGCGCGGCCTGGAGCAGCACCGCCGCGGCGGCCTGGTCGACGACCTTGCGGCGCGCCTGGCCGTGCACGCCGCCGGCGCGCAGCCCGCTCTCGGCGGTCACGGTGGTGAGCCGCTCGTCGTGCAGCCGGACCGTCCCCGGGGGGAGGCGGTCCGCGAGGCGCGCCGCGAACCTGCGCGCCGACGCCGCGGCCGGGCCCTCCCGGCCCGACAGCGACGTCGGCAGGCCGACGACGACCTCGATCGCCTCGTACTCGGCGGCGAGCGCCACGAGCCGGTCGACGTCGCCCTTGCCGCTCTTCACCGTCTCCAGCGGGGAGGCGAGGATTCCCCCGGGGTCGCACTTGGCGACGCCGACCCGCACGCTCCCCACGTCGACCCCGAGCCGCACGCCCTGCCTCATGGCGCCGGCTCCGGTCGCGTCATGCCCCGTGGTGCCGGGCTCACGCGGCCCCTACTGCTCGTTCGACCGCGGCGAGCGCGTCGCCGACGGCGGCCGGGTTCGCGCCGCCGCCCTGCGCCAGGTCGTCCTTGCCGCCGCCTCCGCCGCCGAGGGCCTTGGCGGCGAGGCCGACCAGCGCGCCCGCCTTGAGGCCGCGCTCGCGCGCCCCCTCGGTGACGGCGACGACCACGACCGGGCGGTCCTTCGGCACGCCCGCGACCATCACGACCGCGGGACGGGAGATCAGCCGGCCGCGCACGTCGACGGCGAGCTTGCGCAGGTCGTCGGCGCCGGTGCCGTCCGGAACGCGGTACCCGACGAACGCGATGCCGTTGACGTCCGCCGCCCCCTCGGCGAGCGACCCGGCGATCGCGAGGACCTGCTGGGAGCGGAGCTTCTCCAGCTCCTTCTCGGCGTCCCGCAGCCGGGAGACGACGCCGGAGATCCGCTCGGGCAGCTCCTCCTTGCGCGCCTTCATCTGCTCGGCGAGCTGCGCGACGAGCACGCTCTCGCGGGCCAGGAAGCGGAACGCGTCGATGCCGACGAGGGCCTCGACGCGGCGGACGCCGGCGCCGATCGACGACTCGCCCAGCACCTTGATCAGGCCGAGCTGGCCGGAGCGCGCGACATGGGTGCCGCCGCACAGCTCGCGGGAGTAGTCGCCGACCTCGACGACCCGGACCTCGTCGCCGTACTTCTCGCCGAACAGCGCGAGCGCGCCCATCGCGCGGGCCTCGTCGATCGAGGTGTGGAACGCCCGGACGTCCAGGTCGCCGATCAGCACCTCGTTGACCTCGTCCTCGACGTCGCGCAGCACGCTCGGCGGGACCGCGCCGGAGGCGGTGAAGTCGAACCGGAACCGGCCGGGCGAGTTCTCCGAGCCGGCCTGCGCGGCGGACTCGCCGAGCGCGCGGCGGAACCCGGCGTGCACCAGGTGGGTCGCGGTGTGCGAGCGGGAGATCGCGCGGCGGCGCTCCACGTCGACCTCGGCGTAGGCGGTGTCGCCGGCCTGCGCCTCGCCGCTGCGGACCCGCCCGCGGTGCACGATCAGCCCGGCGAGGGGCGACTGCACGTCCGTCACCTCGATGACGGCGCCGTTGCCGAGCCGGATCAGGCCGTGGTCGGCGAGCTGGCCGCCGCCCTCGGCGTAGAACGGGGTGCGGTCGAGGACGACCTCCACCTCGGTGCCCTCGCCGGCGGCGGGCGCGTTCGCGCCGTTCACGAGCAGCCCGACGAGGCGGGCGTCGCCGGCCAGGCTGCCGTAGCCGGTGAAGTCGACCCGGCCGCCGGCGCCGGTGAGCAGCTCGTCCAGCACCGAGACGTCGAGGTTGCCGGTCTTCTTGTCGCGGGCGTCCTTCTTCGCGCGCTCGCGCTGCTCCTGCATGAGCCGGCGGAACCCGTCCTCGTCGACCTGGAGGCCCTGCTCGGAGGCCATCTCCAGGGTGAGGTCGATCGGGAAGCCGTAGGTGTCGTGGAGCTTGAACGCCTGCTCGCCCGCCAGCGTCGCGCCGCCGGAGCGCTTGGTCTCCTCGACGGCCGTGTCGAAGATCGCGGTGCCGGTGCGGAGCGTCTGGAGGAAGGAGTCCTCCTCGGCGTCGATGACGGTGTGGATGTTGGCGGCGGTGCGCTCCAGCTCCGGGTACTGCTCGCCCATCGCGCCGATCGCGACGGCGGTCAGCTCGTGCATGAGCCCGGCGTCCTGCCCGCCGAGCAGCCGCAGGTTGCGGATGGAGCGGCGCAGGATGCGGCGCAGCACGTAGCCGCGGCCCTCGTTGCCGGGGCGGATGCCGTCGGCGACCATCATCGTGCCGCTGCGGACGTGGTCGGCGACGACGCGCAGCGACACGTCGGCGCGGTGGTCGCGGCCGTACTTGGCGCCGGTCAGCTCCGCGGCGCGGTCGAGGACCCGCCACAGCGTGTCGGTCTCGTAGATGTTGTCGACGCCCTGCAGGATCGCCGCCATGCGCTCCAGGCCCATGCCGGTGTCGATGTTCTTGGCGGGCAGGTCGCCGAGGATCGGGAAGTCGGTCTTGCTCTGCCCGGGGCCCCGCTCGTACTGCATGAAGACGAGGTTCCAGACCTCGAGGTAGCGGTCCTCGTCGGCGACGGGGCCGCCCTCGCGCCCGTACTCGGGGCCGCGGTCGTAGTAGATCTCCGAGCAGGGCCCGCAGGGGCCCGGCACGCCCATCGACCAGAAGTTGTCCTCCATGCCGCGCCGCTGGATGCGGTCGAGGGGGACGCCGACCTTGTCGTGCCAGATGCCCTGGGCCTCGTCGTCGTCCTGGTAGACGGTGACCCAGAGCTTCTCCTCGGGGAACCCGAAGCCGCCGTCCTCGCGGGAGCGGGTCAGCAGCTCCCAGGCGAACGGGATCGCCTGCTCCTTGAAGTAGTCGCCGATCGAGAAGTTGCCGAGCATCTGGAAGAACGTCGCGTGCCTGGTGGTCTTGCCGACCTCCTCGATGTCGGGCGTCCGCACGCACTTCTGCGCGCTGGTCATCCGCACCGACGGCGGGGTGCGCTGGCCGAGGAAGTACGGCTTGAACGGGACCATGCCGGCGTTCACCAGCAGCAGGGTCGGGTCCTCGGCGACCAGGCTGGCCGAGGGCACCACCGTGTGCCCGCGCTCCTCGAAGAACCTGAGGAAGCGGCGTGCGACCTCTGCCGACTCCATGATCAGTGGCCATCCTTGTCGTCGTCGATGATCGTGTATCGCGCCTTCAGCACCCGGCGCGGCGGGGAGCCCCGCAGGCCGGGGACCTCGGCGTCCGGCGGAGCCTGGTCCATGCGGACGGCCTCGCGCAGCTCCTCCTCGCGGGCCCGCATCTCGGTACGGACGTCGGCGGCGAAATGCCTCAACCGCTCCCCGGTGCCCTTACCGGTCGCCACCGCGCGCATCGCGACCCCCTCCGGGGACAGGCTCCGCGCGACCCGCTCCACGCGCCGCTTCACGCGGTGGGTGACGTAGACGCCGGCGCCCGCGCCGACGGAGAGCCAGAACAGCCGCCTCATCGGCGCCCCTTCCCGGTGGAGCGGGCCTGGAGCTGCGGCCGGCCGGACGCGGCCCGCCCGTCGCCGTCGCCGTTCCGCAGGGCCTTGCGGACGCCGTAGGAGAACGCCGCCGCCTTCACCAGCGGCCCGCCCACCACGGACGTCATCACGGTGGTGACCGCGGAGACGTTCTGGGTGACGCCGGCGACCTGCTTGGTGATGACGTCGGTGCGGCCGAGCTGCTCGTTGGCGCGCTTGACCGTGCGGGCCATGTCGTCCATCAGCGGGCCGGCCTGGTCGCCGAGCTCGCGGACGAGGTCGCCCGCCTCGCCGAGGAGGCGGGAGAGCTTCAGCAGGGTCAGCGCGATGAACGCGACGAGCACCGCCCAGAAGACGGCCACGATGAGACCTGCGAGCTGTCCACCAGTGAGCATCGGGCTTTCCGTTCGTGCGAATTCGGTTCGGGCCGGTAACGGCGTGACAGACCTTACCGGTCGGCACGGCCTTGTGCCGGTATCACCGGTCCGGCGGGAACGATCAGTGCCGGTCACCGGTGCCGCGCAGCACCGAGCGGATCCGCGCGAGCACCTCGGTGAACCGCGACTCGGCGCCGTGCCTGGTCGGGCGATAGTACTCCCGTCCGTCCACGGAGTCGGGCGCGTACTGCTGGCGGACCACCCCGCCGGGGTGGTCGTGCGCGTACTTGTAGCCCTGCCCGTGGCCGACCTTCGCGGCGCCCTTGTAGTGGGCGTCGCGCAGATGCCCGGGGACGGGCCCGGCGAGGCCCTTGCGGACGTCGCCGAGCGCCCCGTCCACCGCCATGATCACCGCGTTGGACTTGGGCGCCAGGGACAGGTGGATGACCGCCTGCGCGAGGTTGATGCGGGCCTCGGGCAGCCCGACGAACTCGACCGCCTGCGCGGCGGCGACCGCGGTCTGCAGGGCGGTCGGGTCGGCCATGCCGACGTCCTCGCTGGCGTGCACGATGAGCCGCCGGGCGATGAACCGGGGGTCCTCGCCGGCCTCGATCATGCGGGCGAGGTAGTGCAGCGCCGCGTCGACGTCGCTGCCGCGGATGCTCTTGATGAACGCGCTGATGACGTCGTAGTGCTGGTCGCCCTCGCGGTCGTAGCGGACGGCGGCCCGGTCGACGGCCCGCTCCAGCACGTCCGCGTCGATGACGCCGCCGCCGTCGACGACGAGGGACGCGGCCTCCAGGTAGGTCAGGGTGCGGCGGGCGTCACCGCCGGCGAGCCGGACGAGGTGGTCCTCGGCGGCGGGGTCGAGGGTCACCGCGCCGGCGAGGCCGCGCTCCTCGGTGAGCGCCCGGCGGATCACCTCGCGCAGGTCGTCGTCGCCGAGCGGCTCCAGCGTGAGCAGCAGCGAGCGCGACAGCAGCGGGCTGATGACGGAGAAGAACGGGTTCTCGGTGGTGGCGCCGATGAAGGACACCCAGCGGTTCTCCACGGCGGGGAGCAGCGCGTCCTGCTGGGCCTTGTTGAACCGGTGGACCTCGTCGACGAACAGGACCGTCTGCCGCCCGGTCATGCCGAGCTCGCGGCGGGCCAGGTCGATCTCGGCGCGGACCCGCTTGACCCCGTCGCTGACCGCGGAGATCTCCACGAACCGGCGGGACGTGACATGGCTGACGACCGTGGCGAGCGTCGTCTTGCCCGTCCCCGGCGGGCCCCACAGCACCAGCGACATCGGCACGTCGCGGTCGACGAGCTGCCGGATCGGGGTACCGGGCCCGAGCAGGTGGCCCTGCCCGACGACCTCGTCGAGGGCGCGCGGCCGCATCCGCACCGCGAGCGGCTGCTCCGCGCCCGGCGCGGCGGCGACGGCCGGCGGCGGCGCCGCGACCGGGCCGGACGGTTCCCGCCCCGGCGCGTCGAAAAGGCCCTCAGGCTCGCCCGAATCCGCCCTGCTGGTCACGCTCCGACACTATCTCGCGGCACGGACAGGCCGGGACGGGGAACCCGGCGGCGGGCTGCGGCGTTGGAACAGCCCGGAAGGCGCATCTTCAGGAGCGTGACGGTGTCCGGTACGGCCCCTCGGAGTCGCCACGGGACGGCTGGGCTGCTCGTGGCGCTGTTCGTCGTGGCCGGGCTGGTGTTCAGCTACGGGCTCGGCGGCCACGGCCCGCCGCTCCGCGTCTGCACCGAGCACGCCGTGACCGCGCCCGCCGACACGGCGCCCGCGGCCGGGGACGCCCTTCAAGCGTCCGCGATCGGCGCGCCCGTCAAGGCGCCCGCGCCCGCGCTGGACCTCTGCCTGTGCATGGCCGTCCTGTTCACCCTCGTGCTGCTCGCGCTCGCCCTCGGGCTGCGCCGCCCGCTGTCCCGCCTGCCCGCGCGGGCCGGCTGGTCGCTCGCGCCGCCGCCCGGCACGGCGTCCGCCGCCGCGTTCCCGCCCGTCCTCCAGGTGCTCCGGCTGTGATGAGCCGGCCGTAAGGCCGCACGCACCGCCGTATCGCCGTCGCGATGCGGCGCTGCCCGCATCCCCGTACGGATCCACAGCACCCCTGAGAGGACCGCTCTCATGTCCAAGAGCGCCCGTGTCAAGAACGCACGCACCCAGAACGCCCGCAAGAAGAACGCGCTGACGCAGCGCGAGGTCCCGTGGGGCGGCATCGCCTTCTTCGCCGTCATCGGCCTGGTCGCGGTCGTCGCGATCGGCGTCACGTTCATGCAGACCAGGTCGTCGTCGGCGGACGCGTCCATCGCGGGCGTGGTGACCAGGGACGACCTCGGCCGCGACCACACCACCGGTGCCGTCAGGTACGACGACACCCCGCCGATGGGCGGCGACCACAACCCGGTGTGGCAGAACTGCGACGGCCGCGTCTACGACGCGCCGCTGCAGAATGAGAACGCCGTGCACTCCCTGGAGCACGGCGCCGTCTGGATCACCTACCGCCCCGGCCTCGCCGCCGCCCAGCTGGACGCGCTCAAAGCGAAGGTCTCCGGCACCGACTACACGATGCTGAGCCCCTACCCGTCCCAGGACGCGCCGGTCAAGCTCACCGCCTGGGGCCACCAGCTCAAGCTGGACGACGCCTCCGACGCCCGGGTGGACGAGTTCCTGCGCGCCTACGTCAAGGGCCCGCAGACGCCGGAGCCGGGCGCGGCCTGCGACGGCGCCAAGGACGCGGCGTGAGCGAGGGCACCGCCGCACCGCGCGGGCGGCGGGCCACCGCCGTCCTCGCGGTGCTCGTCCTGGCCGCCGGCGCCGTGCTGGTGGCGCTGGCGGTCGCCCGCTCGGACCGGCCCGGCACGGACGGCCCCGAGGCCGGGTTCGCCCGCGACATGAGCGCCCACCACGCGCAGGCGGTGCGGATGTCGTTCATCGTCCGGGACCGCACCGACGACCCCGACGTGTCGCTGCTGGCTTACGACATCATCACCACCCAGCAGGCGCAGATCGGCATGATGACGGCCTGGCTGGACGAGTGGGAGCTGCCGAAGGCCGACCCGTCCGGCCCGATGCGCTGGATGTCCGGGCACGGCGGCCACCGGGGCGGCTCGTCCGCGATGCCGGGGATGGCCACCCGCGAGCAGCTCGCCGAGCTGGAGCGGGCGTCCGGCAGGGACGCCGAGACGAGATTCCTGCGGCTGATGGTCGCCCACCACCGCGGCGGGGTCGCGATGGCGGAGGCGGTGCTGGCCCGCACCGGGCACGACCGGGTCCGGCGCCTGGCCCGCACCATGGTGGAGGGCCAGCGGTCGGAGATCACCCTGATGAACGGGATGCTCCGGGAGCGGGGCGCCGCCGCCGCGTGATCCGTGGCCCGCGACCTTGGCGATAGCGCTTGACAGCGCGCCCGGATCGCGGGTCACTGACCACCATGGCTCAGAACCTCAGCGGCTACCACCGGGCCCTCGACCTGTTCGAGGGCCTCGTCGCCGGCGTGTCCCGCGACGGCTGGGACGCGCCGTCGCCCTGCGCGGGGTGGACCGCGCGGGACGTCGCCGGCCACGTGACCGGCGGCCAGCACCTGATCCGGGCACTGGCCGACGGCGAGCCCGAGCCCGACGTCCACCGGGACCCGGAGCGCTTCGTCCCGGGCGACGTCCTGATGAGCTGGCGGACGGCGCGCAAGGAGTGCGCCGCGGCCCTCACCCCCGACGCGCTGCGCCGCCCCATCCCGTTCGGCGGCCTGGGCGACCTGCCGCTGGCCGACTACCTGGAGGGCTACATCCTGGAGCCGCTGGTGCACGCCTGGGACCTGGCCAAGGCCACCGGCCAGCCGTCCCGCCTGGACCCGGACCTCGTCCACCACGCCTTCGCAACGGCCCAGGTGGTAGCGGCCCCCCTACGCGCCAAAGGCCACCTGGCCCCACCCCGACGCCCCCCACAGGGCGCAGACGAACAAACCAGAATGCTCGCCTTCCTCGGCCGAGAAAGCACGTAGAACAAGCCCCCAGGGCCGGGAATCTCAAACCTCAACCCCCAACACGGGTCGGGCGGCCGGAGGGCGCTCTAGCGCCCGGAGGCCGCACGACCCGCCGAGCCGGTCGACCGCAGCGACACGGTCACCAACCCGCACGGTCACAGAAACCCGCACCGTGGCGTGAGGATCGACCGGCTCGTGACGGGGGTTCCAGGGGGTCGCCCCCCTGGGCCAACACAGCGTGAGGATCGACCGGCTCGTGACGGGGGTTCCAGGGGGTCGCCCCCCTGGAAAACTACGAGAATTCGGCGAGGGTGCGTTCGGCCTCTTCCAGCCATGCGCGGCGGGCGGTGAGGGCCTCTTCGGCTTCCTTGACGTCCTTGTCGCGGCCGGCGTCGCGGGCCTTGGCGAGGCGCTTCTCCAGTTGCTCGATGGAGTTGCGCAGCTGGCCGACGGTGGCCTCGGCGCGGGCGCGGGCCTCGGGGTTGGTGCGGCGCCACTCGTTCTCTTCGGCGGAGCGGATCGCGTCCTCGATCTTGCGGAGGCGGCCTTCGAGGCGGTCGCGCTGGTCGCGCGGGACCATGCCGGCGGCCTCCCAGCGCTCCTGGATGGCGCGCAGCGCCTGGCGGGCCTGCCGGACGTCCTTGACGGGGACCAGCCGCTCGGCCTCGGCGAGGATCTTCTCCTTCTCCTCGGCGTTGCCGCGGAACTCGGCGTCGCGTTCGGCGAAGGCGGCGCTGCGGGCCTGGAAGAAGGTGTCCTGCGCGCCTTTGAAGCGGGCCCACAGCTCCTCTTCGGCGTCGCGGGAGGCGCGGCCGGCGACCTTCCAGCGGCGCATCAGGTCGCGGTAGGCGGCGGCGGTCTCGCCCCAGTCGGTGGAGCCGGCCATCGCCTCGGCCTCGGCGACGAGGCGCTCCTTCTCGCGGCGGGCCTCCTCGCGCTGGTCGTCGAGGGTGGCGAAGTAGGCCTTGCGGCGCTTGGTGAAGGCGTTGCGGGCCGACGACAGCCGCTTCCACAGGGCGGTCTCGGTGGGCCGGTCGATGCGGTCGGCGGCCTTCCACTCCTCGACGAGCTGGCGGAGGCGCTCGCCGCCGTTCTTCCAGTGGGTCTCCTCGGCGGCGATGCGCTCGGCCTCGGCGACGATCCGCTCCTTGATCTCGCGGGCCTCGTGGCGGTGCTGCTCGCGCTGGGCCTTGACCTCCTCGCGGCGGCGGCCGACCTGGTCGGTGAGGCCGTCGAGGCGCCGGGTGAGGGCGTCGAGGTCGCCGACGGCGTGCGCCTCGGCGACGGCTTCGCGGAGCCGGTCGATGCTCTGCTGCGCCTGGGCGGGCTGCAGGTCGGTGGTGCGGACCCGCTGCTCGAGCAGGCCGATCTCGGTGACGAGCGCGTCGTACTTGCGCTTGAAGTAGGCCAGGGCCTCTTCGGGCGCGCCGGCCTGCCAGGAGCCGACGACCCGCTCGCCGCCGGACGTCCTGACATAGACGGTGCCGTCCTCGTCCACCCGGCCCCAGGGATCGGTCGCGCTGGACACCCTTGCCTCCTGAATCGCGGGTCCGGACAACTTACGCTCTCCGGACCCTCCACACCTTAGTATCCCGTTCGCCTATTTCCCGGCGATCGTGACGTCCTGGATTTCGACCTTCTTCTTGGGCTTGCCGTCCCCCTTGGAGTCCGATCCGCCCTTGGCGATCTTCTGGAGCACGTCCAGCCCCTTGGTGATCTTTCCGAACACCGTGTAGTCCGGCGGGAGCTGCGAGTCCTTGTAGACCATGAAGAACTGGCTGCCGTTGGAGTCCGGCAGTTTCGAGTGCGCCATCGCGAGGGTGCCCTCGGTGTAGGTGGCGCCGCTGGTGTTCTCGTTGGCGAACCGGTAGCCGGGGCCGCCGCTGCCCGACGCCGTCGGGTCGCCGCACTGCAGCACGTTGAGGCCGCCACTGGTCAGGCGGTGGCACTCGGTCTTGTCGTAGTAGTCCTTCTGTGCCAGGAACGCGAAGGAGTTCACCGTGCACGGCGCCTTGTCGCCGTACAGCTGCATGACCACGTCGCCCTGGTTCGTCTTGACCGTGGCCTGGACGATGCCGGGGTGCGCGGGGTCGCCCGGCGGGCGCCCGACCTTCTTCGGCACGCTGCCCTGCTCGTCGGTCTTGTAGACGCACCGCGGGGCGGCCGCGGTCGACTCGTCCTCCCTGACCACCATGAACACCGCGACGCCTGCGGCGACGACCGCCACCGCGGCCACCGAGCCGATGATCTTCAGCCGGCGCGCCCGCGCCGCCTCCCGCGCCAGGCGCTCCTGCTGGCGCTCGTACCGCTGCCGTGCGAGCTGCTTCTTGCGGTCCTTCCCCGCCACGGTGCCTCGCCCCTCCGGTGTGATCAGGTGAACGTGCAGCGCATAGTAGCGGTACCCGGGAGTAAACGCGCTTTCGCGTTCAGGAATCGCCGCCGGGCCCCGCGCCGGCGCCGGACGCGACACGGCGACGGCCCCAACTCGTTCGCGGTGGCCGCGGCGCCGCCGGTACCCTCGGACACGCCCACCCGAGATGGTTCTAAGGAAGGACGACCGTGCTCGTCGCCGGGTTCCCCGCTGGATCGTTCGCCGCGAACTGCTACGTCGTGGCGCCCGCCGCGGGTGAGGAGTGCGTGATCATCGACCCCGGGCAGGACGCCGAGGGCGGGATCGAGGAGATCCTGCGCGAGCACCGGCTCAAGCCGGTCGCGGTGCTGCTGACGCACGGCCATATCGACCACGTCTGGTCGGTGGCGCCGGTCTGCGGCGCCAAGGACGTCCCGGCCTACGTCCACCCCGACGACCGCGACCTGCTGACCGACCCGGCGAAGGGCCTGTCGCTCGGCCCCGGGCAGCAGCTGTTCGGCGGCCTGGAGCTGGCCGAGCCGGACGACGTGCGGGAGCTCGCGGACGGGGCGGCGCTGGAACTGGCCGGGCTGAGCTTCACCGTCGACCACGCGCCGGGCCATACCCCCGGGTCGGTGACGTTCCGCACCCCGAGGAGCGAGCAGGTCCCGGACGTGATGTTCACCGGCGACCTGCTGTTCGCGGGGTCGATCGGGCGCACCGACCTGCCGGGCGGATCGTACGAGGAGATCCTCGCCAGCCTGTCGCGGGTGTGCCTGAGCATGCCCGACGACACGGCCGTGCTGCCCGGCCACGGTGAGCAGACCACAATCGGCCGCGAGCGCGCCACCAATCCGTTCCTCACCGGGCTCGCGCCCGCGGACGGACCCAACAAGGGATTCTGAGCCGAGAGACCATGAGTTCGAGCTTCCGGGCCCCGAAAGGGGTCAGTGAATACGTTCCGCCGCGCGCGGACCTCTTCTACGCCATCCGGGAGGCGTTCGCCGAGCAGGCGCGGCTGGCCGGCTACGGCTACCTGGAGCTGGCCGTCTTCGAGGACACCAACCTGTTCCGCCGCGGCGTCGGCGAGTCCACCGACGTGGTGTCCAAGGAGATGTACACCTTCGAGGACCGGGGCGGCCGGTCGCTGACGCTGCGCCCCGAGTTCACCGCGTCGGTGCTGCGCGCCGTCCTGGAGAACAACCTGCACAAGGGCGCGCTGCCGGTGAAGGTGTGGACGACGGGCGCCGCGTTCCGCGCCGAGCGCCCGCAGCAGGGCCGCTACCGCCAGTTCTACCAGCTCGACCTGGAGGCGATCGGCAGCGAGGACCCGCAGGTCGACGCCGAGACCATCGCGATCGCCGCGAACTGGTACCGCTCCCTCGGGCTGACGCGGGTGCGGCTGCTGCTGAACTCGCTGGGCTGCAAGGAGTGCCGTCCCGCCTACCGGGCCCTGCTGCAGGAGTTCCTGCGCGGCCTCGACCTCGACGAGGACACCCGCGCCCGCGTGGAGATCAACCCGCTGCGGGTGCTGGACGACAAGCGGCCCAGGGTGCGCGAGCAGCTCGCCGGGGCGCCGCTGATGGCCGACCACCTGTGCCCCGCGTGCAAGGCCCACCACGACCGCGTCCGGGAGCTGCTCGCCGACCTCGGCATCGCGTGGGAGGACACCCCCACCCTCGTCCGCGGCCTGGACTACTACACCCGGACGACCTACGAGTTCGACCACCCGCTCCTCGGCGCCCAGTCCGGCATCGGCGGCGGCGGCCGCTACGACGGCCTGTCCGAGGACATCGGCGGCCCCCCGCTGCCCGGCATCGGCTTCGGCCTCGGGCTCGACCGCACCATCCTCGCGCTGGAGGCCGAGTCGCGGGAGCGGCAGGGCGCGGCGTTCGCCGCGAAGCCGCGCTGCGAGGCGTTCGGCGTCGCGCTCGGCGACACCGCCGAGCGGCGCATGTTCGCGCTCGTCGCCGAGCTGCGCCGCGCCGGGATCGCCGCCGACATGGCGTTCGGCGGCAAGAAGCTGAAGGGCGCCATGAAGGACGCGGACCGCTCCGGCGCCCGCTACGCCGTGATCCTCGGGGAGCGAGATATCGCGGACGGCGTCGCCCAGGTCAAGGACCTGGCCGAGGGCGAGCAGACCGCCGTCCCGCTCACCGACCTCATCACGACGTTGAAGGAGAGGCTCTCCAAATGATCCGCACCCACGAGGCGGGCACGCTCCGCAAGGAGCACGCCGGGCAGCAGGTCACGCTGGCCGGCTGGGTCGGCCGCCGCCGCGACCACGGCGGCGTCACGTTCATCGACCTGCGCGACGCCTCCGGCACCGCGCAGGTCGTCTTCCGCGAGGAGGACGCCGCCCACGACCTGCGCTCGGAGTTCTGCGTGAAGGTCGTCGGCGAGGTGCGCGTCCGCCCCGCGGGCAACGAGAACCCCGAGCTGCCGACCGGGGACATCGAGGTCGCCGCCACCGACATCGAGGTGCTGTCGGACGCGGCGCCGCTGCCGTTCCCCATCGAGGGGGACGTCAACGTCAACGAGGAGATCCGGCTCAAGTACCGGTACCTCGACCTGCGCCGCGACGCCGTCGCCCGCGCGATGCGGATCCGCTCGGAGGCGTCGTTCCTCGTGCACGACGTGATGCGCGAGCACGGCTTCGTCAACGTCGAGACGCCGACCCTCACCCGGTCGACGCCCGAGGGCGCCCGCGACTTCCTCGTCCCCGTCCGGCTCAAGCCCGGCCACTGGTACGCGCTGCCGCAGTCGCCGCAGCTGTTCAAGCAGCTGCTCATGGTCGGCGGCCTGGAGCGCTACTACCAGATCGCGCGCTGCTACCGCGACGAGGACTTCCGCGCCGACCGGCAGCCCGAGTTCACCCAGATCGACATCGAGATGTCGTTCGCCGGCCAGGACGACGTCCTGGCGGTCGGCGAGGACCTCGTGGCCCGGCTCTGGAAGGACATCGCCGGCTACGAGATCCCCCGGCCGATCCCCCACATCACCTACGCCGACGCGATGGCCCGGTACGGCTCCGACAAGCCCGACCTGCGCTTCGGCCTGGAACTGACCGACATGACCGAGTACTTCGCCGGCACGTCGTTCCGCGTGTTCCAGGCCCCGTACGTCGGCGCGGTCGTGATGCCGGGCGGCGCCGCCCAGACCCGCAAGGAGCTGGACGGCTGGCAGGACTGGGCGAAGGCCCGCGGCGCCCGCGGCCTCGCCTACGTGCTCGTCCAGGAGGACGGCACCCTCGGCGGCCCGGTCGCGAAGAACCTGTCGGACGCCGAGAAGGACGGCCTGGCCGCCAAGACCGGCGCCGCCCCCGGCGACGCGGTCTTCTTCGGCGCCGGCAAGCGGCACGCCACCCAGGAGCTGCTCGGCGCGGCCCGCCTGGAGATCGGCCGCCGCCGCGGCCTGATCGACGAGTCCGCCTGGGAGTTCGTCTGGGTGGTGGACGCCCCGATCTTCGAGCCCGTCGAGGACGACAAGGGCGAGCAGATCGGCTGGACGTCCGTCCACCACCCGTTCACCGCGCCGAAGCCGGAGTACGCCGACACCTTCCACGAGGACCCGGGCAGCGCCCTCGCCGACGCCTACGACCTCGTCCTGAACGGCAACGAGATCGGCGGCGGCTCCATCCGCATCCACCGCGCCGAGATGCAGCAGCGGGTCTTCGACGTGCTCGGCCTGTCCAAGCAGGAGGCGGAGTCGAAGTTCGGCTTCCTGCTGGAGGCGTTCAAGTTCGGCCCGCCCCCGCACGGCGGCATCGCGTTCGGCTGGGACCGCACGGTCATGCTCCTCGCCGGCCAGGACTCGATCCGCGACGTGATCGCCTTCCCGAAGGCGGCGTCCGGCTACGACCCCCTGACCGCCGCCCCGACCCCGATCACCGAGCAGCAGCGCGCCGAGGCCGGCGTGGACGTCGTCCCCGAGGACGAGCCCGCCGAGGGCTGACCCCCGGCACCCTCCGCACGACGAAGGCGGCCGCCGTCCGGCGGCCGCCTTTCGCGCGTCTCCGCTGTCCCGGCTCCGCTGTCCCGTCTTCCTGGACCGCCCGCTGCTACCTGGTGGCGCCGCTCGTCACCCGGTAGACGTCGTAGACGCCGTCGATGGAGCGGACGGCCTTCAGCACGTGGCCGAGGTGCTTGGTGTCGCCCATCTCGAAGGTGAAGCGGCTGACGGCCACCCGGTCGCGGGAGGTGGTGACCGAGGCCGACAGGATGTTGACGTGCTGGTCGGACAGGACGCGGGTCACGTCCGACAGCAGCCGCGGCCGGTCGAGCGCCTCGACCTGGATCGCGACGAGGAAGACCGAGTCCTCGCTGGGGGACCACTTGACGTCGATCAGCCGGTCGGGCTGCGACTTCAGGCTGGCGACGTTGGCGCAGTCGGCGCGGTGCACGGACACGCCGTGGCCGCGGGTGACGAAGCCGACGATCTCGTCGCCGGGCACCGGGGTGCAGCACCGCGACAGCCGCACCCACACGTCCGGGTCGCCGGCGACGACGACGCCGGGGTCGCCGGCGGGACGGCCCCGCTTGCGGCGGGTCGGCAGGGCGATCTCGGCGAGGTCCTCCTCGGCGCTCTCCACCCCGCCGAGGGCGTCCACCAGCCGCTGGACGACGTGCTGCGCGGAGACCTGGCTCTCGCCGACCGCGGCGTACAGGGACGAGACGTCCGGGTAGCGCATGTCGCGGGCGAGGGCGAGCAGGGCCTCGCCGGACATCATCCGCTGGAGCGGCATGTTCTGCTTGCGCATCGCGCGGGCGATGGCGTCCTTGCCGGACTCGATCGCGGTGTCGCGCCGCTCCTTGGAGAACCAGTGCTTGATCTTGTTGCGGGCGCGGGCGCTCTTGACGAACCCGAGCCAGTCGCGGGAGGGGCCCGCGTCCGGCGACTTGGAGGTGAAGACCTCGACGGTGTCGCCGTTGTCGAGGGCCGATTCGAGGGGGACGAGCCGCCCGTTGACGCGGGCGCCGATACATCGGTGCCCGACCTCGGTGTGGATCGCGTACGCGAAGTCGACGGGCGTCGCCCCCTGCGGCAGCGCGATCACGTCGCCCTTCGGGGTGAACACGAACACCTCGGAGACCGACAGGTCGAAGCGCAGCGACTCCAGGAACTCGGCCGGGTCGGCGGTCTCCTTCTGCCAGTCGAGGAGCTGCCGGAGCCACTGCATGTCACCGGCCTTGCGGCCGCCGACCGTCTCCTCCTTGTACTTCCAGTGCGCGGCGACGCCGTACTCGGCGCGGCGGTGCATGCCCCAGGTGCGGATCTGCAGCTCCACGGGCTTGCCCTCGGGGCCGATCACCGTGGTGTGCAGCGACTGGTACATGTTGAACTTCGGCATCGCGATGTAGTCCTTGAACCGGCCGGGGACCGGGTTCCACCGCGCGTGGATCGAGCCGAGGGCGGCGTAGCAGTCGCGGACGCTGTCGACCAGGACCCGGATGCCGACCAGGTCGTAGATGTCGTCGAAGGAGACGTCCCGTGCGATCATCTTCTGGTAGATCGAGTAGTAGTGCTTCGGCCGGCCGGTCACGGTCGCCTTGATCCGGGCGTCGCGCAGGTCGGTGGAGACGTTCTCGATCACTTCCTGCAGGTACACGTCGCGGCGCGGGGCGCGCTCGGACACCAGCCGGGCGATCTCGTCGAACCGCTTGGGGTACATCGTGGCGAACGCGAGGTCCTCCAGCTCCCACTTCAGCGTGTTCATCCCGAGGCGGTGCGCGAGCGGCGCGAAGACCTCCAGGGTCTCGCGGGCCTTCTTCTCCTGCTTGTGCCGCGGCATGTAGCGCAGCGTGCGCATGTTGTGCAGCCGGTCGCCGAGCTTGATCACCAGGACGCGGATGTCGCGGGACATCGCCACGACCATCTTGCGGACGGTCTCGGCCTCGGCGGCCTCGCCGTACTTGACCTTGTCGAGCTTGGTGACGCCGTCGACCAGCGCGGCGATCTCCTCGCCGAACTCGGCGCTGAGCTGGTCGAGGGTGTAGGGGGTGTCCTCGACGGTGTCGTGCAGCAGCGCCGCGCAGAGCGTCTCGGTGTTCATGCCCAGCTCGGCGAGGATGGT
This sequence comes from Actinomadura meyerae, assembly GCF_900188445.1. GTDB lineage: Bacteria > Actinomycetota > Actinomycetes > Streptosporangiales > Streptosporangiaceae > Spirillospora > Spirillospora meyerae. The sequence continues at coordinate 47,766 of NZ_FZOR01000016.1, forward strand.
CGCGACCGCGAGGGGGTGCGTGATGTACGGGTCGCCGCTCTTGCGCTTCTGGTTGCGGTGGTAGTGCGCGGCGACGTCGTAGGCGCGCTCGATGAGCCGGAGGTCCGCCTTCGGATGGGTGTTGCGGACCGTCTTGATCAGTGGTTCCAGTACCGGGTTCATAGCGGATCCGCGCTGGGCGCCCAGCCGGGCGAGCCTTCGGCGCACCCGGGCGGCGGACGGTGGGATCGTGGCCGGCGTGGGCCTGGACGGGGCATCGGGCTTGGACGCGCCATCGGCGTCCTCCGTGGATCCTGGGGCCTCGGCGGGGGGGCTCTGCGGTCGGGGGGCCCGCGCGGCGGGCCTCCCCTGCTGGGGATCGCTCTGCTGGGGGGCGCTCTGCTGGGGACCGTCGGCGGGAGCCTCGGTCGCCGGTGCCGCGCTCGCGGCGGTCGCACCGGCGGGGGCCTCGACCTCAGGTGTCCCGGCGGTGCCGGTCTCCGCGGTGTCCGGCTCTGCGGCGGATGTTTCAGTGGCGGATGTCTCGGTGGCGGATGTCTCGGTGGCGGGGATCCCGTTGGCCGGGGGGCCTTCGGCGGGCGGCCCGGACGGCTGCGGCGGCGGCCGGCGGTCGGCCCGCCGCGCCGGCGCGGTGGAGGCCCCGGCCGCCTTGACGGCCCGCTCCCCCGCGGTCTCCCGCGCGGAGCGCGCCGCGGCCTGGTGCGCCGCGGCCGTGTCGCTCACCGCGCCGGTCGATACCGCCTCACCGGGCACCCAGCCTCCTCTGACGATCCCGGGCACCGCCCTGCACACCCCGCGGGGAGCGCCCGTCTCACCGGACCCTGATGGCGCCAGTGTATCCGGCGGCCATTTCGCTCTAGACCGTAACCAGCGAATGGACGTCCAGATTCCCCAGCTTGTCGCGGCCGTTCAGGAACGACAGCTCCAGCAGGACCGACAGCCCGGCCACGTCACCGCCGCCGCGGCGGACGAGCTCGGCCGCGGCGCGGGCCGTCCCCCCGGTGGCGAGGACGTCGTCGACGATCAGCACGCGGTCGCCGGGTTCGAGGGCGTCGGCGTGGATCTCGATCGTCTCGGTGCCGTACTCGAGATCGTAGGTCTCCCCGTGCGTCGCCGCGGGCAGCTTGCCCTTCTTGCGCACCGGGACGAACCCGGCGCCGAAGTGGTAGGCGACGGGCGCGGCCAGGATGAAACCGCGGGCCTCGATACCGACGATCTTGTCGATCGTGCCGCGGCCGTGGTGGTTGACGATCGTGTCGACCACGCCCGCGAACGCGACGTGGTCGGCCAGCAGCGGGGTGATGTCCTTGAACATCACCCCGGCCTTGGGATAGTCGGGGATGTCGCGGATCCGCTCCTGGATCAGCTTTCCGAGGTCCACTTCCGGCACTCCCCGCCTACTTGCCGCCGCGGCGCTGCTGCCGCGTCCCGCGCTTGGGCTGCTGCCGCGGCCCGGTCTGCACGACCTTGCGCACCGTGACGGCGCCGCGGACGTCCTCGCCACCGCCGCCGGAGCCGCCCTCGCCCGCCGGGTCGTCCGCGTTGGAGCCGCCCCCCTCGTCCGGGGCCGGATCGCCCGGCGCGCCCGCGCCGGCCTTGACCTTGGCGGTCTTGACCTGCTTGGCCGCGTTCCGCTCGCGGCGGGCGATGTTCTCCCGGATCTGCCGGTACAGCGGCTCGCGCTCCTTCAGCTGGACGAGCAGCGGCGTCGCCACGCAGATCGACGAGTACGTCCCGACGATCATGCCGACGAACAGCGCCAGCGAGAGGTCCTTGAGCGTCCCGGCGCCGAACAGCGTGGTGCCGATGAACAGGATCGCGCCGACCGGCAGGATCGCCACCAGCGAGGTGTTCAGCGAGCGGACGAGCGTGCTGCTGAGCGCCTGGTTCGCGGCCTCGCTGTAGGTGGTCTTGGAGGTCGGGCCGAGCGGCTTGGTGACCTCCTTGATCATGTCGAAGACCACGACCGCGTCGTACAGCGAGTAGCCGAGGATCGTCAGGAAGCCGAGCAGTGTCGCCGGGGTGACCTCGAACCCGGACCAGGCGTAGATGCCCGCCGTGATCACGAGGTCGTGGACCAGCGCGACCACCGCGGCCACGGCCATCCGCCACTCGAACGCCACCGACAGGTAGGCGATGATCAAGATCATGAAGACGATCAGCGCCTGCCAGGCCTTCTTCTGGATCTCGCCGCCCCACGAGGCGCCGACGACCTGGGTGCTGACCTTGGCGGCGGGGACGTCGAGCCGCTCGGTGACGCTCGTCTTGACCTCGGTCACGCGGGTGGAGCTCATGCTCTCCGTCGTGACCCGCCAGTCCTCGCCCGCCTTCTGCACGATCACCTGGTGGGCGCCGCCGTCGTGGACGGCGGTGCGCACCTGCTCGATCGAGGCGCTCGGCGCCTTGAAGGTGAAGACGGAGCCGCCCTTGAACTCGACCCCGAAGTTCAGCCCCTGGACGAGCAGGCCGGCGATCGACAGCGCCAGCAGCAGCCCGGAGATGGTGTACCAGATCTTCGGGCGGCCGACGATGTCGGCGCTGATCTCGCCCCGGTAGATCCGCGAGGTGGCCGCGCGCAGTCCCATGGGTCAGGCCTCCTGGCTCGTCTTGCGGGCGGTGCCGGCGGCGGCCGCGTCCCTGGTGGGCTGGTGCAGCCGTTTCGGATCGAGCCCCGACATCGGATGCCCCCGGCCGAAGAACTTGGTCCGCGACAGCAGCGCGACCAGCGGCTTCGTGAAGAAGAAGACCACGACGACGTCGATCAGCGTGGTGAGGCCCATCGCGAACGCGAACCCGGCGACGCCGCCGACCGCGAGGAAGTACAGCACCAGCGCGGCGAGGAAGGTGACGGCGTCGGCGACGAGGATCGTGCGCCGCGCCCGCTTCCAGGCGGTCTCGACCGAGGGGCGCAGCCTGCGGCCGGCTCTCAGCTCGTCCCGCACCCGCTCGAAGTAGACGATGAACGAGTCGGCGGTGATGCCGATCGAGACGATCAGGCCGATGATGTGCGGCAGGGAGAGCCGGAAGCCCATGCCCTCACCGAGGATCACCACCGACAGGTAGGTGATGACGGAGGCCACCACGAGGCTGGACACGGCGACCAGGCCGAGGCCCCGGTAGTAGAACATGCAGTACAGCACCACCAGGCCGAGGCCGATCGCGCCGGCGATGAGGCCGCCGGTGAGCTGGTCGGAGCCCAGCGTGGACGACACCTCGTCGATGGAGCTCTGCGTGAACTCCAGCGGCAGCGCGCCGTACTTCAGGACGTTGGCGAGGTCGGTCGCGTACTGCTGGTCGAAGCTCTCGGGCGGCCCGTCGATGCTGGCGGTGCCGCCGGTGATCGGGCCCTCCCGGATCGCGGGCGCCGAGACGACCTGGCCGTCCAGCACGATCGCGACCTGCGCCTGCGGGGCCGACGGGTTCGCCTGGTAGGCGCGGGAGGCGTCGGTGGTGACCGCGCCGAACTGCTTGGCGCCCTTGCCGTCGAACTTCAGCGACACCGACCAGCTCGCCTGGCCCTGCTGGCCGTTCGGCGGCATCGCGTCGGCCGCGTCGACGTTCTCGCCGAGGACCCGGACGGGCCCGAGGATGTACTTGGTGACCTGGCCGTTCTCCTCGTCCTGGTCACAGGCGGCGACGAACTGGCGGTTCGGGTCGTTCGCGCCCGGGGCGTGCCGGTCGCCGCCGTAGCAGTCGAGGGCCTCGAACTGCTTGATGACGGCCTTGTCGGTCACGCCCGGGTAGTCGCCGCCGGCGGCGGGCTGCCCGGACGGCGGGATGAGCGGCGACGACGGCGACGCCGACGGGCTCGCCCCGTCCGACGGCTTCGGCGTCGGGGCGGTCAGCGCCCCGGACAGCGCCCGGCCGCGCGGGCTCGCCGTCTCCGACGGTTTCGCGCTCTCCGACGGCGACGCCGACGATGACGGCGAGGCCGACGGGGACGGGCTCTTGCCGCCGCTCCCGGCGGTGCTGCCCGGCGAAGGCGACGGCGCCGCCGCGGTGGCCGGACGCCCGTCCGCGCTCGCGAACACCTGGCGGAACTGCAGCTTCGCCGTGGTGCCGATCAGGCTGACGACGCGGCTCTGCCCCTCACCGGGGACGTTCACCACGATGTTGTTGCTGCCCTGCTTGGCGACCTCCGCGTCGGAGACCCCCAGACCGTTGACGCGCTGCGTCATGATCTTCACGGCCTGGTCCATCTGGGCGGCCGGGGGGTTCTTGCCGTTCGGGGTCTTGGCCGTGAGGGTCACGGTCGTCCCGCCGGCGAGGTCGAGTCCGAGCTTGGGCGTGGTGCGCCCCTGCCAGACCGCCAGGCCGGCGAGGACGACGAGGACCGCGAACAGCGCGAGGAGCGTGCGTCCGGGCCTGGGAGCGTTGCTGGACGGAGCCACTGGTCGTCGTACTTCCCGTCTTTGTCGTCGCCGTGGGAGGGGTCAGGCGGAGGGCTTGTCCGCCGCCTCGACCTTCGTTTTCCCCTTCGGCTCGGACGCGGGCTCGCCGTCCTCGTCCGACGCGGTGTCCTCGGCGCGGGGCTCGCCGTCCTTCGACAGGTCGACCTCGGCGCCGTCCTTCGACAGGTCGACGGCGTCGTCGTCCTCGTCGCCGCCGTCCTCGTCGAGCTCGTCGTCGATCTCGTCCGGCTCGTCGTCCTTCAGGACCTGCATGACGGCCTGCTTGACGAAGTGCACCTCGACACCGTCGGCGATCTCCAGCAGGAGGCCGTCGTCGTCGACCTCGACCACGGTGGCGCGCATGCCGCTGGTCGTCAGCACGCGGGCACCGGGCTGGATGTCGTTCTGCATCTGCATCTGCTCTCTGCGCCGCTTGCTCTGCGGGCGGATGAGCAGGAAGTAGAAGACAAGCGGAATGGCCAGGAGCAGGAGCAGATTGAAGGCTCCGCTGCCGCCGGATTCCGCCGCGAGAATCATGTCGCTGCCCATTACGGGAGCATCCTTCCGATGTCGATTGCCCAGCCTGTGGCCGGAACGGCCACGCGCACGGGACCGCCGGCTGGAGACGGTGAACCAAGTCCCGGAGTCTAGAGAGTACGCGAGACCCCGGCAACGACGCGACGAGCGGCGACGCCGGGAAGTTCCCAAGCCGTTACCGGATGATCACTATTCCGGTGAGGCGGCGTCCTCGTCCACGTCGAACAGGGTCCCCGCCAGCGGCGCCGTCGACGGCTGGGCGAGACCCAGATGCGCCCACGCGGCGGCCGTGGCGACCCGCCCGCGCGGCGTCCGCGCCAGCAGTCCCTGCCGGACGAGGAACGGCTCGGCGACGACCTCGACGGTCTCCGGCTCCTCCCCCACCGACACGGCGAGGGTGGACAGGCCGACCGGGCCGCCGCCGAACTTGCGCATCAGCGACTCCAGGACGGACCGGTCGAGCCGGTCCAGCCCCCGTTCGTCCACCTCGTACAACGCGAGTGCCGCCCGGGCTGATTCCTGGGTGATGACGCCGTCGGCGCGGACCTCGGCGTAGTCGCGGACGCGGCGCAGCAGCCGGTTGGCGATGCGGGGCGTGCCGCGGGACCGGCCGGCGACCTCGGCGGCGGCGTCGTCGGTGATCTCCACGTCGAGCAGCTTCGCCGACCGGCGGACGATGACCTCCAGTTCGGCGGGCTCGTAGAAGTCCATGTGCGCGACGAAGCCGAACCGGTCGCGCAGCGGGCCGGGCAGCATGCCCGCCCGGGTGGTGGCGCCGACCAGCGTGAACGGCGCGATGTCGAGCGGGATCGCGGTCGCGCCCGGCCCCTTGCCCACGACGACGTCGACCCGGAAATCCTCCATCGCCATGTAGAGCATCTCCTCGGCGGGGCGCGCCAGCCGGTGGATCTCGTCCAGGAACAGGACCTCGCCCTCGGCGAGGGTGGACAGCACCGCCGCGAGGTCGCCGGCCCGCTCGATCGCGGGGCCGGAGGAGATCCGCAGCGGCTGCCCGAGCTCCGCCGCGATGATCATGGCGAGGGTGGTCTTGCCGAGGCCGGGCCCGCCCGACAGCAGCACGTGGTCGGGCGTCCGGCCGCGCCGCAGCGCGCTGTGCAGCACCAGTGACAGCTGCTCGCGGACCCGCTCCTGGCCGACGAAGTCGTCCAGCTTCTTCGGCCGCAGCGCGGCCTCGATCCGCTGCTCCTCGGCGCCGTCGGCGCCCGCCGAGACCAGCCGCTCGAAATCCTCGCTCATTTGCTCAGCTTCTTCAGGGCGGCCTTCAGCAGCGCGGCCACCGGCGGGGTCTCGCCGCCGTCGAGGTCGGCGGCGACGGCGTCCACGGCGGCGTCGGCGTCCTTGGCCGACCAGCCGAGGTTCACCAGGCCCATCTGGACCTGGTCGCGCCATGCCTCGCCGCGCGCGGGGGCGCGAACGTCGTCGCCGCCGCCGACGGGCCCGCCGAGGCGGTCCTTGAGCTCCAGGACGATGCGCTGGGCCCCCTTCTTGCCGATGCCGGGCACCTTGGTCAGGGCGGCGACGTCCTCGGCGGCCACGGCGCGGCGCAGCGCGTCGGGGGTGTGGACGGCGAGCATCGCCAGCGCGAGCCGCGGCCCGATGCCGCTGGCGGTCTGGAGCAGCTCGAACACCGCGCGCTCGTCGTCGTCGGCGAACCCGAACAGGGTCAGGGAGTCCTCGCGGACGACGAGGGACGTCGGCACGTGCGCGGGGTCGCCGACCCGCAGCCCGGCGAGGGTCGCGGGCGTGCACTGCACCGACAGGCCGACGCCGTGCACGTCGATCACCGCCCCGTCGGGCCCGGCGGCGGCCACCCGGCCGCTGACGAAGGCGATCACTGGACACTTCCTCCTCTGCTGCGCGCGGCGAGCCGCGCCCGCTCGGCCCGGGCCGCCTCCTCGACGCGCGACCGTCGGGCCTGTGCGAGCCGCTGCTGGGCTCCCCCGCGCCACACGTGGCAGATGGCGAGGGCGAGCGCGTCGGCCGCGTCGGCCGGGCTGGGCGCCGTCTCCAGGGCCAGCAGCCGGGTCACCATCCGGGTGACCTGCGCCTTGTCGGCGCGGCCGTTGCCGGTGACGGCGGCCTTCGCCTCGCTCGGGGTGTGCAGCGCGACGGGCAGCCCGCGGCGGGCCGCCGCCAGCATCGCGATGCCGGCGGCCTGCGCGGTCCCCATCACGGTGCGGACGTTGTGCTGGGAGAACACCCGCTCGACGGCGACGGCGTCGGGCCGGAACTCCTCCATCACGGCCTCGATGCCCGCCTCGATGCCCACCAGGCGCAGGGCGTGGTCCTCGTCGGCGGCGGTCCGCACGACCGACACGTGCACCAGGCGGAGCCGCTTGCCCGGGGCGCCGTCGACGACGCCCACCCCGCACCGGGTGAGCCCGGGGTCCACCCCCATCACCCGCACGGCCGCTCCTTCGATCATCTGTTCGGCCGCCAACGCTACCAATCCGGAGGGCCTCGCGTGGAGGGGCTCCGCGGGCGTGTCCCCGGCGGGGCCGGGCCCGACGCGCGACGCCGCCGCGTCCCGGGCGGGGCGCGGCGGCGTCGGAGCCCGAAGGCGCGCCGTCGGGCGTCAGTCGTTCAGGCGTTCAGTCGTCAGGCCGTGCGCACCAGGCGGTGCGCACCAGGCGGTGGGCGTCAGGCGTCGATGGACGCCATGACCTCGTCGGACACGTCGAAGTTGGCGTAGACGTCCTGGACGTCGTCGGAGTCCTCCAGGGCGTCGAGGAGGCGGAACACCTTCTTGGCGTTGTCCTCGTCGAGGGGGACGGTGACGCTCGGCAGGAACTTGCTCTCGGCCGACTCGTAGTCGATGCCGGCCTCCACCAGGGCGGTGCGGACCGCGACCAGGTCGCCGGCCTCGCTGACCACCTCGAAGTTGTCGTCGTCGAGGTCGTTGACCTCCTCGGCGCCCGCGTCGAGGACGGCCATCATGACGTCGTCCTCGCTGGTGCCGGCCTTGGGGACGATCACGACGCCCTTGCGGTTGAACATGTACGACACCGAGCCCGGGTCGGCGAGGGAGCCGCCGTTGCGGGTGAGCGCGACGCGGACCTCGGAGGCGGCGCGGTTGCGGTTGTCGGTGAGGCACTCGATCAGGACGGCGACGCCGCCGGGCGCGTAGCCCTCGTAGGTGATCGTCTGCCAGTCGGCCCCGCCGGCCTCCTCGCCGGCGCCGCGCTTGCGGGCCCGCTCGATGTTGTCGTTGGGGACCGAGTTCTTCTTCGCCTTGTAGATGGCGTCGTAGAGGGTGGGGTTCGCGTCGGGGTCGCCGCCGCCGGTGCGGGCCGCCACCTCGATGTTCTTGATCAGCTTCGCGAAGAGCTTGCCCCGCTTGGCGTCGAGGGCCGCCTTCTTGTGCTTGGTCGTCGCCCACTTGGAATGGCCGGACATCTGTCACTCCTCCTCTGTCGTCCGGCGCACCAGATCGGCGAAGTAGTGGTGCACGCGGAAGTCGCCTGTCAACTCCGGATGGAACGAGGTCGCCATGAGACGTCCCTGACGAACGGCGACGATCCTACCGGCGTTCGGACCGCTCTCGGCGCGTCCGAGGATCTCGACGGCGGCGCCGACGGACTCGACCCAGGGCGCGCGGATGAAAACGGCGTGGTACGGCGTGTCCCCCATGCCGGCGAGCGGCACCGCGGCCTCGAAGGAGTCGACCTGCCGGCCGAACGCGTTGCGCCGCACGGTCATGTCGATCCCGCCGATGGTCTCCTGCCCGGCGGCGCCGTCCCGGATCCGGTCGGCCAGCATGATCATGCCGGCGCAGGACCCGTAGGCGGGCAGGCCCGCCTCGATCCGCTTGCGCAGCGGGTCGAGCAGCTCGAACGAGCGCGCCAGCCGCCACATGGTGGTGGACTCTCCGCCGGGCAGGACCAGCCCGTCGACGCGCTCCAGCTCCTCGGGGCGGCGCACGGCCAGGGTGCGCGCGCCCGCCGCCTCCAGGGCGCGGACGTGCTCGCGCACGTCGCCCTGGAGGGCGAGCACACCGATCGTCGGCTCAGTGGTCACGAGGGAACCTTCCGGGATGAGGGGGCCGCGTCAAACCCTAGACGTTGCTTACAACACGGCGCGACCTGCCCGGTCTTCCCCCCGGACGCGCGGGCGCCTCAGGCGGCGGTCAGGCCAGTTTGAAGCGGCGCAGCGGCAGTTCGAGGGGCAGGAAGCCGTCCTTGCCGCGGTCGGCGATGCCGCGGCCGAACATGTGCGCGGCGGCGAGCGCGAGCCCGAACTCCTCGGGGTCGAACGGCAGCGGGACGTCCGGCGCGCCCGCGTCGACGGCATGCCAGAACGGGCGCTCGGCGGGCAGCCGGGCGCCCTGGTCGACGACGACGCCGTCCTCGGCGGTGACGAACACGTCGCGCAGCAGCGTCCCCGACTCGTACCAGCGGAACCAGCAGCCGCGGATCACCGTGTGCAGGACGAGGACGCCGCAGCGGGACCCGGGCAGGGCCGCCGCCGCGGTGTCGGCGATGCGGCGGGCGTCGTCGTCGAGGCAGAACAGCCGCCGGTCGCACAGCAGCAGCGCGCGGTCGAACGCCCCGACGAACAGCTCGTCCTCGTACGGCCAGAGCGCGAAGTCCAGGACCGTGTCACCGGTCTCGGTCAGGGCGGCCGCGGGATAGAGCCGGTGGGCGATCCGCGCGGCCCCGTCCGGGTCGGGCGCGAGGCCCGGCCCGAACACCTCGGTGGGTTCACCCGCGCTCGCGCAGGCCAGCGCGACCGACCAAGCCATGCTCTCCCCTCCCGCGGCCGGACACCGCCCGAGGGTGCGCCCCTCGCCGGCCACGCCGCCAGGTTAACCCTGCCGGGCGGCGCTGTGGAGCCCGGGTCCCGGTCACCTCACCAGCCGCGGCCCGCGAACTTCTGGTCCTCGCCGAGGGAGGCCGCGTTGATGCCGACCATGGCCTCGCCGAGCCCGCGGGACACCTTGGCGATCACGTCGGGGTCGTCGTGGAAGGTGGTGGCCTTCACGATGGCCTCGGCGCGCTGGGCCGGGTTGCCGGACTTGAAGATCCCGGAGCCGACGAAGACGCCCTCGGCGCCGAGCTGCATCATCATGGCCGCGTCGGCCGGGGTGGCGATGCCGCCGGCGGTGAACAGCACGACGGGCAGCTTGCCGTCCCGCGCGACCTCCTTGACCAGCTCGTACGGGGCCTGGAGCTCCTTGGCGGCGACGTACAGCTCGTCCTCGGGCAGGTTCTGCAGCCGCCGGATCTCCTGCCGGATCCTGCGCATGTGGGTGGTCGCGTTGGAGACGTCCCCGGTGCCGGCCTCGCCCTTGGAGCGGATCATCGCCGCGCCCTCGGTGATGCGGCGCAGCGCCTCGCCGAGGCTGGTGGCGCCGCACACGAACGGCACGGTGAACGCCCACTTGTCGATGTGGTTGTCGTAGTCGGCCGGGGTGAGCACCTCGGACTCGTCGATGTAGTCGACCCCGAGGGCCTGCAGCACCTGGGCCTCGACGAAGTGCCCGATGCGGGCCTTGGCCATCACCGGGATGGAGACCGCGCTGATGATCCCGTCGATCATGTCGGGGTCGCTCATCCGGGAGATGCCGCCCTCGGCGCGGATGTCGGCGGGCACCCGCTCCAGGGCCATGACGGCGACCGCGCCCGCGTCTTCGGCGATCTTCGCCTGGTCGGGCGTGACGACGTCCATGATCACGCCGCCCTTGAGCATCTCCGCCATGCCGCGCTTGACGCGGGCGGTCCCGGTCTCGGGAGCGGCGTTGTCAGTGGCGGGAGTGGAAGTGGACACGGGCATTCCTCACGTGGACGGACGACAAATCACTTTCCATGATATTGCCTGCTCGCGGGACCTCTCGACCCCGCAGAGTGTCAGTCGCCACGGCCGTCCGCTTACGGAGTGACCGCCGCCCCCTCCTGGCGGAGCGTCAAGGGGTGTAGGGCTTGCCGTCGTTGACGAGCACCACCCAGACCTGGCCAGGCGCGAACGTCATCGGCTCGCCGTCGGCGGTGGTGAAGGTGGTCCCCTTGTCCTCCGAGGGGCGCGACCACTTGGCCTTGTAGGACTTCCCGTCGCGGAGGACGACCGCCCGCCCGCTCCCGGTGGTGTGGATCAGCGGCGTGTAGCTGCCGAGGAAGTCGTGGAACTTCGAGCGGGTCGTCTTGGCGTACTGGATGACGACGGTCTTGCCGCCGAGCCGGCCGCCCTCGGCGGCGCGGTCGGGCCTCCCGCCCCAGCTGGCCAGCCACCGCTTCTGCTCGGCCGACCACGTGAACCCCATCGTCGCGCTGGGCCAGCGCGCGGTGAAGGACCGGGCCGGCTCGCCGCCCTCGGGCGCGGCCCCGAACCGGAAGCCGATGTCGCGCGGCTTCGCGGCCTTCGGCGCCCGCTTGAGCAGGTCCTTCGGGTCGGCGTACAGGTTGTAGGGGATGCGCTTGGCGCTGGAGCGGGAGTAGGCGCCGCCGGCCTTCTCCTGGGAGAGGTCGTACACCGGCGCCTTGCGGATGTACTTCTTCATCTTGCTCTGGACGCCGGAGAACGCGAAGGCGGGGCGGCCGAACTGCGGCAGGATGTGCAGGTCGGAGATGCGGGCGCTGCGCACCGGCCCGACCCGCTTCGGCAGCCTGGACGAGTAGACGGCCATCAGCCGGGTCTCGCCGCCCTCGACCTGCTCGACGTAGACGATGTCGGCGTCCTTCACCCCGCTCTGCGGCAGCGCCGGCGCGGTGTTCTCGATCTTGACGGCGAGGACCGGGCCGGTCAGCCCCTTCCGGCCGCCGTTGAACGGGTGCACGGCGGGCTCGGGCGTCCCGGACGGCGGCGCGGGCGTCCCCGTGCTGCGGGGCGGCGGCGCGCTGTCCGGCTTCTCCGAGCCGGAGCAGGCGGCCAGGCCGGCCCCGAGGACGAGGGCGCCCAGGCCCGCGGCCGCGCGGCCGCGGGCGGTGCCGGTCCAAGCGGATCGCACGATGTACCCCTCCCTGTGGACGATCTGCCAGAGGGTAGCGAACGCCGCCGCGTGCGCCCGCCCGTCCAGCGGTACGGCCGCGGGGCGGCGCTGTGATCAACGTCGCACCGTCAGATTCCGGGCGGGTCGTCGTCGATCTCGAAGAAGTCGGGGAGCGCGGCGCGGCCGGCGAGCGGCAGCACCCTGATGAGCAGCTTGCGGCGCGCGGTGCGGGCCTGGGCGACCGCGTCGTTGTAGAAGCGGCGGGCGTAGGCGACCTTCGCGGCGGCCGACGACAGCTCGTCCAGCACCTCCCCGCCGTCGCCCGCGCCCCGCTCGGTGATCGTGCGGACGAACTCGGGCTGGTCGACGACCGCGCGCAGCGCCCGGGACAGGTCGCTCTCGGCGAACTCGCGGCGCTCGGCGTCGGCGGTGCGCGCCTCGTGCGCGGCCGTCGCCAGCACCAGGCTGGTGGCGGGGTCCAGCAGCCGGGACGCGGCCAGCTCCAGCGCGGCCGCGGCCCGCCGCACGAGCGCGGCGTCCAGCGCGGCGCGGGCGGTCTCGACCCGGACGTGCAGCCGGTCGAGGCGGGTGGCGCGCCACGACACGTACACGCCGACCAGGAAGACGACGGCGATCCAGAACAGGACGTCGATGATCCAGTCGTAGGACATGCGGTGCGCTCCTAGAGCCCGGGGCCGGACTCGACGACCCCTTCGCCGCCGCCGGTGACGGTCTCGTACACCCGCAGCACGTCGCGCGCCACCGCCGACCAGTCGTAGGCGCGGACTGCGGCGCGGGCCTCCGCGGACAGCTGCTTGCGCCGCGCCGGGTCGTCGAGGAGCTCACCGGCCGCCGCCGCGAGCGCCTCGTGGTCGCCGACCGGGAACAGCGCGCCGGCGCGGCCGCCGAGCAGCACCCGGTCGAACGCCTCGATGCCGCTGGCGAGGATCGGGGCGCCCGCCGACATCGCCTCGGCGAGCACGATGCCGAAGCTCTCGCCGCCGAGGTTCGGCGCGACGAAGACGTCCACCGAGTGGTAGGCGCGGACCTTGTCGGCCTCGCTGACCATGCCGAGCACGGCGACGCGGCCGCGCAGCTCGGGCGACACCCGGGCGAGGACGTCGCCGGCGTCGCCGGGCCCGGCGAGCAGCAGCCGCAGCCCGGGGCGGCGGCGGCCGAGGATCTCGAAGGCGCGCAGCAGCACCGGCAGGCCCTTGCGGGGCTCGTCCATCCGGCCGAGGAAGCCGAGCGCGCCGCCGTCGCCGTCGCCGGCGCCCGGGGCCTCGGTGCGGCCGCGCCAGCCGGGCAGCGGCTCGGCCATCGCGTACCGCTCGGTCGCGACGCCGTTGGGGATGAGCACGGCGTCGCCGCCGAGGTGCTCGACGAGGGTGGTGCGGGCGGCCTCGGACACGGCGATCCGGCCGGTGATCTTCTCCAGGGCGCTCTGCAGGATCGGCGCGGTGACCGACACCACCCGCGACTTCTCGTAGGACGCGTGGAAGGTGCCGACGATCGGCCCGTCCGCGGCCCAGCAGGCCAGCAGGCCGAGCGAGGGCGCGGCGGGCTCGTGGACGTGCAGGACGTCGAAGCCGCCCTCGCGGATCCACCGGCGGACCCGCCCGGCGGACAGGAACCCGAACGACAGCCGCGCCACGGACCCGTTGTAGGGGACGGGGACGGCGCGCCCGGCGGACACGGCGTAGGGCGGCAGCTCGGCGTCGTCGTCGGCCGGCGTGATCACCGAGACGTCGTGGCCGAGCCCGATCAGCGCCTCGGCGAGGTCGGCGATGTGCCGCTGCACGCCGCCGGGGACGTTCCAGGTGTAGGGGCAGACGATCCCGATCCTCATCGGCCGGCCCTCATCTCCCGCCGCCCGCTCCCCGGCCTCCGGCCAGGTCGTCCACCCAGACCTTCTGCAGCATGTGCCAGTCCTCGGGGTGCGCGGCGATGCCCTCCTCGAAGGCGTGCGCCAGCTCCTGGGTCATCGCCTGGATCTTCTCCTGTCTGGCGCCCTCGTCCGGGACGGGGATCTCGTCGTGGACGCGGGCCGCCCAGTACTCCCCCTCGTACCAGAGTGTCACGGGGATGAGGGCGGCGCCGGTCTGGACCGCGAGCGCGGCGGAGACGGCCGGCATCCGGGCGGTGGCGCCGAAGAACTCGACGTCGACCCCGCTGTCGGTGAGGTCGCGGTCGACGACGAGGCAGACCGGCCGCCCGGCGCGCAGCCGCTGCGCCATCCGCCCGTAGGCGGACGCGCCCTTGTGCGGGAGCACCTCCATGCCGAGGCTCTCGCGGAACTCGACGAACCGGTCGAACAGCGACGCCGGCTCCAGCCGCTCGGCGACGGTGGTGAACGGGTACCCGCAGTGCACCAGCCACGCGCCCGCGTGCTCGTAGTTGCCCATGTGGGGCAGCGCCAGGATCACGCCGCGCCCGGCCTCGAGGTTGGTGAAGATCTTCTTCTCGCCGGTGACGCGCATCCGGCCGAGGATCCGGGCCCGGTCGTACTCGGGCAGCCGGAACACCTCCAGCCAGTAGCGCAGGTAGGAGCGCAGCACCTTCTTGCTGAGGACGCGGACCTCGTCGTCGACGGCGTCCTTGCCGAGGACGCGGCACAGGTTCTTCTCGAGCTGCCGCACGCCGGCCCCGTACCGGTGCCAGGTGCGGTCGGCGATCGCGGCGAAGACCAGCCGCGCCGCGCTCTCGGGCATCTTGCGGACGACCGTCCAGCCCAGCGCGTAGACGGCGTCGGTCACCTCGTCGCGGAGGGAGGGCGGCGCGCCGTCGCGGCGGCGGGGCGTGGTCACGGTCGCGGCTCCGGCGTCTTCGCGGCGCCGTTCCCCTTCTTCGCACCGGCCGCGGCCGGGGAGTCGTCCCTGGCCTGGACGTACACGGTGGCGAACCGCTGCCCGACGGTGACGGTGCTGAGCACGGCGAGCGCCCACAGGGCGACGGCGAGGATGAACGGGACGCCGAGGCCGTCGAACCCGGCGGCGACGAGCGCGACGATGAGGCGCTCGGCGCGCTCGGCGATGCCGACGTCGCAGGTGTAGCCGAGCCCTTCGGCGCGGGCCTTGGCGTAGGACACCACGACCCCGGCGACGAGGCAGTACAGCGCGACCCCGGCGAGCGGCTCCTGGCCGTCCCGGTACAGGCCGATCATCAGCCCGGCGAAGATCGCGGCGTCGGCGACGCGGTCCATGGTGGAGTCCAGGAACGCGCCGAACTTTGAGATCTTGCCGGTGACGCGGGCGACCGCGCCGTCCAGCATGTCGAACAGGACGAACGCGGTGATGACCAGCGTCCCCCAGAAGAACTCCCCGCGCGGGAAGAGCACGAGCGCGCCGGCGGCCACGCCGACCGTGCCGATGACGGTGATGGCGTTGGGCGAGACTCCGGTCCGCGCGACCGCCTGCCCGATCGGGGTGAGGACGCGCCCCAGCGCGGGCCTGATCTTGTTGAGCATCGCCGTCCGTTCTCGTGTCTCTCGGGGGTGCGGGCCCTGCTCCGGCCTGGGGGCGGGCCTCCGCGGCGGGCCCAATCGTAGTGCGGCCGGGGCGGCGGCGTGGTCGGCCCGGGGTTTGGGGGCCGGGCGGCCGGGACAGATGACGGTTGATTGCGGTTCCCCCCTTGTGGTCCCGGCCATCACGGGAAAGGGTGGTGGTACGGGTGTGACGTCGGTCACGCGCGATGGGACGAGGTCGGACGCCGCACTCGGACGTCGGGGCCGGGCCCGCCGGGCCGGGCCCAAGCCGCACGCGGGCCTCCGCGCGGAGACCCGTCCGAGGAGGTAGTCATGGCGGACAAGGGAGGCCACCCGGGAGCCCCCGGCAGGGCACCGGAGGCCGGCGGGTGCGACAGGGTGCGCAACGTCGCGCTGGTCGGCCATTCGGGAGCCGGCAAGACCACGCTGGTGGAGGCGCTGCTCGCCGCGACGGGCACGCTGCAGCGGGCGGGCAAGGTCGAGGACGGCACCACGGTCAGCGACTTCGACGAGGTCGAGGTGCGCCAGCAGCGCTCGGTGAACCTGGCGCTCGCCCCGCTCATGCACGGGGACGTCAAGGTCAACCTCATCGACACGCCCGGGTACGCCGACTTCGTCGGCGACCTGCGCGCCGGGCTGCGCGCCGCCGACGCGGCGCTGTTCGTGATCTCCGCGGTGGACGGCATCGACGGCCTCACCCGGATGCTGTGGGAGGAGTGCGCGGCGGTGCGGATGCCCCGCGCGGTCGTCATCACCAAGATCGACCAGCAGCGCGGCGACTTCGACGACGTCGTCATGACCTGCCAGGACGTCTTCGGCGAGGGGGTCGCCCCGCTGTACTTCCCCGTGTCGGACGGGGACGGCGGGCTGAAGGGCCTGATCGGGCTGCTGTCGCAGCGCTGCCTCGACTACTCCACCGGGCGGCGCACCGAGTGCGAGCCCGACCCCGAGTACCTGGAGCAGATCGCCGAGCAGCGCGCGTCGCTGATCGAGGGGATCATCCAGGAGAGCGAGGACGAGACCCTCATGGACCGGTACCTCTCCGGTGAGGACATCGACGTCAAGGCGCTCATCGGGGACCTGGAGACCGCGGTCGCGCGGGGCAGCTTCCACCCCGTCCTCGCGACGTCGGTCCCGCACGGCGACCACCCCGGCCCGGTCGTCGGCATGCTGGAGCTGCTGGAGGTCGTCACCCAGGCCTTCCCGTCCCCGCTCGAGCACGGCATCCCCCCGGTCACCGCGGTGAGCGGCGGCCCGCCGAAGGAGATCTCCTGCGACCCCGAGGGCCCGCTGGTCGCCGAGGTCGTCAAGACCACCTCCGACCCGTACGTGGGGCGGATCTCGCTGGTCCGGGTGTTCTCCGGGACGCTGCGCCCCGACTCCA
Organism: Actinomadura meyerae; assembly: GCF_900188445.1. GTDB lineage: Bacteria > Actinomycetota > Actinomycetes > Streptosporangiales > Streptosporangiaceae > Spirillospora > Spirillospora meyerae. Next base: position 64,505 of record NZ_FZOR01000016.1, read on the forward strand.
CGGTGCACGTGTCCGGGCACGGCATGGCCGACCGCGGGCACGAGGACCACGACGTCGACGAGCGGGTCGGCGCGCTCACGTCCCCGCTCGGCAAGACGCAGCGCACCGTGTCGTCCTGCTCGGCGGGCGACATCTGCGCGGTGGCGAAGCTGAGCCGCGCCGAGACCGGCGACACCCTCTCCGACCCGGGCGCGCCGCTGCTGATGGCGCCCTGGTCGATGCCCGACCCGCTGCTGCCCGTGGCGATCCGCGCCAAGTCCAAGGCCGACGACGACAAGCTCAGCCAGGCGCTCGCCCGGCTCGTCGCCGAGGACCCGACGCTCCGCCTGGAGAACAACCCCGAGACGCGGCAGCTGGTGCTGTGGTGCATGGGCGAGGCCCACGCCGACGTCCTGATCGACCGGCTGAAGACGCGGTACGGCGTCGAGGTCGACCGGGTGGAGCTGCGCGTCCCGCTGCGGGAGACGTTCGGCGCCCCGGCCAAGGGCCTCGGCCGGCACGTCAAGCAGAGCGGCGGGCACGGCCAGTACGGCATCTGCCACATCGACGTGGAGCCGCTGCCCTCCGGCGAGGGCTTCGAGTTCGTCGACAAGATCGTCGGCGGGGTGGTGCCGCGGCAGTTCATCCCCTCGGTGGAGAAGGGCGTCCGGCAGCAGATGGCGCGCGGGGTGTCGGCCGGGTACCCGCTCGTCGACATCAAGGTCACCCTGCACGACGGCAAGGCGCACTCGGTCGACTCCTCCGACATGGCGTTCCAGGCCGCCGGGGCGCTGGCGCTGAAGGACGCGGCGGGCCGGGTGCCGGTCCTGCTGCTGGAACCGGTCGACGAGGTGGAGGTGCTGATCGCCGACGAGTACGTGGGGCCGATCATGTCCGACCTCACCTCGCGGCGCGGCCGGGTGCTCGGCTCCCAGGCGGTGCCCGGCGGCCGCACCATGATCAAGGCGGAGGTGCCGCAGCTGGAGATCGTCCGGTACGCGATCGACCTGCGGTCGATGTCGCAGGGCACCGGCACGTTCAACCGCACGTTCCTGCGCTACGAGCCGCTCCCGACGCACCTGGCCGACAAGGTCGCCGCCGAGTCCCGCGACGACTAGCCGCACTCGTCGCCGTACTCGGCCACGGCCCGGCGCCGCGGCCGGCTGCGGCGACCGGCGCCGCGCGCGTGCCGCAAGCCCCGCCCGGGACGGCCGGGCGGGGCTCTAGGCTTTGCCTGTGGATCTTCCTGCCCTCCGGCTGGGGCCGCGCGCGCGGCTCTGGCGGTCACTCTCGGGCGCCGCCGTCGTCGGCGCCCTCTGCTACACCAGCGCGTACGGGAGCAACGACGACTTCCCGCTCGGGCCGATGACGCAGTTCGCGTTCTCGGTGAAGAACGACGGCGGCGTGATCGGCTCCTACTGGCTGGAGGCCGACACCGCCGCGGGTGAGCACGTGAAGCTGTCCTTCGACGCGGTCGGGACGGGCATGAAGCGCGCCGAGATCGAGGGGCAGATGCCGCGCATCGTCCGCGACCCCTCGCTGCTGCAGGGCATCGCCGACGCGCAGCGCAGGCTCCACCCCGAGCAGCCCCGCTTCACCCGGATCTACGTCGTCCGGGAGATCAGGAAGCTGGAGCACGGCAAGGTCGTGTCGACCTCGCGGCAGAACCGCGTCGTCTGGGACGTCCGGTGACGGCCGCGGCGACGCCGGAAGCCCCCCGGCCCGTCCGGCCCGGCGCGGACGCGCCCGAGCCCGCCCGCAACCCGTGGGACCGCTGGTGGTTCGGGCCCGTGCCCCGCGCGCGGATCGCATGGCTGCGGGTCATCGGCTACGTGTTCCTGCCGTTCGACATGCTGCTGCTGACCGGCAGCACGCTGTCGCACGCGCGGCTGCCCGCCGACCTGTACCAGCCGGTGCTGGTCGGACGGCTGCTGCACCTGCCCGCGCCCACCCTGTGGTCGATGTACACGCTGCTGGTGGTGACGGTCGCGTCCGGGCTGGTCGCCATGACCGGGAAGGTGCTGCCCCGCGCGAGCGGCTACGTCGCCGCGTGCGGGTACCTGTGGTGGGTCACGATCAGCATGTCGTACGGCAAGGTCGACCACGACCACCTAGCCCTGATCGTTGCGCTGTTCGTGCTGCCGAGCGTCGGCCGCGCGGGCGTCGGGGACGCGCGGCGCTGCGAGGCATCGGCGTGGTCGGTACGCTGCGTCCAGATCGGGGTGGTCGCGGCGTACTTCCTGTCCGCGTGGGCGAAGGTGCGCATCGGCGGGTTCCCGGCGTGGCCGAACGGGTCGACCGTCCAGTGGGCGCTGAGCCGGCGCGGGACGCCGATCGGCCGCGCCCTCATCGACTACTCGGTGCTGCTGAAGGCCAGCCAGTGGTTCATGTTCCTCGCCGAGGCGCTCTCCCCGGTGATGCTGTTCCTGCGCGGCAGGCCGCTGTACGCGCTCGTGCTGTTCTTCGCCGGCTTCCACGCCGTCACCTACGCGCTGATGACGATCCACTTCCTGCCGCACGCGATCTGGCTCGCCGCGTTCCTGCCGCTGGAGCGGCTGACGGGGCTGCTGCCCGAGCGCCTGCGCGGCCCGGAGCCCGCCGCCGGGCCGGCCTCCGGTTCCGTCGGCTGAGGGAGGCGCGCCGGCGCCGGGTCAGGTCCCGGCGCCGGGACGCCGGTCGGCGGGCAGCATGCACGCCGCCGTCCCGCCCGGCATCCGGTGCCGGTTGTTCGCGACGAGCCGGTAGACGCCGTGCGCGAGCCAGCTCGCCGGCGGGACCCGCAGGAGCACACCGGGCACCCGCCACAGGCCGCCGGCGGCCGTCAGCATCCGCCCGATGGCCTCCGCTCCGCCGCTGACGCGCCCGGCCCGGTCGACCCACAGGACTTCGTACTGGGCCCGCTCCGCCGTGGTGCCGAGGGCGTCGAGGTCGGTGAACTGCCAGGCGACGACCGCCGCCCGGACGGGCACGCGCCGCTCCAGGAACCGCGCCGACGACGTGCAGAACCCGCAGTCGCCGTCGAACACCAGCACCGGCGGCTCCGGCACGCCCGCCACAGGTCCGGCCCCGCCCATCAGGCCACCGGCCCCGCCCATCAGGCCACCGGCCAGGCGTCGGCGAGCATCTGGCGGGTGTCGCGCAGCAGCTGCGGCAGCACCCGGGTCCGCCCGACCACCGGCATGAAGTTGGTGTCGCCGCCCCAGCGGGGGACGACGTGCTGGTGCAGGTGCGCGGCGATCCCGGCGCCCGCGACGAGGCCGAGGTTCATGCCGACGTTGAAGCCCTGCGCGCCGCTGGCCTTGCGCAGCGCGGCGAGGGCGCGCTGGGTGTACGTCGCCAGCTCCACGTACTCCCGCTCCTCCAGCTCCGTGTAGTCGGCGACGTGCCGGTAGGGGACGACCATCAGATGCCCGGAGTTGTACGGGTAGAGGTTCAGCACCGCGAACACCGACTCGCCGCGGGCCACGACGAGGCCCTCCTCGTCGGCCATCTTCGGGATCTCGCAGAACGGGCAGCCGTCGCCCTCGCCCGCGCCCGTCGGCTTGCCCTCGCCCTTGATGTAGGCCATCCGGTGCGGGGTCCAGAGCCGCTGGAAGTCGTCGGGCGTGCCCGCGCCGCCTCTCTCCTCCTCGAAGCGGGGCGTGCGCGCGTTCCCGGCACCGGCCCCGGGCGCGTCCTCGCGCCCCTGCTGCACCACGGACTCCTCCGGCTCTGCGGTCAAGGCGGCGGTCTCCTTTTGTTCACGGCCTGACCAGCAGCATAGAGAGACGAGGGGCCGGGGCTGTAGCCGGGATGCCCTTCGGGGCACCGGTCCGCGCGTGACGTTTGCCCGCGACTCCGACACCATGGTCATCTCACCACACCACGGGAGCGATCATGACCGGGCTCGACAGGCGGCAGAGCGGCGGCGGCGAGCCGAGGCCGGACCCCGGCGCCAAACCGTTCTTCCCGGGTGCGCCGGACCGCGCGACGACCGTCCCGCCGCCCGGCGTGCCGCTGCCCGCCCCGCCGCCCCCGGGTCCGGCGGGGCCCGGTCCCGGCGCGTCCGGCCCGGCGGCGTCCGGCCCGGCGGCGTCCCGGCCGGGTCAGGCACCCGCGCCTCCGGCGTCCGGGGCCACCGCGCCGCCGATGACGCTGCACGGCTCCCCCTCCGACGTCACCGTGGCGGTGGAGGGCCGCGTCACCATCGACGACGCCGTGCTGGGGAAGATCGCCGAGCTGGCGGCGCTGGAGGTGGCCGGGGTCGCCTGCCTCGCCCCGGCGGGCGCGCGCATCGCCGTGGGCGAGGAGGAGGCCACCGTCGACGTCGCCATCGCGGTCGAGTACGGCACCGTGATCAAGGACGTCGCCGCGATGGTGCAGGGGAACGTCGCGCGGGTCGCGGGCGTGATGCTCGGCTCGCGGGTCGCGGCGGTCAACGTGTCCGTGGCCGACGTGCGGATGCCCGCGGCGCCGGCCGGCGGCCGCGGCGGGGCGGGTCAGACGCCGCGCGCGTAGCAGCTCTGCATGCCGCCGCCGACCGAGACCGTCGTGACCTTCACCCGTTCGATGAGGTTCGCGGAGACGCCGGCGAAGTAGAAGCTGTGCGGCCGGCCCGCCTGCGCGGTCGCCTGCTGCGACTTCGGCGCCCGCCCCTTCAGCATGACCTCGGCCCGGATCAGCCCGCTGGCCGACACGGTCACGAGCACGTTCACGCCGGCGGACGTGACCCGGTAGAGGCCCGTCCCGTCGGGGCACCAGTCGGCGGCGGAGCCGCCGGAGTTCTGCTCGGGGATCGTGGGCCCGCCGCCCTGCCCGCCGGACCCGGCGCTCGGATACGGGCTGCCGCCGCCGTTCTGCTGCGGCACCGGGTTGGTCGGCGTCGCCGACGCCCCCGGAACGCCCGGGGCACCGGCCTGCCCGGGGACGGCCGGCGCGGACGGGCTCACCGCGCCCCGCGCCCCGGCCGCGCCCTTGTCACCGTCGTCCATGAGCGGCTGGAGCAGCACGAGGACGGCCGCGACGACGAGCGCCAGCGTGCCGCCGTAGCCCGCGATCCGGCCCCAGAGCCGGGCCCGCAGGCTCCGCCGCGCCGGCCTCCTGGACTTCATCTCCGCCGTCTCCCCGTCGTGGCATGTGATCGAAGAGGCTACCAACTCCGGGCGGCCCGCATCCCGCCGTCGCCCGGGCCCGCCGGTGCCGCACCGGCCCCGGCGGGCCGGGTGCGGCACCGGCCCGCGGTCAGACCTGGACGCGGGCCTCGACGGCCTTGACGATCTCCTCGACCGCCTCGCCGATCGGGACGCCGTTCTTCTGCTCCCCGCTGCGGTACCGGAACGACACCGCGTCCTTGGCCACGTCGTCGTCGCCCGCGAGCAGCATGTACGGGATCTTCTGCTTCTGCGCGTTGCGGATCTTCTTCTGCATCCGGTCGGAGGAGGTGTCGACCTCGACGCGGATCCCCCGCTCGCGCAGCCTCGCCGCGACCCGCTCCAGGTGCGGGACGTGCGCGTCGCCGATCGGGATGCCGACGGCCTGCACCGGCGACAGCCACGGCGGCATCGCGCCCGCGTAGTGCTCGACGAGCACGCCGAGGAACCGCTCCACCGACCCGAACAGCGCCCGGTGGATCATCGCGGGGGTCTGCCGGGTGCCATCCGCCGCCTGGTACTCCAGCCCGAACCGCTTCGGCTGGTTGAAGTCGAGCTGGATGGTGGACAGCTGCCAGGTCCGGCCGATGGCGTCCTTGGCCTGCACGGAGATCTTCGGCCCGTAGAACGCGGCGCCGCCCGGGTCGTCCACGAGCTCCAGCCCGGACTCCCCGGCCGCCTGGCGCAGCGCCTCGGTGGCCTCCGCCCAGTCGGCCTCCTCGCCGATGAACTTGTCGGAGTCGTCGCGGGTGGACAGCTCCAGGTGGAACTCCGACAGGCCGAAGTCGCGCAGGACGCTGAGCACGAAGGTAAGCAGCGACTTGATCTCCTCGCCCATCTGCTCCTTGGTGGTGTAGATGTGCGAGTCGTCCTGGGTCATGCCGCGCACGCGGGTGAGCCCGTGCACCACGCCCGACTTCTCGTACCGGTACACCGACCCGAACTCGCAGAGCCGCAGCGGCAGCTCGCGGTAGGACCGGCCGCGCGCCCGGAAGATCAGGTTGTGCATCGGGCAGTTCATCGGCTTGACGCGGTATTCGACGTCGTCGACCTCGAAGGGCGGGAACATGTCCTCGCCGTAGTACGGCAGGTGGCCGGAGGTCTCGAACAGCGACGACTTGGTGATGTGCGGGGTGTTGACGAACTCGTAGCCGGCCTCCTGCTGCCGGCGGCGCATGTAGTCCTCCATCTCCTTGCGGATGATGCCGCCCTTGGGGTGGAAGACCGGCAGGCCGCTGCCGAGTTCCGGCGGGAAGGAGAACAGGTCGAGCTCGGCGCCGAGCCGGCGGTGGTCGCGCTTCTCGGCCTCCTCCAGGAACTTCAGGTACTCGTCCTGCTTCTCGCGGGACTCCCAGGCGGTGCCGTAGATCCGCTGGAGCTGCGGGTTCTTCTCGCTGCCGCGCCAGTAGGCGCCGCCGGAGCGCATCAGCTTGAACGCGGGGATGACGCGGGTGGACGGCAGGTGCGGGCCGCGGCACAGGTCCTTCCAGCGCAGCTCGCCGGACTTGGCGTCGAGGTTGTCGTAGATGGTCAGCTCGCCGCCGCCCACCTCGACGTCGGCGCCGTCGGCGGCGTCCCCGACCGGGCCGGAGCCCTTCAGGCCGATCAGCTCCAGCTTGTAGGGCTCGCCGGCCAGCTCCGCGCGCGCGTCGTCGTCGGAGACGGCGCGGCGGGAGAACCGCTGGCCCTGCTTGACGATCTCGCGCATCCGCTTCTCGATGCGCTTCAGGTCGTCGGGGGTGAACGGCTCGGCGACGTCGAAGTCGTAGTAGAAGCCGTTCTCGACCGGCGGGCCGATGCCGAGCTTCGCCTCGGGGAACAGCTCCTGGACGGCCTGCGCCATCACGTGCGCGGCGGAGTGCCGCATGATCGCCCGGCCGTCGGCCGAGCCGATCTCGACGGGCTCGACGGCGTCGCCGTCGCGCAGCTCTGACGCGAGGTCGCGCAGCTCGCCGTTGACCCGGGCGGCGATCACGGTGCGGCCGTCGGCCTCCAGGGCCTCGCCCGCGGTGGTGCCCGCCGGTACCGCCCGCTCGCCGCCGTCGAGTCTGATGCGCAGTTCGGGCACGGTGGACACGGGTACTCCTCGCGATGGTGGTCTGGGATCAGCGGGTTCCGATGCTATCGACTCGTCGTCCGCGCCGGACGCATCCGGTTCCATCGGGTCTCCTCTCGTGGGGAGGGCCCGCGGGCGGTCCCGGGAACGCCGAAGGGCCCCGGGGATCGCTCCCGGGGCCCTTCCGCGTTGCAAGGTCAGTGCATGCCGCGGCGCCGGGAGTGACCCGGCGTCGTCGTCTCCACGTGGACGTGCGGCATGCAACCACTGTAGCCGAGGGGCGCGGTCACGCGCGTGCCCTCGGCCCGGCGAGCTTGTCCATGTCCTCCAGCTCGCGCCCCTTCGTTTCGGGGACGGCCCGGAGCACGAACACGACCGCGAGGACGGAGAACAGCGTGTAGAGGCCGTAGGCGAGGCCGAGCGAGAAGCCGGAGATGCCGGGGAACGTGGTGGTGATCACCCAGTTGGCGATCCACTGCGCGGCCGCGGCGACCGCGAGCGCCGACGCGCGGATGAAGTTGTTGAACATCTCGCCGAGCATCACCCACACGACCGGTCCCCAGGTCGCGGCGAACGACGCGACGAACACGTTGGCGGCGACGAGCGCGACCGGCCCGGCCACGTTCCCGAGGTGCGGCTCCCCGTCCACGACCGGGGCGGTGGCGAAGCAGACGGTGAGGGTGCCGAGGGACAGCGCCATCCCGGTGGCCCCGCCGAGCAGCAGCGGCCGCCGCCCGATCCGGTCCACCAGCGCGATCGCGACCAGCGTGAACGCCACGTTCACCAGCGAGTTGATCACCGAGGTGAGCATCGCGTCGTTCTCGGAGAACCCGACCGCCTGCCACAGCGACGACGAGTAGTAGAAGATCACGTTGATGCCGACGAACTGCTGGAAGACCGACAGCAGGATGCCGACCCACACGATCGGCAGCAGGCCGAGCCGGGGCCCGCGCAGGTCCCGCAGGTGGACGGGGCGGTCCTCGGCGATCGACCGGACGATCTCCCTGATCTTGCCGTCCACGTCGCCGTGCCCCATCACTCGCCGGAGCACGTCGCGGGCGCGGGCCGTCTGGTGCTTCTTGACCAGGTAGCGGGGCGACTCGGGGATGGTCGTGGCGATCACGCCGTACATGACGGCGGGCACGACCGCGCTGGCGAACATCCAGCGCCACGCGTCCCCGCCCCAGGGGAACGTCCCGGAGGCGCCGCCGTCCGACACCCGCGCGATCACGTAGTCGACGACGAGGGCGGCGAAGATGCCGAGGACGATCGCCATCTGCTGGAGTGAGCCGAGCCGGCCGCGCAGCTCCGCGGGCGCGATCTCGGCGATGTAGGCGGGCGCGATCACCGACGCGGCGCCGATGGCCAGGCCGCCGACCACCCGCCAGGCGGTCAGGTCGGCGGCGCTGAAGGCCAGCGCCGAGCCGATCGAGCTGACCACGAACAGCACCGAAGCGATGAGCATCGTGCGGACGCGGCCGATGCGGTCGGCGATCGGCCCGGCGAACCAGGCGCCGGCGGCGCAGCCGAGCAGCGCGGCCGACACCACGAACCCGACGGCGAAGCCGCTCAGCTCGAACCGCTCCTTCAGCGCGTCCACGGTCCCGTTGATCACCGAGGAGTCGTAGCCGAACAGGAACCCGCCGAGGGCGGCGGACCCGGCGAGCAGCACGGCGGTGGCGGTGGCGTGGGAGGGGCCGTCCCCCTCCGGGTCGTCCGAGGGCCGGGGCGCGGTGCCGGAGGTCGTCATGGGCCCTGATCTTCCCCGGGAGACGGGCCTTATGCGGGGTTCCGGACGCGCCTCAGTCGCGCACGGCGACGCCGAGGACGTGCGGCGAGGCGGGGTTGCCCCGGCCGCCCTCGGGGAAGTCGAAGCGCCGCTCGGTCCGCACGGTGAAGCCCGATCCGGCGATGTAGGCGTCCGTCGGGCGGGAGACGTGGCAGCCCGCGGCGAAGAACGGCCACAGCACGTCGGCGTACCGCTGGAACCGCCGCTTGCCGGGCGTGGGTCCCCGGACGTGCTCGTAGTAGCGCAGCTCGCCGCCCGGCCGAAGGACGCGCCGCAGCTCGGCCAGCGCCCGGACGGGGTCGCGGACCGAGCACAGCACGAGCGAGGCCACCGCGACGTCGAAGGAGGCGTCGTCCAGGTCGAGGTCCTCGGCGCGGCCGGGCCGCACCGTGACGGGGACGGGCGCCCGCGCGGCGTTCCGGTCGGCCTGCGCGCGCAGCCGCGGCTCCGGTTCGATCGCGACCACCTCGGTCACCTCGGGCGGGTAGTGCGCGAAGTTGGCCCCGTATCCGGCGCCGACCTCCAGCACCCGGCCGGACGCCCCGGCGAGCAGCTCGGCACGGTGCGCGGCCCCGCCCGCCCTGGCGCAGCCCGCGTCGAGCCGCGGGTAGAGCCGGGCGAAGATCGGGTGGCTCAGATCGGTCATGCCCGCAGTCTCCGCCGCCGCGCCCGGTCACCGCAAGATCGCAGGCGGGCGGCCGCCCAGTTCAGGCCGCCCAGTTCAGGCTGATACCGCAGGGGCGGGTCGGATCTCCCTCCCCGGGGTCAGGCCGTCCGGGCGCGGCGGGTTCTAGGCTTCCGGGCAAATGAACGATGCAGACCGCGCCGCCCCAACCGCCCGCACCCGGCTGGCCGCCGGGGTCCGGGCCGCCCTGCTGCCCGGCGGGGACGGCCCGCCCGTCACCCTGCTGCCCGGGGCCCTGCCGCTGCGGGTGCCGATCCTGCTGGTGCTCGCCGCGCTGACGATCGGCCTCACCGCGGGCTCGATCGCGATCGCGATCACGGCGTACCACGTCGATCCCGGGCTGGCGTGGCCGCTCGGCCTGCTGCAGGGGGCACCGCTGATCTTCGCGGTCCGGTGGCCGCTGGCCGCGTGGCGGACGGCGGCGGCCGGCATGCTGCTGACGGTGCTCGTCCGGCACGGCGAGGGCTTCATGCCGTGGCCGGTCACGGCGTTCCTCGCGCTCGTCGTGATCCTGTTCTTCACCGGTGTCGGCTCGGACCGGCAGACCACGGTCGGCGTGGGCGCGGTGACGGTCGCCGGCGTGCTGGTGCCCGCCGTGCTGTTCGGCATGCCCGGCTGGTTCGGCATGATCCTCGCGGGGATCGCGGTGGTGGCGCTGACCTTCGGCGACGCGGTCGGCGGGCGGCACTCCGCGGTGGAGGAGCTGCGCCGCCGCGAGGAGCAGCACCGGCAGGACCTCGCCCGGCAGGCGGTGCTGGAGGAGCGCGCCCGCATCGCCCGCGAGCTGCACGACGTCGTCGCGCACCACATGTCGGTGATCGCGATGCAGGCGGAGGCCGCCCCCTACAAGATCCCCGACCTGCCGGACGCGGCGCGGCAGACGTTCGGGGTGGTGCGGGACGCGGCGCGCGAGGCGCTCACCGAGACCCGCCGCGTCGTCGGGCTGCTGCGCGCCGACGGCGAGGGCGCCGAGCGCGCCCCGCAGCCGGGCCTGGACCGGCTGGACGACCTCGTCGCCGCGGCCCGCCGCTCCGGGCTGTCGGTCGCGACCGTCGTGGTCGGGCTGCCCCGCCCGCTGAACGCGGGGGTGGACCTGTCGGCGTACCGGATCGTGCAGGAGTCGCTGAGCAACGCGTCCCGGTACGCGCCGGGCTCGCAGGTGCACGTCGAGGTGAAGTACGCGGCCGAGGCGCTGTCGGTGACGATCACCGACGACGGCGCCCGCGAGGAGCCGGAGGAGTCGCAGGGCGGCGGCCACGGCCTGGTGGGGATGCGCGAGCGGGTCATGATGCTCGGTGGCCGGCTGGAAGCGGGCCCCCGCGCCGGCGGGTGGTCCGTCACGGCCGAGCTCCCCTACGGGGACGCGGACCGACCGCCGGGTCCGTAGGCTTTGCGTCGTGACGATTCGGGTGCTTATCGCCGACGACCAGGTGATGATCCGCGACGGGCTCGCGGCGCTGCTGTCCTCCGACCCCGGAATCGAGGTGGTCGGGCAGGCGGGGAACGGCCGGGAGGCGGTGGAGCTGGCCCGGGCGCTCGACCCGGACGTCGTCGTGATGGACATCCGGATGCCGGAGATGGACGGCCTCGCCGCCACCGCCGAGCTGGCCGGCGCGCCCGATCCGGACGCCGACCCGGCCGACGCGCGGCCGAAAGTGCTGGTGCTCACCACGTTCGACCTGGACGAGTACGTCTATGAGGCGCTCGGCGCGGGCGCCAGCGGGTTCCTGCTGAAGGACGCCTCGGCCGCCGACCTGGTGAACGGGGTGCGGGTGGTGGCGGCGGGCGACGCGCTGCTCGCCCCGTCCATCACCCGGCGGCTGATCGGCGACTTCGCGCGCCGGCGCCGGCACCAGCGGCCGAGCCCGCAGGCGACCGCGGGGCTGACGCCGCGCGAGCTGGACGTCCTGCGGCTCATGGCGCGCGGGCTGTCCAACGCCGAGATCGCGGCCGAGCTCGTCCTGGCCGAGCAGACGATCAAGACGCATGTCGGGCACGTGCTGACGAAGCTGGCGCTGCGCGACCGCACCCAGGCCGTGGTGTACGCGTACGAGAACGGCCTGGTGGGCTGACCGCGCGGGCTGACCGGCGGGTGGGTCAGCGGCGGCCTACCGCGAGGGGTCCAGGACGAGCTTGCCGGTGGTGCGGCGGGCCCGCAGGTCCTCGTGCGCCCGGCGGGCCTCGCTGAGCCCGTACTCGCCGCCGCCGATCACGCGGAGCCGGCCTTCGGCGACGAGGCCGAACAGCTCCCCGAGGGCGGTGCGCATCACGTCGCCGGGGAGCTGGAAGACGTGCGCCAGCCACATGCCGGAGATCGTGGTGGAGTGCGCCATCAGCGTGGCGGGGCGGACGGGCGAGGGCTCCTTGCGCGACGCCATCCCGTAGAAGGCGAGGCGGCCGAACGGGGCGAGGGCGCGCAGGCTCTGGTCGGTGACCTCGCCGCCGGTCATCTCCAGGACGGTGTCGACGCGGCGGCCGCCGTTGGCGTCGATGAGCGCGTCCTTGAGGTCGGGCTGCCCGGCGTCGATGGCGACGTCGGCGCCGAGTTCGAGGGCGAGGGCGCGCTTCTCCGGCGAGGAGGCGGTGGCGATGATCCGGCCGGCGCCCCAGGCCCTCGCGAGCTGGACGGCGAGCGTGCCGACGCCGCCGGCGGCGGCGTGCACGACGACGGACTCGCCCGGCGCGAGGTGGACGCTGCGGCGCAGCAGCACCCACGCGGACGCACCCTGGATGATCATGCCGAGGGCGGTGACGTCGTCGATGCCCTCGGGGACGTCCCAGGCGAGCGCCTCGGGCGCGACGGCCTTCTCGGCGTAGCCGCCGGTGCCGGTGAGCGCGACGACGCGGCGGCCGTCCGGGGTGGTGCCGACGACCTCGCCGCCGGGCACCATCGGCAGCGTGGACGCCGACAGGTAGCTGTTCTCGGCCTGGTGGGTGTCGGCGTAGTTGACGCCGGCCCGGGAGACGTCGATGAGCAGGTGCCCGGGGCCGGCCTCCGGCTCGGGCAGCTCGGTGACGGTGAGGACCTCCGGCCCCCCGAACTCGGTGATCTGTATCGCGCGCATGTCTCTCCTGTCGTCTCGGGCGGGCGGCTCAGCGGGGTCCGGGGACGCCGCGGAACCTGAACGGCTCGGACGGGCGGCCCGGCACCACGTACCAGGCCTCGCCGGCGCCGTCGGCCTCCAGGACCCGCATGAAGGCCTCGACGACGTCGGCGACGTCCAGGATCGGGAAGCCCGTCTCCTCGAGTTGCCCCTTCATCGGCACGAGGATGTCGGTGTCGGCGAACGAGGGGCACAGGGCGTTCACCCTGATGCCCTCCGGGGCGAACGTGGGGCCGAGGGCGCGGACGAGCCCGACGACGGCGGCCTTGTTCGCGCCGTACACCGGGTCGAACGGGGTCGCGGTGAGCGCCGCCATGCTGGCGGTGGCGATGATGTCGCCGCCGCCGCGGGCGCGCAGCGCGGGCAGCGCGGCGTGCACGCCGAAGAAGACGCCGTCGAGGTTGATGCCCATGGCGCGCCGGTAGGCGGCGAGGTCGAAGTCGTCGCCCACTCCCCCGCCGCCGGCGACGCCGGCGTTCAGGAACGCCACGTCGAGGCCGCCGAACCGCTCGACCGCGGCGGCGACGGCGGCCTCGCTGTCGGCCGGTTCGCGGACGTCGCAGCGGACGAACGCGCCGTCCAGCTCCTTCGCGAGCCCGGTCCCCGCGGCGGTGTCGACGTCGGCGAGGACGACGCGGGCGCCCGCGGCGGCGAGGCGGCGCGCCACCGCGGCCCCGATGCCGTTGGATCCGCCCGTGATCAGCGCGACCTTGCCGGTGCCGTCGAAGGCTGCCATGGGGACTCCCTCCCAAAGTAACTGACTAGTCAGTTACTCTAGCGGAATGGACTTCGGTTTGAGCGAGCGGGCCCAGGAGTACCTCGGCCGCCTCCAGGACTTCATGGACTCCCACGTCTACCCGGCCGAGCCGGTCTACGCGGCGCAGCGGGCGGAGCTGCGCGCGGCCGGGCAGGAGCACACCGTGCCCCCCGTCGTCGAGGACCTCAAGGTCGAGGCGCGCGAGCGCGGCCTGTGGAACCTGTTCCTGCCCGGCAGCGAGGACCCGGCGCACGGCCTGAGCGTCACCGACTACGCCTCCCTCGCCGAGGTGACCGGCCGCTCCCCGAGCCTGGCGCCCGAGGCCACCAACTGCGCGGCGCCCGACACCGGCAACATGGAGGTACTGCACCTGTTCGGCACGCCCGAGCAGAAGCGGACCTGGCTGCGGCCGCTGCTGGACGGCGAGATCCGCAGCGCGTTCGCGATGACCGAACCGGACGTCGCGAGCTCCGACGCCACCAACATCTCCACCCGCATCGAGCGGGACGGCGACCACTATGTGATCAACGGCCGCAAGTGGTGGATCAGCGGCTCCGCCGACCCGCGCTGCAAGATCATGATCGTGATGGGCAAGACCGACCCGGACGGCCACCCGTACCGGCAGCAGTCGATGGTGCTGGTGCCGCTCGACACGCCCGGGGTGGAGGTCGTCCGGCCGCTGCCCGTGTTCGGCTACTCCGACCAGCACGGCCACTGCGAGATCACCTTCACCGACGTCCGGGTGCCGGTGGAGAACCTCGTCGGCGAGGAGGGCGGCGGCTTCGCGATCGCGCAGGCCCGGCTCGGCCCCGGCCGCATCCACCACTGCATGCGCGCGATCGGGATGGCCGAGCGGGCGCTGGAGCTGATGTGCGAGCGCGCGGTGTCGCGGGTGGCGTTCGGCGGCCCGCTGGCCAAGCAGGGCGTCGTCCGGCAGCAGATCGCCGAGTCGCGGATGGCGATCGAGCAGGCCCGGCTGCTCACCCTCAAGACCGCCTGGCTGATCGACAAGCACGGCGTGCAGGCGGCCCGGTCGGAGGTCGCGGCCATCAAGGTGATCGCGCCGCGGGTCGCGCTGGACGTGGTCGACAAGGCGATCCAGGTGCACGGCGGCGCGGGCGTCAGCGACGACACCCCGCTGGCCGCGATGTGGGCGGGCCTGCGCACGCTGCGGCTCGCGGACGGCCCGGACGAGGTGCACGTGCGGTCGGTGGCCCGCGCGGAACTGGGCAGGTACCTCGCTAAATGACCGGTGATACGGGGGAGGCGGCGGGCGTGCGGCGGCGGATGCCGTACGCCCGGCGCCGCGAGCAGCTGCTGCAGGTGGCGCTGGCGGAGTTCGGCCGCCGCGGCTACCACCTGACCCAGATGGAGCACGTGGCCGGGGCGGCGCAGGTGTCCAAGGCGCTGCTGTACCAGCACTTCGCGTCCAAGGAGGAGCTGTTCGCCGAGGTGACGGAGGCGATCGTCGGCGAGCTCACCGCGCGGCTGAACGAGGCCGTGCTCGCCGCGCACGGCTCCGCCGGCGGCATCCGGGCGATGATCCGGGTGCTGTTCGACTACGCCACGGCCGAGCCGGACGCGTGGGCGCTGCTCGTCCGGCACATCGACAAGCCGGAGGTGGGGCTGGAGCTGCGGGAGCTGCGCGACCGGCTCGGCGCGGCGTTCGCCGACCTGCTGCTGCGCCGCCGCCGCGCCGACCCGGCGCTGTCCCCGGCCGCGCTGGAGGTCAACGAGCGGCGGGCGCGGCTGCTCGTCCCGCTGATGTACGGATCGATGCTGTCGATGGTGTCGTGGTGGCTGGACCATCCCGACACGCCGCGCGAGCGCGCCGAGCAGATGGCGGTGGAGTTCATCTGGCTCGGCCTCGACCGGCTCCGCACCGGCGAGCGCCTGCCCAAGGCGTAGCCGCCGGACCGGAGGCCGGCCGAAGATCTCGCCGAGGGCGGCCGGCACGGCCTCGCGCCGCACCGCCGTGCACCTATCCCCGTCGACCTATCCGAGGTGACGGGCGCGGACATGCGAAAGGCCGGGGACGGCGACCGTCCCCGGCCTTCCACCGGGTCTAGACCAAGGGTCTATATCGAGAAGGGCGAAGCCTTAGAGCGGGTAGACGCCCTCGGCCTGCGGGCCCTTCTGGCCCTGGGTGATCTCGAAACCGACGCGCTGGTTCTCGTCCAGGCTGCGGTACCCGCTGGTGGTGATCGCCGAGTAGTGGACGAACACGTCGGGGCCGCCGCCGTCAGGCGCGATGAACCCGAAGCCCTTTTCGGCGTTGAACCACTTCACGGTGCCTTCGGCCATGCTGTCTTTCCTTCTGGTGTAACCTCACCGGCCCGCCGGACGGCTGACCGGGCTGCAAGCGGACTCATCCCACGTCCGCCGGTCACCCGGAAAAACGCTTCGAGACTGCTAGACGCCGGCGTGGCCGACGTCATCGTGCAACGTGTTCGAACCTACCCGATACCGGCCCGGCTCATGCACCGACACACCTAACAAGATCCGACAGTGCCTCGGCGGCGCGGTGGCAGTCGTGGAACGTGCAGTACAGCGGGACGGGCGCGAGCCGGACGACATCGGGTTCGCGGGCGTCGGCGACCACGCCGTGCGCCGCGGCGAGCCGCCGGACGAGCCCGCCCGCGTCCGGGACGCGCAGCGACAGCTGGGCGCCCCGCGCCGCCGGGTCGGCCGGGGTGATGACCTCGACGCCGCCGGCGGAGGCGAGCCGGCCGGCCAGGTAGCCGGTGAGGCGCTCGCTCTTGGCGCGCAGCGCGGCCATCCCGACCCGGTCGAAGATCTCCAGGGAGGCCAGGACGGGCGCGAGCGCGAGGATCGGCGGGTTGGACACCTGCCAGGCGTCGGCGGACGCGGGCGGCGCGATCTCGGGATCCATCCGGAACCGGACGGCCGGGTCGGTCCCCCACCAGCCGGACAGCTTGGGCACGGAGGCGTCCCGGACGTGGCGCTCGTGCACGAAGCAGCCCGCGACCGCGCCCGGACCGGAGTTCAGGTACTTGTAGGTGCACCAGGCGGCGAAGTCGACGTCCCAGTCGTGCAGCCGCAGCGGGACGTTCCCGGCGGCGTGGGCGAGGTCCCAGCCGACCGCGGCGCCGGCGGCGCGGCCCGCCTTGGTGATCGCGGGGATGTCCATGAGCTGGCCGGTCAGGTAGTTGACGCCGCCGAGCAGGACGAGCGCGACCGTGCCGCCCTCGCGTTCGAGGAAGGCGAGGACGTCATCGGTGCGCAGGTTGTCCTCGCCGGGGCGCGGCTTGAGCCGCACGACGGTCGCGGCCGGGTCGAGCCCGTGGTGGACGGCCTGGCCCGCGACGGCGTAGGAGTCGGACGGGAACGCCGAGTCCTCGATGACGATGCGGGTGCGCTCCCCGGCGGGCCGGTAGAAGCTCGCCATCAGCAGGTGCAGGTTGACCGTGAGCGAGTTCATCGCGACGACCTCGTGCGGCAGCGCGCCGACGAGACGGGCGGAGGGTTCGCGCAGCAGCTCGTGGTAGTCCACCCAGGGGCGGCGGCCCTGCGTGTGGGCTTCGACGGCGAGGCGCGCCCAGTCGTCCAGCTCCTCGCGGAGCCGTGCCGCGACGGTGCGCGGCTGGAGGCCGAGGGAGTTGCCGGCGAAGTACGCGGCCTCCTCGTACCGGCCGCCGGGCGCGGGCGGGACGAGGAACTCGCCGCGCAGCGTGGGCAGCGGGTCGGTCTCGTCGAGCCGCCGCGCCTCGTCTTCCAGGGTCACTGCGTCCTTCCTTCGGTGGTCACGAGTGCGGGCGCGGGCTCGGGCGCCTCGAGGGCGAAGAACTCCGCCGCGTTGCCGCCGAGCAGGCGGGCGCGGTCGGCGTCGTCCAGCCCGGGGCACGCGCGGATCGTCGCGCCGGGCTCCTGCTCGCCGAGCGGGAACGGGTAGTCGGTGCCGAGCATGACGTGGCCGGGCCCCATCACGTCCACGAGCAGCCGGAGCGCGCGCGGGTCGAACACGGCGGAGTCGACGTGGAACCGGTCGAGGTACTCCGACGGCGGGCGCGGCGAGTCGGCGCGGACGATGTCGCGGCGGTGCCAGGCGTTGTCGGCGCGGCCGAGCAGGAACGCGAAGCTGCCGCCGCCGTGGCAGAAGCACAGCCGCAGCGACTCCGGGATGCGCTCGAACGCGCCGGACAGCATCAGCCCGAGGATGCTGAGCTGCGTCTCGGCGGGCATCCCGGACAGCCACGGCAGCATGTGGCCGCGCATCCGGTCGGCGCCGAGCATGTCCCACGGGTGCGCCAGGACGGGCAGGCCGAGGTCGGCGCAGTGCGCGAGGAACGCGGTGATGCCCTCGTCGTCGAGGTTGCGGTCGCCGACGTGGTTGCCGATGTGGACGCCGCGGTGCCCGGCCGCCTTCGCGCGGGCCGCGACCCGGCAGGCGAGCTCAGGGTCCTGAAGGGGGACCTGGCAGAGCGGGAGCAGCCGGTCGGGGGCGTGCGCGCAGAACGCGAGGATGCGCTCGTTGACCAGGTCGCACCAGTCGGCTGCGCGGGACGGCTCGGCCGCGTACCCGAACATCAGCGGGGTGGAGGAGACGGCCTGGACGTCCACGCCGGCGGCGTCCATGTCGGCGACGCGGCGCGCGGGGTCCCACAGGGCCGCGCCGACCGGCCGGTACTCCTCGTCCCCGGACATCATCATGCCGGTGCCGCCGCCGTCGGCGCGCAGCCACGGCTGCCCCTCGTCGGCGAGCACGCGGCCCTCGTCGCGGGTGATCTCCGGGAAGACGTGGGCGTGGACGTCGATGACCGTCACGGCGCCCCCGTCAGGCCCGGGGCGCGGTGGTCGGCGTCATCGCCCGCGGCCACGTCCTGCCCGGGTGGACGGCCCCGCAGTTCGGGCACTTCCGGTCGCTGTTGTAGAAGCCCTCGAAGGCGGGCGGCAGGTCGTCCACGATGGAGCGGACCTGGAGCTCGGCGCGGTGGACGAGGTGGTGGCACTCGGTGCAGTACCACTCGAACGCCTCCGTGAGGCCCTCCGGCCGCGGGATCTCCACGACCAGCCCGATCGAGCCGGGCTCGGGGCGCTGCGGCGAGTGCCGGACGTGCGGCGGCAGCAGGAAGACGTCGCCCTCGTTGATCTGCACGTCGGTCGGCGGGCGGCCCTCCTCCTCCATGACGCGCAGCACCATGTTCCCCTTGAGCTGGTAGAAGAACTCCTCGGTCGGGTCGTCGTGGAAGTCGGTGCGCTGGTTCGGGCCGCCGACCACCATGATGATCAGCCCGGCGTCCTCGAACACCTGGACGTTGCCGACGGGCGGCTTCAGCAGGTCGCGGTGCTCGTCGATCCAGCCCTGGAAGTTGAACGGTCGTCCGTGCGACAGCTGCGGCAGGGTCATGCCCCGGCCTCCTTGCCTCTCGGGTGCGGGCCTCTCTGCTGGCCTTGCGGGCTCTGCGGGCTCTGCGGGCCTTGCGGGGTTTGCGGGCCCTGCGGGATGTACGCGACGCACGAGATCTCGATGAGCAGGTGCGGGTGCGGGAGCTGGTGGACGGCCACCGTGGTGCGGGCGGGGCCGCTCTCGTCGAAGTACTCGCCGTAGACCTCGTTGTAGCCGCCGAAGTCGTTCATGCTCACCAGGTAGGTGGTGACGTTGACGACGTCGCTCAGGTCTCCCCCGGCGGCGGCGAGCAGGTCGCGGATGTTCTCGATGACGGCGCGGGTCTGCGCCCGGACGTCGAGGTCGGTGACGCCCATCGGGTCGGCGCTCGCCCCGACGAACGTCCCGTCGGGGCGGCGGGAGCTGGTCCCGGACACGAACACGAAGTCGCCGGCCCGCTTGAGGTGCGGGAACCGCCCCCGGGGCTTGGCCTTGCCGTCGACGAGGAACGCGTCGCCCATCATGTGGTCACCTCCACCGAGCCGAGGCCGGCCCCGGTGACGCGGACGTGCGCGTCCTTCGGCAGCGGGACGGCGGCCGTGGCGGCGCCCGCGAGGACGATCCAGCCGGGTTCGAGCGCGATCCCGGCGCCGAGCGCGAGCCGCGCCGCCGCGCGCAGCGACCGTGCCGGGTCGCCGAGGATCGCGGCGGACGACCCGGCCTGCGCCGGCCGCCCGTCGATCTCCAGGAGGAGCCCGGCGTTCGACAGGTCGCGCGGCGCGTGCCACGTCCCGTACCCGTACAGCGCCGCCGAGGCGTTGTCGGCGATGACGTCCGGGAGAGTGAACTCGAAGTCCCGGTAGCGGGAGTCGAGGATCTCGAACCCGACGGCGACCCCGGCCACGGCCGACTCGGCCTCGGCGGGCGAGCGGACCTCCCGCCCGATCAGGTAGGCGATCTCCGGCTCGACGCGCGGGTGGATGAGGCGGGACACGTCCACGGTCGGCCCGGCGAGCATCCGGTCGGTGAGCAGGCCCCAGATGACGTCGTCGACGCCCATCTGCACCATCTTGGCGCGGCTGGTGAAGCCCATCTTCACCCCGGCGGCCCGCTCGCCCCGGCGGCGGCGCAGCTCCATCCCGGCGCGCTGCACCGCGTACGCGGCGGGCACGTCGAGCGGTGCCGTGCCGGTCAGCTTCGGGACCGCCCGGACGTCGCGGGCGGCGTCGTCCAGGATCCGCGCGAGCGCTTGCACGTCGACCATCAGGAACCCTCCCCGTCCCGCTCGGCGCGGCCGAAGGCGACGCGGACGTCGCCGAGCCCGTCGATGCGGGCCTCGAACACCTCGCCGGGCGCGGCCGGGACGACCGGGCCGAGCGCGCCGGTCAGCACCGTGTCGCCGGCGCGCAGCGGGCGGCCGACGCGCACCAGCGTGTCGGCGAGCCACAGCGCCGCGTTCAGCGGGTGGCCGAGGCAGGCGGCGCCGTTGCCGGTGGAGACCTGCTCGCCGCGCCGCTCCATCACCATCCCGCACAGCCGCAGGTCGACGTCCTTGAGGGGGACGGGCCGGTTGCCGAGCGCGTACATGCCTGAGGAGGCGTTGTCGGCGACGGTGTCGGCGAGGGTGATGTCCCAGTCGCGGACGCGGCTGCCGACGACCTCGATCGCGGGCAGCGCGAACGCGGTCGCGCGGATGACGTCGGCGACGGTGTGGCGCTCGTGGGTGAGGTCGTGCTCCAGCACGAGCGCGACCTCCGCCTCGGCGCGAGGCTGCAGGACGGCTCCGGCGGGGATCTCCTCGCCGTCCGGGACGGCCATGTCGGCGAACAGCATCCCGAAGTCGGGGCTGTCCACGCCGATCTGCCGCTGGACGGCCTTCGAGGTCAGCCCGATCTTGCGTCCGGCGAGGCGGCGGCCCTCGGCCAGCCACCGCTCGGTGAGCCGGTCCTGGACGGCGTAGGCGTCGTCGGCCGTCGTGATCAGGTCGCGGACGGGCGCGCACGGGGTGCCGCTCGCGTAGGCGCCGAGCAGCCGGTCGGCGGCTTGGTCGATGGTGGTCGTCACGGGGCTCGCTCTCAGATCTGGATGCAGACGTTGACGGGTTCGGAGAAGAAGTCCAGGGAGTACTCTCCCCCTTCCCTGCCGATTCCGGACGCCTTGACACCGCCGAACGGGGTGCGCAGGTCGCGCAGGTTCCAGCAGTTCACCCAGACGATCCCCGTCTCGATGCGCGGCGCCACCCGGTGCGCCCGCGACAGGTCGGTCGTCCAGACCGTGGAGGCGAGGCCGTAGGGGCTGTCGTTGGCGAGGTCGAGGGCCTCGTCCTCGGTGTCGAACGGCGCGACGTGGCAGACCGGGCCGAAGATCTCCTCCCGGACCGTGCGGGCGGTCTCGGGCAGGCCGGTGAGGACGGTCGGCTCGACGTAGAAGCCGCCGTCGCGCTCGTCGCCGAACTCCGGGACGCCGCCGCCGGCGAGGACCGTGGCGCCCTCCTCGCGGGCGAGCCGGTAGTACGACAGGACCTTGTCGCGGTGCTCGGCCGAGATCATCGGCCCGTACCCGTCGAGTTCGCGCGCGCGGGCGCCGAGCCGCTCCACGAACTCCTCGAAGACCGGCCGCTCGACGTAGACGCGCTCGGTGCACAGGCAGATCTGGCCGGAGTGGGTGAAGGACGAGCGGACCGTCCCGTCCACGGCGGCGTCGAGGTCGGCGTCGGCGAAGACCAGTGCCGGGTTCTTGCCGCCCAGCTCGAACGACACGGGCGTCACGTGCTCGGCGGCGCTGCGCATGATCGCGGCGCCGGTCGCCGACTCGCCGGTGAACGCGATCGCGTCCACCCCGCCGTGCCCGGTGAGGAACTCCCCCGCCGCGCCCGCGCCGTGCCCGTGGACCAGGTTGAACGCGCCGTCCGGGAGCCCGGCCTCGTCGATGACGCGGGCGAGCAGCGTCGCGGTGGACGGCGTCTCCTCCGACGGCTTGACCACGACCGCGTTCCCGCACGCGAGCGCCGGGGCGATCTTCCAGGTGGACAGCAGCAGCGGGAGGTTCCACGGCGAGATGATCGCCACGACGCCGAGCGGCCGCCGCACCGTGTAGTTGAGCGCCTCGCCGGTGCCCGTGCTCCACCCCGGGACCCGCGTCGTGTAGGCCCGCTCGGGACGGCCATACAGCAGGTCTGCGTAGGCGCGGAAGTTCCCGGCCGCGCGCGGCACGTCAACGGTCTCGGCGAACGAGCGCGGCCGGCCGGTGTCGGCGACCTCGGCCTCGACGAACTCCTCGAACCGGGCGTCGATGCCGTCGGCGACGCGCCGCAGCGCGGCGGCCCGCTCCTCGGCTCCTGCCCGGCCCCACTCGCCCTTCAGCGCGGCCCGCGCCGCCGTGACGGCGTCGTCGACGACCTCGCGGGTGGCCTCGGGGACGGTGCCGAGCTCGGCGCCGGTCACCGGGTCGACGAGCGGGAAGCCGGGGCCGTCCGAGCGGAAGACGCCGCCGACGTAGTGCTCAGCCTTCATCCGTGTGTCCTCCCGCGTGGCTCGACACGTCCGATCCTCTGTCCGCCGAGCTATGCCTGGCAAATACCAAATCCCCTAGCCGGTATCACTCACCGGATATAGACCCGCCGGCCGGCGACGTGGCCGGATGCGGCCAAGATCGCGGCCTTGCCGGGACCGGCCGCCCGTGTCACTTTGATCATGTACCGCCGGTGATCTTCGGGAGGCCCCGAGCATGACCCACGGCACCGGAGCATGACCCGGGGAACCGCAGCATGACCCGCGGCGCCCGCCCCCTCGACCCGCCGTCCTTCCTCCGCCTCGACCCGCCCGAACTCGACGGCGGCGACCTCGTCGTCCGCGCCCGGCCGACCGCGTCCCGCGCCCGGACCCGCACCAGCCCCTCCGCCCCGCTCGCCTACCTCTACGAGACTCCGGACGAGCACGAACCCGAGCACACCACCCGACTCGCGGCCGGCCACTACGACACGACCACCCTCACCTGGTCGTTCTCCGGCGACATCCCGGGGATCATCGGGCTCACCGAGCCCACCTCCCCGTAGCGGCCCCGCGCACGAGTGTCCGGCAACCCCCGTCCCGAAAGGCACAGCCATGCCCGGAACCCTGACCAGGCCCGCCCTGCGCACGACCCGCGCGTTCATCTCACCCGACCACGCCGGCTTCGACCCGGCGGCGATCCCGACCCCGGACGGCGACGAGCGGCCGTTCGGCTACGCCTACTCCACCCCGTGGGGGACGCCCGACGAGGGCGCCCCGGCCGCCGACCCGCAGGCGGGGCACTACGACCCCGCCACCCAGACCTGGGTCGGCCCCAACGGTGAGGACATCACCGCGGGGTACAGCTCGTACACCGTCACCGGCTCGGGCCAACCGCCGTGGGGCGACAAGATCCTCGACGATGTGTGCGCCTGACGCGTGAACGACGATCGGCCAGAGGTCCTGATCCTCACCCAGGACTTCGACCCGACGGTCGACCCGGTCGTCCGAAGCCTCACGGCCAAGGGCGCCCGGGTCTTCCGGGTCGACACCAGCTACTTCCCCCGCCGGCTCAGCTTCGCCACGTCCGACTTCGACGGCGCGGACCGGGCCGTCATGCGCCACCACGACGGCGAGATCGACCGCGAGGTCGACCTCAACGCCCTGTCCGGCGTCTGGTACCGGCGGCCCACCGCGTTCGAGTTCGGCGACGACATGGGCGAGGCCGAGCGCGAGTTCGCCCGCTACGAGGCGCAGCACGGCGTCGGCGGCATCTTCCGCTCGACCGACTGCCTCTGGATGAACCGACCCGACCTGGACGCGGTCGCCGACCTGAAGCCCTACCAGCTGAAGCTCGCCAAGAAGGCCGGTCTGCGGGTCCCGCGGACACTGCTGACCAACGACCCGGACGAGGTCGCGCGGCTGGCGAAGCAGGAGGGCGAGGGCAAGCTCGTCTACAAGTCGCTCAGCGGCGGGGTGATCCACTACCCGGGCGCGTTCCCGTCCGGCCTGTTCACCGCCGTGCTGGGCGAGGAGATCGACGAGCACCTCCCCCGCGTCCGGCACACCATCTGCCAGTTCCAGGAGTACATCGAGAAGGCGTACGAGGTCCGGCTCACCGTCATCGGCGACAGCTACTTCCCCGTGGTGATCGACTCGCAGGGCGCGGAGCGGACCAAGGTCGACTGGCGGGCCGACATCCAGATGAACTACGGCGACTACCGGCCGCTGCCAGAGGACGTCGTCCGCCGCACCCGGGCGCTGCTCGACGAACTCGGGCTCGTCTACGCCGCCGTCGACTTCATCGTCACCCCGGACGGCGAGCACGTGTTCCTGGAGTCCAACCCCAACGGCCAGTTCATGTGGATGCAGAACGACCTCGGGCTGCCGATGAGCGACCGCATCGCCGACCTGCTGATGAAGGGCCATGCGGGCCGGACCGGTGAAGTGGAGCAAATCGGCTACTGATGGACGATCCACCGCCCGTCACCGCGGCCGAGTGGTCGCAGCCGCCGCAGGTCGGCCTGCGGCGGCTGCCCCGGCTCGTCTGGGGCGCCGTCCGCCTCGCGGCGTCGGCGGCGCCCCGGGAGTACGCCCTCATCACGGCGCTCCAGGCCGTCGCCGGCCTCGGCCTCGTGCTGCCGCTGCTCGGCGGACGTCACCTCCTCGACCAGGCGCTCGGCGGCGCCGACACCGCCGACGTTCTACTGCAGGGCGCGGTCGTCCTCGCGATGACGGGGCTGATCGCCGTCGCGGTCTCGGTCGCGTCGTCGCGAGACGACGTGCTGAGCGAGTTGCTCAACCGGTACGCGATGGGCCGGATTCTGGACGTCGCCTGCACGGTCGACCTCGCGGAATTCGAACGCCCCGCCTTCCACAACCGGCTTGAGCGCGCCTCGATGAGCGCTCGGATCCGGCCGCATCAGGTCGTCCAAGGGCTGGGGGCGCTGACCAGCGCGCTAATGGCCACCGCCGGGGTCGCGTTGGCGCTCGCGGCGATCGAGCCGTGGCTCGTCCCCGCAACGCTGGCCGCAGGGGCGCCGCTGTGGCTGGCCGGGCTGAAGAGCGGGCAGGTGCTGTACGGCGCACTGTTCCGGCTGACCCCTGCCGAGCGGGAACGCAGCTATCTGCAGGACGTGCTGACCAGCCGCCGCTCGGCTGCTGAGGTCCGGGCGTTCGGCTTGGCCCCGCACCTGCGCGGACGCTGGGAGGCGCGGACCGAGGAGCGTCTTGAAGAGATCCGCCGTACGGTTCGGACCCGCCTGCGCATTACGTTGGCGGCGCGGTGCGTGAGCGGCATCGCGCTGGGGGCTGTGCTCGGACTGCTGCTGGCGTACACGGCGACCGGCGGAATGCCGGTGGCCGACGCGGGCGCCGCCGCCACCGCCGTCATGCTGCTGGCCGCACGTCTTCGGATGTCCGCTGCGGGTACTGACCAGCTCTTCGACGCGGCGCCCTTCGTCCAGGACCTCACCTCGTTCCTGACCCCGCCGGAGCGCGGGCCGGTTGGGTCGCCGCCTCCGCCGTTCGGCGTGCTGACGGCTGAGAACCTTTCGTTCACGTATCCGTCTGCCGCGCGTCCTGCTGTTGACGGCGTTGATCTGCGGATCGAGGCGGGGCAGGTCGTCGCGCTGGTGGGCGAGAACGGGTCGGGTAAGACGACTCTGGCGAAGCTGCTGTCGCACCTGTACCGGCCGGAGTCGGGGCGGATTCTGTATGACGGCGTGGACGTCTCAGGCGCTTCTGCTGACGGCCTGCGCGAGTCGATCGCCGTGCTGTTCCAGGACTTCGAGCGCTACGTGCTCCCGGCGTCCGACAACATCGCGCTGGGCCGCCCTGAGGCACCAGCCGACGCCGAGGCCATCGCGCGGGCCGCCCGCGCGGCCGGGGCGGACGGGTTCTTGCGCGGCCTGCCGGACGGCTATTCGACCTTGCTCGGCCCCCAGTTCGCAGGAGGCACGGACCTGTCGGGCGGCCAGTGGCAGCGGGTTGCACTGGCCCGCGCGTTCTTCCGGGACGCCCCGTTCGTCATCCTGGACGAGCCGACCGCGACGCTGGACGCCCGTGCGGAACACGAGTTGTTCGACCGCCTGCGGACGTTGCTCGCCGGACGGACCGTCCTGCTGATCTCGCACCGGTTCTCGACCGTCCGGATGGCGGACCACATCTACGTGCTGGCGGACGGTCAGGTCGCAGAACACGGCACCCACGACTCGCTCATGGCCGCAGGCGGGCGCTATGCCGAGCTGTTCACGCTCCAGGCCGAGGCGTACCTGGACCCGTCAGACATACCCAGCGCTTGAGGTTGACGGATCCCGCTATCACCGTCCTGTGATACCAAGTCGGCATGCGCGCGATCGACCTCCTCAACGGACGGCTGAAGCTCCGGCACCTGGTGCTCGTCGTCGCCATCGCCGATCAGGGCAGCGTCCTGCGGGCCGCCGAGCACCTGCATCTGGCACAGCCCGCCGTCACCCGCAGCCTGCGCGAAGTCGAGGGCATCCTCGGCGTCGACCTGTTCACCCGAGGCCCGCGAGGCGTGACACCAACGCTGTTCGGGGAGGCGTTCATCGAGCACGCGCGCGCCGTCCTGGCCGAACTCCGCCGCGCCGGCGACCGCATCACCGGCCTGGCGGACGGCGAAGTCGGCACGGTCACGATCGGCACTCTCCTGGCGGGCTCGAACGTCCTGCTCCCCCGGGCGATCGCCGCGCTCAAGAAGGACCGGCCGGGCATCACCGTCATCGTCCAGGAGGCGACGTTCGACGCCCAGGTGCCGCGCCTCCTGGACGGCGAGATCGACCTGATCCTCGGCCGCCTCAACCCGATCGACGACCTGCGCGGCCTCCGCCAGCTCACCCTCTACGGCGAACCAGTTCTCCTGGTGGCCCGCCAAGACCACCCGGCTCGCGCCGTACCCGACCTCACGTTGGCCGACCTCCTCGCCTACCCGTGGGTGCTGCCCCTGGAGCAGACGGCCTTGCGCACCGAACTGGAACAGGTCTTCCGCGCCTCGGGCCTGACGCTTCCCGGCAACCTGGTCGAGTGCACGTCCGTCCTGACCGTCCGGACCCTGGTTCGCGACACCGACATGATCGCCGCGCTCCCGGAACTGGTGGCCCGCACCGACGTCGACATAGCGCCGCTGCCCGTCCCGCTGGAGACGGTCCGCCGCCAGGTCGGCGTGACACTCCCCGCAGGCCGCACCCCGACGCCGTCGGCCCGCCTGATGCTCGACCACCTCGAACGCGAGGCGGCGGCGCTCACCGCCTGATCAGGCGCATCAGCTCCGTGCTCACCCGCGACTCCGGATCGGCGAGATCGAGCACGACGTCAAAGTGGTCGCGGCCGGGCACGATCATCAGCTCACCGGCACCCCACTGCGGCTGGAACAGCCTCGACTGCTCCAAGAACCCATCCCCGTCGTCCTCCGCGACCGCGAAGACCGCAGGACACCGATGGTCGGCGTCCAGCAGAGCGGGGCTCAGCGCGGCAGCCCGCTCCAGATCAAGCTTCACGTACTCGTTGACATACACCCGAGTGATCGGCCGGATGTCGAACAGCCCGCTGAACGGCATCGCGGCCTTGACCACGTCCCGCGGAAGCCCGAAGTCGTCCTGCCAGCCGCCGACCATCGTCATCCCGGTCAGATGCCCGCCCGCCGAACTGCCGCCCACCACGATCCACTCGGAATCGAGGCCGAACTCCCGTCCATGCCGATACACCCACGCCACAGCGGCCCGCACCTGCCGGACGATCTCCTCAAGCGACGCCTCCGGCGCCAGCGTGTAGTCAGGCACCACGGTCGCGACGCCCTGCTCGTACAGGGCACGCGCCATGAAGGACGACACGTCCCGCGAGAGCGCCATCCAATAGCCGCCGTGCAGGAAAACGAACACGGGCCGCAGGCCGTCGTCCCCGGTCCCCCACACATCGAGCCGCTCGCCGCTGGCCTCGTCGTAGACGATCCCTGGATGGCCGGGCAGCCCGTCCACGGCCTGCTCCGAAAGCTCCCGGTACCGCACCATATGCCGCTCGAAGAGCTCCGGCCCGGCCTTCCGCCGCACGTTGTAGGCGACGTCCAGTTCCTCGTCGCTGAGCCCGCTCCCCGGCCAGTCATCTAGATCGTCCACGCTCCCACCCTCCTCCCACCCCGCACGACCGGGCAAATACCGATTCACCCGGCGGCTATCACCACTCTGCTATCCGCTCGCCACCTCGAACCACACGGAGACCCCGTCCTGGCCGTCGACGATCCCCCACCGGTCGGCGAGCCCGTCCACGATCATGAGCCCCCGCCCGGACTCGCTCAGCCCGCCCCGCTGAGCCGGCACGATCGGCCGCCCCCGCGCCCCGCCCTCATCCTGAACCTCGACCCGCAGCCGGGTAGCCGAGACGAGCACGGACACCCGCACCCCACCCCCGGGCAACCCACTGTCCGTGTGACGGACGGCGTTAGTGGCGATCTCGCACACCATCAGGTCGACGTCGTCCAGGTCGAAGGAGTGCTCAACCCCTTCCAGCGCCCGCCTCACGTAAGTACGAATGTCCCGCACGCCCAGCCCCTCGCTGGACGACAGCCGAACATCCCTCCGCTCCCAGACGATCACGACGACACCCCGGCGATCCGCCGAGCGGCCAGCCGCACCGACTCGGCCGGTACCTTGCAGGCCGCGTCCCACAGGTAGGCCCATCGCCCGTCCCGCTCCTGGACGCCGAGCACCGCCAGCGACCGCCGCCGCGCGACCAGCGGAACCGAGAGCACGGGCTCCGCCGTGGCGTCGAGGTAGAGCACGGACCCCTGTCCGACCTCCCGCAACGCCCACATGAGCCGAACCAGCACCCGGAACCGCTCCAGCGTCACCCCGTCCCGCCCCGGCCCGCCAGGCACCTCACGCTCCGGGGGCTTCGGTAGATTGCACACAGTCCGACTCCTTTCCAGTCGGGCGAGGCCCCGGGGCTCGGTGTGGCCGCACCGCCCGGGGCCGCTCTCTTCGTTTCTCTGCGCCACTCGTCCAGTCGGTGGCACTCTGTGTTCGCAAGAATGCACTACGCACACACGCTGCGCAATACTGCATACGAAATCCGGCTTAGACAGGAGACACCTTGTGACCGGCAAGCAAGATCGAAGTCACAGCCCGCTCCTCCGCGCCCGCCGCCTCGCCCTGGAGCTGACGAGGCGCCGGGAGGCCGCCGGCCTCACCCGCGACGAGGTGACGCGCCGCCTCGAGTGGGCGAACTCGACTCTGTTCCGCATCGAGACCGGCCGCACCAAACCGCAGCCCCGCAGCGTGCGCGAGCTCCTCGACCTCTACGGCGTCACCGGCTCCCAGAAGGAGGGGCTCATCCAACTCGCCCGCGAGGCTCGCCAGCCTGGCTGGTGGTACTCCTTCCGAGACGTTCTGCCCGATCCATATGAGGTCTACATCGGCCTTGAGGCGGATGCTGCGGTCATCCGCGCATTCCAGCCCCTCGTGGTGCCCGGTTTTCTCCAAACTCCCGACTACGCACGCGCGATGATCCGCAGCGGCCCCCAGGAATTGGAGTCGGACGAGGTCGATCGGAGGCTGCATGTGCGCATGGCACGTCAGCAGGTCCTCAGGCAGGCACATCGTCCACGTCTCTGGGCGGTATTGGACGAGGCTGCGCTGCATCGTACGGTCGGCAGTAAGACGATCATGCGAGAGCAGTTGATGCACCTGGCATCGATGGCCGACGCGGGGAAGGCGACCATACAGATCATTCCGTTCAGCTGCGGCGCCCACGCTGGCACTACCGGCCCATTCGTCATCCTGAGCTTTGCTCAGCCGACCGACCCGAACGTGGTGTACCTCGAGACGATCCCAAACGGTATCTACCTGGAACACACAAGCGACATTGAGGCATATATGATTGCATTCGACCATCTACTCACGGCCGCCCTGGACCCCGATGACTCGATATCCCTGATCAATCGGGTCGCGGACGCGATCGTCTGAGTTCTACGAACAGGAAGTACGCGATGGGCAACCCGCAGTCATCTCATGCCATCTGGCGCAAGAGTTCTCGCAGCGGCCAGAACGGCGAGTGCGTCGAAGTCGCCCAAGTTGAGGACGTGATCGCCGTCCGCGACAGCAAGGCTCCCACATCCGGCCAACTCGTGCTCAGCCAGAAAGATTGGACCGCTTTTGTCGACCAAGCACGGGCCGGACGCTACGACCGTTAGCCAAACACCAGGATGCGTCATACACCGCAGCAAACTCACGCACACGACATGACGCAAGGGCCGCACAACCAACAACGGCGTTCAGCCCCCAGAACTGGACCGCGTTCGTGACCGATGCACGAGAGGGCCGCTACGACCTTCCATGAACCCGTCTGCCTCCACTCCGACCACCACCCACCCTCCGGGAGACACGGCATGGACGCCACCTACTTCTCGCCAACGACGTTCAAGATGCAACCAAACGCTACAGACTGCGACGAAGCCACGCTCGTCGATAAGCATCCTGCTCTGCCACTGTCCCTACCTTCGACAGAGATGCGGAGGAGAATATGTACCGATAATTAATCTTCGGAAAGAAAAAACTAATGATATTGTAGATCATCATTTGGACTCCAGGTCGACGATGGACAGCTATCTTCATTCCACCCATTTGGCTACCCATTCGCGTTGGCCAGCAGTCTACTCTTGCCCCCACGACCAGGAAGCGAACACCATGCCGTTCGGGCTCCGTCCGCGCAGCGCGGAACGCATCAAAAAGATCATCCCCCTCTCCCACCCAAAGCGCACCATCCCCACCGTTGACCTCAACCTTCCACTTCAGATTTTCGTAGTCAGCCAGCAATGTCCACACGAGCACGCCCTCGTGGGGCACTAGAACCGAGATACCCTCTTTCACGCAATCACCTTTCACTGCGGAAATGGCAACCAATCCCCAACTGGAACTCCTCCTCTATATTCACGATATTCAGTGATAAACTGAGCGTCAATCACCTCCTTGAAGGCAACTTCGCGCTCACCCGGAAAGCCGTTCCTCATCATCCAAAACAGCCCCAGCGTCTTGTTTACATCAATACCATCTGGCGCGCCTTCGATCTTGTAGACATACCCACGCATCCCCGTCTTACTACGCATGGTGAACTGCACTGCCATTTTGAGTTTTTTGGAAGTTGAAATAAAAATAGATGGCTCGTTGGAAGTCACGTAAAGTTTGAGGTCATCAGTTCCGCCCTTAGCTTTGAATCCTCCGGCTTTTGCAATGGCCTCGGGCGGTCGTTGATCTCCACGATAGACCGGCCGACTAGCGGTAGGGGCATGACTCGTCGCCTTTCCTGTGTTTTTGGCCGATGCTGGTGCTGCTTTGGCTACGCTGCTGCCGGCACCTGGAGGTCCGCCCTTGGCTCTGCCAGCGAGCTTTTGGATGATCTTGGGGGCGACTCTCTTGAGTAGCGGAGCCGCGACTTTGGCGACTTTCGCCCCCGTGATGGTTAGGCCGACTTCTATTACTGCGCCGGTGAGGCTGGCTTTGAAGCCACCCAGGAGGGTTTGCTGGTCGGCGGGTGTGTTCTGGTGATAGCTGACTGCTCCGTAGACCCATCCGGCGACGGCGGCGCAGCCTACGGTTCCGGTGCCGCTGGTTGCGGCTAGGCATATGCCGCCGGCTGCGAGTCCGGCGATCGTGGCCTGGTGTTTCTTCAGGAAGCCGCCGACCTTGCCAACCTTGCAACTCCAGCCGCAGTGTTTCTTGACCGGTACCGACTTTGCTCCCACGCTGCCGTTGCAGCCGACCCAGCAACCACCACCCGAGGGGATGGACGGCACGACGTAGATCGTCCCGCCGCCCCCATACTTGAAGTTGTTGCGGTGCTGGTTGTTGATATCTTCGCGTTCGGTCCTATTGGAGTTGGGCAGGGTGCCGTGTGCCCCGCCGTCGAGGAGCATGCCGGTGGGGTCGGAGTGGTCGATGGGGTTGTTGCCGGCGTAGGAGTAGCCATTGGCGGTGAGGGGGTCGCCGCCGCCGGTGATCGGGTCGGCGCTGAGGAAACGGCCGGTGACCGGGTCGTATTCTCGGGCGCCGAGGTGGGTCAGCCCAGTGGTGTTGTCTTTGGTGCCGCCGACGTAGCCCTTGTCCATGAGGGCAGGCCAGGTTCCCATTGGACTGCCGCGTTCGGCGCCGAAGGGCGCGAACCGGCGGACGCTCCAGGTGTTCTGGTCGACGGCGTTGACGGTGGTGTCGGCGCTGCCCTGGTAGTCGGGAATGAGGAACTGGATGGTGGAGCTGGAGGTGCCGGTGCGGTAGGCGATGGTCTGGCCAGCGTGGCTGTAGTAGCGAGTCGCGGTGACGGTTCCGCTGGTGGAGACCTTTACCTCTTGGCTGGCCAGGTACAGGGTCGAGCCGTTGGTGTCTTTGCGGATGAGACGGTTGCCAGCGGCGTCATAGATGAAGCTGGCCAGTTCCTTGCCGGAGTCGTCGGTGACCTTGGACAGGTTGCCTTCGGCGTCCCAGACGAGTTTCTGGCCGGGGCGGGTGAGGGTGTTGCCGACCTGGTCGTAGGTGTACAGGTCGGTAGTGCTGGTGGTGCCGTCGGTTTCGGTGAGCGACTTCAGCGCGTGCGGGCTGGTGACACCGCTGTCGCCGAGAGGGGCGGGATAGGTGTATGTGCGGGTCTTGTCGGCGGTGGGGCCGCCGGCGAAGGAGTGCTGGATCTCCTTGGTGCGGTTGCCGACCTTGTCGCCGTGGTTGCCGTTGGGGTCGTACTCGTAGCTGGTCCAGTAGGGAGCGGGGCCGCCGATGGTGGTGGCGGTCGGGGCGGCGGTGCAGTCGGTGTTGGTGGTGGACCAGGCTTCGGTCAGCCGCTGGGCGTAGTCGTAGGTGAAGCACTGCCGATCAGCGGATTTGCCTGCGGCGTTGGTCAGGATCGACCTGATGGAACCGGCGTCCGTGTAGTCGTACTTCGTTTCCAGATCGAAGGTGGCAGTCGAGGCCTGGCGTTTGACGGTGGAACGGGTCAGGCGGTTGGTGGCCGGGTCCCGGTCGAAGGTCTGCCAGAGGAACTTGTCCGACACCGCTGCCATGGCCAGCTGGGTGATATCGCCATGGCC
Source organism: Actinomadura meyerae (assembly GCF_900188445.1). Lineage (GTDB taxonomy): Bacteria > Actinomycetota > Actinomycetes > Streptosporangiales > Streptosporangiaceae > Spirillospora > Spirillospora meyerae. Next base: position 97,424 of record NZ_FZOR01000016.1, read on the forward strand.
GTTGTAGGTGGTGTCGGCGACGTAGGCGGCGAGGCCGTGCGTCCATTCGGGCAGGCCGGCGTCGTTGTACTCGGTGGTGACGTTCTCAGTGGGGAGTCCCGTGCTCCCGCCGACCGCCGGGTAAGAGGTGGTGAGCGGGGAGCCGTTGAAGTTGTAGGACTGTGTGGTGGTGTAGGTCCCGGCGAGCGCTCCCTGGGACGCGGGGATCGTGACGGTCGTTCCCTCGGCGTTGTAGAGCCCGTCGTAGCCGGTGATGGCGGTGGTGTACTTGTCGGTGCCGATGTGGCGGGTGGAGGTGGCGGGCAGGCCCTTGGCGTAGGGGACGGTGTCGTAGGTCATGGAGGTCAGCGGCGTGCTGCCGTTCTTGACCTCCAGGGGGCGGCCGAGCTTGTCGTAGGTGCGGTTCAGCGTGGTGCCGCGGGCGTCGGTACTGGTGGCGACCTGGTCGAAGTGGTCGTAGGTGACGGTCGAGGTGCCCTTGTCAGGGGTGGTGCTCGTGACGGGGCGGCCCTGGACGTCGTAGGTCGTCTTCCAGACGTTGCCGGCGGCGTCATGGGACTCGGCGGGGCGTCCGGCGCCGTCGTAGGTGATGGTGGTCGCCAGGTAGGGGCCCGTCAGATTGGCGGTCTTGTACTGGCGGGTTTCGACCGTGCGGCCGAGGGCGTCGGTGAGGGTCGCCGAAGGCATCGCACCTGAGGGCGGGATGACGGTGGTGCGCTCGCCGTCGTACCGGTTGGTCGTGGTCCATTTCTGGGTGGAGTAGCTGTAGAGCGTGGTGGTCAGGATCCGCTCGGCGCCGTCGTAGGTGCTGAGGGTCTGGCTGGGGATCTGGTTGTCGTCGGCTGTGGTCAGCACACCGGACGGGTCACCTGTGAGCACGTAGGCTGCGTTGGTCTTGAAGACCAGGCCGCGGCTGTCGTACTTGGTGTCGGTGACGATCCGGCCGCCGCCGACGGCCTCGTTCTGTGACTGGCGAGGCCGCAGCAGGCCGTCGAGCAGGTCGACAGAGGTTTCGTAGGTGGCCGGGTCATCGTTGGTGAGGGTCTTGGTGGTGACCGAGACCGGGTTGCCGTCGGTGGGGAAGGTGTAGGTGTAGATGGTGGAAGGCCGATCGGGGTGCCTGCTGCGCATGTTGTTGGGCAGCCAGGCCCGAACGAGACGGCCGAGTCCGTCATACTCGCCTTCACCTACGCGGCCGTTCGGGTCGGTGACCTTGGTGGGGGTGCCGCGGGCAGGGTTGTACTGGGTCGTGGTGGTGAATCCGGCCGGTGTGGCACCGCCGACACTGACCGGCGGAGTGGTGAGGGTGCTGGATTTCAGCCAGCCCTCGGGGGCGTTGGTGTAGGTGGAGGTGGTGGTGCGGTCGTCGTCAGGGGTGGCAGGGTCACCGACATCGGTGGTCTCCAGAACACGGCCGTACCCGTCGTAGGTGGTGGTCACGGCGGGCACCATGGTGGAGCGGCCGCCCGAGACACCGGTGGCCTTTTCCGTACGGGTGACATTGCCGACGGTCGGGTAGGCGCCGTATGCCTTACCGTCATACATGATCTTCGTGTCAGAGATCATGTCGGCGGGGACCAAGTTCGGTTCGTGACTGGCGTCGTTGTCGCAATCGACCGCTACCGAAAGGTTGCGGATCGGCTGGGACTGGATCGCGCCGGCGGGCGCCGCGCCGCTGGGGAAGACGGTACGGGTGCAGGTGTCGTCGGCGGCGGTGGTGACGTCGCCTTCGTTGTCGACGGCGACGGTGCGGCCCAGCGAGTCGTAGTCGAAAGTGGTCTCGGTGTTGAAGTCGGTACCGTCGGCCTTGCGCGACCGGCCCTTGGTCCACTGCGGTTGGACGCGTCCGCCGTCAACGGTGATGTCGTCGTCGGAGTTGGTGTCGTGAAAGGTGCGGCTGATGGTCTTGGTCCACTTGGGCCGCGATACGCTCGCCGAGACTTCGGCGGCGTCGGTGAAGGCGCCGTTGAAGCTACGGGACTCCAGGACGGCACCAGCGAGCGGATCGAGGTCGCTGATCCCACCGAGCAAGTTCTTGGAGTCGGTGACCGTCACGCTCTGGCGCGGGTTGCCTTTGCCCTGGTAGTTGCCGTCCATGCCTCGGGCATAGGTGGTCTCGGTGCGCGACTGCTGTTCACCGTTCTGACCGTCGCCCGTAACGGTCCGGACTTTGGCGTAGCCGCGCCACTGGGACCAGGTGCGCCATTTGTCCTTGGTCATCCCGTCGTCCTCGGCGTATCGCCAGGCGGCGTCGCCGAGGTAGGTGTAGCGCGTGATTTGAGACCTGGACTGGCCGGTGTTGTCAGCCTCGATGACGTAGCTGGCGACGTACTTGTGGTACCAGTCGTTGACCAGCGTGCCGTCGGGTTGTGTCCACTTCACCGGGAAGCAGCGTTTGGTGTTGCTCTTTGGATCGGGCATGCCGCCGGCCGAATAAACGCACTCTCCGGCCGGTGTGGGGCTGGCGTAGGGATCGGAGTAGCCGACGCTTGTGGTTCCACCAGTGCCGTTGTCGATCCCGACCAGGCGGGGCCGGTCGTACCCGGGCAGAGCGTCCACTCCGGTGCCGGACCGTCCAGTGATCACCCGGTTGGTCATGAGCTGGCCGAACAGGGTGATGCGCGGAGCCTGGGTGTCGATGCCGTCGTGGCCGGTCTGGTCGATGGTGTGCAGCCAGAGCGCGCCGTTCTGGTAGGTCTGGCCAAGGTCCCAGCTGTCGACGATCTTGTAACCGGGGTCCTCAGTGGCGACCGTCCCGTCTTTGCGAAGCTTGGTGGTGATCTTGGTCAGGCGCTCGCGGTTGAAGAACGTCGGCGAGGTCTTGCCGTAGCCGCAGGTTTCACCGCTGTCGCAGATCCGGTCGTCGGGCAGGTCCGTACGTGACGCAACGGAGAAGCGGACGCGGGCGGTGGCCGGAGTGGCGTAGGTGGAGCCCTTGCGCTGGCCGTAGTCGATGCGGCTCAGGTAGCCGCCGGAGTCGTAACGGGTCCCACCGGTGGTTTGCTGATAGCGGGTGTAGTAATTGGTCTCTTTCTCGTAGAAATAGGTGATGGTGCTGTTGTGTGGATCGACGACGTGGTCGAGATTCCATCGCCATGCCTGCTGGCACCAGGCGTCCTTGAATGTGCTGTCGTAACAGGGTTCACCACTGCTGTCGCCGAAGACCGGGACCGTCCAGGTCGAGTCGGTCTCCTTCTCCCCGCTCTCCCAGTCGTCGGGACGGTTGATGCCGAAGTAGTACTCGACGCCGTCCAGGTCAGTCAGCTTCCAGTACTCACCGTTGTCGTCGCCGTTGGTGGCGCCTGTCAGCCGCTCGATGGTGGAGCCGTCGTCGTTGCGTGGACGCCAGGTCTGAGCAGCGCTGTCATACAGCAGTTCGGTGGAGCGTCCGTTCAGGGACAGCACCGCGTTGTGACGGCCCCAGCACAGGTCGCCAGAGGCGTGGCCGGCATCGATGCACGGCTTGTACTTGCGTTCGATGAAGCCAGGCCAGTAGTCGAAGCCATCGCCGATCCAGGAGGCCTGGGAGTTGTCGGCGGCGGTCTTGCCGTCCACCGCCCCGGAACTGTAAGCGACTGTGACCTCGGGCATCAACTCGCCGGGAACCGGCGGCAGCCGCATCGGATAGCTCCAGGAGAACTCTCCGGTGTTACTGCCCGCGTTCCAGTTGGACGCCGGGGACAGACTGGTGGCGCCCCAGTCACCAGTCGGGCCGGACGGGCCCGCCTCGGCGGCCAACACCGTCGCCTGCTCGGCCGCGGCGGTGCCGGTCTGCGCGGAGCCGTCGGTCACGGTGACATCGGCAGACAGTGTCGCGGTCTTGGTGTCGTTGACCGTGGGCAGGACGGTGCGCTGGCGGCAGTGCGCCTGTTCGGGGGTGCTCAACGCGCACGCCGGTAGTTTCACCAGGCGCAGCCGGGACGCCCAATCGCCACCGTGGGCGTCCTTGAATTGCGCATAGGAGAGCCCGACTCTGACAGTTCCCGCATGCGGGGCGGATACCGCCATGACTGCCTCAGTGCGTGTGGCCTTCGCGGTCTTGCGGTCAGCCATCTCCACGTGCACGCGCGGCGGCACCGCCGAGCGGGCCGTTCGCTCGCCCCTACGGGCGGCGGGTGCGCCCGCCCAGACCGGTAGCTTGCCGGCCCGCGCCCATCCGTTGGAGGCCTGACCGTCCTTGCTCTTGCCTGCCCCCAGCGCCGACAAGTCCGCGGTGCCCTGGCCCGGTTCCGGCCAGACCGGAGCAGGAGGCTTGGACGTGATCGGTGTGCCGGCCGTGCCCGGAAGCTTGCTCTCCCGGGCTTTGACGGCCTTGCCCTTTATCCGAGCAGTTTTCTGGGTGGCCGGACGACGGTCGGTCCCGTCCTCCGAGAGTCTGGGCCGCACCGCCGCAGCCGCCTCGCCCGCCACTCCGGCAAGCAGAGCCAGGGCGAGCATGACCGCCACAGTGGCGATCAGCCCATGCGCCCGGCCCAGCGCACGCAACACACCTTTCACAGACGCCTCATCTCCGTCGAAGGCACCTCGGTTGCCACGGCGCTTGCTGGCCGGGCGGTTGAACAGGCTCTAATCGACTTTTGCTGACCACACACGGGATGACTTCGGCGGTACTATCGCGGTGGCTTCGTCACTGGTATTCCAACTTCCAGATCTGATGCGCGGGAATCGGCTCCACGGGATTGGCTTGGAGCACCCGTGCGTCCTCTGGTGCTCCTTCGTCACGCGCATCGGCGACAAGGCCACTGTGCTTGGCGATCAGCCGGTAACCGAAGTTGCCGTCGTCGGCGACGCCAACCACCTTCCACAGTTGGTGCTCCGCGCCCGGTTCGCAGGTGCCCTGCTGGACTGCGGCGTCAGGCTGGGTTTGCGCATCAGCCACTTCCAGACATCGGACCGATCCCGGGTCACCGTTCATCGTGTTGACGTTGGTAAGCATGTAGTAGCCGTCCCCGTAGTCAGAAAACTTCCATTTCTGCCAAGGACCACCATTGCATTCCCAGGGCATAACGAAGATTGCATCAGCAGTGGAACCGCCTGCGACGTCCATACATTTCGACTGGTCAGTTTGCTCATTTGTGACGAGCAGTCGATGGGTGATTCCATCGAGGTGGTGACGCTTCAGAGCAGTGATGCTCCACAACTGCTCTTCGACTATCGGGTCCGTACAGGACCACTGCGAAACATTAGTCCCAGGCGCTGGTGAGGCGCTGTCGACCGCCAGGCACTTGTCACTTCGCCGAGATTTAAGCCAGTACCCGCCGGCCTTCTTCTCCGGCTTCCATTGCTGGCCCGTACTGCCGTTGCACTCGTACTGCCAGACGTTGCGCCCATCCGCGGTGCCCGAACCGTCCGTGCCGTCCACATCTAGACACTTGCCGCTGTTGGGACTGGTCAGCGTGTAGTAGCCGTCACCGACATCCGTGAACTGCCAGTCTTGCGCCGGGTGTGCATTGCAGTTCCACTGCTGCACGTTCGTACCGTTCTCCATTCCGGCGCCGACGACGTCCAAGCAATGGCCGGAGTTCACGTTCACCAGACGCAGCGTCTTCCCAGCAAATTCGTGATCCTGAACCGATTCGGCGTAGATCACCTTCAAGACCGACTCGTCGGGGTGCGCCAGCGGCCACAACTGCGAATCGTCAATCCAACCGTTCCAGAACGCGCTCTTGCTGGAACCATTCACCGTCGCACCGACAAGCAGAGCGCCCGCACCCGGCGCTGGCGTCCACGTTGAGGAAGCCGTTTTCATCTCTGGCGGCATCACTCGTTTGGTCGAGCAAATCCAGGGTGCGTCGGGATCACATACCTTGCTCTCCCCCTCGGCCTGAGTGCGCAGCCAGACCTCCTGCTTGACAGGATCGTAACCACCCATCAAGGAAACCCAGTGAGCACTCCACGGCTGCCCGTCCCCTGCCTCGGGCATGTCGCGAGTGACAGCAGTCAGGACGGCGCCGTCGGCCGCGCGATGCCGGAACGTCCATTTGCCGCTGAGCCATCCGAGTTCAAAGGCCGTCCCATCTGCAGCAGCCTGACTGACCGCGATCTGATCGCCCTGGACGGAGGCGAGCTTCAGCCACATGGAGAACATGAACCGCTGGCTGGTGTCCACCAGCGTGACCGCATTCCCTTCCGGATCAGTCCATGGCTTGACCTCACCGAACTGCGTTGAGCCGTTGAGGCGGACCGCGCGGTCGGTGGGGGAACCGGCACCGAGATTGCCCGCCTCGCCGAAGACCGGGCTGCCGCTGAAGACCAGATCGGCGTTCGGGTTGACCGCTCCGCTCGGCCCGACGGCATGGGCAGTGTCACCGCTGGGCTCATCCATCGACCAGGCCGCGTCCCGCGGCGGCTGCGTTACGCCGAACTCGTACTTCTTCGTCGGGCTGTAGTTTCCGGCCCGGTCGTAGGCCGTCACTTCAACCCATTGCGGCCCGAACCGCTTCGGTATCCACGAAATGTTCGCCGATTCGCCCGCAGCAACCGTTTTCGTCCCCGCGGTCCCGTCGGTGAATTTGTAGTCGAACTTCACTACATCGCCGGAACCGCCGGGCGCGAAGGTGAAGTTGCCGGGGACATACTTGCGTGCGGCCGCGTCATAGCCCGATGTCACACCGGCCGGGTATTCGGGCGATGACACTTCGGGTGCATTTGGTCTGCGAGCGTCCACCGTGTACTCACACCATGCCGACCAAGGCCCGTACAAGTTGGTGTCATCCATCCCGCGCACGCGCCACATCCAGCTCGTGCCGCCATCAGCGGTCGCCGGGAAGTCATCACCCTTGACGGTGGTCAGCGACGTGTGCAGGTAGCCGTCGGCGCCGGCGTGCTGGAACGCACCGCCTGAAGGCACGTACCGCTTCCAACTCTCTGCGGGCTTCCCTAGGGGCGCCAACTCGTACTCGGCCGCCAGCAGTTGTCCCTGGGCGCCACCCTCGTTGTCACCGTCATAGTCAGTGATCATCGCGTTGGCGGTCCGGTCTCTGGAGACGCCCATCCACGGGCGGCCGCTACCGCGCACGCACGCATACTTGGCCGTCCCACCGTTCCTCATGTGGACGTCCTTGGCCGGCATCGGGTACCGGGAGAACTTCACGACCATCCTGGGATCGACATCCATCACCTTCCAGGTGTGGGTGTCGTTGTAATCCGCGTCCGGAAACAGCCCGAGCGTGAAAATATCCCACTTGTGGTCAGTCGCCCACTGGAGAAGACGAGGCAGGTTACCTCCGCTGAACTTCACGTCGTTGGACGTTCCCGCGTCACCGCAGTCCGGGCGTCCCACCTTTACTGCTGCGGCTTGAAGGAAGCTGCTACTCCAGCCCGATCCCTCAGGGATGAAGGCCCCCGGACGCTCGTCCCACGTCATACCTGAACTGATGTGCGTGGTGTTGTACAGCCTCACATCGCGGGAGACACAGGACCATGCATGGAGGGTGTCGAAGGTGATGTCAACCGAGTTGACCTTCACCTGGACGTTTCCGGACCACTGGTGGAGCGCCGATGCGTCCATCCGGATGTAGGACCGCTTGTCGGTGCCATCCTCGATCTCGCGGCCAGTCGGCAAGCGGTCCGGCTTCCAGTAGGCCGAGTTCGGCCACGTGCGGTCGACATACGCCCAACCCGCCTCCTGGCTGCCGTATCCATCACCGTTGTCTTCACGGCCCGCGTTCCACGTCTGCCAAGACGGGTCGAGAACGATGGGGAACTTGGTCTCTGGGCCGGTCAGCAGTCCAGGATCAGGGGTCAAGGTGAGAACACCACCCCCCACCTCAACCGACATCGGAGCCGCACTGGCCTTAGGGGCCGGCCCGGCCGCAATCTCCTCCGTGCTCGTGGGCACTGCGGGCGCCTCGGCCGGAGCTGTCTGCCCCTCCCACATCAGCGGTTCCGGCGCGCTGAAGAGCTCGTTGCCGGCTTCGTCCACAGCCGCCAGGCGACTACCGGAAAGCTCCTTCAGTTGCAGCCCAGAAGTACGCACACCGAACTCGATCTTCGCCAACGCGGGATCAGCCGCCGCCTCCGGCGTCTTCACCACCACGTAGTGGGACCACCCGGTCGGCATCGACCGCACCACCAGATCCACGCCAACACCGCCACCGTCAACGAAAGTAGCGCTCGGGCCATCCAACTGAGGAACCGGCAGCACGGCCCCTGGCCAAGTCAGTGTCAGGCTCTTGCCGTCCTTGGTCATCGTGGCCAGCACATCATCGCCGCCGGCGCCGAAGGTCACACCGTTGACCGACATCCGTGACGCGTACTTGCCATCAGCCGTGCGCTCCAGCGTCAGGTCAGCCTCATGGAACACACCATCCCGCTCCACCCGGACTGGGACCGGCGCCGTCTCCAGCGAGAACTGACCGTCGGGCCACGCGGTCAACTTCTTGGTTTCCGACGTCCGACCCGCGACTTCGACCGGACTTCCCGTCTCCTTGGCCTTCGCCACCGCAGCGTCCAGGGTCGTCGACTCGGACGGACTCGTCTCAGCCGCATTCACCGAGGTCACGGGCGTTGACAGCAATGATGCGACCAGCACCAATGGCATCAATCCGGCGAGCCATCGGGTGCGTCGACACATTCTGTCAACAACTGATGACCGGAAGAACGAACCCCGAGCAGCACGGACATGCACGATGACCTCGCAGGATAAAGCCCGAGTAAAGCCCGCTAAACATAAGCTGAAGATCAGCAGACTTGGAAGAAGATCGACTGAGGCAAGTTTGTGACCTATGTCACACTCACACTCGTCAACCAATTGTCTACTTCAAGCGTCTAGCGGCTGATGTCATCAGCCTTTGACATTCGGAAGGGCTACTGCCAATAAGACGACTGCATCAGCCCATTGTTAGGCACAGTTCACTGCTAACCTGACGACCCGTTCTTCCATGACCTCACAAGGTGACAACATGACCGATCGGACCGATCGCCGAACTGCTGGCTACCGAATGCTCCGCGACTGGATCGCAGCCTTCGCGACTGCCTTCCTAGCCGCGTTGGCGGCTCGTATCGTGTTGGGCGGAGAGACAGGATCGATCGGTAACGTAATGGTTTTCTCAGCGCTGCTCGCTACTGTCCTGGTCGGCGTCCGTATCTTCCAGCACCGATATAGGCGCTGAGGACTGACCGTACGCCGAACTTGCGAGAATTTTGCCCGCACAGGTCAACGACGGATTGTCAGAGGCAGCAGTTGGAGCGGCGAGAATGAGACGCTTCGATAGATCTTCTGCCAGCAGCACGCACAAGGCGTCATCGCAAACGACTTGCCCTCTGATACCAGTGCGCGATGAAGTTTCCGAGCAATCGTACGGTCCAGCAGGTCAACCATGATCCGGGTCTTGTTGCGACCTTGGCCGGGGAAGTCTTCCGACTGCGACTCCGACTTGTTCTTGCCCTCGTAAGGGGTGATGACGGCCGAAGCCGCGGCTCCTAACTTAGCAACGATGGCCTACAGAGCCCGCGAGGTGATGTTGTGGTGGCCGGGTCTGCGCCAGAGCCTTATCGCCGATCCGATCTTCGATCACGAAGGATTGATGGCCTAATTCAGTGTCGCGTGTGGCGATCATGCTGGTCGTGGGTGGCGTCGCTTTTGCCGGGGGCCGCTTATGCGGGCGGGGAGAATGGAGGGCCGGTGTGGACCAGGGCGAGGAGGCGGCCGAGGAGGCGAGGGTCTGTGGAGCTTTGCTCGCTGGCCCGAGGCGATGGCGTTGGCGAGCTTGAGCAGATCGGCGATGTCGAGCTCCGCCGGTGCGTTGCCCTCGTGCTGGGCGCGGGTGAGGAGCATGCCCCCGGTGATCAGGATCGCTTCGCGTGTCCTGCAGGGGGGAGTGCCTTCGAGCACGGGCTGACCAGTGTGTGGGCGGCGCAGGCCTTCGGCTGGGACGCCCTGACCGCCCTGCCCCTGGCCGGCACCGCAGCGCCCGGGATCGAGTTGGGGACGGCGGTGGTGCCCGTCCCGCAACCCACCCCCTTGTCCTGGCCGGTCAAGCCCTGAGCGTCCAGGCGGCGACCGGCAACCGGCTCATCCTGGGCCTCGGGGCGGGCATCTCGATGATGGTCACCGGCATGTACGGTCTTCCGGCCGGTCGTCCTGCCACGAGGATGCGTGAGTACCTGTCGGTCCTGCGTCCCCTCCTGTGCGGGGAGGCGGTCTCTCATCAGAGTGAGACGCTCACGGCCGTGGGTCAGGTGAGCGTTCCGGGGACGACGCCGCCGCCGATATTGCTGGCCGCCCTGGCCCCCGCGATGCTGCGCTTGGCCGGCGAACTCGCCGACGGCACCGTGACCTGGATGACCGGCCCCCGAACCTTGGCCGACCACATCGTTCCCTCGATAACCAGGGCCGCCCAGGCCGCGGGGCGCCCCGCTCCGCGGGTGGTCGCCGGGCTGCTGGTCAGCGTGACGGCCGACGCATCCGGCGTCCGTGACCGGGCCGCCGAACAGTTCGGCCTGGCCGGACACGTCCCCGAATATCGGGCAGTGCTGGACCGCGAGCAGGTCACTGGTCCGCAGGATGTCGTCATCGCCGGGGAATGCTTGCGCGGCACGTCCAGGTCCGCCCACAACATCTGATCGATCACCGGCTTGAACGGAAGCACCGTCCAACGATGCACCCCGTACTTGCGCCGCACCTCACGGGTCGGTGGGGCCACGGCTCGTTCTTGGAATCAGGCTGTTCCAGGTGCGGGTGGAGTGTTAGTGGGCGAGGTTGACCTGTGTTCTGTGGTGGTCGCCTTTGTCGATCAGGTCGACGAAACCTAGGGCGTAGTCGGCGGCGGAGATCGCGCCGCCGTCATCGGGCTGGACCGCGACGTCGTCGCCGAGGCGGTAGCGGCCGAGTGGTTCGGCGGGCATGTGCGCGCCGAACCTGAGCGCCGGGCTCACGAAGACCCAGTCGAGGGTCGCGGGCGTGGCCGGGAGGTCCTCGATGATGAGCGCCGCACCCGCGCGGATCTCGCCGTGGAGCTCTTCGGGAACGCGGCTGAGGTCGGTGACGAATCGATCCGCCCCAGGCGCGGGACGCAGTGATGAGTAGCCCCCGACGACGAACAGGCGCGCGCCTGCGGCGTCGGCCAGACGCGCGACGGTCCTGTAGACGTCGCGGAAGGTGCCGGTCAGCGGGCCGCGTGGGGCGAGTGCGGCCACTACGACATCCGAGCCCTCGATGGCTGCGGCGAGCGTTGCTTCGTCGGAGGCGTCGCCTTGGACATAGGTCACGTCAGGGATCGGCGCGGCGGGGCCTGAGCGGCTCAGTGCGGTGACCTGGTGGCCGCGAGCGGCTGCCTCCGCAGCGATGGCCGAACCGGCATAGCCGGTGCCTCCGAGAACGGTAATGCGAGACATGAGGTGCCCTTCTCCGGGACGGGTGGCGCCGAACGGGCGCAGTGGTTACCATACGAGCCCAACTCTCCATCGGGAAGAAGGCACTTTGTGGTAACCACCCCGGACGAGCCGGTGCTCCGCGGCAGCCCCTACCGCGCGGACTGCCCGACCCGCCGCATCCTGGATCGCATCGGCGACCGCTGGACCGTGCTCATCGTGGGCGCCCTCTGGGACGGCACCGCCCGTTTCTCGGAGCTGCGCCGACGCATCGAGGGCATCTCCCAGAAGATGCTCACCCAGACCCTCCGCGGGCTCGAACGGGACGGGCTCGTGCACCGCACCGTCCACCCCGAAGTACCGGTCCGCGTTGAGTACTCCCTCACCGAGGCGGGCCGCACCCTGCGCGAGCCGCTGCGCGCGCTGGAGGAATGGGCGATCGCTTACCTTGACGACTGGTCGGCGGCGCAGGAAGCGTACGACCGCGCGAATCGGCCTTCTTCCGACTCCGGGGATCGCGACAAGTAACGCCCCGATATCGGAGCTGCTTACCGCTGACGGGCGTAACTCAGTCGTGTCGTCGCGGCGAGACGGTGGCTACTTCATGTGGTTGGGCGCCATCGGAACCAGTAGTTCACGGACTCGGCCTCGTCAGGGTCTCTGGCGACGAAACGCATTTCGCGCTTCATCCGGCGCGCATTGTCAGGTGCTTGCCGGTGTGGTGCGAGTAGGGCGTCCAGCTCGTCGTAGCGGGCGTTGCCTCCATGGCCGGGGTGGGTCTCGGGCCCTACCTCCCCTGCCCGGTAGCGCTCGCTCCACTTGACGAAAATCTCGGACTGCTCGCGCTCCCACTCCAGCGCTTCAGTGCTCGCAGGCCAGACCTCGTACTCGTCGTCTTCGTGGTAACGCTCGTAGTGGTGGCCCTTGAAGTAGTGGGGCCGGCCGTCGATATCGGCGACGCCGACGCGCGGGCCGTCGTACCAGTCCAGCTCGACGTGCGCGCGCTCGAATCCGTCCGCGATCAGCTGCGCTTCGTCCCAGATCTCAGCCACACTCGTACGCTACCGACAAGTTGGCCCCATTCGTGATCACATTTTCGGCTGGAGCAGCCTATGCAGCGTGATGACGTCTTTCGCCGTTGGTCTTACGGCTAGTGCTCAGTCTGAGCCATTGCTGTCAGGAACCAGCGCAGTTCCTTGCTGGGGTAGTTGGGCGGGTCCCAGCCGTTGATGATCGACAGTAGCTCCGAGTAGCGTTCGCGGCGCGGATCGGCGGCGGCGGTCAGGTAGGCCGCGAGGCTTTCGCGCAGGGCTGCGTCGTCTGTCTGCTCTTGGACGGCGGCGTAGGCGGTGGTGATTTGTTTGACGGCCTGAGCCGCTTCCGGGGAGTTGGTGGTGACGCGGGCGGTCAGCAGCAGGGCCACGGTCTCCGCGACGCGCGCGACGATGGGCTTGCGCGGTGGGGCCGTTTCCAAGGCGGGGTGCTCGGTGAACAGGCCGCGCATCAGTGACCGGAACTCCGGGTCTTCGGCGAGTTCGGCCAACTCCACCCATGCCTCCAACTGCTCGGACGTGGGGTCATCGGCCAGTTCGGGTGCCATGGATCGGTGCAGGACGCGCGAGAGCGGGCCCGCGTCGGGATCCCCGAATGCGCTGTGCAGGAAGTCGTCGACGAGGGCGTCACGCTCAGCGGCGGAAAGGCGGGCGAGTCGGTGCATGAAGTCCATCTCCTCGGGTGTGGAGCCACGCCTGGCCGCTGCTGAGAGCACCGCGTATCGCAGCCGCAGCACTCGCATCTGCACCGCTACTGCCTCGGCGTGGGTGGCGGCGGCCTCTGCGGCCGGTAGTCGGCGGTCCAAGATCTTCTCGATGGTGGCCAGGTCGATTCCGAGTTCGCGTAGCGTCCGTACCAGGCCGAGGCGCACTACGGCTTCCGGTGCGTACCGCCGATGCCCTGCCGCGCTTCTGCCAGCCTCCGGCACCAGTCCGCGCTCCGAGTAGAAGCGCACGGCCTTCACCGTGACTCCGCCGAGCCGCGCCAGCTCGCCGATCGAGTAGCCACCGTCCATGCCTGAAGCCTGGCACCTCCCCCAAGGGGAGCTTCAACCTGTAATGATCTTCTGCGGATCGTGGTGTGGAGGGGGCTGACTGGTGTCCGGTGACTTTGAGTTGACCATGGACGAGCTTCGGGTCGTGGCGCGTTTCGTGGCGGAGAGTGCGCAGGGCGTCCTGCCGGTGTTCGAGGAGGCCGTTCCCGGGGATTCCCGGCCGCGTGCGGCCCTTGATGCCGCTTGGGAATTCGTCAACGGTGCCAGGCGGACGAAGTTGCAGCGTGTGACGTCGTTGGACGCCCACCGGGCGGCGAAAGAGGCAGGTACCGAGGCCGCGCGGCTTGCCGCGCAGGCCGCCGGGGACGCCGCGTCCGCCGCCTATCTGCATCCGATCGCGCGGGCCACTCAGGTCGGGCACATCTTGCGGGGTCCGGCCAACGCGGCACGGATCGGCGAGTTGCAGGCCGGAGATGATTACGCGGTCGGAGACATGCTGATCGAGCAGACTCGGGGACGGGCCACGCCCGTGCTGGTCGATGTCCTGTCGCGGTATCCGCTTGCACCGGCCGGTAAGAGTCGCGCTGCCCAGCTCATGAGTGCTCTGGACGCTTCCTTGCGAGCCCGCTAAAGGACGTCGTAGGTCAGGTGTGTCGCGGTCGATGTCGGGATCACCGTGCGCTGCACCAGCGTGCGTGGTGCCCCGCCCCTGAAGAGGGGTGTTCCGGCGCCTAGGACGACAGGGGCCAGGTGAAGGGCCAGCACGTCGACCAGCCCGGCTTCGAACGCCGAGGCGACGGTGGCGCCGCCGCCCATGAGGATGACGTCCTTGTCCACCGCCTCGGCTTGCCGCCGGGCGGCGGCTACGGCGTCCGGCAGGCCCGTCGTGACGAACGTCCAGTCGAGGCCGGTGAGCCGAACCGACTCTGGCCGCGAGCTCGTCACGACGAAGAACGCGGGCTTGCCCACCTCGCCGGCGCCGTAGCCGGTCGTGTCGTCCCAGCCGCCGGGTCCGTCGACGATGTCGAAGAGGTTGCGGCCGAGGATGACGGCACCCGAGCGGGACGTCCCCTCACGGAGGATCCGGCGGTCGTCGGGGTCGTCGGAGAAGGCCCAGGTGTGCAGGGCCTCGCCACCGGTGCCGAGACCGTTCTCCAGGCTCGGGTCAGGGCCGGTGACGAAGCCGTCCAGGGAGACCGAGATGTCCGCGATGATTTGCGTCATGTCCAGGCTGACTCGCTGCGCCCCTGAGACTCATCGCTACGCCGAGGTCCTGCGGCGGAACAGAACGGCCGCGAGCGGCACGCTGATCACCACCGTGCCCAGGAGCCAGGCCGCCGCCACCGCGGCGGAGGAGCCCATCGGCTGGTCCAGGAGCAGTGAGCGGAGTGCTTCCACGATCGGTGTGATCGGCTGGTTGTCGGCGAAACCGCGCAGGGCGGCCGGCATGGTCTCGGCCGGGACGAACCCGTCCGACATGTACGGCAGGAACAGGACGAGGAAGCTGAACGCACCCGCCGCTTGGACCGACTTGACCAGGAGCCCCCAGAGCACCGCCAGCGACGACACCGCCACCACGTAACCCGCCAGTAGGGCCAGCGTGAACGCCCAGTCGACGAGTCCGGCGTCCGGGCGGAAGCCCAGGGCGACCGCAGCGACCAAGGCGATGCCGCACGCCACGACGTTGCGGACCAGCGAGGCGACCACATGCCCGGCCGGGACCGTCCAGCCGCTGATCGGCAGGGTGCGGAAGCGGTCGATCATGCCGCCGGTCATGTCCTCGGCGATGGCCGAGGCGGTCAGCGCGGCGCCGTAGCCGCCGGACATGAGCAGGATGGCGGGCACCACGAAGTCGATGTAGGCGAGGCCGCTGGAGCCGGTGTCGATCGCCCCGCCGAAGACGTGCACGAACAGCACCATCATGATCACCGGCAGCGCGGTGTTCACGATGAGGCCGTCGAGGAGGCGCAGTTCGCGGCGCAGGTCGCGGACGACGAGGCGGCGCAGATCACCCGCCGCGGTCAGGACGGCGCTCATGCCGCTCCCTCCGTGAGTTCGAAGAAGACGTCGTCGAGGGTGGGGGCGCGCAGCTCCACGCGCTCGACGGTGACGCCCGCGCGGTGCATCAGGTCCAGCGCGTGGCGCAGGTGGTCGGGGCCCTGGACGGCCATGGTGACCTCCCGTGCCTCCGCGTCGAGACGCGCCGAGGTGTCGCCGTTGAGCGCCGTCGCGGCGCGCGGTACGTCACCGGTCGCCGCCAGGCGCAGCAGCAGGCGCTCGGCGCCCACCTGGCGCTTCAGCGCGGCGGGAGAGTCGTCGGCCGCGACGCGGCCGTCGTTGATCACCACGACGCGGTCGGCGAGCCGGTCGGCCTCCTCCAGGTACTGGGTGGTGAGCAGGATGGTGGTTCCGGCGGCCAGCAGTTCCCGGATCACCGACCACAGCTCGGCGCGGCTGCGCGGGTCGAGCCCGGTCGTGGGCTCGTCCAGGAACAGGATGCGCGGCTCCGACACCATGCTCGCCGCGAGGTCGAGCCGGCGCCGCATGCCGCCCGAGTAGGTCGCGACGCGCCGGTTCGCGGCGGCGGCGAGGCCGAAGCGCTCCAGGAGTTCGCCCGCCCGCCGCCGGGCCCGGCGCCCGCCGAGGTGGCTGAGGCCGGCGAACAGTTCGAGGTTCTCCCGCCCGGTCAGCAGCTCGTCCACCGTGGCCTGCTGGGCGGTCAGGCCGATCGCCCGGCGCACCGCGACGCCCTCGCGGACGACGTCGTGCCCGCCGACGGTCGCCGTGCCGCCGTCGGGGGCGAGCAGCGTGGTCAGGATGCGCACGGTCGTGGTCTTGCCCGACCCGTTCGGGCCGAGGAGGGCCAGGAGCGACCCGGTGGGCACGGTCAGGTCGATCCCCTTCAGGACCGGGGTCCCCCCGAACGACTTCGTCAGGCCACGGGCCTGGATCGCTTCTGTGAATGTCATACTGTGTATCGCGTTCACTGTTTTGAGTATGCACAATTTCAGCAGCGGGTCAAGAAGGAGGGGTTCCATGGCGGACGACCGGACGCTGCCGCCGGTGCTGCGGCGCATGTGGGGACGCGAACCGGCGCCGCGCCGCGGGCCGCGGCCGCGGCTGGACCTCGCCGCGATCACCGCCGCCGCCATCGAGATCGCCGACGACGAGGGGCTCGCCGGGGTCTCGATGGCCAGTGTCGCCGCCCAGGTGGGCGTGGCGGCGACGGCCCTCTACCGGTACGTCGGCAGCAAGGAGGAGCTGCTCATCGCGATGACCGACGCCGTCGTGCCGGAGCCGCCCGAGCCGGACGGCCTCCCCTGGCGCGACTACCTCGCCCTCTGGTGCCGGGCGCAGCGCGACGCCGTCCTGCGGCACACGTGGCTGCTGTCCGTCGACCGGCTCGCCCCGCCGCTCGGCCCGCGCCGGCTGCTGTGGCTCGACCGCGCGCTGGCCTCCCTCGGCGGCACCGGGCTGCACGACGGCGAGAAGGTCAACGTGGCGACCGCCCTCGCCGGGTACGCGATCACCGACGCCGCGTTCGTCCACGGGGTCGGGGGCGGCGACCCGCAGATGGAGGCCGCCGAGATCGGCGGCGCCGCCGACTACGGCGACATGCTGGCCGAACTGCTCGACCCGGCGACCTATCCGGCCCTGTCGGCGGCGATGCGCTCGGGAGTCATGCACGGCGCGGAGGGCTGGTCGGACGACGGCGACTTCGTCTTCGGCCTCGACCTGCTGCTCGACGGCATCGAGGCGCTGATCGAGCGGCGCCGTGCGGCTCGGCCGGGTGCGTCTCAGGCCGGAGTGGACGACTCGTGCACGCGGCCGGAGGAGCCGAAGACCAGGTAGCGGTCGAAGTCGGCGGCGAACCAGCGGTCGTGGGTGACGGCCAGGACGGTTCCCGCGTAGGACGCCAGGCCCTCCTGGAGGGCTTCGGCGCTGGCCAGGTCGAGGTTGTCGGTCGGTTCGTCCAGGAGGAGCAGCGTCGCGCCCGACAGTTCGAGGAGCAGGATCTGCAGGCGGGCCTGCTGACCGCCGGAGAGCGTCTCGAACGGGCGGGAGCCCGCGGGGGCCAGCTCGTAGCGGGCGAACGCGGCCATGGCGTCGTTGCGGGTGAGCGCGTGCCGCGCCATGACGATGTCCGCCGGGGTGCGGCCGTGCAGGTCGGGGCGCGTGTGCGTCTGGACGAAGAGGCCGGGCACCACGCGGGCGCCGAGGCGGAACTCACCGGCGTGCGGGACGTCGTGCCCGGCCAGCAGGCGCAGGAACGTCGATTTGCCCGAGCCGTTCGAGCCCAGCACCGCGACGCGTTCGCCGTACCAGATCTCGGTGGCGAAAGGGCGGGTCAGACCGGTCAGCTCCAAGGATTCGCAGATCAAGGCTCGTTTGCCGGTGCGGCCGCCGCGCAGCCGCATCCGCACGTTCTGGTCCTTGGGCGCGCTGCGGGGCGGGCCCGCCTCTTCGAAGCGCGCCAGGCGGGTGCGGGCGGCCTGGTAGGACGAGGCCACCGCGTCGTTGTTGGCCGCGCGCTGGCGGAGCAGGTGGACGAGCTGCTTCAGGCGGGTGTGCTCCTCGTCCCAGCGGCGGCGCCGCTCGTGGAGGCGTTCGGTGCGTTCGCGGCGTGCCTGCGCATAGCCTGCGAAACCGCCGCCGTGGACCCAGATGTCGCGTGACTCCACGGTGATGATGCGGTCGGCCGTGTCGGCGATGAGCTGCCGGTCGTGAGAGACGAGGAGGACGGTCTTGGCCGTGGCGCGCAGCTTCTCCGCCAGCCATTCCTTCGCGGGCACGTCAAGGTAGTTGTCGGGCTCGTCTAGGAGGAGCACCTCGTCCGGGCCGCGGAGGAGGGCTTCCAGGACGAGACGCTTCTGCTCCCCGCCCGAGAGGGTCGTCACGCCGCGCGTCTTCGCCTCGTCGAACGGCAGGCCGAGTGCGGCGGTCGTGCAGGCGTCCCAGACGACCTCGATGTCGTAGCCGCCCGCATCCGTGTAGTCGGTGATCGCCTCGGCGTAGGCGAGCTGGGTGCGCTCACTGTCGTCCAGGTCGCGTTCAGCGCGGGCCAGGCGCTCCGCCGCGCCGCGCACTCGTTCGGGCGCCACCGACAGCAGCAGGTCGTGGACGGTCCGGCCGTCGCGGATACCGCCGATGAACTGCCGCATCACGCCGAGGCCGCCGGTGCTCGTGACGACACCGTCCGACGGCTGGACGTCGCCGGCGATCAGCCGCAGAAGCGTCGTCTTGCCCGCGCCGTTCGGGCCGATGAGCGCGGCCTTGGCCCCCTCCCCCACGCGGAAGGAGACGTCGTCCAGCAGGAGTCGCCCGTCGGGCAGGGCGTAGCTCAGCCGGCTCACCTCGATGTGCCCCACACACTCTCCTAGTACAGCGGTCGAGTTACTAGACCAATGAGCCGGTACTCGTTCAATGTACTAGTCTCGGTCGCATGACGGAGAGCGTGTGGTTGCGCGAAGGACGCCGGTCACGGCGGGAGGGGCCGCCGCTGTCCCGGGAGCGGATCGTGGCCGAGGCCGTGGCGCTGCTGGACGAGGAGGGCGCCGGGCGGCTCACCATGCGGCGCCTCGCCGAGCGCCTCGACACCGGGTCCACGACGCTGTACTGGCACGTCAAGACCAAGGACGACGTGCTCGAACTGGCCCTCGACAGCATCTTCGGCGACGTGGCGCTGCCGCACGGCGACCAGGACTGGCGCGCCGCCGTGGTCACGCTGATGTCGGGCTGGCGGCGCGCGATGCTCGACCATCCGTGGTCGGCGGCGGTCCTGGGCGGACGCCCCCTGCTGGGCCCCAACGTGCTCGCCCGCACGGACTTCCTCTACGCGACGCTCGCCGCGACGGGACTGACCGGTGCGCGCCTCGCCACCGCCGCGTACGCGGTGGCGAACTACGTCATCGGGTCGGCGCTCATGGAAGTCGGCGCGCAGGATTCCACCCCCAGCGCCGCCGCCGAGCATCTCGCCCGCAGCCGCGACCTGTACCCGGCTCTCGCCGAGCACGGCCACCTGGACGACGGCGACTGGGACGCCGCGTTCGTCCAGGGGCTCGACTACCTCCTCGACGGGATCGGCGGCGTCACTTCCCCGTGAGGGTGACGACCTTGAGGCCCGGTGCCTTGTTGATCTCGCCGGCGCAGAACCGCTCGGTGACCCACTGCTTCTTGGAGAAGAGGCGGGTCTGGTCCGCGTAGTGCGGAGACGTCGGGTCGGTCGACTGCGAGTAGGTGAGGAGGGTCCGGGTGTCGGGGCACTTGTCGCCGTCGAACGAGACGACCTGGACGTAGCTGGAGCCCGTGGTGATCTCCGTGTAGCCCTTGCCCGGCGCCCACGTGCCCTCGACCTTGTTCAGGATGCCGAGGTTCTCGGTGCCGCCGCCGATCGGGATCCGCTCGCCGTTGCGGGTGACGTACTGGTGGTCGCCGAGCGGCGCGTCCAGCGGGATGTTCGACTTCTTCAGCTCGTCCACCGCGTCCAGCAACGCCTTGCGGGCGGCCAAGGAGCCGGTGTTGAAGTCGCGTGGCGTGTTGACCGGGTCGGACGCGTTGAACGGCGTCTTCCACAGGTCCCACGCGGAGAGCGCCTTGCGCCAGTACCGGTCGAAGAGGAGCGCGCCGCGGCTGCCGGTGTCGGCCGTCTTGTCCCACTTGGCCAGGACGTCGCAGGGCTCGCCGAGGCCCATGTCGCGGCACATCGTCACCGTTCCGGCCGCGGCGAGTTCCCCCGCGTGGTTGCGGTTGGCGAAGACCAGGTCCTGCATGTCGGCGCGGGTGAACTTGCTCGCGGCGAGCTGGTCCTGGACGGAGACGATGCCGCTCCTCGTGCGGAGGCTGCGGGCGGCCTTCTCGTCGCCGATGATGCGGTCGTAGCCGGTCAGCGGCTTCTCCGGGTTGGACAGCCAGTAGCTGTCGTTGGAGTTGGTGACGTAGTCGCCGCGGGTCAGCACCGGGTACCGGTCGGGGTCGAGAATCCCCGGCTGGACGGTCCCCGGCGCCTTGCCCGGTGCGCAGGACGACCGGGTGCCGTCCAGGATCGCGAGGCCCGCCTGCCGCAGCGTCAGGTGGCCGAGGAGGGAGTTGCAGCGGTCCGCGAACGCGTTCGTGACGTTCGGCAGCACCTGGATCTGGGCGAACAGCGCCTTGCCGCGCGCGTCGGCCGCGATGGTGTTCACCCAGGGCAGGCCCTGGGTCTGCTTCAGCGCGCGGACGGCGTCATCGGTCGTGCGGGCCTTGCCCAGGGCGAGCGAGGTGTTCGCCAGGCGCAGGTTCGTGGCGTTCGGGTCGGTGAGCGCGTAGGCGTTCCAGGTCGTCCACGGCAGCCCGATGGACGAGACGGACGTGACGATCGGCCCGTAGCGGCTCCGCCACTGCGTCCTGGTGACCGGCTTGACCGAGCCGTCCGCCTGCTTCGCCTGGACGGTGACCCGCCGCTGGGTCATCTTCTCGACCTTGCCGTCCACGAAGTAGGACGTCGGGTCGCCCGGCACCAGCCGCAGCTCGGTGAGGCTGAACGGGACGCCGGTCGCGACGGTGTGGCTCCACGCGAACGTCGAGGTGTGGCCGATGTTGACGGACGGCGACCCGAGCAGCGCGGCGCCGCTCACGTTCAACTTGCCGGGGATCGTCTGCTGCATCTGCCAGAAGCGCCGCCCGTTGTGCCACGGGTAGTGCGGGTTGCCGAGGAGCAGGCCGCGCCCGTTCGCGGTGGCGCCGCCGCCGACGGCGATGGCGTTGCTGCCCATGTCGGCGTCCGCCAGCAGCTTGCGGGCGCCCTCGGCGGCCTTCGCGAGGGGCGGCGCCTTGGCCTGCGCGGCGTCCGGAGGCGCCGCCACGGTGATCTGGTCGGTGACCATGCCGGAGCCGCCGAGCATGGCGAGGGCGTAGCCGCGCCGGTAGACGTCCAGCTCGGTGATGGGCCGCAGCCACGCGGCGCCCTTGCACGCCGGGTCGGTGATCTTGCCCTCGCGCAGGTAGCGGTTGTAGCCGGCGGCCCAGCCGCGGCTGAGTTCGCGCACCTCGGTGCTCGGGCCGTAGGGGGCGGGCGCGGCGGCCAGCCGCTCGACCACCTTGCTGTCGTTGATGCCGGTGAAGAACACGTCGCTGGCGAGGTTGGTGGACGCCGACGACAGCGCCCTGTCCGGTGCGCCGTCCGGGCCGAAGTACCTGGAGCGCTCCCCGCTCAGCGTGACGACACCCTGCGCGAGCAGGCACAGGTCGTCCTTGGCCGCCGCGTAGCCGGTGCCGTACCCGAGGCCGGCGTAGTCCGGCGCGGTGATGTGCGGAATGCCGTACTCGGTGTAGCGGATCGTCGCCGACATGGGGCGCTCGCTGGTCGCGGCGGCGGACGAGGTCACGGCGGCGGACGAGGTCACGGGCGTCAGGACGGCGGCGGCGACCACCGCGGCTCCGGCCGCGCGCAGGACGGTACGCGACATGGGACTCCTTGATCACAGAAGTCCCGCAAAGTTCGCACAAGTGATCGTTCCTGGCAAGACCTACGGGAGGAGGCCGGGGAGGTCGGCCGCGTGGTCCTGGAGGTAGGCGGCGAGCGTCTCGGGGATCAGGTCGATCGCGGCCAGGTCCCCAGGGGTGCACGGGACGAGGTCGACGTCGTAGCGGCCCCGCGCCGGGTCCTCGAACTCGGGGCCGTGGCGGCGGGACAGGTCCATCGAGGCCAGCCGGCAGACGTAGAAGGTGTTGAGGCGGTACAGCCCGGGCGACTCCTCCCCGCACGCGAACACCTGCCGGACGGGCCCGGCGGTGGCGCCGAGCTCCTCGTCCAGCTCGCGGCGCAGCGCGGCCTCCGGGGACGCGTCGTCCGGCTCGATCTTCCCGCCCGGGGTCGTCCAGTAGACGGGCCGGTCGGGGCGGGTGCGGCGCAGCAGGACGAGCGCGTCGCCGTCGAGGAGGAGGGCGCGCACGGCCCGGCGGACCCTCACGAGTTCAGGTAGGCCAGGACGGCCAGGACGCGGCGGTGCCCGCTGTCGGACGGCGGCAGGCCGAGCTTGGCGAACACCGCGCCGATGTGCTTGCTGACCGAGCGCTCGGTGATGACGAGGGTGGCGGCGATGGTGGCGTTGTCGAGGCCCTGCGCCATCAGCCCGAGGACCTCGCGCTCGCGCGGCGTGAGCGCCTGCAGCGGGTCCTGGCGGGTGGTCATCAGCTGGGACACGACCTCGGGGTCGAGGGCGGTGCCGCCCGCCGCGACGCGGTCGAGGGCGTCCAGGAACTCGTCGACCCGGCTGACGCGGTCCTTCAGCAGGTAGCCGATGCCCTCGGCGCCGCCGGCGAGCAGCTCGGCGGCGTAGGTCTCCTCGACGTACTGCGACAGCACGAGCAGCGGCAGGCCGGGGATCCGCTTGCGCGCCTCGATCGCCGCGCGCAGCCCCTCGTCGCGGAACCCGGGCGGCAGCCGCACGTCGAGGACGGCGGCGTCGGGCCGGTGCTCCAGGATCGCGGGCAGCACCTCGGGCCCCTCGCCGGCGACGGCGACGACCTCGTGACCGCCCGCGTTCAGCAGCATGACGAGGCCCTCGCGGAGGAGCACGTTGTCCTCGGCGATCACGATCCGCACGGCAGCTCCACCTCGAGCGTCGTCCCTTCTCCGTCGGGGCTGTCGATGCGGGTCGTCCCGTCGAGCGCCGCCACCCGGCGGCGGATGCCGGCGAGCCCGCTGCCCCGGTCCGGATCGGCCCCGCCCTTGCCATCATCCCGCACGCTGATCACCAGGCGGGCAGGGTCGCGGCGCAGCACCACCCGGCCGTGGCGCGCGCCGCTGTGCTTGGCGATGTTGGTGAGGGCCTCGGCGACGACGAAGTAGGCGGCGGCCTCGACGGCGGCGGGCGCCCGGCCGTCCGCTACGTCCAGCTCCACCGGGATCGGCTGGCCCGCGGCGAGCGCGCGCAGCGCCCCGGCGAGGCCCCGGTCGGACAGGATCGGCGGGTAGATGCCGCGGATCACCGTGCGGAGCTGGGTGAGCGCCTCCTCGATGCCCTCCCTGGCCTCCAGGAACAGGGTGCGGGCGGCGTCCGGGTCGGTGCCGAAGCGGCGGTCGGCGAGGCCGAGCCGCAGCGCGGCGGCGACGAGCTGGGCCTGCGTCCCGTCGTGCAGGTCGCGCTCGATGCGGCGCAGCTCGGCGCCGTGCGCCTCCAGCGCCTCGGCGCGGGTCTCGGTCAGCTCCTCGACCCGCTCGCTGAGGCTGGTGCGGTGGGTCGGGCCGAGCAGCGCGGCGGCGAGCCGGGCCTGCCAGCGGACGAGCCGCGGCACCAGCCACAGCAGGACGAGCAGGTCGAACGCCCCCTGGACGAACGGCATCGTCAGCGCCTTCGGCCAGCTGTCCAGCGTGATGAACGCCGACTGGGAGCCCTCGGGCGCCGCCCACCACCACAGCGGCAGCGACAGCGTGAAAGGGATCGCCGGCCAGATCGCCACCGCGATCAGCGCGGCCTGCAGGCCGGTGAGGCCGTGCACCGCCATCCAGGCCGCGTCCCGCCAGGTCGTCCGCGATGCCAGCAGCCGCCGCCCCTCGGCCAGGCCGTCGCCCACGGGGCGGTACGGCTCGGGGATCTCGCGGCCGAGCAGCCGGCCGGCCCGGCGCCGCTCGGCGTTCGCGAGCCGGCGCAGCGGCCGGACGGCCGACGGCAGCCACGGCAGCACGACGGGCAGCAGCACCAGGAAGGCGATCAGCGGGGCCAGCCCGAACAGCGCGGGCGCGGCGGTGCGCAGGGCGCCGACCAGCTCGCGGGTCGCGTCCACGCTGCGTTTCAGTGCGGTTCTCATGTCACCTCGCCATCACGGTAGGCGACGGTGGGGCCCCGCGCAGCCGGGCCCGCACCCCTGACGAGGGTGTAGCCCGCTCCACCATGGACTCGTCCGGGACGACCGAACCGCACAGGTCGTCCCCCAGGCGGCCTCTCCGCCGTTACGATCGCCACTGGCATGCTCTGTACCGGAACGGCGTGAAATGGATGATGTGGAGGTCCGGCACCTGCCGGGCGATCTGCCGCAGCTGTTCGACGACGGTGTCGGGGACGACACCGCCGCGCGGACGCTGTCGGTGCCTCTGCCCGACGGGGACCTGGTCTGGCCCGACCCCGGCTACCCGCAGCGGCGGCCGCTCATGCGGCCCGCGCTCTGGCTGAGCGACGACCCGGTCCGCGGCGACCTGTGGGCCGCGCTGCGCGCCGAGCACCACCGGTCGGGGCTCTGGCCGCTGCTGATGGACGAGAGCGACCAGCCGTGGGCGGCCGGGCAGATCGCGCCGGAGCCGGTGAGCGAGGTCGCGAACTACCATCCGCACGCCTTCATGTACGAGGTGTGGGCCGACTTCGCCGAGCAGGCCGCCGACGGCGACCTGGAGGACCTCGCCCCCTACGGCCGGCACTGCCCCGGCCCCGCCCCGGCCGGGGTGCCGCTGGACGACCCGGGCAGCGTGGCCGACCGCCACGCCCGCCTGCTCGCCGCCCGCGGGCTCTCGCTGGGGCTCGTCGCGGTGGAGCGGGGCGCCGACGCGCTGGCCGCCGTCGGCTGGCAGGGCGCCCTCAACCACAACGAGTGGACGGCGCCGCTGTCGGCCGTCCTGCGCAGCTGGGAGGACCGGTTCGGCGCGCGCGTCGTCGGGCTCGGCTTCAACACGCTGGAGCTGAGCGTCGCCGCGCCTCCCGTCACCACCCGGCACGCCGTGCAGGTCGCGGCCGAGCACTGGGCGTTCTGCCCCGACATCCTGTTCCAGGGCCCGGGCACCCTCACCGGGTACGCGGAGGAGATCCGCGGCAAGACCTACTGGTCGTTCTGGTGGGACTGACCGGCCTTCGGGCCGGCCGGCCCTGACCGGCCGCCGCTGACCGGCCGACCGGCCAAAAGGTCGGTCATGGCGTGTGAACCTCCAGGTCATTTGCGCCGGTAACTCCCTGAGGGACGGTTACGGTGGGGCGGGTGAGCACCGGGTGGCGCGGCCCGGACGGGCCCCGGGCGACCCGCGCGGGCGGCACCCTCGCGCGTCCGCCGTCCGGTCCGGGGGCACTGAGGGGGCGCTGCCATGACCGATGGAGCGGGCGACGGGCACATCACCGAACTGCTGCGCGCCTGGCGGGAGCCGGTGCTGAGCCGCTGGACCGAACTGGTCGGGACGAGCGTCCGCGGGCGCATCACCGAGGCCGAGCTCCGCTCGGAGCTGGACGAGATGTACGGGCTGGTCGAGCGGGCCCTCGGCGGCGACGAGACCGCCGCCGGGGAGCTGCGGGCGACGCTCGCGGAGATCTCCCGCGGGCGGGCCCGGCAGGGCTTCAGCCCGACCGAGGTCGCGATCGGCGTGTTCGCGCTGAAGCAGGCGCTGTACGAGCAGGTGCGCGCCACCCAGGACCGCCGGGCCTACGGCGAGCTGATCGACTTCTCCGCCTACGTCGACGAGCTGGGCCTCGCCACGTTCGAGACCTACGCCGCCGCCCGCGAGCAGGTCATCGCCGACCAGGCCGAGCAGCTGCTGGAGCTGTCGACGCCCGTCGTGAAGCTGTGGGACGGGATCCTCGGCGTCCCCCTCGTCGGCACGCTGGACTCGGCCCGCACCCAGGTGGTGATGGAGACGCTGCTGGAGACGCTGGTGGACACCGGCTCCCGGTTCGCGGTGATCGACATCACCGGGGTGTCCGCCGTGGACACCGAGGTGGCCCAGCACCTGCTGAAGACCGTCATGGCGGCCCGGCTGATGGGCACCGAGTGCGTGATCTCCGGCGTCCGGCCGCAGATCGCGCAGACGATCGTGACGCTCGGCATCGAGTTCGGCGACATCGTGACGAAGGCCGACCTCGCCGACGCGCTGGCGTACACGCTCGACCGCAGCGGCGTGCGCCTGGCCCGCGAGGAGGGCGCCTGATGGACCGCGTGCCCATCCTCAAGATCGGGAACGTCCTGCTGGTGTCGATCCAGCTCGACCTGCAGGACCAGACCGTCCTGGCGCTCCAGGAGGACCTGGCCGACCGGATCACCGCCACCGGCGCGCACGGCGTCATCATCGACATCACCGCGGTGGAGATCGTCGACTCGTTCATCGGCCGCATGTTCGCCACCATCGCCGCCATGTCGCGGCTCATGGACGCCGAGACGGTGGTGGTCGGGATGCGCCCGGCGGTGGCGATCACGCTGGTGGAGCTCGGGCTCTCGCTCGGCGGGGTGCGCACCGCGCTGGACCTGGAGGAGGGCATGCGGCTGCTCGGCACGGGTGCGCGCGGCGGGGCGGGCGGCCCGTGACGTCCCCGCCCGGCGAGGAGGTGCCGATCGTGTCGGGCGATGACGTGGTGCGCGTCCGGCAGCTGGTGCGCGCCGCCGCGGCGGCGGCCGGGCTGTCGCTGGTCGACCAGACCAAGATCGTCACGGCGGCGAGCGAGCTGGCGCGCAACACCTACGCGTACGGCGGCGGCGGCACGATGCGGATCGAGCAGGCGGTGGACGACCGGGGCCGGACGGGCGTCCGCATCGTCTTCCACGACGACGGCCCGGGCATCCCGGACGTCGAGCGGGCCCTGTCGGCGGGCTGGTCGAGCGGCACCGGGCTCGGCCTCGGCCTGTCCGGCGCCCGCCGGCTGAGCGACGAGTTCGACCTGACCAGCGAGGCCGGGAAGGGCACCACGGTGACGGTGGCCAAATGGCCGCGCTGACCGGCGCCGGCTGGACCACCAGCCCGTCCGCCGACGACACGCTGCGGGTGCGGGTGGAGGAGGAGAGCGCCGCGGCGGGCGTGCGGCGGCGCGTCACCGCGCTCGCCGAGCGGCTCGGGTTCGCCGGGGAGCGCCTCGAACAGGTGCGGCTGGCCGCGACCGAGGCCGCGACGAACCTCGCCCGGCACGCCCGGCGGGGCGAGATGATCCTGCGCATCGTGCGGCACGACCGGACCGCGGTGGTGGAGTTCGTCGCCTTCGACCGGGGCCCCGGCATCACCGACGTGCCGGTGTCCCTGCGGAACGGCTACTCGACCCGCGGGACGCTCGGGCTCGGGCTGGGCTCGATCGAGCGGCTCGCCGACCGGTGCGCCCTGTACTCGCTGCCCGGGGCCGGCACCGTGCTGTACGCGCGGTTCCGGCCGCCCGGCGCGCCCGCCGGCGACGCCGCGGCCGACCCGCCGTTCGCCGGCCTGACGGTGCCGATCGACGGCGAGGAGCAGTGCGGCGACGCCTACACCGCCCGCCTCCTGGACGGCACCGTCTACGCGCTGCTCTGCGACGGCCTCGGGCACGGCCCGCTCGCCGCGCGCGCGGCCTGGGAGGCCGTCCGGGCGGCGCACGAGACGGCGCTGCCCGCCTCCCCCGCCGACGTCCTGATGAGCGTCCGGCGGCGGCTCATCCCGACCCGCGGCGGCGCCGTGGCCGTCGCGGTCGTCGACCCGGCCGCCGGGCGGGTGCGCTACGCCGGGATCGGCAACATCGCCGGGTGGATCGTCGCGCCGGACCGCCGGCAGGGCATGATCTCCGTGCCGGGGATCGCCGGGACGACCGCCGGGCGGATCCGGGAGCACTCCTACACGCTGCCCCCGGGCGCGGCCGTGGTGCTGCACTCCGACGGGCTCACCGGCCGCTGGAGCCTCGCCGACCGGCCGGGCCTGCACCTGCGCGACCCGCTGCTGATCGCGGCGACGCTGCTGCGCGACGCCGGCGCGCACCACGACGACCGGTCCGTGCTCGCGATCGCGACGGACGGGCGGTGGTGAGGCGTGGCCGAGGACCTGGTCCGCATGGAGATCTCGGACGAGGAGGGCGTGTTCACCGTCCGGCGGGCGGGCCGGCAGGTCGCCGCCGCGGTCGGCCTCGAACACCAGGACCAGGTCCGCGTCGCGACCGCGCTCAGCGAGGTCGGCCGGGAGCTGTACGCGTGCTCGGGGCTCGTGTCGGTGGCGTTCCGGCTCGACCCGGGGCGGCACCCGGCGCTGGTGGTCGAACTGGACCTGCGCCCGCGCCCGGACGCGGTGCGGACGACCGCGTGCCAGGTCGCGGCGGCGCGGCTGGTGAGCCTGCTGGAAGAGGAGGAGACCGCGGAGGGCGGCGTCCGCCTCCGGCTGCGCAAGGACCTGCCCTCCGGCGCCGCGCCGGTCGGCGAGGGAGAGCTGAGCAGGCTCCGCGCGCGGCTCTCCCGGCTGCACCCCCTGCCCGCCCTGGAGGAGCTGCAGACGCAGAACACGGAGCTGACCGCCGCGCTCACGGATCTGCAGCGGCGGCAGGAGGAGCTGCGGACCCTCAACGCGGAGCTGGAGGAGACCAACCACGGGGTCATGGCCCTCTACAGCGAGCTCTCCGAGGAGCTCGAGGAGACGAACCGGGGCGTCGTGGCGCTGTACGCCGAGCTGGAGGAGAAGTCCGACCAGCTGCGCGAGGCCGGCGAGGCCAAGAACCGGTTCTGGGCCGGCATCAGCCACGAGCTGCGCACGCCGGTGAACGGCGTCATCGGGCTCACCCGGCTGCTGCTCGACCCGTCCGCCGACCCGCTCACCGAGGAGCAGCGGCAGCAGATCACCCTGATCCGCGACACCGGCGGCACCCTGCTGTCGATGGTGAACGAGCTGCTGGACATGGCCAGGGCCGAACAGGGCCGGCTGGAGCCGAACCCGGCGCCGGTGGACGTGCCGGCGCTGCTGGCGGAGCAGGCGGAGCTGCTGAACCCGATGGCCGAGCAAGCCGGTCTGTCCCTCGTCGTGGACGACGCGGACGCGCCGCGCGACTTCGTCACCGACCCGGAGATGCTGTCCCGGATCCTGCGGAACCTCGTGGGGAACGGCCTGAAGTTCACCGAGGAGGGCGGGGTGCGGGTGTCGGCGCGGCGGGCCGGCGAGGACGTGGAGTTCGCCGTGGCCGACACCGGGGTGGGGATCCCGCCCGACGAGCGGGAGCGGGTCTTCGAGGAGTTCCACCGGGTGCCCGGCAGCGGCGGCACCGGCACCGGGCTCGGCCTGCCCTTCGCCCGCCGGCTCGCCCGCATCCTCGGCGGCGACGTGACCCTGGACAGCGCCGTGGGCGAGGGGACGACCGCCACCGTGCGGCTGCCGCCGTACCGGGACATGGCCCACCTCGACCTCGGCCACGTCCTGATCGTGGACGACGACGCGACGGCCCGCCGCACCCTGCGCGACCTGGTGGACGCGGCCGCCGACCGGATCAGCGAGGCCGCCGACGGGAACGCCGCGCTGGCCGCCGCCGCGGCGGACCCGCCCGACCTCGTCCTGCTGGACCTGCGCATGCCCGGCCGGGACGGCTACGACGTCCTCGCCGGGCTGCCCGCCGGGACGCCGGTCGTCCTGGTCACCTCGGCGAACGCCGCCGCGTCCGACGACCCCCGGCTCCGCCGCGCCGACGCGGTGCTCGGCAAGGACCGGATCGGCCCCGAGCCGCTCGCCGCGGCGATACGCTCCGCTCACGCCCGCCGGGCACGGGAGGGTAGGTGACCGGCATGGGGACCTGGACGACGCTGGTGGTGGACGACAGCGACACCAAGCGCTACATCGTCGGCCGCTGGCTGCGCCGCGCCGGGCACACGGTGGTGGAGGCGGCGTCCGCGGCGGAGACCTGGCGGCGGCTCGCCGAGCACGACGTCGACCTGGTGGTGCTCGACGTGAAGCTGCCGGACATGAGCGGCATCGAGGTGTGCGAGCGGATCAAGTCCGCGCCGGACACGAACTCGCTGCCCGTCATCCACATCTCCGCGCAGGCCGTGGACGTCGCCGACCGCACCCACGGGCTGCGGCGCGGCGCCGACGCCTACATGACCGACCCGATCGACCCGGGCGAGTTCCTCGCCACGGTCGAGGCGGTGCTGCGCTACTACGAGGCGCGGCGGCGGGCCGAGCGGATGGTCGGCCGGATGGCCGAGTTCACCCGGACCTCGCTGGCGATCAACGCGGCCACGTCCTTCGACCAGCTGGCGGAGGTCGCCGCGAGCGGCGCCCACGCGATCTTCGAGGTGCCGGCCGCGGTGTTCATCGTGCCGCCGGCCGGCCGGCCGCGGCGCGCCGTCGAGGCGGACGGCGGCCCCGAGCACCGCGACTACCCGCCGGGCCTCATCGAGCGGCTGATCGGCCGCACCGGGCTGGGCGACGACACCGGCACCGAGATCACGCGGGTGCCGCTGCGGGAGTGGCGGGACCTGGTGCCCGACCCCGTGCTGCGCGGCGACGCCCTGCTGGTGGTGTCCCGGCTCAAGCACGGCCACCCGCCCATCTGCATCGCGATCGACGCCCGGGGCGCGCAGGAGGACGCCGAGACCAACCTGCTGCGCCAGCTCGGGCAGGCGGTGGCGCTGGCGCTCGCCGCGCTGCGCAGCTACACCGAGGAGCACACGATCTCGCTGACCCTGCAGCGCAGCCTGCTGCCGGCGTCGCTGCCGCGGGTGCCGGGCTGGGAGCTCGCGGTCCGCTACGAGCCCGCCGGCGACCAGGCCGAGGTCGGCGGCGACTTCTACGAGGTCCTCGACCTCGGCGACCGCGTACTGGTGGCCATCGGGGACGTGCAGGGCCACTCGCTGCGGGCCGCGACGGTGATGGCGGAGGTCCGGCACGCGCTGCGCGCGTTCGCCGCCGAAGGGCACGGCTCCGTCCAGATCCTCCGGCTGCTGAACGGGGTGATGGAGCGCTACCACGACGACCAGACCGTCACCATGACCCTGATGACGCTGGACCCCCGCAGCGGCCGGCTGCACATCGCCAGCGCCGGGCACCTCCCGCCGCTGCACATCGCCGCCGGCCAGGCCCGCTACGGCAAGGGCGGCGGCGTGATCCTCGGCTTCCCGGCCGACGGCGTCGCGGTCGAGGAGACCGTGGTCCCGCCGGGCGGCACCGTCGTGCTGATCACCGACGGGCTGATCGAGGACCGCGGCATCCCGCTCGCCGACAACATGGAGCGGCTGCGGGCCATCGCCGCCCACGTCGAGGACGACCTGGAGCACTTCAGCGACCGCGTCATCGCCGAGTTCGGGCACCGCGAGGACGACGTCGCGCTGGTCGCCCTGCGCCGCGGGCCCGACCCGGGGCCCGCGGAGGGCGCGCACTGACCCCGCGCGGCGGCCCGCTCCCCTACGATGCGGCCAGGGACGGCGAGGGGATCGGGGTCGGATGCTGCGGCGTGGAAGAGTGCTCTCCGGGGTCATCGCGGCGGCGGTCGTCGGCACGCTCGCGGCCGACATCACCGTCATCGCGTCCGGGCGGCTGGAGGACGAGCGGCCCGCCGCGTCCGGCGACCTGGTGTCGGTCGACCGGGGCGCCGCGCCGCAGGCCCCGGCCGTGGCCCCGCTGACCCGCCGCTACACGCCGCACCTGCTGGTCGCCGGCACGTCCCCGCTGCCGCCCGCGGCCATCGAGCGGGCCCGCCGGCTGAAGGGCGTCGCGCGGCTCACGGTCGTGGACGCCGCCCGCGTCGGCGTCGCCGGGCGCCGCATGGGCCTGCTGGGCGTCGACCCGTCGGCGTTCCGGGCGTTCGTGCCGGAGGCGACCGCCGAGTCCGACCAGCTGTGGCAGACGGTCGCGTCCGGCGGTCTCGCGGTGTCGTTCGAGCAGAGCCGCGACGGGGCGCTGCCGCTCGGCTCCGTCGTCCAGGCGGGCCGCAGCAGCGCCCCCGGGCAGGTCCGCGTCGGCGCCTACGCGACGATGGGCATCGGCGACATCGACGCCGTCGTGTCCCGCGAGCAGGCCCGCGCGCTGGGCCTGCCGGACGGCAACGGCCTGGTCATCAGCGCCCCGAAGGCCGACCACGCGAAGCTCGCCAAGCGGCTCCAGAAGGTCCTCCCGCGCGGGACGAAGGTCGCGACGCTGACCCCGCCGCCGAAGAAGCGCGCGGCGCAGCCGGGCCGGCCGGGTCGGCCGGGCCTCCCGCAGGTCACGGGCCGGCCGGACGGGGCGGCCGGCGAGCGCACCCCGATCACCGGGAACAGGATGACGCCCACGATGCGGACCGTCCTGCTGGAGATCGCCGGCATGTTCGGCCCGTTCCCGGTGATCGGCTGCTACCGCTCCACCGGCGACCCGCAGGACCACGGCGACGGCCGCGCCTGCGACTTCATGGAGAGCACCGGCGGGCGGATGCCGAGCGCCGGCGCGCAGCGGCACGGCGACCAGGTCGCCCGGTACGCGGTCGCGAACGCCCGGCGGCTCGGCATCTCCTACGTCATCTGGAAGCAGCAGATCTGGAACGTGCGCGGCGGCGGCTGGCGGCCGATGGAGGACCGCGGCAGCATCACCCAGAACCACTACGACCACGTGCACATCTCGGTGCTGCGCTAGCCGCGCCCGGCCGCCGCGCGGCGCGGGGAAAGCGTCAGGACAGCTCCTGCTCGCACCAGACGACCTTGCCGCCCGCGGTGCGCCGCACGCCCCAGCGCTGCGCCAGCCGCCCCACGACGTGCAGGCCGCGGCCCGACTCCATCGCGTCGTCCTCGTCGTCGTGCAGCCGGATGCGGGGGCGCCCGTCGGAGGAGTCGGCGACCTCGCAGACCAGGCCGCCCTCCCGCACCAGCCGCAGCGTGACGCGCCCGCCGACGTGCTGGATCGCGTTGGTGACCAGCTCCGACACCAGCAGCATCGTGCTGTGGGTGAGGTCGTCGAGGTCCCAGCGGGCGAGCCGGTCGCGGACGAGGCCGCGGGCGCGGCGGACGGCGGCGGGCTCGGCGGGCAGCTCCCAGGTGGCGTGGTGGTCGGCGGGGATGCGGGCCAGCCGCGCCACCAGCATCGCGATGTCGTCGCGGTGCTCGTCGTCGTAGACGCCGTCGAGGGCCGCCTGGCACAGGTCGTCCAGCGGGCGGGCGGCCGCGCCCGGCCCGAACGTGGCGAGCAGCCGCGCGAGCCCGTCGTCGATGTCGCGGGCCCGGTTCTCCACCAGCCCGTCGGTGTAGAGGAACAGCAGCGTGCCGTCCTCGACGGTGAACTCGCGGGTTACGATCGGGCCGTCGCCGCCGACGCCGAGCGGCGGCGCGGGCGGCACCGGCAGGTACTCCGGCTCGGCGCCGGGCGGGGCGAGCAGCGGCGGCAGGTGCCCCGCGCTCGCGACCTCGCACCGGCCGGTGACCGCGTCGTAGACGACGTAGGCGCAGGTGGCGAAGTGCGGCTCGCGCTCGCCGAGGGTCCGCATCAGCGAGTCGAGGCGCTCCAGGGCCTCGGCGGGCGGCAGCTCCAGCCCGGCGAGCGTGTGGATGGCGGTGCGGAGCCGGCCCATCGTGACGGCGGCCTTCACACCGTGCCCGGCGACGTCGCCGACCACCAGCGCGACCCGCCCGCCGGGCAGCGCGATCGACTCGTACCAGTCGCCGCCGACCTCGATGCGGCGGCTGCCCGGCAGGTAGCGGTGGTGCACCTCGACCGTCGACGGCGCCGACAGGCCCGTCGGCAGCAGGCTGCGCTGGAGGGTGAGGGCGGTCGCGCGCTCCCGCGAGTACTGGCGGGCGCTCTCCACGAAGATCGACGCCCGGTTCGCGAACTCCATCCCGATCTCGACGTCGTAGGCGTCGAACGGCCGGTGCGCCGCGTTGCGGGTGCAGACGAAGAACCCCAGCACGCCCGCCGCGGACGTGATCGGGAGTAACAGCATCGACGCGCCCTTGAGCAGCTCGGCCACCGGCGGGCGGCGCCACGCGCTCGCGAGCCGGGCCGCGCCCTCGCCGCCGAGGGCGCGCAGCACCGGCTCGCCGGACTCCAGGCACAGCGCGTGCGGCGTCCCCGGCGGGTAGACCAGCGACTCGCCGGTGGGGAACGTCGCGTCCCAGGCCGGGTCCTCGTCGTCGAAGCCGATCGCCATCCGGCGCAGCTGCGGCCCGTCCGGGCCCTCCGGCGGCTCGTCGGCGTCGATGTGGCTCTCGGCCAGCAGCAGCGCGCCGGAATTGCAGAAATGCGGGACGAGCACGTCCATCAGGCCGCGCGCCAGCAGTTCCAGGTCGAGGGTGGAGCCGATGCGGGGCAGCGCGTCGTCCAGCAGCGCGCGGCGGATGACGGCCGGGTCGACGAACCGGTCGGCGAGCGGCACCGGCACCCGGATCACCGCGAGCGCCGCGAGGCCCGGGGCGTCGGGCGCGCCGCCGCTCATCGGGTGGACGGTCACGACCGCGTCCAGCATGGCGCCCGCGGGGGTCTCCACGGCGAGCATGGCGGTGCGCTCGCGGCCCGCCTTCAGCGCCTCCAGCAGCGGTTCCCGCGCGCCGGGGATCACCTCGTCCAGGTAGGCGCCCCGCAGGTCGTCCGCGTTCCGGGAGAGCACGGCGGCGGCGTTGCGCTCGAACTGGAGAATTCTCCCCGACGATTCCATGCCGAGAATGAGAATCCGGGTGGACGACTCCATCGCTCGATTATGGGACATCGGACGCCCGGATGCGGCCGATACGGGCGGGGAAGATCGGTCCCTAACCCCCGGCGTGGGCCTCCTCCAGGTACTGCTTCCAGGTCCGCTCCCCGGCGGCGTTGCCGGGGACGAGGTGGTGGCCCTCCCGGAACCCGCGCCCGGCCTTCCCCGGCAGCGGCAGCGGCACCCGGACGGGCCGCCGCAGCCCGCGGGCCGCGAGGTAGTCCCCGAGCATCTCCTCGGCGGTGAGCACCTCGGGGCCGCCCATGTCGTCGACCCGCCGCGCGGGGCCCGGTTCGAGCGCCAGCCCGGCGAGCCGCCCGGCGACCTCGGCCACGTCGATCGGCTGGTCGCGCAGCCCCTTCGGCACGAACACCACGCCGGGGACCTTGGTGAGGACGTTGAACACCATGTCGGGCAGCGTGTGGAACTGGGTCGTCCGCAGGATCGTGTACGGCAGGCCGGACTCCTCGATCAGCCGCTCGACGGCGTGCTTCGTCCGGTAGTACCCGTACGGGATCTTGTCGACGCCGACGATCGAGATGTACACCAGGTGCGGGGCGCCCTCGGCGCGCGCGGCCTCGACCAGCCGCCGGGTGGCGGGCAGGTCCCGCTTGGAGTGGAACGGGTCGCTCGCGCAGTGCACGATCGTCTCCGCGCCGGCCACCGCCGCGGCGACGCCCTCGCCCTTCCACAGGTCGCCCTTGTGCCAGGTGATGCCCGGTTCGGCGGCGCGTTCGCGCCGGCTCAGCCCGTGCACGTCCGCGCCGGCCTCGGCCAGCCGCCGCGCGACCACCCGGCCGAGCGTGCCGCTCGCCCCGGTCACCAGGATCATGATGCCTCCTCGATCGGTCAGGAACTCCCGAAGACCTGCGGCGGCGGGACGGGCGCGACGATCTCCTCGCCGTCGCGCAGCGGCGCCGCGCCGGCGCAGAACGCGGCGAGGTCGCCGCCGTCCATCACCCGGGCGCGGACGGCGCCGCCCGCCGCGCGGCGGGTCAGCTCGGCCACCGGCAGCGGCGCCTCCGACCCCGCCACGATCAGGTTGCCGAACCGGCGGCCCCGCAGCACCCCCGGGTCGCCGAGCAGCACCGTGTGCCGGAACACCGAGCGGATCGTGGCGGCCACCCGGCGCGCGAACGGCAGCCGGAACCCGTCGGCCACGTTGACGACGTAGACGCCGCCCGGCCGCAGCACCCGCGCGGCGTCCAGCACGAACTCGCGGGTGGCGAGCTCGGGCGGCATGGACGCCTCGGCGAACGCGTCCATCACCACGAGGTCGTCGGCGTCGTCGGCCAGCGCCGCGACGCCCGCGCGCCCGTCGGTGACGCGGATGCGCAGGCCGGGGACGCCCTTCACCGGCAGCCGCTCCCGGACGAGCTGCACCAGCTCCGCGTCCGGCTCCAGGACGACCTGCCGCGACCCCGGCCGCGTCGCGGCGATGTAGCGGGGCAGCGTGCAGCCGGCGCCGCCGATGTGGACCGCGTCGAGCGCCGCGCCGTCCGCGACGGCGCAGTCGACCACGTCGCCGATCAGCCGCATGTACTCGAAGTCGAGGTAGGTGGGGTCGGACAGGTCCACGTAGGACTGCGGTACCCCGCCGACGAGCAGCATCCAGCCGCCGTCGCGGTCGGCGTCGCGCAGCAGCTCGGCCTCACCGCCCGCGATGCGGTACGTCCGCGGGGGCGGGCCGTGCCTGCGCTTGCGTGCCATGCCCCCACCCTACGGAGCCCCCACCCTGCGGACACACCGGACGGTGCGCGCCGCGACCGTCAGGTGCGCTCGGTGAGCGCCGCCTCGGACGCGAAGTGGCACGCGCTGG
Organism: Actinomadura meyerae; assembly: GCF_900188445.1. GTDB lineage: Bacteria > Actinomycetota > Actinomycetes > Streptosporangiales > Streptosporangiaceae > Spirillospora > Spirillospora meyerae. The sequence goes on from NZ_FZOR01000016.1 coordinate 133,908, forward strand.
GATGGGCGGAGCCGTCGCGCTCCTCCAGCGCCGGGGCCTCGTCGGCGCAGACGTCGCGGGCCTTCCAGCAGCGGGTGCGGAACCGGCAGCCGGACGGCGGGTCCAGCGGCGACGGCGGCTCGCCCTCCAGCCGGATCTGCCCCGCCCAGCCGGGCGCGTCCGGGTCGGGCACCGGCACGGCCGACAGCAGCGCCTGCGTGTACGGGTGCGTCGGATGGTCGTAGATCTGCGTCTCGTCGCCGGTCTCCACGACCTTGCCGAGGTACATCACCGCCACGCGGTCGGAGATGTGCCGGACGGCCGCCAGGTCGTGCGCGATGAACACGTACGCCAGGCCCAGCTCGCGCTGCAGCTCGGCGAGCAGGTTCATCACCTGCGCCTGGACGGAGACGTCCAGCGCCGACACCGGCTCGTCGCACACGATCACGTCCGGGCGCAGCGCGAGGGCGCGGGCGATCCCGACCCGCTGGCGCTGCCCGCCGGAGAACTGGTGCGGGTACCGGTTGACGTGCCCGGGGTCGAGGCCGACCAGTTCCAGCAGCTCCTGGACGCGGGCGCGGCGCTCCCCCTTCGGCGCGGCGTCCGGATGGATCGCGAACGGCTCGCCGACGATGTCGCCGACCGTCATCCGGGGGTCGAGCGAGGAGTACGGGTCCTGCATCACCATCTGGATGCGGCGGCGCAGCGCCCGCAGCTCGGCCCGCCGCATGGCGAACACGTCCCGGCCGTCGAAGCAGACCGTCCCGGCGGTGGGCCGCTCGGCGGCGAGCAGCAGCTTCGCCAGCGTCGACTTCCCGCACCCGGACTCGCCGACGATGCCGAGGGTCTCGCCGCGGCGCAGCTCCAGGTCGACGCCGTCGACGGCCTTGACGTGCCCGACCGCGCGCTTGATCACCACGCCCCGGGTCACCGGGTAGTGCTTGACGAGCCCCTCCACCTGGAGGATCGGCGGGTCACTCGGGTCCGGCACCGTGCACCTCCGCGGCGAAGTGGCAGGCGGCCGCGTGGCCGGGCGCGACCGCGGTGAGCGGGGGCCGCTCCGCCGCGCAGACCGCCTCGGCGCGCGGGCAGCGCGGCTGGAACGGGCAGCCCGGCGGCAGCGCGGCCGGGTCCGGCGGCGCCCCCTTGATCGGGACGAGCGGCGCGCCGCGCCGGTCCAGCCGCGGCACCGACGCCAGCAGGCCCCGCGTGTAGGGGTGGGCGGGCCGCGCGTACAGCTCCCGGGCGGGCGCCTGCTCGGCGACGGACCCGGCGTACATGACGACGATGCGGTCCGCGACGCCGGCGACGACGCCGAGGTCGTGGGTGATCAGCACCATGCCCATGCGCAGCTCCTCCTGGATCCCGGCGAGCAGCCGCATGATCTGCGCCTGGACGGTCACGTCCAGCGCGGTCGTCGGCTCGTCGGCGATCAGGACGTCCGGCTCCAGTGCCAGCGCCATCGCGATCATGATGCGCTGGCGCATGCCGCCGGAGAACTGGTGCGGGTAGTCGCCGAGCCGCCGGGCCGGGTCGGGGATCCCCACCCGGTCCATCAGCTCGACGGCCCGGTCCCGGGCCTCCCGGCGGCCGAGGCCGCGGTGCACCCGGTACATCTCGCGGAGCTGGTCGCCGACGGTGAACACCGGGTTCAGCGCGGTCAGCGCGTCCTGGAAGACCATCGAGACGCGGTCGCCGCGGTAGCCGCGGCGGCGCCGCTCGGGCAGGCCGAGCAGCTCCTCGCCGCGCAGCCGCACCGACCCGCGCTCGACGCGGGCGGGCGGGGAGTCGAGGATGCCCATCACCGCCTGCGCGGCGACGCTCTTGCCCGACCCCGACTCGCCGAGGATCGCGAGCGTCTCGCCCTCGTCGAGGGTGTACGACAGGCCGTTCACCGCGCGCACGTCCCGGCCGCGCACGCGGAACACCACGTGCAGGTCGTCGACGCTCAGCAGCGGCGGCGGCGCGGGGGCATCGTCCATCACGTCCGTGGGCATTCCGGGATCACCGCAGCTTCGGGTCGAGGGCGTCGCGGACGGCGTCGCCGAGCATCAGGAAGCTCAGCACCGTCGCCGACAGGAACACGGCGGGGAAGACCAGCAGGTGCGGGTGGTCGATGAAGGAGTCCTTCGCCTGGTTCAGCTGGAGCCCCCAGGAGACCTCCGGGTACTGCAGGCCGACGCCGAGGAAGTCCAGCGTGGCCTCGCCCACGATCACGTTGCCGACGTTGAGGGTGGCGACCACGATCACCGGGGCGAGCGCGTTCGGCAGGATGTGCCGGGCCATGATCCGGGCGTCGGACGCGCCGAGCAGCCGCGCCGCCTGCACGTAGTCGGCGTCCCGGACGGAGATGACCTGGCCGCGCATGATGCGGATCATCGTCGTCCAGCCGAGCAGCACCAGCACCAGCGTCATCGCCCACACGCCGTGCGAGGGGAACGCCACCAGGATCACCGTGGCGCCCAGCACGAACGGCAGCCCGAAGAACACGTCGGTGAGCCGCGCGATCACCGCGTCCAGCAGGCCGCCGTAGTACCCGGCGAGCAGCCCGAACACCATCGCGATCAGCAGCGCGAACAGGGTGACGGCGACGCCGATGAGCAGCGTCGGGCGGGCGCCGTGCACGACGTGCGCGTAGTAGTCGCAGCCCGCGAGGTCGGTGCCGAACCAGTGGCCGCCCGACGGGCCGGCCTTGGCGGCGTTCGGGTCGCAGCCCTCGTTGACGTCCGTGGCGGTGAACAGCCGCGGCAGGACGGCCATCACCGCGACGAACGCCAGGATCGTCACCGAGATCCAGAACACCCAGCGGCGGCGCAGGTCGCGCCACGCGTCGTCCCACAGCGACGCCCGGCCGATCTCGCCGCCGGCCGCGGCGACGGCCGCCGCGCCCGCCCCGGCGGTCGTGCCCGCCCCGGCGGTCGTGCCGGCGAGCGCCCCGGCCGCGCCGGGTGCCGGTTCGGGCTCGGCGCCCGGCGGGCCGGCGTCCTTGATCGTCATGCGCGCCTCACTCGTACCTGATCCGCGGGTCGAGCACCCCGTACAGCAGGTCCACGACCAGGTTGACCAGCAGGAAGATGAGGACCAGCACGGTGACCGCGCCGACCACGACCGGGCCCTCCTTCAGCTGGATCGACTGGAACACCTGCTGCCCGATGCCCGGCAGGTTGAAGATGCCCTCGGTCACGACCGCGCCGCCCATCAGGTTGCCGAAGTCGACGCCGAGGTAGGTCACCACCGGGATGAGCGAGTTGCGGAGCGCGTGCCGGCCGACCACCCGCGCCCGCGACAGGCCCTTGGCGTTCGCGGTGCGCACGTAGTCGGCCCGCAGGTTCTCCGACAGGCTCGTGCGCGTCAGCCGCGCCACGTACGACAGGCCGAGCGAGCCGAGCACGATGCCCGGCAGCAGGTAGCTCACCGGCCAGCCCTCGTCCGTCCCGGCCGTGGGGAAGATCTGCCAGTGCAGTCCGAACAGCAGCTGCGCGGCGTACCCGAGGACGAACACCGGCACCGCGATGACCAGGGTCGTCCCGCCGAGGACGAGGGTGTCGGCGAGCCGGCCGCGGCGCAGCCCCGCCCACACGCCGAGCGCGATCCCGATGGCCAGCTCGAAGATCCAGGCGGTGAGGGCGAGCTGCGCGGTCACCGTCCACCGCCCGCTGAGCATCTCCGACACGCTCTGGCCGGTGTAGTTCTCGCCCAGGTCGCCCTGGGCGAGGCCCCACATGTACTTCCCGTACTGCACCAGCAGCGGGTCGTTGAGGTTGTACCGGTCCCGGAGCGTCTGCAGGACGTTGTCCGGGACCGGCTTGTCCCCGGCGAGCGCCTGAATGGGGTCGCCCGGAAGCGCGAACACCATCACGTAGATGAGCAGCGTCGTGCCGAAGAAGACGGGGACCGCCTGCAGGAGCCGCCGTAGGACGTACCTCCACATCGCCGGTTACTTCACCGTCACATCGGTGGCGACGAGACCCGTCGAGTACGGGGTGATCACGACGTTGTCGACGTTCTTCGAGCGGCCGCCCTCGCCCGCCCAGGTCCACAGCGGGATCATCGGCATCTCCCGGAGCGCGATGTCCTCGGCCTGGTTGTAGAGCGCGATGGCCTGCTGCTGGTCGGCGGCCTGGTTGGCCTTGGCGATCAGGTCGTCGAACTCCTTGTTCTTCCAGCCCATGCGGTTGTCGGCCGAGCCCCACATGTTCTCGAGGTAGTTCTGCGGGCTCGGGAAGTCGGCCTCCCAGTTCTGCCGGTAGGGGCCCTTCTCCTTGCGCTCGCGCAGCATCGAGAAGTAGTCGGACGCCGGCACCTGCCGGAACTGGACGTCGGTGATGCCGAGGTTGTCGCGCAGCGAGTTCGCGACGATCTGCATCCACTGCGCGTAGGTCGGCTGCGCGTTGGAGAAGTACAGCTCCATCGTCCCCTTGAACCCGCCGGCCTTGTCGAACAGCTGCTTGGCCTTCGCCGGGTCGTAGGTGCACAGCTCACCGCAGGCGTTGTCGCGGTGGCCGGGGATGATGGACGGGATCAGCGAGTCGGCGGGGAAGTAGCCGCCGTTGTAGACCGCCTTGTTGATGCCCTGGCGGTCGATGACCATCGAGATGGCCTTGCGCAGGTCCGGGTTGGCGAACCGCTTGTCGAACACCGGGAAGCCGAGGTAGTCGGTGGTGCTCATCTTCCGGGCGAGGAACCGGTCCCCCAGCAGGCGCTTGGCCTCGGGGACCTTCGCCGACGGGATCGTCTGCAGGACGTCGATCCGGCCCGCCCGCAGGTCGGTGTAGGCCGTGTCGGCGTTGGAGTAGCTCTTCCAGGTCACGCCCTTGTTCTTCGGCTTGCGCGGGCCCGCGTACCCGGGGTAGGCGACGAGCTTGATCTGCTTGTTGCGCTCCCAGTTGCCGTCCATCTGGTACGGGCCGTTGCCGATCGGGTGCTCCTCGAACGCCTTCAGGTCCTTCAGCCCGGCCTTCGGCATCGGCGCGTACGCCGGGTACGTCAGCAGCAGCGGGAACTGGCTGAACGGCGCGTTCAGCGTGACCTTGAGCGTGTCCGGCCCGGTGACCTCCAGGCCCGACAGCGTGTCGGCCTTCGGCTTGGCGTTCTCGTCCTCGGGGTTCATCTCCTCGTAGCCCTTGATGTACGAGAAGTAGGAGTTGGCGCTCATCGCGTTCGGCCCGTACGCCGCGTTGTTCCACGCGTCGGCGAAGCTCTGCGCGGTCACCGGCTCGCCGTTGTGGAACTTCTGCCCCGCCCGCAGCTTGACCGTCCAGACCTTCTGGTCGGAGGAGGTGACGGACTCGGCGGCCAGCGGCTCCGCCTTGCCGTCCGCGCTCAGCGTCATCAGGTTGTCGAACAGCTCGGTGATCACGTCGAAGGCGTAGCTGCTGGTCGTGTTGGCGGGCACCAGGTGGTCGGGCTCGGAGTGCCCGACGGTGAACGTCCCGTCGCTCGCCCCCGCCTCGTCACCGCCGCCGCAGGCCGACAGCCCCAGCGCCACCGCGAGCGCCACCGCGACGGCTCCCGCGGCCTTCTTCCGCACGCCCTTCCGCACGCCCCATTGGCCGATCATGCAATCCTCCGCCCCGCTCCACGGGCGCTTGGCCGCCCGCCGCACCTCGATTGTTGGCAGGGTGGTCCGTGCGGCGACGTTTTGCACACTGCGCTGACGGAGTCGAAACCGGATCGATACGTTCTTGATCATGCGTTCCCGGTTCCGGGCGCGACACGCCGCCGCCGCGTTGACACGGGCCGGTCCCCGGGGACAATGAACCCTCGTCGCGTATCGGAGGTTCGATGGAGGACGGGGCGGGCATCGAGGCCGGCCGGATCTGTGCTGAGCTGATCCGTTTCGACACCACCAACCAGGGCGAGGGGGTGGCCCGTCCGGAGCGTCCCGCGGCCGAGCACGTCGCCGCGCTGCTGGCCGAGGTGGGCGCGGAGCCGCGCGTCGTGGAGTCGGCGCCCGGCCGGGCGAGCGTCCTCGCGCGGATCCCCGGCACCGACCCGTCGCATCCGGCCTTCCTGATCCACGGGCACCTCGACGTGGTCCCCGCCGACGCCGCCGACTGGGCCGTGCCGCCCTTCTCCGGCGAGGTGCGGGACGGGTGCGTGTGGGGGCGCGGCGCGGTCGACATGAAGGGCAGCCTCGCGATGACGCTCGCGGCCGTCCGGCAGAGGCTGCGCGAGGGGCGACGCACGCGCGGCGACCTGGTGCTGGCGTTCCTCGCCGACGAGGAGTGCACCGGCGAGTACGGGTCCCGGTACGTGGCGCGCGAGCACCGGGAGGTCTTCGAGGGCTGCACGGAGGCGATCAGCGAGTCCGGCGGGTTCAGCGTGGAGGCCGGCGGCCGGCGGATCTACCCGGTCGCCACCGGCGAGCGCGGCACCACCTGGCTGAGGCTGACGGCGCGCGGCACCGCCGGGCACGGCTCGAAACCGGCGCCCGACAACGCGGTCGCCGAGATCGCGCACGCGGTGTCCCGGCTGGCCGCGCACGAGTGGCCCGTCCGGCTGACGCCGGGCGTCCGCGCGCTGCTGGACGGGCTCGCGAAGGCGCTCGGCACGACCATCGACCACGACCGCCTCGACGCGGAGGCCGCGCGGCTCGGCCGGGCCGGGCACCTGTTCGCCGGGACGATCCGCAACTCGGCGAACCCGACCCGGCTGGAGGCCGGCTACAAGGTCAACGTCGTGCCCGGCACCGCGACCGCGCAGGTCGACGGCCGCTACCTGCCCGGCACCGGCGAGGAGTTCCTCGCCACGATCGACCGGCTGCTCGGCCCCCGGGTCACCCGCGAGTTCATCAACTACGAGGAGGCCCCGGCGGCCGACCCCGCGGGGCCGACGTTCACCGCCCTCGCCGACGCGCTCCGCGCCGAGGACCCGGAGGCCCATCCCGTCCCCTACGTGATGGCCGGCGGCACCGACGCGAAGTCGTTCCACCGCATCGGCATCACCAGCTACGGCTTCGCGCCCCTGCGCCTGACGCCCGACCTCGACTACTTCGGCATGTTCCACGGCGTCGACGAGCGCGTCCCCCTCGACGGCCTGGCCTTCGGCACCCGGGTCCTGGACCACTTCCTCGACACCCGCTGACTCCCGGACACCCGCTCCGCATCCACGGCCCGAAGGGCCCGGCCGCCCGCGGGCGGCCGGGCCGGAACGGGCGCGTCAGCGGGACTTCTGGTAGCCCCGCACCGAGTGGACCGCCAGTGCCACGGCCGCCGCGGCCAGTACCAGCAGCCCTGAGCCGTGCCGTGCGGCCGACGCCCAGTCCGGGTCGGCGGACAGGGCCGCGCGGGACGCGTCGAGCGCCCAGCTCACCGGGTTGGCGGCGGCCACGCGGTCGATCCACGAGGGCATCAGGTTCGCGGGCATGAACGCCGACGACAGGAACGTGAGCGGCAGCAGCAGCATCACGTTCAGGCCGATGATGGTGTTGCGGTCGCGCGCGAGCAGCGCCAGCGTGTTCGACAGGGCGGCGAGGACGACGCCGACCAGCACCGAGGCGGCGACGAGGACGGCGAGGCCCGCGGCGCCGCCCGGGTAGGCGGCGCCCGCCGCCGCGCCCAGCAGGATGATCACCAGGGACTGGAACGCCGTGCTGAGGGCCTGCTCCACGACGCCAGCGTGCACGATCGCGCCGCGGCGCACCGGGGTGACGAGGAAGCGGTCGAGGGTGCCGCGCTCGATCTCGTCCATCGTCGCCATCCCGGCGAACGTGTTCAGCGACACCGCGTTCATGACGACGACGCCCGGGACGATGTAGTCGAGGTAGGACGCGGCGCCGAACCCGGGCAGCTCGGCGACCCGCTCGAACAGCTCCCCGAACAGGAACAGCCAGATCATCGGCTGCGCCAGCGTCATGACGAGGACGGCCGGGTTGCGCAGCAGCGCCGACAGGCGCCGGTGGGTCATCCACCAGGTCCCGGTCACCAGGCCGGTGATCGCGGCGCTCATCGGGGTGGTCGCCGGGGTGGTCGCCGGGGTGGTCATCGGGGTGGTCATCGGGTGCCTCCCGCGGTCGCGGGCTCGGAGCCGGCCAGGCGGCGCCCGGCGTAGCGGAGGTAGACGTCGTCCAGGGAGGGCCGGGCGACGGTGGCGGACGCCGCTGGGACGCCGGCCTGGTCGAGGGCGGCGAGGACGGCCGGGACGGCGGCGGCCCCGTCGCCGGTGCGGGCGCTGAGGCGCGGCCCGTCCAGCACGATCTCGCGGACGCCGGGGAGGCGGCCGAGCGCCTCCCGCACGAGCGGCTCCGGCGGCGCCTCCGGCCAGGCGACGTGCACGGCGTCGCCGCGCAGCTCGCCCTTGAGGCCGTCGGGGGTGCCCGAGGCGACGACGCGGCCCCCGTCGACGATCGCGAGCCGCCCGGCGAGCCGGTCGGCCTCGTCGAGGTAGTGGGTGGTCAGCAGGATCGCCAGGTCGTCGTCGCCGGCGAGCCGGGCGATCTCGGCCCACACGGCGGCGCGCGCCTCGGGGTCGAGCCCGGTGGTGGGCTCGTCGAGGAACAGCACCCGCGGGCGGTGGACGAGGCCGAGCGCGATGTCGAGGCGCCGCCGCATGCCGCCCGAGTAGGTCTTCACGCGGCGGTCCGCCGCGTCGTCCAGGCCGAAGCGGGCGAGCAGCTCCGCGGCCCGCCGCCGCGCCCGCGCGCCGGGCAGCCCGTACAGGCGGCCCTGAAGGACGAGGTTGGCGCGGCCGCTCGCCTCGGGGTTGGCGCCGGACTTCTGCGCCACGACCCCGATCCGCCGGCGGACCCGGTCGGGCCGGCGCAGCACGTCGTGCCCGGCCACGGCGGCGGTGCCGGCGTCGGGCCGGACCAGGGTGGTGAGGATCTTGACGGTGGTGGACTTGCCGGCCCCGTTGGGGCCGAGCAGCCCGAGGATCTCGCCCTGGGCGGCCGTGATGGTCAGCCCGTCCAGGGCCCGGACGTCGCCGGGATAGGTCTTCACGAGGCCCTCGGCCTCGATGGCGTGCGCCATGGTTCCTCCGTGCTCGGCGGAGGGGTCCCGGATAGGCTTGAGGTGCGTGCTCGCCGCCGGTCCCGCTCCGCGCGGATCTTCTCGGTGGTGGGTTCTCCGGCCCGGCGGGGGTGTTGCCGCACCGCCGCCGGGCCGCTCTCGCCGCTACTGCTCCTCTGGGGCTCCCCTCTCCGCCATCTCGGCGATCTCGGGCGGCAGCTCTCCGGTCTCGTGGAACGCGCGCCACGTGTCGAGGTGGGGCAGGGTGCCGTCCTCGATCTCGGCGAGGAAGCCGCGCACCCAGGCGGCCTCGGCGCGCCTGATCGCCAGGTCGTACTCCCCCTCGATCAGGAAGACGCGCGGCACGCCGGCCTCCGCGAGCGCCGCCGCGTCGGCGGCGATCCGCCGCTCCAGCGCGTCCAGGCGCCGGCGCAGCAGGGCGGCGACCTCGTCCGGGCCGAGCGCGCCGAGGACCGACAGCCCCGCCTCGAACCGCGGCACCTCCGGCTCGGGCACGGCGATCAGCTCGCGGACCCAGTCGGCGAGCTCCGCCCTGCCCGCGTCCGTGATGCGGTAGACGGTCCGCTCCGGCCGCGCCCCTTCCCGGACGCTGCCCTCGACGGCCAGGAAGCCGTGCTTCTCCAGATTGCCGACGACGGTGTAGAGCGACCCCCACTTGATGCCCATGTCGCGGTCCTTCCCGCGGGCGCGCATCACGGCGGCCATCTCGTAGGGGTGCATCGGCTTCGCGGAGACCGTCGACAGCACCGCGAGGCCGAGGAGGTTGCCGACCTTCCGCCGCTTGGCCATCCCGGACTCCTCGTCAACGAATACTCGTGTGCGAGTATAAGCGCCGCGCTCTCCCCCGTCCAGACCCTCGGCCCTCGGTCCGGGCTGCGCGGCACGGGGTAGAGAGCAGGCGTGGACTTCACCAGTGCGGCCGACGAGCTCTACGGCGTGCCGCCCGCGCGGTTCGTGGAGACGCGCAAGCGGCTCGCGCGGGAGGCCAAGGACGGCGGCGACGCCGCCCTCGCCAAGCGCATCGGCGCGCTGCGCCGCCCGACGCTGTCGGCCTGGGCGGTGAACCTGCTCAGCCGCTCCGCCGCCGACGAGCTGGAGCGGCTGCTGGACGTGGGCGCCGAGTTGCGCTCGGCATGGAGCGAAGGCGGAGGCGGCGGCGGGTTGCGCGACCTGGAGCAGCGCCGCGCCGAGCTGGTCGCCTCGCTCGTGCGGACGGCGGGCGAGCTCGCCGCGGAGGCGGGCAACGGGCTGCGGGAGCAGGCCGTCCGGGAGGTGGAGGACACGCTGCAGGCCGCCACCGTGGACGCGGAGATCGCGGACGAGGTCCGGGCGGGGCGGCTGACGCAGCCCCGGAGCCACACCGGTTTCGTCCCCGCCGGCTTCCCCATGGCGCCCCCAGAGGAGCGGCCCGCGAAGCGGAAGCAGAAGCCGGAACCGGAGCCGAAGCCGGAACCGGAGCCGAAGCCGGAACCGGAGCCGAAGGCGGAATCGGAGGCGGAGGCGGAGCCCGCACGGAGGAAGAAGGAGAAGCCCGACGGCGCCGCGCCGAACGTGACGCGCACGAGCGCGGCGCGGGCGCGGCGGGCCGAGACGCTGCGCAGGCGCGCCGAGGAGGCCGAGCGCAAGCTGGCCGAGCGCACGGACCGGGCGGACGCCGCCAAGCGCGCGGCCGGGGAGGCGTCCGCGGAGGTGGCGCGGCTCCGCCGCGAGCTGGAGCGCGCGACCGCCGACCGGGACGCCGCGGCCCGCCGCGCCGAGCGCGCCGAGCAGAACCGGGCGCGGGCGGAGGAGGCCGCCCGGGAGGTCCGCGCGGCCGCCGCCGAGGCCCGCCGCGCCGCCGACCGTGACGCACGGCACGGCTGACCGGCCCCCTGGCGGCGATCCGGACGATCGGCATCAAGTAGGTTCTAGTAGAACGTTATTCGAGTATTGAGGGGGCGCGCGGTGACGGCACCGGTCGTGGAGCAGCCGACTGACTGGACCGAACCGGGCGCCCATCCGGTGGTGCCCGGGGTCTACCGGATCCCCCTGGCGCTGCCCATCCCGTCGCTGCACGCCGTCAACGTCTACGTGATCGAGGACGACGGCGGCCCCGTCGTCGTGGACTCCGGCTGGGCCATGCCCGACACGCGCGCCGCCATGGAGAAGGCCCTCCGCTCGCTCGGCCACGGGCTGGACGACGTGGCGCAGTTCCTCGTCACCCACGCGCACTGGGACCACTACTCGCAGGCCCTCGCGCTGCGCGAGTCGTTCGGGACGCGGGTGCGGATCGGGCGCGGCGAGCGCCCGTCGATCGAGGCGTTCGACGTCCGGCGCGGCCTGCACCCCCGGCAGGTCGAGCTGCTGCGCCGCTGCGGCGCGGACGCCCTCGCCGCCGAGATCGCCGGGACGCCGGTGGACCGCTCCGAGCGGGACGTCCCGCACACGCTGCCGGACGCCTGGCTCGACGACGGGGAGCGGGTCGGCCTCACCGCCCGGGACCTGGACGTGTTCGCCACGCCGGGGCACACGCGCGGCCACATCGTGCTGCGGGACGCCGCCGCCGGGCTGCTGTTCGCGGGGGACCACATCCTGCCGCACATCACGCCGTCCATCGGGCTGGAGACCGAGCCGGAGCCCAAGCCGCTGCGCAGCTACCTGGAGTCGCTGCGGCTCGTCCGCGACATGCCGGACACGCTGCTGCTCCCCGCGCACGGCCCGGTGCGGCCGAGCGTGCACACCCGGGTCGACGAGCTGCTGGAGCACCACGCCGAGCGCCTCGACGCCGCGGCCGCGCAGGTCCGGGCGGGCCGCGACACGGCGTTCGCGGTCGCCGAGGCGATGCCGTGGACCCGCCGCCGGCGCAGCCTCGCCGACCTGGACGCGTTCAGCCGGATGCTGGCCGTCCTGGAGATCGAGGCGCACCTGGACGTCCTCGCCGATCGCGGCGTCCTGGACGTCCACGAGGAGGGCGGCGTCCGCCGCTACGCCGCGAAGGGCTGACCCCGGCCGGAACCGCCCGGTCTCCGCCGGGTTACGCTGATCATCGTTCTCCAGCGGAAGGAGCGGCGATGACGCTCGCCCCCGAGTTCACTGCGATCACGTCCGCGGCGGAGCTGCGCGAGCTGCTCGGCACGCCGATGCGGCGGGCGATCGACAAGGAGCGCGCGACCCTGCACGCCTGGGACCGCGAGTGGCTCGCCCGCTCCCCGTTCTGCCTGATCTCCACCAGCGACGCGGACGGCAACTGCGACGTCTCCCCCAAGGGCGACCCGCCCGGGTTCGCGCACGTCATCGACGACACCACGATCGCCGTCCCGGACCGGCCGGGCAACCGCCGCGCGGACGGGTTCCTGAACATCCTGAGCAACCCGCACGTCGGGCTGATCTTCCTGGTGCCGGGGCGGGGCGAGACGCTGCGGATCAACGGCCGGGCCACCCTGGTGCGGGACGCGCCGTTCTTCGACGAGATGGTCGTCAAGGGCCACCGGCCCGCGCTCGCGCTCGTCGTCCACATCGAGCAGATCTTCTTCCACTGCGCGAAGGCGCTGATGCGCTCCAAGCTGTGGAAGCCCGAGACCTGGGACCCGGAGGCGCTGCCGGCGCACGCCCGGATCGTCAAGGACGTCCAGTACACCGAGGAGACCCTCGAGCAGCTGGAGAGCCACTACTCCGAGGCGAGCTACTCGAAGAAGCTCTACGGGAGCTGACCCGGACGCGAAAGGACCCCCGCGCTCCGCGCGGGGGTCGGACGGTGGGTCGCGGTCAGCCGCTCTTGCGCCGGAACTGCCGCTGCTGGCCGGCGCGGTCGTGCGCGCCGCGCACCTTCGAGCCGCTCCTGCCGGACGCGCCGGCGTTCTTGGCCGCCGCTCCGCGCTTGCGCTCCAGGGCCTCCCGGAACCTGCGCTTGACGTCGTCCTCGCCTTCGGCGGGCTCTCCTGACGATTCGGCCATGCGGACCTCCAGCTCTCTTAGGGCTCCTCCAGCCTCACACATCGCGCGGGGATTCGGCCATCCGGGTCCGCCCGAAAGATCAATTTGGGCGATTCCGTCGCAATCGTCGTCGGCGGCGAACGATCTCTCCTATGGTTTGTGCACGTGGAGCCCCAGACGCCGCAGGCAGAACCCGCACCCGCGCACCCGCCGCTGGAGGCGCTCGCCGTCCAGCCCCTGCTGAACCGCGACTACGAGTCCCGCCCCGCGGTCTTCTACGAACGGCTGCGCGCGGAGTACGGGCCGGTGGCGCCGGTGGACGTCCTCGGCGTCCCGGCGTGGCTCGTGATCGGCTACGCGCAGACGCTCGACATCATGCGCGACGCGCGCGGCATCTGGAGCCGGCGCGTGGAGAACTGGCGCCGGTACCGGGAGGGCTCCGTCCCGGCGGACTGGCCGATGCTGCCGGTGGTGGAGTCGGGCAACTCGGCGTTCCGCGACGGCGCCGACTCCACCCGGCTCCGCAGCGCCTGGAGCGAGGGCCTGCGCCCCTTCCAGGAGCGCGCCCGGCCCGAGGCGAAGGCGCTGGAGCTGGCCGTCCGCCGGTACGCCGACGAGCTGATCACCGTGCTGTCGGAGGGCGGCGCGTCCGGCTGGGCCGACCTGTCCGCCCAGTACGCGCGCCCGCTGCCGCTGATGGTGATCGGCCGGCTGCTCGGCACCGGCGCGGACGGCGACGACGAGCTGATCATCGACCTGTGGCGGGTGATGGACGCCGGCCCGGACGCGCGGGAGGCGTCCGACCGGCTGCTCGCCCGGTTCGCGGACGTGTGCGCGGCGCGCGTCACCGAGCCCGGCACCGACCTGCCGTCCTTCATGCTCGCCGCCGTGCCCGACCTGACCGCCGAGGAGCTCACCCGCGAGATGGCGATGCTGTCGGGGCTCGTCGGCGACGTCACCGGCACGCTCATCTGCAACACCATCACCGAGGTGCTGATCGGCGACACCGGCGCCCGCGACAGCATGTCCGCCGGCATGATCCAGGAGGCGATCAACCGGGCGGCGGCCGCGAACCCGCCGATGGCCAACCTCTCGTTCCGGTGGGCCAAGTCGGACGTCCGGCTCGGCAGGTTCCAGATCGCGGCCGGCGACCCGGTCATGGTGTCACCCGCCGCCGCCCACCTGGACCCGGCGTTCACCGGCGCCACGGCGCCGGACGCGATCTACTCCTCCCGCGCCCATCTGGCCTGGAGCGCCGGCCCGCACGCCTGCCTCGGCCGCGACCTCGCCACCACCGTCACGATGATCGCGGTGGAGCGGCTGTTCGACCGGTTCTCCACGCTGCGGCTCGCGCTGCCCGCCGACCAGCTCCCCTGGCGGTCGTCCCCGCTGATGCGGGGCCTGCGGTCGCTGCCGGTCAACTACGAGCTGGCCGGGCCGCCGCCCGAGCCGCGGCCGGCGCCTCCCGCCGCCGAGGAGGACGCGGCGGACCGGGCACCGGAGGAGCCCGCCGAGACCTCGCTGGTGCGGCGCGTGCTGCGGCTGATGCGCCGGTCGTAGCCGCGCCGCCGCCGGGGGCGTCCAAGATCGGTTCCATGTTTGGACACGGCGGCCCGGGAACGCTCTTCCCATGCCAGACATGAGCGACAAGCACGGCCCCAGGGCCGACGACGAGATCGTCCGCGAGACCCACGGCATGATCAGCGGCGGGCACCCCACTCACGCCGAGGAGTTCAAGGAGCCCGAGCCGTTCTCCGACGACTACCCGGCGGACCCGAACGCGCCGGCCACCGGGGACCGCGAGGGCTCCCCGCCCGGGATGAGCGCCCGGGACGTGGAGGGCCGCAGCGCCCTCGCCCGGATGCTCACCGGCGTCCGCTACCCGGCCCGCCCGAACGAGCTGGTCCGGCACGCCGCCGAGGCGGGCGCCCCCGACGAGGCCGTCGACCAGCTGCGGACGCTGCCGAAGCGCGAGTACGAGAACGTCGCCGACATCGCCGAGGAACTCGGCTACGGCCGCGAGGAACGCCGCTACTGACCGGCCGCCTCCCTGCGGGCGCGGAGGAGCGGGATCTGGCCGCCGGCGGCGACCAGGTCCCGCTGGCGCGGTGACAGGCGGTGCCGCGCCCGGTACGTCTCGCCCTTGGTGGTGTTGCGGACGTCGATCTCGTTCCCGGCCTTCAGCGCGTCCCGAACGTTCTCCACGCGCAGCACGTCGCCCCGCTCCACCCGGTCGTAGTCGCCTTCTTCGGCGAACTCCAGCGGCAGGATCCCGAAGTTGACGAGGTTCTGCCAGTGGATCCTGGCATAGCCGCGCGCCAGCACGAGCCGCAGCCCGAGGTGGCGAGGCGCGATCGCCGCGTGCTCGCGCGAGGAGCCCTGGCCGTAGTTGCGGCCGCCGACCACGGCGTGCGGGCCCATCTCCCGGGCCCGGCCGGAATAGTCCTCGTCGAACTGGTCGAAGGCGAAGTCGGCGAGCCGGGCGATGTCGCTGCGGTACGGCAGGGCCCGCGCGCCCGCCGGAAGGATCTCGTCGGTGGACACGTCGTCGCCGACCTTGATGGCGACGGGCAGCTCCAGCTCGTCGGGCAGCGGGTCCAGTTCGGGCAGCACGCCGATGCTCGGCGCCTTCTCCAGCTCGACGCGGCGGGCCTCGTCCGCGGGCGGCGGCCCTTCGAGCATGTCCCGGTTGACGCTGGAGGCGGCCGGGAGGCGGACGGCCGGCGGGTCCATGCCGAGGTCGCGCGGGTCGGTGATCCGGCCGGTGAGCGCGGCGGCCGCGGCGGTCTCCGGCGAGCACAGCCAGACCAGGTCGTCCCGGGTGCCGGAGCGGCCGGGGAAGTTGCGCGGCATGGTCCGCAGGCTGTTGCGGCCGATCGCGGGCGCCTGCCCCATGCCGATGCAGCCCATGCAGCCGGCCTGGTGGATGCGGGCGCCGGCCTGCACGAGGTCGGCGGTCGCGCCCATCCTGGTCAGGTCGACGAGGATCTGCCGGGACGTCGGGTTCACGTCCAGCGACACCCGCGGGTGCACCTGGCGCCCCTTCACGATCGCCGCGACGGACGCGAAGTCGCGCAGCCCGGGGTTCGCCGACGAGCCGACCACGACCTGGTGGACCTCCTCCCCCGCGGCCTCGCGCACGGGGACGACGTCGCCGGGCGAGCTCGGGCGGGCGATCAGCGGCTCCAGCGCGGACAGGTCGATCTCCTCGTCGACGTCGTAGCGCGCGTCCGGGTCGGCGGTGAGCTCGGTGAAGTCGCCCTCGCGGTCCTCGGCGCGCAGGAACGCGCGGACCTGCTCGTCCGCCGGGAACACCGTCGTCGTCGCGCCGAGCTCCGCGCCCATGTTGGCGATGACGTGCCGGTCCATCGCGGTCAGCCCGGCGAGGCCGGGCCCGTGGTACTCGATGATCCGGTTGACGCCGCCGCGCACCCCGTGCCGGCGCAGCATCTCCAGGATCACGTCCTTGGCGCTGCACCACGGCGGCAGCTCCCCGGTCAGCCGGACGCCCCAGATCTCCGGCATCGTCACGTGCAGCGGCTCCCCGGCCATCGCCATCGCGACCTCCAGCCCGCCGACGCCGATCGCGAGCATGCCGAGCGATCCCGCCGCGCAGGTGTGGGAGTCGGAGCCGACCATGGTCGCGCCGGGCACGCCGAAGCGCTGCATGTGCGTCGGATGGGACACGCCGTTGCCGGGCTTGGAGTACCAGAGCCCGTACCGGCGGGCGGCGGACCGCAGGAAGATGTGGTCGGCCATGTTGCGCTCGTCGGCCTGCAGCAGGTTGTGGTCGACGTACTGGACGGACACGTCCGTCCGGACCCGGTCGAGGTCGAGCGCCTCCAGCTCCAGCATCACCAGCGTGCCGGTCGCGTCCTGGGTGAGGGTCTGGTCGACGCGGATCCCGATCTCGGCGCCCGGCCGCATCTCGCCGCTCACCAGATGCGAGGCGATCAGTTTCCGCGCGACGCCGCGGCCCCCCGTGCCGGCTGCCATGGTCTCAACTCCTCCGTTGGTCGCCGTCGCCCGGGAGGCTCCCGATGCGGCGGGGTTCGTGGACGGCGCGGTCGGCGGGCGGCCCGCACCAGTGGCCCAGCGCGTCGCGGATCTCGGCGGCGCGCCGGTCCGGGGCGGTCTCGTCGGTGGCCCACGCGATGTAGCCGTCCGGCCGCACCAGCGCGGTCGTGCGGGTGGCGCCCCCGGCCAGCGCGCAGTGCACCCGGCCCGCCCACCGCTTCGTCGCCAGGTAGGTGACCGCCGGGTCGTTCGCCGCGACGACGAGGACGAACATCCCCTCTCCGAGCAGCTCGTACAGCCGGGACGGGCTGCCCGCCAGCGGCACGTCGGGGGCGCGGCGGCCGGTGAGCCGGTGCGCCCCGCGCGGCGCCGGGTAGGCGGTGTCGATGCCGGAGACGGCGCCCGCCATCCGCCGCGCCACCGGCCGGACGTGCGTCGCCGCCCACGCGGCGGCGCCGCGCGCCGCGCGCAGCCAGTACGGCTCGGCGAGCGCGAACCGCAGCAGCGCCCCGCTGCCCCGCAGGACCTGCCGCCCGACCGGGTACCGCTCCTCGTGGTAGCTGTCGAGCAGCCAGGACGGCGCCCATCCCCACAGCTCGGCGGCGATCTTCCAGCCGAGGTTCGCCGCGTCCTGGATCCCGGTGTTCATGCCCTGCCCGCCCGCCGGGGAGTGGACGTGCGCAGCGTCCCCGGCGAGGAACACCCGGCCCACCCGGTACCGCGGGACCTGCCGCTCGTCGCTGTGGAACCGGGACGTCCAGCGCGGGTCGCGCATGCCGTGGTCGGTGCCGAGCGCGCGGCGGACGGTCTCCCGCAGCTCGGCCATGTCGACCGGCTCGGAGTCGGGCGCCTGGTGCCGGCGGTTCCAGGCGATCACCCGGTACCAGCCGTCGCCGAACGGGGCGACGAACGCGAACGCGTCGGCGGCGGCGCCGACGGTCAGGGTGGCGGCGGGCGCCTCGTCCAGCCGCACGTCGGCGAGCATCACCGAGCGCACGGCCGCCCGTCCGGGGAACGGCAGCCCGAGCTCCCGCCGGACGGTGCTGCGCACCCCGTCGGCGCCGACCACGTAGGAGGCGCGGCGGGTCGCGGTGCCGCCGCCGGCGGTCCGCACGTCGACGTCCACGCCCGCGGCGTCCTGGCGGAGCGCGGTGACCTCGGCGCCGTGCACGATCTCCGCGCCGGCCGCGAGCGCCCGCTCCTTCAGGACGCGCTCGGTCTCGTACTGCGGGACGACGAGGACGAACGGGAAGCGGCCGGGCAGCCGCGACAGGTCCAGGGCGGTCGCGCCGAGCAGCCGCAGCGAGCCGACGCGGGTACCCGCGGCGATCAGGGGGTCGGCGGCTCCGCGCGCGTCCAGGGTCTCCAGCGTGCGGGCGTGCACGGCGAACGCCCGCGTCAGGTTGCTCGTCTCCTCGGCGCGGCGCTCCAGCACGGTGCAGCCGATGCCCGCCGCGGCCAGGTCCCCCGCCAGCAGGAGCCCGGTCGGGCCCGCCCCCACGATCAGCACGTTCCCGGTCGGCCTCCCGGTGGGCGCCATCACGCTCCCCTCTCCGCGGGCGGCCGGCGGCCCGGCACCCGCGCAGGGAACACTTCCCACGATCGGCGCGTCCTCACACCGGCGGGAGCGCCGATGCGGCAAGGGCTCCGGGCCTCCCGATCAGCCCTGGACACGGCTGTCCCGCCCGGCCCACTCCCGCTCCCGCAGCTGGAACTTCTGGATCTTCCCGGTGGACGTCTTCGGCAGCTCGGCGACGAACTCCACCGCGTCGGGCGCCTTGTAGCGGGCGATGCTCGCCCTGACGTGCTCGATCAGCTCGTCCCCGGTGGCGGCGTGCCCGTCGCGGAGCACGACGAACGCCTTGGGGCGCTCGCCCCACTTGTCGTCGGGCACGGCGACGACGGCGACCTCCAGCACGGCCGGATGGGAGTCGATGGCGCGCTCGACCTCGACCGTCGAGATGTTCTCGCCGCCGGAGATGATGATGTCCTTGGACCGGTCGCGCAGCTCGACGTAGCCGTCGGGGTGGCGGACGCCGAGGTCGCCGGAGTGGAACCAGCCGCCGCGGAACGCGCGCGCGGTGGCCTCCTCGTCCCGGTGGTAGCCCTTCATGACGTTGTTGCCGCGCATGACGATCTCGCCGAGCGTCTCCCCGTCGGCGGGGACGTCGCGCATGGCGTCGTCGACGACGCGCAGCCCGTCCGTCTGGACCATCCCGACGCCCTGCCGGGCCAGCAGCCGGGCCCGGTCGCCGGCGGGCAGGCCCGGCCAGCCCGGCTGCGGCTCGCACACCGAGTACGGCCCGTAGGTCTCGGTCAGGCCGTAGACGTGCACGATGCGGGCGCCGAGCCGCTCCATCTCCCCGATGATCGTCGGGCTCGGCGGCGCGCCCGCCGTCGTGACCGTCAGCGGCCGGTCCAGCGGGTGCGCCTCCGCCGCGTTCGCGATCGCGACCAGCACGGTCGGGGCCCCGTTGAGGTGGGTGACGCCCTCGGCGTCGATGAGCCGCCACACCTCGGCGGCGTCGACGGCGCGCAGGCACACCTGCGTCCCGCCGATCGCGGCGAGCGCCCACGGCGTGCACCAGCCGTTGCAGTGGAACATCGGCAGCGTCCACAGGTAGACGCTGGCGGGGGTGTGCGCGGAGTGCAGGACCTCGCCGAGCGCGTTCAGGTAGGCGCCGCGGTGGGTGTAGACGACGCCTTTGGGGCGTCCCGTGGTGCCGGACGTGTAGTTGATCGAGATGGCGGCGTTCTCGTCCTGGACGTCCCAGGGCAGCGGGTCGCCGGAGCCGCGCGCCAGCAGCTCGCCGTAGCCGATGCCGCCGACCGCCGGGGCCGGGTCCGCGCCCGGCGCCGGAACCGTGACGACCTGCGGCAGCCCGTCCGCGATCGGCGCCACGGACGGGTGCAGCCCGGCGTCCACCACCAGCGCCTTGGCACCCGAATGGTCCAGGATGTAGCGGATCTCCTCGGGCGCGAGCCGCGTGTTGATCGCGACGAGCACGGCCCCGGCGAGCGGCACAGCGAAGTGGGCGGTGAGCAGCTCGGGGACGTTCGGCGCCAGGTAGGCGACGCGGTCGCCGGGCCCGATCCCGGACGCCCGCAGCGCGTGCGCCAGCCGCGTGGCCTCGGCGGCGAACTCGGCGTAGGTGGTGCGGCGGTCCCCGTGGACGTGGGCGGTCTTGCCGGGGAACACCTCCGCCGACCTCTTGAGGAACGCGAGCGGGGTCAGCGCCGTGTAACCCGGGCCGTTGTCCATCGGTGAGCCTCCGGTGCCGTCTGCTGGGCGTCCGGCGCCTCAGCGCGGATGGGACCCCTCATGGTCCCACGGCGAGGGGCTCAGCCAGCGGCGTTGCGGGTCAGGATGGAGACTGCCTTGACGGTCTGATGGCCGCGCCATTCCAGCTCGGCGGCCGGGGAGTAGCTGGCGAAGTCGACGCGCCACCCGCCGTCGTCCTGCTGCTCCGCGTCGAGGCGCCGCAGCTCGGCCGCCACGACCTCGTCCTTGAACAGCGCCCTTACGGGGCGTCCCGGATAGGGCGCGAAGTCGAGGGGCCGCATCATCTCGTCCTCCAGGCCGCCCTGGACGTGCACGCACCCGTTCTCCGGGATGTGCCCGCCGAGCGCCTCGATGGTCTCGGTGTCCTCGACGGCGTCGGCGAGCCAGAGCACGAACGCCAGCTCCAGCGCGTGCAGCTCGTCCCTCGTCCGGACGGTGTCGAGGCAGTAGCGCGTCGCGCGCTCCAGCCACGGGTGCCCGGCGACGGCCTTGTCATGGACGGCGACGCGGTGCGCCATCGCGGCGACCACGGCGGTGATCTGCAGTGAGGACGACCCGGTGTCGGCGCCCGCCCAGAACGGCGCGCACCCGGCCGGGTCGGGCACGGGCAGCGCGAACGGGATGCCGCCGTCCGGCAGGGAGACCGATTCCAGCCAGTCGCACAGTGCGGCGGCCTCCGGCGCCGTGACGGGGGCGAGGTCCTCGAAGACCTCGAACGCGTGCAGGGCGGGGCCCGGCTGGCTCGTCCGCGACCGCAGGTCGGGCTCCAGCCCGTGCCCGTAGCCGCCGTCGGGGTTCCGGTAGGCGTTCAGCGCGGCCAGCAGCGCGTCCCGGTCACCGTCCCCCACCAGCACCTCGAAGCGGCGCCGGTCGAGGAGGCGGGCGTGCGTGGCCATGAACTCGGATGCCTTGTCGATGTCCATGGCTCCACCCTGACCCGCCGCCCCCGGCCCCGTCTTGTCGGTTTCGGTCATCACCGGGTAACGCTCGTCCCGGCTACCCTTCCCGCAGGGCGAGGCCCAGGGCGCGGAACTGCTCGACCGGGCGGTGGTAGCCGCGCTCGATGTGGTGGACGCCCCGCAGCGTGGACGGCCCTTCGGCGACGGCCGCGGCCAGCACCGCCGAGAATCCGGCCCGGATGTCGGGCATGGTCACGTCCCCGCCCCGGAGCTTGGTGACGCCCCGCACCACGGCCGAGTGCAGCGCCGCCGTGTCGTGGTACCGGCAGGCGGGCCCGCCCAGGCAGGTGTCGTAGACCTCGATCTCGGCGCCCATGCTCTGCAGCGCGGGCACGTACGCCAGCCGGTTCTCGTACACCGTCTCGTGCAGCACCGACATGCCCTCGGCCTGCGTGAACAGGACCATCAGCGGCGTCTGCCAGTCGGTGGCGAACCCGGGATGGGTGTCGGTCTGCACGGCCGCGGGGCTCAGCCCGTTCCGCGCGGACGCCATGATCCAGTCATCGGTGATCTCGAATTCGGCGCCCATCCGGGCCAGCGTGGTGATCGCGGTGACGAGCCGGTCCTGCGGGCAGCCGTGCACCCGCACCTCTCCCCTGGTCACCAGCCCGGCCACCAGGTAGGAGAACGCCTCGATGCGGTCGCCGTCCAGCCGCGTCTGGGCCCCGCTCAGCCGCTCGACGCCCTCGACGACGATCCGCCGGTCGGGGGCGAACGAGATCCGGGCGCCCATCCGCTGCAGGAACAGCGCCAGCTCGATGATCTCCGGCTCGGTCGCCGCGTTGCGGATGACGGTCTTGCCCTCGGCCCGCACCGCCGCCAGCAGCACCGTCTCGGTGGCGCCGACACTCGGGTACGGGAGCTCGACGCGGGTCCCGACCAGCCGCGTGGCCCGCGCGTGGATCCCGTCGGCCTCGTGCGTCACCTCGGCGCCGAACGCCCTGAGCGCGTCCACGTGGAAGTCGACCGGGCGCCGCCCGA
This sequence comes from Actinomadura meyerae, assembly GCF_900188445.1. Classification (GTDB taxonomy): domain Bacteria; phylum Actinomycetota; class Actinomycetes; order Streptosporangiales; family Streptosporangiaceae; genus Spirillospora; species Spirillospora meyerae. Next base: position 156,011 of record NZ_FZOR01000016.1, read on the forward strand.
TCGGGTCGCCGCCGACCAGCGGCACGAACGCCTCGCCCGCCAGGTGCAGCAGCGGCCCCAGCATCAGGATCGGGATGCGGTTCAGCCCGGTGAACGCCTTGCCGACGCTCGGGTCCGCCACCGGCCCCGGCACCACGGTGACGTCCCCGCCGGAGCGCTCCACCGCCATCCCGATGTGCTCCAGCATGCCCGCGGTGATGCCGACCTCGCCGACGTCCGGCGCGTTGCCGATCGTGCTCGGCGTCTCGCCCAGCATCGCCGCGACCATGTGCTTGCTGACCGCGTTCTTCGCCCCGCGCACGGTGACGTCGCCGCGCAGCGGCCCCGACGGCTCGATCTGCCAAAGCTTCTCAGTCACCCGAGCAAGACTACGGCTTCTCCGCGGCCCCGCCCGCCGGGAACGGGCGCCGCCGCCCGTCCCCGGCGGCGGCGCCACGGGTCAGCGTCGCCCGCCGGGCTCCCACCAGCGCAGGTTGGCGGCGGCCCCGGCCACCGGCTCGATGATCTCCCACGCCTCGGCGAGCAGGCCGTCCTCGACGCGCAGGATGTCGACGATCGCGACCTCCGGATTGCCGCCGGGCAGCCGGCGCCGGGAGGACATCACGACGCGGTCGCCCTCGGCGACCACGTGCTCGATCTCGACCTCCATGCCGGCGAGCGGCCCGAGCGCCGCGCGCACCGCGGCGAGCCATTCCGCCTTGGTGGACGAGGTCGCGTCGGGCCGGTGGTGGACGAAGTCGTCGCGCAGGTACGCCCCGAAGGCGTCGACGTCGCCCGTCCCGATCAGTTCGCCCAGCGCCCGCTGGACGAGGTCCTTGTTCGCTGCGGCCGTGTTCTCTGCGGTCGTGTTAGCTGTGGTCATGGCCGCAGCTTTTCTCCGGTTCGCGGCGCTTGTCGATGAACTCCCATTTCATGGCGTCCCGCTCCGCGCTGAGTACTCTCGAGCACCGTGGACACGTTCGGGGACCTCCTGCGCGGGTGGCGGCACCACCGGCGGATCAGCCAGCTCGACCTCGCGATCGCCGCCGACGTCTCGGCCCGCCATGTCAGCCTGGTGGAGACCGGCAAGTCGAACCCGAGCGCCGCGATGGTGCTCCGGCTCGCGGAGCATCTCGACGTGCCGCTGCGGGAGCGCAACCGGCTGCTGCTGGCCGCCGGGTTCGCTCCCCGGTATCCCGAGCGGCCGCTCGACGGCGACGCGCTGCCCGCCGCGCGGGACGCGGTCGCCCGGGTGCTCTCCGCGCACGAACCGTTTCCCGCGCTGGTCTTCGACCGCCGCTGGAACATCCTGATGACCAACCGCGCCGTCGAGCCGTTCTTCGCATCCGTCCACCCCGACCTCCTGCGGCCCCCGGTCAACCTGATCCGGCTCGGCCTCGACCCGCGCGGCTTCGCTCCCCTGGTCGCCAACCTGGCCGACGTGCGCGCGGTCTTCCGCTCCCGGGTCGCCCGGCAGCTGGCGAAGGCCCCGGACCCCGAGCTCGCCGCGCTCTACGAGGAACTCCTCGCCCCCGGCGACGGCCCGCCCGGCCCGTCGGCCGACGCCGACGTCGTCATCCCGATGATCATCCGCATCGGCGGCCGGGAGGTGCGGCTCTTCTCGACCATCACCACGTTCGGCACGCCGATGGACATCACGCTGGACGAGATCGCCGTCGAGTCCTACTACCCGGCGGACGCCGACAGCGCCGCCTACTTCACCGCCCCGGCGGCCTCGTGACCGGGGAACGGCCGCCCGCCGAGGCCCTGGCGTGGGCCGCCGAGACGACCGGCGGCCCGGTGCGCGCCGTGCGCCGCCTGGCAGGCGGGACGCACGCCGCCACGCACCTGCTCGAAACGCCGCGGGGGCAGGCCGTCCTGCGCAGGTTCCCGCCCGGCGACACCGCCGCTCTGAACGAGGCCCACGTCCTCGACGTCCTGGACGGCCTGGACGGCCGGGCGCCGCGCCTCCTCGGCGCCGACCCGCACGGGGAGCGCTGCGGAGGGCCCGCCGTACTGATCACCCGGCTGCCGGGCCGCGCCGACATCACGCCCGCCGATCCCGGGGCGGCGGCCGTCCAGCAGGGCCGCGTCCTGGCCGGCCTCCACGCCGTCCCCGCCGCACGGCTCACCGGCTTCCGCGACGGCATGGCCGCTTCCACCGCCTCGCACCACCGCGACACCGGCACCGCTCCCGGAGCACCGCTCCTGGCGGCCCGCGGCCACCGCCTCACCGGGGCCGGATCCGTCCTCACCCACTTCGACTTCTGGGCGGGCAACGTCCTGTGGCAGGGCGGCGCCCTCACCGGTGTGGTCGACTGGTCGGGCGCGTCGCTGGCCCCGCGCGGGTTCGACGTCTCCTGGTGCCGCCTCGACCTCGTCCTCCTGCACGGCCCGGCCACGGCCGAGGCCTTCACCCGCGCCTACGAGGAGGAGGCGGGCGGCCCCGTCCCGGACCTCGCCCTGTGGGACGTCTTCTCCCTCACCAGCTCATACCGGTCCGTCGAGACCTGGCTGCCCAACTACCACGACCTGGGCCGGACCGACCTCACGGTGGACGACCTGCGCGAACGCCACACGAGCTGGACCCGGAACCGTCTCGCCGCCGCCTCGCGGGAGGTGTGACCCGCCGTCCGCCGCCGGCGGCCGTCGCGGCGCGGCCGCGCTCCCGGTGACCATGCCTCGGTGGCCGCGCCGGTGCAGATGTGTGGGTTGGCACCGACGCGACCATGGTCCCGATCTGTGTCGAGCGGTCCAATTGTGCCGCACGGCAGGTTGCAGCGGCGTTGCGGCCCCCGCGATCATGCGGCGCACCGGCCGCCTCCGCCGCTCCCCTATCCTCGCAGGCGTGATCACTCCGGATTGGGAGCGGCGGATCGCCGATCTCTGGGCCGCGTTCGACGAGTACGAGCCCGCCGGCTTCCTCACCGCGGTCGAGGCGCTGACCGGCGAGCTCCCGCCCGGCGACGCGGTCGCCGAGTACGAGCTGGCGTCGGCGCACGACGCGATCGGCGACGAGGCGCGGGCGGCCGTCCACTACGAGCGCGCGTTCGCCGCCGGGCTGGACGGGACGCGCCGGCGCGAGGCGGCCGTCCAGTACGCCAGCACCCTCCGCAACCTCGGCCGGGCCGAGGAGAGCGCCGCCCTCCTGACCGCGGAGCGCGAGGCCGTGTCCGACGCCCTCGACGACGCCGTCACCGCGTTCCTGGCCCTGGCGCTCACCGACCTCGGCCGTGAGCGGGAGGCGGTGTCGCTCGCCCTCGGCGCGCTCTCCCGCCACCTCCCGCAGTACAACCGCTCCGTCGCCGGCTACGCGACGGCCCTGATGCCGGACGAGGCCGCGGGCTAGCGACCCCGTCCGGCGGGCGCCTACGCGCGGACGTCCCGGCGGGCCTGCGCCAGAACCCGGTCCGGATCGTCCGGGTATCCCCAGGCGCGGTCGGGGGCCTTGGTGCGCCCGGCCTGGGCGAGGTGGTGCCTGGCCCGGTCGTGGTCTCCGGCCCGGTAGAACACCGCGCCGAAGTAGTGGTGCGCCTCCGGGTTCCGCGGATGCGGCCGCTCGGCGGACAGCCACCGGTCGGCGGCCTCCGCGAGGGAGGCGTGCACCGAGGGCCGGGCCAGGTAGCCGTTCAGGTCGTCCCAGGTGCCGATCTCGAGGCCGATCTCCACGTGCGCCAGCGCGAGCACGGCGGCGACCGGGTCGCCGGGCTCGGCCGCGGCGGCGGCCGACTGCGCGAAGTCGAGCAGTTCTGCGTCCGACCCCCACCACTTCTTGCACAGCGCCTGGGCGCGGGAGATGTGGCCCGCGTAGAGGAACGGGTCCCGTGCGGTGAGCTCCCGCCAGACGCGATCCAGTTCGTCCCGTCCGAGCTGCATGCCGATGCCGTGCCACTGGAGCCTGTCCCAGGGGACGGGGTCGGCGGGCAGCAGTTCGGCGGCGCGGTGGAGCGCGGGACCCGCGAGGGCCAGTCGCCGCCAGAAGCGGCCGAACTGCTCCTCGCCGACGTACTCGGCACGGTAGGCGCTGCGCGCCTTCCACGCCTCGCCGATGCGGGTGGCGCCGAGCCACAGGCACAGGTCCGGGTCGGCGGGGTCGTCCGCGGACAGCTCCGCCAGCCGCGCGCCCTGCCCGAGCGCGGCGTCGGTGAGGTTCTCCAGGTAGAGGCTGCGGGTCTCGGCGTCCTCACGGGTGCCGGCCAGCAGTTCCAGGCCCGCGCGCAGATCGCCGCCGCGCACCTTCGGCAGCGCCGCCGCGAGTGCCGCGTCCCGCCAGGCGGGCTCCCGCCGCCGCGCCCTCATCTTCGCGGGCAGCCCGAAGAGAGCGGCTACGGCACCCGGCCGCGCCGCGCCGCCCGCCGGGGCGTCCGGCTCGGCGACCGCCGTGCCGGTGCGGGGCGGGACGTGGTCGTCGGGACGCGCGGGCAGCGGCACGACCGCCTCGGCGGGCACGTGCCGGTCGATGTCCGCGACCGCCTGGGGACCGGCGTTCCAGACGTTCGGCTCGACCCTGACCATCAGGCCGTCCAGGCCGCACAGCACGCGTCCGCCGTCCGGCCAGGCGAGCATTGCGGCGCACTCGTCGTAGCGGACGGTGGCCATGACCGGGCCGACCATCGACGTGACCCCCTCCCCGCCGACGATCAGCCCGCACCGAGCCTCGTCGGGACGGGTGTGGACCCGGCCGTCGACCGCGACCGTCGAGGTCCGCGGCGCCGCCGCGAAGCGCGTGCCCTGCGGCTCCTCGCCGTCGGGGAGCATCAGCAGCGCGGTGTCGAGCATGGTCCGGCCGACCTTCAGGACGTCGTCCGGCCCCACCTCGTCCAGGGCGGCGAGGGCCTCCTCCATCGTGCGCCGCGGGGACCCCGTCAGCTCGGCCAGGCAGGAGGACATCGTCAGCGACGCGCGGGCCTCGTCCGTGCCGCCGCGGGTGCGCCGCGCCGCCACCACCTCGGCCAGTTCCGCCGCGTCCACCGGCTCGTCGGCGAGGCGTTCGATCTCCGCCCGGAACCGCTCCGCGAGTTCGGAGCGCGCCTCGGCGAGCCCGTCAGCGAACGCCAGGATCTCCCCGGTGTTCCCGGGGCGCGCCGTGAAATCGACGCCCGTCGTGTAGCTCAGCGCGTTCTCCCGCCGCAGGACGCGGTGCAGGCGGCGGCCGAGCAGGTCTCCGTACACGCTGGCGGCGGTGCCGCGCGGCACGACGCCGGTGAGCGCGACACCGTTGACGTCGGCGTTGAAGTAGGCGGGCGTCTGCGGCAGCGCGCTGCTCGGTGGCGGGCACGGCCGCCGCTCACCCTCGGGAAGCGGCAGGGTCAGCCCCTCCGGCGGAGGGCCGCCGATGAGCGCCAGCGCCGCGTTGTTCCTGGTGAACCAGCGCGCCGTCCATTCTTCGACGTCGCCGGGGGTGAAGGCGGCGAGACCGTGCTCGGGATAGGCGGGCAGACCGTAGGTGGCCGCTCCGTAACGCCACCTCAGCATCCCGACCGTCGATCCGAACTCGCGTCCCTCGGCCTCGGTCCGCAGGATGTTCTTCTCCGCTTCGAGGCGTTCCATGGGGAGTGCGCCGAGCGAATGACACACCGCCGTCAGGAAGGCGGCGACTTTCTCGGGTTCGCCATGGGTGACGAACGTGGTGGTGGTGGCGTCGACCGCGCCATTGTGGTGGTAGTCCGCATCGCCTACGGCATGCAGCACCAGATGCTCCACCAGGTGGGAAAGGCCGCCCCTCGCGAGGGTCTCGTCGGCCCGCCCCACACGGAACACCAGCGCCGCCTGGTAGCCGGGATCGCCCGCGGCACCCTCCGTCCAGAACACGGGCACGCCGTCGATCTCGGTCCGCACGATGTCCAAATGATCTCCCTTTCCAGGTCGCAAGATCGTACAATTCGCGGGTGCCAAAGAAGGTGACATATCGGTATCGGGTGCCGTTCGCCACGTCCTGGCGTTCCTATCTGGTGCCGGTCGGGCCGCTCGCCCTGCTCGTCCTGCTCACCGCGCTGTTCTGGGGAACGCACCACGCTCTCCTCACCGCGTCCACGGTCGACGCCGTCCGGCCCGGAAGCGTGCCCGGCGACGGGCGCGCGGTCCTCTGGGTGGACGAAGGCCTGCGTTACCGCGTGCACGTCATCGCGAGCGCCGAGGATCCCGGCACCTGCGTGCTGAGCGGGCCGAAGGGCACCTACCCGGTGATCCTGGACCGGGCACGGCACGGCGGCGACGAAGCCGAGATCAAGGGGTACCGGTGGGTCGGGGCGTTCCGCGCGCCCGCCACCGACTACGTCGCGGTCGCCTGCGACCGGTCAAGCGAGGCGCTCCGCATCAAGGTGGACGCTCCCGGGGCGGGCCTGCTGGTGGCGCTGCTCGTCCTGTGGCCGCTGGTCCTCATCTGGGCGGTCGTCAAGCTCTGGCGGATCCGGCGGCAGCAGACGAGCCGCACGCTCACCCGGCGCCCGTCCGACCCGCCGGCGCGCGCGCCATCGGCGGCGATCGCCGCCGGCGACCCGACGCAGACCACCGTGTACTTCCGCAACGGCACCTTCGTCCCGGCCGGGACCCGCGAGCCGGACGAGGCGGTGGCCTTCGCCGGTGAGCGGCTGGCCGCCCCGCGCGACCCCCACGACTTCCGGACCGGCCCGGCGAGCGACGGCGGCAGGCTGATCCTCTTCCCGGACCTCACCGTGTACCTCGCCCCGGGCGAGATCAAGCACACGGAAACGGCCGACCTCGGCCGCCAGGCCCTCGCGAAGATCAGGCTGGACGCCCGTACGCCGGAGGTGGCGCGCGTCCGTCCGGCCGAGGACCTCGCCGCCCGCGCCTGATCCCGGCGGGCCGCCGATCCGTTGGAGGCGCGCATGACCGCGAGCTGGACGGCCGGCCCGGTGGACGTGCCGGGGTCAGTGCAGTACACGCTGGTCACCGGAGACCGGCCCACGGACCGCTGGCACGTCTCCGTGGCGGTACCGCCTCCGGAACTGCGCGCCGACGCCGAGCAGCCGGTGGCGGTGATGTATCTCCTCGACGGGTTCCTCACCTTCACACCGACCAGGGCCACGTCCCGCTACCTGCTCGGCGAAACCCCGTACGGGACGGGCGGCGCCGGCGCGATGCTCGACCTGATCCGCGAAGAGGTGGCGCCGTTCGTGGAGTCGGCCCACTCGCTCGATCCCGACGATCGGGGACTCGGCGGATTCTCCCTGGGCGGGCTGTTCACCTGCTGGGCACTCGTCCGCCGTCCCGAGGGGTTCCGCCGGTATCTGGCGGTCAGCCCGTCGCTCTGGTGGGACGACCACCTGCTGCTCGACGGTCGGCGCGCGCCACTCGCGGACGGGGCGGGCGGCGACGTCTACCTGGCCGTCGGCGGGCGGGAGGACAGCCCGGACCATGGCTGGCCGGTGCTGCCCGCCGCGCTGCGGGAGGCTCTCTCCGGGCTCGACATGGTCGCCGACCTCGCCCGGTTCACCGCGCGCCTGCGCGGTGAACCGGCACTCGACGTCCGCAGCGAAGTGATCCCCGACGAGCAGCACGCCACCGTATGGCCGGCGGCCGTGACCCGTGGGCTCGTGCACCTCTACCGCGATGAGCCGTGACCGTCCGCCCTCAACTCCTGGTCAGCCCTGCGCAGCAGGGTCGCCCCTCAAGAGGGTCGGCCTCCTCGTCACGGGAAGGCCGAAGGCGTGGAACGCCAGGTGTCAGGTCGAGCGCGCGTCGCCGCGAAGGGCGCGCAGGACGGCGATCTCCTGAGCGGGGTCGAGGAGGCTGGGCGGCGCCTGCGTGAGCCCGCGGAGCACGGCGCGGGCCGCGGCATGCGGCTTCGGCCAGAGCGCGGCCCTCAACGTCCCCGCGAACCAGCCCAGCAGCGAGGCCGCCTCCCGTTCGTCCTCGCTCATGTTCCAGCGGTCGGACGGGGAGTTGAGCGACCCCCACACCTGTCGTGAGCGCGTCAACCAGGAACGGACGTGCATGCCGAGTTCCGAGGTCGGTGACACCTTCACCTCCTCACCGCGCTCGGCCGCGGCGACCGCCTCGGCCAGGCCGGGTGTTCCGTCCACGCCGAGGACGGACGCCTGGCGCATCGTCTCCCGCGCCGCGACGGCACGAAGCACGTGCGGCGGGGCGCCATCGAGGGCCGCGATCATATCGGGATCCTTCGGCCCGTAGGCGAGGCTGGGCTCGGCGGCACTGAACCAGGGCTCGATCTGGGCGGACAGGATCCGCCCGGAGAAGGCGTCCTGATGCGGAAGCACGCCGGTGACCAGTCCTGCGAGCAGGAGAGCCGGGACGTAGGCACCCGACACGAAGTCGTCCTCGTCGTCCATGTCCGGATCGAGGCCCGCCGTGCGCATCTTGCCCAGCAGGCGGTCGGGGTCGGAGCCCCAGCGGCGACCGGGCCAGGTGGGCTCGAACCCGGTCACCAGCGTCCCGTCGACGGCGTAGCCGAACCCATGGTCGGCGTAGTCGTGCCGCTGAACCGTCACGAGCTCCGTGCCCGTGGAAAGCGCCCTCTGCGTCTCGATGGAGGCCGCCTGAAAGCCATCGGGCTCGACCAGCATCGTCCAGGCGCCGAGGTCCAGAGCGAACGCGAAGTTCGGGTAACCCGCGTCGTAAGAGGCGTACATTTCGCTCGCCTCCTCGAAGGTACGGGGGCGAAACATGTCCGGAAGACCCCCTAGACGCAACAATGCTTCGTCTTCCCCGACGCCTTTGAGTAAGGCGAAACAGTAGATCTCGTTGAACGACTCAGCCCATTTGACGTCGTCATACGAGACGCTGAGCATGACTCCTCCGAAAGGTCGGCGGCACGGCCCGAAGATCACCGCGGCATCGTGCGATGCGCGGGCTTCCTGTGCCGACATCCTCCAGTGAGCCACTGACAAAACGAGAAAGGCCCCGCCGTGACGGCGGGGCCTTCCTGCAATATAAGTCCGGCGGTGTCCTACTCTCCCACACAGTCTCCCATGCAGTACCATCGGCGCTGAAGGGCTTAACTTCCGGGTTCGGAATGGGACCGGGTGTTTCCCCTTCGCCAAAACCACCGAACGCCTCAACGCACCACCCGTTGCCAGGCGGGCAAATCAACGTCCGAGCGACTCAGCTCGGTATGTATTTTTAATGACTGCGGTTCCCGGATTGTTTCCTGAGAACCACACAGGGACGCGAACAAACCCACAACAGCGACTCGCTTTGAACGTTCAGTGTGTTCAAGCCACTCGGCCTATTAGTACCGGTCGACTCCACACGTTACCGCGCTTCCATCTCCGGCCTATCAACCCGGTCGTCTACCGGGGGCCTTACACCCAC
>NZ_FZOR01000019.1 GCF_900188445.1 Actinomadura meyerae
ATACCGAGTTAAACGTGAGACGGACGAGAACATCACCCACGACTCGCCGGCCACGATCCGATTGATCTGCCCAGCAGCTTAATTTAACGGCATTGTTCCATGGTGGACGCGGCATCAGGATCACCCGCAATCAAACTCATGCATCCATGATATCCGGCCGGACGCTCCCTTGCGCTCTCGGACTGGAATTCGACCATGATTCTTTCGGAAAATTCTCGATCATCGTCGGACGTTTCACAAAAGCCTCATCTCGGGCATTCGAATTGTTGTGTCGTTCCTTTTTGGGGTGGGGGCGGCGCGTCGGGCAGAGGGCAGGCGGAGCCTGCCCGACGAAAGCTGCACTCAGGGGCCGCAGAGGCTCCAAAGTCAAGGGTGGGACGGAGTCCCATCGCGAAGCGACGCCGAAGGCGCCCTTGACTTTGGAGGGGCGGCCCCGTACGCAGCGCCGCCCCCACCACGATTCCACCAACACACCTGGGACGAACCACGTCCGCAGGCACCCGACAGACCCCTCAGGCAACCGCTGAGAACAGCATCCGGGTACCCCACCCCAAGACAGTGGCCCCCGCATCGAGAGTGGGCGGACAGGTCTGCTCACCATTCAGCGGTGGCGCCCCCGACTGCGCGGCATCAGCCGTCCGGGGATGACGTACGACTCGCGCTGTGCGGTCCGCATGGTTTGCCGCGGGTCGGAGCCAGTCCGGCGAGTAGGCCGATCACGCCGGTGACGTAGCGGTGAGCAGTCGCGGCACCAACGCAGAAAAGGCACCAACGCAGAAAAGCCAGAGCACGCTCCTGCCCCGGCGAGGACAAGGGACGGCGGGCCTCAGGGAAGGAGGACCGCGCCGAAGCCGCCGTTGGGTCGCTGGGTGAGACCCAACTGGGCGCCGCTAATGGTCGTGGCGTCCCGGACACGGCCGCCGGGGAGGGTGTAGAGGCGTCCCCCGGCTCGGCTCCACCACTCGGGGATCCCGATGACGAGGTCGGGTGTGCCGTCCCCGGTCACGTCGGCGACGGACAGGCCGCCGATGTCGCGCAGGTCGCTGCCGGCGGGCTTCGGCAAGCCGTCCTTGTCCAGGATCTGGAACCGGGCGGGCCGCACACCGCCGGGGGCGCCGGGCAGGAGGCCGACCTGGCCGTTCTCGGTGACGGCGACGTCCGCGATGCCGTCGCCGGTCAGGTCGCCCAGGGTGAGCCGGGCCATCTCGGCCGGGGTCAGGGGCGGTGCCGCGGGGCCGGGGTCGCGGGGCTCGGGGATGGGCGGAAGGGAGAAGCTGTGCGGGGCTCCCAGACCGGTGGAGGTCCCCGGTACCACCGACATCGCCTTGCCGCCGTCCCGCATGACCAGGTCGGGTCGGCCGTCGCCGGTGACGTCGCCGGCCATCGAGTCCAGCCCGATCCGGTTCCGGGCGAAAACGGTGGCCCGTTCGCTCAGGCCCCGCGGGCCGCCGAGTCGCAGTTCGCCCCAGCCGAGGGTCGGCTCGCCTTCGGTGATCCATTTGATCATCACGGCGAGGTCGGAGCGGCCGTCGGCGTTGAAGTCGGCGACCTGGAGGGAGTCGAGAGAATCCTCGGCGCCTCCATCATTCGGCGGTCTCCTGATCAGCCTGCTCCGCTCGACGGCGACGGGCCGGTCCACCACGTTGCGGAACAGATAGAGATCGCCAAATGCTCCCGGCACGGCGGCGATGTCGAGCTCGCCGTTGCCATCGAAGTCCCCGATCGCCACCTCATCGAAGAGCCGGCGCGTTCCTGATGCAATCAGTTCCACCGCGCGGCTGGTGAGCCCGTTCGCGCTGCCGTAGATAATCGTCACGGCGGCGTCTCCGGGCCCGTGGTAGCCCCCGTCCTGCCCGCCCACCACCAGGTCGTCGTAACCGTCGCGGTCGAAGTCGGCCGAGGCCAGCGATGTGCCGAACGTGTAGTTCGGCTTGCCGCAAGTCGGCAGGTCCAGGCAGTCATGGGTGATGATCTGCCGTCTGGCCGGATCCGGGCCGTGCGGGCCGCTGGGAACGATGGCGAGATAGGCGCCCGACATCTTTCCGGGAGGGGTCCTGTCGGTCGAGATCGTCACGCCGGGAGGAGCCGAGGCCGGGACGTCGGGCGGGCTCGTCAAGCGGAAAGGGACCGAGGCGGCGATGTCGCGATGACCGTCGCCGTTGAAGTCGCCGCCACGGTCGGTGGCTCCCCTGCCGGGGCGGCTCGCCTCACGCGACGCCACCGCATCGGGTGTGGGCGCTGCGGAGGCTCTACCGCTGGGCAGCGCAAAGGTGCAACCCGGCCGAGGTTCAGCGGTCCGCGTGGCGGTCACATCGGGGACGAGGTCACCGGCGGCAGCGAACAAGGCCACGACAGCGACGGCGGCCGTCGGCAGAGTGCTCCGCATCCACGGACTCGTGCTCTGAAAACACTTCACCCGAGAGCCCCCAGAAGCGATGTGTCGTGCGCATGATCATCCATCATCGGTCTGGATCAAGCAATGTGGTCGAACGCTGCGACGTCCCCAGCGGCATTCCGGCGACCGCGGCGTTCGAGGGTGCCGGACATCAGATCGCGGTCGGCCTGCTGAAGGCCGAGCACTTCGAATTTTTCATCGCCCCAGGTCACCGAACAGCGGTCCGGCTATGCCATCAACAGGTAACAGAACTTTTGCGCGGCCTTCCCGCTATCTACTGCGACCGGTTGGTGCATCGCACACTGCGGCGCATCACCGTCTCGGCAGCACACGGACGCTCCTACACGCCCCGGCATGCTGACCTGCCGCATCGACACACTGCCCGCACGGGCGCATGCCTACGGCGATCGGCCGTAGTTCCATCCGGTCGGAGCGTTCCGGGAGCCGCCGCGCCCGCTATCCGCCTGTGAGCCGGCCCGCGCGGACCGACCATCGGCCGCCTCCCGCTCGGTGGCGGCGCTCGCCGTGCCGTTGCAGGATCGGGCCGCTCGCCGGAACTAGGGTCGTGGTGTGCGCCAGATGCCGTCGTCGGACATGGTCAGCCTGATCTCTTTTCTCGCCGTTCTGCTGATCTTCTTCAGCATCGATGTGCGTTCGAGGACCTATGCGTCCCCGAAGCCGTGGCACGCCCACATGTTCGAATGGGCTTCTCGGATCGGCGGGATCGCGACCGCTCTGGCGCTGGCCCTGGGATGGGTTGACCTGTTCATCCCGGACCAGCGCGGTGTGATCCATGTGGCGTTCGTGGCCGTCCCGGGCTCGGTGGGCGTACTGTGCGCCATCGCGTTGGGCCTGGAAATGCTCTGGCAGCGGTGGGAATCGACGTAGCGACCGGTTCAGGAGCGGACACGTGAGCAGCCCCACCGATGGCCCGGCCGAGCCGGACGAGCACCGCCGCTACTTCCGCTACCTACGCGCCCTGGCCGCCGTGAGCGACGACGACGAGACCACGTTGGTGACCGGAATCCTGCAGGACCCCGACCAGGCGATGGCCGAGTCCGCGGTGGCTCGCCACATCGACGACCGCGCACGCCAACTGATGACCTACGAACGTTTCCCCGGCTGGGTCCACACCATGACCGGCGTCATCGGCGAGCGGGACTTCCTCATCCGTCGCCTGACCGAATGGACGCTGCTGGCCGCTATCGCCCAGGACAAACCATGGGCGGCCGCCCAACTGACCGCGGCGTCGGACTGGTTCCAGCGAAAGGCCGTCGAAGTCCTGACATCACCCGAAGTCCTCGGCCTCCTCGCCGGCCAAGGAAGGACACGACGGGTCCGCGCGGCAGCCAACCAACAGCTCCGTCAGCAAGGTCACCAACACGGCTGATGTGATCCACACATCCCGACCATTCCTCTCCTCCCACCCGGCCTCAGCCGTGCCGGACAGGACGTTCCAACGCCTCCGACTTGAGCTGGACGAGCAACGCGCTCCAACCCGCCCGGCTCAGGACGAGCCGCGGCCCGTTCGGATCCGTCGAATCACGCACGCCCACCAGGCCGCCTCTCCCGGACGGCAGACGCGCGCACTCCACGCAGTTCTGCGACTGGCTGCCGCTGTAACTGCTCTTCCGCCACCGAGACATCTATCGCCTCCTCAGCCGCCTCGGACAGGACGTTCCGACTCTTCCAACTTGAGCCGGACGAGCAACGCGCTCCAAGCCTGGTGCGTCATCGCGAGGTGAGGCCCGTGCGGGTTCGTCGAATCCCGAACGGCGACGACGTTTGCACCGACGGGGAGCAAGCCCAGCTCCACGCATTGACTTCCGCCCTGGCTTCCGCTGTGGCTGCTCTTACGCCAGACAACCTGTTCAAGCTTCTTCGGGGGGAGCATGAATCTCCTCTGCAGCTCGCTCGATGAGCCGATGGGATTCGGACGGAGAGAGCGCGAGGGCCTGCAGGCCTTGGAAGGCCAGTGCGTACGGCTCAACCTCGTCCTCGTCTTCTACGCAGATGCTACGCGTGAGGCTATCGATCACCACAGCGGTGAAGTCACCCGTCTCAACGTCCAACATGGTGAATCCACCGTCGAGGCCTGGGTTCTTGACGGCGCACAGCGGGAGAACCTGCAGGTTGACGTTCGGTTTCGCCAGGCATTCCAGCACATGGAGCAACTGGGCACGCAGGATCGCACGCCCTCCGAGCGTCTGTCGGATGGCTGCCTCCCCAATAACGACGTCCAGTTGAACGGGATCGCTCCGTGTCAGCGCGTCCTTCCGTGCCATCCTGAACGCAAGCGACTCATCGACGTTCGTCCCCGGACGGCGGGGGACGGACTCCATCGCGGCACGGGCATAGTCCGGCGTTTGAAGCAGCCCGGGAATGAGATGGGGCTCGTAAGACCGGATCGCACGCGAATCCTGCTCAAGCCGCACGAAGTCTTTGACGATCGGCTCAAGGTCCATCGTCGCGTGGCGCTTCATCCAATCGCGCGAACGGCCTGCCTTCGCGAGGCCGACGAGCGCGGATCTCCGATCGTCGTCCTGCTCGATGCCGTACGCCATCAGGATGTAGTCGACCTCGTGTGCGCGGGCGACCACCTGGGCGTTCTCCATCCGGCTGAGAGCACTCTTGGACATCATCACGAGCGCGGCGGCCTCGTCGAGGGTGAGGCCGCGGTCTTCGCGGATCTTGCGTAGCTGGACGCCGAGTCGCCTGCGGCGAACGGTCGGGGGTCGTGTCGCCATAGCACTGATTGTCATCGGCTCGCCACAGACTGTCACGCGCTTTCCAAGAAGAGGGAAATCCCGCTTTGCGTGTCTCCCGCACGACCGCCCTCCCTCTCTCGATGAAGACGGTTGTGGGCCCCCACCTGGGCATTCATAGTTGCGGGCGTCGATTACCGGAGGGGAGTGAGGCAATGACGCCTTGCGAGGCTGAGCCTGGAGACATGCGGTTCCTCGGGACGATCACGATGCCCGGCGAGCCGAGGTCCGCGCGGGTCGCGCGGGACTTCGTGAGCGGGGTCGCGACCCATGTGGACGGCGAGGCGCTGGCCGACGTCGCCCTCTGCGTGGACGAGCTGGTCGCCAACGCGTGCGAGCACACCGCGTCCGGCGCGGGCGGGCACGTCACCGTCGTGGTGAGCGCCCGTGAGGACCTGCTGCGCGTCACCGTCCTCGACCAAGGAGGTGGTCAGAAGCAACCGCGCGTCCGCAGCGACCCCTATGCGGAGGACGGCCGTGGGCTGTTCCTCGTCGAGGCGCTGTCCAAAAGCTGGGGGTCGCATCCGTCGTTGAACGGCACGGCCGTGTGGGCGGAGTTCCGCGCGGTGCCGGCCGAGGACGTCAGCGGTGGGTGATGTGCCCGATGACGTTCTCCCGGCCCCAAGCGCCGAGCGGGGCCAGGGCCTCGTTGAGCGAGACGCCGAGCGCTGTCAGCGAGTACTCAACGCGGGGCGGCACCTCGTCGTACGCCTCGCGGTGGACGATGCCGTCCTGCTCCAGCTCGCGCAACTGCGCGGCGAGCACCTTCTCGGTCACGCCCGGCAGCTCCCTGCGCAGCTCCCCGAAGCGGTGGGGCCGCTCGTTCAGCGCCCAGAGGATCAGCACCTTCCACTTGCCGCCGATCACGTCCATCGCCGCGTCGATCCCGCAGATGTACGACCCCGGTCGCTGTGCCGTCCGCATCGTCCCGCCCCCTGACCTCGTCACTGAGGTCAGGGTAACCACGCACCTGAAAGTGCGTACTTGATCATGTGTGCGGCCGGGGCCGAGCCTGGACGGCATGGGACATGACTTCACGCAGATCAGCGTGCTGGGCCTCGGCGCGATGGGCGGCGCGATCGCCCGCGCCTGGCTGGCCGCCGGATACGAGACGACCGTGTGGAACCGCACGTCGAGCCGCGCCGAGCCGCTCGTCGCCGAGGGCGCGAGGGCGGCGGCGACGGCCGCCGAGGCCGTCGCCGCAAGCGGCCTCGTGGTCGTCTGCCTGCTCGATGACGCGTCCGTCGGCGAGGCCCTCGCGGACGCCGACCTGGCGGGCAAGGACCTGGTCAACATCACCACCGGCACCCCGGGCGAGGCCTGCGACCGCGCCGCATGGGCGACCGGACGGGGAGCCCGGTACCTGGACGGCGGGATCATGGCCGTGCCGCCGATGATCGGCGTCCCCGGCTCGGGCGCCTACGTCTTCTACAGCGGGTCCGAGGAGTTGTTCACCGAGCGCCGCGCAGCACTCGGCGTCCCGGCGGCCGCCAGGTACGTCGGCGACGACGCCGGTTCGGCCGCGCTGCACGATGTGGCGCTGCTCAGCGCGATGACCGGTATGTTCGCCGGGATGGCGCACGCGTTCGCCCTGATGCGCGACGCGGCCTCGCCGGGCGAGTTCGCCCCGCTGCTCATCGAATGGCTGACCGCCATGGTCGCGTCGGCGGACGGCATGGCTGCGCATCTGGAGAGCGGCGACTACACCTCGGGCGTGACGTCCAACCTGGCGATGATGGTGCAGGGCAACAGGACCTTGCTGCGCACGGCCGAGGAGCAGGGTGTCAGCCCCGAACTCCTCACCCCGTTCATGTCGCTGATGGAGCGCCGCCTCGCCGACGGGCACCCCGACGAGGGCACCACCGGCGTGGTCGACCTGCTCACCAAGTAGAGACCGTTCGTCCGGTAGGGACCGTTCGTCAGGCAGAGATCGTCAGCCCTTCTGCCTGCCGACCGCCTTCTTGATGGCGTCCCGCGTCCGGTCCACGATGGACGCGAACGGTCCGGCGAGCATGTTGGCGGGAGCCGTTTCGAACCCGACGTGCGGATGGGTGGGGGCCACGGCCTCGGCCGCCTTGACCGCGGTGGCCATCCGGCGCCGTTCCTGGTCACTGGCCAGCTCGCGGATGCGCGGGAACTCCTCTTCCTCCTCCCGCCGGGCATGGGCCATGACCGCGAGACGGAGATCGCTGAGCCCCTGCTGGAACCCGACGTTTCCGGGACCGAGGTATTCGAGGTCCGAAAGAAGCTGCTTGGCCTGGTTCTCCTCGCTCAGGCGGGCATCGACCACCTCCTGGCCCCCGTCGAGGTGCCGGCGGGCATAGGGGTGGACGATCTCCTCCTCCGCGGTCTCGTGCACGGCCAGCAGCCGGCGCAGCCGATCGAACGCGGCGGTCCGCTCGTCACCGGTGGCGGCCTCGACCTGGTCGAACAGGAGCCGGATCTCGGTGTGCTGCCGGAGCAGGAGATCGACGACGTCCTCATCGGGCTTGTCCCCCGGCCGCTCACTCACTTGGACCCCCCGGAGCGTCGGTTGTGGTGGCACATGAGTTCCCCCCGCTGCGGTCCTCCCCCCGCTACGGAACCGAAACATCCCGGCGCACCTCGGGGGCGAAGGCCAGCGGGAGCGCCGGAAGGTGCTCGCTTAACCCGTCCGGCCTCGGGTACGGGCCGCTTCGTCCACTGTCGGGCACTGTCCGGCACTGTTCAGCACTGTTCAGCACTGTCCGGCACCAAGGAAGGGGCCCGGCGGACCAGGGCCCGAGCGAGGGAGCTCATGCAGACCACGCCCGCCAACACCGGGAAGACCGAGGACGTCATCGACCTCCTGCGCGCCCAGCACGGCCGCATCCGCGACCTGTTCGACCAGGTCATGCACTCCTCGGGCGACGAGCGCAAGCACGCCTTCCACGACCTGATGAAGCTGCTCGCGATCCACGAGACCGCCGAGGAGGAGATCATCCACCCCGTGGCGCGGCGCCTGCCCGGCGGGGACGGGATCGTCGACGACCGGCTCGCCGAGGAGCGCGCGGCGAAGGAACTGCTGTCCGAGCTGGACGGCATGGACACCGACGACCCGCGCTTCCTCAAGACGGTCGACAGGCTCCGAATGGACGTCCTCACCCACGCCCGCGCCGAGGAGCGCTACGAGTTCGACCGGCTCAAGGACCAGTTCAGCCCCACCCAGCTCAAGGGCTTCGCCGCCGCCGTCCGCGCCGCCGAGGCCATCGCCCCGACCCGCCCGCACCCCGGCGTCGAGAGCGCGAAGAAGAACATGGTGATGGGCCCGATGGCCTCGGTGATCGACCATGTCCGCGACATGATCCGCGACGCCCGCGGCAAGTCCTGATCGGAGGCACCATGAAACGCGCTGTGGCCGTGGCCGCCGCGGCGGCCGGTGCCGGTGCGGGCGCCGGTGTCGCCGTCCGGCGGCTGAAGGCCCGGTCCACCCGGCTGGACGAGCAGGACCGGTGGCTCACGGTCACCGTCAACTGCCTGCCCGAACGGCTCCGCGAGCTCCCCGCCCCGCTGGCCGGGCTCGCCGACCACATCGAGGTCAGGACCGCGCCCGCGCCCGGAGGCAAGGGCACCGAGCTGGCCGCCCGGCCGCGGTTCGACTCCGCCGCCGGGCCGCTGAAGCGGATGACCGGCGACGACCCCCGGCAGCGGGTCCGGCGGGCGCTGCGGGAGGCCAAGTCGCTGGTCGAGACCGGCGAGATCCTGCGGGCGGACGCGCCGCCCACCACCCGTTCCACCCCGGGCGGGAAGCTGGTGGAGATCGCGACCCGCCGCGCGGGCGGAGAGGGGCGGCTGTGAAGGCACTGTGCTGGGAGGGCGTCAACAAGCTGCGGGTCGAGGACGTCCCCGATCCGGAGATCCGCAACGACCAGGACGTCATCGTCAAGGTCACCGCGGGCACCACCTGCGGCTCGGACCTGCACCTGATCGGCGGCTACATCCCCGCCATGCGCGCCGGCGACGTCATCGGCCACGAGTTCCTCGGCGAGGTCGTCGAGACGGGCCCGGCCGTCCAGCGCCACCGGGTCGGCGACAGGGTCGTGGTGTGCTCGTTCGTCGGCTGCGGACGCTGCTGGTACTGCGAGAACGACCTGTGGTCGCTGTGCGACAACACCAACACCAACCCCGGCATCACCCAGGCGCTTTGGGGTTACGACCCCGCAGGCATCTTCGGCTACTCCCACGCCATGGGCGGCCTGCGCGGCAGCCACGCCGAGTACGTGCGCGTGCCGTTCGCGGACTACGGCGCGTTCACCGTCCCCGAAGGCGTGGACGACGTCAGCGCGCTCTTCGCCTCCGACTCTGCGCCCACCGGCTGGATGGGCGCCGACCTGGGCGGGGTGGAGCCCGGTGACGTGGTGGCGGTGTGGGGTTGCGGCGCCGTGGGGCAGATGGCGGCGCGCGCCGCGATGCTGCTCGGCGCCGAACGCGTCATCTCCATCGACCGGTTCCCCGAGCGGCTCGCGATGACCCGCGAGCACATCGGCTCCGAGACCATCGACTACACCGCCACCGACGTCGGCGCCGAACTGCGCGAGCGGACCGGCGGGCGCGGCCCGGACGTGTGCATCGAAGCGGTCGGCATGGAGGCCCACAGCACCGGCCCCGACTACGCCTACGACCAGGTCAAGCAGCAGCTCCGGCTGCACACCGACCGGCCCACCGCCGTCCGCGAGGCCATCTACGCCTGCCGCAAGGGCGGGTCGGTGTTCGTCCTCGGCGTGTTCGGCGGCGTCGTCGACAAGTTCCCGCTCGGCGCGGTGATGAACAAGGGCCTCACCCTGCGCGGCGCCCAGATGCACGGCCAGCGCTACATCCCGATGCTCCTGGACCGCATCGCCGCCGGCGAGCTGAGCACCCGCCACCTCGCCACGCACGAGGTGCCGCTGGACGACGCGCCGCACGCCTACGACATGTTCAAGCACAAGAAGGACAACTGCGTCCGCGCCGTCATCCGCCCCGACGGCAGTCCGTCGTGACGCCCCGACGGCAGTCCGTCGTGACGCCCCGACGGCAGTCCGTCGTGACGCCCCGGCGACAGGCCGTCGTGACGTCCCGGCGGCAGTCCGTCATGACGTTCCGGCGGCCTGCTTGCGGCACGGCACTCCGGGTAGGAGGCGAGCCATGATGAGGCGTGCCCTATGGGAGGGTCTGATCGCCGGGACGGCCGGGACCGTGATGATGACGCTGGGCGAAAAGGCCGAGCAGCTCCTGACCGGACGGCCCGGCTCCTACGTCCCGGCCCGCGTCCTCAAGCGCCTGACCGGAAGGGCCGAACGGGACGAACGGCACGGACGGCACGGACGGGAATCGGACCCGGCGAACTGGGCCATGCACTACGGCCAGGGCGCACTGCTGGGCGTCCTGCGTTCGGTCATGGCGCATGCCGGGCTTCGCGGGCCATGGGCGTCGGCGAAGTTCACCGTCGTCCGGATCACCAGCGACCAGATCCTGGAGAACGCGACGGGCGTCGGGGCACCGCCCCAGACGTGGCCGCGCCTGGAACTGGGCGTGGACGTCCTCCACAAGGGTGTCTATGCCTTCGCCACCGGCGTCGTCGCCGACGCCCTGGCCTCCCGATCCGGGCCCGGGCCCGGACAGCGCCACGCGGCGATGCGTCCAGGGCGGCACACCGACGTGGGGCCGCTGCCCCGCGTGCGAGCCCACGGGAACTGAGCGGCCCATCCCTCAGGGACGCCGATGCACCCTCGCTTCGTTCACGCGGCGGGTGGACTCGCCTCGTTCACGATCGGCGGGTGGAATGTTGTGGTTCAGGCTGAAGAGGTTGGACGGGTCGTAGGTCGCCTTCAGCTCGGCCAGTCGCCGGTAGGTCTCCGGCGCGTAGGCCAGGCGCACCTGGTCGGACGTGGCGCTCTGGCCGAAGAGGAAGTTCAGGATCGTGCCGGACGTCCTGCCCGCCAGAGCGTCCCCGACCCGCGCGTGCAGCGGCTCCACATCGGTGCCGGGCTCCAGCTTCGACAGGACACCGGTCAGGTATCGCGCGCCGCGGTTGCCGACCGCGTTCGGGACGGACGGCGGCCGCGCCATCGCACCGCCCAGGTGGCGGATCTCCAGGATCGCGCGGTCGGGCGCTCCCGGACCCACCAGGTCGAGCAGGCCGCGGACGGTTCCCGCGTCCAGGTCGTCCAGGGCGGCGTTCGTCGCGCGGTACGCCACCGGGATCGGCGGCTCGTTGTGGATCGTTCCCGACTCGGTGTACGGCATGTCGTCCACCGTGTCGATCAGGCGTGGGGCGATGGCGCGGAGGGGTGCGATGAGCCGGTCCCCGTCGCCGCCCAGGTACGCGATGCGGACATGCGCGACGTGGCGCCCGCGTAGCGGTTCCGGGAAGACCGGGACGTCGGGGACGGGCATCAGCGCGACCGACGACGTCATCTCGTCCGGCACGGTCGCGGTCCAGGTGCGCCATGCCTCCAGGACGTCCGGGACGTGCCCGGTGTCGAAGTACAGCCCGCCCCCGTACAGCCGCGTGACGGGAAGCAGCCCGATCTCCAGGGCGGTCACGACGCCGAAGTTCGCCCGGCCGCCGAGCAGCGCCCAGAACAGGTCATCGCCGGGGGTGACGTGCCGTGCCCGGCCGTCCGCCGTGACGACGTCGATCGACCGGACATGGTCGGCCGCGAACCCGTACATCCGCGACATCAGGCCGATGCCGCCACCCAGCGTGTAGGACACGGCGCCGACGCCCGGCGACGAGCCGGACAGCGGCGCCAGCCCGTGCTTCGCCGCCTCCTCGACGACCTGCGCCCACCGCACCCCGGCCTCGATGCGGGCGGTGCGGGCCCCGGCGTCGACGCGCAGGCCCGTCATCCGCCGCGTGCTGATCAGGAGGCCGCCGTCGGCGCCGAGCGGCAGCCCGTGGCCGGTGTTCTGCACGGCCACGGGCAGCCCCTGCTCGGCCGCGTACCGGACGGCGGCGCGCACGTCGTCCGCGTCCGCCGCGGCGACGATCACGGCGGGACGGTGCGGGCCGGCCGTCTGGAAGCCGGTCCGCTCACCGTCGTAGCCCTCGTCGCCGGGTGCGAAGACCTGCCCCTTGATCGTGTCGAGCATGGTGACCCCTCTTGGACGTTTCCCCTGTTCACCTCCCATCCTGAGGAACCGCCTGCCAGAAGTCCAAGAGATAGATCTGATAGCACCCAGCAGGTTCGGTTATGACTCAGAGTTCCTTGAGGAAGCCGGAGTCGACCGCGTAGTCGGCGCCGGTCGTGCTCGCCGAACGCGGCGACGCGAGCTGGACGATCACGTCCGCGACCTCCTGCGGGTGGGCGAGGCGGCCGGTCGTGAGGGCCATCATCTCGGCGGCGCCGCCGTCCAGCACCGCGTCGCGGTCGGAGCCGGTCGCCCCGGCGATGATGTCGGCCGCGCCGCCCTCGTCCGTCCACCACGGCGTGAGGACCGGGCCCGGCGACACCGCGTTGACCCGCACGCCCTGCGGCGCGTACTCCTCCGACAGCCCCAGCGTCAGGTTGGTCAGCGCCGCCTTCGCCGCGTTGTAGTCGTAGTTCATCGGCCCCGGACGCCTCCCGTTGCCCGACGACACGTTCACGATGGACGCCGCGTCGCTCCGTAGCAGGTGCGGGAGCGCCGCCCGCACCGTCCGGACCACCGCGAACAGGTTGAACTCGAACATGTCGCGCCAGTCGTCGTCCGACGGGGTCAGGAAGCCGAACCGCGGCAGCGCCGCCCCGGGCGGCGGGCCTCCCGCGTTGTTGACCAGCACGTCGAGCGCGCCGAACTCCGCCACGGCCCGCTCCACGGCCATCGCCGGGGCTGCGGGATCCATGAGGTCGGCGGGGACGTGCAGCAGGTTCGGCCCGGCGAGCGCGTCCAACTCCGGCCCGGACTTGCGCGACACCGCCGCCACGCGGGCGCCCTCGTCCAGCAGCGTCCGCACGACCGCGAGTCCGATGCCCTTCGATGCCCCGGTGACGACGGCGACACGTCCGGCAAGCCGCAGATCCATGAGTTTCCCTTCAGAGAGCGAGCACACCCGATCGGGCGTGAACCCTCTGAACCCCGCGGCGGCCGGTCAGGTTGCAGCCCGGCTTGAAAACGGGCAGCGCGCCACCACGTCAGCGCGGCGCCAATTCAGGGCGGCGGCATCAGTTCAGCACGGCGCCAGTTCAGCACGGCGCCAGTTCAGCACGGCGCCAGTTCAGCACGGCGCCAGTTCAGCACGGCGCCAGTTCAGCACGGCGTCAGTTCAGCACGGCGTCAGTTGAGGGCGTCGTACACCCCGGCGGCGACGGCGCCGTAGGCGAGGTGGGGGACGGCGTCCATCAGCCAGTCGGTCGCCGACCACTCGCGGGGATCGCTCAGGCCGAGCGCGGTGATCGGCGCAGTCGAACCGATCATGGCGAGCACCGCCAGGGCCGCGGTCGCGACCGGCTTCGGGACACCGCGGCCGCCGGCGATCGCGCCGTACAGGGCACCCGCGCCGAGGCCGGTGCCGAAGCCCAGCATCGGGCCGAGCCCCGCCTTCCGGTTCTCCGCCTTCTCCTCGTCGCCGAGGTCGACTCCGGCGACCTCGGCCAGCTTCTCCACGCTCTGCTCGGGAGTGGTGCTGGCCGGACGCCCCCGGACCGCCATGTCCAGATAGGTCACCGCGTTCAGGGCGGTGGTCCCGGCGGCACCGGCGATCAGTCCACGCGTCATCTTGTCCATGCCCTCGCGCTACCCGCACAATTCGCGAACCCACCCGTAGTCACCCAAAAGCCCCCGGCCGCGCACGGCAAGGCATGGACGTCCGGGCAGCGGGTAACCCAGCGTGCGCAGACCTAGGACTAACAGGCCACAGGGACGCACCGACGACGGGAGACGCCGATGAGGGAGTCGATCCGCCTCGGCCGTATCGCCGGCGTCAGGGTCGGCGTCAACTACAGCGTGCTGCTGATCGTGGTGATCCTGGTCTTCGGGCTGGCGTTCGGCCGGTTCCCGCAGGTGCACCCGGGCCTGTCCACATGGGCGTACGTCGTGGCGGGCGTGGTCAGCGCGGTCCTGCTGATGGCGTCGCTGCTCGTCCACGAACTGGCGCACGCGGTCGTCGCCCACCGCAACGGGATCGAGGTCTCCGGCATCACGCTGTGGCTGCTCGGCGGCGTCGCCGAGCTGCGCGGGGAACCGCGTTCGGCTGGCGCGGACCTGCGCATCGCCGTCGTCGGCCCGCTCGCCAGCCTCGCCGTGGGCGGGATCTTCGCGATCGCCGCCGTGGTGGCGCACGCCGCGACCGGTCCCGGCCTCGGCGTGGAGACGCTCGCCTACCTGGCCGGGATCAACGGGATCCTCGCCGCGTTCAACCTGGTCCCGGCCGCGCCGCTGGACGGCGGCCGGGTGCTGCGGGCGTTCCTGTGGTGGCGCCGCGGCGACCGGACCGCCGCCGCCGTCACCGCCGCCCGCGCCGGGCGGGTCTTCGGCTACGTCCTGATCGCCGCCGGACTGCTGCAGTTCGTGGTCGGGCTCGGCTTCGGCGGGCTGTGGCTGGCCCTCATCGGGCTCTTCCTCGTCGGCGCCGCCAGCTCCGAGGAGCAGCAGGCGCGGGTCAACTCGGCGCTGCACGGCATCCGCGTCGGCGAGGTCATGACCCGCGACCCCGTCGTGGCGGACGCCGAGCAGCCCGTGCAGAGCCTGATCGACGAGATCGTCATGACCCACCGCTTCTCGACGTACCCGCTGGTGGAGGACGGGCGGCTGGCGGGCCTCGTGACGCTGAACCGCGTCCGCGCGACCCAGCCCGCCGAACGCTCGACGCTGCGCCTGGCCGACATCGCCTGCCCGCCCGACCAGATCCCGACCGCGCACCCGGACGACCCGCTGACCGACCTGCTGCCCCGCATGGCGGGCTGCACCGACGGCCGCGCCGTCGTGCTCGGCGGCGGCGACCAGGTCGTGGGCCTGGTCAGCCCGAGCGACATCAGCCGGGCGATGCAGACCAGCGACCTGCGCGGCAGCCACCCCTACGGGCCCCCGCGCGGCGCCGACGTGATGGTCCCGCACGGCAGGCGCGGCCCCTGGTCGTCCTGAAGGCCCCTGCCCGTCCTGAAGGCCCTGCCCGTCCTGAAGGCCCTGCCCGTCCTGAACGCGGGTCCGCCCGCCGAGAGCGGGGTGCGGTCACTTCGGCGGGCGGAGTTCCGGTGCGGCGGCGGCCGCGGGACGGTCAGGTGTCGCTGGTGACCTGCTTGGACAGCGCGGCGGGCGCGGCCTGCGCGCGGTGGGCGCCGGCGGCCTCGCGGCGTCCGGCGGGGATGGTGGAGGCGATGAGCGCGGCCAGCACCGCCACGCCGGCGCCGATCAGCAGCCCGACACGGAACCCGTTCTCGGACGCGAGCTCGTGCCCGCCGAGGTTGATGGTCATCTCGGCCAGCACCACGCCCACCACGGCGCTGCCGATCGAGGTGCCGAGCGAGCGCATGAGGGTGTTGAAGCCGTTGGCGGCGGCGGTCTCGCTGAGCGGCACCGAGCTCATGATCAGCGCGGGCATCGCACCGTAGGCGAGCCCGACCCCGCAGTTGATGATCATCAGGCCGACCATCAGGCCCCAGGCCGCGCCCATCAGCCCGAGCGACGCGCCGTACCCCGCGGCCACCACCAGGATGCCGATGACCAGTGTGAACTTCGGCCCGCGGACGTTGGTGATCTTTCCGCCGATCGGCGAGACGAGCATCATCACGATGCCGGCCGGCGCCATCCACAGGCCGGCGGCGAGCATCGACTGGCCGAGGCCGTAGCCGGTCTGCTCGGGGTACTGGAGCAGCTGCGGGACGATCAGCATCGACGCGTACATGCCGACCCCGACGAAGATCGACGCGAGGTTGGTCAGCAGCACCCGGGGACGGGCCGTGGTGCGCAGGTCGACGATCGGCTGCGCGGTGCGGATCTCCCAGGCGCCCCAGCCCAGCAGCACCACGACGGCCGCGGCGAACAGGCCGAGCGTGGTGGCCGACGCCCAGCCCCAGTCGGCGCCCTTCGACACCGCCAGCAGCAGGCAGACCAGCCCGATGCCGAGGCCGACCGCGCCGGGCGCGTCGAACCGCTCGCCCCTGGCACCGGCCGGCACGTTCGGGATCAGCCGCCAGATCAGCACCGCGATGACCACGGCGAGGGCGGTCGCCCCCCAGAACAGCACGCGCCAGCTCGTGTACTCGGCGATCGCCGCGGCGATCGGCAGGCCGAGGCCGCCGCCGATGCCCATGGACGCGCTGACGATCGCGATGGAGGAGCTGAGCTTCTCCTGCGGCACCACGTCCCGCAGCAGGGCGATGCCGAGCGGCACCATGCCCATCCCCATGCCCTGCAGCCCGCGTCCGATGATCATGGGGACGACCGAGGACGACAGCGCGCACACCACCGAGCCCGCGATCAGCGGCCCCGCGCAGACCAGGAGCATCGGGCGCTTGCCGACGAGGTCCCCCAGGCGGCCGAAGACCGGCACGCAGACGGCCCCCACCAGCAGGGTGACCGTGATGACCCACGCCGAGTTGGAGGGCGAGGTGTACAGGATCTTGGGCAGGTCCGCGATGAGCGGCGTGACCAGCGTCTGCATGATCGCCGCGGTGATGCCGGCGAGCGCCAGCGTGGCGACCACACCGCCCGATCGGGCGGCGGGCTGGGGGGCGTCCATGACGCGACTCCTTGCTTGTCGTCGTATCCGTCCGGCCCTCGGCCGGCACAAGCATGCACGATACACTTGATATGTATCAGGCACACGATGTGTGTGATGCACACCTCCCGGCGGATCCGCGGGGCTCTCTGCGAGGATGGAGGCGGGGGCGTCCACGAACGGGCGGGCAGTCCCGGCAAGAGGAGGGCAACGGCCATGGTCAGGCCCACGCACGAGGTCGAGTACGAGCAGATGCTGCTCAGCCGCCACGAGGTCATGCGCCACCGGGCCGGGAGACTGGAGCGCAGCGCCTACGTGCTGCTCAGCCGGATCCGCCTCCAGGGGCCGATGTCCATCGGCGAGCTGAGCGAGGCGTTCGGGCTCGACGCCTCGACCCTCAACCGGCAGACCGCCGCGGCGATGCGCGCCGGCCTGCTGGAGCGCATCCCCGACCCCGAGGGCGGCATCGCCCGCAAGTTCCGCATCACCGCCGAGGGCGCCCGCCTCCTCGACGAGGAGCGCGCGATCATCATCAACGGCCTCGACCGCGTCATGGCCGACTGGTCGGACGAGGACATCGCCACCTTCGCCGCCTACCTGCGCCGCTTCAACACCGACATCGAACGCCTCAGCGGCCGCACCTGGCCGCGCCCTGCGAACACGAAGAGCGGGGCGAACACGAAGAACGGGGCGGACACGAAGAACGGCTCGTCCACCGGACACGAGACCAGGCTGCACGCCTGACGGGAGCCCCCGCCCCCGCGCCCGCTCTCAGTCCTCGCGGACGAATGCCGCGCAGTCCGGGCATTCGTCGAGGTAACGGTGCCGGCACTCGGCGGTGTGCGCCAGGAAGGTGACGGCCTCCCGGCGCCGCGCGATCTCGGCCTCCAGCGCGGCGATCTTCGCCCGCACGACCGCCTGCGCCGCCGCCTTCGTCGGCGCCATGGCGGCGATGACCTCGGGCAGCGACAGGCCGACGCGGCGGAGCTTCAGCACGGTGCGGGCCTGCTCCACGGCCGCGTCGTCGTAGCGCCGGTGGCCGTTGCCGTCGCGGGGCACGGTGAGGGCCCCGACGTCCTCCCAATGCCGCAGGACATGCGCCGCGACGCCCAGCTCAGCCGCCACCTCACCGATCGTCCTCACTGCCCGACCTTGCCTTCATGTCGACCTGAACCCCTACCGTCCCGAGCATGCCCGACGACATCCGTCCCTCGATCCCCCGGCCCCGTCCGACCATCCTGGTCACTGGGGCGACCGGCAACCTCGGCCGCGAGCTCACCGGCCGCCTCCGCGCGCGCGGCGCACGGGTGCGGAGCCTGTCGCGGCGGCCGGACGGAGCGCGGTCCGCGACCGAGACAGTGGTCGGCGACCTCACCGACCCCGCCACCGCGCGCGCGGCACTCGACGGCGTCGACGCGGTGTTCCTCATCTGGCCACTGCTCGATGCCACGCCCGCTCACGGAGTGGTCGCGGAACTCGCAGCGGCGGCGCCCCGCGTCGTCTACGTGTCATCTACGGCCATAACCGACCAGAACGCCCGCCAGAGCGACCCCATCGTCCAGGTGCACGCGGACATGGAGGCCCTGCTGCACGGCGCCGGGCTGCGGCCGGTGATCCTGCGCAGCGACACGCTGGCCTCCAACGCCCGTGGCTGGGCGGCGCAGGTGCGCGCGGGCGACATCGTTTCAGGGCCGGACGTCGCACCCACGGCCGTCGTCGACGAGCGCGATGTCGCCGACGCGGCCGCGGCCGCCCTGCTCAACGACGACGGCTCGTTCAAGCAGGGCCCGTCCGAGCAGGGCCCGTCCGGGCACAGCCCGTACCTGCTGACGGGGCCGGAGGTGCTCAGCCGCGCCGAGCAGGTCGCCCGCCTCGGCGCGGCGCTCGGGCGCCCGCTGCGCTTCGAGGCCGTCCCCGCCGACGCGGCGCGGGCGCGGATGCTCGCGGACGGGCGTCCCGCACCGCTGGTCGAGGCGCTGATCGCCGCCTCGGTGCGCAGGCCGGCGTCCGACCTCACGACCGACCATGTGGAGCGCCTCACCGGCCGCCCGCCGCGGTCGTTCACCGAGTGGGCCGCCGACCACGCCGCCGAGTTCGCCGCCGCGTGACGGCCGGGGCCGTCGCCTACCGGTTGTCGTCCGCCGAGCGGGGCCCGGCGGACGGGGTGCCGCTGTAGAGGATCTCGCGGGCCTGCTCGGCGGCGCGGCTCAGGCTCTCGCCGACGAAGTCGAGGAACCGCGCGACGTTCTCCAGCCGGACGGCGGCCGGGGTGCCCGGGCCGAGGATGCCGACGCCCTGCCGGAGGACCTCGACCTGCTGCTCCAGCGACCGGACGCTGCCGACCATGGACTGGTAGTAGAGGTCCTCGTCCACGACGTAGCGCTCGCGGCGGCGCTCGTCGCGCTCCCGGCGGACGAGGTCCTGGCTCTCCAGGAACTTGATCGCCTTGGAGATGGACGCCGGGCTGACCTCCAGCCGCCGGACGAGTTCGGCGGCGGTGAGGCTGCCGGAGTCGCTGGTACAGAGGGCGACCAGCACCCGCGCCATCATCCGGTTGGACAGGCCCGACTGCATGAGGACGGTCGTGAAGACCTCCTCGTACTCGCGCAGCGCCTCGGGGTCGCGCCCATCGGCCTGCGGGGACGCCCCCGGCCCGCGGGGGGCCGCCGTCCGGCGCCGGACGGCGCGGCGCTCGGCGGCGCGCTGGGCCAGGTCGGCGCGGTAGCCGCCGGGGCCGCCGTTGCGCATCACCTCGCGCGTGACCGTGGACGTGGGGCGGTCGAGCCGTCTGGCGATCTCCGCGTAGGCGAGGCCGTCGGCCAGGCCCAGCGCGATCTGCCGGCGTTCCTGCTGGGTGAGCCGGCCTCCCGGCATCGCCACCTCCTCCATCGTCCCCGCGTTCGCCGCCCACCATAGCGTTCACCTCAAGTCATTGCAACGCAATGGACGCCTCGCCATTGCATTCAAGCTCACACCGTTGCAACGATTTAGCACGGTTAACCTGCAATAACACGAGCTCAATGCAACAAGTTCGTTGCCAGAATGCGAAATGCAACGTAGCGTTTCCGACATCAGAAATGACGAGCCAAGGAGCACGCCATGCAGCACTTCGACACCCCGGCCCCGATCACCGCCGTCCTCGACATCCCCGCCGGCCGCGTCCAGCTCATCGGCGCCGACCCGGCCCGGACGGCGGTCGAGGTCCGCCCCGCGAACCCCGCGAAGTCCCGCGACGTGCAGGCCGCCGAGCAGACCTCCGTCGAGTACGCCGACGGCGTCCTGCGGATCTCGGGGGCCGCGGCGCGCCACCAGCTCTTCGGCCCGTCCGGGTCCGTGGAGGTGACGGTGCGGCTGCCCGCCGGATCCCGGGTCGAGGCGACGGCCGCGAGTGCCGACTTCCGCGGCGTCGGACGGCTCGGCGAGGTCGTCTACGCGGGCTCCCACGGCTCCATCAAGATCGACGAGGCGGCGGGCGCCCGGCTCGCCACCGCCGCCGGGGACGTCTCGGTCGGCCGCCTCACCGGCCCCGCGGAGATCAGCACCCAGAAGGGCGACATCAGCGTGGCCGAGGCGGTGCGCGGCACGGTCGTGCTGCGCACGCAGGCCGGCGAGGTGTCGGTCGGCGCCGCCGCCGGGGTCTCCGCCTCGCTGGACGCCGGCACGTCCCACGGCCGGATCCGCAACTCGCTCAGGAACACCGGCGGCGTCGCCGACCTGGCCGTCCACGCCACGACCGGCTACGGCGACATCGTCGCGCGCAGCCTCTAAGGAGCAGGCACCCATGACCCCCCTGGCCATCGCCGCGAACGGGCTCCGCAAGTCCTACGGCGACACGACCGTGCTCGACGGCGTCGACCTCGCCGTCCCCGAAGGGACGATCTTCGCCCTGCTCGGCCCGAACGGCGCCGGCAAGACGACCACCGTCCAGATCCTGTCCACCCTGATCCGGGCCGACGGCGGCACCGTCCGGGTCGCCGGCCACGACCTGGCCCGCGAGCCGGACGAGGTGCGCGGCGCGATCGGCGTCACCGGCCAGTACTCGGCCGTCGACAAGCTGCTCACCGGTGAGGAGAACCTGCTGCTCATGGCCGACCTCCGGCACCTGTCCCGCCGGGACGGCCGGCGCCGGGCCGCCGAGCTGCTGGAGCGGTTCGACCTGGCCGAGGCGGCGCGCAGGCCCGCCGGGACCTACTCCGGCGGCATGCAGCGCCGGCTCGACCTCGCGATGACGCTGGTCGGCGACCCGCGGCTGATCTTCCTGGACGAGCCCACCACCGGTCTCGACCCGCGCAGCCGCCGCGCCATGTGGCAGATCGTCCGGGAGCTCGTCGCGGGCGGCGTCACGATCTTCCTGACCACCCAGTACCTGGAGGAGGCCGACGAGCTCGCCGGCCGGATCGCCCTGCTCGACGGCGGGCGGCTGATCGCCGAGGGGACCGCCGAGGAGCTCAAGCGCCTCATCCCCGGCGGCCACATCGAGCTCACCTTCGCCGACGCGGCCATGCTCGGCGCGGCCCGCGACGCCGTCCCCACCGGCGTCGCCGACGCCGACGCGCTCACCCTGCGGGTACCGAGCGACGGCGGCGTGGACGCGGTCCGCGAACTGCTCGTCCTGCTGGACGCGCGCTCGATCGACGTCGCCGAGATGAGCGTCCGCACCCCCGACCTCGACGACGTCTTCCTCACCCTCACCGGCACCGGCACCAGCACCAGCACCGGCACCGGCACCGGCACCGGCACCGGCACCGGCACCGGCACCGACAACGTCACCGGCACCGAGAAGGAGCCCGTCCGATGAGCGCCCTCACCCTCGCCATGCGCGACTCCTCCACCATGGTCCGGCGGCAGCTGAAGCGGCTGGTGCGCTACCCGGCCATGACCGTGCAGCTGATCATCACGCCCGTCATCCTGCTGCTGCTGTTCGTCTACGTCCTCGGGGGCGCGCTCGGCAGCGGCCTCGGGGGCGGCCTCGGCGGCGGCCGGGACGCCTACGTCGACTACGTCCTGCCGGGCATCCTGCTGATGGCGGCGGCCACCGCCGCGACGGGGACCGCCGTCATGGCCGCCACCGACATGACCGAGGGCATCATCGCCCGGTTCCGGACCATGCGGATCTCGCGGGCGTCGGTGCTCACCGGCCATGTCGTCGGCAGCGTCGTCCAGCAGCTCCTCGGCATGGCGGTCCTCATCGGCATCGCGTTCGCGATCGGCTTCCGCCCGAACGCGACGGCCGTCGAGTGGCTCGCCGCGGCCGGGCTGCTCCTGCTGTTCATCGTGGCGATCACCTGGCTGGCGGTTGCGCTCGGCCTGAAGGCCGCGACCCCGGAGGCCGCCAGCAACGCCCCGATGCCGCTGGTCATCCTGCCCTTCCTCGGCAGCGGCTTCGTCCCCACCGACTCGATGCCCACCGCCCTGCGCTGGTTCGCCGACTACCAGCCGTTCACACCGATCATGGAGACCGTCCGCGGGCTGCTCCTCGGCACCGCGATCGGCGACAACGCCGCGATCGCCACCGCCTGGTGCGCCGGCATCGGCGTCCTCTCCTACCTCTGGGCCAAGCGGACCTTCAACAAGGTCTGACCCCGCATGCCCGCCCCCGGACAGGGCCGCCCGACTCCCAGGTCGGACGGCCCTGACCCCGCTGAACCGGCCCGGGATCCGCTCCGTGCGGCGTCACCACACCTGGTCGGCGGCGCGCACCAGCATCTGGTTGACGGCGACCCGCCGGTCCCGGGTGACGATGTAGCCGATGGCGTCCGCGACGTCGTCCGCCAGCCCGGCCTCGGCGAAGCCGGGCTCGACCACGCCGACCCGGACCTGCTCGCGGATCAGCTCCTGGCGCAGCGATTCGGTGAAGGCGCTCAGGCCGGACGCGCCCAGCGCGTAGACGCTGCTCCCCGGCCGGGGGGCGCGCCCGGCCGCGGATCCGACGTTCACCAGGTCCGCGACCTGCCGCGGCGACGTCGACGCCGCGTAGATCAGGTGCGGGACGGCGGCGTGCGTGACGTGCAGCAGCGCCTCGACGTTGAGCGCGACCATCCGGTCCCAGTCCTCGACGGTGGTGTGCAGCGCCGAGTTGAGCAGCCTGACCCCGGGGCCGTTGACCAGGACGTCCAGCCGCCCGAACCGGTCGAGTACCTGCTGCACCGCGTCTTCAGCCCCGGCGGGGCCGGTGGCGTCGGCCTCCACCGCGACGGCGTGCCCGCCGAACCCCGCGATGTCGTCCGCGACCCGCGCCAAGCCGTGCCCTGGAGAGGGGACGCCCGGAGAGCCGCCGGGAGAGCGGTCGCCGGGGGAGCCGAGCAGGGCGACGACCGCGCCCTCGCGGGCGAGGCGGCGCGCGGTCGCGGCGCCGATCCCGCCGCCCGCTCCGGTGACGAGCGCGACGGCTCCGTCCAACGGCTGATCCGGCAAGGCGGCCTCATTCTCTCCGTGGCCACGGGGGAACATGGTGACCGATGGATGGGGGGACGCCCGGAAGCCGGTCGCTGGACCCGCGCCTCCGGACGCTCGGCGGAAGGCCGACACTCCAAACCTCGTCCAGGCGGGCACCGGTCGCACCAGTGTGTGTCCCTGGTCGACTCCCGCCGAGGTCGCCGGACGGGCCTACGCCGGGGGTGCGGAGACGGACTCGTCGCGCGGGAGGACGTCGGGAAGCTGCTTGCGCGAGCTGATCCCGAGCTTGGTGAAGACCTGGCGGAGGTGCCACTCGACGGTGCGGGGGCTCACGAAGAGGCGGGCCGCGACCTCCGGGTTGGACAGGCCGTCCCGGACGAGCAGGGCGATCTGCTGCTCCTGCGGCGTCAGCCGCGCGTCCGCCGCGGCCTTGTCCCGGCGTTTGCGGACGGTCTCACCGGTGGCGAGCAGCTCTCGCCGCGCGCGCTCCGCGAACGCTTCCATCCCGATCGACGTGAACATCTCGTAGGCGGTGCGCAGGTGGGTCCGCGCCTCGACCCGGCGGCGGTCGCGGCGCAGCCACTCGCCGTACAGCAGGTGGGCGCGCGCCAGCTCGGGACGCAGGACCGTCCGTTCCAACCGCTCGATCGCCTCACGGTAGAGGTCCGCGGCCGCGTCGTCGTCGCTCAGCAGCGCCCGGCAGCGGGTCAGGATGCCCTGGGCCCAGTCGGTGTCGCAGGGTTCGGCCGTGTCCGCCAGGTCGTCCAGCGCCCCGTGCGCGGCCATGGCGTTCCCCGCGCGCGTCGCCGCCTCCACGAGCTCTGGAAGCGCCCATTGCGAGACCAGCGCGTTCCCGCTCTCGATGGTGGCCTGCGCCGCGGACAGCGCGCGCTCGTAGTCGGCCAGGCCGTTGCAGAGGATCGCCCGCGCCCACTGCGCGGTCGCGACGCCCGCCATCTGGCCGCCCGCGCCGGCCTCCTCGATCGCGGCGGCGAGCAGCGGCGACGCGTCCGCCTCCCGGCCCCGCAGCGCGGCCAGCAGGAGCTTGGTGTGCTGCGTCATCGGCACGCCGGTCGCCGCGGCGACCGCCTCGGACTCGGCGGCGATCTCCGCACCGGCGTCGAGATCGCCGCCGAGCAGAACCGGGATGCCCAGCGCGTGCAGGTAGACGGGCAGGTCGGCCAGCGCGCCGGCCGCGCGGACCTCCGCCAGCACCCGGGCCGGCGTCTGCGTCATGATCCGGTCCTCCCAGGCCAGCGCGACCAGGCCGTTCGCGGCCCAGCTCCACTTCAGGAGGTCCTCCGCGGGCGCCTCGACGAGCGCCCGCACCGCCTCGCGCATCACCGGGAGCGCGGTGCCTCGCCCGGCGGTGACGAGCAGCGCGCAGCTCTCCAGCACCAGGTCGCGGACGATCGGCGGCCCGTCCGGCGCGGGCAGCCGCCTGATCGCCTCGGAGATCGCGGTGAGGCTCTCCCGGTTCACGGCCCCGTAGGAGGCGCTGCCCCAGGCGATGAGGTAGGTCTCCCGCGCCGCGTCCATGTCGAACGGCTCCAGCCGCCGCGCGGCCTCCAGCAGCATCGGCGGCGCCTCGTCGCCGAAGCCCGCCGCGAACGTGATGTGGCTGTGCACGAGGTGGGCGCGGACCCGCTGCACCTCGCTCCGCGCGTTCCGGTCGGCGATGGCGGCCAGCTGCCGCGCGGCCTCCAGGTCGCCCGCCCGCAGCGCGGCGTCGGCGGCGGCCAGCGCGCGGTCGGCGCGCCGCGAGGGGTCGACGCTGAGCACCGCCGACCGTTGCAGGAACGCCGCCGCGGCGGCGAGCCCGCCGCGCGCCTGCGCCCGCCCCGCGGACCGTTCCAGCTCGGCGGCCACCTCCTCGTCCGGCCCGGTCGTCGCGGACGCCCGATGCCAGGCGCGGCGATCGGGGTCGGCCTCCGCGTCCGTCGCCTCGGCCAGGGCCAGATGCACCGCCCGGCGGTCCTGGTGCCGCGCCGACCCGTACACGGCCGACCGCACCAGCGGATGGCGGAAGAGCACCCGGGTGCCGAGCTGGAGCAGGCCGTCCATCCCGGCCGCCAGGGCCGCCGCCGGCGTGATGCCGAGCCGTTCGGCGGCCGCCCAGATCAGCGCGGGATGGCCGGTGGGCTCGGCGGCGGCGACCAGCAGCAGCATCCGGGTCCGCTCGCCCAGCGCCTCGATGCGGGCGCTGAAGCTCTGCTCGATCCGGCTCCGGAGCGCGACGGCGTGCGGCAGCCCGAACCCGCCCGCGAGCTGCGTCGCCGAGAGCCCGCGCGGCAGTTCGAGCAGGGCCAGGGGGTTGCCCCTGGTCTCGGCCACGAGCCGGTCGCGGATGTGCCCGTCGAGCCGGCCCCGCGTCACCGAGTCCAGCAGGGCCCGCGCCTCCGCCTCGTCCAGCCCCGTGATCTCCAGCTCCGGCAACCCGATGAGGTCCCGCGGACGCTCCCGGGACCCGAACAGCAGCGCGACCGACTCGGCCAGCAGCCGGCGCGCGACGAAACCGAGGATCTGCGCGGACGCGCGGTCCAGCCACTGCGCGTCGTCCACCACGCACAGCAAGGGTCCCTTCTCGGACGCGTCCGAGAGGAGCCCCAGCACCGCCAGCCCGACCAGGAAGCGCTCCGGCGGAGGCCCGGCGCGCAGCGCGAACACCGTCTCCAGCGCCTCGCGCTGCGGCTCCGGGAGGCCGCCCAGGCCGTCCATCAGCGGCGCGCACAACTGGTGCAGGGCGGCGAAGGCCAGCTCCATCTCCGACTCGACGCCCACCACCCGCAGGACCCGGACGTCCGCCGCCGCGCGCTCCGCGTAGTCCAGGAGCGCCGACTTGCCGACCCCCGGTTCCCCCAGCAGCACGAGCACGCGGCTCTCCCCGGCGCGCACCGCCTCGATGGCCCGATCCAGCAGGGCGCGCTCCGAGGCCCGCCCGAGCAGTTGGTCCACGGCCACCAGCCTTAATTGCGGACGATGCCGCAGCACCGTCGATTATGTCCGACCGCCGGCCCCGACCCTCACCACACGTGCGCGGAGGAACTAAATCCGCATCAGATCATCTATAACAAAACTATCTGCTAGAGTCCCCCCTGTTGGACCCACCAGGAGGAGATGACCGCACATGAGCGACGACACCGCCTACGGCCCCGGCCAGGGCCCCGCCCCCCGCGCACTCACCGAGGAGGAGGCGGTCCGGGTCCTCGGCGGGCAGACCTTCGGTTCGCTGGCGACCCTGAAGCACGGCGGCCAGCCGCATCTGGCCTCGATGGTCTACTCCTGGGATCCGGACGAGCGGATCATCCGGATCCCGTCCGTCGCCGACCGCATCAAGGTCCGCCACCTGCTCAGGGACCCGCGCGCGACGTTCCAGGTCCAGGGCGAGACCGTCCTCTCCTACGCCGTCGCCGAGGGCGAGGCCGAGGTCTCGGAGGTCACCGCGGAGCCGGGCGACGCGATCGGCCGCGAACTGCTCCCCCTCTTCGGCCACATCGACCCGGCCGACGAGCGGGAGTTCTTCGAGCGGATGGTGCGCGACCGGCGCCTGGTCATCAGGCTCCGGGTCAAGCACCTGTACGGCGTGGCCCTGGACGGCCCGGTGACATGACGAGAACCGATCACGGCGCCGCGACGTCAGAAGATCTTGGTCGGCCCCCCGGACCTCGCGTGGCTCGCCGCGGACATGCAGCCCAGCGGCATGTTCAGGGTCACCGGCCACACCGACGCCGACCTGTCCGGCGTCGACCGCGCGACCGGGAAGCTCTGGCTCTACCCCGGCCCGGCGATCGCCGCCGCGGACCGCCGCCTGATCGGCACCACCGGCTGGAACGGCTGACCAAGAGGCCCCGCGCCGGACATCCGGCGCGGGGCCCGAGCTCAGCCCTGACGGCCGGGAAGCATCGCCAGCGCCTGCGACCGCTGCGCGACGAGCTTGTCGTAAGTACCGTCCCGCTCAGCCCAACGGTGCATGCGAACCCCCTTAACGAGAATCTCATCCGGAGTCGGGTTCTGCCCGAGCAGTTGCATGACCTCCGTGGCGAAGTCATCGAGCGGCAGGGCGTGCGGATTCACCTTCTCCTGCCCCGCCGTGGCGACGGCCGGGGGCACGAGTTCGACGACACCCACCCCGGTACCGTCCAACTGCGCGCGCAGCGCCTCCGAGTACGCGTGGACCGCTGCCTTCGACGCGGCGTAGGTCGGCATGGGCGGGAACGGCAGGAACGCGATCCCGGACGTGACGGTGACGAACGTGCCGGCACCCCGTCCGACCAGATGCGGCGTGAAGGCGTCGATGACCCGGATGGTGCCGACGAGGTTGGTGTCGATGGTCGTCCACGCGGCCTCGAAGTGCGCGGGATCGCGCAGGTCCTCCAAGAGCATGACGCCCGACATGGTCACCACGGTGTCCAACTCGGGGTACTGGACGAGCACGGCATCGCGGGCCTGTGCGACGGAGCCGGCATCCGTGACATCGATGCTGAAGGCGCCGAAGCCCTCATCGGCGAGTTCACCGAGCGCCTCCGCGTTGCGACCGGCGACGGCCACGGTGCTGCCCGCCGCGGCGAACCGCCGGGCCAGCTCCCGTCCGATGCCGGAAGTGCCGCCGACGATGAGAACAGTACGGCTGGAGAGATCCACGAGTTCTTCCCTTCACTCAAAGCAGTGCCGACTCAAGCCTCAACGGTCTCCGCCCCATGTGGCAGGGCCCCCGTTTTCCCTGGTCCTGACAGGGCCCCCTCTAGGGATCGCGTACCCCTCGTACGGTGGAGTCATGAGGGACGACAACCGGCTCGGCGACTACCTGCGCGCCCGGCGCGACCTCGTCTCCCCGGAGCAGGCGGGCATCCCGCCCGGGGCGAAGCGCCGCGTCCCCGGCCTCCGCCGGGAGGAAGTGGCCCTGCTCGCCGGCATCAGCCCCGACTACTACGTCCGCCTGGAGCGAGGCAAGGACAAGAACCCGTCACCGCAGGTCCTGGAGGCACTAGCCCGCGTCCTGCACCTGGACGACGTCGAAAGGGAGTACCTCCTCGGCCTGGCCTCGCCACGCCCGAGAACCCGGCGCCGCAAGCGACCGGAGCACGTCCCCGCACGGGTGCACCAGCTCCTGGCCCACCTGCAGATCCCCGCGTTCGTCGAAGGCCGCGCGTTCGACGTCCTGGCGTCCAACCCCATGGCCGTGGCGCTCTCCCCGCGGCTGCGGCCCGGCAACAACCGGCTCCGCTCCTTCTTCCTGGATCCCGAGGAGCAGGCTTTCCACCACGACTGGACGAAGGCCGCCGCCGGTTTCGTCGCCGCTCTCCGCACCGCCATCGGGGACGACACCGACGACCCGAGGTTCGTCGAACTCGTCGGCGAACTCTCCCTGTCCAGCGAACGCTTCCGCACGCTGTGGGCCCGGCACGACGTCCGCCCCCTGGACGGAGGCACCACGACCGTCCACCACCCGGTAGTGGGCGACCTACGCCTGCACCGCGACAAGCTCCCGATAGAAGACGTCATCCTCGTCCTCTACTACCCGGACAAGAACGACGACAGCGACGAGAAGCTGCAACTCCTAGCCGCCCTGACCACCCCCGCCGACCCCACCATCAAGCTACAAACCCCACAACGGCCCCCAGCAGGCGACACGGGACCGGCCGTAACCTGATCTATTCGAGCACCGGGTAGTTCGCGCGGAACACGTTGTGCGGGTCACGGGCCCGCTTGATCTGCCGCAGCCGCTCGAGCACGCCGCCGGAGAAGGACTGCGCCGCCGTCTCACCGGGGGACAGCAGGGTGTACGGCTTGTGGCCGCCGATGTAGG
Source organism: Actinomadura meyerae (assembly GCF_900188445.1). GTDB lineage: Bacteria > Actinomycetota > Actinomycetes > Streptosporangiales > Streptosporangiaceae > Spirillospora > Spirillospora meyerae. The sequence goes on from NZ_FZOR01000019.1 coordinate 29,001, forward strand.
CCTCCAGGTCGGCCACGACCTCGGCCTGCTTGGCGCGCGTCACTTCGGCCGCGTGCGGCAGGCCGAGACCCACCATGCCGAGCAGGTACGGCTCGGCCACCGCGCCGCTCGCACCGGCCCCGGCGCCCGGTTCGGCGAGCGCCCCGCCCAGATGCCTGACCTGGACGTTGATCAGCGGTTCGACCGGCTTGGCCAGCAGGATCTCCACCGCGCCGGCGTCCAGGCCGGTGAGCAGCTCCGCGCGGCTGATGGAGGGGGTCGGGTCGGTGGGCTCGGGAGAGATGGCGCTCAGGCCGGCGACCGGGACGACGCCACGGCCATCGGAGATCGCGCCCTCGATCTTGTCGATGGGCCTCAGCAGATCTTTCCCCCGAGCCGCCTCACCCAGGTAGGCCAGATCCAGCGTCACCATCGGCGACGCGCCGGGGGGCTGGAGACAGTTGACCCAGACACTGAGTTCACGCGGCGCCTCGGCGGTGATCTCCAGGAACGCGTCGAACACCTCCCTGGCCCGGTGCTCCGGCCAGGTCACGCGCCCGCCGTACAGGACCGGCGCGGGATACAACTCGAGTTCGAGGGCGGTCACCACCGCGAAGTCCCCGCCACCGCCGCGCAGCGCCCAGAACAGCTCGGGATCGGACTCGGCGGTCACCCGGGCCGGCTCGCCCTCGGCGTCCACGATGTCGATGGCGCGAACGCTGTCGGAGGCGAAGCCGTACTTGCGGCTGAACCAGCCGACCCCGCCGCCCAGGGTGTAGCCGGTCACGCTGACCCCCGGCGCGCTGCCGGACAGGCCCGTCAGCCCCAGCGGCCCGGCCGCCGCCAGCAACTGCCCCCACGTCACGCCCGCACCGACCCGGACGACGCGCTCATCTACGCGCACCTCCACTTCGTTCAGCAAACCGGTGCGCAACAGAATCAGGCCCTCCACCTCACCCGAGGCGCCATGCCCGCTCGGCTGTGCGGTCACCGTCAGACCCGCCCGCCCCGCGTAACGGACGAGCGCCGCCACGTCATCGGCATCCGCGGCCTCCGCCACGGCTGCCACGGGCTGCCCGACGGTCAGGTTCCACGCCATGGCCGCCTGTTCGAAGCCGTCGTCACCGGGCAGGACCACGCGCCCCTTGAGGACACCGCGCAAATCGTTGATCGTCATCGCCGTCTCCCTTGCCGAGCTTCAGAAGATTCGAGTTGCCGCAAAATGCGAGGGAGGCTGCACGGCGGGCGCCTCCTGGGTCGCGCCCGCCTTGCCGGCGCCGAACGGGGCGACGGCCGTCACCAGCAGGACGCCCATACCCAGGCCCATCGCGATTTCACGGCTGCCCTTCACGCCAGGGAAGCCGCTGCCGTCAGACGGCCAGCCCAGCAGCCCCGGAAAGGACGTCCCGAGGAGCCGGACGACTGCACGCGCGGACACGGCGAAGGGTCCCGCGATCAGCGCGCGAAGCCGAGCCAAGCGGACGCGACGCGAACCCGGACAGGGGGCAAGGGGCGAAGCCCCACCCCAAAGGCGAAGCCGAGGAAGCGAAACCCCCACACGCGGGGGTCGCCGGACAGGGGGGCAAGGGGCGAAGCCCCACCCCAAAGGCGAAGCCGAGGAAGGGGGCGTGGGGGCGGAGCCCCCACACGGGGGGTCCGGGGGTCGCCCCCGGGGCAAACACAACGAAGGAGTGGCGGCCCGCGCTCTCCGCGGGCACACCACTCCCAACTCCGAGTGGGCGAGGAGGGATTTGAACCCTCACATCCTTTCGGACACACGGACCTGAACCGTGCGCGTCTGCCGTTCCGCCACCCGCCCGTGGGTGCCGCCCCGTTTCCGGGTGCCTGAAAAGGCTAGCACGTGCCGGGCAGTGGTTAGGTATCCAGATACTCCGAGCGAACCTTCGCACCGATACGATCGTCTACCAGTGGGGAAGGGAGGTGCCCGTGGGCGTCATTCAGCGCTTCGAGCGACGGCTGGAGGGCATGGTCGAAGGGGCCTTCGCCCGTGCGTTCAAGTCGGAGCTGCAGCCGGTCGAGGTGGCCAGTGCTGTGCAGCGCGAGATGGACGACAGGGCTGCGATCGTGGCGCAGGGCCGCACCCTCGTGCCGAACGACTTCGTCGTGGAGATCTCTCAGCAGGACGGCCAGCGCCTGCAGGTGTACGCCGACAGCCTGAGCCAGGAGCTGGCGAACCTCGCGCGGGAGTACGCGAAGGAGCAGGGGTACTCCTTCGTGGGGCCGGTGCGGGTGCGGTTCGAGAATGCGGGCGATCTCGCCACGGGAATGTTCCGGATCCGTTCGGGGGTCATCCGGGGCTCGACGGTGGAGGGCGGGGAGATCCGCCGGCCGGTGAGCGATGTGCCGCAGGGCGGCCGGGGCGGTGTCTTCGGCGGCCATCCGCGGCTGCTGGTGACGACGGCCGTGGAGGGCTCGGACACGACGCAGCGCACCTATGAGATCAATACGCCTGTCACTCTGCTCGGTCGCGGTACGGACTGCGACCTGCGACTCGTCGATCCGGGCGTATCCCGGCACCATGCCGAGATCCGCGTAGAAGGTCCCGAAATCGCTCTCGTGGATCTAGGGTCGACCAACGGCTCGTTCGTGAACGGGCAGCCGATCCGGCGGGTCACGCTGGTCGACGGCTCCCGGGTGACGATGGGCCGGACAACCCTTGTGTTCCGCCGCGATAGGGAGTAACCCCGACTCCGATGTCCCCATTCACCCTCACGCTGATCAAGCTGGCGTTCCTCGCGGTGCTGTGGCTGTTCGTCATCGCGGCCGTCGGTGTGATCAGGGCCGACCTGTTCGGCTCGAAGGCCGCGTCGAAGGCGGCCGCGCGCCCGTCCCAGCCCCCGAGGTCCGCCCGGCCGCCGAAGCCGCCGCGGCAGCAGCGCAGCGCCCAGCACGGCGCCCCGACGAAGCTGGTGGTGGTCCAGGGGGAGCGGGCCGGCACCGTCATCGACCTCACCGGGGTGCCCATCACCATCGGCCGGGCCAATGACGCCACTCTGGTCGTGACCGACGACTACGCTTCGAGCCGGCATGCCCGACTTTTCGCGCAGGACGGTCAGTGGATCGTGGAAGATCTCGGCTCGACCAATGGGACGTATCTCGGACGCACGAAGGTGAGCCGGCCGATGCCGGTACCGCCCGGCGTTCCGGTCCGTATCGGCAAGACCGTGATCGAGCTGCGCAAATGACTCTGGGAATCCGCTACGCCGCGCGCTCCGACGTCGGCATGCTGCGTGAGGGCAACGAGGACTCGGCGTACGCGGGCGCGCACCTGCTGGCGGTGGCCGACGGCATGGGCGGGCACGTCGGCGGTGAGATCGCGAGCGCCGCGGCGATCGAGGCGCTCCGCGCTCTCGACAAGAACCTGCCGGCGACCGAGCTGCTGGCCGCGCTCGAGCACACGGTCAAGACGGCCAACGACAACCTGCACCGCATCGTCGAGTCCGATCCGGCCCTGCAGGGCATGGGGACGACGCTGACGGCGATGCTGTGGGCGGGCAACCAGGTCGCGCTGGTGCACATCGGGGACTCCCGCGCCTACCTGCTGCGCGACGGCAGCCTGTTCCAGATCACGCACGACCACACGCTCGTCCAGTCGCTGGTGGACGAGGGGCGCATCAGCCCGGACGAGGCGGCGTCGCACCCGCAGCGGTCGCTGCTGCTGCGCGCGCTGGACGGGCGCGGCGAGGTCGATCCCGACCTGTCGCTGCGCGAGGCCGTGGTCGGCGACCGGTACCTGCTGTGCTCGGACGGCCTGTCGGGCGTCGTCACGGCGGAGACGATCTTCCAGGTCCTGACGGACGTGGACGACCCGGAGCAGTGCGTCCGGCAGCTGATCGACCTGGCGAACCGGGGCGGCGGGCCCGACAACATCACCTGCGTCGTCGCCGACGTGGTGGACCTGGATCGCCATCCGCCGACGGGCGGGCCCGGCCAGGCGGTGGGCGCGGCGGCGAACGCGGCGCCGCCGGAGCCGCCGGGCGGCGGCCCGGGCGCGAACACGACGGTGGCCGACACTCCGGCGGGGCGCGCGGCGCAGCTGCGCGACACGCGGCCGCAGCCGCCGGTGGCGGTGGACGAGCGGCCTCCCCCGCCGGCGCCCGCGCCGATGGGCGACCCGATGGGCGGCCCGCCCGCGCCGGGCACGGTCCAGCAGGCGCCGATGGAGCGGCCGCGGCGCGGCGGCGCCCGCCGCTGGACGTGGCTGATCGTCGTCGCCGGGGTGGTCGTGGTGGGCGTGGTGGCGGGCGGTTTCGTGCTGCTGCAGAACGTCCGGAACGGCTACTACATCGGCGCGAGCGGCGACAACGTCGTCCTGTACCGGGGCACGCCGCAGAAGGTGCCGGGGCTCGACCTGTCGCGCCCGGCCGACAAGCAGCCCGAGCCCCGGGTCCAGGTGAGCGACCTGCCCGAGGACATCGGCGAGCAGGTCAAGTCGACCTACACCGTGGACGGCCCGCAGGACTGGTCGAAGCTGACCGCGGCCGTCTGCAAGTACTCCCTCGTCCAGCTCGAGGGCAAGGTCGCGATCGTGCGGGGCAAGAACCAGCGGAACTGCAAGGAGACGAAGATCGTCACCAGCGACGTGCCACTGAGCGAGCTGCCCCGGTCGGACGCGACGGAGATCGCCAAGGGCACCGCGCCGATGATCGGCCGGACCGCGGCGCAGAACGCGCTGCAAGATGTGCAGAAGCGGCACAAGGCGTGCGTCGACGACGCGGCGGGCAAGCCGAAGGACTGCCCCTCCAGCGGAGGGAGCTCGTAGATGCACCAGCTCGGGGAGCAGATCCGGTCGCGGTTGCCGTACCAGCAGCGCAACGGGGCCTCGCTGGCCCTGCTGATCTTCGCGATGGTGCTGACGCTGTCGGCGTTCGCCGAGGTCGGCCTGGCCCGTGACCGCACGATCCCCGCGGGGCTGTTCGTCTACGGCGGCGGCCTCGCGGTGCTGGCGTTCATCGCCTACTTCGTCCAGGCGAAGTTCACCCCGTACGCCGACCCGCTGCTGCTGCCGCTCGCGGTCGCGCTGAACGGCATCGGGCTGACGATGATCTACCGGCTCGACCTGGACACCAGCGCCGACCGCAAGGCCGCGGCGCTGGCCGGCAAGAAGCTCATCGAGGACGCCGCGGACGCGCCCAGCCAGCTGATGTGGACGTTCGTCGGCATCGTGCTGTTCGTCGCCGCCGTCCTGATCATGCGGGACACCGACAAGACGGACGCGCCGCTGTCGTTCACCCCGAAGACGGCGCAGCGCTACACGTACCTGATCGGCCTCACCGCCGTGATCCTGCTGCTGCTGCCGATCGTCCCGGGCATCGGCGCGGAGATCAACGGCGCCCGGGTGTGGATCCACCTCGGGCCGTTCTCGGTGCAGCCGGGCGAGTTCGCGAAGCTGCTGCTGGTCGTGTTCTTCGCCGGGTACCTGGTGAACAAGCGGCAGGCGATGTCGCTGATCGGCAAGAAGGTCGGCCCGGTCAGCCTGCCGCGGGGCCGCGACCTCGGCCCGATCATGGTGATCTGGTTCTTCTGCCTGGGCGTGCTGTTCCTGCAGAAGGACCTCGGTACCGCGCTGCTGTTCTTCGGCCTGTTCGTGTCGATGCTCTACATCGCCACGCAGCGGGTCTCCTGGGTGGTGATCGGCGTCGGGCTGCTCACCGTGGGCGTGTTCGTCGCGACGCTGCTGCCGTTCATGGGCCACGTGAACCAGCGCATCGACATCTGGCAGAACCCGAAGCCGTACTTCGACGGCGGCTGCCTGCTGGAGAACGGCAAGGTCGTCCCCGTCAACCCCGACACCGAGATCTACAAGCAGAACGACGTCGAGGGCGTGATCTCGCCGGGCTTCACGGCCTGCGCGAAGCTCGGCGGCGAGTACTCCGACAGCGCGCAGCTCATGAAGGGGCTGTTCGCGCTGGGGCAGGGCGGCGTCCTCGGCACGGGGCTCGGCCAGGGCGAGCCGTGGCGGACGCCGCTGTCGTTCAGCGACTTCATCTTCGACTCGCTCGGCGAGGAGCTCGGGCTGACCGGGCTGATGGTGATCCTGTTGATCTACGCGTTGATCGTGCAGCGCGGGATGAAGACGGCCGTGGCGGCGCGGGACCCGTTCCTGAAGCTGTTCGCGGGCGGTGTGTCGTTCGTGCTGGCCCTCCAGGTCTTCGTGATCGTCGGCGGGGTCACCCGGCTCATCCCGCTCACCGGTCTCACGACGCCGTTCCTGTCGCAGGGCGGTTCGTCGCTGATGGCCAACTGGATCCTGATCGCGATCCTGGTGCGGATGAGCCATGACGCGCGCAAGCCCGCCCCCCAGGCGATCCAGGACGAGGGCATGACCCAGATCGTGAGCACGAGGTGACTTCCCCCCTATGAACATGGACAAGCCGGTTCGGCGGGTGGCCATCTTCGCGATGCTGCTGTTCTTCGGGCTGATGGTGCAGGTCAACTACGTCCAGGGCAGCCAGGCCGAGGACCTGCGCACCGACGCCCGCAACAGCCGGCAGTACGCGGACGTGTTCAACGCGCCGCGCGGCCAGATCTCCGCGGGCGGCGAGATCCTGGTGACGTCCAAGGAGACCGGGAAGGACAACCCGAAGTACGGCCGGTCCTACAAGGACGGGCCGGTCTTCGCGCCGATCACCGGGTACTTCAACGGCGGCGCCACGCAGGTGGAGCGGGCCTACAACTCGCTGCTCGGCGGCAAGGACAAGCGCATCACGCAGCAGCACTGGTTCGACGTGTTCATCGGCAAGAAGGCCGAGGGCGCGAACGTCGAGCTGACGATCGACCCGGAGGCGCAGCGCACCGCGTACGCGCAGCTGAAGGCGCGGACCCAGCAGGGCCGCCGTGGCGGCGCCGTGGTGATCGACGTGAAGTCGGGCGCGGTGAAGGTGGCCGCCTCGTGGCCGTCGTTCGACCCGAACGAGGTGGCGCCGCAGACCGGTGAGAAGGGCGGCAAGCGGCTGGAGCAGCTCGACAAGGGCGAGGGCGTCATCAAGCCCCTGGTCGACAACGCGCTCAGCCAGACGTTCCCGCCGGGGTCGTCGTTCAAGACGCTGGTGGCGGCGCTGGCGATGCAGAAGCTCGGCGTCAGCAGCTCCACGACCGTCGACACCGGCCAGCTGCTCCTGCCGGAGTCGGGGCAGCCGCTGCCGAACTCGCACGACAGCGGCAGCTGCGGCGGCGCGGCCTCGCTGCGCGGCGCGTTCGCCGAGTCCTGCAACACGACGTTCGGCAAGATGGCGCTGGACATGGGCATCCAGGAGCTGCACGACGGAGCCTCGAAGTTCGGGTTCGGCCGGCGGGTGAAGCTGGAGCCCGACTTCCCGGCGGCCGAGAGCGACGTGCCGGTGGCGTTCACGGACGCGAGCGGCAAGAAGATCCCGACGGGCGCGGACGGGACGGCCCGGTCCGGTATCGGCCAGGAGAACGTGCGCGCCACCCCGCTGCAGATGGCGATGGTCGCCGCCGCGGTCGCCAACGGGGGCAAGATCATGAACCCGTACGTGGTGCAGACCGTCCGGGCCAAGGACCAGAGCGAGCTGTACGGCGCGTCCCCGAAGGAGTTCGGGAAGGCGATGACCGGTGACCAGGCCGGGCAGCTGGAGGACATGATGCGCGCGGTGGTCTCCGAGGGCACCGCGAAGAACCTGGCCGGGCGGCGCATCGCCGGCAAGACCGGCACGGCCGAGCAGGGGCCGGGCAACCCGAACGCCAACTGGTTCGTCGGCTTCAGCCCGACCAAGGACCCGCGGTACGCGTTCGCCGTGATGGTCGAGGCGCCGGGCTCGGGCGCCGAGATCGCGGGCCCGGTCGCGGCCGCGATCATGGCCAAGGTCCTGCAGAAGTGAACCCGGGCCTCGTCCTGAACGACCGGTACCGGCTGCTGGAGCGGCTGGCCATCGGCGGGATGGGCGAGGTCTGGCGCGCGTCGGACGCGGTGACGGGCCTGCAGGTCGCGGTGAAGCTGCTGCGGCTGGAGCTCGGCTCGGACGTGCGGGCGCGCACCCGGTTCGAGTCGGAGGCGCGGTTCGCGGCGGAGCTGAGACATCCGGGGATCGCGCGGGCGTTCGACTTCGGTGAGCACGGCGGCCGGTCGTTCCTGGTGATGGAGCTGGTGTCGGGCGAGCCGCTCGACGAGATCATCGCCCGCGACGGGGGGCTGCCGCTGGAGGCCGTCCTCGACCTGCTGGTGCAGGCGGGACGGGCGCTGACGGTGGCGCACGAAGCGGGGATCGTGCACCGGGACGTCAAGCCGGCGAACCTGATGGTGTCCCCGGACGGCACCGTGAAGATCACCGACTTCGGGATCGCGCGGCGGCTGGCGGCGGCGTCGCAGACCCAGACCGGGATGGTCATGGGGACGGCGCACTACATCTCGCCGGAGCAGGCGCAGGGCAAGGAGCTGTCGCCGAAGGCCGACCTGTACTCGCTGGGCGTGGTGGCCTACGAGTGCCTGACGGGCGCGCCGCCGTTCGACGGGTCGACGCCGGTGGAGGTGGCGCTCAAGCACGTCCGGGACGCGCCCGCGGAGCTGCCGGCCCGGGTGCCGCCGGAGGCCCGCGAGCTGATCATGGAGATGCTGGCGAAGGATCCGCTGGACCGCCCGCCGGACGCGGGGCGTGTCGCGGCGCGGGCGCTGGCGATCCGGGCGTCGCTGTCGCGGGCCCGGCCGGTGCGGCCCGCCTCCGGGGCGGCCGCCGCACCCTCCGCCGGGCCCCCTGCCAGGCCCTCCGGCGGTCCCGCGCGGCGCGGCCGGCACGCCGCCCGGGGCAGAGACCCCATCGTTACCCAATCGGCTGCTTTGTCGGGATTTGACGCCGACCGGGCGGCGGATAACCTCTCGCGTGGGACAGTGCAACGACGCACGACGCTGACGTACGCGTCCGTAGCGGCCGTCCTCGTGCTGGTCTTCGTGATCGTCGTCGGTTCGCTGTGGAAGGGGCTGGCCTTCGCGGGGTCCGGCGGGGACGAGCGGGATCCGCCCGCCGCCCCGGCGACCAGCCCGGTCGGCGAGGGACTCGTGGGCGACCCCGCCGATCGTCCGAGCGCCTCGCCCACCCGCCGGGCGCGCAGTACCCCCGGGCGGCCGGCTGTCATCCCGCCGCAGCGGACGCATAGGATCCGTCCGTCAACGCGAGTGACGCCCAAGACGTCCCCTTCACAGCAGACCCCTTCACAGAAGACATCGATGAAATCGCCCCGGGCGACTGCCACCGCCCCCAAGCCAACACCCACACCGACGGAGAGCACCACGACTCCGTCAACTTCGAGCCCGGCGCCCTCGCCGACGGAGAGCGGGAAGCTAGGTTCGGAACACAAGGTGTAGACGTACGAGGGAAAGTGCACATATGAGTCAACCTCGGCTGCTCGGCGGCCGCTACGAGCTCGATTCGGTGATCGGGCGGGGCGGCATGGCCGAGGTCTACCGTGCCCGAGACCTGCGCCTCGATCGCGTCGTCGCGGTCAAGACGCTGCGGTCCGACCTGGCCCGTGACCCCACGTTCCAGGCCCGGTTCCGGCGCGAGGCCCAGTCGGCCGCGTCGCTGAACCATCCCTCGGTCATCGCCGTGTACGACACCGGCGAGGACATGATCGGCGACACCCCCATCCCGTACATCGTGATGGAGTACGTGGACGGGAGCACGCTGCGCGACCTGCTCCGGGAGAACCGCGCGCTGCTGCCCGAGAAGGCGCTGGAGATCACCGACGGGATCCTGCGCGCGCTGGACTACAGCCACCGCGGCGGGATCGTGCACCGCGACATCAAGCCGGCCAACGTGATGCTGACCCGCCAGCACGAGGTCAAGGTCATGGACTTCGGCATCGCCCGCGCGATGGCCGACTCGGCGTCCACGATGACGCAGACCGCGCAGGTGATCGGCACCGCGCAGTACCTGTCCCCGGAGCAGGCGCGCGGCGAGCGGGTGGACGCCCGCAGCGACATCTACTCGACCGGGTGCGTCCTGTACGAGCTGCTCACCGGCAAGCCGCCGTTCACCGGCGACTCCCCGGTCGCGATCGCCTACCAGCACGTCCGGGAGGAGCCGGTCCCGCCGTCGCAGGTCGACCCGCAGATCCCGCAGTGGGCGGACGCGATCGTGCTGAAGGCGATGGCGAAGGACGCCGACCACCGCTACCAGAACGCGACGGAGTTCCGGCAGGAGATCCAGCGGGTGCTGCAGGGGCAGCCGGTGGCGTCGACGGCGGCGTCCACGATGCTGATGGGCGGGGCGCAGGTGCCGCAGGGCACCCAGATGATGGGCGCCTACCAGCCGCACGGCGCGTCCCGGACGCAGGTGCACCGCCCGCAGGACGACGGGTACGGGCTGCCGCCGGCCCGCTACGACGACGAGCTGCCCGAGCGCGGCGGGGGCGGCAAGAAGGCCGCGCTGTGGGTGGGGCTGGCCGTGCTGTTCATCGGCGGCGCCGCGCTGATCGGCTGGTTGCTGAGCTCCGGTGGCGAAAAGAACGCGCCGGTCGCGATCCCGCAGAGCATCGTCAACGTCTCGGAGAGCGAGGCGACGGCGCAGCTGACCAAGCTCGGCTTCCAGGTCGGCGAGCCGAAGAAGGAGTACAGCGACGACATCGACGCGGGCAACGTCATCAGCTCCGACCCGAAGCCCGGCACGAACGCCGCCAAGGGCGCCACGGTGACGCTGCTGGTCTCCCGGGGCAAGAAGCCGCCGACGGAGATCGAGGTCCCGAACGTGGCCGGGCAGCCGTACGCGACGGCGAAGAAGCTGCTGGAGGCCAAGGGCTTCGAGGTGCAGCGGCGGGCCGAGTCGAGCGACACCGTCCCGCGCCTCAACGTGATCCGCACCGACCCGGCGGGTGGCACGAAGGCGCCGAAGAACGCGACCATCACGGTGGTGTTCTCCAACGGGCCGTCGAACCTCCAGATGCCGAACCTGTTCAACAACAGCCAGCGCGCCGCCTGCGGGAAGCTGGAGGCCGTCGGGCTGAAGTGCAAGGTGGAGAAGGGCGCGCCGCCGCCGGACAAGCAGGTCGCGCCGGGCTTCGTCTTCGACCAGCAGCCGGGCGAGGGCGCCACGGTCGCCCCCGGCGACACGGTGACGATCTTCGTCGCGGAGAAGCCGCAGCAGACGCCGACCCAGCCGGGCGGACCGTCGACGCCGGGCCTGCCGGGCTTCCCGCCGGGCGACGGCGAGGGCTGAGACGCCCGCTGAACGCGCGAAGGGCCCCGGCTCCTCCCTCGGAGGGGAGCCGGGGCCCGTCGCTTGCACGGGACGTTCGCTCGCACGGGACGTGGGACGGTGACCGTCGTGGGGGACGGTGAGCGTCGTGGTCCGGGCATGAAGTAGGGCTTCCGCCACTCGGGGGCAATGGCGGAAGCCCTCGATATGGTCTTCGTCACGCGCCCCTGGGACGTTACGGGTTTCAACCGAATTATTTTCATGCTTCTTGCGGGCGCTCCGCGTCCCGGCGTCTTCGCAGGTGGGAGCGGGGTGCGAGGGAGAGCGGGGCGCAGGTGGTGGCGGGGTCAGCCGCGGGGCGCGGAGCCGGACGGTGACGGGGTCTGGACGACGCCCGGCCCGTCCTGGACGACGCCGTGGTCGAACTGGAGTTTCGCCTCCACCCGGGGGAAGGCCGCGTACCAGAGGACGGCGGCGACCGCGAGGACGATGCCGAGCGCGATGGCGGTCTTGGTGGGCCACTCGCCGGGGAGCCGGCGCCAGATCCAGGCGTACACGGGACCTCCTACTCGCCTGCGGGACGGGCCGCGCCGGCGCCGGTGGCGGCCTGCGCGCGGGGCCGCGCGGTGGACAGCCGACCGAAGATGATCATTCGTTCGGCGGCGGAGTACTTGGGGTGGCAGGTGGTGAGCGTGATCAGCCGCTCGGTCGGCCGCCGCTTCGGGTGGAACGGGACGGGCGCGGTCACCTCCACCGCCGACGGCTTGACGATCTTCCGGTCGGTGACCGTGTAGACGTACTGGCGGTCGCGGGTGTCGATGAGGATCTGGTCGCCCCGGTCGAGCTCGCCGAGCCGGTTGAAGGGGGCGGAGTACGTCGTCCGGTGCCCGGAGACCACGAAGTTGCCGATCTGGCCGGGCAGCGCGGTGCCCGGGTAGTGGCCGGGCCCCTTGCGGAGGTCGGCGCGGGTGACGCCCTCGACCACGACGAAGCGGTAGCCGGAGCCGAACCGCGGGATGCGGATCACCGCGACGCCCTTGCCGAGCTTCACCTTCTCCGTGGTGACCTTGCCCGTCGCGGGCGCAGACGAGGTGGCGCGCCAGCTGCGCTCCATCTCGTCCTGCAACCGGTTCTGCTGGCCCTGCGTGTACTGCCCGGTGCCCCACAGCTCATAGGTCACGAACAGCATGAGAATCACGCCGGCGGTGATGCACAGCTCGCCCATGCCCCGGATCACCGTCCGCACCGCGTGCCTCCTCGTCCGCCGGGATCAGCCGCCCGGCCCCGCCGGAACCGTAGCGTGCTTCAAGGTCACGTTGCCGGTGAAGGGCGGCAGGGTGGCCCGTCCCACGGTCCGCACCGCGTACCCGAGCCCGTACGCGCGGACGTACTTGCGGTAGACGGCGACCTCGGGGGACGCGGCGAGTGCCGCGCGCAGCCGGCCGGGATCGCCGACGGCGGTGATCCGGAACGGCGGGGAGTACACGACCCCCTGGAGGATCAGCGTGTTGCCGACGCACCGGACCGCGCTCGTCGCGATGATCCGCTGGTCCATGATCTGCATGCCCCGGGCGCCGCCCGCCCACAGCGCGTTGACGACGGCCTGGACGTCGGCCTGGTGGACGACGAGGTCGTCCGGGCCCACGCCGTGCGGCAGGCCGCCGGACTCGGGCAGCGGCGCGTCGTCCAGCACGACGCGGACGGCGGCCCCGGTGAGCGGGGTGAAACCGGCGCCCGCCGCGCGCCCCTCGGCCTCGGCGCGCGCGTCGCGCACGCGCGCGTCGTGACGTCCGGCCTCCCGGGAGATACGGTCTACCTGGTCGCGCAGCCGCCGGTACTCGGCGCGCTCCGCGCGGCCGCGACGCTGTTCGGCGGTGATGAGCTCGGTGATCCGGGTGCGGCCCTGCTCGCGCAGGCTCGTGCCGCGGGCCGTGCTCGCGCTCGCCGCGAACAAGGTGCCCGCGAGGAGCGTGAGAACTGGGATGATGCTTCCCCACGCGGAACGCCGTACATTGCTCATCAGACAGTGGTCACCAGCGACTACGCTAACCGACAAAACACCCATGCGCGGTCCGGCGCTCCGGCCGCCGGACGCCCGAGGAGAACGATCCCACCGTGGCCAAGTCGAAAGTGCGTAAGAAGGCCGTCTACACCCCGCCCCAGAAGTCGAAGGCGCCCGAGGTCAGCCCGCGCTGGCTGGTGCCCACGATGGTCGGGCTGTGGCTCATCGGCCTGATCTGGATCGCCGTCTTCTACGTGACGGCCAGCACCGGCACCGACGTGCCGTTCATGACCGACCTGCACAACTGGAACCTGGGCATCGGCTTCGCGGCGATCATCCTCGGCGTGATCCTCTCGACCCGCTGGCGCTGACGGCGAGTTATCCACAGGTTGGGGATCTCCCACCCCGGCTTTCCCCAGGTTTTCCACAGCTACTTTCCACAGGCCCCGGTCATGCGGTCCGGCCGCGCGGACGCCGCCGCGCTGGACGGCGTCCGCGCCGCCGGACCTGACGAGTTCGACCCGTCGCGCCGGGCCTGACGCACCGGGCGTGTCGCGCCGCGCCGGGTCACATGGCCGGGTTGAGTTCGGCCGTCCGCACCAGCACCAGCGCCGCGAGCAGCGCCAGCGCGAGCACCGGCGCCCCGACGTGGAACAGCGTGCGCCGGGCCGCGGGAGCGTAGGCGTAGGCGGCGGCGAGCGCCGCGCCCACGACGAGGCCGCCGACGTGGCCCTGCCAGGAGATGCCCGGCACCGAGAACGTGATCACCAGGTTGATCACCAGCAGCACCACGATGGGCCCGACCGGCCCGCCCAGCCTGCGGCCGATGACGAAGTAGGCCCCGAACAGTCCGAAGATCGCGCCGGACGCGCCGACCGCCGAGGCCCCCGGGGCGCCGACCAGGTACAGCAGCACCGATCCGCCGAGGCCGGACAGCAGGTAGAGCGCCAGGTAGCGCCAGCGCCCGAGCACCTGCTCCAGCGCGGGGCCGACCGCGTACAGCGCCCACATGTTGAACAGGATGTGGGTGATGCCGAACGACCCGCCGCGCTGGTGCAGGAACATCGTGGTGAAGAGCCGGTACCACTCGCCCTGCGCGACACCGCCGACATGGCCGTCCGGCAGGACGCCCTGGCCGAGCATCATGAAATCCCACACGACCGCCCACGACGACAGCTCGGCGACGTAGGCCGCCAGGCACGCGCCGATGAGCGTGTACGTGACGACCGGCACCGCCGACGCCGGGGCCCGCCCGCCGAGGACCGTCCGGGGCACCGCCCTGCGGACGCCCTGGTTGCCCTCGGCGACGCACTCCACGCACTGGTGCCCGACCGCCGCGTCCCGCATGCAGTCGGGGCAGATGTAGCGGTCGCACCTGGTGCAGCGCACATACGTCTCCCGCCCCGGATGCCGGTAGCAGGTCGGCACCGAGGTCTCGGGGGCGGGACTGTGGTCTGTGCTCATCTGGGCTCCGTGGCAGGTGCGGGTGCCCGCGTCGCGGGGTCTCTACCTCTAGAGACGATTAACGGCGTTCGATCGTCACCGATTCCAGCACGACGTCGGTGAGCGGGCGGTCCCCGCGGTCGGTCGGCACCTTGCCGATCCGGTCGACGACGTCCGTCCCCTCGATGACCTTGCCGAAGATGGTGTGCCGGCCGGTCAGGTGCTGGGTCTGCGCGACGCTCAGCGTGATGAAGAACTGGGAGCCGTTGGTGCCGGGCCCGGCGTTCGCCATCGCCAGCAGGTACGGGCGGTTGAACTTCAGGTCGGGGTGGAACTCGTCCTTGAACTGGTAGCCGGGACCGCCGGTGCCGGTGCCGAGCGGGTCGCCGCCCTGCAGCATGAACTGGTCGATGACGCGGTGGAACTTCGTCCCGTTGTAGAGCGGCTGCTGCGTCTGCTGCCCCGTCCGCGGGTCGGTCCACGTACGGGTGCCCTCCGCCAGCTCGACGAAGTTCGCCACGGTCTCGGGCGCGTGCTCCGGGTAGAGCTGGATCACGATCTTGCCGAGCGACGTGTTGAGCGTCGCGAAGATCTCGTTGGCCACGCTGGCCGCCTCCTCGTTGGATGGATGTCATGTGCGAGACGTCGAGCGGTCCCGGTCGCCCCCGTTCCGGCTACCCGGGGTGAGCTTCCGGTCACGCGTTCGGGGTTTACCCTCCGAACGCTGGGAAGGCTGCACGACAGGACCTCGCAAACAGGGAGGTTAGCGTGTCCCTAATGATCAGTCTCCGCCGGAAGCCGCAGGAGGAAGTCCTCTCGCGGCTCGGCCGTGTCCAGGAGGCGGCCCGGCAGGGCGCCGAGATGTGTCGGCAGAGTGCCTCCGGCACGGCGGAGCGGATCGCGCCCGCCGCGCAGGAGCGTGTCATGCTCGTCCGCGGCTGGAGCGCACCGAGGCTCCGGCAGGCGGCCCGGTACGTTGAGTCCGGGCTCGCACCGCGGGTGAGCACGTTCTTGAGCGATGTCGCCGGACGGGTGGAGCCGCCGCGGCGGTCCGGTCCCGGCCGCGGCATGCTCATGGCGATGATGGGCGCCGTCGCCGTCGTCGGCGCGGCCGGTGTGGTCGCGACGCGGCGCGGCGTCATCCGCGACATGACCAAGGGTTCCGGAGAGCACGCGGAGGACGCCACATCGGCCGACTCCATGACGGTCTCCGGCGCCGATGTCGACGGTCAGGTGCATTCGCCGCACTAGCACGAGCGCGCACGGGAGGGCCCGGCGGCCACCGGCCGCCGGGCCCTCCGCCGTGCACAGCGGTGGCTACCACCCGGTACGGTACCGCCATGTCGCCGAAAGAATCCGCCCGGCGGGCGCTGGCGGCCCGCGCGCGGCTGCGGGCGCGCCAGGGCGTGCACGTGGCCGTGCACCGCGCCTGGGAATGGGTGCAGCGGCACGGTGAGATCACCCCGCACACCCCCGGCCGGCGCAAGTTCGCCTACCTCGGCGAGGGCGCCTGCATCGGCTTCCCCGTCGGCTCGATCTACGGCGAGCCGTGGATCTCGATCGGCGACCACACCCTCGTCGGGACGCACGTCACGATCTCCGCGGGGTTCGTCCCGGGGCTCGACCTCGGCCCGGACGTGATCGTCCGGATCGGCGCGAGCTGCTCCCTCGGCCGCGGCACCCACATCGTCGGGCACCAGTCCATCGAGATCGGCGACGACGTCTTCACCGGGCCGAACGTCTACATCACCGACCAGAACCACACCTACGGCGACCTGCACACGCCGATCGGCCGGCAGTGGCCGGAGAACAACCCGGTGGTCATCGGCGACGGCTGCTGGATCGGCACCGGCGCGATCATCCTGCCCGGCACCCGCCTCGGCCGGAACGTCGCCGTCGCGGGCGGCGCCGTCGTCCGCGGCGAGTTCCCCGACCACTCGGTCATCGGCGGCGTCCCCGCGAAGGTCCTGCGCAGCCACGACAAGGAGAACGGCTGGCAGCCGCCGCTGCGCAACGACCCGCTGATGTCGCTGGACGAGCTGGCCGCCCTCTCCGTGGACGGCCTGGAGGGCCTGCAGATCCTCCAGGACAGGCTCCGCGAGGAGGCCGCCGCCCGGACCGACCCCCTCCAGGAGGAGGCGGGCTGACCCCGGCGCACCGTTCGATGCGGCCGCGCCGCGCGAGAGGTGCCCGGACACGGCGAACGGTGCTTGGAAACGGCGACCGGTGCCGTACGACTGCGAAGGCCCCGCCCGGAATGGGCGGGGCCTTCTTTGTCACGTCAGTTCCGCGTCACGCCGGTTCCGCGTGGGTCAGTTGTAGCGGGCCGGGCGGCGGTCCTGGCCGCCGCGCCGGTTGCCGTGCGAGCCGCCTCCGGTGCGGGGGCCGCCGCCCCGGCGGTCGCCGCCGGAGTAGGCGCGGTGCTCGCCGCGGCCGGGCTCGCCGTCGCGGCGGCGCCCGCCGTCCTGGCGGTCGAAGGAGCGCGGGCCGCGGCGGCGCCCGCCGCCGCCCTGCCGGCCGCGGCCGCCCTCGCGGCGCGGACGCTCCGGAATGATCGGCTCCTCGATCGGGATGCCGGACGGCGGCCGCGCGCCGGTCAGCTTGACCAGCTCGGCGTCGCCGCTCGCCACCCGGACGCGGGGCGCGTTGATACCGGCCCGGCGCGTCATCGCCGACGTGGAGCGCACCTGGTGCGGCAGGACGAGCGTGACGACGGTGCCGCGCTCCCCGGCCCGCGCGGTGCGCCCGGCGCGGTGCATGTAGTCCTTGTGGTCGGCCGGCGGGTCGACGTGCATGACCAGCGACACGTCGTCGACGTGGATGCCGCGCGCGGCGACGTCGGTGGCGACCAGCACGCTGATCGAGCCCTCGCGGAACTCGGCGAGCGTGCGGGTGCGCAGCCCCTGGCTCTTGCCGCCGTGCAGGCCCGCCGCGCGGACGCCGACCTGGACGAGCTGCTTGGCGAGCCGGTCGACGCCGTGCTTGGTGCGGGCGAACAGGATCGTCCGGCCCTCGCGGTTGGCGATCTCGGCGGTGATGGCGCTCTTCTCCTTCGGCGCCACGAGCAGCAGGTGGTGGTCCATCGTGGCGACGGGCTCGTCCACCGGGCCGATCGCGTGCGTGACCGGGTCGTGCAGGTACCGCTTGACCAGGACGTCCACGTCCTTGTCGAGGGTGGCGGAGAAGAGCAGGCGCTGGCCGTCGCGCTTGGCGGCGTCCAGGATGTCGGTGACGTCGGGCAGGAAGCCCATGTCGGCCATGTGGTCGGCCTCGTCCAGCACGGCGATCTCGATGTCGGACAGGTCGCAGGCGCCCTGCCGCATCAGGTCCTTCAGCCGGCCGGGCGTGGCGACGAGGACCTCGACGCCGCGGCGCAGCGCGTCGATCTGCTTGAACATCGACGTCTGGCCGATGACGGTCTTGAAGCGGAGCCCGAGGCCGCGGCCGAGCGGCTCCAGGTTGTTCTGGACCTGCTGGGCCAGCTCGCGGGTCGGCACGAGGATCAGCGCCAGCGGGCGCTTCGGGGCGGCCTTGCGGCCGGACAGGCGGGACAGGAGCGGCAGGCCGAAGGCCAGGGTCTTGCCGGAGCCGGTCTTGCCGCGGCCGAGGACGTCGCGTCCGGCCATGATGTCGGGGATCGCGGCGGCCTGGATCGGGAAGGGCGCCTCGATGCCCTGGCGCTCCAGGGAGCTCACCAGCACCGGCGGGATGCCGAGCTCGGCGAAGGTGGGAACCCTCTCCTCGTCCGCGGTGGCGGGCATGGTCGGGTTCTGTTCAGCGGCAGCTGTGGTCACGCATTACCTTCCGAGAGGGGGGCACGTCTCGGGAGGCACCACGATGTTGCGCGGCCTGCAAGGACGAGCCTGACGCCGGGGGCGCCGAAGAGTGATTCGTAGAGTCTAACGTCGCCGGAGGACATCCTTATGCCCCGTCCCGGCGGGAACATGCGGCGGCGCCGCCTCAGCAGGCGCAGGCGGGACCCGTCACGGGCCCCGTCGCGGGGCCGGTCGAGGGGCCGGTCGCGGGGCCTGTGGAGGGGCCCGTCGAGGGGTTTGCCACGGGGGCCGTCAGCGGGTCGGCCGAGCTTCGCGAACTCCAGCGCCGCCTTCTGCGGGCCGTTGCAGCCGGGCCCCAGCAGTGGACGACGACGGTGGCGGCCAGGTGAGGCGGCTATGTGAGGCGGCTAGGTGAGGTCGCCGTCTTCGGTGAGGCTGCCGAGGCCGGTCAGGAGCCGCGCCACGTCCAGTCCGGTCGTCAGGTAGTCGACGAACGTCTGGTTGTTGAGCGCCCACTTCGACCTGCGGTAGCGGACGAGGAAGATCGCGTCGTCCGCCGGGTACCCCATCTCGATGAGGGTCTGCGCGACGACGAGCCCGGACCGGTTGTAGCCGGAATGGCACCGGACGAGCACCCGCCGGCCGCGCCGCACCGCGCGCACCGCCACCTCGGCGAGGCGGGAGACCGCCTCCAGCTGCGCGGCGGTCAGCAGCCCGTCCGGCATCGCCTCGTAGTGGTGCTCGACGTGGGCGGGCGGCCCGTGCCCGTCCTTGCGGTACAGGCTGATGACGACGTCGAACTCGTCCGACACGACCGCGGGGGCCCGCTCACCGGTGGGCTCGGTGGAGAAGTGCCCGCCCATCCACAGCCCGGGGACGATCTCGTTCCACGGCTGCCCCGCGTCCGGCGTCCTACCGCCCTTGATGCGCATGGTCCCGCCTCAGGCCGAAGTACGCGCCCTCCGGCCGAAGGTGCGCGTCGCGCCCGGACAGGAGTCTAGGCGCGACACCGGACGCCGTCAGCGATTTCGGGTGGTGTCGGCGGTTTCGGGTGGCGTCAGCGGTTTCGGGTGGCGTCAGCGCGACCGGGCGGGGACGGGGGCCTGGACGTCGATCTCCCGCCCCATGACGACGACCATCTCGTTGAAGGCGGTGACGCCGTAGCGGCTGCGCAGGGCGGGGTAGACGTTCTTGCGGGCGGCCTCCTTGAGCATCCAGGTGAGGTCCGTGTGCGCCACCCGCTCGCCGCGGGCGAGCCGGTCGTGCGCCTCCCGGGTCACCCGGAGCAGTTCCGGATGGCCCGCCGACTCGGAAAGGATCATGCGCGTCGCGTCGCTGAGGTCCATGCCGCGAAGTCCATGCCGCGCAGTCTAGGCGGCGCAGTCTAGGCGGCGCCGGCGCGCGGACGGGGCGTCCGGCGGGATTTCCAGGCGGCCGGTTCGGCGTTTCGGACGCCCGGCGGAATGGAGCCTTTGGCAATGCCTGCCTAATTCTCCGAATACCCGCACGTCGGCGGAATCGGGGCCTTCCAGAGCCGGTCGAGCGTGGTTACGATCACGCTGCGCGTCCGGCGCCGAGTGCCGTGTGCTCCCGGGTGCTCGCAGGTGCCGGCGCGGCTCCCCGCCGCTCTCACCCCGAGAGGACCCCCCGCCGTGCCAAGACGCATTCTGGGCGTGCTCACCGCCGCCCTCATCGGGACCGGAACGCTCACCGCCGCGGCGTCCGCCGCGTCCGCCGCCGCGCCCGCGGCCCCGGCGCCGCCGAGGGCCGCCGTCGACTTCACCGGGATCGTCGCGCTCAGCAACTGCTCCGGCTCGCTGGTGCGCACGCCGAACGCCGCCGACGGCGACCCGGCGCTCGTGCTCACGAACGGCCACTGCTACGAGGGCGGCATGCCGTCCGCCGGGCAGGTCATCACGAACCGGTCGTCCAGCCGGACGTTCACGCTGCTGAACTCCAGCGGGACGGGCTCGCTCGGCACCCTGCGCGCGTCCAGGGTGCTGTACGCGACCATGACGGACACGGACGTGACCCTGTACCGGCTCAACCGGAGCTACGCCAGCATCCGGCAGACGTACGGCACGCCCGCTCTGGAGCTGTCGCTCCAGCACCCTGCCGCCGGCACCGACCTGCGCGTGGTCTCCGGCTACTGGAGGCGCATGTACTCGTGCAGCCTCGACGGGTTCGCCTACCGCCTCCGTGAGAGCCAGTGGACGTGGAAGGACTCCGTCCGCTACACGTCCGAGTGCAACGTGATCGGCGGGACCTCGGGGTCGCCCGTCATCGACGCGGCGTCCGGTGACGTCATCGCGGTGAACAACACCATCAACGAGGACGGCGGCCGCTGCACGCTGAACAACCCGTGCGAGGTCGACCAGTCCGGCACCATCACGGTGCGCCCGCACATCGGGTACGCGCAGCAGACCTACACCCTGGCCGCCTGCATCGCCCCCGGCAGCATCATCGACTTCAACCGGCCCGGGTGCCTGGTGCCCCGCGGCTGACCCCCGGCACGGGCCGCCGCAGGCCCGCGCGCTCTCCCACCTCTCGCCGCCGCCTTCTCCGCGAGCCCGCGGCCGTCCACCGGCCGCGGGCTCACCGCGCGGGTAGGCGTCCGGTTACGGACAACGAAGCGGGGATATCCCCCGAATATCGCTGACTCGGCGCCTTCACCCCGAGTCAGGTCGACGAGGGCCGTCCTCGCCCTCGGCTCCGGCATGCCCGCGACGGGCCCCGGAAGCGTGCGAACCCCCAGGTAAGGGCACGGTTACACCGGCGCGCGCCGGCGACCGGGCGACCGGATGGGTGCTGTCCACAGCCCCGAGTTTCGGACATGACCGAAACTCGGGGCCCCGTCGCGCCCCAGCTCACGGGCGTACTCAAAGTCTCTGGCAGTCATTGATCATCCCGATGACCTTTGTTAACGTGCCGACCGCGCAGGGCAAACAGCACTCTCACTTATCGTGAGAATACGTTTTCACTGCGTTATCCCGCCACTCCACCGACCCCTCGCCAACCTAACTACCACCGTTCTTCTAGGTTTCGGCCCGACACAATCGGGCCAGCACTCCCTCCTACACCACGACATCAACCAGTCAGGTGAACGGTCTAACTAAATGACAGTCCAGTCTCAGTCACATCCTGCCAAAGAGCTCCCCGGCGGCACCTTGGGCGAGCGGGTCCGCGCGTTCGCGGGCAGCCCGCTGTTCGGCGGAGACGCCGACGTGCTGCACGGGCCCAACCCCTACCGCCGGATGCTCTTCCCCGCCGCGCTGGCCGAGGCGGACTTCGAGCGCCCGCCGGGCGCCGGCGAGTGGCCGGCGCACCGCTCCCTCGCCGCGCACCGGATGCTCGGTACCTGGTACGAGGCCGAGACGGTGCTGCTGCCCGAGCAGGGCCTGGCCGGCCTGCACGACGACTTCGACCTCTTCTACGGCCGCGACCTGCGCGAACTCCGCGAGGGCACGGTCTCGGAGCTGGAACGGTTCGCGTTCGGCTGCCTGGACGAGGCGGTGGACGTCAGCGGCGCCGCCACCCCCGAGGTGCTGGAGACCTACTTCCGGCACGTGGTGGCCGAGGCCGAGAACGGGTCGTCGCCGGCCCTCACCGCCGTCGCGAACGCCCGCGACCGGGAGAGCGCCGCGGACCTGTACCTGGTGCAGCTCGCCCTCGACGGGCTCACCGAGGCGTCCGCGATGTCGCGCAACCTCGCCGGCGCCTACGGCCCCGAGCAGTCCGCCCTGTTCAAGATCTTCATCGATGAATTCGGCTACGGGGTCTACGACGCCAAACACACCACGATCTTCGCCAAAATGCTGCGCAGCCGGTCCATGGCGACACATGTGCACGCCTACTGGAACTTCTACCTGACCGGCCCGCTGGCGACGAACAACTACTATTACTACCTGTCCCGTGATCATGCCAAGTTCTTCCGGTACGCGGGTGCGGTCACCTATGCCGAAGCGGTTTTCGCGCCCGCGTTCGTAGAAATGGTGCAGGTTTTCCGCGGCATATTCGGCGACGCCGTCGATCTGCATTACTGCGATGAGCACGCGCACATCGACGAGCACCACGGGCGCATCACCCGGGACCAGGTGCTGCTGGCCCTGGCCGAGCGGCACGGCCCGCGCGTCGTCCCGGAGCTGATGCGCGGCATCGCCGAGGCCCGCCTCATCGGCGGCTGGTTCGAGGACGACACCGCGGCGCAGATCCGCTGGGCCGACGACCTCCCCCGCCACCGCGACCTCGCGAGGCAGGCCCAGATCACCGGGACGCGCCGGGTCGCGCCGGCGCCCGGGGCCCCGTTCGGCACGCGCGTCCACGACGACGACACGGTGCTGGAGATCGAGCGGGGCGAGGCCGAACTGATCACCACGCCGACCGGGCCTCCGGAGCGGCTGGAACGCGGTGACGCCGTCCTGATCCCGGCCGGCCGGCTCTACGGGGTGAAGCCCGTCGCGGCCGAGACCGCCTGGCTGCTGCACACCGCCGCTCCCGGCTGATCGTCCCCCCGCCGCGCATGGCGAGGGCGGTCCCCGCCGTCCCCGCCATGGCTCCCTGCCCGCATGCCTCCCCGCACGCATGCCTCCCCGCCTTCATGTCCCCCTGCCTTCATGTCCCCCTGCCCGCACGCCCGCGCACGCCCCGTCCGTCCCCGGCGGCGGCCGATCGACACGAGGAGCCCATGGGCCGCGTCATCGTCATGGATCTGAGCCGACACAACACCCTGCTGGTCGGCCATGACCGCTACTTCGTCCTCCAGTCGGACGGGCGGCCGCTGCTCGTCCACGACTACTGCCCGCACCGGGGAGGGCCGCTGAGCCTGGCCCGCCTCACCCCGGACGGGCGGCGGCTGAGCTGCCCCTGGCACGGCACGAAGGTCGGGGTCGCCGCGGTCCGGCGCACCTGCCTGCCGATGGTGCGCAGCGGGGACGAGGCCGTCGTCGTGCTCCCCGACGACGGCGACGACACACCGGTCTCGGTCATCCACCGCGAGATCCTCGCCAACCTGCCACCGGACACGCCCCCCGCCGAAACCGCGCCCTGCGCCGCAGGCCCCGCCGAACCCGTACCGGCCGAACCCGTACCGGCCGAACCCGTACTGGACGCGGGCCGATGAACACACCCGTGAGAACCGAGGAGGCACCGTCGTGACGAGGACGCACGATTCGGACCCGGCCGCTCGCGGCCCGGAGGAGCGCACCGGGCTGGAGCTCGGCGCGTTCCTCGACTGGGGCCGCGACCTGCACCACCAGGGACGCTACGAGGACGCCGTCAAGGCGTTCGAGCTGATCCTCGGCGTGGACGGCGGCAACGAGGAGGCCCTCATCGGCCGGAACCGGGCGGTGCGCCGCGCCGTCCCGCGCTGGCACTGGGAGATGCTGCACGACGAGGAGCGCGCCGAGCTGTACGACCGGGCGATCCGGCAGGCGGTCGCGGCCGACCCCGACGCGCTGGTGCTGGACATCGGCGCCGGGTCCGGGCTGCTCGCCATGATGGCGGCGCGCGCCGGCGCCCGCGAGGTCGTGGCGTGCGAGGGGCAGCCGTCCGTCGCCGAGACCGCGGCGCGGGTGGTCAGCGCGGCCGGGTACGACGACGCGGTCACCGTCGTGTCGAAGATGTCGACCCGGATGAGCGTGCCCGAGGACCTGCCCCGGCGGGCCGGCCTGCTCGTCACCGAGATCGTCGACTGCGGGCTGCTCGGCGAGGGCATCCTCGGCACGATCGAGCACGCCCGCGAGCACCTGCTCGCCCCGGACGCGGTGATCATGCCGTCGCGGGGCCGGATCATCGCGCAGCTCGTCGAGAGCCAGGCCCTGCACCGCAAGAACCACGTGGGCAAGCTGTACGGCTTCGACCTGGCGCCGTTCAACCGGCTGTCGTCGCTGGAGTACTTCGACTCGCGGCTGCACCGGCACGAGCACCGCGTCCTGTCCGAGCCGGTGACGGTGTTCGAGTTCGACTTCCGCACCGCCGACGCCCGCCCGCGCCGCACCGAGCTGCGGATCGAGCCGACGGCGGCGGGGACGCTGCACGCGGTCGTGTTCTGGTTCGAGATGGAGCTGCTGCCGGGGATCACGGTCGGGAACCCGCCCGGCCGCGACTCGCACTGGAAGCAGGCGATCCAGTGCCTGCCCGCACCGCGGCGCGTCCAGCCGGGCGAGCCCGTGGTGCTGGACGCGGCGCACGACGGCGAGTGCGTCCGCTTCGAGGTCGCCGCTGGCGCCGCGCCCGCCGGGGAGCCCGCCCGCGAGCCCGCCGCCCGTCCCGCCGCCCACGCCGAGTTCGAGGTGGTGTCATGACCACGGCCACGACCGACGCCCTCGCGGCGTACTGCGGGCAGCGCCTCTTCCGGCCCGGCCCGGAGGTCTACATCGAGGGCAACCCGTACCGGCGGCCGGTGGGCCCGCCGGACGTCGCCGGCCTCGACTTCTCCGTCCCCGCGACCGAGGCCGGGTTCCTCGGCCGCGGCCAGCTCGTCGCCGGGCGCCTGCTGTGCAACGCCTACGAGAGCGACATGATCCTGCTGCCCGCCGCCGGGCTGGCCTCCGCCAAGGACGACTTCGACCTCTTCTACAGCGACGAGGTGCGGCGGCTGCGCGACAGCGTCCGCCCGGGACTGGAGCGGTACGCCTTCTCCTTCCTGGACGACGCCGTGAAGGTCCCGCCCGTCCGGACGTTCGACGAGCTCCAGGAGTACTTCCTCGCCGAGGTCGGCGGAGCGGGCGCGCCCGCGGACGACTCCGGGGTGAACCCGGCGGTGGACCTCTCCGCGCCGGTGACCGGCACCATGCGCGCCATCACCGAGTGCCGCCACCCCGAGGAGGCGGCGGCGCTGCACCTGATCCAGCTCGCGCTGGACGCGCTGACCGAGGCGTCCGCGATGGCGCGCAACCTCGGCGGCTCCTACGGGGTCGAGCAGTCCGAGCTCTTCAAGATCTTCAACGACGAGTTCGGGTACGGCCTGTACGGCGCGAAGCACAGCACGATCTTCAAGGAGATGCTGGCCAGTGTCGGGCTGCGCACCGACCTGCACGCGTACTGGAACTTCTACCTCACCAGCTCGCTGGTCGGGGTGAACTACTTCAACTGGCTCACCGAGGACCACCGCGGCCTGTTCCGCTACATGGCCGCCGTGACCTACCTGGAGTGGCTGTTCGCGCAGGGGTTCGCCGACACCGGCAGGATGCTCCGCGCCGTCTACGGCGACCGGGTGGACGCCAAGTACTGCGACGAGCACGCGCACATCGACGTCCACCACGGGCGGATGACCTACGAGAACCTGCTGCTCGGGCTGGCCCGCACGCACGGCGAGCTGGTGATCCCCGAGCTGGTGCGCGGCATCGAGGACACCAAGCTCCTGCTGCGCCTCGGCGACGAGGACTTCCGCGCCCAGATCGCCTGGGCCGACACCCTCGACGAGCACACCGAGGCCGGCGGGTCGCTGGCGACCGCCGCGCAGGACGACGCCGTGACCACCACCCTGCGCCCGGACAGCCCGTTCTGTACCGACGTGTACGAGTCCGACCGCCTCATCGAGATCACCAGCGGCGACGTGGACGTGTACGCGTGGGCGACCGACCGCCCGCACCGGCTCGGGGCGGGCGACGTCCTGCTGGTGCCGCGGAGCCGGCTGCACGGCCTGAAGGCCGCCTCCCCCGAGGCGCGCGTGACCGTACGGACCATCGAAAGGACCTCCCGCGATGACTGAGAGCCCCACGGCCCCCGCGAGCCCGGTCGGCTCGTACAACGAGTGGGACCCGCTGGAGGAGGTGATCGTCGGCGTCATCGACGGCGCCGCCGTCCCGCCGTGGCATCCGGCGATCGAGGCGACCGTGCCGCCCGAGGCGTGGGACTTCTACCGGCGCAACGGGGGCGGCGGGTTCCCGCCCGAGCAGGTCGAGGCGGCCCGGGAGGAGCTGGACGGGTTCGTCGCCATCCTGGAGGGCGAGGGGGTCACGGTCCGGCGGCCCGACCCGGTCGACCAGTCCCGCTCGTTCGGCACGGCCGACTGGTCGTCCACCGGCGGGTCGTCGCACACCTTCCCCCGCGACATCGCGCTCGTCGCCGGTGACCAGATCGTCGAGGCGACGATGGGCTGGCGCTCGTACTACTTCGCCACCCATCCGTTCCGGACGATCTTCAAGGACTACTTCCGGCGCGGCGCGCGCTGGGTGGCCGCGCCGAAGCCGCAGCTCACCGACGCGTCCTACAACCCCGGCTACGCGGCGGCCAAGCCGGAGACGCCGTCGCCCGACGACCCGTTCCCGGACGAGACGTCCGTCATCACCGAGTTCGAGCCGATCGTGGACGCGGGCGACTTCATGCGGTTCGGCCGCGACATCCTCGTCCAGCGCAGCCACGTCACCAACCGGTTCGGCATCGAGTGGACGCGGCGGCTGCTCGGCGACGAGTTCCGGGTGCACGAGGTCGCGTTCATCGACGACCACCCGATGCACCTCAACGCGACGTTCGTCCCGCTGCGGCCGGGCCGGGTGCTGATCAACCCGGAGCGGGTGCGGGAGCTGCCGGAGATGTTCGCCGGCTGGGACACGGTGGTCTGCCCCGAGCCGGCCATCCCCGCCGACCAGACCATGTACTTCTGCAGCCGCTGGATCGCGATGAACACGCTGATGCTCGACCAGGAGCGCATCTTCGTCGAGGCGCAGGAGACCGAGCTGCTGCGGCTGCTGGAGAAGGAGGGCTTCACGCCCATCCCCGTCCCGTTCCGCACGGTGAACACGTTCGGCGGCGGCTTCCACTGCGCCACCCTCGACATCCGCCGCCGCGGCACCCTCGAGGACTACTTCTCCTGATCCCCGAACCCACGCCCCCGAACGAGGTCCGCATGCCGCACAAACCGACGGGCGACGACCGCCCGCTCCTACTGCTGGTCGCCAGCAGCTACTGGGTCTACCGCAAGTACATCCTGGAGTCGGTGTCGGCGCGGTACCGGCTCTGGCTGCTGAACCCGACCCCCGCCACCTGGGAGGACCCCTACATCGTCGGCCACACCGTCGTCGACTGCCTCGACCTGGAGAAGCTGACGGCGGCGGCCCGCGAGGTCGCCCGCGACCACGAGGTCGCCGGGGTCTTCTGCTACGACGAGGTGTACATCGAGACGTCCGCGCACCTCAGCGCGGCGCTCGGCTTCCCCGCCCTGGACCCGGCGGCGGTGGCGCGGTGCCGCGACAAGTCCGCGGCCCGCGCCGCGCTGCGGGACGCGGGGCTGCCGCAGCCGGCGTCGCGGGCCGTCTCGTCCCTGGAGCAGGCCCGCGCCTTCGCGGCCGAGGTCGGCTACCCGCTGATCGTCAAGCCGCGGAACCTGGGCGGCAGCCTCGGCCTCAGCAAGGCCGAGGGGCCGGACGATCTGGACGCGGCGTTCGCGCTCGCCGACGGGACCCGGATGGGCGGCATCCGGCAGTTCGACGACTACGTGATCGTCGAGGAGTTCCTGGAGGGGCCGGAGGTCTCCGTCGAGTGCGCCCTGTTCCGGGGCGAGTGCACGCCGCTGATCGTGGCGCGCAAGGTGCTCGGCGGCAGCGGCGACCTGGCGTTCGAGGAGATCGGCCACGACGTCTACGCGGGCGACCCGCTGCTGTCCGATCCGGAGTTCCGCGACACGCTGTCCCGCGCCCACGCCGCCGCCGGGTTCACCGACGGCTTCACCCACATCGAGTTCAAGCTGACCCCGGACGGCGCGCGGCACGTCATCGAGATCAACGCGCGGCTGGGCGGCGGGATGATCCCGCACCTGGGGCGGCTGACCTCCGGCGTGGACGCCCCGCTCGCGGCGGCGGACGTGGTCGCCGGACAGGCCCCGGCCGTCTCGTTCCCCGAGCCGCGGCGCGCCGCCTCCATCCGGTTCGCCTACCCGCCCTACGACATGGAGGTCACCTCGGCCACCGCGCACCGCGAGCTGATGCGCCCGCCGCTGGTGGAGCTCGCCGTCGGGGTGGAGCCGGGTACCCGGGTCCGGCGCCCGCCGCACGGGCTGGCCCGCATCGGCTACGTGATCGCGGTCGGTGAGACGCTGGAGGAGACCGCCGCCGCGATCGGCGACGCGAGCCGGTTCTTCACCTTCGAGGGGACCAGGTTGGAGCCCGTGTCGTGAGCTCCGCCGAGCACCCGACCGTCCTGGCCACGCTCCGGGAGATGAACGGGACCGTCCGGATCCTGGTCATCGGCACGCTGATCAGCAACCTGGCCACGTTCCTGAACGCGTTCCTGGTGCTGTTCCTCACCGACGAGGGGTTCACCGCCTGGGAGAGCGGCGTCGTGCTGACCGCGCTGATGGTCGGCCGGATCTCCGGCTCCGCGGTCGGCGGCGCCGTCGCCGACCGGGTCGGCTACCGCGCGGTGATCGTCGGCTCCATGGCCGGGACGGCCGTCCTGACGGCGGCGCTCGTGCACGTCCCGGAGGTGTGGACCGCGTCCGTCGTCGCGGCCGGCGCCGGGCTGACCGCGCAGGCGTACCGTCCCGCCTCGATGGCGTGGATCGTGGAGTTGACGCCGAAGAACCAGCAGGTCATGGTCTTCTCGGTGCTGCGGCTGACGTTCAACGTCGGCGCGACCGTCGGCCCGATGGGCGCCGCGCTGCTGCTGACGTACGCCTCCTACGGCACGCTGTTCTACGTGGACGCGGCGACGTCGCTGGCCTTCGGCGTCGTCGCCTACGCGGCGCTGCGGTCCAACGCCGAGCCAGAGGCCGCCGCCAAGGCGTCCGACGGCAAGCACGGCGGGTACGGGCAGGTGCTCGCCGACCGGCGGTTCATGCTGGTCGTCCTCGGCCTGTTCGTCACCGCGGTGACCTACATCCAGTCGTCGGCCGCGCTGCCGCTGTTCGTCACCGGCTCCGGCCACGACGAGCGGGTGTACGCCACCCTGCTGACGGTCAACGGGTTCATCGTCATCGCGTTCGAGGTGCTGCTGTCCAAGTGGCTCCAGCGGCTGCCGATCGGGCTGCCGATGACGATCGGGATGGCCGTCCTCGGCATCGGCCACCTGCTCTACACCGGGCCGACGCCCGTCGCGCTGCTCCTGCTCGCGACCGTCGTGTGGACGTTCGGCGAGGTCATCGCGGCGCCGTCGATGATGGCCTACCCCGGCCTCGTCGCGCCGCCCGCGCTGCGCGCCCACTACATCGCCGCGGCGACGATCCCCCAGCAGGTCGGCTACGCCGTCGGCCCCATGATCGGCGTCGCCGCGTGGCACGCCTGGGGCGCCGGGGTGTGGGTGCTGACCGGAGCGCTGGGGCTCCTCGGCGCCGGGCTCGTCGCGGCCGGCGCCGACCTCCGGCGCCGCCGCCCGCAGGACGGGCCGGACGAGGCGGAGCTGGCACCCGCCGGCACGAAGGAGGGCGGCGACTGACGGACGTCCGGCGGCCGACCGCCCAGCTCAACGGATCAACCAGAAGACAAGGTGAACATCATGGATAAACCAGTCGTGGCGATAGTGGGGCCCTTCACCTCGTCGGCGATGGTCGCGCCCGCGCTGCGCGAGGCGGGGTTCAGCCCGGTGGCCGTGATGGACTACACGGGGCCCGCCCTGGCGCCGCTGCAATCCTCGCACGACCCCGGCAACTACGACGCCATCATCAACCACCACGGCGACATGGCGGAGACGATCGCGCGGCTCGGCGCGCTGAAGCCGATCGCGGTCTTCCCCGGCATCGAGGCGGTGCTGCGCCCGGCGCAGGAGCTCTCGGACGCGCTCGCGCCCGCGACCTCCAACGTCCCGGAGCTGGTGGACGCCCGGCGCCACAAGTACCAGATGCACCAGGCGCTGGCGAAGGCCGGGCTGCCGGTCCCGCGGCAGATCTCCACGACCGACCCGGACGAGGTCGCCGCGTGGATCGAGCGGGAGGGGCTCGCGGGCCACGACCTCGTCGTCAAGCCGCCGACCAGCGCCGGCACCGTCGGGGTGAGCCGGGCGCCGGGCGGGCAGGGCTGGCGCGAGCTGTTCACCGCGATGCTCGGCACCCACGACAAGCTGGACGTGCTGGCCGAGGAGGTGCTCGTCCAGGAGATGATGACGGGCACCGAGTACGCCATCGACACCGTCAGCCACGACGGCCGGCACTCGATCACCGACATGATCAAGTACAAGCGGGTGCCGTACGGCGAGGGCATCGCGGTGTACGACAGCGTGGAGTGGCTGCCCTACGACACCGACGCCTACGGCGAGCTGATCGAGTACGCGTTCGGCGCCCTGGACGCGGTCGGCCTGCGCAACTGGGCCGCGCACACCGAGATCATGATGACTCCGGACGGGCCCCGGCTGCTGGAGGTCAACGCGCGGCTGGCCGGCGCCGGCAACCCGGCGGTGACCAAGATCGCGACGGGGGAGAGCCAGGTCACCCGGATCGTGGACGTGTGCCGCGGCCTCGGCCCGGAGCTGCCGCCCGGCTACACGCTGCGGCGCAACGTGATGGCGGTCTTCCTGATGTCGCACTCGACGGGCATCGTGCGCAACGCCGAGATCTACGACCGGGCCCGCGAGCTGTCGAGCTACCACTCGCCGGTGCACGTCGTGAGCACCGGCGACCACGTGGACGCCAGCACCGACCTGTTCGCCACCATGACGATGGGCTACATCATCCTCGCGCACGACGACCTGGAGCAGATCTACGCCGACCGCGAGGCCATCCGCAAGATCGAGGAGGAGCTCATCGTCGAGCCGGTGGAGAGCGCCTCGTGAACGTCACCCGGAAGTACCTGGAGGCCGGCGAAGGCGGCCCCCTGCGCGACGCCGTCGCGAACGCCGAGCTGCCGCCGGTGTTCGAGGCGGCGTGGCGGAAGTACCTGGCGACCCGTCCCCTGTTCGCCCCCGAGGACCGGACGCGCCAGGCCGCCGACGACCTCGCCGGGCTGTTCCGGCTGATGGCGTCGCTGCCGGACCGCCTGTTCGACGGCGACCGCCGCCGGTTCTGCGCGGCGATCGGCGCGGACGCGCGCCGCACCGCCCTGATGACCCAGTTCGACGGGGAGCCCATCCTGTACGGGCGGGCCGACCTCTACGACGACGGGTCCCGGTTCCGGCTGCTGGAGTTCAACGTCGGCAGCGAACTCGGCGGCGTCGACATGAGCGAGCTCAACCGCGCCCTGCTCGCCGACGCGCCGTTCGCGGAGTTCGCCGCCGAGCACGGCCTCGGCACCGTCGACACCCCGGCCGAGATCGCGCGCCAGTTCGTCCGGGCGACGGGCAAGGAGTCGCCCGTCGTCGCGACGCTGGAGGCGATCGGCGGCATGGCGAAGTACGAGTCCCTGCACCGCTCGTTCCAGGAGTCGATGAAGCGGTACGGCATCGACCTGCTGCTGGGCGAGCTGGGCCAGGTGGAGGCCAGGGACGGCGGGCTGTACCTGCAGGGCCGCAAGATCGACCTCGTCCTGCGGTACTTCTCCGCCCACCAGATCGCCCGGGACCCGCGCAACGACGAACCCGCCGAGACCCTCATGCGCGCCTACGCGGACGGCCACGTCGTCCTCTGGACCCCGCTGACCGCGTCCATGTTCTCCTACAAGAGCTGCATGGCCCTGGTCTCCGACCCCGAGGCGCGCGCCGAGTTCACCGCCGACGAGAACGCCCTGATCGACCGGATCCTGCCGTGGACGAGGACCCTCACGCCGGAGCTGGCCGACCAGGTCCGCGCCGAGCGCGAGCACCTGATCCTCAAGCCGTTCGCGGGCCTGTCGGGCCAGGGCATCCGCGCGGGCTGGGACGAGACCGACCGGGAGTGGGCCGAGACGGTCGCCGCGTGCCTGAAGGAGGACTACATCGTCCAGCGCCGCGTCGTCCCGGCGACGGAGCCGATGCTGAACGCGGAGACCGGCGCGGTCGAGGACTGGCTGAGCGTCTGGGGGCTGTTCGTCTTCCCGGACGGCTACGCGGGCGCGTTCTGCCGGGCCGTGCCGTCCGGTGCCGGGTCGGTCGTCAACCTGGGCACGCCCGGGGCGAGGGTGACCTCGGCTTTCCACTACTGACGGCGCTACTGACGGCGCTCTCTCCGCTCAGGCGGGGGTGATGCGCGGAAGGCCCGTCCGGGAGGGGCGTCCCGGGCGGGCCTTTCGTGTGAGCGATCTTACGACACCTAGTAGTACTACAGCCCGTAGTATGTCTGACGGGAAGTAGTACTACAGCTTGTAGTAGATCAGCTCGACGTGGATCCAGCCTGTAGGAGATCCGCCCGGAGAGGCATCACGCGCCATGGACTCGGTCGACATCGCACGGTGGCAGTTCGGGATCACCACCGTCTACCACTTCTTCTTCGTCCCCCTGACGATCGGGCTGTCCGCGCTCGTCGCGATCCTGGAGACGGCCTGGCTCCGCACGGGCAGGACGCGCTACCTGCGCGCCACCAAGTTCTGGGGCAAGCTCTTCCTGATCAACTTCGCGATGGGGATCGTCACCGGCATCGTGCAGGAGTTCCAGTTCGGAATGAACTGGAGTGACTACTCCCGCTTCGTCGGCGACATCTTCGGGGCCCCGCTCGCCATCGAGGGGCTGCTCGCCTTCTTCGTCGAGTCGACCTTCCTCGGCCTGTGGATCTTCGGCTGGGACCGGCTCGGCGGCAGGCTGCACAACGCCTGCATCTGGATCGTCCACGTCGGGACGCTGCTGTCGGCCTACTTCATCCTCTCCGCGAACTCGTGGATGCAGCACCCCGTCGGCTACCGCGTCGACGAGGAGTCCGGACGGGCCGTCCTCACCGACTTCTGGGCCGTGCTGACCAACCCGACGCAGCTCGTCGCGTTCCCGCACACGATCACGGCGGCGTTCGTCACCGGCGGCATGTTCATGGCCGGCGTCAGCGCCTGGCACCTCGCCCGCCGCAAGAACGCCGAGGTCTTCCGGCCGTCGCTCAAGCTCGCCCTCGTCGTCACCGCGATCGCCTCCATCGGCGTCGCCGTCACCGGTGACCTCCAGGGCAAGGTCATGACCGAGCAGCAGCCGATGAAGATGGCCGCCGCCGAGGCCCTCTACGAGACCGAGCAGCCCGCGTCGTTCTCCCTCGTCACCATCGGAACGCTCGACGGCGACGAGGAGATCTTCGGGATCAAGGTCCCGCGCGTCCTGTCGTTCCTCGCCACCGGCACCTTCGACGGCGAGGTCAAGGGCATCAACGACGTCCAGGCCGCCGAGGAGGCCCGCTACGGGCCCGGCGACTACCGGCCGAACATCCCGATCGCCTACTGGAACTTCCGGATCATGTCCGGGGTCGGCATCCTCACCATGCTCGTCTCGCTGGCCGGGCTCTGGCTGCTGCGGCGCGGGAGGCTGCCGTCCAACCCGTGGGTGTACCGGATCGGCGTGCTGTCGCTGACACTCCCCTTCATCGGCAACTCCGCCGGCTGGATCTTCACCGAGATGGGCCGCCAGCCCTGGTCGGTGTTCGGGGTGCTGAAGACGTCCGCGAGCGTCTCGCCCGGAGTGTCGCCGACGTCGATGCTCATCTCCGTCGTCTCGCTCACCGCGCTGTACGCCGTCCTCATGGTCATCGAGGCCGGGCTGATGCTCAAGTACGCCAAGGCGGGGCCGCCGGACGAGCACGAGGTGCTGCCCCCGCCGCCGTCCGATGACGACGACTCCGACGCCGAGCGCTCGCTCGCGTTCGCCTACTGAGGAAACCGGCCATGGAACTCACCACCGTCTGGTTCATCATCATCGCCTTCCTGTGGACGAGCTACTTCTTCCTGGAGGGGTTCGACTTCGGCGTCGGCATGCTGCTGCCCGCCCTCGGCCGGACCGACGTCGAGCGCCGCGTCGTCATCAACACCATCGGGCCCGTCTGGGACGGCAACGAGGTCTGGTTCATCGTCGCCGGCGCCGCCACGTTCGCCGCGTTCCCCGAGTGGTACGCCACCCTGTTCAGCGGCTTCTACCTGCCGCTGCTGCTCATCCTGCTGGCACTGATCATCCGCGGGGTCGCGTTCGAGTACCGCGGCAAGAAGGACGACGCGCGCTGGCGGGCCCGCTGGGACAAGGCGATCTTCTGGGGCAGCCTGGTGCCCGCCTTCCTGTGGGGCGTCGCGTTCGCGAACATCGTCCGGGGCGTCCCGCTGGACGCCGACCACGAGTACGCCGGCACGCTCGCCGACCTCCTCAACCCGTACGCGCTGCTCGGCGGGCTCACCACGACGATCCTGTTCGTCCTGCACGGGGCGGTGTTCCTGGCGCTGAAGACGTCCGGGAGCATCCGCTACCGGGCGCGGCGCATCGCGGAACTCGCCGCCGTCGCCGCCATCGCCGCCGGCGGCGCGTTCCTGCTGATCACGCAGGTGCAGCACGGCAAGCCGGTGACGTGGCTGACCGCCGCGGGCGCCGCCGCCGGGCTGGTCCTCGCCGCCGCCGCCAACCGGAACGGGCGCGAGGGCTGGGCGTTCATCGGCACCGGCGCCGCCATCGTGCTCGCCGTCGCGACCCTGTTCA
The DNA here is from genome assembly GCF_900188445.1 of Actinomadura meyerae. Classification (GTDB taxonomy): domain Bacteria; phylum Actinomycetota; class Actinomycetes; order Streptosporangiales; family Streptosporangiaceae; genus Spirillospora; species Spirillospora meyerae. Next base: position 63,797 of record NZ_FZOR01000019.1, read on the forward strand.
CCGCGCTGTTCCCGGACGTGATGCCGTCCACGCTGGAGTCCGGCGGCCTGACCACGCAGAACGCCGCGTCGACCGCCTACACGCTCAAGATCATGACGTGGGTCGCCGCGGTGTTCACCCCGATCGTGATGATCTACCAGGGCTGGACGTACTGGGTGTTCCGCAAGCGGATCGGCACGTCCCAGATCCCCGCCGCGCCGAAGAAGCCGGAGGCCGTGCGGTGAAACCGCTCGATCCCCGGCTGCTGAAGTACGCCCGGACGACACGCGTCTTCCTGCTGTCGTCCGTGGCGCTCGGCACCGCCACCGCCGGGCTGATCATCGCGCAGGCCACGCTGCTCGCCGACATGCTCGACCGGGCCTTCCTGCACGGCGCCGCCCTCGCCGACCTGCGCACGCCGCTGCTGCTCCTGCTGGCCGTCGTCCTCGGCCGCACCCTGGTCGCGTGGCTGCAGGAGGTCGCCGCGCACCGCTCGTCCGCCGCGGTCAAGTCGCAGCTGCGCGGGCGGCTGCTCGCCCGCGCGGTCGGTCTCGGCCCGCGGTGGCTCTCCGGCGAGCGCACCGGCGAGCTGGCCACCCTCGCCACCCGCGGGATCGACGCGCTCGACGACTACTTCTCCCGCTACCTGCCGCAGCTCGTCCTCGCGGTGCTCGTCCCCGCCGCCGTCGGGTTCCGGATCCTGCTCGGCGACTGGCTGTCGGCCGTGACGATCGCCGCGACGCTGCCGCTCATCCCCGTCTTCGCGATCCTCGTCGGGCTCACCACCCAGAAGAAGATGGACCGGCAGTGGCGGACGCTGTCCGTCCTCGCCGCCCACTTCCTGGACGTCGTCGCCGGGCTGCCCACGCTGAAGATCTTCGGCCGGGCGCGGGCGCAGGCGGACCGGATCCGCGAGGTCACCGACCGGCACCGGCGCGCCACCATGTCCACCCTGCGCATCGCGTTCCTGTCGGCGCTCGTCCTGGAGCTGCTGTCGACGCTGTCGGTCGCGCTCGTCGCCGTCTCGATCGGGCTGCGGCTCGTCGAGGGCGGGCTCTCGCTGGAGACCGCGCTGCTCGTCCTGATCCTCGCGCCGGAGGCGTACCTCCCGCTGCGGCAGGTCGGCGCGCAGTACCACGCGAGCGTCGAGGGCCTCACGGCCGCCGCCCGCGTCTTCGAGGTGCTGGAGACGCCGCTGCCCGCGACCGGCACCCGCACGGACGTCCCCGACCTCTCCCGCGCGACGCTCCGGCTGGAGAAGGTCACGGTCGCCTACGACCGCGGGCCCGCCCTCGCGGACTTCTCGCTGACCGTCCACCCGGGGGAGACCGTCGCGCTGGTCGGGCCGAGCGGCGCCGGGAAGTCGACCGCGCTGTCGGTTCTGCTCGGGTTCGTCCAGCCGGACTCCGGACGCGTCCTGGCCGACTGGGACGACCTCGCCGAGTTCTCGCCGGACGCCTGGCGCGCCCAGATCGCCTGGGTCCCGCAGCGCCCCCACCTGTTCGCCGGGACGGTCGCCGAGAACATCCGGCTGGGCCGCCCGGCGGCGACCATGGCGTCCGTGCGCGCCGCCGCCGAGGCCGCGAACGCGCTGGAGTTCATCGAGGCCCTCCCCGCGGGCTTCGACACGCCGCTCGGCGAGCGGGGCGCCGGACTGTCCGCCGGCCAGCGGCAGCGCCTCGCGCTGGCCCGCGCCTTCCTGCGCGACGCGCCGCTCCTGCTGCTGGACGAGCCCACCTCGAACCTGGACGTGGAGAGCGAGGCCGCGGTCATCGACGCCGTCGAGCGGCTGAAGGCGGGGCGGACCGTCGTCCTCGTCGCCCACCGCCCGGCGCTGACCACGCTCGCCGACCGCGTGGTCACCCTCGCCCCCGCGGAGGTGGCGGTATGAGCGGCGCCGCGGCCCATGATTCACGTGAAACCTCGCGGTCGAAACGAGGCGGCATGATCCTGCGGCTCATCACGTTCGCGCGGCCCGCCCGAGGACGGCTCCTCCTCGCCGTCCTGTTCGGCGCCCTCGCCCTCGGCAGCGGGGTCGCCCTGATGGCCACCTCCGCCTGGCTCATCTCCCGCGCGGCGCAGCACCCGCCCGTCCTGATGCTGATGGTCGCGATCGTGGCCGTCCGCGCGTTCGGACTGGGCCGGGGCGTGTTCCGGTACGTCGAGCGCCTCGTCGGGCACGACGCGACGTTCCGCATCCTGGCCGATCTGCGCGCGCGTGTGTACGAACGGCTGGAGCGGCTCGCGCCTGGCGGGCTGCCCGCCTTCCGCAGCGGCGACCTCCTGAACCGGCTCGTCGCGGACGTCGACGCCGTCCAGGACTTGTTCCTCCGCGTCCTTCTGCCGTGCACGGTCGCCGCCGTCGTCGGCGGGGCCTCGGTGGGGGTCGCCTGGGCGCTGCTGCCCTCCGCCGGGCTCATCCTCCTGGTCGCCCTGCTGGTCGCCGGTGTCATCGCGCCCTGGCTGTCGTCCGTCATGGCGCGCCGCGCCGAACGCCGGACGACGGACCTGCGCGGCGAGCTGACCTCCCACATCGTCGACACCCTCCAGGGCGCCCCCGAGCTCATCGCCTACGGCGCCGCGCCAGCTCAGCTCGCCGAGGCGGCGCGGCTGGACCGCGACTTCACCCGCGCCACCGCCCGCTCCGCCGCCACCGCCGGCCTCGGCGCGGCCATCTCCGCGCTCGCCGCCGGCCTCGCCGTCTGGGCCACCCTCGCCGCCGGCGTCCCGGCCGTCCGCTCGGGCGCGCTCGACGGGGTGCTACTCGCGGTGGTCGTCCTGCTGCCGCTCGCCGCGTTCGAGGTCGTCGCGGGGCTGCCGATGGCCGCCCAGTACCTGGAGCGGGTCCGCCGCTCCGCCGCGCGGATCTTCGCCGTGCTGGACGCGGAGCCGCCCGTCCAGGACCCGGCCGACCCCGCACCGCTCCCCGCGTCCCCCTACACGCTCAAGGTCGAGGACCTCCGCGCGCGCTGGACGCCGACCGCCCCCTACGCCCTCGACGGCATCTCCCTGGACCTGACACCAGGACGCCGTTGCGCGATCGTAGGACCGTCTGGCTCGGGCAAGACGACCCTGACATCCGTGCTCCTGCGGTTCCTGGAACCCACTTCAGGCAGCGCGTCCTTGAACGGCGTCGATCTGCGTGCACTGAGCGGCGATGACGTTCGGAAGGTCATCGGGCTGTGCGCTCAGGACGCGCACCTGTTCGACTCGACCATCGGAGCCAACATCCGCCTGGCCCGCCCCACAGCGACCGATGCCGAGATACGCGACGCCCTACGCCGCGCCCGGATCCTCGACTGGATCGACTCCCTACCTCAGGGGATGGACACCCACGTAGGTGAGCACGGCGCCCAAGTCTCCGGGGGTCAGCGCCAGCGCATCGCCCTGGCCCGCGCACTCCTCGCCGACTTCCCCATCCTCCTGCTCGACGAGCCCGCCGAGCATCTGGACACCGCGACCGCCGACGAACTCACCGCCGACCTCCTCACCGCCACCGAAGGCCGGACGACCCTCCTCGTCACCCACCGCCTCACCGGCCTGGACGCCGTCGACGAGATCATCGTGCTGGACGAGGGCCGCGTCGCCGACCGCGGAACCCACAGCGACCTCATCGCCCGTCCGGGCCTCTACCGCTCCCTCTGGAACCGCGAACGCACCCCGGCCAAGACCCACTGACCCGCGATCAGCCACCGCCGCCGCGACGGCGGCGCGCCTCGTTCGTCCAGGACAGCCCGGCTCCGCTGTTCCCCTGCGAGCCCCTCTCCCAGGCGCGCATGTCGCGGCGGTTCTCCCGCATGGCGCGTGTTATGGCCGTACCGCCTCGGAACCGTTGCCCCCGCCGGCGGAGACGCCGATCGAAGATCAGCGCGAACCCGAACAGCAGGGCGAAGAACCCGAGCACGAACCACCACATGCCCCCACCCTCGCTCACCTCACCCGGCAGAACAATGGAGCCTTACACACCCGGGGCAGATTCCGCGCGCACGATCGTCCGCACCATCCACGGGGACGACCCCTGTTCACCTGGCCCTATGATCGGCGGCATGGCGCTACGACTTGCTCAGGTGAACATCAAGGCCGGAAGCGATACGGCCCTCGGCCAGTTCTGGGCGGACGCCCTCGGCTGGGACGTCGACAGCGAAGGCCCCGGTGTCACCAACCTCGCGCCGCAGGGCATCGAATGGCCCGACCCCGCCGGCTTCTACATCGACCTCGTCGCCGTGCCGGACCCGGAAACGGTGAAGTACCGCATCCACCTCGACCTCGCCACCACCTCCGAGGCCCACCAGGCGGAGATGGTCGCACGCCTGCGGGAACTCGGCGCGACACCCGCCGACATCGGCCAGGGCGATGTCCCGTGGACCGTGCTGGCCGACCCGGAGGGCAACGTCTTCTGCGTGCTGGAGCCGCGGGAGATGTACCGGGACACCGGCCCGATCGCCGCGGTCGTGGTCGACTGCGCGGACCCGCGTGCCATGGCCAAGTTCTGGGACGAAGCACTGAACTGGACCCTGCACGAGGTGACCGACAAGCACGCGGTACTGCGCGCGGCCGACGGCACCGGCCCCTACCTGGAGTTCCTCCGCAAGCCCGAGGAGAGGGCCTGGTGGAACCGCATCCACTTCGACCTGATCCCGGAACCCTTCGACGCCAAGGAGGCCGAGGTGGCCCGCCTGCGCAAGCTCGGCGCCGCCGACGTCGACCTGGGCCAGGGCAAAGTCCCGTGGACGGTCCTGGCCGACACGGAAGGCAACGAGTTCTGCGTCCTGGGCCGAGCCGAGCCGACCGACTCCGCCTCCTGAACTCACCTGTCCGCCGAGCGGATGCTCCTCCGCAGGAAAGCATGATCAACTACAGAGTCCTCGAGTTCGGAGAGATCATCGCCGAGGGCCGCCGGGGACAAGCCCTTCCTTCGCGGCGCGGAGCCGGAGCCCCCCGCCGGGGCCGGTCATAATCGCCACATGGACACGTACGAGGGGCCGGCCCGGCTGGAGTGGTGGGCGAATCGTCAGACGTGCCTCAGCTCCGTCGACGTCCGTGTTCGGGTCATCAGTGATGCCTCGGGAAGGCACGCCTCCGCAGCTTTCACTTCGCCTCTGACCGGCGAAGACCGCGAGGGATGGGCATTCCTTCGAGAGCTGTCCCCCTATTTCACCTTGCGGTTCGAGGAAGACGAAGATGCGGCGATAGACGTACAGGTGGACGAGCCGCGTGGCGACGAGTTGAGACTCACAATCGCCTGAATACCCGCGACGCGCCCCGGTGGCCGAGGTCAAGGCGTCGCCGCCGTCCGGAGATCGCCGACACCCTGGCCGCGATGGCCAGGACCAATTCATGGACGGCTCGACGCATGACGACGCCGTCCTCGCTAAGACTCGTCGTCACGGATGCCGACCTTCAGTACACGCGCTCGTTCACCTGTGTTCTCCGGGCGGATGCGTTCGGCCAGGCAAGTCCGGTGGGCGATGATCGTGGTGCTTCCCGGGCCGTCGTTGCTCCGCGCATCCAGGACGAGCCCGTCGCCTCCGGGGCTAAGGGTGGCACGCTGCCCGCAGAAGTCGCATGGCCAGGTGAAGCACTCAAGGTCTTCGGGGCGAATGCTGAGTCTCACCCATGCCGGGTCAGAGAACCTGCAAGTCTCCTGAACCACGGCGTCGATCACAGCGCCAACCGGTGGATAGGCCGCTTGAAGGTCGTCTCCTCGGTAGGTGGCACCGAACTGCGCGATCATGTCGATCGACGATCCCACGCCAGGATGACCGACGATTTCTGTCAGGACACCCCAGGGGTGATGGCTGAGAATCCGAGCGCGGACCAACTGTCCTCGGATGAATCGCATGCTTGCCGTTTCGAAGCGCTCCACGCGCGCATTCTGCCGCCACAGCTCGCCAGCCGGGGAAGCCGACTCGGCGGCGCGGCCTCGGTGACCGCCGACGGACTGCGGACGACCGGCGGTGGCAGAGCGCGCGACCTGGCACAGCCGCCCGAGCGCGGCGGCGCCGACGACGAGGGTGACGGCGGCCTCGGTGGCGTGCTCGTCCCGGTGGCCTAATTGCACGCTAATTGCACGAACGCCCCCATCCATGATCCGGATGGGGGCGTTTTGGCTGGTGGAGCCTAGGGGATTCGAACCCCTGACACCCGGCTTGCAAAGCCGGTGCTCTACCAACTGAGCTAAGGCCCCGGGTTGGCGGGTCAAAGCTTACCCGTGGTCGGGGGCGGGCGTGGCATCGGCCGGGGTGCGGAGGAGGAGGGCTGGTAGGTCGGCGATCGTGGGGAGGATGTGGGTCGCGCCGGCGGCGTGGAGGTGGTCGCCGGAGTGGGGGCCGGTGAGGACGCCCGCGGCGATCGAGGCGCCCGCGCGGCGGGCGGAGGTGATCGCGGGGGCCGTGGCGGCGCACACCGCGATGTCGCGGACGTCGTCCACGGCCAAGCGGAGCGCGGCGGTCAGGATGAGGTCGGGCCACGGGCGGTCGCGGGAGACGTCCTCGGGGCCCAGGGTCAGGTCGGCGCGGTCCCACCAGCCGAGGGCGTCGATGATGCGGGCCTGCGTGGTGCGGCAGGAGCCCGTGAGCAGGCAGACGCGGACGCCGCAGGAGCGGAGGCGGCGCAGGGCGTCACCGGCTCCGGGCACGGGAACCAGGCCGCGCCGGTCGATGAGCTGGCCGTAGGACCGCTCGAACGCCAGATGCGCGGCCTGGGCGCGGGGCTCGTCGAAGAGCGAGCGGAAGACGCCGATCTCCGATTCGCCGCGCGTGTCGTGGAAGCGGGCGGCGGCGCGCTCGAACGCCGCCGTGCCGGAGACGATCCCCAGGGTGGCGATCGCCTCGGCGAAGGCGGTTTCGGCGATGTCGCCGTCCGCGACGGTGGTCCCGGCGAGATCGATGCAGGCGACGCTGATCGGCGCTGCCTCGGTCACGCCGGGGCCTGTCGTCGGCGTATCAGCTGTCGGACGACGTGGCCTCGGTCCACAGGTCCAGCTCGGCGCGGTCCTGCTGCATCCGGCGCCAGACGGCGAAGCCCCCGAGTGCGACAACGGCGAGAATGAGCAGCTTCTTCACGGTGGGACCCCTTCACCTCGACTATGAAGTCAAAACCCGGGGATCGCGGATCAGTGGCTGCTTCCCCCAGGTTCTTGGAAGCCTAGCAACCGTTGCCGGGCGGTCCGCACCCCGCTCACCGTTATCGGACGGGTCGTCTGATGTGCGGTCGCTCGCCGGGCCGCATAATCCGAGGGGACGACCTTCTGGAGTGCGGATGGCAGAGGACGACTTCCGGCGCTGGGAACGCGAGTTCGAGCGGGACGCGCCGCGGGAGCGGCCGTCCGGGGGCCGGGGGCCGGTGCTGGTCGCGGGGGTCATCGCCGTGGGGTGCGCCGCGCTGATCGCGATGGGGGACGTGCCGCTGGGCGCGGCGGGGCTGGTGCTGTCGTCGATCGTCCTGCTGCTATGGCGGATCGGGTTGTGATCCGCCATGATCTCGGCATGGATCTGCGCGGAGCGACCGTCCTGGTGACCGGGGCGACCGGCGGGATCGGGCAGGCGCTGGCGACCGCGCTGGCCGACCGGGGCGGCCGGGTCGTGCTGACGGGCCGGCGGGCGGACGTCCTGGAGCCGCTGGCGGACAAGCTCGGCGGCCGCGCCATCGCCGCCGACCTGGCCGAACGCGGTGCCGCGGAGAAGCTGCTGGACGAGGCCGGGCGGGTGGACGTGCTCGTCGCGAACGCGGCGCTGCCGGCGTCCGGGCTGCTGAGCGACTACTCGGTCACCGAGATCGACCGGGTGCTGGACGTGAACCTGCGCGCGCCGATCGTGATGGCCAAGCTCGCCGCCGCGCAGATGGCCGATCGTGGCCGCGGGCACCTGGTGTTCGTGTCGTCGCTGGCCGGGAAGACGGCGTCCGGGCACGCGTCCCTCTACAACGCGACAAAGTTCGGTATGCGGGGGTTCGCCCTGGCCCTGCGCGAAGATCTGCGGCCGCACGGCGTCGGCGTGTCGACCGTTTTCCCGGGCTTCATCCGGGACGCCGGGATGTTCGCGGACGCCGGCGTGACCCTGCCGAGGGGCGTCGGGACGCGGTCGCCGCGTGACGTGGCGCGCGCGACGATCCGGGCCGTCGAACGGAACATCGCCGAGGTCGACGTCGCGCCGCTCGGGCTGCGGGTCGGCGCACGGATCGGCGGGATCGCCCCGGCCCTGTCCGCGGCCGTCCAGCGGCGCGCGGGCGGCCAGCGCATCGCGGAGGGCCTCGCGGACGGGCAGCGCGACAAGCGGTAGCGACAAATTCGGATACTCCGGTGATAATCCGGGCGTGTCCCACTTGATCAGTGGGATGGGCCTGGCGCAGCGACCGGCCGTACCCGGCCGCCGCATGCGCCCCTCCCGAGGAGGTCTGCGCATGTGGACGGGCAGGAAGATCGCGATCGGGGCGGCGGCGGCGAGCGTCCTGCCGCTGATGGCCGCCGCCGGGCCGGCGCGGGCGGCGGAACCCGCGGACGCGACCGTGGTGCCGGTCCAGGTCACCGGCGACCCCGCCAAGCGCTTCAACCTGATCGTGCTGGGCGACGGCTACACGCCGGCGGACATGCCGAAGTTCCGCACGCACCTCGCCAAGCACCTGAACGACCTGTGGACGATCGAGCCGTTCACGTCGTATCGCAGCTACATCAACGTGTACGCGGTGGAGATCCCGTCCGGTGAGTCGGGGGTGAGCTGCGACCCGGCACTGTCGTCGCCACGCCGTAGCACCCCGCTGCGCATGGCGTTCTGGAGCGGATGCCGGGAGGACGGCATCCAGCGCCTTCTCGTCATGGACTCCGGGGCGGCCGAGACGTACGCCGATCTCGTCCAAGGGACGTCGGAGGGAAACCGCCAGATCCTTGCGCTCGCCAACAGCGACATCTACGGCGGTGCAGGAGGGACGTACGCGACGGCATCCGGCGGCAACGCGATGTCCGCTCTCATAGCTCCGCACGAACTCGGACATTCGCTGGGTGGGCTGGATGACGAGTACGACTACTACCAGCGTGGCGTGCCCGGCGGGACGTACAGCGGTCCTGAGCCCTCGTCCATTCATCACACGCTGCTGACCGAGCAGGAGATGAAGACGCAGAAGGCGAAGTGGTGGCGCTGGCTCGGTGAGCGAAGCGAAGCCGGAGGCACCATCGGACGCTACGAAGGCGGCCTCTACTTCAGTAAGGGCGTGTGGAGGCCGAGCCGACACTCGATGATGAAAACGCTCGGCTACTACTACGACCAGGTCGCGCGGGAGCGGATGACCGAGCGGATATCGGCCAAGGTCAGCCTCATCCAAGCGCACACGCCCACGGACGCACCGGTGGGCGGTGACCGCGTGCTGTGGGTGGAGACGATGCATCCAGCCGGTCACCAGTTGTCCGTCGCATGGACGGTCGACGGGAGGACGGTGCGGAAGGGCTCCAACCTCGACCTCTCCAGGCTGCGCCTCAAGGATGGCGTGCACACGGTCACGGTGAAGGTCACGGACCCGACCGGCTTCGTCCGGGACCCGGCCGTTCGGTCGTCGGCCGCGCTCACGCAGACCCGCTCCTGGACGGTGGACACCGGCCTCAAGACGCCGCAGGCGACCGTACCCGTCGACTTCACCTCGTCGACACCGACGCAGGAACCGGTGAACGCCGAGTCGGTCGTGTTCGCGGAGACGACCCATCCGCTCCGGTTCGTCCCCGCGGTGCGGTGGGAACTGGACGGCCGCCGTGTCCCGGGCGGCGACCGGGACATCGACCTCAGCCGGTTCCGGTTGCCCTCCGGCACGCACTCGCTCGTCGCCAAGGTCGGCTCCAAGCGGCGGGTGTGGACGATCGACGCGGAACGCCCGGCGGTGGCGTACGAGCTGTCCGAAGCGACCCGGGTCGCCCAGGGGCGCACGCACGAGTACGTCTTCGAGGGCCCGTTCACCATGCGCCTGACCGGCGCGGACGACCGTCCCGGCGTGGTCGTCCCCGAGTTCCGCGTGGACGGCGACGGCTGGTTCAACTACTTCGGCTGGCCGACCGACTCGTCCGCCCCCTGGCTGTTCACCGCGACCGGCACCCTCATCGACGGCCTCACCTACGGCAAGCTCGGCAAGGGACGCCACACGATCGAGTACCGCGCGACCGACGCGTCCGGGAACACCAGCCGTCCGCAACGCTTCATCGTCACCTTGCGCTGAGCAGCGACGCAGGCCGTCTCCCCCGGATGCGCACACCGCGTCCCCTCACATCAGGAGGCGGGCTCGGGAGCGGATTTCGCATCGTCGGGCGCGACCTCCCCGGCCACCGACCCGCCGCGAGCCGGTTCGGCGGCCGCCGGGGAGGACGTGCGGCGGGCCGTAGCGAGGACGGAGCCGCCCAGGATGAGCGCGAACGAGGCGATGATCGTGCCGGTCAGCGGCTCACCGAGGAAGACGACTCCGGCGGCGACCGCCACGGCCGGGTTCACGTAGGTGAACACCATCCCCCGGGACGTGCCGACCTCCCGGATCAGCTCGAAGAACACGATGAACGCCAGTGCCGTGCAGACCAGGCCGAGCGCGATCAGCGCGGCGAGGACGCGCCCGCTCGGCATCGCGTCCGGCCAGGTGGCGATCGCGGGGCCGGTGTAGACGAGGGCGGCGATGGCCAGCGCGAACGCGGCCATGTGCAGGCTGGGCAGGTCCTGCAGCTTGCGCATGGTGATGATCGGGGCGATCGAGTACCCGAGGACGACGAGCATGACCTCGCCGATCGCCCACGCGCTGCCGCCGCTGAGATGCGGGGCGGCGAGGACGCCGACGCCGGCCAGGCCGACCAGCAGCCCGAGCCAGCGCACCGGCCCGAGCCGCTCCGCGTCGCCGGTGAACCTGGCCAGCACGACCCCGACGATGGGGACGGCGGCGATCAGCAGGCCGGTCATGGAGCTGGTCAGCCGGTTCTCGGCGTCCGACAGCAGCGCCCACGGGCCGAGGATCTCCACCGCGGTGAACGCCAGCAGCGGGCGCCAGTGCCTGCGGACCGTACCGAGCTGCCCGGACCGGATCACCAGCGGCAGCAGCACGAGGGCGCCGAGCGCGGTCCGGGTGAACACCACCATGGGCACCGAGACGCTCTCGACCGCCACCTTGATCATCAGATAGGGGATGCCCCAGAGCACGCCCATCAACGCGAACAGCATCCAGCCACGACGACTCAACACGACCTCCGTTCGATCCGTCCGCCCTACCGACCACCGCCCGACACCCGGCGCGCCATCGCCGGCCGGGAGCCGACCCTTCGTAACCCCCGGCCGCCCTGGGGCCGCCCTCCACGCCGTCACCCCTCCGCGGCACACCACAACGGGCATCACCAGGGTGTAACGCGGTCCGCCGCACCGTCTTGAACGCTGTTGCAGCACGCGGCCCCGCCGACCCGCCCCGGCAACGCATGCGACTCACGCGTCCAGTCCACACGCCTGGCGGACACGCCCAGCTGCCGCGCCGCCACTGAAGAATCCCGGCAACGGCCGCTCGCCAGCCGTTGGCCGCGACCTCTTAGCCGGACGTCACCGAGGCGACGGGCGGCGCACCGCGTTCTCCTGCACGCTGCTGCGGAAGGCGCCCGGGGTGACGCCGAGCACGCGGCGGAACCACCGGGTCAGGTGGGCCTGGTCGGCGAACCCCACGAGCGTCGCCGCCTCGGCCGGACGGTGCCCGGCCTCCAGGAGCGCGCGGGCTCGGGACACCCGATGCTGGGCGAGCCACGCGTACGGGGGCATGCCCATCGCGTCGCGGAAGGCGCGCAGCAACTGGTAGCGGGAGAGTTCGAGTTCGGCGGCCATCTCCGCGAGCGTCGGCGGGGCGGTGAGCTCGTCCGACAACCGGGCCGCGACCCGGCGGGCGATCCGTGCGGCGTCGGCTCGGCCGGGTGGCGGTGCCGCCGCGGGCCCGTGCATCGCGTGCCGGCGGATGAGCGCGCCGAGCACCCCGAGCAGGCGGGACTCGCCTTCGAGCAGATCCGCACCGAGGCTCAGGGCGCGGTGGGCCTGCCGCAGCGCCCCGCCCAGCCCGACGTCGTCGATGATCGGCTCACGGAAGTGGGCTTCCGCCGGCACCGGCCCGGGCTCGGCGACCGTCGCGGCGCCCAGCAGCTCGGCGCCCGGGTACACGCACAGGTAGGCGAACCCTTCCGGACGTGCCGGGCCGCCGGTGTGCGCCTCACCCGGCTCGATCACCACGATGCTCCCCGCCGCCGAGTAGATCGTCTCGCCCCGGTAGCGCATCGTCTCCAGACCGGCGACCGTCACGCCGATGGCGTACTCGTCGTGGGTGTGCGGCGCGTAGTGGCGGCGGCCGATCCGGGCGGTCAGCAGGTCGAGCGGCGCACCCTGGATCCCGCCGACGCGGGTCCACAGGGTCTGGTCGGCGGAGCCGCCACGCGGACCGTCAGGCGGAGAAGACGTGCCGGAGGCGCCAGCGGTCCTCGTCACGGCCGAGCTCCGCGATCGCCACGCCCTCGGCGCCGGTGACCCGCACCCGGTAGACCCTGGCCTCGTCGCCCGAGCCGTAGGTTTTCAGCACCCGGTCCACCGCGTAGCGCGCCCCTCGCCACTCGTACGCGGTGAGTCGTCCCGCCGGGTCGTGCTCCGTCCGGACCGGCTCGTTCAGCAAGTGCCCCATGCCGGGAGGGTAGCACGCGTTCGAACTGATGTTCGCAGGTCGGAGGGGCCTTCAGGGCCTTGGGACCAGGCGGGCACGGCGCTGCGAAGCCCCCACCCGCCGGGCGTGGCGCGGGGTTCGATTCCAGCGGCATGCCGGCGCGGAATCCGCGGCGTAGGTGCGCCATGTGGATGACAACACGCGCCCTGGGGGCTCTCCTTCCGCAGCACGGGCCGTCCGGCATCGGACGCACACGTTCCGGGGCCTCGGCGCGGGCGGCGGACAGGCACCGGAGGCTTTCATCCACAGGCTGTGGGAAAACTCCGCACACATCTTCTCCCCCCTGCCGCCAGGCCGTCCGGAGGCCGCGTCCACAGGCGGATCCCCAGAACAGCCGGGCTTTCCACGGTCTGCACGGCGCGAGTGACGCCGTGCCTCCCATCGTCCGCCCGGCCGTGCCGCCGCGCACGGAATCCACAACCTGTGGATAACTTCCGTGCACAACCTGGGTACGACCGCCCGGCCCCGCGTCCACCATTCTTCCCCAGGTCGCCCCCAACCGGTGCGCCCAGTTGTCCACGTCGTGGAAAACCCGCTGACCAGCGAGAAGAGCCCCTCGCGGCTACCTTCGCCCACAACCCGTTCACAGCCTGTGGGCGAACCTCCTCCACAACCCCGGCTCGGCGGTGGACAACGCCGCCCACCGGAAATCCCCAGGTGCGTCCCCAGGCGAGCGCGCCCTCAGGCGGGAAGGGCGTCCTCCAGGTCGGCGAGGCGCCGTAGATCGTCTACCAGGGCGGACGGGTCCTCGACAGGGACGCCTCGGGCGTCGGCGATGAGGATGCGGGCGCGATCCCACTCCTCCAACTGGACGGCGGCGTCGGCTCGCAGGACCAGAGCCCTGAGGCGTTCGGACGGAGTCAGGGGCTCGTCCGAGGCGAGCAGGTGATCCAGGATCCGGGCGGCGGCCCGGGGGTCCCCCTTCGAGTCGCCGCCGAGGAGAGCGGCCATGTGGAGGGCCTTGGCCACCGGCTCGGTGGGGATCGGCGCGTGCTCCAGGTTGTCCGAGATCGGTTGGCCGATGCGGAGCTGGAGCCCGTCCGGGTCACTGAGGAGGAACTGCCGGACCCCATAGGACATGTCCCGCACCGCGCTGATTCTGGGAAGCCCCCGCGTGGGGACGCGGCCGAGCGACTTCTTGAGCCCGCTGCGGAACGCCTCGTGCAGGTCGTCCACCGCCGTGGTGGCGACGTAGCACATGTTCATGGACGCCGTCGGATCGTGTTTGCGCCATCCGAAGAAATGCAGGTCCAGGTCGCCTCGCCGGACCCCGAGATACGGATTGGGACGCGTCTGCCAGGACGTCTGCTCGAACCCGAGGGCCCGATAGAACTGCCAGGTCGCCTCGATCGAGCGGCACGGATAGATCGGGATCGCCTTATCACCCATGCCCGGAGCGTAGGCGGAGCCACCACGATAGTCAAACTTGACTACCACCGTTTCCGGGTCGGCGCCGCGTCACCCGCACACGCGCGGACGCGACAGAGGATGATGGGATTCCAGCGCCGGCCCGCCGATGAATGAACCGCGAGAGTTTTCCACAGACTGTGGACAATGTGCCTGGGAGGCAACGTGGACTTCAACGAGGACACAGCCACGGAGGCCGTCCAGAACAGTTTCCGCGACACCCCGGACCCGCGTCTCCGGGAACTGCTCGAAGCGCTCGCCCGCCACCTGCACGCGTTCGTCCGCGAGACCAGGCCGTCCGTCCAGGAGTGGGAGCGGGCGATCGAGTTCCTCACCGCCGTGGGGCAGAGCTGCACCGACACCCGGCAGGAATTCGTCCTGCTGTCGGACGTGCTGGGCGTCTCAATGCTCGTGGAGACCCTCAACGAGCACGAAGGCGGGACGGAGAGCACCGTCCTGGGGCCTTTCCACATGGTCGAGTCGCCGCCGCGCGCGCTGGGCGACAGCATCGACCTGGTCGGCGAGGGCGAACCGTGCGTGGTGTCCGGACGCGTCCTCAGCGCCGACGGAACACCACTTCCGGACGCGGTCGTCGACGTCTGGCAGTGCGACGAGAACGGCTTCTATGACGTCCAGCAGCCCGGTTCGCAACCGCCCGGGAACGGCCGCGGGCTTTTCCGGACCGACAGCGAGGGCCGCTTCCGTTTCCGCACCGTCCTGCCGAGCCATTACCCGATCCCCACGGACGGCCCGGTCGGCCGGCTCCTCAACGCGGCGCGCAGGCATCCCTATCGCCCCGCCCACATCCACTTCATCGTCAAGGCGGACGGGCACACCCCATTGACCACGCACATCTTCGTCGCGGGCAGCCCCTATCTGGACTCCGACGCCGTCTTCGCCGTCAAGCAGAGCCTCATCGTCGACTTCGCCCGCTCGGACGACGAGAAGGCCGCTGAGCGCGCCGGCGTCCATGCCCCCTTCCGGCACGCCGAGTTCGACCTCGTCCTGAGCAGAGAACCGGCATGACAAGTTATCCACAACCTGTGGAGAACACGCCCTCACCTATGGATAAAGATCATTCCGCCGAGGCCGGCACCCGCCACGATCACCTTCGCCACTATCAGCACCGGGCACGCACGTAGTCACGTATGCGCCTTGGATGCACATCCGGCATGCCGAGCCACGCATCGAGCGGCACGTGATGGCGACGCGCAACCGGCAGGGGGCGTGGGGGCGGAGCCCCCACACCGGGGGTCTGGGGGTCGCCCCCAGGCAAAAACGACGAAGGAGTGACGGGGAAGGAGCCGTCAGGCTCCGACCACGCCACTCCCAACTCCGAAGTGGGCCTAGGTGGACTTGAACCACCGGCCTCATCCTTATCAGGGATGCGCTCTAACCGACTGAGCTATAGGCCCGGAGTGTGCCGCCGCCCCTGGCGGCGCAACGAGAGGTTACCCCATCTGGGCGGACAACCGGAAATCGATTGCCGGGCGGCGGCGGTGTGGGGCTACTCGGCCTCCTTGAGGGTGACCTCGACGCCGCCGACCAGGTCGGCGGCGAGGTTGTAGATCACGGAGCCGACCGTGGAGAGGGCGGTGATGAGCATGACGTTGAGGGCGCCGACGAGGACGGTGTAGCCGAAGACGCGGAAGAAGGAGAACCAGCCGCCGGCGTCGACGCTGCCGGTGGTCTCGCCCTGCTCCTTGGTGAGGCTGTTGATCGTGTCGCTGATGGCGTCGAACACCCCGAGGCCGGACAGGATCGTGTACAGGACGATCACGGCGACGAGGAGGACGACGAAGCAGACCAGCGACATGACGAAGCTGAACTTCATCACCGACCACGGTTCGAGCCGGGCGAGCTGGAGCTGGGCCTTGCGGGCCGGCTTGCCGGTGGCGGGCTTGGCGGAGTTCGCCGGCGCGACGGCGGTGGAGGCCGCGGCTGACTTGGCGGGGCGGTCCTTCAGGACGGTGCCGGCGAAACCGCCTCGGCCGGATCCGCGGGAGGCGGACGCGGCCGGGCCGGACGCGGCCGGGCCGGACGCGGCGGGGCCGGAGGCCGCCGGCTTGGACGCCGCGGGCCCGGCGGCCGCGGGGCCGGAGTTGAACGGCTTGCCGGCGGGTTCCGTACGTCCTGCGGAGACCGAACCGGACGGCTCGGCGGGCTTGGCCCAGCCCGTCGAGCCGGAGGAGGACGACGAGGACGAGGAGGAGGAGCGAGAGGACGACGAAGACGACGGCTTCGGCTCCGGGGCGTCCGCGGTGTCCTTGACCGGGGCGATCTCGGGCGTCTCGGCGTCCTTCTCCTCGATCTTCGCGAGGTCGATCCTGGTGGTGTCCGCGCCCGAACCGCTCTCGGACGTGTCGCGGTCGATGTCGACGGTCGTCTCGTCCCGCCCGGACTTGGCGGCCGCGGCGATGCTCCGCGCCGGCTTCTTCCCGCCGGCCGTGCCCGGCCCGGACTCGGCGGCCGGCTCGCCGCCGGCGCCGTCCGCGTCCGGGCCTGACCCGCCCTTGTTCTTGCCGGGCTCGGTGCTCACGTGTCCTCCTGGCCTAGCGGCTCGGTGACGATGCAGGATACGTCACTCACCGTCGCCCCCTTCGGCGTCGTCGGCGTCCTCGATGGACTCCACGTTCCTCGCGATCGCCACGACGCTGTCCCCGTCCGCGAGGTTCATCAGGCGGACGCCCATGGTCTGCCTGCCGGACTGCTTAATCTCGGCGGCGGTGGTGCGGATGACGCCGCCGTTGGACGTCATCGCGAACACCTCGTCGTCGGGGCCGACCATCAGCGCCCCTACCAACATGCCCCGCGCTTCCACGATCTTAGCGGTGAGGACGCCCTTACCTCCGCGTCCCTGCAGGGGGTATTGGTCGACCGGAGTCCGCTTCGCGTAGCCGCCCTCGGTCGCCACCAGGACGTCGTCGGAGCCGTTCCGGACGACGAGCATGTTGAGGACCTCCTGGTCCTCCTCGAACCGCATGCCGATGACGCCGGACGTCGCGCGCCCCATCGGGCGGAGCGACTCGTCGTCGGCGCGGAACCGGATCGCCTGCGCGCCGGTCGAGACCATCAGCAGGTTGTCCTCCGACGACACCAGCCGCGCGGCGATGACCTCGTCGTCCTCGACCAGGTTGATGGCGATGATGCCGCCGGTGCGGGGCGAGTCGAAGTCGCGCAGGGCGGTCTTCTTGACCCGGCCGCGCTTCGTGCCGATCACCAGGTAGGGCGCGACGTCGTAGTCGCGCAGGTCCATGACCTGGGCGATGTGCTCGTCCGGCTGGAAGGCCAGCAGGTTCGCGACGTGCTGGCCGCGCGAGTCGCGGCCCGAGTCGGGCAGCTCGTAGGCCTTGGCGCGGTAGACGCGGCCCTTGTTGGTGAAGAACAGGATCCAGTTGTGCGTCGAGGTGACGAAGAACTGGTCGACGATGTCGTCCTGCTTCAGCTGGGCGCCGCGGACGCCCTTGCCGCCGCGCCGCTGCGCCCGGTACTGGTCGGTGCGGGTGCGCTTGGCGTAGCCGCCGCGGGTGATCGTGACGACGACGTCCTCTTCGGCGATGAGGTCCTCGTAGGAGACGTCCCCGTCGAACGGGACGATCTCGGTGCGCCGGTCGTCGCCGAACTTCTCCACGATCGGGGCGAGCTCGTCGCCGACGATCTGCCGCTGCCGCTCGGGCGAGGCCAGGATGTCGTTGTAGTCGGCGATCTCCGCCATGAGCTTGTCGTACTCGTCGGTGATCTGCTGGCGCTCCAGGGCGGCGAGCTTGCGCAGCTGCATGTCGAGGATGGCCTGCGCCTGGATCTCGTCGATCTCCAGCAGGTTCATCAGGCCCTGCTGCGCCTCCGACGCCGACGGCGAGCGGCGGATGAGGGCGATGACCTCGTCGATCCGGTCGAGCGCCTTCAGCAGGGCGCGCAGGATGTGGGCGCGCTCCTCGGCCTTGCGGAGCAGGAACCGGGTGCGGCGGACGATGACGTCGATCTGGTGCGCGACCCAGTGCCGGACGAACTGGTCGATGCGCAGCGTGCGCGGCACGCCGTCGACCAGGGCGAGCATGTTCGCGCCGAACGTCTCCTGCAGCTGGGTGTGCTTGTACAGGTTGTTCAGGACGACCTTGGCGACGGCGTCCCGCTTGAGGACGATGACGAGCCGCTGCCCGGTGCGGCCGGAGGTCTCGTCGCGGACGTCCGCGATGCCGTCCAGCTTGCCGTCCTTCACCAGGTCGGCAATCTTCAGGGCGAGGTTGTCCGGGTTGACCTGGTAGGGGAGTTCGGTGACGACGAGGCAGGTGCGGCCCTGGATCTCCTCGACCTCGACGACGGCCCGCATGGTGATGGAGCCGCGGCCGGTGCGGTACGCCTCCTCGATGCCCTTGCGGCCGACGATGAGGCCGGCGGTGGGGAAGTCGGGGCCCTTGATCCGCTCGATCAGCGCCTCGAGCAGCTCGTCGTCGGACGCGCCGTAGTTGTCCAGGTACCAGCGGACGCCGTCGGCGACCTCGCGCAGGTTGTGCGGCGGGATGTTGGTCGCCATCCCCACCGCGATGCCGGCGGACCCGTTGACCAGCAGGTTCGGGTACCGGGACGGCAGGACGTCCGGCTCCTGGGAGCGGCCGTCGTAGTTCGGGGAGAAGTCGACGGTCTCCTTGTCGATGTCGCGCAGGAGCTCCATCGCCAGGGGCGCCATGCGGCACTCGGTGTACCGCATGGCCGCGGCAGGGTCGTTGCCGCGCGAGCCGAAGTTGCCGTTGCCGTCGACCAGCGGGTACCGCATCGACCAGGGCTGCGCCAGCCGGACGAGCGCGTCGTAGATGGCGGAGTCGCCGTGCGGGTGGTAGTTCCCCATGACGTCGCCGACGACGCGCGCGCACTTGAAGTAGCCGCGGTCGGGCCGGTAGCCGCCGTCGTACATCGCGTACAGGACGCGGCGGTGGACGGGCTTGAGACCGTCCCGTACCTCCGGCAGCGCGCGCGCGACGATGACCGACATCGCGTAGTCGAGATAGCTCTTCTGCATCTCGACCTGGATGTCGACCGGCTCGATCCGTTCGCCGGGGTGGCCGCCCTCTGTGGTCACGTCCGTCACTCTGAAGACCTCTTCTGCTCGATGGGAAGGAAGTACGTCCGCCTGCGGGATCCGGACCGGTGGGAGTCACGGGAGCCGCGGTCGGGTGCGGCCGGGCGCGGGCCCGGTGCGGGCGGGCGGTACCTCAGATGTCGAGGAAGCGCACGTCCTTGGCGTTGCGCTGGATGAACTCCCGGCGGGGCTCGACCTCCTCGCCCATGAGCACGCTGAACAGCTCGTCCGCCTGGGCGGCGTCGTCCAGCTGGACCTGCAGCAGGACCCGGTTGTCGGGGTCCATCGTGGTGTCCCACAGCTCGTTGGCGTTCATCTCGCCGAGGCCCTTGAAGCGCTGCACCTGGTCGCGGGGGCGCGGGTCGCGCTTGCCGGCGGCGATCCCGGCCTCGATGATCGCGTCGCGCTCGGCGTCGGAGAAGGCGTAGTCGGCCTCGGTGCCGCGCGCGTCCCACTTGATCTTGTAGAGCGGCGGCTGCGACAGGTACACGTGGCCGGCCTCGATCAGCGGCTTCATGAACCGGAACAGCAGCGTCATCAGCAGCGTGTTGATGTGGTGGCCGTCCACGTCGGCGTCCGACATCAGGATGATCTTGTGGTAGCGCAGCTTGGTGATGTCGAACTCGTCATGGACGCCGGTGCCGAGCGCCGTGATGATCGCCTGCACCTCGTTGTTCTTCAGGATCTTGTCGATCCTGGCCTTCTCCACGTTCAGGATCTTGCCGCGGATCGGCAGGATGGCCTGGAAGTGCGGGTTGCGGCCGCCCTTGGCCGAGCCGCCCGCCGAGTCGCCCTCGACGATGTACAGCTCGGACTTGGCCGGGTCCGTGGACTGGCAGTCCGACAGCTTGCCGGGCAGCGACGTCGTCTCCAGCAGGCTCTTGCGGCGGGTCAGGTCGCGCGCCTGCCGCGCCGCGACCCGCGCGCGCGCCGCCTGCGAAGCCTTGTTGACGATCTCCTTGGCCTCGCCCGGGTTCTCCTCGAACCAGTCGCGCAGGTGCTCGTTGCACGCCCGCTGGACGAACGACTTGGCCTCGGTGTTGCCGAGCTTGGTCTTGGTCTGCCCCTCGAACTGCGGGTCGGCCAGCTTGATCGAGATGATCGCGGTGAGGCCCTCGCGGACGTCCTCGCCGGTCAGGTTGTCGTCCTTCTCGCGCAGCAGGCCCTTGTCGCGGGCGTACCGGTTGACGATCGTGGTGAGCGCCGCCCGGAAGCCCTCCTCGTGCGTGCCGCCCTCCGCCGTGTTGATCGTGTTGGCGAAGGTGTGCACCGACTCGGCGTAGGACGAGTTCCACTGCATGGCGATCTCGACCGACATGCCCTCGGTCTCGTCGCTGAAGTAGACGACCGACTCGTGCGCGGAGTCCTTGCGGGCGTTGATGTAGCGGACGAAGTCCTCGACGCCGCCCTCGTAGTGGTACCGGACGACGTGCGGCTCGCCGTTGGAGTGGTCGGGCCGCTCGTCCCGCAGCGTGATGGCCAGGCCGCGGTTGAGGAACGCCATCTCCTGCATGCGGCGGGAGAGGGTCTCGAAGTTCCACTCGGTGGTCTCGAAGATCTCCGGGTCCGGCCAGAAGGTGATGAGGGTGCCGGTCTTGTCGGTCTCCTCACCCTTCTGCAGCTCGGCCTCGGGCCCGCGCCAGGTGTACGCCTGCCGCCACACGTGGCCGTTGCGGCGGACCTCGGCCTCCAGCCGGGTGGACAGCGCGTTGACCACGGACGAGCCGACGCCGTGCAGGCCGCCGGAGACCGCGTAGGACTTGCCGTCGAACTTGCCGCCCGCGTGCAGCGTGGTGAACACCAGCTCGATCGCCGGACGTTTCTCCACCGGGTGCTCGCCGACGGGGATGCCGCGGCCGTTGTCGTCCACGCTCACGCCGCCGTCGGCCCTCAGCGTCACGACGATGTCGTCGGCATAGCCGGCGAGGGCCTCGTCGACCCCGTTGTCCACGATCTCGTAGACGAGGTGGTGCAGACCTCGCTCACCGGTCGAGCCGATGTACATGCCGGGGCGCTTGCGAACCGCCTCAAGCCCCTCAAGGACAGTGATCGAACTAGCGTCGTACGCCAAAGGAGATCCTCCTGCCGGGGATGTCCGCCGCTCCGCGCCCGAGGGAGGCGCGGTGTGCCCCGTAACACACATGAGGGCACCCGGGCGTGCTCTGTTCGTGTTGGTCAGAGCCCCGGGCGGCCCATGGCGGCGCAGCATCCTGAACCGAATTCATTCTACCGGCTGGCGCGGTAAAAAGTGGCACTCACGAGCGCTGTGTGCGCGTGTGGCGGCCGATCGGCCCTGGAGCTACATCCCCCCATAGGTCCCGGGGGGTTCTCTGGTCTACGTGGCGCTGGCCGCTGAACTGGACGCCCCGCATCCCGAACAGATGTTCCCACCCGCCACCGACACTCCGTAACCGCGTCCGCCACGCCTCCGGACCTCCCGGAAGACCCGTCACCGTGACCACAAGTCACGGGAAAGTCACCGACGGGCACGGCCGGGCGGGCGCAGCCGTGCGGGCAACGGCGGGGTGGGCGCGGCGGGGTGTTTCAGCGGACTCGCCAGGCGCCGGTGCGGCGCGGCCCCGAGGAGGGGCCGACGACCTTCACCCGCCGGACGGTGCCGTGCCCCAGTTCCTCGTTCAGCCGCCGGACGAGCGTCGAGGACAGCAGCCGCAGCTGGGTCGCCCACGTCGTCGAGTCGGCGGCGACGGTCAGCACGCCGTCCTCGAAGTGCTCGGGCCGGGTGTGCTCGGCGAGCTCGGCGCCGACGATGCCCGCCCAGTTGCCGAAGACGCCGCCGACGGCCGCGCGCTGCTCCCAGCCGCGGGACGCCAGCAGGTCGCGGATGGCCGCGCCGAACGGCTTGGGGTCGCCGCCGCGCCCCGGGTCCCGGACGCGGACGACGCGCCCGCCGCCCTTGCGCCTGCCGTTCTGGTGGCCGGGGAGCGTCCCGCGCTTCAGCGCGTCCGCCTTGGCCTGGGCGAGGGCCTCCCGCGCCAGCTCGATCCCCGACTTGGCCGGGGCGCCCTCGTCCGCGGCCCCGTTCTCGGGGGACGTGTTGTTCTCGGGGGACTTGTGCACATCCTGTGGATCGTCACTCACACGCTCGCCCCTTCCGGTAGCGCTCCGGGGACTTCTCCACCGCCCGCCGGCCCGCCTGTGGAGATCGCCGCGGGGCGGCGGGCGCCGACCCGGGCGGCTCGGGCGGCATGGTCCGTTCCGGCGGCCTGGTCTGCTCGGGCCACGCGGTCTGCTCGGGCCACGCGGTCTGTTCGGGCGGCATGGTCACTCCCGGATGACCTGGCCGTCGGAGACGGTATACGAGCCCCCTGTCAGTTCGGCCGGGACGTCCGCGGGGACGGCGGCCGTGATGAGGACCTGCTCGGCCGGCGCGACCATCTCGGCGAGGCGGCTGCGGCGGCCCGAGTCCAGCTCGGCGAACACGTCGTCCAGGATGAGGACGGGGTCGTCGCCGTCCGCGCGCAGCAGGTCGAAGGCGGCGAGCCGCAGCCCCAGCGCGAACGACCACGACTCGCCGTGGCTGGCGTAGCCGCGCGCCGGCAGCTCGCCCAGGCGCAGGACGAGCTCGTCCCGGTGCGGGCCGACGAGGCTCACGCCGCGCTCCAGCTCCTGCTTGCGCGACTCGGCCACCGCCTTCATCAGCTGCTCCGCGAGTTGTCCACGGTCTGTGGACAACTCGCCGTCGCCCAGCGAGCTCTTGTAGATCAGATCGGCCGCGCCGCTGTGCGGCGCGAGGGCCGCGTAGGCGCGCGCCACCAGCGGGCGGAGGGCGTCCACGAGGTGCAGCCGGGCGGACAGCAGCTCGGAGCCGGTGCGGGCGAGATGCGAATCCCAGACGTCGAGGGTCGCGAGCACCTCGGGGCCGGGGGAGCGCCTGTGCGCGGCCGCCGACCTCAGCAGGGCGTTGCGCTGCTTGAGGACGCGGTCGTAGTCGGACCTCACCCCGGCGAACCGCGGGGCCCGCGCGGTGAGCAGCTCGTCCATGAACCGGCGCCGCTCCCCCGGATCGCCCTTGACGAGCGCGAGGTCCTCGGGGGCGAACAGCACCGTCCGCAGCATCCCCAGGATCTCGCGCGGCCTGGGGACGGGGGACCGGTTCAGCCGCGCCCGGTTCGCCTTGCCCGGGTTGATCTCGAGCTCGATCAGCGCCTTGCGGTCGTCCTTCACCAGCCCGGCCCGGACGATCGCGCGCGGCGCCCCGTGCCGGACGAGCGGCGCGTCCGTCGCGGCCCGGTGGCTGCTGTGCGAGGCGACGTAGCCGATGGCCTCGACCAGGTTCGTCTTGCCCTGCCCGTTCGGCCCCACGAACGCCGTGACTCCCGGCTCGAGCGCGACCTCGGCGGCCGGATACGAGCGGAAGTCCTGCAGCGAAAGGTGGGCGACGTGCACGAGACACGAGAGTAGAGCCTTCACCGCCTTGCCCATGCCCCACGGCCATCACCCCGTCATCCTCCGGGCGCGGCGGGGCTGGCGTCCCGGAAACCACATCCTGTGGATAACTTCGCGGGCGGGACCGTCAGACCGTCGGCGGGTCGACGTCGGCGCCGGGGGAGTCCGCTCCCTTCGCGCTCTCCACGGCGTGGCCGCCGAACTGGTTGCGGAGGGCGGCGACGACGCGCATCGCGGGGGAGTCGTCCTGGCGGGACGCGAACCGGGCGAACAGCGAGGCGGTGATGGCGGGCAGCGGCACGGCGTGCTCGACCGCCGCCTGCACCGTCCAGCGGCCCTCGCCCGAGTCGTTGGCGTAGCCGCGCAGGTCGTCCAGCTCGGGGTCGCCGGCGAGCGCGCGGTTCAGCAGGTCGAGCAGCCAGGAGCGGATGACCGTGCCCTCCTGCCAGCTGAGGAACGTCTCCGGCACCCGGGTGACGATGGGGCTCGCCTCGATCAGCTCGTAGCCCTCGCCGAACGCCTGCATCATCGCGTACTCGATGCCGTTGTGGACCATCTTCACGTAGTGGCCCGCACCGATCTCACCGGAGTGGACGAAGCCGTACTCCCCCTCCGGCTTCAGCGTCTCGAAGACGGGCATCAGGCGCTTCACGTTGTCCTCGTCGCCGCCGACCATGAGCGCGTAGCCGTTCTCCAGCCCCCACACACCGCCGCTCACACCGCAGTCGACGAAGCCGATGCCCTTGGCGGCGAGTGCCTCACCGTGCTTCTGGTCGTCCACATAGTGTGAATTGCCGCCGTCGACAACGAGGTCACCCGGCTGCAGGTGCTCCCCCAGGCTGTGGATGGTCTCCTCGGTGGGCTTCCCTGCGGGCACCATCACCCACACCGCACGCGGCGGGGACAGCCGGTCGACCAGCTCCTGGAGCGAAGCGACATCGCTCACCTGCGGGTCATGGTCGTAACCGATGACCGTGTGGCCGCCGCGGCGCAGCCGCTCGGCCATGTTGCCGCCCATCTTGCCCAGGCCGATGATCCCAAGCTCCATGAAGCTCACTCCCCTGTGCGTAACCCTGTGCGTAACTGCCTGTGCCTTACCGCTGCCTTACCGCGCGCACGCGTGCGCGACACGCGCGTGCGCGACCGTCCGGGCGGCTCCCCCGCGGGTCGTCCCCGGCGTGCCCCGGGGCATGCCCCAGGGCACAGTCCTTATCCGGACAGCCGGACCGGCATGATCAGGTAACGGTAATTCGGGTTCTCTCCATCCTGCGGGGGCTTCCCGGTGAGGACGGCCGGCTTGGTCGGCGTCGTGAACGACAGCCGCGCCACGTCCGAGCCGATCGCTGAGAGCCCGTCCAGCAGGAACGCGGGGTTGAAGGCGATGTCGATGTCCTCGCCCTCCAGGGACGCCTCAAGGGCCTCCACGGCCTGCGCCTCGTCCCCCGTCCCCGCCTCCAGGACGACCTCGCCCTGGCTGAAGGACAGC
Source organism: Actinomadura meyerae (assembly GCF_900188445.1). Taxonomy (GTDB): domain Bacteria; phylum Actinomycetota; class Actinomycetes; order Streptosporangiales; family Streptosporangiaceae; genus Spirillospora; species Spirillospora meyerae. Next base: position 88,846 of record NZ_FZOR01000019.1, read on the forward strand.
CGCACGGGCGTGTTGCGCTCGGCGACCAGGGAGACGCGCTTGACCGCCTCGATGAACGGCGCGGTCTGGATCTCGGCGAGCCCCGCGTACTCGCTCGGCAGCAGCGAGCGGTACTTGACGAAGTCGCCGTCCAGCAGGCGGGACGTGGTGCGGCGGCCGCCGCCCGCGAAACCGATCATTCCCTCGCCGGTGCCGCCCGTCCCGCCGAGCGCGATCGACACCTCGGCGCCGGCGGTCAGCGACTTGGCGGTGTCGGCGAGCGTCCGCGCCGGGACGAGCGCGACGGCGGAGAAGTCGGGGCGCTCCGGCTTCCAGTGCAGCTCCCGGACGGCCAGCCGGTAGCGGTCGGTGGACGCCAGCGTGACCGTCTCGCCCTCGATCTCCACCCGGACGCCGGTCAGCATCGGGATCGTGTCGTCCTTGCCCGCGGCGATCGCGACCTGGGAGACGGCGGCGGCGAACTCGTCGCTGCCCACCGAGCCCGCGGCGGGCGGCATCTCCGGCAGCGTGGGGTAGTCCTCCACAGGCATGGTGAGGAGTGTGAACTTCGCGCTGCCGCAGCGGAGCATCACCTTCGCGCCGTCCGTCGTCACCTCCACAGGGTGGGGAGGAAGGCTGCGCGAGATCTCCGCGAGGAGGCGCCCCGACACCAGGGCCGTCCCCGCCTCCTCCACGTCGATCTCCGTGGACACCTGGGCGGAGACCTCGTAGTCGAACGCCGACAGCGTCAGCCGGTCGTCGTTGCCCTCACCGCCGGCGACGAGGTGCATGCCCGCGAGGACGGGCACCGGGGGCCGGACGGGCAGGGTGCGCGCTGTCCAGGCGACGGCGTCGGCGAGGGCATCTCTGTCGATGCGGAACTTCAACGGGACCAGCCTCCTGCGGGTGTCGGACAAGGGTGAGGTGACTCGGGCCTGGCCGGGGCGCTCGCGGCAGGTTGTCCCCAGGCCCTGACTTGAGATGGATCTTTCCTTGGATAGAGAAGTAGTGCAGTACCAGTAATAGGGGCGGTGGATAGTGTGGACAACTCGAGTTTTCGCAGGTCAGACCACGTTTCTTTGTCCACCGGCGCTGTGCATGGGCGGTGGACGGCGCGGGACGGCCTGGGGACGGCGAATCTGTCCCCACACGTCATCCTCAAGTCATCCCCCGGTTTTCCACGAGTTCTCCACGGGTATGAGTGCCGTTTCGGCGGCCTGTGTACGACGACCCGGTGATCACGGGTTCGGCCCACAGCCTCGTCCCCAGGCCGTCCCCAGGTCGTCCACCGGTTTTCCCCAGGACGGTGGCGCGGGTGCGCGGCGAATCCACATCCGTCCACTCCTCATCCTCAGCTTTTCCAGTGGTCGTCCACCGGGTTATCCACGAAAATCCCCAGGGTTTTCCACAACCTGTGAGTAGCCGCTTCGGTTCTCTGGGGAAGCGTGCATTTTGTCGGTTCTTTGCCTTCACCAGGGTGTGGACGGCCGGGAGGCGACTCGTCCACAGGGCCGGCGAGGGTCTGTCCACAGTGTGTACGACGGTGCGCGTCAGCGCTTGCGAGCCTGGTGCTTGATGCGCCCGGTCAGCTCCGTGACCTGGTTGTATATGGCACGGCGCTCGGCCATCAGGGAGCGGATCTTGCGTTCGGCGTGCATGACCGTGGTGTGGTCGCGGCCGCCGAACTGCTGACCGATCTTGGGAAGGGACAGATCGGTCAGCTCCCGGCACAGGTACATCGCGATCTGCCGGGCGGTGACGAGCATCCGGGAGCGGGACGGGCCGCACAGGTCCTCGATCGTGGTGCCGAAGTACTCGACCGTCTGCGCCATGATCATCGCCGCCGTGATCTCCGGGCCGGAGTCGTTCGGGATGAGGTCCTTGAGCACGATCTCGGCGAGCTTCATGTCCACCGACTGGCGGTTCAGGCTCGCGAACGCCGTCACCCTGATCAGCGCGCCCTCCAGCTCGCGGATGTTCGTCGCGATCTGCGAGGCGATGAACTCCAGCACGTCCGGCGGCGCGGCGAGGCCCTCCTGGCGGGCCTTCTTCTGCAGGATCGCGATCCGCGTCTCCAGCTCGGGCGGCTGGACATCGGTCGTCAGGCCCCACTCGAACCGGTTGCGGAGCCGGTCCTCCAGCGTCACCAGCTCCTTGGGCGGGCGGTCGCTGGAGATCACGATCTGCTTGCTGGCGTTGTGCAGGGTGTTGAAGGTGTGGAAGAACTCCTCCTGCGTCTGCTCCTTGCCCTCAAGGAACTGGATGTCGTCGACGAGGAGGATGTCCACATCCCGGTAGCGGCGGCGGAACCCGTCGGCCTTGCCGTCGCGGATCGAGTTGATGAAGTCGTTCGTGAACTCCTCGGAGCTCACATACCGCACGCGGGCCCCATTGAAGAGGCTCTGCGCGTAGTGGCCGATCGCGTGGAGGAGGTGCGTCTTGCCGAGGCCGGAGTCGCCGTACACGAACAGCGGGTTGTACGCCTTGGCCGGCTGCTCGGCCACCGCGACCGCCGCCGCGTGCGCGAACCGGTTGGACGAGCCGATGACGAACGTCTCGAACGTGTACTTCGGGTTCAGGCGTGCGTGCTCGGACGCCACCGGACCCGAGGCGGCCCCTGCACCGGACCCACCGGCACTCTGCGGCGGAGCGGCGCCCCTGGGGACGGGCCCCTCGTCATCACGGAAGCCGCTCTCACCCCGGTAAGGGGACTCGCCGCGGTAGGGCTCCTCGCCCCGGTACTGCTGCTCACCACCGGTGAACGACGACGATTCGCCGCCGCCGAAGTCGTCCGTGTGGCCCAGCGGCGCCTCGCTCGCACCGTGCTTGGGCTCGTGCCCCTGCTGCTCTGGGCGACGCTGCTCCTGGCGGAGCTCCTCAGGAAGGCGTTGTTCCGACCGCCCCCGCAATGGGCCGAGTGTGCGGTCGTTCAGATGGGAGTGCGGCGGACGCCCCGGAGACTCGCCACCACCGAAGCCTTCTTGCCCGCCGAACCCTTCCTGCGCGCCGTAGCCGGGGAAGTTACGCCCTTCGGCATAAGGGTCGCGCCCCCCGGAACCCGGGCCGCCTGGGCCGGCCCCATAGGACGGTGGACGCGAGGCAGGTGGATAAGTACCACGGTCGTCATCCGCAGCCTGTGGATAACCTCCGGGCGGACCGAGGCCGTGGGTAACTCCCGACTGGGGTCGGTAGCCCTGGCGGTCGGACCGCTCCCCGTAGGACGAGTCACCGTAGGACTGGTCGTCGTAAGGGCGGTCCCGGTCACGGTCATCGTGCTGCCGTTCACCGTACGGCTCGCCATAAGAAGAAGGCGGCTCGTGCATGCCGCCGAGCCCTGAGCCGGGCCCGGGGACGGGTGCCGAAAGCGGTTCCCCGGAACGGCCGCCTGGGCCCGGCGCCGAGCCTGTGGACGACCCTCCCGGCGGCTCCGGCTGGACGGTCACCGCGACGCGGATCTCCCTGCCCAGCTCATGGGAAAGTGCCTGCGTGATGAGGTTCCGGAGGCGCGTCTCCAGCGCGTCCTTGGCGAACTCGTTCGGTGCGGCGAGGAGCGCCGTCCCCTCGACGAGCGCCAGCGGGCGGACCATCGGCAGCCATGCGCGATAGCTCGGAGACAAGTCGCTCTCGGAAAGCGCGGTGAGGGTGCGGGCCCAGACCGATCCGAGATCCTGACCGTCCATGCGCAAGGTCCCCCCTCCACCGACTCCGCCGTACGGAGTAGCTGACTGCCCGGCTCTCCCACGGGTTACGGCTCGCCTCTCAGGGCACGGCCGCGACGCGGAAGACTTACTCTCTCACGAGTTGTCCACAGAGTTGTCCACATGCTGTGCATAGGCATGCGGCACCCTGTGCAAAACCCACGGGACGGGGTCTTCGGAGACGGGGGCGGGAAGGGTCCGGCCATCGCGTGACCGGTAGCGGGGCGGTTCTCGAACGGGGACTTGAGGGGCAGAGCACCGACATCAGATCGTCGAATCCGTCGAAGTCGAAGGAGCGTCGGCTCGCCCAGACGACCTTAACCGGTGCCGTCCCCACCCGCAACACGAACCGGCCCCGTCCACAGCCGCCCCTGACTTCGCGGTTCTGTCCACAGGGGACACGCTGAACAGCGCCATCTGTGGGAAAGAAAGGGGCTCGGAGGAGTGCTCCGTTTGACCGCGCACCAGGAGAGCCCGTAACGTGCTGAGGTCGAGTCGCATCGACGGAGATGCCGCGTGCCCGCCGGCAGCAGCCCTTCAGGCGAGTCCGGGTGGGCCCCCGCTGCGGGGGACCGGACGCGGCCCTCGACGCGAATGAGCGAGACTCAAGACCCGTAGCCGAACGAACCGCAGCACTGGAGCCTCAAGTGAGCAAGCGTACTTTCCAGCCGAACAACCGTCGTCGCCACAAGAAGCACGGCTTCCGGCTGCGGATGCGCACGCGCGCCGGCCGCGCGATCCTGTCCAGCCGGCGGGGCAAGGGCCGCGCCCGCATCGCGGTCTGAGCCACCTGCACTGTGCTGCCGTCCGGTAACCGGATGCGGCGGCGGGACGACTTCACGTTGGCCGTCCGGCGCGGTCGCCGCGCCGGACGGCCAACTGTCGTGGTTCACCTGCTTCGCCCGGACGAGGAACCGGCGCCGGGGACTCCGCCGCTGGTCGGATTCATCGTGGCGCGCACCGTCGGCAACGCCGTCGTCCGCAACGCGGTGCGGCGGCGCCTGCGCCACCTCATGCGTCCGCACCTCGACCGGCTTCCAGCGGGTAGCCTGCTCGTAGTGCGCGCCAACCCCCGCGCGGGAACGGCGCGTCCAGACGAACTGGCCGCGGATCTGGAGTCGGCGCTCGACCGGCTGCTGCGGCCCGCGTCCAAGGGGCGAAGATGAGGAGTCGGCAGGGGGCCGCGTCCCCCGCGCAGCACGAGGAGGCCCGTCCGGGCCCCGTCGCGCGCGTGCTGATCCTTCTCGTCCGCGCCTACCGCCGCTTCTTGAGTCCCCTGCTCGGGCAGCAGTGCCGATTCCATCCCTCGTGCAGTGCGTACGGCCTGGAGGCCCTCCAGGTTCACGGGGCGCTGCGCGGCACGTGGCTGACGGCCCGCCGGATCGGGCGGTGCCATCCCTTCAACCCCGGGGGTTACGACCCGGTGCCGCCAAAGAAGACGTCCGAAACCCCCTCCGGTATGTCCGGGGGCGGGGAATCCGGGGAGTCACGGGACGCGTTCACTCAGGGACCGTCCGTCTTCTCCGGGGAATCTGGGGGGACGACCCCCCAGCAGCGCTCCACGGCGGCCTCCTCAGACTCCGGCCGCGAGGAGAGCGGCCACGCCCTAGCAGAGCCCAAGGAGCTGCCCGGTGCTTGATTGGTTGTACGAGATCGTCTCTCAGCTCATCGTGTGGATTCACACGGGGCTCAGCACGGTCGTCCCCAAGGACAGTGGATGGGCGTGGGGCGGTTCGATCATCCTGCTCACCGTCCTGCTGCGGCTCATACTCGTCCCCCTCTTCGTGAAGCAGATCCACGCTTCGCGGAAGATGCAGGAGCTGAACCCGAAGGTCCAGGCGCTTCGCAAGAAGTACAAGAACGACAAGCAGCGCCTCAACCAGGAGGTCATGAAGCTCTACCAGGAGAACGGCGCCAACCCGCTGTCGGGCTGCCTGCCGCTCCTGGTGCAGATGCCGATCTTCATCGGGCTGTTCCAGACCCTGAAGCGGATCTCCGACGCCAAGCCCGGCGAGAGCGTCTTCGCGGTCTCGTCCGACCTGGTGGCGAGCGCGCAGAACGCCAACATCTTCGGCGCGCACATCCCGGACACCTTCCTGAACGCGTGGGGCGCCGACCCCAAGAGCTGGACCGCGATCATCGTCACCGGCATCGCCGTGGTGATCAGCTCCTGCACGACGTTCTTCACCGTCCGCGCCAGCATGAAGCGGCAGCCCGTCACCGACGAGGCCAACCCGATGATGCAGGCGCAGAAGATGATGGTCTTCCTGGCGCCGCTGTTCGGCCTCTTCGGCCTCGGCTTCCCCCTGGGCGTCCTCATGTACTGGGTCACGTCCAACAGCTGGACGCTCGCGCAGCAGCACTACATCTACAAGAAGTACCCGCCGCCCAGCACCGACGGGTCGGCCGCGGCCGACAACGGCACCGCCAAGACCGGTTCGAAGACCGGTACCAAGACGGGCGCGAAGACCGGCACCAAGACGGGTACGCGGACGGCCGGCTCGAAGACCGCCGGTTCGCGGGCGGCCGCGACCAAGAACGGCCAGTCGCCGTCCGGCGCGAAGGCCAAGGCGAGGCTGAAGAAGGAGCCGGAGGCCGATCCCGAACCCGAGGAGAAGCCGAAGGTCGTGCGCAACCAGCCGACCCGCAAGCCGCGCAGCAAGCGCAGCGGCACCCAGAAGCGCTAGTTTGAACCCCGAGCACGTGCCGGAGAAGGAGTCCCCGTTGAGCCAGACCGACACCACCGAGGTCGACGTGCAGGCGCTCGAACAGGAAGGCGAGATCGCCGCCGACTACATCGAGGGCCTGCTGGACATCGGTGACTACGACGGCGACATCGACATGGACGTCGAGGGCGAGCGCGCGATCGTCGCCGTCGTCGGTGCCTCGCTGGACGAGCTGGTCGGCAAGCGCGGCGAGGTCCTGGAGGCGCTGCAGGAGCTGACCCGGCTGGCCGTGCACCGCCAGACCGGCAACCGCACCCGCCTCATGCTCGACATCGGCGGCTACCGCGAGCGCCGCCGCGCGGAGCTCACCAAGCTCGGCACGGATGTCGCGGACGAGGTCAAGCAGGCGGGCGAGCCGAAGCCGCTCGCCCCGATGACCCCGTTCGAGCGCAAGATCGTGCACGACGCGGTCGCCGCCGCCGGCCTCCGCAGCGAGTCCGAGGGCGAGGAGCCCGACCGCTACGTCGTGGTCTACCCCGCCTGATCAGGTTCTCCGAACGGCCCCGATGCCTCCCGGCACGGGGTCGTTCGCATGTCCGGACCCGCATGCCCGGCCCGCGTTCCCCGCCCGTCACGCCTCCGGCAGGAGTCAGCGGCGGGCGGTGCGGCGCCACCTGCGGCGCTGCGGCGGGACGCGGTCGCCCGCGTCCACGACGGCGGGGTTGTTCTCCGCCGCCGGGTCCTGGGCGTACGCGGGATCCTGGGCGTAGGCGGGGTCCTGGGCGACGTGGCCGTGGGTCACGCCCTCGTCCGCCGGATGTTCGATCACACGTTCGACTCGCTCGGCGGGACGCCCCGCGGGTGCGGGGTCCTCGATGATGTGCTCCTCGCGGACGATGGTGCCGGGCTCGTCGCCGTAGGCGGGGTCGGCGCCGACGACCCGGCCGGCGGCCCGCCGGGGGCGCGTGTACTTGAGGGTGAAGCCCATGCTGATGAGCCCCACCAGGATCAGGATCCAGCCGACCAGGTGGATGTCGACGCCGCTGAGGTCGACGCGCAGCGCGAACGCGAGGATCGCGCCTATCGCGATGAATGCGAGACTGACTCCGATTCCCATGTGTCGGAGCTCCTTCCGGGGGGACGGACGGGCGACAGGGCACCTCTACCCGGCACTCCCCGAATATGCGGCGGGGTCATGTGGTTCTTGCCATAACGCAAGGGTCGTGCAACCGTCCGCCCGGACCGCCCACCGGCACGTTTCGCGTGTACGCCGCCGCCCGGTTTTGTGGAACGATTCGTCTGATGGGCATTGGACGTGAGGTTTTCGGGGACGCGCTGCCGGTCGCGGAGCGTTATGCGGCGTTTCTCGCCGACGCGGGGGTCGAGCGCGGGCTCATCGGGCCGCGCGAGGTCGACCGCCTGTGGGAACGCCACCTGATCAACTGCGCGGTGGTGTCCGAGGCCGTCCCGGCGGACGCGCACGTCGTGGACATCGGTTCCGGCGCGGGGCTGCCCGGGATCGTCCTCGCGATCGTCCGGCCCGATCTGCGGATCACGCTGCTGGAGCCGCTGCTGCGCCGCACCACCTTCCTCGAGGAGTGCGTCCGGCTGCTCGACCTGCCGAACGTCGAGGTGCGCCGGGCCAGGGCCGAGGAGGTGGTGACGGAGTTCGCGGTCGACGTGGCCACCGCGCGAGCCGTCGCCCCCCTCGAACGCCTCGCGAAATGGGCCCTCCCCCTGCTGCGGCCGGACGGGGAGCTCCTGGCGCTCAAGGGGGAACGGGCCCGAGCGGAATTGGACGAGGCCGAACCCGTCCTGAAGCGGCTCGGGGCGCGCTCGGCGGAACTGCTCCAAGTGGGGCGCGGTATGGTCGACCCGCCGACAACACTCGTCCGTGTGGTCGCCGGCCGAGGAGAGGTTGTCGGGCGACGACAGCGCGCGCCGCGGCGTGCCAGAGGGTCGAGGAAGAGGTCTTCATGAGCACGGGACCAGGACTGGGCCGGCCTGACCGCGCCGACGAATCCCCCGACGAGCAGCCGTCCGGCCTGGGCGAGGGGGCCCAGCCGCCGGCCGGTGGGACGCAGGGAGTCCCGGCCCCGCGGACGGAGCCGGGATCCGGCCAGGGGACCGCCCCGGGGACCACGCCCTCGGGGCACGCGATGTGGGGTAGCACGACGTCCGGTACCGCGGAGAACGTCGGATACGTACCGACGAACACCGGCGCACGCCCGCCGGAGCCGCGCAGCGGACCGAACCAGGGGGAGTCAGAACTCGTGCGCGAGGCGCTCAAGGACGCCAAGGTTTCACATGAAACAGCGGTCACGGCACTGAAGGCGATGTCGGGCCGCAGGGAACGCGAGTGGCCGCGGCCGGCCAAGTGCCGCGTGATCACCATCGCCAACCAGAAGGGCGGCGTGGGCAAGACCACCAGCTCGGTGAACCTCGCCGCGTCCCTCGCCATGCACGGCGCGCAGGTGCTCGTGGTGGACCTCGACCCGCAGGGCAACGCGTCCACCGCCCTCGGCGTCGACCACCACGCGGAGGTCCCGTCGATCTACGACGTGCTGATCGAGGACATGGCGCTGGCGGACATCATCGTCCCGGCGCCGGAGATCCCGAACCTGTACTGCGCGCCCGCCACCCTCAACCTCGCGGGCGCCGAGATCGAGCTCGTCTCCAAGGTGGCCCGCGAGTCGCGGCTGCGGCGGGCGCTGGACGCCTACGACACCGAGAAGTTCGACTACGTGCTGATCGACTGCCCGCCGTCGCTCGGCCTGCTCACCGTGAACGCGCTCGTCGGCGGCGACGAGCTGCTCATCCCGATCCAGTGCGAGTACTACGCGCTGGAGGGCCTCGGGCAGCTGATCCGCACCGTCGACCTCGTCAAGGCGCACCTCAACCAGAAACTGAAGGTGTCCACGATCCTGCTCACGATGTACGACGCCCGGACGCGGCTCGCCGCGCAGGTGGCCGAGGACGTGCGGAACCACTTCGGCGACGTCGTCCTCAACACGGTGATCCCCCGCAGCGTCCGCGTGTCGGAGGCCCCGAGCTACGGGCAGTCCGTCATGACCTACGACCCCGGTTCCAGCGGTGCGCTCGCCTACAGCGAGGCCGCCTCGGAGATGGCCCACGCGGGGGCCGTCCAGTGAGCCAGCAGCGACGCGGTCTGGGCAAGGGGCTCGGCGCCCTCATCCCCACCGCCCCGCCCCCGCCGACGCCGGACGAACCGGGGAGCGCGGGCGAGCCCGGCTTCCCCGGCGGCGGCCCCGCCGCGGCGAACGGCGCCACGCCCCCCGGGCTGGAGCCGGTCGCCGGCGCGCACTTCGCGGAGCTGCCGGTCGGCTCCATCACGGTCAACCCGCGGCAGCCGCGCGAGCACTTCGACGAGCAGGCGCTGCAGGAGCTGGCCGAGTCGATCGGCATCGTGGGGCTGCTCCAGCCGATCGTCGTCCGCAAGTCCCCGTCGGACGAGTTCGACTACGAACTGATCATGGGCGAGCGCCGGTGGCGGGCGTCCAAGATGGCCGGGCTGGACGTCATCCCGGCGATCGTCCGCGACACCGGCGACAACGACCTGCTCCGTGACGCGCTCATGGAGAACCTGCACCGCCAGCAGCTCAACCCGCTGGAGGAGGCCGCCGCCTACCAGCAGCTGCTGCAGGACTTCGGCGCCACCCACGAGCAGCTCGCCACCCGCATCGGCCGGTCGCGCCCGCACATCACCAACACGCTGCGGCTGCTGAACCTGCCGCCCGCCGTCCAGCGCCGGGTCGCGGCGGGCGTCCTGTCCGCCGGCCACGCCCGCGCCCTGCTCTCCCTCGACAGCGTCGAGGCCCAGGAGCACCTGGCGCAGCGGATCGTCCAGGAGGGCCTCTCCGTCCGCGCCCTGGAGGAGATGATCGCGCTCCGCGAGGTCGACGACGAGCCGAAGGCGCCGCGCCAGGGCCGCCGCAAGAAGCCGGTCGCCCCCGGCCTCCGGGAGCTGGCCGACCGCCTCTCGGACCGCTACGAGACGAAGGTCCGCGTCGACATGGGCCGCAACAAGGGCAAGATCGTCGTCGAGTTCGCCACCCTCGAAGACCTCGACCGCATCATCAAGTCGATGGCCCCCGAGGAAGACGGCCTGAGCGGCACCTGACCGTCACCCCCCACCGCGCGCCCCGGACAGCCACCCGCCTCCGGGGCGCTTTCTTGTGCGCCCGCTCCCCCGATGTTTCCCGTGAAACATCCACCCGCCACCACCTCCGAACGCGACCCCACCACGCCCCCTCCGGACGGCGGGGTCGCGGAAGGGAGGCTGGCGGGTGGTGACGCGTGCCCAGGGCGGCGCATGTCCGTGGGACTCCGAGCTTGTTATGTCATGGGGCGGGGAGGGTGGCCGGGGCGCCGTGGCCGATGTTTCACGGGAAACAATGTGGCACCGGAGGCGGATCCCCTGATCTCGTAGGCCGGACCCGCGCTTCCCGGGGGCGTAGGCCGACGCGCTGGCGGCGGCGTCGCTGCGTTCGGCGGTGGGCCACCCAGTGCTGGTGCGCGGGCCGCGGTGGCGCTCGGCGGGGAATGGCTCAGGGGGTCTTGGCGTGTGTGGGGCTGGACCTCTGGGAAGGCGGCCCATAGGTTCCGGCGGAGAGCACGTCTCGCGAAGTTCGGCCCTGGGAGGCTCGGTTGGATCGCGAAGAGATGTGGCGGCATATCGGGGAACAGCGCTCGGCGGTCGCGGACGCCCTGACCGAGCTTCAGCCGGACGAGTGGGAGCGGCCCTCGCTGTGCGAGGGGTGGCGGGTGCGCGACGTCGTCGCCCACGTCGGGCTGGGAGCGGAGATCACGTTCGGCACGGCGCTGCGCGAGCTCGCGCGTGCGCGCGGCGACTTCCACGGGATGATCCGCGAGACGGCCATCGAGCGAGCCGCCCGGCCGATCGATGAGCTGATCGCGGACGTGCGAAAGGGCGCCGCACTCCGGCGGCGGGTGCCCGGGACGACGACCAAGGAACCCCTGCTGGACATCCTCGTCCACGCGCAGGACATCTTCGCTCCACTCGGACGCGACTTCGCCATGCCGGTGGAGCCGGCGTTGGTGGCGGCCGACCGCATCTGGCAGATCCCCGCGCCCTTCGGCTTCGGCGCCAAGAAGCGCCTCCGCGGCCTGCGCGTCGCGGCCACCGACGCACGATGGGCGCGTGGAGCCGGTGGGCCGGAGGTGTCCGGTCCGATCAAAGCCATCGTCCTCTTGCTCGCGGGACGCGAGGCGGCGGCCCTTCCGGACCTGTCAGGAGCGGGACTGGAACTCCTGGCCGCGCGAGGCTGATGCCCGGACGCCGTTCGATCGCGGCCCCTCGTTGTCGGCGGCTTGACGCGAGGAGCGCGCCCGTGAGGGCGAAGCCTTCGGCTCTTCTAAGGCTGCCGGGGGGGCGGCGGCACTAGCGGGTGACGCCTTCAGGCAGGGCCGCTCGACGGGCAGATTGGCGACGTGCGGGTGGGGCGACGTGCAGGCGGCGCGAGGTGCAGGCGGTGCGACGCGCGGGTGGGGCGACGTGCAGGCGGTGCGACGCGCGGGTGGGGCGACGTGGTGAGGGGCGACGTGTGAGCGGCGACGTGCCGGATGGACGACGTGCGGACGGCGCGACACGCGGACGGGCGGCGTTCGCACGGGCGACGTGCAGGCGGCGCGAGTGCGGGGGCGAGGTGCGGACGGCGCGGCATGCGGACGGGCGGGTGTGCGGACGAGGCGACGGGCGGGTGGTAGTCGGCGACGCTCGTTCTGGGAGGTGCCCCTTGGCTGCTTGGCGGCGGGCGGCTTTTGTTTCACGTGAAACCGGGCGGCTGGGGCGGCCGGGGCCGAGGCTTGTCGCGGCGACGTGCCCTCGCCGGACGGTCAGGCGAGGCGGGCCTGGAGGAGGGATTCGCAGACCTCGCCGAGGTCCAGTCCCGCGACACTGACGGCGCGGGGGAGGAGGCTCGTCTCCGTCATGCCGGGGGCGACATTGACCTCCAGGAAGTGCACCTCGCCGTCCGGCGACACGATGAGGTCGGTGCGGGAGATGTCGCGGAGGCCGAGTGTCCGGTGGGCGGTGACGGCGGCGTCCGTGACGCGGGCGGCGACGTCCGGCGACAGGCGCGCCGGGGTGATGAACTCGGTGTCGCCGGCGTCGTAGCGGGCCGTGTAGTCGTAGAGGCTGCTCGGGGTGACGATCTCCACCGCGGGGAGCGCGCTGGGGACGCCGTCCTGCTCGATGACGCTGACCGCCACCTCGGTGCCGGAGACGTAGCGCTCGATGAGGGCGGCGTCGCCGTAGGCGAAGCAGCTGACCATGGCGGCGGACAGCTCGGACGGCTCGTGGACGACGGAAGAGCCGAGGGCGGAGCCGCCCCGGGTCGGCTTGACGAACAGGGGCAGGCCGAGCGCGTCCACGATGCGGGCGAGGACGGACGCCGCGCCGAGGTCGTGGAAGACCTCCTTCGGCAGGGCGACGGAGTCGGGCGTCAGGAGGCCGGCGCGGCGGACGACGGACTTGGCGGTCGGCTTGTCCCAGGCGACACGGCAGGCGTCCGGACGCGCGCCGAGGTACGGCACGCCGACCAGTTCGAGGACGTCGCGGATCGAGCCGTCCTCCCCCGACGCGCCGTGCAGGACGGGGAAGACGATGTCCGGCGGGTCGTCGGCCAGCGAGTCCAGGAGTGTCGCGTCGGCGTCGCGCAGCTCGACCGGGATGTCGCGGGCGCGCAGCGCGTCGGTGACGCGCCGCCCGGACCGCAGCGACACCTCCCGCTCGTACGACAGACCTCCGGCGAGGACGACGACATGCCCGAGTTCCACCGCTGGTGCCCCTCTAGATGATGTGGCGCGCGCCGGGCTCCCCCGGCGCGCGCGTTTCACGTGAAACCGTCAGACGACATCCGGCCCCGGCGCCTGGACGCCCGCGGAGGAGCCGCCGACGGCGCCGCCGAACGTGTCGCGGAGGCTGATCTCCTTCTCGATCACCGTGGCGAGCCGGCGGACGCCCTCCCGGATCCGGTGCGGTTCCGGGAAGCAGTACGACAGCCGCAGGTGCCGGTGCCCGTCCCCGTCGGCGTAGAAGCCGGTGCCGGGGACGTAGGCGACCCGCTCGGCGATCGCGCGGGGCGCCATCGCCTTCGAGTCGAGCCCCTCGGGGAGGGTGAGCCAGACAAAGAAACCACCGGCCGGACGCGTCCAGCTGCAACCCTCGGGCATCCAGTGGTCAAGGGACTCCAGCATCGCGTCACGGCGCGCCCGGTACAGCTCGCGGAAGCCCTTGATCTGCTCCCGCCACGGCTGCGTGGCGAGGTACTCGCGGACGGCGAGCTGGGAGAAGTTCGACGGGCACAGGATCGCGGACTCGGCGGCCAGGACGAGCTTGGCCCGCACCGCGTGCGGCGCGAGGACCCAGCCGACGCGGAGCCCCGACGCGATCGTCTTGGAGAACGAGCCGAGGTAGATGACGCGCTCGGAGTCGTCCGCCCGCAGGGCACGCATGGGGTCGCCGTCGAAGCCGAGGAGCCCGTACGGGTTGTCCTCCACGACGAGGATGTCGTACTCGGCGCAGATCTCCAGGATCTGCGCGCGGCGGGCGGTGGTGAGGGTGACGCCGGCCGGGTTCTGGAACGTCGGGACGGTGTAGAGGAACTTGACGCTGCGGCCCTCGGCGCGGAGGGAGGCGAGCGTCTCGCGGAGCGCGGACGGGATGAGCCCGCCCTCGTCCAGCGGGACGTGCACGACGTCGGCCTGGTAGGACGCGAACGTGCCGAGGGCGCCGACGTAGGACGGGGCCTCGGCGAGGACGACGTCGCCCGGGTCCACGAAGATCTTGGTGATGAGGTCGAGCGCCTGCTGCGCGCCGACGGTGACGACCACGTCGTCCGGGGACGCCTGGACGCCCTCCAGGGACATGACCTCGCAGATGTGCTCGCGGAGCTGCTCGTCCCCCTGCGCGGAGCCGTACTGCAGCACCTCGGCGCCCTTCCCCGCGACGAGCTCGCCGATCATCTCGCCGACGGCGTCGAGGGGGAGCGCGGACACGTACGGCGCCCCGCCCGCGAGGGAGACGATCTCGGGTCGCGCGACCATCGCGAACAGGGCCCGGATCTCGGACGGCACCATGCCGGCGGCGCGGGCGGCATAGCGATCGGCGTAGACGTCCGTACGCGAATGCTGTTCCACGAGGCACCTCCGAGGTGTGACGACTTCCCTGCAAACTACGCCATGGCGGCCGCGCCGGACTGCTCCGGGTGTGGCGTGCCGCCGGGTTGGGGAAACTCCTGTCCGATACGATGCCCGCGGGTCCCGGTTGGTTGCCGGGAAGTTCCGCCGTCACGGGTTCCAGGCCCGGCGGGCGAGGATCGAGGCAGGGGGTGCCGACCCGGTGTCGCGTCGTCTCGTCAACATCACGCTGGACAATCTCGACGATCTGCCGCATCGCTGTCGCGGCTGCGTGTTCTGGGAGCTGGATCCGGTCAGCCGGGACCGGGCGCTGGAGAGCGGCGACTCGGGCCTGGAGAAGGAGGCGTGGATCTCCTCGACGCTGCTGGAGTGGGGCAGCTGCGGCAAGATCGCGTACGTCGACAACGTCCCGGCGGGGTTCGTGATGTACGCGCCGCCGCTGTACGTGCCGCGCTCGGTGGCGTTCCCGACGAGCCCGGTCAGCGCGGACGCCGTGCTGCTGATGACCGCGCACATCCTGCCGGAGTTCGCGGGCGGCGGCCTCGGCCGGATGCTCGTCCAGGGCGTCGCGAAGGACCTCACCCGCCGCGCGGTGAAGGCGATCGAGGCGTTCGGCGACCTGAAGGGCGAGGACGGCGGATGCATGGTGCCGGCCGACTACCTGCTGTCGGTCGGGTTCAAGACCGTCCGGCCGCACCACCGGTACCCGCGGCTGCGGCTGGAGCTGAAGTCGGCCCTGTCGTGGCGTGAGGACGTCGAGGTGGCCCTCGAACGGCTGCTGGGCTCCATGACCCCGGAAGGGGCACTACGGCCCGTCTGAGGCCGTCTGAGGCCGTCTGAGGCTGTTCACGCGTGTGGCCCGCACTCCGGGAGGGAGTGCGGGCCACACGCTTTCGCGCTCGCCGCGGGAGGGCGGGAGGCGGCTCGGACGGGCCGGCCGGGGGCCGGCCGGCTCAGATGAACTCGGCGAGGTCGCGGAGCAGGGCGGCCTTCGGCTTGGCGCCCATGATCTGCTTGACGACGGTGCCGCCCTTGTAGACGTTCATCGTCGGGATCTGCAGGATGCCGTACTCCTGCGGCATCTTCGGGTTCTCGTCGATGTTCATCTTCACGATCTCGATCTTGTCGCCGTGCTCCTTGGAGATCTCCTCCAGGATCGGCGACACCATCCGGCACGGGCCGCACCACTCGGCCCAGAAGTCCACGAGGACGGGCTTGTCGTTGTCCAGGACCACGGACGCGAAGTCGGCGTCGGTCACGGCTTTCATGGTTCTCCTTCTTCTTGCACGCGACGGCCGGGCCGGGCCGACCCGATGCCGTCCGCGGCTGGTGAAATCACGATCCGTCCGCGAGGCGGGCGCGGCCCGCCCCGCCCGGACGGCGGGGTCCGGCAGGACCGGTCGGCCCCGGTGGGGCGCCGGGTCAGGCCCGTGCGGCGGCCTCGGCGGCGTCCTGGTCCTGGAGCCAGCGCTCCGCGTCGATCGCCGCGGCGCAGCCGCTGCCCGCCGCCGTGATCGCCTGCCGGTAGATGTGGTCGACGACGTCGCCGCACGCGAACACACCGGGGATCTTGGTCCGCGTGGTCGGCGCGTCCACCAGGAGGTAGCCGTCGGTGTCGGTCTCGAGCTGGCCGGCGAACAGCTCGCTGCGGGGGTCGTGGCCGATCGCGATGAACAGCCCGGTGATCTCCAGCGGCGACTCGGCGCCGGTCTTGGTGTTGCGCACCGTGACACCGGTGACCCGGTCGTCGCCCTGGATGGACACGACCTCGCTGTCCCACAGGAAGCGGATCTTGTCGTTGGCGAATGCCCGGTCCTGCATGATCTTGGAGGCGCGCAGCTCGTCGCGGCGGTGGATGACGGTCACCGAGCGGGCGAACTTGGTCAGGAAGATCGCCTCCTCCATGGCGGTGTCGCCGCCGCCGACCACCGCGATGTCCTGCTCGCGGAAGAAGAACCCGTCACAGGTCGCGCACCACGACACGCCCCGGCCCGACAGCCGCTTCTCGTCGGGGAGGCCGAGCTCCCGGTACCCCGACCCGGTCGCCACGATCACGGTCCGGGCCAGGTGGGTCTCGTCGCCGACCTTCACGACCTTGGGGTCGGCGGTCAGGTCGACCTCGGTGACGTCGTCGGTGACCAGCTCGGCGCCGAACCGCTCGGCCTGCTTGCGCAGGTTGTCCATGAGGTCCGGGCCCATGATCCCGTCGGGGAAGCCGGGGAAGTTCTCCACGTCGGTGGTGTTCATCAGCGCGCCGCCGGCCGTCACCGACCCCTCGAACACCAGCGGCTTCAGGTCGCCACGGGCCGCGTAGACGGCGGCCGTGTAGCCCGCGGGCCCTGACCCGATGACGATGACGTTACGGACGTCGCTCACTGTTCTGCGCCTCTCCTCGTTGGCCGTCGGTGCCGCACGAACCGGCCTGCCAGTCGCGTCAACCGATCCTAGGCCCCGGGGATTCCCGGGACGCCACGACCGGCCGCCCTACCAGGTGGTGTGCCCTCTAGGGTGAGGAGCATGGCACGCATCCTGCTCCTCCACTCGATGTACGGGCTGCGCCCGGCGGTGCACCAGGCGGCGGACCGGCTCCGCGCGGCCGGGCACGAGGTCCACGTCCCCGACCTGTACGACGGCCGGGTCGTCGACACGGCCGAGGAGGGCATCGAGATCAAGGACGAGATCGGCCGGGACGAGCTGCTGCGCCGCGCCGTGCACGCGGCGGCGCCGCTGATCGGCGACGGCGGGCTCGTCTACGCGGGCTTCTCGCTCGGCGGGTCCATCGCCCAGAACCTCGCGTTCGCCGACGAGAAGGCCGGCGGGCTGCTGCTGATGCACGGCACGTCCGACATCGCGGAGGACGCGTCCACCGAGGTCCCGGTGCAACTGCACGTCGCCGACCCCGACACCTGGGAGCCCGTCGACTGGCTGAACGCCTGGTACCTGCAGATGCGCAAGGCGGGCGCGGACGTCGAGGTCTTCCGCTACCGGGGCGCCGGCCACCTGTTCACCGACCCGGACCTGCCGGACTACGACGCCGAATCGGCCGAACGCGCCTGGACGATCGCGCTGGCCTTCCTCGACTCCCTCTGACACCTCGCCGCGGCGTCATCCGCGGGGCGTCGCCCACAGCGTCATACACGGCGTCGCCCGCGCGGCGTCGTCCACGGGGTCCTCCGCGGCATGACGGGCCGTTCTCGGGGGCGGGCCCGAGAACGGCGGGCGGCGCGTCAGGCGTTCTCCAGCTTCTTCAGCACGCGCTGGTTCTGCTCGGAGCAGTCCGGGCCGACGACCCAAATGTTCCACTTACCGGTCTGGACGCCGTGCGCGGCGATGATGATCGCGGGAGCGCCCTCGTACTCGGCGTCGTCGACGAGGGCGGGCGTCAGACCGTGCGTGACGCCCTTGACGCACCCCTTGAGCTGCGCGGACGGTGCGCTCGACGCGCCCTTGAGCCGCTGCCCGTCGGCGAGCAGCCGGCCGACCTGCGCACCGAGCGTCCCTTCGCGGTAGCCGGTGCCGGTGCGGGCGACCGTGAAGGCACCGGCCGGGGCGGCGTTCGGGGCCACCCCGTGTTCCGCGTCGTTCCGGTTGGAGCTGTCCTGGGCGGGAGTCGACGCCTGACCGTGGTCGCCGCTCACACCGTCCAATGCCATGTTGCCGACCATCGCACCGCCGCCGACGACGACCACCGCCGCCGCGGCGGCGGACAGGATCCGCCAATGCCGCCTTCCGCGCCGCTGCTCCATGCTCACCACGGTGGCGCTGTGCATGGACTCCGCGGCGATGGCGGTGTCGATGCGCTCGGCCAGTTCGGCGGGCATGGACGGTACGGGTGCCTCCGCCAGGATCCGGGAGACGTCCGCAAGGTCGGCGGACAGGTCCCGGCACTCGGCGCAGGTGTCGAGGTGCGCGTTGACGGAGGCGGCTTCGTCGTCTTCGAGCAATCCCTCGGCCAGGTCGGCGAGGACCTCGTAGTCATAGTGTGCGGGGTTCACTTGGGCATGCCACCTCCTTCCACACCTCCGACGTTTTTGCGATCCCGTCGGTTCCGGTGGTGGGTGAGAAGGGGGGCGAGACGGGCGCGGCCACGGGCGCACCGGCTCTTGATCGTTCCAGGCGGGACTTCCATGACCTGGGCCGCGTCGTCGACGGAGTAGCCCATCATGTCGACGAGGACGAGGGCGGCGCGCTGCTCGTACGGCAGCTGCTCCAGGGCGGTGCGGACGTCGAGGGACACGCCGTGCGCGTCCGTCGGGTCGGGCAGCTTCGGCGCGACGGCGTCGAAGGTCGCGTCGTCGCCCATCGGCGTCGCCGGCCGGACGGACTTGCGCCGGATGCGGTCCAGGCAGGCGTTCACCACGATGCGGTGCAGCCAGGTGGTGACGGCGGCGTCGCCCCGGAACCGGTCGGCCGCGCGGAACGCCGAGAGGCACGCGTCCTGCAGCGCGTCGGCGGCCTCCTCCGGGTCGCCGAGGGTGCGGACGGCGACCGCCCACATGCGGTCGCGGTGCCGGTGGACGAGTTCGGCGAACGCGTGCGGGTCCCCCTGGGCGTGGCGGGCGAGGAGCTCCTTGTCGGGCACCTCACCGACCCGATGCATGCTCACCGAGGTCATGAGCGACCGCTTTCTCGTTCGGGACGCCCGCTCGGTGCCGGACGTCCGCGACCGGCTGCTGGGGTTGGCACCACAGATTCCTGGGGGCGAGGGGACATTCTGCTCACAGGCACGATACAGACAAGAGCAACTCCACGTCACAGCCCTTGTGCACAGTGCGGACGACGGGTCAGCCGGCGGCGCCGTAGACCGTGACCTCCCCGAGCCGGCCCTTGAGGGACGTGGGAAGTGTGGTGAACCACACGAGCACGTACTGCCCGGTGGCCTCCGGGGACGCGGTGAAGGTCACTTCCCCGCCGTTGACGGGCATCTGGCCGATGCGCTTGAGGTCGCCGGGGGTCTTGGAGTCCCCGACCTTGACCTGCAGGATCCCGCCGGTCTCGGACGAGTGGACCTTGACCTTGGCGACCTTGACCGGCTTGCCCATGTCGAGCAGGACGCCCATGCCCTTGGAGTAGTTGCCGAACTTGGCGTCGTTGTAGCTCTGCGTCTCCCAGGAGCCGCTCGGCTTGCCGTCGATGACGGACTCGACGCCCTTGCCGATGGAGGTGTCGGGATGGCCGGGCTGGGACTGCTGGACGGCCTCGGCGCCCGCGGCCTGCAGTTTCACCGTGGTCGGCGTGGGCGGGGCGCTCGTCTTGCCGTTGTCGGTGGCGCCGCCGCCCTTGGGGTCGCCGCCGCCGTTGCTGGTCAGCGCCCACGCGCCGATCCCGACGATGACGGTCAGCGCGGCCGCGGCGACGCCGAGCAGCGCGCGGTTCGCGGGGCGCTTGGGCCCGCCGGGCCCGTGCGCGGGCGCCGTACGGGTGGACGTGGACGTCGGCGGTGGAGGAGGCGGTGCGTGCTGCGCGCGCGGCGGCGGGACCTGCGAGGCCGGCTCGGCGGGCCGGTGGGGCTGCGTCGCGGCGGGCGACGGGTTCGCCGGACGCGACGCCGGCGCCGGCGCGGGCCGCGGGGCGGGCGCGGCCTGCCCGAGCCCCGCGAACAGCGGCAGCGGGGTGCGCGGGACGCCGCGCAGCGCCTTCGCCAGGTCGGCGGGCGAGGCGATCGGGTTGGCCTGCATCCCGGCGGGGCCGATGCCGAGGCAGCGGCAGACGATGGCGTCGACGGCGTGCGAGATGCCGGCCTGCACCTGGCGGGGCGCGTGCGGCACCCCGTCGGTGGCGGGCGCGGCGGGCAGGTCGGAGGTGCCGGAGTCGCCGGGCCAGTGCGCGGTGAGCGCCGCGTACAGCATCCGGCCGAGACCGCGGACGTCCTCCCCGGCGGGGTCGTCGGCGGAGCGGTCGTGCAGCACGGCGTCGGTCGCGATGCCGAGGATCTTGACGGTGCCGCCGGTCGTCCACACGAGGTCGCGGGGGGTGAGGCAGAGGTGCGACAGGCCGGCGGCGTGCGCGGCGGCGACCGCCTCGGCCGCCTCGTACAGCAGGGTCGCGGCGCGGCCGGGCTCCAGCGGGGCCTTGCCGAGCATGCCCTCCAGGGTCTCGCCGGCCACCCACTCGCTGACGACGTAGGCGCTCTCACCGGAGTCGTCGGCATCGAACACCTGGGTGCAGCGGGGGTCGGTCAGCCGGCTGGCCGACCGCGCGGACGTGACGGCCTCGGCGATCCGGGGGAACTCGGGATCGAAGGTGCGGACGGCGACCGCCCGCGCGAGGATCTCGTCGATGGCCTTCCAGAGCGACGATCCACCGGAATCGCTGATGCGCTCTTCGAGGCGGTAGCGGCCGGCGAGACGCGTGCCGGGCTCGATGACTGACGTGCTCACGGCAACGTCCTGCACAGGTGGTCAGATCCCATGTTCGTGGCGTGGCAGCTTACGCCTCCGACCCTCCTCTTTGCGTTCCCCAGGGTGTCGCCCCGCAAGCCGTAGTCCCCCACATGGTAGTGCTTACTCGCCTGAGTGGCCGCCTTATCGCCGCGCGTCCTTTTTTACTTTGGGAGGCGTCCGGCTTCCCTTCCGGCCACATCCGGCGGAAGCCGGTGGTCAGCGGCCGGGAAGCCGGCGCGCGAACGTCTCGATCGTCGTCTGGATCTCCTCCACCCGCATCAGCTTGGCGAAGAACACGTACAGCAGGCCGCCGCCGACGGAGCCGACGACCAGGGTGGCGAGCGCGGGGATCAGCTCCGAGGTGCCGCCGGCGATGGCGTCCGCGACGGTGTGCGCGGCGTAGCCGAACCCGATCAGCGGCCAGATCGCGACGAGCAGCTTCAGGTGGCCCCCGACGATCCGGCGGCCGTCGATGCCGCCGAGCTTGCGGCGCAGCACCAGCCAGCAGGTGAGCGTGCCGACCACGTTGGTGAGCGCGAACCCGCCGGCGATGCCGACCACGATCCACTTGACGCCGAGGACGTTGTAGGCGCTGAACGCCAGCACGATGTTGGACGTGGTGACGACGAGCCCGATCAGCGCGGGCGTCCGGGTGTCGCCGTGCGAGTAGAAGACCCGCAGCATCAGCTGGTAGATCGAGAACGGCACCAGCGCGATCGCGAACATCTGCATGACCCGCGCGATGACGAGGGCGTCGTCGGGCGAGGTGTTGCCGTGCGCGAACAGCACCGTGGTGATCTCCGGGCCGAGCACCAGCATCAGCGCCGCCGCCGGCATGATGATCACGGAGGAGAGCCGCAGCCCGCTGGAGAACGCGGCCCGCACGTCGGCGGTCTTGCCCTCGGCGGCGAACCGGCTCATCCGGGGCAGCAGCGCGGTGATCACCGAGACGCCGACGATCGCGTACGGCAGCTGGAAGAGCTGGTAGGCGTTGAAGTACGGGGTGTAGCCGTAGCCCTCGCCGAACCCGGCGTCCACGGCCCTCTTCCCGGCGGCGTTCGTCAGCGCGGTGACGACGGCGAGCGCGGTCTGGGTGGCGATGACGTACACCAGCGTCCAGCCCGCCATCCGGCCGACCTCGCCGATCTCGCCGCGCTTGAAGTCGAGCCGGGGCCGCCAGCGGAACCCGACGCGGCGCAGCGACGGCCACAGCGCGACCGTCTGCAGGACGATGCCGCCGGTGGTGCCGACCGACAGCAGCATGAGCTGGGAGTCGGTGATGCTGGACGGGTCGACGCGGCCGGTCGTGATCGCCAGGAACGCGCCGCCGACCGCGATCACGACGATGTTGTTGAGCACCGGCGCCCACATCGGCGCGCCGAAGCTGCCGCGCGTGTTCAGGATGGCCCCGGCGAACGCGCCGACGCCGTAGAAGAACAGCTGCGGCAGGAAGAACTGCGCGAACAGGACGGCGACCTTGCGCTGGTCGCCCTCGTAGCTGCCCGCCAGGACGTCGATGAACAGCGGCGCGCACAGCACGGCGACGACCGTGAGGACGCCGAGGCCGATCACCGCGAGCGTGAACACGCGCTGCTCGTACTGCTCGCCGTAGGCGCGGTCGCGCTGCTTGGCCCGGACCAGCAGCGGGACGATGACGCTCGTCAGGATGCCGCCGAGCAGCAGGTCGTAGATCTGGTTGGGGATCGTGTTGGCGGTGTTGTAGGCGTTCGCGAGCAGCCCGGTGCCGAGCGCGGCCACGATGACGGCGGTGCGCAGGAACCCGGTGACGCGGGACGCGAGCGTGCCGACCGCCATGATCGCGCCGGAGCGCAGGATGCCGCCGGACGTGCCCTTGCCGCCGTCTCCCCCGCCGTCGCCGGACGGGGGGACGGGCGTGTCGACGACCGTCTCGGCGACGGGCGCGCCGCCGGGGACGGGAAGGTCAATCGCCGTCTCGGCGGCGATGTTCCCCGCGCCGGGCGGCCTGCCCGTCGGCGGCGGGCTCGGGTAGCCCGCCGGGTTCGGCGCCGTCCGCGGCGGCGGGCCCGGCTGTCTCTGCGGCGGACCCTGCGGGCCGTGCGCCGGCGGACCCGGGGGCCGCTGGGGCGGACCCTGATGCGGGCCCTGCGGATACCCCCGGCCCGGCGGAGGTCCCTGAGGCGGGGGCCCCTGGGGTGGGCCCTGTGGTGGTGGCCCCTGGGGTGGTGGGCTCTGTGGCGGCGGCCCCTGCGGAGGGCCGCCCTGCCCCGGGTACCCCGGGGAACTCGGCGGCGGGTATCCCGGCCCCTGGGAACCCGGGACCTGGGAACCCCGGCCCCCGCTCCCCTGGTCCCGCCGCTCCCATTCCGGTCGACCCGTCACCGGCTGCCTCCGCTTTCCGGCGGCGCCTCGCTCTGATGGCCC
Source organism: Actinomadura meyerae (assembly GCF_900188445.1). Lineage (GTDB taxonomy): Bacteria > Actinomycetota > Actinomycetes > Streptosporangiales > Streptosporangiaceae > Spirillospora > Spirillospora meyerae. The sequence continues at coordinate 112,156 of NZ_FZOR01000019.1, forward strand.
GCACTCCGACGCCCACGAAGAGTACGGCAAGTCCGCCGCCGGTGATGAGCAGTGCGAGCCGCCCGTAGCCGGTGACGTTCACGGTGATGGACTCCCCGTTCCCGTACGTCCGGCGGGGCGAGCCCGGGATCCGCAGCTCCAGCTGCACGTGGAAGTTGCCGTTGCCGGCCGCCTGCGCGGGGATCCAGCGCTGGGCCCGCTGGCCGGGCTGCAGCTCGATGACCGCGTCCTCGGGTTCCAGCCGGCCGAGCCGGAGCTTGGCGCTGTTCTCCGAGGTCGCGACGAGATGGACCTTGACCGACTGGCCGGGCAGCGTGTTCTCGATGAGCACCGGCAGCCGTCCCGAACTGCCGCCCATCAGCACCCGCTTGCTCTTGGTGGTGACGATGCGGACGAGGTTCATGTCGTCCGCCAGCTCGGCCCTGACCTGGTTGCGGGCCGCCCGCGCGCGCCGCGCCGACGCGCGCCAGGCCGCCGACTCCAGCCGCAGCACCGACCGCTCGTAGGAGATCTTGCGCGTGCCGGTCATGATGGCCTGGAAGTTCGCGGCCTGCTCGGCGATCTCCTGCACCTGCCGCAGGTGCGCGTCGCCGAGCTCGTACTGCTGGTAGTCGTCGGAGTAGCCGTTGAAGACCCGGCCCTGCGGCGCGGCCGACTCGATCTTGCTGAGCGGAACCGCGCGCAGCCAGCCGGCCTTCTTGGTGTACCGGAGCAGGTTCTCGGCGACCCCGTTCGCGGGGTTCCAGTGCCGGTCGGGCGCGACGACGAGCGTGCGCTGCCGGTTCGGCGCCTCCGCCGCGATCATCGCGGTCTCGGCCAGGAAGCGCTGCTCGCTGACCAGCCCCCCGGAGACCGACCGGGGGCCCTCGCTGACGATCTGGTTGATCTTCTCGTCGTAGAGGAGCGCCTTCCGGTCGCCGTAGTGGGTCGGGAGCGTCGCCGTCGCGTTCGGCAGCGCGCCCGCCGCCGGGTCCTGGAACTGGGAGCTGCTCATCAGGAACGCGCCGCCGTCCTTGAGGGCGTTCTTGGCGAGCTGGTCGACCGTCCCGGGTCCGGCGGCGCCGGACGGCGGCCATGCGACACGGGCGTTCGCGGCGCGTCCGAGCACCTGTGTCGCGACCCCGGTGTTCCGCTCGGCGAACGCGTCGGCGATGTCGCGGGGCGTCTTGCGCCGGACGAGGGCGACGACGTCGGGGTCGGCGTAGGGGAGGGCGAAGTACGGGTCCTTCTTGCTGGCGTTCTTCAGCGCGGCCAGCCAGGCCGCCGCGGCGGCGCTCTTGGGCTTCCGGACGCCCTTCTTCGCGCCGGGCGGCTGGACCGTGTAGTCGTCCGCCGCCATCTGCCGGACGTCGTCCAGCAGCGCCGGGTCGATCGCCCACGTGAGGGGCGTGTCGGTGGCGGCGGCCGCCTGGACGAGCCGGTGCAGGCGGCCGCCGGCGGACACGTCCTTGGTGAGGTCGTCGTCGAGGAACGTCCGGTCGTTGGTGCGGTGCATCTGGTCGGCGAGCGGCAGGACCCAGCTCACCGACACCGGGTTGAACCGGCGGTCCTTCGGCAGGAATGTCAGGAAGGTCGTGATGCCCCCGACGACCTGCTGCGCGGAGTTGAGCACCTCGACGCCGACCGGGTAGACGCCGGGCGTGCCCGCCGGGGCGCGGAGCCCGAGCTGCTTGACGGTGGTCTTGAAGGTCCAGCTCTGCTTCACGCCGGGCGCGGCGGCCCCGGGGAGCTGCTGGACCGGTCCGACGTTCGGCAGGGCGTTCGGTGCCGCCGCGGCGTACTGGTCGAGCTGGCTGCGGCTGGTGACGGGCTGCGCGCTGTACCGGAGCCGCAGGCTGAGGCCGGGCAGCTGGTGGTCGGTGCGGTTCTTGGCCAGCCCGGAGATCTCGATCCGCGACTTCTCGTTGGCGCTCTTGGGGTCGACCTTGCTCAATGCCATGGCCACCTGCGCGCGCGCCTTGCTCTGCGCGGACGTCTGCGCGGCCGCCTGACCGGGCGCCTGCTCGGGCGCGCGGCCAGGGGCCTGCGCCTGGGTCTGCCCCTGCGCCGGGGCATGCCGCGCGAGGGCCGGGGACGCCACCGCCGTGGGTGCCGCCATGGCCATACAGGGCAGCAGAGCGGCCAGCGCCACCGCGCGTTTGACCGTCCTCACGCCTTACCGGCCGCCTCAGGACGGCGGGCGAACATTTCCCGCACCACGGCGTCGATGGTAGTCCGTCGCCGTGTTCGGTTTCTCCGCCCCGGGCGTCCGGATGCCGCCGCCGTCAGGCCCCGGTGCGGGCGGTCTGGGGTGCGCCGGCGGGCGGAGCCGCCGCGGGCGGGGCGGGCGGTGCCGCCGCGGACGGGGCGGGAGGAGCCGCGGGGGACGGAAGGGGCGTAGCGGGCACCATGTCCATCGGCCTCGCGCGGCACAGGGCGTACAGGGAGCCGCGCCTGATGCCGAGGGCGGTCGACGCCTCGCCGGTCGCGGTGTAGACGACGTCGTCGGCGTCCGCGCCGCCGGCGGACAGGGGATCGATGAGCAGCGGCATCGATTCGGGCAGCAGCAGCGGGCAGACGAGCCCCGCCGCGTACTCGGTGACCGCGTTCACGAGGTCGGGGCGCGCGGGCCGGACGGTGCGGGCGCCGACCGCCCGCCGGACCATCTCGGCCCGGGGCCGCCCGCCCGCCGGGACGATCACGCCCGCCAGGAGGCGGCGGCCGCGCCGCCCGCCCTCGCAGGCGTAGACGCGCGTCACCAGGCACCGCTCCGCCGGGAGGCCGAGGGCCTTCGGGAGTTCGTCGGCGGTGGTCATCGCGACGGGCAGCCGCACGATCTCGTGCAGGGTCTCCCATTCGAGCAGCGCGCGGTGGATGGCGAGGGCGTCCTTCATGGTGGGCTCCATCCCGCGGGGGTCTCCCCGCTCACCCCCGCAACTGGTTTCGCTGTGTCCCCGTGCTTCGCACTCTGCGGAGGAAACCCCCACATACCCGGAACGAGTGGCCTAACTCGCGTCATACGTCACGTAAACCCTCCCGATGCGCCTCAGCCGCACGTGCGGCGGACCGGGGCCCTTGGGATCCCGCTACCGTTGTCGTGCGGGAGGCTCACCGGCGGTCGCGTCGGCGTCATCGGGGTGCCCAGAACGTAACCCGGAGATCGCGGCATGTGAAGGGCCGCGTCCGGCTCCGGCCCCGCAAAGGCTCTCGTGCGGACCCCCGCCGATCGCCACAAAGTCCTTTGCCAGCCCGTCAATCAAGGAAATACGCTCGATGGCCGTGCCCAACCAGAACGTGACCCCAGAGTCCTCGCGGCGCATCGCGATCGCCGAGCTGCTGCGCGGCATCGCGCCCGTCGCCGACGACCTCGGCGCCCTGTTCGCGGCGGCCGGTCACGAGCTGGCGCTGGTCGGCGGGCCGGTCCGGGACGCGCTGCTGCGCCGTCCGACCAAGGACATCGACCTCACCACCGACGCGCCGCCCGAGCGCACCCTGGAGATCATCCGCGACTGGGCGGACGCGCACTGGACGATCGGCATCGAGTTCGGCACGGTCGGCCTCCGCAAGAACGGCGTCGAGCTGGAGATCACCACCTACCGCAGCGAGTCCTACGACCCGAAGTCCCGCAAGCCGGACGTCTCTTACGGGACCTCCCTCATCGAGGACCTCCGCCGCCGCGACTTCGCCGTCAACGCGATGGCGGCGCGGCTGCCGGGCCACGAGTTCGTCGACCCGTTCGGCGGCCTCACCGACCTGCAGCGCAAGGTGCTGCGGACGCCCGGCAAGCCCGAGGACTCCTTCAGCGACGATCCGCTGCGGATGCTGCGCGCCGCCCGGTTCACGTCGCAGCTCGGGTTCACCGTCGCGCCCGACGTCGTCCGCGCGATGAAGGACATGGCGGACCGCATCGAGATCGTGTCCGCCGAGCGGGTCCGCGACGAGCTGTCCAAGCTGATCTGCGGGCAGTACCCCCGGCAGGGCCTGGCGCTGCTGGTCGAGACCGGCCTCGCCGCGCACGTCCTGCCGGAGCTGCCGATGCTGCGGCTGGAGATCGACGAGCACCACCGGCACAAGGACGTCTACGAGCACTCGCTGATCGTCTTGGAGCAGGCGATCGCGCAGGAGGAGGACGGCCCCGACCTCGTGCTGCGCCTCGCGGCCCTGCTGCACGACATCGGCAAGCCGAAGACCCGCCGGTTCGAGCCGGGCGGGCGGGTGTCGTTCCACCACCACGAGGTCGTCGGCGCGAAGATGACCCGCAAGCGGCTGACCGCGCTGCGCTACCCGAAGGACGTCGTCAACGACGTGTCCCGGCTTGTGGAGCTGCACCTGCGCTTCCACGGCTACGGCACCGGCGAGTGGACCGACTCGGCCGTCCGCCGGTACGTCCGCGACGCCGGGCCGCTGCTGTCGCGCCTGCACAAGCTGACCCGCGCCGACTGCACCACCCGCAACAAGCGCAAGGCCGACCGGCTCCGCCGCACCTACGACGACCTGGAGCGGCGGATCGACCGGCTCGCCCAGGAGGAGGAGCTCGCCGCGATCCGGCCGGAGATCGACGGCAACGAGATCCAGGAGATCCTCGGCATCGGGCCGGGCCCGCTCGTCGGCAGGGCCTACAAGTTCCTCCTCGACCTGCGCCTCGACCGCGGCATCATCGGCAAGGACGCCGCCGCCGAGGAGCTCCGCCGCTGGGCGGCCGCCGAGGGCGTCCTTCCGGGCGAGGACGGCGAGCCCGCGGCCGGGAAGGGCGAGGAGTGATCCCGCTGCAGCTCGGGCGGATGAGCCCGCGGGAGACCGAGCGGATGCTGGAGTTCGACCGGGAGCACATCTGGCACCCGTACTCGCCGATGCCCGCGCAGGCCCCCGCACTGCCGGTCGTGTCGGCGGACGGGGTGCGGCTGACGCTCGCCGACGGCACCGAGCTGATCGACGGGATGTCGTCGTGGTGGGCGGCCGTGCACGGGTACAACCACCCGAAGCTGAACGCGGCCGTGACCGGGCAGCTCGGCAAGATGGCGCACGTGATGTTCGGCGGGCTCACGCACCCGCCGGCGGTGCGCCTCGCCGAGCGGCTGGTCGAGCTGACGCCCGAGCCGCTGACGAAGGTGTTCTTCGCCGACTCCGGCTCGGTCGCGGTCGAAGTCGCGATCAAGATGGCGTTGCAGTACTGGCGCTCCCAGGGGCGTCCGGGACGGCACCGACTGCTCACCGTCCGCGGCGGGTACCACGGTGACACGTTCGGCGACATGGCCGTCTGCGACCCGGTCAACGGGATGCACCACCTGTTCGGCGACGTCCTCGCGAAGCACGTGTTCGCGCCGCCGCCCCCGCTCGGGTACTCCGCCGATCCCGACGACGCGTACCTGGACGAGCTGTCCGGGCTCGCGGCGCGGCACGCGGGCGAGCTGGCCGGGATCATCGTCGAGCCGATCGTGCAGGGCGCGGGCGGCATGCGCTTCTACGCGCCCGAGTACCTGGGCGCGCTCCGCGACATCGCCGACGAGCACGGCCTGCTGCTGATCCTGGACGAGATCGCCACCGGGTTCGGCCGGACGGGCGAGCTGTGGGGCTGCGACCACGCGGAGGTCGCGCCCGACATCATGTGCGTCGGCAAGGCCCTGACCGGCGGATACATGACGATGGCCGCCACCGTGTGCACCGACCGCGTCGCCGAGGGCATCTCCGCCGGGGAGGCGGGCGCGCTGATGCACGGCCCCACCTACATGGCGAATCCGCTGGCCGCCGCGGTCGCGTCCGCGTCGATCGACCTGCTGCTGTCCCGCGACTGGCGGGACGAGGTCGACACCATCGAGGCGATCCTGACCAGCGAACTGCTCGGCGCCGCCGAGTTCCCCGGCGTGGCCGACGTCCGCGTCCTCGGCGCGATCGGCGTCGTGGAGGCGCGGGAGCCGGTGGACGTCGCGTCCGTACAGGAGATCGCCATGGCGCACGGCGTCTGGCTGCGCCCGTTCGGCAAGCTCGTCTACACGATGCCGCCGTACGTCTGCACGGAGGACGAGGTCCTGCACATCGCCGCCGCCCTGAACGCCATCGCAGAGTCCCTCTGACCTCACGGTATGCCGTGAGGAGGGCGGCGCCGGTCGGCGCGGGTCAGCGCAGGGCGTGCGCGGGGCGGTGCATGCGGGACGCCGCCGTGCGGTAGGCGACCGCTCCGGCGGCGTAGGCGGCGATCACGGCGAGCAGTGTCGGGAGGGCGCGGCCGTCCGAGGGCAGCCAGGCCGCGGCCGCCGCGGCCGCCGCCGCGAACGTCGCGTTGAAGAGCATGTCGTAGACGGCGAACACCCGTCCCCGGTACGCGTCGTCGATCAGTTCCTGCAGTGTCGTGTCGACGCACAGCTTGACGCCCTGCGACACGACGCCCAGCAGGAACGCGCCGGCCGCCCAGGGGCGCTCGGTGAACGACGTCCCGAGCAGCAGGAGGCTCAGCGCCGCCGCGGCGAGCAGCCACGCCGTCCACGCCTGCTTGCTGATCCGCCGCACCACCGCCGGGGTGATCAGCGCCGCCGCGAAGTACCCGGCGCCGGACACCCCGAGCATGAGCGCGAACACCTCCAGGCCCCGGTCGGGGTCGTCGGCGAAGTGGTTGCGGCACAGCAGCAGCGTCATGATCAGGACGACGCCGTACAGGAACCGGTGGAACGAGATCGCGCCGAGCGCCAGCGCCGCCTGCGGGCGCCGCGCGATGTGCCCGCCCCCGGCCGCGAGCCCGCGCAGGACGCCGCCGAGCGCGTCCCGGACGCCGGGCGCCGCCTCCGGCCGGGCGCCGCCCGCCGCGTGCGGGCCGAGCAGCCCCTTCGGCAGCGTCGTCGCGATCAGGCCCGCCAGGACGAACAGCGCCGCCGCGGCCACCAGGATCAGCGCGGTGCCGTCGTGTCCCGCGCCGAACAGCCGGCGCAGCAGGTAGCCGGCCCCCGCGCCGGCGAACGAGATGATCGTCCCGGACGTGACCGAGAACGCGTTCGCCGTCACCAGCTGCTCGCGCCGCACCACGTGCGGCAGCGCCGCCGACAGCGCGGAGAGGAAGAACCGGTTGACGCCCAGCACGACGAGGACGCCGAGGAAGAAGCCGAGGCCGTCCCGCCCGGCGGCGACCAGGCCCGCGACGGCCAGTACCAGCATGGCGCGCAGTACCGGCGTCCAGACGAGGATCTGGCGGCGCCGCCAGCGGTCGATGAACACGCCCGCGAACGGTCCGAGCACCGAGTACGGCAGGAGCGTCACCGCGAACGCCGCCGCGGCCTTGCCCGCCGTCGTCTGCCGTTCGGGGGAGAAGAACACGTAGCCGGCGAGGGCCACCTGGAACAGGCCGTCGGTGAGCTGCGAGGCGAGCCGGGTCGCGTACAGCCGCTGAAAATCCCGTTCACGCAGGATTCCCCGCAACTCGCCCGTTTGCATCTGATCAGGGTATGCGCTGCCGGCACGCGCCAGGGCCGCGCTCACGGCGTGCACGGCGTGCCCGGGCCTCCGGCCGTCAGCCGGGACGGGAGGCGTCGCGCTCCAGGCCGTCGAGGAGGGCCTGGAGGCCGAACGCGAAGGCCCCGCCGGGGAACGCGGTCCCGCCGGGGGACGCCGCCCCGCCGGGGGACGCCGCCCCGCCGGGGGACGCGGCGTCGCCGGTGGCCGCCGCGGTCCGCACGCGGGCGCGCAGGCGCGGGAAGCGCTCGGCGATCTCCCGGGCCTGCGCCAGGGACGCGTCGACGTGCTCGCGGCCGCCGCCGTTCCGGCCGAGGCCGCGCCTGACGGAGGCGGCGGCCGCGACACCGGCCGCGTTGCCGAGGACGTAGGTGAACACCGCGGTGGCCGCCCTGTCTGCGTCCGCGCCGGTGAAGCCACCGGCCTCGTAGACGGCGAGCTGGTGCTCGTCATGTCGGGCCTTGCTCTCGCCGTAGACGACGTGCGCGGCGAAGACCTGCACGAGCCACGGGTGCCGGGTGAACAGCCGGTACAGGTCGGTGGCCATGGCGGTGGCGGCGGCGCGCCAGCCGCCGGCGCGCGGGTCGGGGAGCGTGAGCTCGCCCCAGACCCGGTCGGTGGCCAGCAGGACCAGGTTGTCCTTGCTCTTCACATGCCAGTACACGGCCGTGGCGGCGGAGTCGAGGCGCTTGCCCAGCGCGCGCATGTTGAGCCCTTCGAGCCCCTCGTCGTCGAGCAGCGCGATGGCGGTGCGGACGATCTGGTCCAGGGAGAGGGTGCCGCGCGGCATGGACTCCACCGTATGCACCACTTGCACACCGTTCAAGTGGTCACCCCGGCCCGCTCCGGCCGCCCCGGTCTGCCCTGGCCCCCGGGTCAGCTGAGCCAGAGGCGGGTGTAGTCGTAGCCGGAGGTGGTGGGCAGGTAGAGCGCGCCGTGGACGCGGGACGAGTGGAAGAGCGTCTGCGCCCGGTCGAGCAGCGGGACGATCACCGCGTCCTCCATGATCTTCTGATCGGCCTGCTGCCAGTAGCCGGCCGCGCGGCCCGCGTCCGGGGCGGTCAGGGCCGCGTCGATCAGTGCGTTGACCTGCGGGTTGTTGTAACCGCCGTAGTTGGTGGAGTTCTGCCCGTAGCCGCGGCCGTCGAACAGCGGCTGGATGATCGACCGGCCGTTGTTGCCGTACCAGTCCGGCACCCAGCCGGGGGCGGCGATGTCCCATTCGCCCGCGCGCCCGCGCGCGGGGGTGCCGAGGGTGCCGGCGTAGAAGGAGCCGCCGGAGTCGGCGATCAGCTCGGTCTCCACCCCGCACGCGTCGAGATTGTCCGCGATCGACTGGGCGATGAGCTTGTGGACGCTGTTCGTCCGGTACGGGAACTTCAGCTTGAGCCCGGTGCGGCCCGTCCGGCCGAGCAGCTCCCGGCACTTGGCGGGGTCGCCGGTCTCGCCCGGCGTCGGGTAGTGCTCGATGGCGGAGTAGCCGGAGTTCCCCGGCGGGATCACCGTGTGCAGGGGCCGCGCCACCGACGGCCCGCCGACGATCTTGATGAGCGCGCTGCGGTCGACCGCGTACTCCAGCGCCTGCCGGACCGCCCGCTCGCCGAGCGCCCCGCGGTTGTTGGGGCTGCGCAGGTTGAACACCAGGTACGGGCTGCTGTTCGGCGTCTCCCGGATCGCGAAGCGCGGGTCGTCGCGGAGCCGGGGGATCGCGGACGTCGGGACGGGCTGGTCCCAGGCGAGGTCGGCGGTGCCCTGCTCCAGCTGCTGCTGGACGGCCTCCGGCGAGTCCTGCCCGAGCGTGATCCGGATCTTCGCGACGTGCCGCTCGCGCAGCGGGTCGGCCGCCGCCCGCCACGCCGGGTTCCGGGACAGCTCGTACGACAGGCCCGGCCGGTACTCGGTGATCTGGTACGGGCCGTTGGAGATCGTGTTCCGCCGGAGCTGCGGGCCGTCCGGGACGTAGGCGTCGTACTCCTTCGGCGCGGCGGCGGTGTAGGGCAGCGCCAGCAGGTTGAGGAAGTCGCTGGCGGGGCGCCGCAGCCGGAACACGAGCGTCCGGTCGTCCGCGGCGCGCAGCCCCTCGATCGCGTGGTCGCGCTGGTACGCCGCCATCGCCGCCGGGTCCTTGGCGTCGACCCGGGCGTAGCCGCGGCAGAACTCGTCCATCCCCTTGATCGTCGAGACGAAGTAGCCCTTGCCGGACGACGGCGCCGCCGGGTTGCAGAGCCGCTCGAAGCCGCGGACGAAGTCGTGCGCGGTCACCGGGCGCGGCGGGTCGGTGTTCCACAGCACGCCCGTGCGCAGCCGCACCGTGTAGCTGCGGCGGTCCTTGCCGATGTCGCCGTTCTCGCGGGTCGGGACGCGCTCGGCGACGTCCGGCCGGACCGGCACCGTCTCCTGGAAGTCGTTGGACGCGCGCGTCCCGAACAGCGTCCGGGCGAAGGTGCGGGTCAGGCCGTACGCGCCGACGCTCGACACCGACGCCGGGTCGAGGTGCTCGACGTCGGACGAGCCGACGATCCGCAGCGTCCCGCCCTCGCGGGGCCGGCCCGCGGCGGAGGCGTCGTCACCTCCCCCGGCGCATCCGGCGAGGCCCACCATCAGCCCCGTCAGCCCCACCGTCACCTTGTACATCTGGCGTGCCGTCACGTCTTCACCTCGGACACTCGGAACCTGGCGCGCAGTCACCGGCGGTGTCACAGTAGGGCCACAGAGTGACAAAGGGCCGGTACATCACCGTTTTCTTCTAGAAGTAAGGACGCCCTGACAGTGGAGTGTCCACTCTCAGGGCGTCCTTTGGGACTTTTGTGATCGGGCTCTCAGCGAGCCGCGATCGGCCGGTCGGCCGGGATCAGCGCTCGACCTCGCCGCGGATGAACTTCTCCACCGCGTCGTGCGCCTGGTCGTCGTTGTACTGCTCCGGCGGCGACTTCATGAAGTAGGAGCTGGCCGACAGGATCGGGCCGCCGATGCCGCGGTCCTTGGCGATCTTCGCGGCGCGCACCGCGTCGATGATCACGCCGGCGGAGTTCGGGGAGTCCCAGACCTCCAGCTTGTACTCCAGGTTGAGGGGCGTGTCGCCGAACGACTTGCCCTCCAGCCGGACGTAGGCCCACTTGCGGTCGTCCAGCCACGGCACGTGGTCGGACGGGCCGATGTGCACGTCGGCCTTCGCCATCTCGTGCGGGATCTGCGAGGTCACCGACTGCGTCTTGGAGATCTTCTTGGACTGGAGCCGCTTGCGCTCCAGCATGTTCATGAAGTCCATGTTGCCGCCGAAGTTGAGCTGGTACGTGCGCAGCAGCTCGACCCCGCGGTCCTCGAACAGGCGGGCCATGACGCGGTGCGTGATGGTGGCGCCGACCTGCGACTTGATGTCGTCGCCGACGATCGGGACGCCCGCGTCGGTGAACTTCTGCGCCCACTCGGGGTCGCTCGCGATGAACACCGGCAGCGCGTTGACGAACGCGACCTTGGCGTCGATCGCGCACTGGGCGTAGAAGCGGTCGGCCTCCTCAGAGCCCACCGGCAGGTACGACACCAGGACGTCGACCTCGGCGTCCTTCAGGGCCTGCACCACGTCGACCGGCTCGGCGTCGGACTCCTCGACCATGTCCAGGTAGTACTCGCCGAGGCCGTCGAGGGTGTGGCCGCGCTGGACGGTGACGCCGGTCGGGGGGACGTCGGCGAACTTGATCGTGTTGTTCTCGCTGGCGTGGATGGCCTCGGACAGGTCCATCCCCACCTTCTTGGCGTCCACGTCGAACGCGGCGACGAACTCCACGTCGCCGACGTGGTACTCGCCGAACTGGACGTGCATCAAGCCGGGGACTCGCGTCTCGGGGGCCGCGTCCTTGTAGAACTCGACACCTTGGACGAGCGAAGAGGCGCAGTTGCCCACACCCACGATGGCTACGCGCACCGAACCCATCCGGTTGCTCCTTCTCTCTTGCGGAACATGTGGTGTTTCACCCGCCCCCGAAGGCGCCGGGCCGCGGCTCAGCGGCCCTCGTCCCGAGGCATGTCCTGATCAATTCGCTTGGCTGACTGTGCTTGCTGCTCCTGCTCGGCCCGCTCGCGCCCGATGAGCTCGTTGAGCCATCTCACCTCGCGCTCGACCGACTCCAGCCCGTGGTTCTGCAGCTCCAGGGTGTAGGAGTCGACGCGCTCGCGGGTTCGCGCCAGGGCGGCGCGGACGCTCTCCAGGCGCTCCTCCAGCCGGCTGCGCCGGCCTTCGAGGATCCGCAGCCGGACGTCGGCGCGGGTGTGCGAGAAGAAGGCGAAGTGAACGCCGAACCCCTCGTCCTCCCACGACGCCGGACCGGCCTCGGTGAGGAGCTGCTGGAGGCGCTCCTTGCCGTCGGCGGTGAGCTTGTAAACGATCTTCGACCGGCGGCTCTGCAGTGCCAGCGGTGTGTTCGCCTCGTCCGGACGGTCTTCGACGATCATTCCGTCCGTGAGAAGCTGCTTCAGGCACGGATAGAGGGATCCGTAGGAGAACGCCCGGAACATCCCCAGCAGGGCATTGAGCCGCTTGCGCAGCTCGTAGCCGTGCATGGGAGCCTCGTGCAGCAGGCCGAGCACGGCGAGCTCCAGCACGCCCGCGCCCTTCCTGGCCGCCATCCCGGTTCCCTCTCTCGCAGAGACCGATGTCTCGATCCGATGTATCGAGTGAATGTATCGACTCGATACATCGACAAGATACGTACGAGGCCCCGTCCTGGCAAGTGGCGGTGTCACGGGCGGTGGTGCGGACGGGGTGCGGACGGGGTGCGGACGAGGTGGGTCCGGCCGGACGGGGGCGTCGAGCCGCGGCGGCGCGGGAGGCGTACTAGTCGGTGTGAGCACCGAATACGCCGAAATCAGGGTGTATGTGGCGGAAATATGTCAAAGTTGCGCCAGGAACCACCTGGCCCGTCACGGGGTCCCGGGCGGCTGACAGCACGGAAGGAGAACCCGGCCGCCTCCGCCGGAAGGGGCGCGGACCGGCCGGGATGGAACTTCACCATGCATGCGCTCCCCCCGCTCACCAGCCCGCACAGTACTCTTCGGACGGCGCACGAGTCGCAACAAGGGCCGGAGGCCGCCCCGGGCCACTGGCAACAACCGTTGTCCCCTGTTGATGAGGTCGCGTGAGTAATCCAAGCCAGCCCCGACCGGAACCCGGGTCGCAGCGGCCGGGCGGGCAGCAGAACCCCCGTCCCGGCGATCCCGGGCGTCCGGGCACCGACGACGCCCCCGGCGCGCCGCGGAGCCAAGGCCCCGCGGACGGTCCGGGCTTCATGGGCGGCCACGCCGTCCCCGGCGGAGGACCCGCCGCACCGCTGGGCGGTGCGGCGCCGACCGCGCCGACTCCCGCGATCCCGCCGGCGCCCCCGTCCCAGGGCCGCCACGCCGCCGGGCCCGCCGCACTCGGCCGGCCCGCTCCGGGCCAGCCGGCTCCGGGCCAGCCTGGAGCGCCGGGCGGACCTGGAGCACCGGGCGGTCCCGGAGCGCAGGGCGGACCTGGAGCGCAGGGCCAGCCCGGAGCGGCCGGCAGGCCTTCGGCGCCCGGCGGCCCGCCCGCGCTGCGCGGGCCGGGGCAGCAGGGCGCCTCCCCCATGGGCGGTGCGCAGCCCCCGCAGGGCGGGCCGATGCGGCCGGGTGGGCCGCCCGCGCCCGGCGGAGGTGCGCCGGGACGGCCCTTCGCGCCCGGCGGTCCGGGGCCCATGAGCGGGCCTCCCGGCATGGGCGGTCCGGCCGGAGCGGCCGGGATGGGCATGGCCGGGGCGGCCGGCGGGGCGGCGAAGCCCGGCGTCAAGGACAAGCTCAACGAGCTCGGGAAGACCGGGCAGGAACTCGCGGGGAAGCTCACCGCGAGGTTCCAGGGGAAGGGCGTCCGGGCGGCGAACCGGTCCGGCGGCCCGGCGGGACCCGGCGGCCCGGGCGGGCCAGGCGGTCCAGGCGGTCCCGGTGGACCTGGAGGACCGGGCGGTCCCGGTGGTCCGGGCGGGCCGGGGCGGCACGGGACGCCGCCGGGCCCGCAGAAGAAGGGCGTCCTCGGGCACCTGCGGTCCCGGGAGACCGGCTGGCGGCGGTACATCCCGTCCTGGAAGATCGTGGCCGGTGTCTGCGGGCTCGGCGTGGCCGCGTTCATCACGCTGATCTGGGTGGCCTACACGAACACGCCCACCCCCGCCGAGCCGACGGTCGCGGGCGTCGAGGACCAGGCGTCCATCTTCTACTACACCGACGGCACCGAGATCGGACGGATCGGCAAGAAGCGGCAGAGCGTCGAGCTGAAGCAGATCCCGCCCTTCGTCCAGGACGCGGTCCTGGCGGCGGAGAACCGCAGCTTCCGCACCGACCCCGGCTTCTCGATCAAGGGCACGACGCGGGCGGTGTGGGACAACCTGACCGGCGGGTCCGGCGGCGGTTCCACGATCACGCAACAGCTCGCGAAGAACTACTACTCCGATCCGAACAACCGGACGGTCAACCGCAAGTTCAAGGAGCTGTTCATCTCCTTGAAGCTGGAGGACAAGTACACCAAGGACGAGATCCTCAAGCTCTACCTGAACACCATCTACCTCGGCCGCGACACGTACGGCATCCAGGCGGCGTCCCGCGAGTACTTCGGCAAGGACGTCTGGGAGCTGAAGCCGGACCAGGCCGCCCTCCTCGGCGGGATCATCCAGAACCCGAACAAGGACGCGGGCCTCAAGGCGAACGAGGCCTACGTGAAGGCGCGGTACCAGTACACGCTCAAGGGCATGGTCTCGATGGGCAAGCTGAGCGAGGCCGACGCCGCGAAGTACATGCAGCGCCTGCCCAAGATCAGCAAGCCGGGCAGCGACAAGCAGCTCTACGGCGGCCAGCGCGGCTACATGCTGACCCGCGCGATGGAGGAGCTGCGCCGCCAGGGCATCGACCGCAAGGAGCTGACGACCGAGGGCCTGCGCGTCTACACGACGTTCGACCGCCGGCGGATGTCGATGGCCAAGCGGGCGGCGGAGAAGACCGTCCCGCAGGTCAACCCGAAGAAGCTCGCCAAGAAGAAGATCCGCGTCGGGCTGGTGTCGGTGAACACCGCCAACGGCGAGGTGATGGCCTTCTACGGCGGGCCCGACTACCTCGACCAGTCGTTCAACAACGTGTGGCAGGGCTCGGCGCAGGCCGGGTCGGCGATGAAGCCGTACGTGCTGGCGACGGCGCTGAAGCAGAACTACAGCCTGAAGAGCCTGGTCGAGGGGCGCTCGAAGACCCCGATCGGCCCGGACGGCAGCGTGGTCTCCAAGGACGACCCGAACGCCGTGATCGTCCCGAACAGCCATGACGTCGGCCCGGCGATCAACCTGATCACCGCGACGAAGGACTCGGTGAACACCGCCTTCCTCCAGCTGATGGGCAAGGTCGGCATCGAGGAGGCGATCAAGACCGAGACCGATGCCGGCATCGCGTCCGACCTGCTGACGCCGCACAAGTGCTGCCTGAACCTGGCGCTCGGCGTCAACAACATCCGGCCGGTCGAGCAGGCCGCCGGGTACGCGGTGTTCGCCAGCGGCGGCGTCTACCACCAGCCGCACGTGATCCGCGTCGTCCGGTACAGCGACAACAAGCGGGTCCGGCTGAAGCCGAAGGTCGAGAAGCACCGCGTGTTCAGCACGAAGGTCGCGGCGGACGCCACGTACGCGATGCAGCAGGTCATCAAGAGCGGTACCGCGACGGCGGCGGCGCTGCCGGACGGACGGCCGGCCGCGGGCAAGACCGGCACCACCGACCGGAACGTCTCGTCGTGGTTCGTCGGCTACGTCCCGCAGGTCTCCACCGCCGTGACGATCTACAACGACGCGGTCGGCCCGGACGGGAAGAAGAAGTCGGTCATCCTGCCGGGGATCGGCGAGGTGGAGGGCGGTACGATCCCCGCCCGCATCTGGCGGTCCTACATGTCGAACGCGGTGCAGGGCATGGAGGTCCAGCCGTTCCCGCCGCCCGCGTGGGGCGGGATCGTGCAGAAGTGGGCCAAGCCGCCGGAGAAGAAGAAGGACCGCAGGCCGCCGTGGTGCGACAACCCGATCGGCCGGCACGACCCGCGCTGCCAGGGCGACGGCGGTGACGGCGGCGACCAGGGGAACCTCCCGCCGTGCCAGTCGCCGTTCTCCAACGGCGACTGCGACCCGAACAAGCCGCCGAGCAACCCGCCGCCCCGCTGGTGGTGCCAGATCCACCGCGGCGATCCGGCCTGCCGGCGCGGCGGAGGGCGCGCCTTCGGCACCGCGGAGACCGAGCGCCTCGCGCCACTGGCCCCGCTGGGACGGCCGCCGGAATGAACCGGCCGGCCGCCCGCCCCGAACCGTCCACTGGAAACTGTGGGGGTGTGACATGAAGCATGATCGCGAAATGCCGCACGCCAGCGGCCCCGATCCCGCGCGCCCGGCGGGCCGGAGGAAGGGCGGCCACGCCTCACCGGCCTCCGCAGGCGCGGCTGCACAGTACGCTCGGACGACGCATAGCCGTCCCCCAGTTGATGAGGCCGCGTGAGTAACCCAAGCCGATACGGACCGGACCACGGAGAGAACGCCGGCCGGAGGGGCTCCCCCCGCCCCGGCTCCGCGGGCACGCCGTCCGGCGGGCAGCGCGGCGGGCCCCCCGGCCCGCCCACGCCCGGTAGGACGCCGCCCGGCAGGACGCCGCGTCCCGGTGGCAGGGCGGGCGGTCGGGCCGGCGGGCCCCAGCGGGCGGGCGCGCCCGGCGGCGGGCGGCGCCGCGGGGCGCCCATGGCTTCACGGTCGGGGCCCGGAGGGCCGCCGCCCGGACGGCGCGGTCAGGGCGGCCCCGGCGTACCTGGCGGGCCCGGAGGCCCGGGCGGACGCGGCCCCGGCGGGCGCGGACCGGGCGGACCCGGTGGACCTGGCGGGCCGGGAGGCCCCGGCGGTTCCGGCGGTGGCGGTGGCTTCTGGGACGACGAGGGCGGCCGCGGCCGAGGCCGGCCCCGGCGCGAGAAGCGTCCGGACGACCCGGAGAAGACCGGCTGGCGGCGGTACATCCCGTCCTGGAAGGTCATGGTCGCGGTCGTCAGCGTCATGATCCTCGGCCTGGCCACCCTCGTCGTGGTCGCCTACGCCAACACCCCCCTGCCGACCAAGGCGCAGCAGGACGCGCTCCGCCAGGAATCGGTGATCACCTACAGCGACGGGTCGACGCTCGCCCGGATCGGCACCCACCGCGAGGACATCGCGCTCGACAAGGTGCCCGACTTCGTGGTGAACGCGGTGCTCGCCGCGGAGGACCGCAACTTCTGGAGCGAGCCGGGCATCTCCCCGACCGGCATCGCGGGCGCGGTGTTCCGCGCCGCGACCGGCGGCGAGGTCGCCGGCGCCTCGACGATCACCCAGCAGCTCGCCCGCAACTACTGGGCGAACCTCAGCCAGGACCGCACGGTCAGCCGCAAGCTCAAGGAAATCCTCATCTCCATCCGGATGGGCAAGGAGATGGACAAGAAGAAGATCCTTGAGCTGTACCTCAACGTCGTCCCGTTCGGGCGTGACTCCTACGGCATCCAGGCGGCGTCCCGCGCCTACTTCCACAAGCCCGTCACGGAGATCAACGTCAACCAGGCGGCGATGCTCGCGGCGATGATCCAGCGGCCCGGCTACTTCGTCACCTACGGCCCGACGTCCAACCCGGCCAAGCAGGCGCTGGTCAACCGCTGGAACTACGTCCTGGACGGGATGGTCGAGAAGGGCTGGCTCGACCAGACCAAGCGCGGCGCGGCGAAGTTCCCGCAGACGCAGAAGGAGTGGAGCGACGCCCCGGACGACCCGAACGCCGGCTACCTGCAGGCCCGCGTCATCAACGAGCTGGAGTCGCTCGGCATCGACCGGCAGCGGCTGGCGACCGGCGGCCTGCGGATCAAGACCACCTTCAACAAGGGGTTGCAGGACTACACCAACAAGCTCGTCAAGCAGATCAAGAAGGAGAACAACCTCAAGTCGGACATCTGGTTCGGGCTCGCGTCGATCGACCCGAAGACCGGCGGCGTGGTCGCGGCCTACGGCGGCCCCGACTTCCGCAAGCAGGCGTTCGACAACTCCTTCCAGGGCAAGGTGCAGCCGGGTTCGTCGTTCAAGCCGATCGTGCTGGCCACCGCGCTCGACCAGGGCATCAGCCTGAAGACGACGATGGACGGCCGCTACAAGCGGGTGATCAACGGTGCGACGTTCACCAATGACAGCACCTCCGAGAACGGCGTCTACAACCTCAAGCAGATGACCGCGATGTCGATCAACACGGCGTACGTCGAGCTCGGGCAGAAGGTCCAGCTCTCGAACGTCATCGACATGGCCAAGAAGATGGGCATCCCCGAGAAGACCCCGAACCTCGACCCGACCTACACCTCGCTGCCGCTCGGCGTCATCGACGCCAGCGCGGTCACGATGGCGTCGGTCTACTCGACGTTCGCGGCCGGCGGCGAGCACCGCCAGGCGCACGTGATCGCGAAGATCACGGACGCCAAGGGCCACACCGTCGTGAACAACGAGAACAAGCCGCTCGACAAGCTGCCCTGGCAGAAGCCGACGCGGGCCTTCTCCGAGGAGGTGGCGGCGGACGCCACGTCCGCGATGCAGGCGGTCGTCCAGTCCGGCGGTACCGGTACCCGGGCGAGCCTCGGCTCCCGCCCGGTCGCCGGCAAGACCGGTACGACGGACGAGAACAAGTCCGCCTGGTTCGTCGGCTACACGCCGGAACTGGCGACGGCGGCGGCGATGTGGCGGCAGGACAAGAACGGCAACCGCAAGTCGCTGATCGGCGTCGGCGGCTACAACCAGGTCTACGGTGGTACCGTCCCGGCCGAGCTGTTCAAGCGCTTCATGCTGAAGGCGCTGGAGGGCAAGGAGATCAGCCAGTTCCCGCCGCCCGCCAACGTCGGCCAGCTGGCCCCGTGGGCGAAGGCGAAGCCGACCCCGACGCCGTCGAACACGCCGAGCCCGACCACCTCGCCGAGCTGCCGTCCGGGCCAGCCGAACCAGGGTCCGGACTGCCCGTCGACCTCGCCGACCACGCCGACCGTGTCGCCGCCGAACAACCAGGACAAGCCGTGCGACATGTTCAACCGGCCGGCGGGCTGCAACCCGAACCTGCCGCCGGAGGGCGACAAGAGCTGGTGGTGCGCGCAGCCGCAGCACCGCAACGATCCGGCCTGCCGCGACCAGGATCCGCCGAACCCGGAGAACGACGGCGCATAGCGGTCCCCGCCGGCGCCGCGCAGCGGTACCCGGCGGCGCCGCGTAGCGCGGCCCGACGGCGGGCGGACGGCCCGGAGCCCACCCGGCTCCGGGCCGTTCCCGTGTCCGGCCGGCGACCGGGTCCCGTGATCGCCGCCACTGCCGGGGACCAATAGTCTTGCCTTCCATGTCGTCGTCTTCTGAGGGGCTCGCGATGTCCGCCGGCAGCGACCCGGCGGACGGCCGCCCCGGAGCGCACCCGCCCGGCCGGCTGATGCGGCTCGCGCCGGTGCTGACGGGCCTCACCGCCCTCGTGTGCCTGCTCGGCTGGCTGCAGAAGCAGCCCTGCGCGTCGTCGCGGTTCGACTTCCTCAAGACGACGGCGAACGCCTGCTACACCGACATCTACCCGCTCTACTACGTGCGCGGGCTGAGTGACGGCAAGCTCCCCTACTTCGACTCGCTTCAGGGCTCCGACATCCACTACGTCGAGTACCCGGTGCTCAGCGGCGGCTTCATGCAGCTGGTGGCGTGGCTCGTCCGCCCGTTCGGGGAGGACGGGCGCGGGATGGCGTTCTACAACGTCACGGCGCTCATCCTCGCCGTCCTCGCGGTCGTGGCCGTCCTCGCCACGGCGTACGCGGCGGGCCGCCGCTCGCTGCGCGCCGGGCTGATGGTGGCGCTGTCCCCCGCGCTGCTGCTCACCGCGTACATCAACTGGGACCTGCTCGCGGTCGCGCTGTCGGCGCTCGCGGTCGCCGCCTGGTCGGCGCGCCGCCCGGCGCTCGCGGGCGTCCTGCTCGGGCTGGCGATCGCCGCGAAGTTCTACCCGCTGCTGTTCCTCGGCCCGCTGGTGCTGCTGTGCGTCCGCGCCGGGCAGTGGCGCGCCATGGGCCGCCTGCTCGCCGGGGCCGCGGGCGCGTGGCTGCTGGTCAACCTGCCGGTGATGCTCTTCGCGTGGGACGGCTGGCTGGAGTTCTACACCTTCAGCCAGAAGCGCGGCATCGACTGGGGCTCGATCTTCTTCGTGCTGCAGGACCACGGGCTGCCCGAGCCCGCCGCCGACACCGGCCTGCTCAACCTGCTCGGCACCGGAACGTTCCTCGTCCTCGCCGCCGGCATCGCGGCCCTCGCGCTCGCCGCGCCGCGCCGCCCGCGGCTCGCGCAGCTGCTGTTCCTGGTGCTCGTCGCGTTCATGCTGCCGAACAAGGTCTGGTCGCCGCAGTACGTCCTGTGGCTGCTGCCGCTCGCGGTGCTGGCCCGTCCGAAGCTGCCCGCGTTCGTCGCCTGGCAGATCGGCGAGATCATCTACTTCTTCGGCATCTGGTGGTTCCTGCTGTCGGTGTCCGGGCAGACGCAGGGCGCGAACCTGTCCGACACCGTGTCGGCGGTGCTGAGCCTGGACGCGCCCGAGGGCGGCATCAGCCAGGGCGTGTACTCGCTCGCCCTGCTCGCCCGGTTCGTGACCGTCCTGGTGCTGGCGGCCCTGGTGGTGTGGGACATCCTGCGGCCGTCCGACGACGCGGTCCGGGAGGGCGGGGTGGACGACCCGGCGGGCGGCGTGCTCGACGGCGCCGAGGACGTCGTGTCACTGGGGCGCCTGCGCGGCGCTCGCCACGCCGGCGCCCCAGCACCGTCCTGACCCGCGAACCCTCCGGCCCGCCGGGTCGGCCGCGGACCGCGGGGGTGGTCCGCGGGGGTGGTCCGCGGGGCCGCCCGGCTCAGCCGAGCCGGTTGCGCAGCGCCTCGGCGAACCATTCGAACGACGGGGTCATCGCGGGCCAGGTGGGCCAGCCGTTGATGACGGCGATCAGCTGCCAGTACCGTTCCGCGCGCGGGTCGGTACCGATCTCGATCTGCTCCAGCAGCTTCCGCCGGAACTCGGCGCCGTCCGCGGTGCCATGGGCCGCCGCGTAGGCGGCCACCAGCTCGTCGACGACGGGGCCGGCCGCGTCCGAACCGGGCTCGATCCCGTCCGCGATCGCCGCCGCGATCTTCTCCCCCGTCTCGCGGCCGAGGGCCTCCGGGTCCTCGGGGTAGGCGCTCTTCTCGATCTGGGCGGCCTGGTGCTCGGCCATCCGCCGCACCGACGCCCGGAAGCCGGGGTCGCCGACCAGCTCGGCCAGCTCGACCCACGCGTCGACCTGCTCGGGCGCGGGGTCGTCCGGGAGCTCCGGCAGCCCGGACCGCATCTTCGCCTCGAAGTCGGGGTCCAGGTCGAGCCCGGCGAAGGACTCGTCGATGAAGTCGGTGATGATCCGCCGGCGCTCCTCGTCGGACAGCCGGGCGAGCTTGTGCATGATCTCGATCTCCTCCGGGGTGGATCCGCGTTTCGCCACCGCCCGCAGCACGGCGCGGCGCAGCCTGAGCGTCCGGATCTGCACGTCCAGCGCCTCCGCGTGCGCCGCCGCGACCTCCCCCATGCCGATCTCGCGGGCCAGGACCCGCTGGATCGTGCCGAGGTCGACGCCGAGGTCCCGCAGCGTCCGCACCATGTCGAGGCGCGCGGCGGCCTCCGCGTCGTACAGCCGGTAGCCGACTTCGGTACGGCAGGTGGGCGGCACGACGCCTTCGTCGGAGTAGAACCGGATCGTCCGCACCGGAAGCCCGGTGCGCCGCGCCAGTTCCCCGATCGTGTACAAGGCGTCGCCGTCCATGCCCTTCACCCTGCGCCCTCCACCCGCTGGAGACTCAAGCCCCTATCCTCCACGGGCGCCGCGCGGGGACGTTTCGTGGCCGGAATCTGCCTGCGCCGGGGGATTCTCCCGCCGGATGCCGGGGAACTGATCGCGGCGGGCGGGATCGCCCGGCCCCCCGCGGGGACGGACCGCGGGGACGCGGAACCTGCCGGGAGAGGACGTGGACGCGAACCAAGCACTGAACGAGCTGCTCGCGGGGCGGCTGGAGCCGGGCGTCTACCAGTGGCGCACGGCCCCGGTGCCGGGCGCGGTCGGTGACACGAGCTGGACGGAGCGGGCCGAGGAGTCCGGCTGGCGCGGTTTCCACATCGACGGCCGCCGCGCCCGCGACAAGGCCGGGTTCCTGCGGACGTGCGCCGCCGTGTTCGAGGCGCCGGCGCTGGCGGGCGGCGACTGGGACGAACTCGCCGCGGCCGTCAAGGACCTGTCGTGGGCGCCCGCGAAGAACGGCTACCTGGTGCTGTACGAGTCCTGGGCCGAACTGGCCGACACCGACCACAAGTCGCTGCGGATGGTCCTCGACGTGTTCGGGGACGCGGTCAAGGCGTGGCGGCCCACCCCCACCCCCATGACCGTGCTGATGTCCAGCGTGGGGGTGGAGGTGGCGGGCGTTCCCCGGCTGGCCTGAGCGGTCAGGAGTACGTGCCGCCGCTGCTCGCGGCGAACATGGCGATCCCGAGCATGTAGAAGAGCAGGATGAGCAGCCAGCCCGCGCTGATCAGGTAGCCGAGGATCAGGCCGGTGACGGCCATGCCGTGGCCGCCCTCGCCGGTCCGCTTGATCTGGCTCAGCGAGACGTGCCCGAAGATGATCGCGAGGACGGACGTCACACCGCACGCGAAGAACCCGATGAGCCCGCAGACCAGCGACGCCGTCGCCATCCCGTTGGTCGGCGGGGCGACCGGCATCGAGGCCCCGTAGTAGTGGTGCTGCACGGCCGGAGGCTGGGAGTAGGACTGGGCGTACGGGTCCTGCGAACCGTAGCCGTAGGGGTCGTAAGGGGGCTGTGCCATGTGCTTCCCGATCGGTTCGCGCGCCCGCCGCCGGAGAGGACGCGCGTGCGCTGAGGGCTGGGTTCCGGATTATGCCAGTGTGACGTGACCTTCGGATTTTGTCGTCAGGCTGGTCGCACCCGGTTTAGATGCCGCGCACGCTGCGCGGGTTCCAGCCGCCCGCTCCTCAGAGCTTCGAGCGCAGCCACGCGATGTCGTCGGCCTGCCCCGCCGCGGGCGTCTCCACGACCACCGGGGCGCCCGCGGCCCTGACCACGGTGAGGATCAGCTCCGGGTCGATGCTGCCGCTGCCGAGGTTGGCGTGCCGGTCGGCACCCGACCCGAACGCGTCCCGGCTGTCGTTGCAGTGCACCAGGTCGACGCGGCCGGTTATGGCCTTGATCCGGTCGACGGCGTCCACCAGCTCCTCGCCGGCCGCGTGCGCGTGGCAGGTGTCGAGGCAGAAGCCGAGCTTGCCGTCCAGCCCGGAGACTCCCGACAGCACCTCCCACAGCCGGGCGATCCGGTCGAACTTGCGGGCCATGGCGTTCCCGCCGCCCGCCGTGTTCTCGATGTAGACCGGAATCGGACACTCGACCCGCTCGAACACCTTGCGCCAGTTCTCGAAGCCCGTCTCGGGGTCGTCGTCCTTCAGCACGTGCCCGCCGTGCACGATCAGCGCCTTCGCGCCGATGGACGCGGCCGCCTCCAGCTGCTGCGTCAGGTTCTTGCGGCTCGGGATGCGGATCCGGTTGTTCGACGTCGCGACGTTGATCGTGTACGGGGCGTGCACGTAGACGTCCACGCCGGAGCCCGCCAGCGCCTCGACGCCCTCCGGCAGGACGGGCTTCTTCCAGCCCTGCGGGTCGCCCAGGAAGAACTGGACGACGTCCGCTCCGACCGCGCGGGCGTTGTCGAGCGGGTTCTGCTGGTCGACATGGGCTCCGATGCGCATGCCGACGAGCCTATCCGCGCCCTGCGACACCCGGGACGGGTCAGAGGGAGAAGCCGCCGTTGCTCAGCGCGAAACCGGTGCCGATGAACGCGGTGATCATGCCGATGACGTTCAGCCACCGCTCGTTGGTCGTCCCCGAGATCATCTGGGAGTACAGCGCGAGCGGCAGCCCGATCACGCCGAGCACGGCGCCGGGGAAGTGGGTCTCGGGGAACCAGCCCAGGAAGAGGGCGGCGACCCCGATGGTGATGGCGGCCACCGCCAGCACGCTCTGCAGCCGGCGGGGCTCCTGCCTGGTCGCGGCACGGGCCGGCGTCTGCCGGGCGTCGGTTGCCTCCTGCGGCATCGGATCCTCCTCGGGTGGTGCATCCCGCGCCTGGGGCGCATGGTGAACGCGGGACCGGACGGACCATGCCCATAAGGGAATTCCCAGCCCAAGCGAAGATCAACCAGCGTGGGCGGTCGGAAAATGTCGGCGGCACCCGGTACTGTCGAACATGGATTCGAGAACACCGGCTCGGTCCGGCCCCCGAGGGGAAGCGGGGGAGAGCAGGAGGTTGCACACCGTGACGAAAGCGGAGTTGGGGCTCATCGGCGACGCGGAGCTCGTCGAGGAGCTGTCCCTGCTGACGACCCAGACCGCCCGCATGCGCGCCCGCATGGCCGACATCATGGCCGAACTGGAACGCCGCCGCTGCGCCAGACCCGCCAGACCCACCAGACCCACCCACCCCGCCCAGCGCCGCTGACCACCCAGGGTCGGCGCCAGCGCACCGGTCCGGGAACCGACGTGTTGTCTTTGTGGGGGGCGACCCCCACACCCCCGGCAGAGCACAGGTCGGTTCCCTCCGTTCCGCTGGCGCTCCACTGCGGGAACCGACCTGTGCGCCCCCGACTGTTGGTAGCCTGTATCGGTCTCGCGGCAGGTGCACCCGGCAATCCGGGGACCCGCGCCGCCGCGGCGGACGCAAGAGCCCTCCTGTCACGGAGAGACCGTGACCGCATCAGTCCAGAGGAGGTAGGGACACAGCATGCGTCGTTACGAACTCATGACCATCCTCGACCCCGCCATCGACGAGCGCACCGCGAACACGGCGCTCGAGCCGTTCCTGAAGGTCGTCCGGGACGGCGGCGGCAGCGTCGAGAACGTCGACGTCTGGGGCCGCAAGCGCCTGGCGTACGAGATCCAGAAGAAGTCCGAAGGCATCTACGCGGTGATCGACCTGTCGGCCGAGCCTGCCACGGTCAAGGAGCTCGACCGGCAGCTCAACCTGAGCGAGTCGATCCTCCGCACGAAGGTCATCCGCCCCGAGGTCCACTGAGCCAGGCTCAGCCCTCACAGCAGCCGGAGCGAGCCCCATGGCAGGCGACACCGTAATCACGATCGTCGGGAACCTCGTCGAGGACCCGAACCTCCGCTTCACCCCGAGCGGCCAGGCCGTCGCGTCCTTCCGCATCGCCTCGACCCCGCGGTTCTTCGACCGCCAGTCGGGCGACTGGAAGGACGGCGAAGCCCTGTTCCTGACCTGCAACGTCTGGCGGCAGGCCGCCGAGAACGTCGCCGAGACCCTGCAGCGCGGCATGCGGGTCATCGTCCAGGGACGCCTCAAGCAGCGGTCGTACGAGACCCGCGAGGGTGAGAAGCGCACCGTCTTCGAGATCGAGGTCGACGAGGTCGGCCCGTCGCTGCGCAACGCCACCGCCAAGGTCAACAAGACCCAGCGGCAGGGCGGTGGCGGCGGCTTCGGCGGCGGTGGCGCCCAGGGCGGCGGCGGATTCGGCGGCGGCGGTCAGGACGGCGGCTTCGGCGGCGGCGGCCAGCAGGGCGGCGGCTTCGGCGGCGGCCAGCAGGGCGGCGCCCCCGCGGACCCGTGGGCCACCGGCGGCGGTGGCGGCGGCTACTCCGACGACCCGCCGTTCTAGGACCCGGCGCTCCGGCGCGACGACGACACCATCCAGTACACGTCCATTCCCGCGTGAGCGGGGCTCTCCCAAAGGAGCACCACGATGGCGAAGCCACCTCCCCGCAAGCCGAAGAAGAAGGTTTGCGTTTTCTGCCAGGAGAAGATCTCCTACGTCGACTACAAGGACACGGTCCTGCTGCGGAAGTTCATCTCCGACCGCGGCAAGATCCGTGCTCGGCGGGTGACCGGCAACTGCACCCAGCACCAGCGGGACGTCGCCACGGCGATCAAGAACGCCCGCGAGATGGCGCTGCTGCCGTACACCAGCACCGCGCGCTGAGGCAGGGGGAAAAGTCATGAAGCTCATCCTGACCCAGCAGGTCTCCGGGCTCGGCGAGCCCGGTGACGTCATCGAGGTCCGCGACGGCTACGGCCGCAACTACCTCGTCCCGCGCGGGTTCGCGATCAAGTGGACCCGGGGCGCGGAGAAGGAGATCGACTCCATCAAGAAGGCGCGTTCGGCCCGCGAGATCGCGACCGTCGAGCACGCCAAGGAGGTCGCCGACCAGCTCGGCGGCCTGCGCGTCACGCTGCGCACCCGGACCGGCAGCAACGGCCGGCTGTTCGGCGCGGTGACCGCCGCCGACATCGCCGCCGCGGTCCGCGACGCCGACGGCCCCGACCTGGACCGCCGCCGCATCGAGATCGGCAACCCGATCAAGACGGTCGGCACCCACCGGGTCAGCGTGCGCCTGCACAGCGACGTCAGCGCCACGATCGACGTCAACGTCGTCGAGGCCTGACGCACCTCCGCATCACCGGACGGCCCCCGAGCCCGCAGGCTCGGGGGCCGTTCCACGTCCACCCGCGCGAGGACCCGCGAGACGGCTCTTCATCCCGCAATCTCTTGCACAAGTGCAGGGCGACTCCCGTCCAAAGGGAGGAATCGTGCGCTGGGTTTCATGTGAAACGTCCCCGAACCGCCCGGTGTTTGGGTGATCGTTAGAGCGGCCATGACGTTCCGTGATCAGTTGATCCGGAATGAGGGGGGACGGTGTGAACGCGCATTCGGGGGACGGCGCGGACGACCGGGACCGGCGCGGCCTGCCCGTGACGCGCCGGGCGATCATCGGCGGCGCGGCGGGGGCGGGCCTGCTGCAGATGCTCTCTCTGGCGTCGCCACTCCAGAATGGAGCCATGGCGGACGAGAGGATCGCGGCCCCCGCCGACTTCACGGCGGAGGACCCGCACGTCTACACGCGCGCGGAGTGGAACGCGAGGGCGCCGAGGCGGCCGGCCAAGGTCCTGAAGCGGGCACCGGACCGCATCGTCGTGCATCACACCGCCACGGCCAACAGCAGCGACATGTCGCAGGCCCACGCGTTCGACCTGTCGCGGTCCATCCAGCGCTGGCACATGGACGGCAACGGCTGGGACGACAGCGGCCAGCAGCTCACCATCAGCCGCGGCGGCATCGTGATGGAGGGCCGCAACCGCAGCCTGAAGGCGATCCGCGCCGGTGAGCTCGCGGTGGGGGCGCAGGTCCTGCACCACAACCAGCACACGATCGGCATCGAGAACGAGGGCACGTACACGTCGAAGGCGGTTCCCGGCACGCTGTGGAACTCGCTGGTGGAGGTGTGCGTGTGGCTGTGCCGGCAGTACAAGCTGGACCCGGCCGAGGCCATCGTCGGGCACCGCGACTACAACAACACGACGTGCCCTGGTGACCGGCTCTACGCGCGGCTGCCGGAACTGCGCCAGGCGGTCGCCGACCGTCTGGTGGGCTCCACTCCAGGTCAGGGCAACGGCAGCGAAGGCTCGATCCTGCCGATTCTGCCGTCCCTCAACAATCTGACCTGAGCGCCTCGCGGAGGGACGGCGGTGCGAGGGTCAGGAGTCGGGGGTCGTGTAGCGGGTCCGGCGGCGGGCTATCTCGGGGTCGATGCCCTCGATCAGGGACCAGATGCCCGCCACCCGTTCCACCAGGGTCTCCGGAGGCAGCCCGGCCAGGCCCTCGGCCGCCAGGTCGTCGATCGCCTGCGTGAGCCGGGCCATCCGCTCGCCGTGTGTGGAACACATGTTCGAATCGTAGCGGGTGGGATCGGTGGTGCGGGTGCGATTCCTCGGATCGGCCCGCGCGCGTGTCAGCGGACGGCCCCGGTGACCATCCAGCGGTCGCCGCGGGCGCGCAGCCCCAGGGTGGTCATCCGGGTCAGCATCCACAGGCCGATCGCGACCCACAGCCCGATGAGGCCCGCGTCCGCCCGGTACAGGATGATCGCGGCGGGCAGGAAGACGAGCGTCGCGATCAGCGTCGTCGCGGCGAGGTAGGCGCCGTCGCCCGCGCCGATCAGGATGCCGTCCAGGACGAACACCACGCCCGCCACCGGCTGCAGCACCGCGACGAGGAGCAGCGAGGCGAGCAGCAAGCCGCGGACGTCGCCGTCCCCGGTGAACAGGCCGGGCAGCCACGGGCGCACGGCGAGGACGGCCAGCCCGAACGCGACGCCGCAGCCGACGCCCCACCAGACCATCCGGCGCGTGATCGCGCGGGTGCCCGGGATGTCGGACGCGCCCAGGTAGCGCCCGGTGATGGCCTGCCCGGCGATCGCGATGGCGTCGAGCGCGAACGCCAGCAGCGTCCACATCTGGAAGCCGACCTGGTACGCGGCGATCTCCTCGTCCCCCATCCGGGCGGCGATCGACGTGCCCACGATGAGGACGATGCGGAGCGCGGCCGTCCGCACCAGGAGGCCGAAGCCCGCGGTGGCGGACGTGCGCAGCCCGTCCAGGTCGGGGCGGACCGGGGCCCCGTGGCGGCGCGCCCCGCGCAGGACGACGGCCGTGTAGACGGCGGCGCTGCCCGTCTGGGCGAGGACGGTGCCCCAGGCCGATCCGGCGATCCCCCAGTCCAGGATGAGCACGAACACCGCGTTGAGCAGCAGGTTCGCCGTGAACCCGCCGATGGAGACGGCGAGCGGGGTGCGCGTGTCCTGCAGGCCGCGCAGGACGCCGGTGCCGGCGAGGACCAGTAGCATCGACGGGATGCCGAACAAGCTCACCCTGAGGTAGGTCACGGCGTACGGGGTCACGGTGGGGGACGCGCCGAACGCGTCCACGATCCACGGGACCAGCGGCCAGCCGGCGACGATCAGCACCGCGCCGATGGCCACCGCCAGCCACATGCCGTCGATGCCCTGCCGGATCGCGGCGCGCATGTCCCCGGCGCCGACCTGCCGGGCGACCCCGGCGGTGGTGCCGTAGGCGAGGAACACGCAGAGGTAGACGAGGGTGTTGAGGGCCTGCCCGGCGACGCCGAGCCCGCCGAGCTGGGCGGTGCCGAGATGCCCGACGATCGCCGAGTCCGAGAGCAGGAACAGCGGTTCGGCGACGAGCGCGCCGAACGCCGGCACGGCGAGGCGCAGGATCTCGCGGTCGTGCGCGGTCGCGAGCCGCCGGGGAGTCGTCACCGCGCCGAGGCTACCACCTGGGTAACCTACCTAATGACTTCAAGCCTTACATGAAGGTGGACGGCCGACTTTCTTTCCCGCACAGCCGGTGGACGACGTTGTCGCAGGTCAGCACGGCAGTGCGGAATTCGTCCACCGGAAATCCACAGAGTTGTCCACAGGTCGTGCACAACCTGGACGGCGTGTCTGCACAGGCTGTCCACAAGGTTGTCCACAGGCTCCTTTGCCCTTCGCCGCGCGGCCTCGGGAGAATGTCCGACGCGTCAGATAGACGTGGACGAACGACCGGCGATGGGCGGGCGGGGCCGCCGCCGGCCGAGACGAAGGGGGTGCGACGGTGAGCGTGGCCGACATCGGACCGCAGGAGCACGAGTTCGAGCGCACCCCGCCGCACGACATCTCCGCCGAGCAGGGCGTGCTCGGCGGCATGCTGCTCTCCCAGGACGCCATCGCCGAGGTCGTCGAACTGCTGCGCACCCCTGACTTCTACCGGCCCGCGCACCAGATCATCTACGACGTCATCCTCGACCTCTACGGCCGCGGCGACCCGGCCGACGCCGTCACCGTCGCCGGCGAGCTCACCAAGAACGGCGAGATCGCCCGGATCGGCGGCGCCCCCTACCTGCACACCCTGATCTCCCTCGTCCCCACCGCGGCGAACGCCGGGTACTACGCGAAGATCGTCCACGAGCGGGCGATCCTGCGCCGCCTGGTGGAGACCGGCACCCGCATCGTCCAGATGGGCTACGCGGCCGACGGCGCCGACGCCGACGAGGTCCTCGACCGGGCCCAGGCCGAGGTCTTCGCCATCGCCGAGAAGCGCGCCGGGGAAGACTATGTCGCGCTGTCGGAGATCATGCCCGGCGCCCTGGACGAGATCGAGGCCATCGGCAGCCGCGGCGGCCAGATGGTCGGCTGCCCCACCGGCTTCGCCGACCTCGACGCCCTCACCAACGGGCTCCACCCCGGCCAGATGATCGTCGTGGCCGCCCGGCCCGCCATGGGGAAGGCGCTCGGCCTGGACACGCCCCTCCCGACCCCCTCCGGGTGGACCACCATGGGCGAGGTCTCGGTCGGCGACCACCTGATCGGCGCGGACGGCCGGCCGACCCGCGTGGTCGCCGCGACGGACGTGATGCACGACCGTCCCTGCTACGAGATCGAGTTCTCCGACGGCGAGGTCATCGTCGCCGACGCCGAGCACCAGTGGCGCACCTCGGCGAGCCTGGGGAGCGGCGCCGCGGCGCACTCGCCCGATGGCATGAGGCCGCTCGCGGGCGGGAGCGGCACGGCCCGCGGGTCCGTCTCCGCGAAGCGCGGCGGCCGGGCCGGGCGGCTCGGAGCCGAGTCCGCCCTGAACGCCTCCGACGCCCCGCCGTTCTTCATCGCCTTCGGCGGCGACGCCTCCGACCACGACCGGCAGGGCAAGGCCTTCCGTTCCGTGCGCCCGGTGGCGGTCACCGGCCCGGGCGCCGGGGTGCGGAAGGCGGTTTCCGGCCGCCACCGGTCCGTGTCCGTCCCATCGCAGGACCGGCTCGCCGCGTTCACCGGGCGCCCGCGGATCCGCACGACCGAGCAGGTGCGCGCGACGCTGCGGCACGACGGGCGTCCCGTCCACACCGTGGACGTCGCCGCCGCCTTCGACCTCCCGGAGGCCGAGCTGCCCGTCGACCCGTACGTCCTGGGCGTGCTGCTCGGCGCCGGGGAGCCGGGGACCGACGGCATCACCTGCCTCGACCGCGAGGTCATCGCCCAGCTGGAGGCGACCGGCGCGGAGGTCGTCGAGGAGGCCCTCCCCGGCTGCTACCTGCTTCCCGGGACGGCCCGCCGGCTCGGCCCGTCCGCGGGCCGAGGCATCCCCGCCCAGTACATGCGGGCGTCCGCGGCCCAGCGTCGGGCGCTGCTCGCCGGGCTGCTCGACGTGTGCGGCCACGTGGGCGCCGACGGGCGCGTCGACCTCGCCTTCCCCTCCGCCCGGCTCGCGGGGGAGGTGCACGAGCTCATTCTCAGCCTCGGCCACCGCGCCGAGCTGACGACGAGCGGTTCCGCCGAGGAGGCCGTCCACGAGATCGCCTTCACCCCCGCCGAGACGGTGTTCCGGCTGCCGCGCAAGGCGGCGCGGCAGCCCGCGAGCGTCCCTCCCGAGGCCCGGGTGCGGTACGTCGTGGACGTGCGGCCGGTCGGGAGCGTGCCCGTCCGGTGCGTGCAGGTCGACAACGACGACCACATGTACCTGGCGGGGCGGCACTGCGTCCCGACGCACAACTCGACGCTGGCGCTCGACTTCGCCCGCGCCGCGTCCATCAAGCACGGCCTGACCTCGGCGTTCTTCAGCCTGGAGATGGGCCGCAACGAGATCACGATGCGGCTGCTGTCCGCGGAGGCGCGGGTAGCGCTGCATGCGATGCGCTCCGGCACCATGCAGGACGAGGACTGGACGCGCCTCGCCCGCCGCATGAGCGAGGTCGCCGAGGCGCCGCTGTTCATCGACGACTCGCCCAACATGTCGATGATGGAGATCCGCGCGAAGTGCCGCCGCCTCAAGCAGCAGCACGACCTGCGGCTCGTCATCATCGACTACCTGCAGCTGATGACGTCCGGCAAGCGGGTGGAGAGCCGCCAGGTGGAGGTGTCGGAGTTCTCCCGCTCGCTGAAGCTTCTCGCCAAGGAACTGGGCGTCCCCGTCATCGCGCTCTCCCAGCTCAACCGAGGCCCCGAGCAGAGAACGGACAAGAAGCCCATGGTGTCCGATCTACGTGAATCGGGATCAATCGAGCAGGATGCGGACATGGTGATCCTGCTGCATCGCGAGGACGCCTATGAGAAGGAGTCGCCGCGCGCCGGTGAGGCCGACCTGATCGTCGCCAAGCACCGCAACGGCCCGACCGCCACGGTCACCGTCGCCTTCCAGGGCCACTACAGCCGCTTCGTCGACATGGCCCAGTAGCAGCGAACCGGCGGCGTGCCCTCGGGCGGGGCCGCCGCCGTCGCGCGCTAGGTGTCGAGGCCGGACGGGCAGGTCGTGGACGTGCGCCGGGTCAGGATCGCGAGGGCCTGCTCGCACCAGCGGAGGTTCTCGCGTTCGAACGCCAGGCCGCGCATCAGGGTGAGGTAGGGGCCGATGCGCTCGGCGTTGGCGAGGTAGTCCTCTTCGGTGCGTCCGTCCAGCAGGCGGGCCCGGAGGCGTTCGAAGCGGGCGACCTTGGACTCGGCCCAGGTCATGCGTTCGCGGATGGCGTTCATGACGGCCCGGACGTCGCCCGCGTCCACCGCCTGCACCTGGACCATCAGCTCCTCGCGGATCGCGCCGGGGCGGGGCGGGGTGGCGGTGAAGTCGTGCAGCGCGCGGCGCCCGGCGGCGGTGAGGGAGTAGAGGCGCTTGTTGGGGCGGCGCTCCTGCTGGACGACGCGCGCCCGGATCAGGCCCTCGCCCGCCATCTTGTCCAGTTCCCGGTAGAGCTGCTGCGGGGTGGCCATCCAGAAGTTGGCGACCCCGGCGTCGAAGCTCTTCGCCAGGTCGTATCCCGACGCCTCGCCCTCCAGGAGCGTGGCCAGGACCGCGTTGCGCAGCGACATGGGTCCGAGCGTAGCGGCGGCAGTGGTTGTGTCGTCCATTAATCAACTTAGTGACTAGTGCCACACGGTCGTTTCCCTGGACGGGTGGTGGGGCCGCCACTAGTGTCATTCGCACCTAGTCAACTAGTTTCATATCGGGGGGCGCTCCCATGCATCCGTTCCGCCGGGCCGTGGAGGCCGGTGACATCGACGCGCTGGAATCGCTGTTCGCGGAGGACGCCGTGTTCACGAGCCCGGTCGTGTTCAAGCCGTACGAGGGCAAGGCGATCACCGCGGCGATCGTGCGCGGCGCGGCACGGGTGTTCGAGGACATCCACTACGTGCGGGAGATCGTCAGCGCGGACGGCCGCGACCACGCGCTGGTCTTCAAGGCGAAGGTGAACGGGCTCCAGGTGCACGGGTGCGACTTCCTGCACCTCGACGAGGACGGCCTGATCGACGACCTCACGGTGATGGTGCGTCCGCTGTCGGCGGCGAAGGCGCTGGCCGAGGCGATGGGCGCCCAGTTCGACCGCATCCAGCGCGAGGCTCTCGGCGCCCAGGTGGTGGAGTCGCAGTAGGACGCCGGCGGTTACGCTGCGGGCATGCGCGGAGACGAGCGTCCCGCCCGGGTCGAGGACGTGCACGAACTGGCCACGGGCATGCCGCATGTCACGATCACGCACGCGGCGGGCGGCAACCCCGTCTACCAGGTCGGCGGCAAGTCGTTCGTGTTCTTCCGCAACCCGCGCCCCGACGCCGTCGACCCGGTGACGGGCGAGCGCTACCCGGACGTGATCGTGTTCTGGGTGCCGTCAGAGTCCGACAAGCTGGCGCTCGTCCAGGACGAGGCGTCGCCGTTCTTCACGACCCCGCACTTCAACGGCCACCTCTCGGTCCTGCTGCGCGCGAGCCGGATCGGCGAACTGACCCTGCGGGAACTGACCGAGATCGTCCAGGACGCCTGGCTGTCCCGCGCCTCCCGCACCCGCGCCCGGAAATGGCTCCAAGCCCACCCGCCCCCGTCGGCGGAGCGTTAGCGCTTCAGGGTGGTGAGCAGGGCCGCAAAGTCGTCGCGGTCGACCATCAGTTTGGGGCCGTGCGGGTTCTTGCTGTCCCGGACACCGACAAAGTCACCGAGCTTGGCCAGTTCGACGCAGTCGTCTCCTTGAGAGCTGCTGTGGCTGCTCTTGCGCCATGCTGGGCGGGGGGACGTGGCTTCCATACTCGGCCTGCAACCTTCCTGTTCAGCGTCCCGCAGGGTCGCAATGACATGAAAAAGCATCAGCGCGTTAGCGCCTCAGGGTTGTGAGCAGAGTCGCGAACTCGTCGCGAGCGACCATCAGCTTCGGGCCGTGCGGGTCCTTGCTGTCCCGGACGCCCACCTCTCCGCGCAATCGAGCGATCTCCACGCAGTGGCCTCCATCGCTGCCGGAATGGCTGGACTTTCTCCAGACCGGCCGGAGGGTCAGGTCTTCCATCGGTCCTCCGCTGTCTGCCGGATCAGTGCCGCCGACATGTCTGCCGGAAGCGCGTAGGTGGCGATGTCCGCGAAGCGTTCGTGCAGGCGCTCGAGGTCGGACCGCCCGTCCAGAATCCGGCCGCGCGGCTCGGACGAAGTGTAAGCGATTCGCAAGTCGCCCGGCAGGGTCGCAATGACAAAGGCCCCGGAGTTTCCGGGGTGGGGGGCGCCGTCCGGGATGACCTGAACGGCCAGGCGCGGCGAGACGGCGTCGGCGAGACGATGAAGCTGTTCGTACATCACCTCAGCGGTTCCGACCCGAGACCGAAGAACCCTTTCCGGAAGTAGGTAAATCAACCTCGGTGGGGGCGGCTCCTCCCTGACAAGGACGGCCTGCCGATCGATGCGGCTCTGGACGGCCGGCTGATCGCCGTACAGGAGCACCTCCGCATAGCCGGGTGTCTGCAACAAGCCGTAGATCACGAGCGGCTGGTAGGTGCGCAGGGTCTCCGCCTCGGCTTCATAGCCGGGCCACTCCTCGAAGAATTTCGGGAAGGCGGCGGAGCGGCCGTCGAAGAGGCCGTCGTGGAGGTGGGCGAGGGCGTCGCGGGTGTCCAGGACCCGGTCGCACTGTTCGGCGAAGACGCGATCGCAGCCGGACTCGCCGCGCTCGATCTCGCCGATCGTCGAGGCGGCGAACGGGATGCGGTCCGCGAGCTGGGCCAGGGACAGCCCGGCCAGTTCGCGGTATCGCCGCACCTCGGAGCCGAAGAGGTCCATGGGGCCGCGCGAGGGGGTGAGGCGCTTGGGGCGTTGCGGCATGTCGTCTCCTCCGACCGGTGATGACCGAATGACGAACGGCGATGAACGCAGAGTCGCGATTATGGCCGCGACCACGCGTTTCTCGCGTCCCGCCATCATCTCGCGAGCGACGCTCCGTGACAGGAAATCGCAGAGAGTCTCGAGGTGGTCACCCATGGCAGTACCGGCCTTCGCCCCCGAGGTCCCCACGCTCGTTCTCGAGCCGACGGAGGAGGCTCCCCGTCTCGCGCGGCGCTTTCTTGCCGAACGGTTCGCGGAGTGGGGCATCGAAGACGACTACGTGGGGCGGCTCGTGGTGTGCGAGCTGGTCACGAACGCCTACCGGCACGGGGAGGGGCCGATCGTCGTGCGGGTGTTCCGCGACGAGCGCGACGGGCTCGTGGTCGTGGAGGTGTGGGACGCCGGGGAGGGCCGTCCGGTGGTTCGGGCGGCGGACGGCGCGGCGACGACCGGCCGGGGGCTGCTGCTCGTGACGCAGCTGGTGCGGGCCTGGGGCGTGCGTCCCCTGATCGAGGGCGGGAGGGTCGCGTGGGCCAAGCTTCGCTGACCCGGGTGAAGGTGCCCGTCACCCCGTTGGCCGGGCAGGGCGGTCGAAGATGAGTTCGCGGCCGTCCTCGTCGTCCCACCGCTCGCCGATGAAGGTGAAGCCCTGGCCGGCGATCGTGGCGAGGGACGCCTGGTTGTCGGGGCTGATCGTGGCGCGGACGGTGGTGACGGAGAGGTCGGCGGCGGCGCGGTCCTGGAGGGCGGCGAGCATCGCGCGGGCGTAGCCCTTGCGGCGGTGCGCGGGGTCGACGGAGTAGGCGATCGTGACCGTGCCGTTCTCGGGCGCGCCGTGGAATCCGGCGTGGCCGACGACGTGCCCGTCGGGTTCCGCGACGGCGGCGCGCACGATCCATGGGGCGTGGGACGGGTCGCGGGCGATCTGGTCGAGCCGGAAGCGCCAGAGCGACTTGGCCTCGTCGGTGGTGAAGTAGTCGGTGAGGGGGACGCCTGCGGCGGCGCTCGCTTTCGCGAGGTCTCCGTCGAGCAGTGCGGTCATCGCGGCGGGCGGCAGTTCGGCGAGCCGGAGAGCGGGTGGCATGGGCGCCTCCTTTGCGCGGGGGGGCGCCAAGCCTAGGGCCGCGTTTCCGGTGGTCGCGACCGAATTACCGGGCCTTCGCGTGGTGGTCGGCGAGGCGGGTGAGCAGGGCGGTGAACTGCTCGCGCTCCGCCGGGGACAGCGGGGCGAGGAGGTCGTTCTGGATGCCGGCGAGCACCTGGTCCAGCTCGCGGAGGTGGCGGGCGCCGTCCGCGGTGAGCGTGATGACGTTGCGGCGCCGGTCGGACGGGTCGGGGGAGCGGTCGACCATGCCCTTGGCGGCGAGTTCGTTCAGCGCGGCGACGACGTCGCTGCGGTCGATGCCGGTGGCGCGGCCGAGGGCGGCCTGGCTGGACGGGCCGTACTCGTCGAGGGCGGCGAGCAGCCGGTAGTGGTAGCCGCGGGCGCCGGCGGCGGCGAAACCGGCGCCGACCAGGCGGTGGCTCTGCGCGGAGACCAGGTTGATCAGCCAGCTCGGGGCGGTGCGGAGGCGTGCGAGCGTCCGGGCGTCGGCCGTCGTCATGGCGTCCACTCTAGGGCGTGTCTCAAAGGCAGGTCAGCCAGTCGTTGATGACGGCGATGTGGAGGACGGCCTCGTAGCGGACGGCGAGCTTGTCATACCGCGTGG